>NZ_LMCR01000019.1:0-620452 GCF_001424865.1 Devosia sp. Root105
TTCGTGTTGTGTCCCGTGAGGTTGGCGAGGAGCTCTGCGGGTGCCTTGTAGTCGAGGCATTTGAGGCGGGTTTTGTTGTAGCTGTCGACGAAGGCGTAGAGGAAGGCGTCGCGCTGGACATGCGAGGCGAACCTGTTCTTGCCACCATTGCCGCTGGCGGGGTGGCTGCGCAGAGCGTCGGCGAGGCGGCGGTTGAAGCGCTCGGCCATGCCGTTGGTCTGCGGGTGGAATGGGCGGGTGAGCCGATGATCGATGCCGTACCAGCGGCAGACGAGGTCGAAGGCATGCTTGCCGGTGGGCTTGCTGGGGTTGCGCCAGCGGGCGGCGCCGAAGCGATCGGTGAACTCGGCACCGTTGTCGGTGAGGATGGTGTGTACCGGATAGGGGAAGGCGGTGAGCAAGCGCACCAGGCAGGCGGCGATGGTGCTGGCGTCGCGCCGTTCAATGATCTCGATGTGGACGAACCGGGTGGCCCGGTCGATGGCGACGAACACGTAGCTGGGATGGCCCTCGAGCCGGGTCAGGTGCTTGAGGTCGATGTGGATGAAGCCCACCGGAGCCGGCTCGAAGCGCCCCACCGCCGGCTTGGAGGGCAGCGGCCGGCGCGAGATGCCGTGCCGCAGCAGGCAGCGGTGGATGGCGCTGCGGCTGAGCGCGTCATTGCAGCAGCGGTGCATGACTTCGACGATATCGTCGAGCGACAGCTCCAGTTCCTGGCGCAACGCCACCACCAGTTGCTCCTCGGTCAGGCTCAGGCTGGTCTTAAGCTGGTGCGGGGTGTGCGAGCGATCGGCCACCGAGGTGCGCCCCTTCCAGCGCCGCACAGTGCTCTCGTTGACACCCAGCTCGATAGCCAGCTCCGCAACGCTCGCCGTGCTGGCCTGAATGTACGCCCGCGTCTTCGGCGTCGTCGTCGCATTGGCGTGCAACTTCAGATCCATCCCAAGCGCTCCCTGACAAAGGCAACGCCTCGTTCTACACCGAGTCCATCCCGCCAATCCGCCGGAACAACACACNTTGGCGTGCAACTTCAGATCCATCCCAAGCGCTCCCTGACAAAGGCAACGCCTCGTTCTACACCGAGTCCATCCCGCCAATCCGCCGGAACAACACACGTTCGCCGGGATGACGGCCGGTGAGGAGTTGCAGAGCAAACGATACGGACTACTCCTCGTCTTCCGCCTCATCGACCTTGGGAACCCCATCCTCCTCATCCACCTCCATCGGCTCGGCCGGGATCACATAGCTCCCGCTGAGCCAGCGATTGAGGTCGATGTCCTGGCAACGGCCCGAGCAGAACGGATGGTGTTGCTGGCTCGACGGCTTGCCGCAGATCGGGCAGGGCCGGGTTGGCTTCAGCTTGATGATTTCGGCGGTCATCTCAGACTGCCGTGAGGTTCGACTGGTTCAACCAGTTGAAGTGCACCGGATAGCCTTCACCGGCCAGGAGGCCCACCGTTTCGTTGAGCGGCAGCCCGACCACGGCCGAGTAGGAGCCCTGCAGCTTCAGGACGAACGCCCCGGCAATGCCCTGGATGGCGTAGCCGCCGGCCTTGTCGCGCCATTCGGCGCTGGCGAGGTAGCTTTCGATCTCTCGCGCCGAGAGCCGCTTGAAGCGGATGCGGGTTTCGACCAGGCGTTTGCGCATCTGGCCGGACGGGGTCAGCATGGTGACGGCGGTGAACACCCGATGTGAGCGGCCCGAGAGGACCCTGAGGCACTCCGAGGCTTCTTCCATCGTCTCGGCCTTGGGCAGGATGCGGCGGCCCACGGCCACCACGGTATCTGCCGCCAGCACCAGCGCGTTGCCCGCGATGCCGGTGGTCTTGGCCTTGTGCTGCGCGGTGATCGCCTTCTGGTCGGCGAGGCGCTGCGCGAGCTTGCGTGGCAGCTCGCCCTTTTCCGGCGTCTCGTCGATATGCGCCGGCACCAGATGTTCCGGCTCGATGCCGATCTGGTTGAGCAGCGCGAGGCGCCGCGGCGAGGCGGACGCGAGGATAAGCTCGGGACGGCTGGCCATTGGGTGCCCTATTTGAAGCGGTAGGTGATCCGGCCCTTGGTCAGATCGTAAGGTGTCATTTCGCACAACACCTTGTCACCGGCCAACACACGGATGCGATTCTTGCGCATGCGGCCGGCAGTATGGGCGATGATCTCGTGCTCGTTTTCCAGTTTCACCCGAAACGTCGCGTTGGGCAGCAGTTCGGTGACCACTCCCGGAAATTCGAGCACTTCTTCCTTAGCCATACTGTCTCCATCAGCAGCGCGGCAGTGTCACCCGCCGCACTTCCGGATCTTACCTGAAGCGGTAGTTGATCCGGCCCTTGGTCAGGTCGTAGGGGGTCATTTCGACCAGCACCTTGTCGCCCGCCAGCACACGGATGCGGTTCTTGCGCAGCCGGCCCGCCGTATGGGCGATGATCTCGTGCTCATTCTCCAGCTTCACGCGAAAAGTCGCATTCGGCAGCAGTTCCGTGATCACGCCCGGAAATTCGAGCACTTCTTCCTTAGCCATTCTCTCTCCTGAGACGGCCCCGCGAAACACGTTACTGGCAATGTCGGGGGCTTGAATTGGGCGCCACCTATACTGGATGTCGCCCGGTTTGTGAACCACCCGCGGGTGGGGATGCTCTGTTGATATGGGGAATGAGGTACGATTTGAGAAGTGGGTGACGTTTGCGCACTGACTGCAGGCAGACGGGCCGTCTCTCTCAACGAGCCACCGGGTCATTCCCGCGAAAGCGGGAACCTCTGTTTTCTTGGCCTTCTGCACCATCGCAAACAGAGGTCCCCGCTTTCGCGGGGACGACATCGAGCATGGGCCCGCTCACCCCACCTTCGCCGGCGCCGCCACCAGCCTGTCGAGCCGCTCGCGCACCCGCTGCTGCAGTGTATCGCGCAGGGTGCGATAGGCGCTGAGCACCGCTTCGCGGTTGCCCTCGGTCTCGGTGGGGTCGGGCATCGGCCAGTGCTCGATCGCCCCCATCTCGAGGCCGCGCCGTTCGACTGCCTCGGGCGCGTCGGTCGAGAGCGTGATGACCAGGTCGAAATGGTTGGCCACCAGCTCATCCATGGTGTGCGGGGTATGGACGCTCATATCGATGCCGATTTCTTCCATCACTTCGTGGACGAACCCATCGGCTTTGCCCGAGCGCACCCCGGCCGAGCGGACGATCAGCCGCCCGGGGAAGAACCGCCGGGCCAGCGCCGCGGCGA
This sequence comes from Devosia sp. Root105, assembly GCF_001424865.1. Classification (NCBI taxonomy): domain Bacteria; kingdom Pseudomonadati; phylum Pseudomonadota; class Alphaproteobacteria; order Hyphomicrobiales; family Devosiaceae; genus Devosia; species Devosia sp. Root105. Next base: position 3,217 of record NZ_LMCR01000019.1, read on the forward strand.
TCGGCGAGCGCACCGAGTTCATCGAGCAGACGAACAGCACGGTCGGCAGGTTCGACTCGCGCTCGTCGATCCGGCTGGCGAAGGGCTGCACGGCGCAGATCAGCGTGAACAGCCGTCTTGCGGTGTTGAGGTCCATCTCCAGCTTGTTGTCGAGCCGGGTGCGCAGCAGCTCCGCCGCCTCGTTGTGGAGGCCGCGCCGCGCCATGTCGACGGTTTCGATCTGGTAGGTCGAGCCGGTCTTGATCGCATCGTAATAGCTTTCGCGGATGCGGAAATAATCGCGGATCAGCCGCCGGAACGGGGTGAGCGACAGATAGTGCGCGGCGATCGGCTCATAGGTGTCCGGGTTGCGCACATCGAGCACGATGTAGTTCGAAATGATCGAGACGTGCAGCGCATAGGGCCCGGTCGCCTTCACCCGCGCCGGAGCGAAGACGTTCTCTTCGACCAGGTCGTAAATCGCGATGCGCCACTCATGCACCTCGTCGGGGTCGACTGAGGTGATGGTGTTGGGGTCCAGCGTCACGGCGACGATGCGATCGCTATTCGGATCGAACTGTCGCGGCGTCAGCGCCATCTAGCGATTGAGCCGTATGGCGATCGAGCGCTCATGCGCCCCGAGCCCCTCGGTTGTCGCCAGCGTCCGGGCTGATGGAGCCAGCTCCGCCAGCGAGGCCGGGTCGCACCCGAGTACCGAGGTCCGTTTCATGAAATCGAGCACCCCCAGGCCGGACGCATAGCGCGCCGAGCGGGCGGTCGGCAGCACATGGTTCGAACCACCCACATAATCGCCGATCGCCTCGGGCGTGTGATGCCCGAGAAAGATGGCACCAGCATTGCGGATTTTGGGGAGCAGCGCCTGCGGATCCTCGATCGCCAGCTCCACATGTTCGGACGCGATGCGGTTGGCGAGCTCCACCGCTTCCGCCATCGAGGCGACGGTGATGATGGCGCCGAACTCTTCCCAGCCGGCGCGGGTGATCTCGGCCCGCGGCAACAGCTCGATCTGCCGCCACACTTCGTCCTCGACCAGGTCGGCGAGCCTCGCATCAGTGGTGATGAGGATCGATTGCGCCCCGCCGCCATGCTCGGCCTGCGCCAGCAGGTCCGCGGCCACCCAGGCCGGGTTGGCAGAGGAGTCGGCGATGACCAGCACTTCCGACGGCCCGGCGATCATGTCGATGCCGACCGTGCCGAACACCTGGCGCTTGGCCGCCGCCACATAGGCATTGCCCGGCCCGACGATCTTACTGACCGGCGCGATGGTTGCCGTGCCATAGGCCAAGGCGCCGATCGCCTGCGCCCCGCCGATCCGGTAAATCTCGGTCACTCCGGCGATCTTGGCCGCGGCCAGCACCGCGTCGTTGGCCTCGCCGCCTGGCATCGGCACCACCATGGCGATGCGGCTGGCGCCGGCGACCTTGGCCGGCACGGCGTTCATCAGCACCGACGAAGGGTAGGCGGCCGTTCCGCCCGGCACGTAGATGCCCACCGCTTCCACCGGCGTCCAGATCGTCCCCAGCGTCACCCCGAGGTGATCCTGGTAGACATGGTCGAGCGGCTTCTGCTTTTCGTGGTGCGCGCGGATACGCTCATGCGCCACGGTCAGCGCCGACAGCACCTCAGCCGAGGTCCGGGCGCTGGCTTCGGCGATTTCTTCGTCGGTCACCCGCAGCGCCCACGCGGCCTGCGCCGGCTTGTCGAATTTTTCGGTGTACTCGATCACCGCCGCGTCGCCGCGCGCCTTCACGTCCGCGAGGATCGTGGCCACCGCATTGCCCACTTCCTCCGAAGCTTCGCGCTTCGAGTTCAGCAGCGTCTCGAAAGCTTCGGCAAAGCCGGCATCCCGGCTGTCCAGAATAACTGGCATTACGACGCGTGCTCGGGCTTGACCTTCGCCGCCCAGGCGGCGCCCAGATCCTGCAGCCGGGCTTCCAGCACTTCGACTTCCAGCCGCACCGTGCCGCCGCCGGCAAACGCCAGGTCGACCCAGCCGCTCGGCGCCGCGTTCTCGGTGAAGCGGATGGTCAAGAGTTCCAGCGCCCCCTCGAGCGAATTGGTGTCGATCCCCGCAACCTTCACCCCGGTCACCCGGTCGAAGTGCAAAGCCGCGCGCTTCCGCACCCCGGCCTTGGCGTTGCTGCCATCCTCCCAGGCATAGCGGTTCATCAGCATGGCGAAGCGCTGGTCGGCCTTGGCGTAACCCATATCGCCGACGCGCACGATGGCGTCCTGCGTGGTCGCCGAAATCACGTCGAGGTCTTCGCTATCAAGCGCCAGAAGCTTGAGATCGGTCATGTGTTGGGGGTCCGGAAACGGTGGAATTGACCAGCAAGTGGGGGCCCGACAGACGATCTACAAGCTAAGCGCCGGGGGGGCAATCGCTATGAGTCACCGGCGGTGCGGTGATCCTCCCCCGCGTGGCGGGGGAGGGGGACCAGCGTAGCTGGTGGAGGGNAGGGATCTCTCAGTCGTGATCCCCCCCCGCGTGGCGGGGGAGGGGGACCAGCGAAGCTGGTGGAGGGGGCGGCCAGACTCTCAGTCGCTTCCTGCAGTGGCAGGGGCCTCGCACATAAAGGAGTGCGTGGTGCCTTCTCCCCTTAAGGTCGCGGGACGAGGGCGGAGCCCTCGCCCGGAGGTGCCCGAAGGGCGGAGAGGGGTATCGCATCGCAAAGCGACGCGCGCTCCGAGCGTAGCGGGGAGCGTAGCGGGGAGCGACCCAGTACGGGAGAGATACCCCTCTGACTCGAGCTATGGGGCAAGGCGGCAGCAGCGATCAGCGGCACTAAGAAAAGAACGTGCCATAGATCACATAGCCGATCACCATCCCCGCCAGGCAGACGAGAATGCGTACCCACCAGCGCTGGGACGGGAGAAAGGCAATCTGCCCGCCGCGTGCCAGCAGTGCGCCTCCGGCGACAAGGGCAGTAAGCCATGACAGTTGGTAGGCAAGGGAGCATTTATCCCCGTGGCCAAGCTCGCAACTTGGCCAGGTGAGCCAGACGTACAGCCCAAACGACGCAGTTATCGCGAGCCAGGTTCGGAGACCCGGTATCAACGCCGCAAGTAGCGGAAGCGCCATGGGCACGACGATGGTCACTCCCGACAGCTCACCCCGTAACCCGCTCAATCTCCGCGCCAACCGCGCTCAGCTTGTCCTCGAGCCGCTCGAAGCCGCGATCGAGGTGGTAGATCCGGTTGACCACCGTCTCGCCGCGCGCCGCGAGCCCGGCGATCACCAGCGACACCGAGGCGCGAAGGTCGGTCGCCATCACCTGCGCGCCTTTCAGCTGCGGCACGCCGGTCACGGTCGCCATCTGGCCATCGACCTTGATGTCGGCGCCGAAGCGGGCGAGCTCGGCCACATGCATGTAGCGGTTCTCAAAAATCGTCTCGCGGATCTGCGAGGTGCCGTTGGCCATGGTCATCAGCGCCATGAACTGCGCCTGCAGGTCCGTCGGGAACCCCGGGAACGGCTGCGTCTCGGCATGCACCGCCTGGATGCCGTTGCCGTTGCGTCGGACCCGAATGCCGTCCGCTTCCGAGCTGATCTCTACCCCTGCGAGCGCCAGCGTATCGAGCGCTGCCTGCAGGTGCTCGGCCCGCGCATGCTTCAGCAGCACGTCGCCCCCGGTCATCGCCGCCGCCATGGCATAAGTGCCGGTCTCGATCCGGTCCGCCACCACGGCATGGGTTGCCCCATGCAGCTCATCGACGCCCTCGATGGTGAGCGTGCGCGTGCCGATGCCGGTAATCTTCGCGCCCATTTTCACCAGGCACTCGGCGACATCGCTGATCTCGGGCTCCATCGCGGCGTTCTCGAGCACCGTTGTGCCCTTGGCCAACGTCGCCGCCATCAGCAGCACATGCGTTGCGCCCACTGTCACCTTGGGGAACACCACGCGCGCGCCGCGCAACCCGCCCTTGGGGGCGCGCGCCACCACATAGCCCTCGTCGATCTCGATCTCGGCGCCCAGTTCCTTCAGCCCCGCGAGGAACAGGTCCACTGGCCGCGTGCCGATGGCGCAGCCGCCCGGCAGCGACACCCGCGCCTCATGCGCCCGCGCCAGCAGCGGCCCGATCACCCAGAAGCTCGCCCGCATCGTCGAGACCAGCTCGTAGGGCGCTGTGGTATCGACGATCTCGGCGGCCTGCAGCGTCATCCGCTGGCCCTCGAGCGTCGGTGCCTTGCGGCCATGCACGGCGATATCGACGCCGTGATTCTCGAGGATTTTTTCGAGCTGGTTGACGTCCGCCAGCCGCGGCACGTTCTCCAGCACCAGCGGGTCTTTGGTCAGGAGCGAGGCGATCATCAGCGGCAGCGCCGCGTTCTTGGCGCCCGAGATGGGGATCTCGCCCCTGAGCTCATTGCCACCCACCAGACGAATGCGATCCATGTTGTCTTCCCGACTGCGGAGCGTTCTGCTCTCGCCCCTAGCTATCCGAGTCACCAAGCGGCTTCAACGCGGCCCCATCGGCCGTGCTGTCTGCTTCCGTCTCGGGTAGAGATTTGCCGGTGCCCGCCGCCCGGGTCCGCGCCTGTTCCTTCCGCCGCTTCAGGTTCTCCCGAAGCTTTGCGGCCAATCTTTGCTCGCGCTTCGCCGCGTCGTCAGCCACGTCCAGCCTTGCCTTCACGTCACTCGATTTCACGCGCCACCCTAGCAGCAAAGCCACGTTCGCTGCTGTAGCCCGTTTGCAAGCTTTTTGCGCTTGCACCAGCCAAAGCCCTGTGGCAGTAACCGCCCCACGCCGCCGGGGGCCTCGCCCCACGCCATGCGTTCGCTGCAGTAGCTCAGTGGTAGAGCACTCCCTTGGTAAGGGAGAGGTCGAGAGTTCAATCCTCTCTTGCAGCACCATTTTTCCAAATTTACATCAGCAAAATCAACGACTTGCGGTTTCGGTTTGTCCGTAGACTGTCCTGCGCTAAGCTAGCGCAGCGCTAGCGCAGCACGATCCGGCTCAGCAAATTCAATGGGTTAGCCCGAGCGTTTTGGACCGTGCTAGCACAGAGCTAGCGCATTGGGGCACCAAAGTAATTCTTGGGTGGTGACGGTTTTGAGCAGCGACAAGCCCTACTCGGTGTACCAGCGGGCCGGCAGTGCTAACTGGTGGCTAAGGTTCTCGCTACCCAAACAGGGCCAAATCCGCATCGGTTTGAAGACGCCGGACTACGACGAGGCGCTTAAGAATGCTGCGACCGAATACCAGCGTGCCGTGTTCCGAGCCGAGCACAACATCCTGCCAGGCAAGATGTCATTCCATCGGCTGGCCGAGCAGTTTCTCGCATCGATCAAGGCGGACGAAACCGACGCGAAGAAGCACGCCACGTACGTCGCGCATCGAGGGGTCATTCAGAGGTATCTGCTCGAGTTCTTCGGCAAGACGCCGATCACCGCGATACATGAGCCCAAGTTGTACGAGTACGTGGAGTGGCGGACCACCTATTGGACCACCGGACCGGGCAAGAACCTCAACCACATCGAGTACCTTCGGAAAGGTCGGAAGGTTCTGCGTCCGGTCAAGCATGAGGAACCAGAGTTGGCCACGCTTCGGAAGGAAGCTGTCACGCTGCGTGCCGTGTTCGACTATGCCGCACGCAGCGGGTTCATCAACCGCGCAGCCATTCCAAAGCTTGAGCTAGGAAAAGAGCGCTCCAACAAGCGCCCTTCGTTCACCAACGAGGAGGTTTCGACGCTGCTGTCGCTGGCTGAGCAGCGCATCGCCGAAATGGCCAAGCACGAGAAGCTCCAGTACGAACGCTTGGTACTCTTCTGCTTCATCTCGATCGCCGTCGACACGGGTATGCGCCCGACCGAGCTGTACAACTTGAATTGGGCTCACATCGTCGGGTTTGAGCAGGAGCGGAACAAGCCGATTGCTGAGCGTCGCATACGAATTGACGCTTACGGCAAGGGAAAGCAACCGCAGCGGCTGGTACCAAACGTCGGTGTCTTCGGCGCGTTCGACAACCTATGGGACGCCTACACCAAGTTGCACGGACGGGAGCCCCAGCCGGATGATCCCGTGTTTGCCAACGTCGATGGCAATCGCATCGGCTCCATCAAGAACAGCCTGAACCAGCTGCTGATTGCGGCCAAGCTGAAGGCTGATGCATTCGGACGCGAGCGAACCGCCTACAGCTTCCGCCACACCTACGCGTCGAACCAAATCCGGAAGGGCACGGACGTCTACAAGCTCGCCATCAACATGCGCACGTCCGTTCGGATGATCGAGATGTACTACTCGGATGTCGTGCCGGACGATGTGGCCGAGCAGTTGGAAGGCAGCTTCAACTGACAATTGACGACGGGTCGATATCTGGTAGCTTCGCCGTTGAGCCTTAAGCACAGGCTTGTGTGCCCACCAGCTGCGAAGCGATGTCAGTGCTTTTCTAGATCGTACCAACTTGACCGTTCCCGATTGGGCGGATCGATTGGCAGTGGGCACCTGGTCAGATCCGTACACCACAGGAACTGTCCAATGAATAGCGATCATGAAGACCTCGTTGCCCTGAAAATCGCGGCCAAGACGTTCGCGAAGGGCATGGTTGTGCCACACCACAACGCCCTCGATACCATCGCGCAAATCTGCGACTTCCCGCGTTGGACTGCACTCACCAAAGCCTACGATAAAGGCTGGCGACCTACATGGCTGCAGGTCGAGCGCGCTGAAAACCTCTTCTACGACATAAGGCATCCAGCGCCACCGCGTGACACATCGAACGACACGTTGGTGGAACTAAAGGGGCACAAATGCACGTTGACCGAAGACTTCATGGATGTGCTCATCTGGGGCGAACGCTGGTGCATTCATCTCGGACACGCACCTTCGGAGCCTGCTGAGGTCGAGACCTACGGCGCCTGCGCAATCGACGATCCTGAAGTGTTGGCCGAAGCCATGAAGCTGCTGAACGAGGCCGCAGTCAGGCTTCGGGCCCGCATTGCCGACGATTGGCCACTCGATTCTATGAAGCCGGACGCACAGGGGCGGGTGATTCACCCGCTAATGCAGGGCGAACCTTCGCCAGACTGGTACTGTCTACACTGCGACGGAAAGTTCTCGGGCGTGCAGATGGGGTCGAACATGTGGCATTGTCCAAAATGCAGCGCGACGCCTATCGACATTTTCCCGACGCCGTTCTGGAGGGAAACCAAGGATGTCGCTCAGGGCAGCGCTCTCTAGACTTGGCAAGGCTTAGGGGGCGGAGACGACCCTCGTCGCGGTCGTCTCCGCTGTTCAAACGCTAGGTGAACGCGGCATCGCTCACTGCGTCTTGTCTCAAGCATTCTCGTGTCCTCAGCCGCACCGGCCGCCGAATATCGGCTTGCACAAGGTCGCAAGCAACGCACTCGGATGATTCAGAAATTCGACGCTCGGCGCGGGCTTCTTCCTCGAAGAATTGCGGGATAGTTAGTGCCCGGTTCCCAACCGGACTGAGGCAGGTCGGTCAGAACGTTGTTGGCGCAGGGCTGCCCCGTTAGACTCGTGCCATGCACCCGCTTCCCGACAACGTATTTGCGGCTCAGCAAATGCTGACCGAACTGGTCCGATCGCAGGCAGCACGTCTTGGGACGATTTTTCGTCCTTACGATGTGAAGACCAGCGTGGCTGCCGCAGGTGGACTGCTGACGGCTCCGAAGCTTCAGGCGAATACCGTCCGGCTTGAGGCCATTTGCCACCTCATCGTTGCCAGCGCAGCCGGCAAGAAGAAGCCGAACAACCAGGATGCAGCCCGGTGGTTCAAACAGGTGGGGCAGGTCTTCGCGCATATGGAAGATGCCGCCGAAGACGTGTTTGTCGCTCGTGTACATATGGACGGGCGAAACTACCGGGTGCTTGAAGGGCTGGCTGAGGCAAACGGCCATCATCTGCAGCACATGCTGACTGCCGTGGAGAATATGCCCGACCACAGCGTCTACGGCGCCCTCAAGCAATCCTGCCGTGCTATGCTAGCGCTTTCCGACCTTGTCTGTGTTCGCGCGGGACTGGATGCCTTTTGTCTCGGCGGCGAATACGGTTCTGATGCGCTCCCGGTGGATGACCTACCCACACTCAAAACGCTAGCAGCGCGCGTGACCTTCTCGGATAGTGACCTCGCAGTCGCGGGTATCAGCCGACGGGCGCTGGGTGGGTTCTGTCTACCTCCCACGAAGCGTGATGTCGGCTTCGGTGGGTATGGTGACAGTGCGCTGGAGCGGCAGCCGCTCATCGACTTTGGCGATGAGATCGTCGTGGCGCTGCCGTCCGCTATGGCAACGGCCATACGACGCGCGGTGATTGAAACCTGTCAGAACACGGGAGCCGAGTTCGCGCTGCGAACCGGCCTTCTCATCGCCCAGACAGACGAACTCTCTTTGAACCCGGCAATCTCGCGCATCGATATTACTCCTACGGAAATGAAGCCGGATTCCGCCGTGGTTCCATCCGAACCCGTCGAATTTCAGCCCGGCTTATGGTTTCAGCTCATCCTACTCACCGACGATTTCAGTGGCTTTCGGCAAACCGGCTTCGGTCAGCCCGGTCCATCCGACGAGACAAATGCAGAACTTCAGCAGGCGATTGACGCTGCCGCCAGCGAGATCAAAACCCGTCCCGGGTTCAAACTCGGTTTTTCGCTGATTGTCCTCTGCGGCTTCGGCCGAGGGCAGCTGGTTGAATTTACCCGGCCCGGCCACTGGTTGGCCGAAGGCATCAGCAGCTATGACCTCGACGTTTTGGGGTGGCGACACGACTTCACCATTGCCGAACTGCTCAAGTTCCTGATTGCCGAAGGTACCGCTGCCCACATGGGCTTTCCATTGATGGCAATTAACGGGCTTCTGGCCCGCATTGCCTTTGCGTACGACAATAATGGTCACGTCGTACCGCACGAAGCCATGCCGGATGGCACCGACGGCGCCACGCTCGTGGTGCCGACAAATGCGCATCTGCGGCTTAGGGCAGAGCATCATGCCCGCTTCGATAAGCATGCGGTCTCTGACCCGGCAGGCGATGTACTCGTTATTCGCCGCAAGGATGGCGGGAAGCGCTCGCCGGAAAACACGCAGCGAGTCTATGTTTCACATCTCGACGCCCGAGCACTCCGGTATCGCGGCGCATGGAGATCGGGAAACCGGACATGGTGGATTGAGACCATACCGTCGGGGGCACGCTCGTACCTCTACCCGGTGTTTGAAATGCAGATGGTATGGATGGAGCGCCTTGCCCCGATACTGGCGCGGCACATACCGGGGCTGCCAAATGTTCTGACATGGAAGCTCGTCACGCCTGCGTGGCCCAATATCAGGTCGGAAGAGATCGACCCACGGCCTAGGGAAGAGCTAAAGGCAGCCATCCGAGCATCCTGTGATCACGACGGAAGTGTTGTCACCACTGAAATCGGACTACCGTTCTTTCACGGCCTTTCGCACCCGAGCAACGTGTCGGAGGTGACTCTCATCGAGGCGTTCCTCGCACAGGTTGTCACTCTGGCGGATGGTGCCGAGGTCGATCTTGACGAGCTTGTGCGTGAGATCGTCCCTTCGCCAGAGGCGCGGCAACTTCATGCCTTCGCTCCCCAGGATTTCCGCGATCATGTTCGTGAATCGGTCTCCCGTAACATCGTAGAGATCAGTCGGTTTGATGATGCATCTCAGCGGTTGGGTTTGGGTTGGCATGGTCTTCCTCGTCCAGGAGGGGCGGTTCACGGGCGTGACGAATGCACGAAGGTCCTCAACGCGATCACCACCGCGGCGGAGGAGATGTTTTGCGGACATCTCAGGCAATTCGAGAGGCGCGCCCTCATTCGCCGCGTCGTGGAGAATCACGAGGCATCCATTGTCGACAAGTCTCGATGGGAGAGGACTTCGGGCGCCGTCCTCGACCTTTCGGCAAACCCTCAGGAAACCCGCGAAGAGGTCTATGAGAGCATTCTTAAAGCTAACGCCACCGGTCAAGCGAGCCGCGTCATTTTGGAAGCGGCGCTCTGCGAGTGTCCGGTGGGCGTTGGCTTCGAGGTTGCAGATTTCGACCTTTCCAACCTTATGGCTCTTGCGATGATGATCCATCACCTCGGAGGCTACTCCGATGCCATTCGTTATGAAGGCATGCGCCCCGAGATACGCATCTCTCCAGCGGGCGAGGTGCAGATCGACGTGTCGTTCTTCGACGCAATCGTGACCCCGGTAGGTGAGTCATTTGTTAGCGGGCAGATCGACCGGAGCCGCCGCGACTACTCAGAGCTCCTGCACGATCCGGCTCCATTCACCGAAGAACAGGCGACCGACCGGACAGACGCGCGCTTTGCCGCTGCGTGGGAAGCGGAAATGGGTGTGTCTTTGGCGAGCTTCCGCACCGCACTTGAGGCGTTGGAGGATCGATTGGTCGAGACCGGGAAGGCATGGGAGGTATTACCCAGGCCGGCACTGCTCGAATACCTCGCCGAGCATGTCGATTGCGCAGAGCAGTTCGTTGCGTCCCTCGAACTACTCCCGCGCAGCGGCTGGAAGACTATCCCACAGCCCTTTACCGATCAGGATCGGCAGCCATGGCGGTTCCGGCGGCGACTGTCCGCTGCGCGGCGTCCAATTCTTCGGCTGGAACCGCCCCCTGAATCGGACGTCGTGATCGTGCCCGGCATGATCCGCGACGCTTTCGCTGTCCTGATCCACAATTTCTACTACGGCCAGTATGACCTCAGTTCGATTGCTACGAGAGAGATGCGAAGTTGGAGAGAACACATCGTTGCGAAGGAAGCAGAGGAGTTTGAAGAACGAGTCGTCACTCGTTTGCAGAGCTTTGGATGGCAAGCCAAACGACGGGTGACGTTCCGCCAAGTGCTCGGCCGCAAGCTATCCGAGGACCCGGGTGATATTGACGTATTGGCCTGGCATCCCGACGGGCGTGTCATGCTGCTCGAATGCAAGGATCTCCAGTTCGCCAAGACTTCCAGCGAAATTGCTAAGCAGCTCTACAAATTCCGTGGCCAGACCGATGAGAAGGGACGACCGGACCTTCTAGGTAAGCATCTCAAGCGGATGGAGCTTGCACGGGAGAACGCCGCAGCGTTTCAGTCCTACCTTAAGCTCACTAGAGTGCACATTGACGGTGCCTTGGTTTTTGCACACACCGTTCCCATGAGCTTTGCTGCCGAGCGGATTGGCCACGCCGTAACACTGCTGACCTATGACCAGTTGGAGGGCACCATGGCGACAGCGAGCGCGGACTAGAGCACTTCTACGGCACGCGCTAGCATCGCGTCGTTCACGTCAATGTAGCGCTGCGTTGTGGCGAGGCTTCGGTGTCCGGCAAGGGTCATGATGACCTTGGGCGAGACACCGGAATGCGCTAACTGCGTTATGAACCAGCGTCTACCGCTGTGCGAGGTTGCCCCTGAAACGCCAGCGCTCGCGTAGATGCGCCCCATCAGTTGGCAGAGGCTATTCGCAGAGAACGCACCTCCCTTCTGCGAAGCGATCAGCGGAGCCGACCGCTTCGGTTCTTGCTTAAGGCGACTTCTATGCCCTGCCAGCTCGCGTGAGAGCTTCAAACCGATATGCACGGACCGCGCTTCGTTGGTCTTGGTGTGTGCGGCCTTCAGCAAAAACTGCCGCGCGATGTCACCACCGGGCTCCAGCAGGTCACCCCACGTCAACGCGGCAATCTCTCCGACTCGCATCCCGGCATAGTGGCTCAGCAGGACCAGCGCCCGGTTCCTCGCCGCATGCCGACTCTGCGCGATTACTGCGAGGACACGCTTCAGCTCCGCGTCCGTGAGCACCTTAGCTTGCTTCAACACATAACCCTTTCTGCGTGGTTTCACGCGAATTGTTATGTTGTCGTTTGACGCGAAGGACGACCACGAAATGATCGTTGCCAGAACTATTTGGTTCCCGGGACGATGGAGCCGAAATCTGATAGTATCGATCACAACGCGTCGATTCCAAATCTGAGGGGCAGAATGAACGATACGGGAAAGAAGCGACTGGTTTTCTGCTTTGACGGCACTTGGAATCGCATCGATGCGCCGTTTCCAACTAACGTCGTTCTCACGGCCGAGAGTGTACTTCCCCAAACACGCGATGGTGACGTTCAAGTCGTGTACTATGATGAAGGAGTGGGGACCGGACAGTGGGAAAAGTGGACAGGGGGCGTCTTCGGCGCTGGCTTGCTTAAGAACCTCGGAGACGCCTATCGCGCGCTCCTTTTCAATCATACCCCGGGCGATGAGATCTACATCTTTGGATTTTCACGCGGAGCCTTCACTGCCCGTTCCTTTGCTGGCTTAGTTGCGACGGTTGGCATCCTCAGTCGAAAGGACGCGGCCAAGGCCAACGAGGCCGTCGCGCTGTACAAGCGCAGAACTGACAGTCCAGGCTATCGCGAAGAGGTGGCGCGCTTCAGAGCTACCTACTCGGAAGAGACAACTGTATCTGAAGCCGATGAGGCCTGGCGCGTCGCCAACATGGCGGACTACACGGCCAGTTCGAGTCCCCGCCTTCGCGTTCGCTATCTAGGTGTGTGGGACACTGTAGGGGCTCTTGGAATTCCCCAAAGCGTCGCTCGATTTGGGCTGACCAGCGGCAAGTACCGTTTTCACGACCTGAACCTGTCGCCTTTCGTAGAGGAGGCTAGACACGCAGTCGCACTAGATGAGCGGCGGGTCGATTTCGGGCCCACTCTTTGGGAGAACATCGACGAACTCAACAAGGTCCGGGGCGTTGCAGGAGACGCTGACGACGCGCCCTATCAGCAGCGTTGGTTCCCAGGTACGCATGGCGGCGTCGGCGGCGGCGGCGACAGGCGCGGTCTGTCTGACGCTGCTCTGGAATGGATTTGGGATGGCGCACGACACGCAGGGCTTGAGCTCGACCTTAGAAGGGGCTCGCGTGTGTTTGAGCTACGCCCGGATCACACAGAGTACGTCGACAACGTCACGCCGTCCGGTCGATTTAGTCTGGGAGGGTTTCTTATGAACCTGAATCAGGCCGACAGGGCCGGTCCAAATACGCTCTCAAACGTTGCACAAAGTGCAAGGCGGCGGTGGAAGGACGATGCAGCCAACTTAAAAGATAGGAGTGCCTACCGACCGGGATCACTTCGCTCCGCCGCGCCCGGCCTCGATGCGCTTAAGTCAGAGGAATTGGGTCTCGGCGCGGATGCCAACAGCGCTCCTTTCAACCTCCACGTAGTGGTGGCGGGGGATACGCTGTCGAAGCTCGCCCTTCGCTTCTACGGCAACGCAGAACTCTGGCCGGAGATCTACTCGGCCAACAAGTACAAAGTCTCGGATCCCAATCGCATCTACGTTGGGCAGGTATTGAGGGTTCCGACGCTGAAAAGCGCTGTTCAGGTCAGCGATTGAAATCATCCGAGCGCGCGCTCCCACATAACCCTTACGCCCGATGCCTGGAGGTTTGTGATAGCATCAACTCCGCGTAAACACCACTACGTTCCAGAGATGCTGGTACGCAACTTCGCAACGGCGTCGGGGCGCGTCTACTACCTCGACAAGAACAAGCCTGACGCACGTATCGAAGAGCGCAATCCGAGCAGCATTCTCGCGAAGCCGCACCTTTACTCGACGATCGACAAAGCAGGGCGAAAGGACGCGTCCCAGGAGCTAGCCTACTCACGTCTGGAAAGTGACGCGGCCCCTATCCTCCAGAAAGTGATCATCGCCGCGCGGACCAGAGAGTTACCCTCCCTGACTAAGTCGGAGAAGGAATGCGTGGATGCTTTCCTTTTCGAGCAGTGGCGACGTGTGCCGGAACTGCGAGAGAGCTTAATGACCGCCAAGGACCTGGACGGGATGCTCGATGGGGCCGTCGATGCCTTGAGAGAGCGGCTTGGCAGAGAACCATCCTATGAAGTCGCGGCGTCCTTGTCTGACCCCAGTTTCCGCGAGCGGGTACTGCGCAATGCAAAGGTGGGTGCGTTGAATGCCAGAAATCCCAGCGCAATGGCGGTCCTGGATGGTCGGGGCTTGGCAGTCGCACTCGCACCAAGCGGAAAGTCTTTCGTGCTCGGAAGTCGGCCCGTTGTAAAGTTGTGCCCACCCGATACTAACGATCTACGAGATCACCGAGTCGAGCTTTGGCTTCCTATTTCGCACGACGTCGCAATCACCCCTGGCGGCGCCAGAGGCACCGAGCACACTTCAGAGCTCTCCGGGGAGAGTATTCGAAGGCTGAATCGGGTAGTGTGGCGGTCGAGCACGAAACTGGTCTCGAGCTCGCTGGCCCTCCTCACTTCCCTCGCAAATCAACGATAGACAGCCTGAGGTTGGTGAGGGCGCCGCGACCGCAGTCAAGAAGGGCGCGCCGAGGTCGGCCTCGGCTTCGTGCTGAAGCGATTGTGGGAGCTGCTGGCGCGGCCCTCAGCAGCCTTTAGACGTCGGCCGTTAGGCTCAGCACTCTGTGCGAACGCCCAGTGTGGGGCGCCGAAAATAACGTCTCACTACGCATTCTAGCTGAACGTTATGTTCTCCCAGGTCGCGGCGAGCCAGCGCGAAATTATCGTCTGCGTGGTCAACGGCTTAGCTGGGAATGTAAGAAACTGTGGGGAACCTTACGTCTCTCGTGGATGCAGCTCAGCCAGCATCTCGCATCTACGTCCAAAGCGACGTAAATGGGCCGAGCATGGCTTTGGTCATACTGCCGCTAACGGTCTCGGTCTACTGCGTTTCCGGACCGGTTTTCGCAACCGCAAAGCTTCAATCCCGCTAAGATGGTCGAGCACTTCTTCGGTCAATCCGTGATCAAAGCAGAAACGCTCTTTGGGGACGTCGCCAAAGAACCTGTCGTACCGCCTGATGGTGTCGCTCGCAGCCTTCGCATCGCCCCCGGTGATGACGGTAATAGTCGGAGCGATCCTCTCGGTGAGCTGAACGCGCTTTAACAAGTGCTTGAACTCAAAATCAGCAGCAGGCATCGAATACCCAAAGAACACCCAGTGCGCAGCCGTCTTGAGGTACGACTCCGCGGTTCTCCAGGTGGCAGCATGCATCGGAAAGTCGAGCGCCTTTCGGTAACTGAAAGTCGCAATTCGGGTACCAAGCGACTGCGACCTACAGTGCGGACAATGGGGACTAAGGGACCTCGGAAATTTGCCGCCGAGTGCGGGATCCAAGATAGCTCGCCAATCCCTTTCTTGGAACAGGGTCTGAGCGACGTGCTCGGTATCGGCCGACCGCACCCAAAAGAGCTCACGGCATGCATCGCAATAGAGCCAATTGATGGAGCCATGTGGCTTGAGTAGATGCAGAACCTCCTCGTCGTCAGTAGCACGCGCCTGACGCTTTACCTCGCCATCTCCAAACCTTGCGGCTGTCGCGTTGCACCCGTAGTCGACC
Organism: Devosia sp. Root105; assembly: GCF_001424865.1. Taxonomy (NCBI): domain Bacteria; kingdom Pseudomonadati; phylum Pseudomonadota; class Alphaproteobacteria; order Hyphomicrobiales; family Devosiaceae; genus Devosia; species Devosia sp. Root105. The sequence goes on from NZ_LMCR01000019.1 coordinate 18,548, forward strand.
TGTTCCACCTGTTGCCGCAGCGCTATCCCGCGCTCGAAGACCATGTCCCAATTCAAGCTCAGCACGGCAGTGTTATCGAGACGGAAATTATCAAAGAGCGCCGTAAGTAACCTGGCGTTCGCATCCCTTTTTCGTAGGTGACTCCCATGTGCCCGCTGAAGCATACGAACGATCCTTACAATCATCGCACGCCGGACAACTCGCAACTTGGCTGCGGAATATTCCTTGCCAAGATGATGGCCCGTGTTTGCCGAAAGATCGATGAGAGTAAAGATATCTTCCAGTTCTGGCCAGTTTTGCTCTGGAGTCTCCCGTCCCCCGTTAAAGGTGTCGTTGACGAAACGCTTCAAGAAATCGGCCTGAACAGCGCTGGGTCCTTCGTCACTCAATCCGTCGACATCGAGTAGTTTAGAAGTAAACTGGCTCGCCAAGGGCAAGCCAGCATTAGCCGAAAACCCCGCGCCAACGATCAACACTACACCAGGGTCGAAGTCCATATCGAACACGCCGCTCCCATTTCAACAGTGCAGCTATCCTCGCGGCTGCTCAATTCAGTTCGCTCGACTGCGATGGCACTCAGCATTTTCGGGAAGCCACCGATTCAAGCGCTGGCGGCCGGAGGCCGGGCAGCAGCGGTAACTTCATGGCTTAGCCGCGAATTCTTGTACACCCATTCGACACCTTCCTTGCCCCGTCCCAGCAAGCTCAAGGTGGCACACGGGATACGGCGCGCGTCGAACTTGCGCTGCAGGAATTCCGCCTGGCCCAAGTCGTGAGTGGAAAGTAGGACCTGGTAGTCCTTTTGCTGCACCATGTTGCCAACGAAGTCGGCGAAAGCAGCCGCGTGGATTGCGTCATTGTGCTGGAGCGGATCGTCGAGGACCAATGCGCGCCATCGCGCCCAGGGATAGGTGAGATTTGCCGCGCACAGCATGCTGACCGCTAGGGCCGCCATCTGGCCTTCGCTGTGTACAAGCAGCGGGTCGATCTGGCCAATGGCCGTTGGTAGTTCCCCGTTACTCGATGCGCTCTGCTCAATCTTCTTACGCTTGACATGCAGGTCGATGCCAACCCGGGGATCGCAGAGGATCGCTCGGTTGATCTGCTTCATCAGCGCGTCGAGGGGCAGGATATACTCGGCGTTGAAGTCTTCAACGTCCTTGGCAATATCAGCGCTTGCAAGGCCCGCAATGTCCTTGGCTTGCTTCGTCGCATCGAGCAGCCGTTGTTTGTCGAGTAGGTTCTTCTGCGCTACCGCGCGGATCTGATCACGCTGGCTGTTGGGCGCCAGGTCCGCTACCAGTCGCAATCGTTCGAAGGCCCCGCGATGGGATTGCTGCCGCGCCCACGCCTCGCGGCCCTCACGAAGTCGACGGAGGAGCGTAGTCGCTTCCTCGATCGCGCTTTCGGAAGCCGCCAGTCGCTGATCTGCGCTTTCCAAATCCAACGGCGTTGGACCCTCTTCCGACCATCCGAGCTGCCGCCACTGCGCTCGAGTGCGCTGTGAATCTGAAACAACCTGCGCGAGTTGGTCGGCCAGCTCCTTCCTCTTGGCTGTTGCGCTGGCGCCGGCCTGCTGCAACGCCGCCGCGCGTGCGTCCAACTCAGCGGCGACGTTGCTCGCTGCGTCGGACGCTTCCTGAGCACGTCGCAGGGCCTCGGCGGCAGCGTCGATTGCGGATGCAAGCCGATCGGCACCAAGCGGGGTTGGCTCCGCGGGAAGAAGCGACGTCGCCCGAGTGGCAGCCTCAGTCGCGGAACTTTGCTCGGCAGCTGTGAGATCCGTCAGGCTGCGCGCCAGCGTTTCCCGCCGGCGCAGAGCATCGTCGCGCCTTCTGGTGGCATCATCCGCCACGGTGCCAACGTCGTCTGGCGCGAGACGGGCGATCCAACGCGCACGACGTTCGCGTCTCGCCTGAAGGGTCTCAAGTCTCGACACCAGCCCGAGTCGATAAGCGTTGAGACCAACAAAGTCTGCAGGACCTGGCCAGGCGATCCGCGCGAGCAGCTGGTCGTTCTGGGTTTGCTCTGCGAGGGTTTGTTCACGCGCCCCCCGAATCTGAGTTTGGACACTTTGCGCCGCTTTCAGCTGCTCGGCGGCTGCGTTGAGCGCGTTCTGCGCGGCCCGCGACGCCTCCTCTTGGCTGACGAGCAGAGGTGCGAGACGCTGGGCCGCGAGGGAGGCCCGGCCGTGCAAAATTTCGGCGCTCTCAAAGGGAGTTGCGCATACCGGGCAGTCGCATGCATCAGCGGGCAGATTAGCAGCGATTGTGGAAACGGCTGCGGTCAGCGCGCCCACGGACGTCTTCATTTCGGCAAGCAGCGACCCCTGCACATCTGCCACCCGCCTTGCTTCGCTCAGCATGACCTCGGCAGCGGCGACCACCTGATCGATGGACGAATTCTCGCGCTCCATTGAGGCGAGCGTTTCCCGCAGCACGTCCAGCCCACCCGATCGTGTGAGCCACTGGACAGTCCGGTCGAACTCCTCTCGCGCTGAAAGGACTTGGCCGTCGATCGTTATGGTCTCGCCTTCGAGTCGAGCGAGGACTTGGCGCCGCCGCTCCACCCGTTCGACTTCGCTTTCGGCGCCTCTGAGTGACTGCTCTGCCTCGGACAGCGAAGTCGCCGCTTGCTGGCGGTCTTGTTGCAGCTGGGCGAGGCGGGCCATTACCTCACGCAAACCGGCCAGTTGTACGTGCCCGTTTCGCGCTGCGGTAAGTGCTTCTAGTGTCGCTGCCGCTTCGCTGCGTTTTGCGGCGGCATCTGCCGTGACTTGCGTTGCCAACGTGGCTGCGGTCGTAAGTTCGCGCTCCGCCTCGGCTACTGCCGCTCTTTTCTGCGCTACGTCGAGGGCATTCCGACCCTGCTCGTCAAGGACAAGCCGCGACTGCGTGATCGCGAGACGACGGTTCCTGGCGGCGGCGGCCGCAGCATCAATCGACGTCTGTAGCGCGTCATCGTCGAGCGTGTCGATGCCGTCGGATGCAGGCACGTTCCTTCCGTCGACCACCTCTCCGCGGCCTAAGGCGCTCGCGATTTGCTGAACCAACGCCCGAGCGGCTTCATCATCGATCGCACCGGAAGCTTGCGCGCCTTGCCAGAGCTCGCCCTCCTGGTCGAGCAAGCTGCGGTGGTCGTTGACGTCGCGCTCGAGTTCGTTGATGCGTTTGGTGAAAGCGCGTGCGGCGGCATTGCTGCCCTTTCCATGCATCGCAATACCGATCGCTTCGAGTTCGGCGCTCTGCGCGGCCTCCTTGAGGATCTCGAACCGCTCGTCGGCGGATCGATGCGTGAGCCGCGAAAGCGTCGATTGTCCCAGGAAGTGGGTCAGCAGTAGATAGCGGTTGAGAGCACCGATCGACGGCTTCCAGTCATCGGCCCGAAGATATTTTGCGACGTCCTCGATGCCGGCCAGGGTCGAGGTGACAGCCTGCGGCGAGGCAAGCCGACGTTCGATAATCGTGCCATCCGAAAAGCTCATTGCAGCTGTTGTGGGGCCGGGCTCGTCGCGCCAACGACAGAGGTACTTGCCTACTTTGTCGTACCCATTCGCCGGACGGAAGTGATCGATGTTGTCGGTGAGCGTCCACTCCAGCGCGTCGAAGAGAGACGATTTGCCGAGTCCATTGCTGCCGTGGACGATTAGGACGCTCGGTTGTGCTGCCAGTTCCACCTTAAGCTTTGAGAAGCTGCGGAACTGCACGAGTTCGATGCCGGTGAGATAGATCTGGTTCATTGGGCTGCCCCTCGGGCGGAGACCAACTCGACGACCAGAGCGTCCGGATCGTCGCTCATTCGCCGAACAGCATTGACCCACTGGTCGGCAACTTCGCGGGAGAGGCCGCGGTTAACCAGGATCCGCTGTGCCAACCCTTGGTTGTTGTCGAGCGGGGCATTGAACTGTTCGTCTGCCTCACGCCACGGCGCTGCCAGAAACGTGCGGGTTAGAAACTCCTTGTACGAGGCGTCGAGCGCCGCCTTGTCAGGTATCCAGATGATCTTGCGGCAAACCGTCTCGTCCCGTTCGGCTAGATCGACAACATTGCGCCAGTCCGCGTCAGGTGAGGGATCGGCAGCGCAGAGGATCAGGTGGGCGTTGATGACTTCCTCGGCACGCATATAAGAGCGCGCGATCACCATCTGGCTGTGCAGCCTGCGCAGTGAGGTCTGCATTTCTTCCACGCTGCCAAGCACGACGGGCGCGACGATTGTAGGATAGTTGCCGAGGCGCAGACCATAGGCCCCGATGGGAAGCGCAACGCTGCTTTCATCCGACCGGCCACGGAATTGAGGGCGCGTGAATTCCGGCACGAGTGCCGTCGTCCAGCCTAGGGTCATGGCCGAAGCAATCAGTCGGTCCCTGAGTTGTTCCGCCGTCATTTTGCCACTCCGTTTAGCTGGTCGTCCTGACGCTCCCGCAAGGCGGCGAACTCCTCGGCCACAGCCTCTTTCCACTTGTCGAGATCACCGGCCCAGCGCTCTCGCCAGAATGGATTGTTTTGAATGATGGCCGGGCTGACGCGTCGGGCGGCTCTTACGGTGTTACCGATCGTGCCGCCGTCGAGAACCCGGCCCGCAGGGTTGCGGACATTAACCTCGCCGCTGGCCGAAAGGATAAGGGCATCGACACCCCAGTCATCCGGTTCCCTCCGGACGGAGATGGGATCGGCACCGATCACTTCGCAGCCCGTGCCCAGAGCAACCGCGTCAGCCGCGAACCCGAGATTGCCGCGCTCAATTGATTTTGGTGCAAGGGGTTGCTGGCAATTCGCCGCCATAATCATAATGAGCGCGTTAGCCATCCGCTGGACGCTGCCGTGATCGCCGTCCCATGGGCTTACTTCCTGTTGGTCGACTTGCGCGAGCCAGCGAAGAAAATCGAAGCGTACCGAGGGGTTCGCATCGAGATCTGGCTGCCACGCCTTCCAGGTTTTGCCGATTTCTGCAAGAAGTGGGGTCGACAGCTTGCTCAGTGGGGGGGTTTGCCCAAGAGCGATGGCGGATTGAACGCGGCTGTCCAGTGCGCGCATCAGGCAAGCATCAACGCCAGCCATAATCTGAGCCCCGTCATAATCCCGCGCCGCGCGAACCGAGGTAGGATCAGGAGCGGCTGAGATGCCAGGCAACAGCTCAGTCCACTCATTCAGTACGGTTGGATGTGCCCGCAGATCGATCTTGCCGGCGCTGCCTTTGGCTAGTCGGACGAGATCTCTCGCCTCCGAAAACTTACTTGGCAGTACATGGACATCGACCGTAACGCGCTTGGGGAGTCGCTCGCAGGCGACGGCCACGTCGGTCAACCCGTGGCTGCCGCGCTCGATAAGAACATGCGCAGCCGGGTCCACGAGGATCTCCACAATCCGCTTTGCCTCATCGGCCTGGAGGAGCTGCTGAGGCCTCGATGCATGATCCGCAATCTTTCGGATGCGGAGCTGCTCGAACAGTTCAAAGGTTGACTCGTCTAAGACCGGCGGCGCCGCAAGAGCGGGGCCGGCTTCGAGCAGGGGAGCCAGGTGCGCCTCGTAGTCGACGATCAGCGTGGCCGCGGGCACGTACCGCTTCTTGATGTCGGGGCCATGACGCAGAACGACATGTTTGAATGACCCTGTATAGGGCGTACTGCCGACGCTGATGCCCTCCAGAGCGGTGCCATCAGTTGTCTTCGACGTTCCAGCAACGAACCCTCTGGTGCGTTGGACCGTGATCCCTTCCGTGCCGGCTGCCTCGAGCAGCGCCAAGACCATGCATTGGTTTAGCTGTGATGCTCGGCCGGCCGCAAAAAGCGGACCACTCGAATTGATTGTGACGATCCGATCCTTGCGAAGCATGGTGCGCAATCGGTCCAGTACGCCGTGCATCTCCAGGATTGGGAGAAGGTTGCTGCGGAGGCTCGCCCCGATGTCTTGTTCAAATGCTGCCCCAGTGAAAGTCGCGCCGGCCGCGATACGAAGCTCGTCCCCTGGGAAGAACCCGAGGAAGTTCCTCGTAAAACTAACATGTTCGAAGCCATCGATGAGCAGTCCCAGCGTCTCCGTCAACGCCCCGTCGCCATTGCCGCTTACGACATACGTGGCGCCCGAGACGGGTTCGGTTGCCGACGTGCCGACCGCGCCCGGCCGCCAATAGTCTTCGGGTACGACATCGCCAGCCGGCCGTTCGTCGCCGAATCCCATGGCCAGAACGACGTGCTGAAAGATACGAGTCTGAGGACCGTCCGAAGTTTCGAAAGTGAGCTGCCACGCTGGGCCTGAGGGGACGATGCCGACGAGCTTGTGACCTGCGCGGAACATCAGGTTGGACAGCGGCGCACTGATCTTGGAGAACTCGCCACGCAGTGCGTTACACACCACCCCGCCCGTTCCCGCGGACCAATCCATCACGGGCAGGCCGGCCCGATCATCAAGCGACCCCCGTGCAGGCCATTCATAGATGTGCGGGTGAAGCAAGCGCGATGACGCACTCTGGAGCTGCAGGATCTGCGCTGCGGGATCGTATAGAGTTACCTGCTTGTCGAGCAACGCAAGGGCAGCGGCAACTGTCGAACCGGCAGCGCCGGCGCCCACGATCGCGACCTGCTGCCCAGTCTTGATCAGATCCAGCTCGTGCATTGCATGGGCGAGGCGCAGGGCGCGAACTTGCTGCGAATAGAAAGTGATGCGCGAGGTGAACGGGCCGACAAAATAGACTGCCTTTGCAGACGGGGCCTGGGAGGCGTTGATCAAGTCGGTGTGATCCATCGTCATTTTTGCCATTGATGTGGAAATCCGTAGGCCGCACAGAGCGCGGTAAACAATAGTGACCGGGAGGCGGGGTGTTGTTGATAGGCTTTTCCAACCGCACGACCGTCGTCGAAGCAGGTGGTACGACCACAATCTAGTTGATGCGCCCTCCTTCCTTACTTATCCGGCATTGCACAGGCGCGCCAAGGACGTTTTCCGTCCGCAACGGCTGCATTTCACAGCCCAAGGTTGCTTTGCATCCTTGCGCTGACAGCGGGCATTGAGTTTGAGCGCCGTGGCAAGGCGGCGCTACAATGGAAGCTGAGCGCTGCCAAGCGACAGCTCCGGGCTGGGACGCTGTGATCGAGGAGACCAATGTCCCCTTTGGGCCAGAAGAGCTCGCGGCGGGCCACCAAACGTAACTCTTTCGCGCAGTTTCGCGGGCAACCTTATGTTTGTGCTCGGGCGTGAGTGCGGCCGCGAATTAATTGTCAACAAGATCAGCTACTTAGATAGTAATGTAAGGAACTGCGTGGTAGCTTACATTTTGGTCCGGTTACTCCTGAAGCTCGTCACCCCTATCTTCGGCTCACGTCATGGAATGAGGCTCGCCAGGGCATCAAAGAGTGACCGCTGAAGTTCATCGTCGTGATATGCAAAGACTACTTCTAGACGGGGGGCGCCAACGTCGGGATGGGTGATCTGAACCCGCACTCGGAATTCCGACGTTGCCGAAATCATCGATTCACTCACTCCGGGCTCGCAAAGCAACAGAACCATCGTCGTGGCGTTTTCCAGCTTGTTCCGTTGGATGCGCCACTCATTCCACTCGGCTTTCGGCAATTTGTTGAGTACATCTGCAGGGACGGAATGTAGTCTCGACGTTATGGAGTTTATAAAATTCGTCGCGTCGGCAGTAATCTGACTTTGTAGCACCACAAGTTGGGTGTCATAGTCGAATTCAAGTCTATTCATTTGGTTAATCATGTTATTTGCCATTTCTGTTGTGCTACATTACTTATGTAACGGGTATTTTGCTTCCCAGCGTTAATTAGGCGTAACTAGCATCGCCGATGCGCAATTGCTTTGCGCCAGTCCGAGGTCGCGTTGGCGACCCCGGAGTGTTTGCCCGCCAAGGTGACAGCTAGACCGACCTAGACCTGCTTTTGGCGATGAGCTTGTCCATCGCTTTGCCGATTTCTCGGATGCTGACGTGCCCAGCTTGAGCAAGCCGCAGGGCCTGACTTGGCGATACATCCAGGCCCTCGGCAGCGAGCACAGCAATCACTCTGTTTACCCAAGCGTTTGGTGGTGGCATCGGCACCTCAACGACATCGAGACGGCTTTGAAACCCCGGATCGATCTCGTGCAGGTAGTTGGTGGTGACGATGAAGCCAAACCCGTGCTTGGCGTGTTTGTCGTACAACGCCCGAACGTCCAACTGCTTCTGCTTCAACTGGTCGAACTCGTTGATGACGACCCGAGGGTAATCCAACCGAATCTTTTCGCCATTCCACTGGTTGATAATCGCTTCGGTTGAGCTGGACGACCAATCCGCAGGCTCAATCACGTAGGGAGCATTGGGGCTCCCTGCGGCGATCAATAGTTCTCGCTGAATGACCTCAGCAATCGTACTCTTGCCGGTGCCGTAGGGGCCGTAGAGGAGGAGCGAATCGCTCCTCCTCCCTTCTGCATAGTCTTGAAGGTCGCTCTGCAACTGTGGTGTTGCAAAGACCAGGTCAGCGAAGGCAAGCGGCCGATGCTTGTCAAACACGGTCATGCCGCAAGCTCCGCGCTGATTGCGTCGACCACATCAGCAACGGTCGCGGCCTGCGAAACGGCTGCGTTGGTTGCGTTGTGCGCCTTGCTCTGCTGCTCAACAGCCTTGCCAGCGAGTAGCAACATGGAGTCGACAAGCGCAGCGTTGTTGTCGCCGTAGACGACCTCGTAGGCACCAGCTTCGGATCGACGCACCAGCGCGATCGCGAACTTGCTGAAGGTGTCAGACGTGGGCTGAAGCGACGCTAGGTCCGAAGGCAGGGTAGCCAGCGCTGGAGCCGCATCTAGGTGACTTCGACCCAGCTGGATTTGGTCCTGTCGCCGCTGCTTTTTATCGGAACCGCTCCCGTCCTGCGAGGCGACCTGGGTAAGGCCACCGTTGCGGAGTAGCCATTCCGTCATGGATTGGCCTTCGGGCATCTTCCCTGCAGCAAGCCGGATAACCTTGGCGTAGACGAACTCCTGCGGTTCGTCGGCACCAAAGACCCAGCGCACGACGCGAGTGGCGAGATTGGCGTTGCGGTTGGACTTGATGCCACGAAGGTCGAGAGCTTCGGTGAGCTTGGTCTTAAGTGCGAGGCTGGGAGAGAGCTCCCGATAGAGGAGGACACAGCGGCTGAGCAACGTATGCAGCTCGTCGTTGCTGGCCTTGAGCGTGCCCTGCTGCCACTTGACTCGGGCAGTGGCAAGCTCATCGAGCTTTGCGATCATCTGATCGATAGTGATTTGATTAGACATATGATTTGCTTTCACAATTTGGCGCCGTAGCGCAGGCCGGCGGAAATGCCGTTCGCCATGTCGTGAGGTATGCCAGACTTGACACGAAAATTCTGTCGCACGAACGATTGTGGCGATTCTTGTCAATGGAGCGCTAATGAAGCCGACGTCCAAAAGGCCGAGTATCTATGAGGTCAGCCGAACCAAGCACTCGGTGCGAGTGACATCAGATTGGCGCTACTATGCGTTTTTCCGGCTGCTGCAGATCAGTCCGAGCTATTGGCAGGCGCATCAGCTTGAGACGGGGAAACCTGCGCCGGATGTGCTGCCGTCGGATATCCAAGCTGTTCGCCGCACCTACAGGCAGTTTGGAGAGGTTTGGTCGCGACCCTATTGGGACTGGTGGTTTGACGTTGGCCAATACGAGTTCGGAACAGACGCGCCGCCTACGGTCGTTCAACTGGTAAGGACGTCCGCCCGAAGTACGCCGTCACCATCGGACCTGGAGCGGCTGAGCGAACAGATCAAGCAACACTACATGGGCGACCTTCGCCGAGTGGGATGGCCAGCCACGATACTACTGTCGGTGCCCCTCAACGGGGGCAAGAAGGACGTCCTCCGCCAGATTGATGAGCTGTTTGATGAAGCCGCCCAAGCGGTTAGCGCACCACGCACTGCCGCTCGTTTTCAAATGATCCGCAACAAGGTCCGTGATGTTACGGTCGACCAGGCGATCAGAGCGGTGCAAGCGAGAGCGGAGTATCTGAAGGAATCCCTATTCGCTGTGGGAGTCAGAGCGAAATTCTCGCGCAGCTATGCGGAGGCGGGGAATAGAACCGGGTTAGCGCAGTTGGTCAGCCGTCACCTGCTGCACGCGCACCGGCTGGCCGAAAATGCCGCCCGTGGCTTGTTTCCTTCACTTGTGGCTCTTCCAGATACTCAACCTGCCTTCGACCTCGCGTTAATTCGACGGCAGCAACAAGAGCACGCGGAGCTCTCTTGGGATGCGTTGCAGAAGATACCCACCGACCTGCGCACGAACGAACACAGGTTTGCGGGCTCAAACCGGACAATCGCCTACGACGATGGCCCGATGAAGGAGTATCAGCTAAAGCTGCCTCCCAGCCGCCGTTAGCACCTGCTGGTAGATCGCCTCCTCGGCCTCAGCGGATATCTCCTCGCTGCGAAAGCCAAAGCTTGAGGCGATTATGCTGGTGTCGAGCAGCTGCTCGCGAATCGAATAGAGCGTAATGAATGGCTCGGGCGGCACGAGCAAGTCTTGCGGATCAACCCGCCGAAAGAACCCAACTTCGTATTGGTGGACTTCCACCTGGCCCTCCAACTGGACCTCATGCAGGCCGACATAGGTGTGATCGGGCATGAAATGGGAGTGACTGCCTGACGCGGAAGTGGCTAGTTGCCCAATCCAGTTGGCGATCATCACGTCGATGCGCCCGTTCCTCGGCCTCGATATCAGGCAGCTCGATCTCGAGTTGATCGGCATGTTCGAGGTCATCGAAGTTCTCGATCAGGTGATCCGGAAATCGCTCAAGGGAACAATCTGCGAGTGCCATTGCTGCTCCAGAGCGTCAGCTAGCGATGCGAGCTGAGCAAAGCGTCTGTTCGTCCTGCGCAACACGCGGTGTTGCTGGGCACTCGCAGAGCTTTGAGTTTCCATTGGAATTAGCAGAGGACGGGTCATTCGTCTTCCAGTGATTGGCGCTTCGATGGATCATCGGTTCCTCGGATCCTGAATTTTTGATCTGAGATGCGAAGCCATTGCTGCGGTCCATGACCGCCCGCCTGGTTCTCAACGATGTCACATCTTCTCCTACCTGAACGGCGTGGCCTGAGCCGGTAGGGTCAAATGGTTTGGTGAGCTCTCTCGCTCATGAGTTCGCGGAGCAGGAAGAACTGCTCGTCGGAGTAACCCGGCAACAGTAGCTCCTTCATGCAATATGTGACGCCACGCGGGAGGTCGTAGATCGACTGGAAGTCGATCGTGCCGCTTGGACAGATCTTGTTCCAGATCAGCGCTGAGGTCATCCGAAGGCCCTCTTCCGCGCCTGAGGGAAACCGCAATAGCCCGTGCAGGTGGATGTTGCTGGCAACGTGCTCGATGAAGAACACACCGTCGGTGCGCTCTTCTGCCGATTTTTTGCTCCAGCTAGGACCTAGCAGTTTGCGATCCATCCGGGCACAGAAGTCTCGTGCGCGCTTGCGGATGCTCGCGATCGTGCCATCCTGGTTTGAAGCCAGGGTCACGAAGTACTGGACGTCCATGCCAGTGCACAGTTTGACGTAGGCTGCTCTCAGTTCGTTCAATTCGTCTCCTTGGCCAAGATAGCTTCCTGGCCAAGGTATTTATGTCAGTCGAACTGCTGTGGATGACGAATTAGAACGTTGGGAAGTCCCCTTACTTAGGTCGCTTCCGGGAAGGCGTCGTTGGATGAGGTGGTGTAGCAGGTCTGCGACCCAGCCCGATCTGCTTGGCCAGCTTGGAGCGGGCCTCCGCATAGTTCGGCGCAACCATCGGATAGTCCGCAGGTAAGCCCCATTTGGCCCGGTACTCTCCGGGCGTCAGTCCGCGAACCGCGAGGTGCCGCTTCAAGCTCTTATAGGGCTTGCCGTCCTCCAGACTGATCAGGTGATCCGGCGTGATAGTCTTCTTGACCGGCACAGGCGGTTTTGGCGCCTCTAGTTTCAGCGGCGCCGGTACGGAACCGCCGAGCTGCCGAAGTGCGGCGTAAACCGAAGTCAACAGTTCGGGAATGCCGGTCGGCGATAGCGGATTGTTGCTGACATAGGCGGACACGATATCCGCACTTAGCTCTACTAGGTCAGTGCTTTGTTCTTCCGTCACGTGGTGCTCCTGCGATCCGCCGAAGCTACGAGGGCCACCCTTCGGGGTCAACGCATTGGACGTCGACACCCAGAATATCAGGAACTGTGCAGTTCCTTACATTTCCACCTAAGCCGCTGGTTTTGCTGGCGATCGTTTCGTCAGCTTGATGCGCTTTAACCGCAAACATAACGATGTCCGTGCGACCCATCGATATCCTTCGGTTAGCGCTCCGCAAATGTCTGCTTTTGGCCCGAACCGGACTTTCACATTCATAGTTTAACACCGCGGGCAGGTCGGCGCTTTTGAAGGACAAGCGCGTCGTCGACCGCCGCGACGAATGCCCGTGGACTCTCCTGAGGCAGGTTGTGCCCGATCCCGCCGCTGATCGTGCGGTGTGCATGGCCGCCGATGAACTTGTGGGCGTACGTCGAGGGATCAGGGTGCGGCGCGCCGTTGGCGTCGCCCTCGAGGCTGATCGTCGGGACGGTGATAGGGGGCAGTTGCGCGAGCTTCGCCTCCAGATCGTCGAGTCCAGGATCGCTCGCGGCGAGGTCGAGCCGCCATCGATAGTTGTGGATCACGATCTCGACATGGTCCGGATTGTCGAAGGCCGTTGCCGTTCGCGCAAACGTCGCTTCGTCGAATGCCCAGCGTGGTGACGCCGTTTGCCAGATGTGCCGGGCAAAGTCGTTCCGATAGCGTGCGTAGCCGAGACGACCGCGCTCGGTGGCAAAGTAGTATTGATACCACCAGGCGTGTTCCGCGGTCGGCGACAGCGGCGCCGCGCCGGTGGCCTGGCTCGAGATGAGATAGCCGCTGACGGCCACGAGGGCGGTGCACCGCGCCGGCCACAGCGCAGCGACGCAGCAGGCTGCGCGTGCGCCCCAATCGGCTCCGGCGAGCGTCGCTACCTCGATGTCGAGCGCATCCATCAGCGCGACGACGTCGAGCGCCAGCGCGGCCGGCTGCGCGTTGCGCGGTGCCGCGTCGTCCCGAAATCGCGTCGTGCCGAAACCGCGCTGATACGGCACGATGACACGAAACCCTCGGTCGGCCAGTAGAGGAGCTGCGTCGGCATAGGTGTGAATGTCGTAAGGCCAGCCGTGGAGGAGGAGCACCGCTGGCCCTTCTCTCGGGCCCAGTTCGGCATAGCCGATGCTCAGGGTGGGAGTTTCGGCCTGTCGTAGAAGTTCAGTCAGCATGATTGACCGGGACCGGCCCGTTGTCGACGCGCGGTGTTCGGGTCGCCTGAAGAGTCTCTAGGGCCGCACCGACGCGTCGTGCGATCGCGATGCTGAATTGGCGGTCAGGCTGGGTGTGCTCGTAGTCGTGCAACTGTTCGACGGTGATGCCGGCGGTATTTGCCATCTCTTCGCGCGTGACGCCGAGCGAAATGCGCCGGTTCTTGTCGCCGCGGGGAAGCCGTTCATGAGGGTCGGAGGGGAACGTCATGTTGTACCTCAGCGGTAGCCGTTGCCGGCGATGTAGTTGATGAGCTCACTTTCCTGTCGTTCCTCGTTGCTGAGGATGGCTTCGAGCGCATCGCGAATATCGAGCGTGCCGATGGGACGCCCGCTTGCACCGAGAAGGGGCAAGTTCTGGAGTCGGCGCTGCACCATGAGCTGCCAGGTCTGGCGCAAGTCCGAGGCGGCCGACGCGAAGACCACCGCACGCGACATCACCTCGGCGAGCGGGGCTTCCGTACTGCCCGACCTCGCCAGGTGGCGAACGAGGTCGGATTTGCTGACCACGCCGCTCGCCTCGCCGGTGTCGGTGCAGACGATGAGCAGGCCGAGCTGTGCGTCTGCGAACGCACCCGCTGCATCGCGAACCGAACGCCGTTCGTCGAGGGTTCGGAAGCGTGCGCGCGTTTCTTGGGTAAGGTCGGAGACGAACATGGCTCGACCTCAGGCCGCTTGCCGGCCGCGCGACAGCCATTCGTCGAGACCGATCGACCCGATGAAGGGGTGGTCGGCCGCCGGCACCAGCGCGGTCTCGCCGATGTGGACACCGAAATAGGTCGCCGCTGGGTCGCAGATGACGAGACGCTCGTCATGATTGACCGCCAGAACGCGCCCCACCAGGTCAGTGAGCCGGTAGGCCTGCGGACCGGCGAGTTCCAATCGGCCGTTGGCAGCCGGGCGCAGCGCCAGCTGCGCGAGCGTTTCGGCAACGTCGTCGGCTGCAACAGGCTGCGTGAGCGCGGGTGGCAAACGAACGATCTGGTCCTGCGTGCTCGAGGAGGCGATCCCGTTGACGAACTCAAAAAACTGCGTTGATCGGAGGATCGTGTAGGGAACGCCGGATTCTTCGATCAACTGCTCCTGCAGCCGCTTGGCCCGGAAGTAACCGCTGTCTTGGAGCTGGTCGGTCCCGACCACCGACAGCGCCACATGGTGTCTGACGCCTGCCGCGTTCTCGGCCGCGAACAGATTGTTGCCCGAGGCGAAGAAGAAGTCCCACGCAACAGCGCTGTCAAACGAAGGTGAGTTGGCGACATCGATCACCACCTCGGCGTCCTCCATTGCTTCGGGCAGACCGTCGCCCGTCACCGAGTTGATGCCGGTCGCAGGCGAGGCGGCAATCACGAGATGTCCGCCCTGTCGCAACCTGCCGACGAGCCTCGAGCCGATGAGGCCGCTGCCGCCTATCACTACAATCTTCATGATGTTCACCTGTGTTGGAGCCAAAGTTACCTGGGCAGCTTTGCCGATGCTCCCGGCACCCACCATTGCGCGGAGGACGTGGGGAGCTATGCCTGTTGTCGAGGGCTCTACACCGCGGGGATAGGTCTTAGACGATGGTGGGGAGGCGCAGCGTCACGGCGGTTCCACGACCGAGCGTGCTGCTGATCGTGATGCGGCCGCCCGCCTCCTCGATGAACTGCCTGGCCCCGGCAAGCCCCATACCGCTCCCGGTCGGCTTGGTGCTGAACCGAGGCTCGAGCGCTCGGGCGAGGACGTCTTTCTCCATCCCGGTGCCTGTATCGGTGACGGTGACTTCTACTTCCGGTGCCTCTGGCCCGTCGGCGAACAAGGCTGAGATGGAGAGCACGCCACCGTCGGGCATTGCATCGCGAGCATTGATGGCGAGGTTCACCAGAACATTCTGTAGACCCAAGCGGTTGACTCGTACCTTTGGGACGATCCCGACGTGCAATCGGACCCGAACGTTGGGCCCTGTGACATATCGAAGTAGGGTTCCCATCTCGGCAAGGCATTCGTCGAGACGAACGTCTTCACCGCTGGTGAGGCCGGTTCTCGATAGGCGGATGAGGGCGCCTGCCCGATCCAGCGAATCCTCTGCCTGGGCGACCATTGCCCAGAGGGTGTGGGAACTGGCCACTCCGTTGTGGCGAGACATCAGCCGCATCGCGGACATGGCGATCTGGATGTAGTTGCCAACATCATGGATGAGCACGGCCGTGGCGTCATGGGCCAACGGCGGAAGGATCTCTGTCATCGGTGACTCCTGTGCAATGGGTTGCGGCGGGCTCGGCCCGCCGCAGAAGTCTCACGACTGCGAGAAGACAAAGCGCAGATAGCCGGTAGCCTGGCCAATGGCACCACGCACGGCGGCGGAGGCCGCGAGGGCGTTCAGCATCATGAAGTCGTGGATGGTGCCGTTGTACCGCACGGACGTCACCCGGACACCAGCCTCGGCGAGCTTGCGGCCGTAGGCCTCGCCCTCGTCGCGGAGAACGTCATTCTCATCGGTGATGATGAGCGCCTGGGGAAGCCCTGCGAGCTCATCCATTGTCGCGTTGAGCGGCGAAGCATGGCTTTGTGCCCGCTGATTGGCATCAGGCAGGTACTGGTCCCAGTACCAGGCCATGGCCGCCGCAGTAAGCCAGGGGCCCGTCGCGAACTGCTCATATGAGCGCGTCGACATCGAGCCATCGGTGACGGGATAGAACAAGAGCTGCGCCTTGAAGCTCGGTCCTTTGCGCTCCTTGGCCAACAGCGCGATCACTGCCGCCATATTGCCCCCAACGCTGTCGCCAGCGATAACCACGCGGCTGCCGTCGATCATCAGCTTGTCGGCATTGTCGGCGACGTGCTTGGCCACCGCGTAGCCCTGCTCTATTGCGACCGGAAAGCGGGCCTCCGGCGAGCGCTCATAGTCGACGAAGACGAGCGCGGCATTGGCACAGATCGCCAGCTCCCGGACCAACCGGTCGTGAGTGTCGCGATCCCCGAGAACCCACCCGCCACCGTGCATGTAGATGATGGCAGGCAGAGCGCCGGTCGCGCCGGAGGGCCGCACAACGCGGATGTTGGTGCCGCCGGTCGGGCCCAGGGGGAGCGTCACGTCCTTGATCTGGACGTCGGCAAGCGTGACGCTGGCGGCCTTCTGCACACCTGATAGCACGTCCCGCGCGTCGGGGACGCTGAGGGTCTGGATCGGCTTGCCGCCGGTAAGACCGTCGAGGAAGGTCTTGACGACCGGCTCCAGTACCGGGGTGGGGATGATCTGCATGTTCACTTCGGGTTCCTTTCGATGATGGGAGAGCGATCGTCGCTCCGCCTCATCTCCGTTCGATCAGACCGATCCGGCCATCCTGCCACGAGGTCAGGTCTACCTCTCCAAGAGACGTAGACACTCCCGGCTCAGGGCGAGGCTCATGTGGACCGATACTGAGGCGGCGCTGTTCGTCTGCAGGGCCGGACCTGGTCTCGGGCGTGAATGTCCGGTGTTCGAATGCACGTCATGTTCATCCACAGCCAATCATGGCTGAATGGAGAATCTCAAAATGCAGAAGACCCTTGGAGTAATCGCCCTTGCCGCCGCGGCAGCGCTTGGTGGAGGTAGCGGCGTCGTGGCGCAAGACGTGGCCAAGCCGACTATTGTTCTGGTGCACGGCGCCTTCGCCGATGCCTCGGGCTGGAACGGTGTTATCTCCCAGCTCAACAAGGATGGCTACCAGACCATCGCGACCGCGAACCCGCTGCGCAGTCTTTCTGGCGACGCTGCCTCGCTGTCCGCGGTGGTCAAGTCGATCCCCGGGGACGTGGTCCTGGTCGGCCACTCCTATGGTGGCCTCGTCATCACCGAAGCCGCAAACGGCAACGCCAACGTCAGGGCTCTGGTCTACGTCGCAGGCTTCATCCCCGAGGTCGGCGAGTCCGCCTTCATCCTGTCCGGCAAATTCCCTGGCTCGACGCTGGGTGACGCGCTGCAGCCCGTGCCGCTGCCGGATGGCAATGTCGATCTCTACATCCAGTCGGCCAAGTTCCACGATCAGTTCGCGGCGGACGTGCCGGCCGAGGTCACGGCTCTGATGGCTGCCACGCAGCGTCCGGTGACGCAGGCGGCTCTCGAGGAACTGACCACCGTTGCGAGCTGGAAGACGGTGCCTGCCTTCACGATCTACGGCTCCGCCGACTACAACATTCCTGCTGCCGTGCAGGAGTTCATGGCCGAGCGCGCCAAGGTCGGCAAAGCCATCGCCATCGAAGGCGGCTCGCACGCGCTGATGATCTCGCACCCTGATGAAGTGACGGGTCTCATCGAACAGGCCGCAAGCGGCAAGTAGTCAGGAAGGGGCCGGCTGCGAGGCCGGCCCTTATCCGTGGCTAGGCGATGCCTTCGTACTGCATCGCCGCCCGAGCCGCGGGGCGCGCGGCGACGCGGTCGCAGAAGCTGGCCAGGACCGGAGGGGTCTCCACCTCGAAGCGTCGTGACCAGAGCAGCATAACGAACAGATAGAAGTCGGCGACGGTTGGCGTCTCGCCGAACAAATAGTCCGATCGCAGGCGGGCTGCGACAAACCGCAAATGCCCCATCACCACTTGCGCGGCACGCGCTTTGTCGACCTCGCTCCCTGCGTGCCAGAACGGCTTGAAGGCGCGATGCAACTCGGTGCTGATGAAAGTCAGCGCCTCGAGCTGGCGGGTACGGCCAAGCGGCCCCTGCACGCCGAGGCAGGGGTACGTGGCAGCGATCCAATCGAGCACGGCGATGTTCTCGGTGAGCACCTCGCCGTCATCGAGCACCAGCGCGGGAACGTATGACTTGCCGGAGATGTCTGTGAGCGCCCGACCTGACTCGGTGAACTTGGTCTTGAGATCGACGCGTTCACGTTCGAACGTCGCACCTGCTTCGAGCAGTGCGATGTGGTCGGCAAGGCTGCAGGCGAGTGGAGCGTAGTAAAGTTTCATGGCTTGATCCTCAGTGAGACGATCAAGTCTGGGTCGTTTGCGCAGGTAGGTGCACTGGTTGCCAGGCAGGCCGGCCTACATCTCAAAGGCGGTGCCGCTACACCGCGGGGACAGGCACCGCTCGACTGTGGAATGAGCCGCCGCGACTTCCGTAAGATTGAGCCACGGCGGCATCATCGCGCATTGTTCGCTCCGAGCCGTGTCAATCGGACACGACGGCGATGGCGAATACGGGGGTTTTTCCGATTTCTCCCCGTAGCCAACGAAATGGCAGGCGAGCGCTTCACCCGTCCGGCTCCTCACCTAGACCCCACAGCGAGTGCACCTACAATGACGAAGGTCAGCCGCTCGTCAGCCCAACCTATACCGCGAGAGAGGTATTGGCGGGTCTCGAGTTCAGGTAGCGTCTGTTCGAGGCAGGCACCCGGAGGGCGGCAGAAATGCAGGCATCCATACACTTCTCACTGCATAAGCAATGGCTTGGGACGCTCTTGCAGCGACGACGAACACTTGCCACAGCAGCGTCACTCACTGGCCTTTTGATCTTCTGGGTGGGGGCAACTCCCCTCGCCCTTCTTGCCCCAGTCGCCGCGCTGTTTCTCTGCTTCAGCGATAGAGCGGCCCAACTGGCTTTAGTGGTACTCGCGGCGGGCTTGGTCGCCTCTGCGGCAATCGCGCTGCTGAATGCGCAGGACGTACGCTCCATCGCGGCGTCATTCGCAGCGTTTTTCGTTCTCGCTTTCTGTGTCGGTGCGATTGTTACGGCTTCCAGGTCAGGATCGGTGAAAGTCCGCGGCACCAGGCTGGGTCCGCTACCAGATAACAGCCCAATCCATCCCGATGACCGGCCAGCCGCTGCGCATGCTGTTTCGCGCGCGTTCTGGACCAACGTTCCCCAAGTCCTGAAATTCCGGCTGCGCCAGCCGGACGGGAGCTTTCTGTGGACCAACACCCGCACGGACCCTGAACATGGTGCCCATGTGGAGATCAAGGATCTTGTCGCTGGTGGTGTCGGACCGACGACATCGATGGTGGACACTGCCCCAGGTGCCGAGCCAGCACCGGTTCACGCAGCCAAGATCGTCGAGAACCTGTACGGCAACGGCTGGGCATTCGATGCACAAGGGGCATGGATCTACCTGCCACTTTTTGCCCAGTCGACCCTTGGCAAGACTATGGACGACCTTAATGCGTCGCTCAACGAAGGCGAAATAAGCTTTAAATTGCTATTGCATCCGGATGATTATGAAGAGGTCGCGGCCAAGTGGCGACACTCTCTGGCCACCGGGGAAGCCTACAACGCTGAATATCGCATCAAGCGGAAGACCGGCTATGCTTGGGCCCGCACCGCAGCACGCGCGGTTCGCGACGCAAACGGGCAAATACTAGGCTGGTACGGCAACTCAATCGATATCGATGTATACAAAAAGACCCTGGATGCCTTGCGTGACCGAGAGTGGGAACTCTCGAAGATTGTCGACATGACGCCGAGTCACGTCTGGCGTCTCACTCCGCAGGGCCAATTGACCTTCATCAACAAGCGCCTAAGCGACTTCCTCGGATTACAAACTCCCCCACGCGATGTCTTCGCCTACGCACACCCAGACGACGTGCGGCGCACGGAGCAAGCTATCGCCCACTCGCTCGCCACCGGCGAACCCTTCGCGATGCGCTGGCGGATACGCCGTGCCGACGGGGTCTACCGCTGGGTTGACACGAGAGCAGAGTCGCTGCGCGACGACGCGGGCGGCATCGTTGACTGGTATGGGGTGAACGTCGACATCGACAACCAGGTCCGAGCGGAGGAGGTACTTCGCGAGAGCGAGCGCTCTCTGCGTCAGCTCGTGGAAACCCTTCCGGCGATGATCGACTGTGCGTCCCCGGACGGAGAGCCGATTTATCGCAGCCAACAATTGCGACAGTTCTTGGGCTATGACCTTGCGGACCTGGACGGTGACGGAAGTTCGCGCTTGTCAGGCACGCTTGACGCTGGTGTTCATCCCGATGACTTAGCGGGCGTAAGAGACCGGTACGCTATCTCACTGGCAAGTGGACAACCGTACGCTCGTCGGCACAGGCTAAGGCGCTTCGACGGCGAGTATCGCTGGGTGGAAACTAGAGCGGCGCCGATGCGTAGCGTCGATGGACAAATCGTCCAGTGGAACGTCATCTGTCTCGACATTGACGCTGAGGTTCGAGCGCAACAGGAATTAACTCTGGCGCAAGCGCGGATGGCACGTGCAAGCCAGGCCGCCAGTCTCGCCGAGCTCTCGGCGTCCATCGCTCACGAGGTGAATCAACCGCTCGCGGCGATAGTGGCAAATTCGCATGCGCTGCAGCGCTGGCTAGCGACCGACCCACCGAACCTAGAGCGGGCTATAGCGACAGGTGGCCGTATCGTGCGCGATGCTAACACGGCTGCGGAGGTCGTCAGTCGCGTCCGGGCGCTTTTCAACCAATCAAACGATCACCGAACGGCGACAAGTATTGCGGATCTCGCGGCTGAGGCGCGGGACCTGCTCGCTGAAGAGGCGCTTCGACGGGGAGCCACGATGCGGCTCGATGTAGAAGCCGGCCTACCGCCAATTGAACTCGATCGGGTCCAGGTCCAGCAGGTGCTGGTAAACCTGATGCGGAACGCTTTGGAGGCAGGCTCGACAGCCCCATTGGTCCAGGTCAGAGCGTTCGCCACTGACGGCATTATCCAGGTCGACGTTGCTGACAACGGCACGGGAATAGCTTTCCCCGACAAGGTGTTCGACCCATTTTTCACCACCAAGCTTAACGGGATGGGCATGGGCCTCGCCATCTGCCGCAGCATCGTCGAGGCGCATGGCGGAAGGCTATGGGCCGAAAACAACCAAGAAGGCGGCGCGCGATTCAGTTTCACGCTGCCCAAAAGTGAGATGTGAAGTGACCCTAGCCAAAGCCACGATCGCCGTGGTGGACGACGATGTCGGCATGCTGGAATCGCTGGAGGACCTTTTGGAGTCGAGCGGCTACAAGACGATCAAGTTCACGTCTGCAGAGGCATTGCTCGAGGCGGGCCTGCGCCGGTTCGACCTGGTGATCGCCGATATCGGCATGCCAGCGATGGACGGATTCGAACTGCGCGACATCGCCCGGCAACAACGCCCGGACCTACGTGTGTTCCTGATGACCGGGCGCCACGAACTCAGTGAGCGCGGTCGTTCCAAAGGTATCGTGCCGCTTTTCCGCAAGCCGTTCGATGCGCCCGCGCTTATCGAGGCGATCGGCGTTGCGCTTGCCACGAACGTAGCGGAGGACGATCATGATGACGCATAAGACCACGCCTCGCCCCACGGACGCGCATCCAGACGACCGGCCCACGGTCATGGTTGTGGACGATGACATTGCAATTCGCGAGGCGCTGAGCGACCTGGTCGAGTCGGCGGGATACGCCGTGGTCGCTTTCAGCTCCACACAGGATGTGCTGAGCTCCGAAACACTGGACATGCCTGGATGCCTGGTTCTGGATGTCCGGATGCCCGGCGCGAGCGGGCTCGAGCTGCATCGGCAGCTGCAGCGCAGCGGCAACACAAAGCCGGTAATCTTCCTCACGGGCTTTGGCGATATTCCGATGTCCGTCGATGCCATGAGGGGCGGGGCGATCGATTTCCTAACCAAGCCCGTGCGCGATCAGACGCTTCTCGATGCGATCGCCGTCGCGCTGGCCAAGGACGCTAAACAACGCGCTGCGGCCGCGAAACGCAAGGTGACGCTTGACCTGCTCGACACCCTCACGCCTCGCGAGCTCGAAGTCCTCAAGCAGGTCGCCAAAGGGAGATTGAACAAACAGATTGCCTTCGAACTCACCATCAGCGAAGTCACCGTCAAGCTTCACCGCAGCAATGCCATGCGTAAGATGGGCCTGCGCTCGGTGAGCGATCTGATCCACGCTTGGCAGTCTCTCCCAGAGAATTTTCACTAACCCCGTGACACGCATCGCGCCTTTCGATGCAGCTCTGCCCTATGGCCGCTTCTGGCGCTTAGCAGACGCACACGGGCGGCCGCTTTTGGCCCAACGCGGACACTGGCTGAGTGCCATTTTCGGAAAACGCGAACTCCGTTGCGACATGAATGAAGGCGGTGAAAGGCAGGAACAAGCTTCGGCCGGGACATGAAAGAGCTAGGATCCCGGCGCTGGCGAAGTAGGGCTACTCACTCGGCCCACTCAGAATCTGCCGTACCGATGCGTCGGCGTAGCGTACTGAATGTGTATGCCAATGGCTTGGCGCTGCTGATGAAGGTGGCGCCGACCACGGCAAGGACCAGACGATCGTGCTTTGCCTCTCGGGCCGCGGCGACAAGGATGTGGAATCGGTTGGCCGCTATCTGGGGATGAATGAATAACGACCCTGCCCGGAGCCGCGTTGGCGACGGCGCCAGCGGGCTGCTACTGATTATGCCGGGCACGGGCACTGTCTGCCCTCCCTTTCAGAAGTCCTCCAGAGACCGCCGTCAGGTCCGCTGACCGAAACATGACTGATTGCCACCCTTCAAGAGCAGCCACCAAGCGATGACCGAGTCTCCTAGCGAAACGACCGATCCGAGCCTTCCAGTGTCGGTATCCAAAAAGATACGAGACCGCATTCAGTCGGCATCTCGACGGTTCAACGCGAACGACAACATTTCGGAGTTCATTCGGCCCGGCGAGGTGGACGAGCTGTTGGAGGAGGTTGCGGGCAAACTTGAGAGCGTTCTCGAGAGCCTAGTTATAGATACCGCCACAGACCACAATACACGCCAGACCGCTCGGCGAGTGGCCAAGATGTACCTGACAGAAGTGTTTAAAGGACGTTACGAGCCCGCTCCGCCCATCACCGAATTCCCAAATGCCGAGAGCCTGAATGAGCTGATGATCGTGGGCCCCATCACTGTTCGCAGTGCTTGCAGTCACCACCTTTGTCCAATTATGGGCCGTGTGTGGATTGGAGTCCTACCCAATGAACATTCGAACTTAATCGGATTGTCGAAATACGCCAGACTGGCCGAGTGGATTATGGGTCGCCCACAAATTCAAGAGGAAGCGATCAGTCAACTTGCCGACGTGCTTATGCAGAAGGTTACTCCAGACGGTCTGGCCGTTGTTATGGAAGCTGATCATTTCTGTATGCATTGGCGCGGTGTGAAAGATACCTCCGCCAAGATGACAAACAGTGTGATGCGCGGAGCGTTCCTGAAAGACGCGACTCTGCGCCGCGAATTCCTGTCCCTGATCAATAAGGAGTAACTGCCATGCTGGTCAGGTGTGCGTACGCCAGCCGCTCGGTCGAAACGGTCACCAAGCAGTTGCTCGGATCGATCCTCGAGGTTTCCCGAAAGCGCAACCATGAGAAAGGAGTCACGGGCTTTCTCTGCATAAGTGGCGATGTCTTTATTCAGGTACTCGAAGGAGGCCGGGATGCAATCTCGGAACTATTCATCAAAATCGCGAACGATCCCAGGCACACAAACGTTCGACTACTGACCTATGAAGAAATCCAGCAGAGAAAATTTGGGAACTGGAGCATGGGTCAGGTTGACCTGATGAAGGTGAATGCCGCCATGCTCCTCAAATACCACGAGACCGCTGAGCTAAACCCGTTTACGTGCTCCGGTAGCGCCACCATGTCGTTATTGGATGACCTCGCCTCGACCGCGGCGATTTTGGGCAAACAATCTAGTTAAAATACCGCGCGGGCAAAACCCCGCCTGGTCATCGGCCAAGAAAGGTGAGGCTAAACTTCGAGCCATCATTGCTGGTAAACGTCCACTGACCGCCTACCTGCTTAGCGAAGCCGGCTATTAGTACCCGCTGTTTTATATGCCCCTTTGGGAAGCTGCTGGCAACCAATAGTCTGGCAATCCCTCAAACTTCGGCTTGGCGAACAGGTAGCCCTGAAAAAGGGTGACGCCAGCATCTCTAAGAGCGTCCAACTCTCCAACCGTTTCGACGCCCTCGCAAACGACCGCAACGCCGAGCTTAGATAGCATTCTCACTATTGCTTCGACGATAATCCGTTTCGGTTTGTCGGAATCAACGCGCGGACGAGATCCATATCAAGCTTGACGATGTCAGGCTGAAACTTGGCGAGCAGATTTAGGCCGGCATGACCTGCGCCAAAATCGTCGATCGCCGTCTGAAACCCCATGTCGCGATAGCTTTTGAGAATCCCTAGAAGATGGTCAGGATCCACCCGCTCGGACTCCGTGAATTCGAAGATGATCCGATCGGTCGGAAAACCAACTGAAGCCGCGGTGGCCAGTGTGAGGCGAATGCAGGCTCTGGGTTCGTAGACAGCATTCGGCATGAAGTTGATGGACAGCCGACTGCCACTAGCGGCGAGCTGTAGCGTGTTAGCGAGAGTTATCGCCTTTACGCGGCACTGCTGATCGAAGGCATAGCGATTTGATGCATCAACCCCGGAGAGCACCGAAAAAGCACTTTCCTGGTTTGGACCGCGAACCAAGGCTTCATACGCGAACGCCTTACCGCTACCTATGTCGACGATAGGCTGAAACGCCATTGAAAATGGCGTGTCGAATGCGGTGCCGTCTCGGCATCCATCGCACTTGCTCATTGTGTTGATCCCTAATACCCAAAAACTCTACCGCAAGGAGTTTAACCACCCCTTAGGCGAACGGTCCGCCCACCGCTCGCAAGCGCTGCAGCCGCTGGCATTTCAATAAAATCCAGCTGCAACGTTCTCTTTGCGCGCATCGTTTTTTGAACACCGCCAATGCGCTTAGGGCTCCCTGTGTGAAAAGAAGACTTGTGACAATCCAGCTTCAATGTTGTCGAGAATGGACAGCCGTGCTGATCGATGAAGGTACGAGATCTTCGTTTCCTACTAAGGTCACCGCGACCTTGGAAGAAGGTCATGAAGCGGCTGTTCAAAAGGCTATGCAGCTTGCAGCGATCTACCTGACCGGCGAGGTCCCGCAGTTTGAAATCGCGGTGGCTAAAGGCTAAGCACCCGATGTGGGCAGTTGCAAAGGAGAGCTGCGCCTGCCCGATCCCGTGGTGCACCTTCCGCTGACAATTCGTCCGAACGGACGATAGGCGGACATCCCTGTTTTTCGCCGCTAGGATTTTCGCCGGTAATTGCTCCGGCTTATGCAAAAGTTAAAGGCAGGTCCTGCTGCTACGTGCTAGCCCTTTACCTAGACTGAAGGGGCCCCCGGCTTGCATCCGGGAATGCCGTTCGCCCTTCAGGCGTTATCCGTGCGCAATGCTATCGGGCTATGTCTGCGGACGTCTTGTGCGCAGATCCTCAAGCTCAGGAGGGCCGCGAAGTGGCTGCTCCCAATAAACGCATTCTCGTCGTCGAAGACGAATTTATGATCGCTATGCACATCGAAGACACCCTTGGCCAACTGGGACATCAAGTATGCTTGGCGGCCGACGTCGGCGAAGCGCGGACATACCTCGACGCCGGCGGTATTGATCTCGCGATAGTCGACTATCATCTGCAGGGCAGCACCACCTGTGGCCTGGTTCAAAGGCTTAATGATCTCAAAGTGCCTTTTATCGTCTGCTCTGGCACCGCCGGCCTAGAGGAACTGGGCGAGGCTTTTCAGAATTCACGGTTTCTCGCTAAACCTTTCACCACCGATGGCCTGCTTGCGGCGGTTGAGAATGCGGCCGCAAACTCGCACTAGCGGATGTAGAGGAGCCTGCTCACGGCACGGAACAAAAGTGCGCCCGGTAACTTTCCCCGCCGCTGCTAGCAATCCCATCATAGCAGCGTTTTGTTGACCTCAACTGGGCCCGACCCCGTCGGGCCCTCTTTATTTGATCGATACGGGTGTATGGGTGGTCGGTGGCATTTCTCCCAGATCGAGCGCCCACTGCTCGAGGGTCTTTTGCAACTCAAGCATTCGGGTGATGTCAGATTGAATGCCAATGACGTGAGTGAGTTCGCCCTTGGCGCTGTGCACCGGTTTGAGCGAAACCCGGTTCCAAAACTCCGAGCCATCCTTGCGGTAGTTGAGCACGTCGATCAGCAGAGGCTTTCCCTGCATTGTGGCGTCGCGCATCTGCGCTACCGCGGCCGGATTGGTCGCGGCCCCCTGCAAGAACCGGCAATTGAGACCGATGCACTCTTCGCGTGTGTAGCCCGTTAGAAACTCGAAGCCGCGGTTGACGTAAATCAGCGGGCAGTCCGATCGCCGGGCGTCGGCTAGGCTCACGGAATGGGAAGATGGGTCAATACGCCGATCCGACGGTCGCATGAGCCCCGACCGTGCCGACGACGTCACCAGCCCGGGTTGTGGCTGACCTAGGGCGAGCGAGCCCACCAGCGTTCGCCGTCCGGTATCGTCTTCTATCTCAACGGTGACGGGGCCAGCGCCGGCGCTTTTGAGCGCCGTCATCGTTTCCTCGGCCTCTTCCATGCTATGCGCGAAGCGCACAGCCGTGCCCGTGAGCATGCTGTAGCTGATGATATATCGCACTGAGTCCCTCGCTTGCCCGTCAGCCCAAAATGTCAGTTGGGCGCACCTTCCGATGCTCCGCGCTCATCTCGCAGGCGTCCCGCGCGCTCGCCAAATTCCATGACGATGCTGACGAAATCTGGGCTGACTTGAGCCAGTCTTGCAAGCTCCGCCGGGTCCGGCAGCCGCACTTGATGACCGCTCCACTCCACCAGCCCTCTAGCGCGCAGGCTTTGTAGGGTGCGATTCACGTGGACCGGGCTCATACCGACAAGATCGGCCACCTCCCCCTGTGACAACGGCATATCGTAGCTCTGGTGCTGCACCATGCCCATGGCGTGAAGCCTCGCATAGGTTTCGTACAGGAGGAAGGCCAGCCGCTCATCGGCGTACATCCGGCCGAGCACCGCATTGCGCTCCTCGAGCATTGCGCGTTGGATAAGCTCCTCAACGAAAAAGCCCCGCATGATCGTGGGGTTGGTTTCCGTGAGGTGCATGAGTTTGGTCCGGTCAAACTCCTGGGCAATAGCGAAGTCTGTGGCGACGACGATCGAGTGGCCAAAGCTGACCGGCAGCACCGGCCCCTTCTCGGTCAGCTCACCCGGCAGCATAATCGAGGTGATCTGCCTGCGACCATCCCTCAAGATTTTCTGTCGAAGTGCCCAACCTTCCGACAGCAACCAGATGCCTCCCCGACGGCCCTGCTCGGCGAGAGTTTCGCCCCGACGAAACGTATGAATACGGTCGGCAGCCTGTGCCAAGGCGTCGATATCTCCTCGACTGAGGTCGACACCGACGGAGAGGCGGTGGGCCAACAGACGTGAGGGAGTGAGCAACTCTGCCATGAGCACCTCCTTCTTCTTATCGAATGTTAGAGCCCTCGCGTAGTTCCCGTAGACGGATCGAAACTGAACTAGCTGGAGCGTGCTACGTTGGCTCGCCGGGAGGCATGAGAATGGCCGAGCTGGATGCTGCCACTGGCGAAGCCAAAAAGGCCGCCGCTGAAATGGTCGGCGAGGCAATTCGTAGGGATATCTTGGGACCCATAGAGATTCGAATTCGCACTGAGGGAGCCGCGGAGGCCGTTAGGCGAAGCGCATCGTCTACTTCTACGCCGAGATAGCGAACAGTGGTCTCGATCTTTGCGTGCCCGAGCAGCAGCTGTACCGCCCTTAGGTTACCGGTCTTCCGATAGAGCTGGGCGACTTTGGTTCTACGCAACGAGTGAGTGCCAAACCCCCGGTCGTCGAGCCCAATGTTGCCGATCCACCTGTGGACGATGCGAGCGTATTGCCGGGCGGAGAGGTGTGCGCGCCCGTGAGTACGGCTCCGGAATAGGTAGCCATTTGCTGATGGTTGGCTGGCCAACAAGCGCTCAACCGATTGCCGGGTCACCTCCGTGATCTCGAATTGGACGGGGCGACAGTCTTCTTCTGAATGACGACTCCGCGGTCGCGCACGAGCCTGCCAGAGCAGATGTCCTCAACCTTGAGCCGGACCAGGTCTGACGCTCGTAGCTTGCTGTCGATCGCAAGGTTGAACAGAGCGAGGTCCCGGGCGGAAGCCGACATCTCCAGCCGAACGCGGATTGACCAAACCTGTCTTGGAAGTAGCGGGCGCTTCTGTCCAACAATGAGCCCCTTGTTCCAGGGGCGGCGAACCTGAACGGCGGTGTCCATGGCAACGTCCTCGCCATCCCGCCCACCGCTTCGCTCCCGCGAGCCGCCCATGGTAGCTCAAAAGACCAGTTTCTGGCCCAAAGAGGCCACTGGTTGGGACGCTGACGATGGCAGTTTCGCGCCCCGAACCGGACTTTCGACAAGGGGAGATGGAAAGTGCGACATCAGGCCAAGCGGAGGCGATGTCGTGACTGGTGCGAAAGTCCCAAAGAGCGGTCGTTTTATGAGGTATCTCAGGCAAGCTCACGGATTACAGCCGGGACACCATCTCGGGTCGGCGAACGCAGGTGCCGTCAGGTCCGGACGTTCTTCAACGTAGCTGCATCTGGCGCACCCATGCACCTCGGCTAACGGAAGAGTTGTCGCCTCGCCGCAATCGCGGCACGGCAGGCCCCGGCGCCGATCGACGAAGCCGAAGCCCGGCGAGTTGCAGGCCGGACACGCTACCGACATACGGGACGACAGCCGGGCGGCCAGCTGCTGCAATACCCGCATCCGGGTTGGGTTCAGGTGGGCACGCATATCGGTCTCAAGCTGCGCCTTGCCATCGAGGGATGCTGCTTTGCAGACTTCCAACGCCCGCAAAACTTCGGCTACGTCCCGGATGCCCTTGAACAAGCTGTCTGCGCGGTCCCGTGGCTGGGATGCGCGGACGATGACCGCATGATCGGGAAAGCCAGATAGACCGAGAAAGTCCAGGGCGCTCTCGGCGCGATCTGCCAGGGCATGGGAAAAGTTGGTTTCAAGGCTCACGAGCGTCTCAGCCACGACCAGGTCCAGCTCGTCATCGACAAAGACGAGCAATTCGATTGCAGCAGGGACAACGATCAGCGACGGGTGTGGCCCGAAGCTGCCCTCGCTCGCTAGCCCAAGGGGCAGGCCAGTGGCCGCCATTGCGGCGCGTGCCTTGCGGATCGCCGTATCTCGCATTGTCCCGATCCGCGGGGTCTCGCCGGTGAATGTGCCGAAACGATCGGTATCGAGCGCGGGCACCACCAGGCCCAGCCCGAGTTGCTGGCGCAGAGGGGGCGCAAGCGCCGCCTCCTTGCCGTGCATCGTACCCAAGGCCGCAAGGCGGCCGGCATAGCGCGCCGGTCCGCTGGCGCTCGTCATCGGCACTACTGACCCTGGCCGAGAGAAAAACCCGCCTCGCCATCGAACAGGTACAGATGCTCGGTCTTGATGAAGTCGACGCCGATTGCCGCCAGCCGCCGCAGCAGATCGATGACCATGGTGCGGTTGAACTGCTTTCCCGGCGAAGCGATGTAGCGGCACCGCCAGTGATCGGTGCAGGAGGTCTCCGGTATGCCATTCGGCCAGACCTTCACGCCGCGGTTGGTGATCATCTGCAGGCCGTACGACCCCATCACGACCGCCTGCATAGCCTCCGCGAGATCGGCGACCGGGCCATTGTAGTCGACGAACACGTCGACGCCGACCAGCACCTTTTCGGGGGGGCGATTGACCACAGGCTTCGCCGTCGCGATCCGTACCGGAGCGACCGGTGCCGGATCGATCACCGGCAGATGCGCGGGCTCCAGACCCAGACGTGCTATCACCGCATCGGCGAAGGCCTGAGTGCCGACGAGCTCGGCCGACTTGCCTTCGACATAGATGTCGGGGGTGTGTACGCCGTCCTCGATGGTCTTGCGCCAGGCGTTCTGCACCCTGGCGGCGACTTCGGGTTGGCCGACATGGACCAGCATCATCGCGCCGGCCAGCAGCAGGCCAGACGCGTTGGCGACGTCCTGCCCCGCAATGTCGGGGGCGCTGCCGTGCACGGCTTCGAACATGGCGCAGTCAATGCCGATATTGGCGGAGGGCGCTAGACCCACCGAGCCGGCGACCTGGGCGGCGATGTCGCTCAGGATGTCGCCATAGAGGTTGGGGGCGACGATCATGTCGAACCGTTCGGGCGTGTCGGCAAGCCGCGCGGCGCCGATGTCGACGATCATGTGTTCGTTCGCGATCTCCGGGTATTCCGGCGCGATCTCGTCGAACACCTTGTGGAACAGCCCGTCGGTCAACTTCATGATGTTGTCCTTGGTGACGCAGGTCACCTTCTTCCGCCCGTTCTGCCGGGCATAGTCGAAGGCGTAGCGCACGATCCGCTCGCAGCCTGGCCGGGTGATCAGCTTGAGGCACTGGTAGACCTCCGCCGTCTGCCGGTGCTCAATGCCGGCATAGAGGTCCTCCTCGTTCTCGCGGATGATCACCACGTCCATGCCCGGATGCCGGGTGGCGACGAAGGGCGCGTAGGCAACGGTTGGCCGCACATTGGCATAAAGGCCCAGCGACTTCCGGATGGTGACGTTCAGGCTCTTGTAGCCGCTGCCCTGGGGCGTGGTGATCGGCGCCTTGTAGAACACCCGGGTGCGCCGCAGGCTATCCCAGCTCGCCTGGGCGATGCCCGAACTGTGCCCGGCGCGATAGACCGCGTCGCCGATCTCGATGGGCTCGATCTCGAGCGCCGCGCCGGCGGCTGCGAGGACACGCAGCGAGGCGTTCATGATCTCGGGTCCGATGCCGTCCCCGTGGGCGACGGTGACCGGGACGCTGACCGCTGGGACAGGGGCCGGTTCGGCGGTAACGAAGTGCTGGAGGCCGGTCTTTTCTGGGAGGTACATGGCAGGTCCTTTCGTTTCGACGGGAACTTGCCGATGGACCGGTCATTAGTAAAATATATTGTTTGCGAGTTTTCGTTCGAATAAACTGATTTTAATGCGACGCGAGGGGACCGATGCCACAACTGAACTACAAGCACCTGCGCTACTTCTGGGCGGTGGCGCACGAGGGCAACCTCACCCGCGCCGCCGAGCAGATGAACGTCTCGCAATCGGCGCTCTCGATGCAGATCGCCAAGCTCGAGGACGAACTGGGGCATAGCCTCTTCGAGCGCCGGGGGCGACAGTTGTTGCTGACCGAGGCAGGGCGCATCGCCCTCGATCACGCCGATACGATCTTTGCCGCCGGCGCCGAACTGCTCGGCACCCTCGGCGAGCAGCGCAGTGAGATGCGGCAGGTGCTGCGGGTTGGGGCGATCGCCACGCTATCGCGCAACTTCCAAATCGGTTTCCTCAGGCCGCTGCTGGAGTGCAATGACGTAGAACTCGTGTTGCGCTCTGGGAATTATGCTGAATTGCTGACGGCATTGGAGGCCCATCGACTCGATGTCGTGTTGACCAATGCTGCGCTGACGCGGGACGCAGCGACCCCTTGGGTGGCGCATCGCATCGCTGAACAGCCGGTGAGCGTTATCGGCTCAAGGGGGTTCGACGCTGCCGGACGGGGACTGCCAGAACTGCTCGCCAGCGAACCACTGATCGTGCCTACGCCCGAGAGCAGCATTCGCGCCGGATTCGATGCGCTGGTCGAGCGCCTCGGCATCAGGCCGACCTTCGTGGTCGAGGCCGACGACATGGCGATGTTGCGCCTGATTGCCCGCGAGAGAACGGGTCTCGCCATCCTGCCGCCGATCGTGGTGCGCGACGAACTGGCAAGCGGCGTTCTGAGCGAGATCACCCGCCTGCCTGACCTGGTCGAGACCTTTCACGCGATAACGCTCAGGCGGCGCTTCCCCAATCCCCTCCTCCGAGAACTTCTGGGAGGCTCCGAAGCCGCGACCGTTTAAGCATTAATGCCGACAAAGCAGATGAGGCGTTGTCATGACCACCGAAACGGTTCTGGTCGCAGCAGCGGCAATGCCTGCTTCCGGCGTGATGCTGACCTCAAGGTGGTGGCTCGTGGCGCCAAGACTACACCCGGCCTAACCGGGCCTTCTAAGACTATCGTCTCGGCTCGTACCTCAGCACGACAGCGCCTGACTCTAGCTTCTTACTGTCGATGAGCTTCAGGGCGGCATAGTTGGAAAGTCCGGCGAACAAGCTCGGCCCATGGCCCGCGATCAACGGCTGGACCATGAACTCATACTCGTCGATGAGACCCAACTCGGCCAGTGCCAGCGGCAGCTGCACTCCACCCGTAAGGATCGGCCCACCCGGCTGCTGCTTGAGGCTTCGCACCGCATCGCCCAGGTCGCCTCTGACGATTTCCGAGTTCCAATCGACCCGGTCCAGCGTGTCTGAAACGACGTACTTCTTCATCGCATCGATGGTTCGCGCGAATGGCAACTGCCAGTCGTCCGGCGGCGACGTGCGCGTGTCGAGCCGCCATGCGCCTTCCATCATTCCATAGGTGATGCGCCCGAAGAGCAGGGCATCACAC
The DNA here is from genome assembly GCF_001424865.1 of Devosia sp. Root105. Lineage (NCBI taxonomy): Bacteria > Pseudomonadati > Pseudomonadota > Alphaproteobacteria > Hyphomicrobiales > Devosiaceae > Devosia > Devosia sp. Root105. The sequence goes on from NZ_LMCR01000019.1 coordinate 51,114, forward strand.
CTCGCGAGAGTCGCCGTCGCATTGCGATGCGTTGCGCGGAGCTGCTTGTCCATCAGCACTGGATCCGTCGGGACGGCATTGTGGTGGACGCAGCCGTCGAGCGTCACGTTGATGGAATAGATGAGGGGTCGCATCCGGACTGTCACTCCTTTGGGGATCGGGTCGTCAATGCCAGCTCGAACTGTTGCAACTGGCTGGTGAAGCCGATGACGGCGCCACGGTTCATTTCGGGGTCAGGATGGCGATCAGCCGTTAGCACCATGCGGACGCGTCCCGCCTCCACGTGCAGCTCGACGAGCATGTCGTAGGGGTATGAGTCGACGCCGGGTACGAAATCGATGTCGAAGCGGATGTGCAATCGGCGGTGGCGCACCACCTCCAGAAACCGCCCGCTCACCCAGGCCGATGCTGGCCTGCTCAGGTTTGCGAGATAGGCAACCTGCTCTGCACCCTCGGCGGTCAGGACGTGATCGAAAGCCCCGCCGCTCCACGGCTCCAGAACCAACACTTCAAGGCGCATGCCTTCCGGGGCGTACCACTCCTGAAGCCCCTCCCTGGTGGTCCAAAGCGCCCACACATCTTCGATCGACGCTGCGTAAGTCCTTTCGAACCTGATCGTATCGGAGCCAATCACGCTTGCTCCGACCGTCACTTCCGCTCCCCCGTGTCAGGAGCGGTGCGCCGCGCCACGGCGGCGTCGAAGCGATCCATCCGGTCTTCCCACAGCTTGCGATAGGCGCTGACCCAGGCATCGATCTGCTGGAATGGCTCTGGCCGGAGCGAATAAAGCCGTCTCGCGCCGTCTGGCCGCATTCTGACGAAGCCGGCCTCGCCGAGGATACGGAGGTGCCGCGAGACGCCGGACTGATCGATGTCCACGGCGCGGACCAACTCACCCACCGATTGCTCGCCGGCCGCCAGCACCTCCACAATGCGGAAACGGGTTGGGTCGGCCAAGGTTTGAAATACGATATCTTGCATGGTCATACATATGTACAGACATGCATATGATCGGTCAAGCGAGTTTCATCCGGCTGCGCGGGCTTAGCATCCGTTCTGGGCGCCCAGCTCAGAACTCTTCGAAGCAATCATAATTCCGCTGCGAGGTGATCCGGCCGTCTCTAAAGTCGAAAGCGATGCTACTGTGGGCGACCATTTCGTTTCCGGCAGCGAGCTTCCCGACGGGCATGGCAAGACTACCCCTCCAAAGTACCTCGACCACGACGTAGTTCGCGGTCTCGGCGAAACGCTCCACTTCATAGCTCTGCCGCGACAGCAGGGCCCTGCCTTTGCCAAAGTCGGCCGCCAGTTGGGCGATGCCCCTGCGGTCGCCCTTAGCCTTGAGTCTGTTGGGCCATTCGATCTGAACCGCGTCGTCCCAGTAACAGTCCAGGACTGCGTTCAGGTCGCCCTGCTCGATTCCACGAAAGTAGGCACGTACGACATCGATAAGCTGTGTCATCTCAAAATCACCTGGATTAGAACGATGTTCTAGTTCAGATAGAACGTCGTTCTAGGAGATGTCAATGGAAAATCGGCGGCAGGAGATTCTGGATGCGGCGCTCGAGGTGTTTCTGGAGCGGGGGTTTGATAGCGCGACAATGGCTGCGATCCGCGAACGCAGCGGCGCATCTACCGGCAGCATCTACCACTTCTTCAACGGAAAGGCCGAAATGGCAGCGGCGCTCCTAAAGATCGCGACGTCCCAATGGTCGCTGCAATCCCAGGCGGCCGGCTTGGCGGACGATCCGGAGCAGGCGGTCAAAGCCTCGGTGGCGGGCTTTCTTAGCTGGGGACTGGCCAATCCGCGGCTATTCGCGTTTATGGACGACCTACTCGCACGGTCACGCTTCTCTCAGGACTTCACCCCGGTTGGCGACCTGATTGATGCTGGTCGCAAGGCGGCCTCTGATGCATACGCGGCGTGGGCGCAGGCAAAGGTCGTACGCGACCTGCCCTGGAATGTTTCCTACGCCCTCATTATGGGCCCCGCATATGCGATCCTTCGGAACAGTGCCGGGGGCGCAATCGACCAGAGCGATGTTGCGGAGATCGTGCAGTCGGCTTGGCTGAGTGTGCGTTCATAACGGTGCAAAGCCTGGACTAGGCTTCAAGCAAATGACCGCATATGGCGCCAAGCGGACCTCCAAAGAACGGTCGTAATGTTCGCCAGACGGATTTAATTGGATGGCCTCACAGTGGAGGTCTCCCATGTCGGTTCTTTCCAATCTCAAACTTTCTGACACCTCGCCCCGTGCGAAGCTCTCGCCGGTTTCCCGCAAGCGGCAGAAGCTGCTGGAGCAGATCGATCTCCAGTTGAAGGCCGCGACCGCGTTTCTCGCGGGCGAAACCTTCCAGCAGGAAGTTCAGCGGTGGACCCGCGTCGAAGGTCACGCAGATAAGCAGCTGGTCACCAGGAGTAGGCCGGTTCGCGCGTGGTGGTGGCGCAACGACGTGGGGCGGCTGATGCTGTCGGTGCGGGCTGGCAACCGTCTCCTGGAACTCGCAGAGGGCAAGGTGTCGATCGAGGTCGGTGCTCCCGAAGACCTGCAAAAGACCATCGAAACGCTGCGCGAGGCAGTCGCCGCCGGCGAACTCGACGAGCAGCTTTCGAAGTCATTCGGCCGGCCCGTTCCGCCGAAGAAGGCCGCCAAGTCCTGAGCTTACCGCTAACGGTTCGCTTCGGCCTCAACGTCCGCGCTGCCCGTTCGCAGCGCGGGCTTACTGAGGCACAACTAGCGAAACGCGCCGGCATATCTCTGCGCTATCTGCGCGAGATCGAGCATGGTCGAGCCAATGTGCGACTGCCGGTAGTCGAACGCGTTGCCGCTGCGCTGTGGCGAACACCCGGCGAACTGATGGCACCGCGTTGAAGTTGCTTCACGCAACTTTTCCTGGGTTCACCCAGCCTTTCATCAGGTCGGCTGGCTCGCACTGCAAGGCGATTGCCAACTTCTCCGCAAAGCTGAGGGTGGCACTACGTTTGCCGCTCTCTACCTCGCTCAAATACGCGCGCTTGACCCCTGCCTCCAAGGCCAGCTTTTCCTGCGACCAGCCCTTCTCTTGGCGTGCCTCTCGAACGTTTCTGCCAAAGGTTTCCACGAGCGTCATGCCCGCAAACTCGGCTGCAGGCTGATCCTACTCTATCCCCTATAGGGGACAAACAACTTTACCCAACGGCGAGATGAACGTATTGTCCCCTAAAGAGGACGACGTGGGATCGTCCGTTGGAGAACGCAATGAAATTACTGAGGCTTTTGGCCATCGCTGGAATGATGGGCGTCGCAGGCGTGGCGCTGGCAGCTGATCTGGGCGCAAGCGCTGCCAATCAGGATGGCGCGCTGGGTTACTCGCTGGCGGAACTGAGGGCGGCACTGCCGAACATTCCAGAGGATCAGCTGCCTTCGATCGTGTTCCGCATCCCGACAATCCACTCGATCATGGCGGCTTATCGCAAGGCGCACCCGGTCGACACCGACCAATCTGAAGATTCCGACGCCAACAGCGTCAACTGAGCTTCCACCCAAAGGGAAGCCATCGTGGGCTTGCTCTCGATGGAAAGCACTTGCCCCGCAGCTTCGGCTAGCGGGGTCTTTTTTAGCGGCAGCCGTGCTGGTGCGCGAGGCTCAGGCTTCAACGAAACGGAGGCGCCGTAGGGCATTCTAGATGGCAGGCATCGTCATCGGCATCGTCGTGTTTCTGCTGCTGCTCTTTGCGCGACAACTAATCCACTTAGCTCTGCTACTGGGGGTTCTGCTCGTGCAGATATTCCTGCTGCTGGTGGTCGACGGCTCGTATGCGCGAACCCGGTACTCCCTGCTGTTCGGATTGGCGCTCGTCGGCAGCGTACTATGGCACCTCTACGCACCCCGTCCTGTATAGCTAGGGCAGCGCCGATGCTGCCATGTACTGTTACGGACGGTTTGCTGGAACGGAGGCGTCTGTGTGCATCTGAGACGGCATATTGAGAGCGACCACGGTCAGCGGCGAAATCTCACAGCTCAACCCCATATCTTTGCGGATGCAGCGTCGTAGAACGCCAGCGCCAGGGGATTGGACGGCTTGCGACCTCTGGCCAGCGCTTGGGCTCGACCAATGATGATCCTATTCCCGGCGTCGTCGGGGTCCCCGAACAGGCTGACATATAGCTTCGGAAATCTCCCGGCCCCCAACCGGCGAAGTATGTGCTCGTCGTTTTCGGCTAGCGAATGACCATGAATGAAGAAGCACACCTTCGTCTGCAATGCGTTGGCGGTGAACTGCTTGAAGCCTTGGTAGAGATACGCGTTGTGGCGGATCTTGGCTTTCTTCTGGGTGCTCGTCCCTTCAGAGACAAACAGCGGGAATTTGTTGGCGCCTATGGCGCTACGGGCCTGATCGACTAACCGCGCGTTGGTCCTGACCCATGTGTACTTTTGCAGCTCGTTTCCCGCGTCGAAAAGATGCAGTGCGCCGTGTAGGAAGTGAACCTTTGCGCTGTGGGCTGCGGTTTCTCCCTGCCAGACTACATAGTCAGCGTCAGGCTCGTCCTCGTCATTGCCAAAACCATCGTTCGTTGCGATCGGTGACGGGGCGATGGTGAACGGACTGTCGTCATGCATCAGAGCCCAGTACAGAAGGAGGTCATAGTTGAGGGTAAAAACCTGCCCATCGTTCCCATCCCCTAGGAAATAGCGAAGGAAAGTTCTGCAGGCCCAGAATTTCGGGTCCGGAACGGAACCAGGGAAATCTGGATGATTGCCAGCGATCGTTTCGACCAGAATATTCTTCAGTGCCTCTGCGTCGTCGAGCATCGCCTTTACCGCGCCGGGCAGCGCTCCCGCATAGATGGGCGCTAGCGTGGCTCCCGCCTCAAGATTTCGGATCGCCATCTCAAAATCCTGCGTGCCGAGAGCAGCGAAGACCTTGGGCAAGTTAGGATGACCAGAGAAGTCCGCTCGGCTGAACAGGGAGCCGTAGTGGAAAATGTCTGGCCGCAGCGCGATGCTGAACCCGTTCCCAATCAGCAGATGACGTTTGGAGAACTGGGTCGAGTCCTTAATTGCTTGGGCGAAACTCAACAGTGAAACGGCCATGCAGGGCAGCTCTCATGCTGTTGCGGTACACCGTCGTGTTGCACGATAGCGGTGATTCGCAGAAGCTTGAGGTCATCTCCGATGCCGGCAACAATTACCAACTACGCGCTACCCACCGTTCTGTACCGGTTCCGGTCAGTTGGTGATGTGCCTGACATGCGTAACAAAAAGCTTAGGCAAGAATTGAGCGCGATTACCACCGGCTATGTCTGGTGCGGCGAGTATCACCAGCTCAACGACGCGATGGAGGGGCTATACACCGCAGGGGATGGGGCGCGTAACCAACCGGGCTGGAACGCTGCACGCGCCCTAATTCGAGATCGAAAAGCGTCACTAGGGCTGGCTTGCTTCAGCGAGGTTCCCGAAAGCCCATTGATGTGGGCTCACTATGCTGACGCTTTTCGAGGCATTTGCATCGAGTACGACTTCGAAGTCCTCCGATCTGGCCTGCCTGACGCGACATCATTCTGTCGGATCAGCTACGCGGATCGAATGCTAGACGTGGGGACCAACCTTCGAGACACAGACACACTTGCTCGGTGGATAATGGCTACTAAGAGTCAGGGCTGGGCATATGAAAGAGAGTGGCGGCTGTTTGCCCCTACTCAGGGTGCTGCCCAATATGTATCTGCGCCCATTCGAAGGGTCCTTGCTGGACCGAGGATGCCGGAGGCGATGTTCGATTACCTGCAGGGTCAGATGCCGGCCGTTCCGATAGTCAAAGCGCAAATCGACGGATATCGCGTGCACCTAGACTAGAGCCGACGCCATGCGCTCTATGTTTCAAGATCGATGGTCAGATCCAATCCCCCTGAAACTTTGGCGGGAAGCTCCGCGCCGACCGGGCCTATACGTCATCGGGCGCCGAAAGGACGCCCTTCGTCCTATAGGGCGTTCAACCGACAACGCAGGAAACCTGGGTGGCTTTCCTGCCAACTTTGCATCCTTGTATGTGGGCAGCTCATTCTCAACGGATCGCGGAATACGCGCCCGCTTGGCAAGCCATCGCAGGGGAACCGGAAATCGACAGGTGTCCCATGCGCTGATGGCTGGTGAGCAGCTTTGGTTTGTCTACGTCGAAGGCATGCATTCAGCGGGCTATGAGGCCTTGTACCTGCACATCCAAACGGGCTTTCAGTTCCCGTTCAACGTCAGGTCGGAACTCACTCGATATCTTATACGGGTTGGCTGCGAACTCGAGCACTTGGTGATGCCAACCGACCCGTTCGGGCAGTGGCGACACACTGTCGAGAATCTGCCGCATCGAAACCCAATCCGGTTCTAGTCTGTGCCGGTAGAGCCCTCCCCCTTCGATACCGCGGGCTCAGTAGGTGGCCCACTTGCCCTGACGAACGCCTCTGCGTAGGGCTGTGACATATCGCGGAGCCGCAACCTTTTTGGTGAGCTGTCGGCTCCATGCTGCGACGCAAATGTCGGAGGGGAGAAGGGTGCGTTGTCGATCTGGTGGGTAAATCTTGGGCAGGACTATTCCGGACAGCTGGCCGCGGGAAGTCTGTGGTGTCCCAACCGAACAAAATTGCAGGCTGGCGGTCTGGGGCCGCCTCAGTGGCACTGGAGCAACATCGAAGGAGTGAGGGCCGGCGAGCTCATCGTGTGTTGCAAAAGGGAAGTCATAATGGGGCTGTGCGTGGCACTCGAACCAGCCCACGCCAATGTGCCGAAGCTGGTAGGGATTGATCGAAAAAACCGATGGCACGATCTCGGCTGGAGGCTGCCGGTAAAGTTTGTTAGCGCCAACCAACCTTTGCCTCGCGCTGCGGTACTTTCGGGCATCGACCTTCCTATGGGACTAAAGGGCCCATTTGCAGCGAACGGGTTGACGCAGACTTACCTCACGAAAATCTCGCACTCGGTGGCAACCGAGATCATGGACCGCCTGGTTCAGGCGCTTGGGCCTGCGTTTGATGCAGAGACGGAAAGCGCCGTAGCAAATAGCGTACCGGACGAGACCACCAAAAGACGGCTGGTAGACGCGCGAATAGGTCAGGGGAAGTTTCGTGCTGATCTGATGAGCTACTGGGGTGGTCGGTGCTGTGCGACGGGAGTTAGTCTCCCCCAGCTGTTGCGAGCATCGCATATTGTTCCCTGGAAAGACTCCGACAACTCTGATCGGCTCGACCCTGCCAATGGATTGCTCCTGACAGCCAGCTATGACGCGGCGTTCGACAACTTTCTGATTGCGGTGGCGGACGATGGCACTTGGATACATGCCCCGTTCTTCACCGTTGACGAACAGGAAAGGGCGGGCCTTGGAGTTGTCAGCGGTCGGGCGGTCAAAGGCCTAAGCCCCAAGCATCTTCCCTTCCTCAAGAAGCATCGTGAGATCGCGCAGCACAGATGGGATGAGGCCGCGAAGGGAAAGCCGCTGTCTGAAGGTCCCGCTAGTATCTGATATTAACCTGGGTAAGCAATTGAATGTTTAAGGCAATTATTTCTGGGAAGGCCGGCACCAGCGCTGGCGCCATAGCAGCTGGTACTTCGTGGTCGAAAGCGTTTCAGGCCAGCGAAGACCTGTTAACAGCAACTGTCTTTGAGCGGCTCAACTATCTCGACGGATCAACGCTGTGGCAAATTCTCAGAGCCACATTTCCCATTTTGCCTGCTTATAGGGTCGCTGATTTACTGGAAGCGGACTTCTGGCCCCGATGGTCTGCCGGAGAAGGTGGCGGACAGGTGGAGCCGGACGTCGTCCTGCGCTTTGAAGTGGGCGACCCAAGTCGCCGGATCGACCTGATTGTTGAGGCCAAACTCGGGGGCGTGCAGAACGCCGAGCAGTGGCTCAGGGAGTGGCGAGCCTATACCGCCAGCATGTCCAACACCGATGAACAGGTGGATAGCTACCTTTTGGCGATTGGAGGGACTGGAGCTTCGGCGACAAAAACCGTCCTCGCGCTAAAAGCTGATGTCGAGCGGTTGACGGCCGGAACCTTGACAATCCCAGCTGACGCCGCTGGTTGGCAAAGACTCGCCGATGTGATCGGTGACGTCGAGCCTGCACATTCCCACCAGGCCCGGGTTATCGAGGATATTGTCGAAGCTCTGGCGCACTTTGGGTTCCGGCACCTAAGTGGGTTGAACTCGCTCCTCACCGCGCCGAATTTTCCTAAATTTGATCGTTCGCTGGCCCAACTTGGACGCCTGCGCTAGGAGGCATATGTCAGATCTTGGCTCCACACTTGTAGACGTGCGTCGGGCGTATAGGCTCGTTTGGGCCTACCAACGCCGGGTGATGGACGTAGTCCAATTCATCTCTAGTAATTTCCAGAACCACGAATTCTATGCGTGGACACCGCTAAAGTTCAACGGAAGTCCTCAACTCACGACTAACATTCTCCGCAGATGGGCGTGGGATGGCCTTTCACTTTACAAGGCCAGCATCTTTTTTCGGCCTGTTGGTGCAGATCCAGACAAGCTGGTGAAGGACCAGTGGTATTTGGAGGTTCATATCGATTCCGACACGGTGGAGTTCCCTGAAGGGAAGGCCGAGCCAGATGCGTCGAAATTCCCGGACGTTACGACAACTCGATCGAAAATCGTTCTTATCGCATGGCTAAACACAGGTGCGGCACGAGCAAATTGGTATCACCAGATGTGGAATACGTCAGAGTGGCCGGAGGGCGACCGCGAAATAGTGGAGCAATCGCACATGCCGGTTAGCTGTATCCAATTGACGTACGACCTTGCGGATTTTTCAGGAAAGCCGCCCATCGAACTCGCGGTTGCGGAGTTCAAGGGGATGATCAGAGCCGAGTTAGGTATCGAGGGTTAGCGCAGACCTAGCACAGCAGCACTTAACTCGTTGATTAGCTTAAAGTAAATGTAACTCGTCCATAATTGGTAAGGGAGAGGTCGAGAGTTCAATCCTCTCTTGCAGCACCATTTTCCTCAATGGTTGATGACTAATTCCTTGGCGGCGCCGATAGATGACGCTCCATGGCCGGACCAGTGCGGCCGTCATGTCCGCTTAGCGCCAAATGCGGACGTTCAGGCAGCCGGTTCTGGGGTAGTCGTGCAAGGGGCCAACAGCCACAAGTCAGTTGGGTATAGTTCTATCCCGATCGGCAGCTAATCGGGCCCAGTCCTTCATCTGATGTCGAACGCCGGGATGCACCTTTGCAACGCCGGAATGGTCCTTAGCCCTCGCCAAAAGTGGGAGCTTCTCCTAAGTAACTGCATGGAAGACGATGCCGTTGAAATCACCATGAAGTATTTCGGCCAGCGACTGGTCGGAATTGCTCCCGTTTACCGCCTCAAGGGGGAAGGGAAGGATGTCGCGCCGATCGTGAAGCCGTTTTCAGGCACGCTTATGCTGTTCGAGAACGCGGTATCGCTGCTCACCGCAGGCCACGTGATCTCTGAAATCAACGCGATCTACGACAACCCCGACCTTGAGGTTGAGACCTGCCTGCTCATCGACAACCTGGGGATAGAGGCCAAGCACGATCATCCGATCCCGTTTGATTGGAAGTCGGCCGCAAAGGCGTTCATCGACGAAGACGGTCTCGACTTTGGCGTCGTCAGCGTCCGCTGGTGGTACGTGAACCAGTTGCTCGCCAACGGCGTGAAGGTAGTTGAGGAAGAGAACTGGGCGAAGCAGCACACGCTGCCCAAGCTCGACGCCTATTTCATGCTGGGCTTCCCGGAAGAGCTCAATCTCCCGCAGCGCTACGATCCCTATGCCGGTGTGATGCTAACACCCGTAATGGCCCGTTTAGACCCTATAGACGCGATACCCGAAGGGTCCGAGATGAAGGTGCCACAGCATCCGCTGTTCGTCGCCAACCTGCGCCAGAACCTTCCGATCGAAAGCGTGAAGGGCATGAGCGGGGGTCCGATCATCGGCATGCGCCAGGACGAGAAGGGAAACCTCGTCTACTGGATCGTCGCTCTGGTCCGCTCGTGCGTGATGTCGGAGCGTTTGGTCTCGGGTTGCCCGCTCCCGGTGCTCGGGAAGTTTCTCAGAGACGAGGTCGACAAAATCCGCGCGGAAGATGCCGCAGCGACCGGTCAGGTATAATGAGGAGCGGGTCTGTTCCGCGTCCCCACTAGCTCATCAAACCCCCACCACTGCATAGCGGTGCGTACCCGTCCCCGACACACCGTCGGGGGCATTCTACGCCTTCGGGGTAGGACGCTTCCGCCTGCGCACCTTCAGCTTAGGTCTAGGCGGGAAGTAGACCTGCACGTTGCCGCTGCCCAGCACTGCATCCTGGTCGGCGATGATCTCTGCCAATGCTCGCATAACCTGCTCATCGTCGTGACGCCCGTCGTGCTGCTTGGCCCTGTCCAGCAGCGACATGACTTTGCCGGCATTCTCGATCTTCTTTTCGATCGCTTCCTGCTTTTTGAGCTCGGCTTCTTGCTTCTTGAGCGCCACCTCCTGCCGGCGCAGCGCAACGTCCTGCTTCCGGAGCTTCACCTCCTGGTCGCCAAGCTCAAAGCCTCGTGCTGTCTGCGCGTTCTCTAACTCGCGGCGCTGCACTTCCTGCTTGTAATAGAGGGTGCGATCTAGGACGGCGTCGATCATTGGCTTCGTGATGCCCTTAACGAAGCCGACCACGTCAAACGGGTTGCTGAAGCGAACGACCTTGATGGTCAGCGGTGACGGCCCTTTAGGCGCGGCAGGGAGGGCGTTGTCCCCGTCATAGGGTACGCCGACCATCCCCTGGTACTCGGACTCCCACCGACGCTGCTCATTGAGCGCCAGGGCGTAAATGACGTCGAGAATTTGAGCGCTCAGAGCCAGATCGGTCGGCAGTAGCGCCTTGCTGGCTGATTTCTTAGTGTCGATGCGTATTCCAAATACGGGCAAAAGCGCCCCCCAATTATTCGGTGGTTTCGGCTCTAGGTGTGGGTATCAGCGACCTCGCGCCGAACGCGGCGGACGCAGGGATCAGCCAGAAAACCAGCGCGCTGAAGAAATAGACCGGTGGGATGAAAATCGAGGTCCACCGGTTGTTGTCGGAGCTGCAGTCAAAGTGGTCACTGGCCCACCAGCAGCCCTTGATCGTGGTCATCAGGAGCTCGGCCAACGTGAAAGCGACCGTGAGTGCCGGCAGGAAGAAAAATGGGATGATCAGCAGCGCTCCGGGAGCCCTAAAGAGGAAGAACCGGGACCTCCCGAACGCCGTGTAGAACAGCAGGGAGGCGCAGATCACGTACGCGATGAGGTTTCCCCACATCCAGGAGTCGAGGTGTACAAAGAAGTCGGTCAACCGCACTGGGAGGATCGCACGCAGGAAGTCAGCGATGACGAAGATGTTCAGGTTGAAGCCGAGGAACCCCGCGACGCTTAAGAGCATCAGCGGAACGTTCAGGATCGCGGCAATCGCCGTAAGTAGTGCCCAACTCCGCCTAAGCAACGCATCCCCCCTCATAGCGTGATACAATTCACGCATGTACGAACCAGTCAATGACCGGCTGATTGTGAGGATGCCAGGTGAGGAGAAGACCGAAAGCGGCATCATCATCGACAACAGCCAGGCGGAAGGAGCCGTCCTCAGGCTCGAAGTAGTGGCGGCGGGCGAGAACAACTCCACCTTTGAAGGGAAGATGGTGCTGGTCGAGCGCCGACTTTGCCGTGCTTCCTCGACAGGGCTACGTCCCAGCAGGCTTCCAGCCCTACGGAAAGTGATCGGCCGTTGACGACGACGGTAGCTGCGTAGACCGGCATAGCCAGTGCGATTGCCCAAAAAGCGCGTGCTGGTTAGCAACCTGCGCCCGTGATCCAAAGGGGGTGAGCGCCGGGGCGGACACTGATCCGGCCCCCGGCAGCAAGAAGCAGTTGTCGACAGGTTCGACTAGGAGGTCCTCGCCTTTCTCTTCGTAACGCCGTGCTGCTCATGAGCATCCAGCAACATCGTCGTGTACTCGGCCGTGTTCGAAGCGATCTTGCCCAGACCCGGCCAAGCAAAAGGCGCGCAGAACAATGCGCATTCGAGTTCGACCTCTAGCCCCAATAGTTCCGCGACTGCGAGCGCTTCCACCGGCTCTTTGTCTTCCGGCCACAGATCGACCTCTAGTGTGATCCACAGACCGTTCTCGTCATCCACGTTGATCTCGGCATGCAATGCACCAAGCCGCTCGCTGACGGTGGTTGCGTCGTCAAGCAGGGCGCTGCGAATGAGAAGATCGATATGCTCCGCGCTCAGTTCGAGCTTGGGGCGGCCATCGATGATCTCAACGTCAGTTGCGTCGTGACCCGCGGTGCCGCTTGATGTCACCGGCCGAAACGACTTGCCCTGGTCGTCGGCCCAGCTGGCAGTCGCGAAAATGTCGAGAGGCGATGCACCGCATCCTGGACAATGCCAGAGGTTCCGCGCGATCTGCGCGCCGGTGATCTTGCCATCGCAATGGTAGCAGAACCACGCGTTGGACTCGCTCTTGCTCAGAGGATGTCGCACCACGCCGTCGAGGTCGGGTTTGGTCGATCGCCGCGGCCAGTCGGTCGAAAGCCCTGCGCGAACCTGCTTTGCTCGATCTCTGGCGAGCTTGAGTGCTTGCGTGAGGAAGTCAGGATCACGGACGGGGCAAGCCCCCCCGGGCTTGGCATAGGTCTCGACGACCGGGACGGCGCTGGGGTTCTCCTGCACCCTGATGCTCCATCCCTCGCCGGCCACGATGACGTCCCCTAAAACCTCCTGCAGGCGGTATGGGTGCCCGTTAATCTCGCCGTCTTCAGCCGCCTGCAGATACTCGAGGCGCCGACGCATGACCTCGGCATCGCCTTCGAGGATCGCTGCAACCGGCAGGGGCGCCATGGCAAAAGCTTCAACGGCGGCCATTTGCTCGCCGTCAGGCTGCCAGCCATTCTTGCTGGCAGACACGAGTCTAACCCAACTCGGGAACCTCATTTTTCCAGCCATCAGGTCAAGCGCCTGATGTTGTGCTATGCGGTTGGCGCGCGCGTAGCGCTTGGCAAGGGTCTTGAGTTTACGAATGTCGTTCGTTTCGGTCATTTCCTGTACCTTGGAATGATCCGACCATGTGCCCGCTAATGGTCAGGCCATGCCTCTCAAGGCAATGGAGTGACACTTTCAAATTAGACGCTGACTTATCTTTGCGTGGCGGGCACACCGGCCTGCGTGTAGGGCCGTGTCTTGTATGCCAAGCGTGATGCTGGCGGTCAAGGCGTCTCAGTTGAACATCAGCATCAGGCCACTAGCGGTCCACCAAACCTAGGGAGTTCGCGCTGCTGCCGGCGTTTCCTTAGGTTCTTGAGGACTGCGATGGATGCCTTCGGGGAGACACCCAACAGGATCATTGGGCTAACGGCGAATGTAAGGAACTGCGTGGAACGTTCATTTTCCGACAGCCTCATGCAGTCCGCCGCCCATCCCCCCATCCCGGCTTCATTCAACTCCCGCCTCCGATCGATCCAAGACAGCCCCTGGCACCGGTGCGACTATCCCCTCAGACAACACGGCACAGAGCCGGACCCGAGGAGACAAAGGTGCACGATACGCTCAGCGTTCCCGATTACCCGCTCACCCAGGAGCAGATCGACCAGTATCGCCGGGACGGGTTCATTCAACTGGATGACGTGATCACCGGCCCGGTGCTCGAGGCGATGCGGGGGGCCGTGGTGAATGCGGTGGCGGTGGAGACCAACGAGGCGCCCGATCGGCCGCGGAGCGGGGCGCAGGCGACCTATGAGAAGATCTTCAATCAAAAGGTGAATCTTTGGCAACGCCACCCCGATGTTGCCCGGTTCACGCTGTCCGCCGCGCTCGGTCGTATCGCGATGCGCCTTGAGGGACGCCCTATGCGGCTCTGGCACGACCAGGCCCTGTTCAAGGAACCGATGAAGGGCAACAACCGCACGCCCTGGCATCAGGATGCGGTGTACTGGCCGCATGTCGACCGCTGGCACCAGACGACGATCTGGATCGCGCTCAAGGATGCGACGACGCACAATGGCTGCATGGCTTTCGTCGAGGGCACCCATTCGCTCGGGCCCCAGCCGGCCGTCGATCTGAGCGATCCGCAGGATCTGTTCGACTACGCCCCGCACCTGAGGCCAGTGAAGCCGGTGCCGCGGCCGCTGAAGGCGGGGAGCGCCACCTTCCACAACGGGCTGACCTTCCACTATGCCGGCCCCAACAAATCCGACGGCACGCGCGAGGCCTTCGCCATCATCTATATGCCCGATGGCACGCGCTATGATGGCAAGCCGCATATCGTCACCGACGAGCAGGGGCTTGCGGCCGACGATCTGCTCGATAGCGAACTGTTCCCGCGGGTCGGCTAGCGATGCGCTACCGGGCGTTCGGCGGCACCGGCTGGCAGGTCAGCGAGATCGGCTTCGGCGCCTGGCAGATCGGCGGCGACTGGGGCGGGGCGAGTGACGCGGAGTCGATCCGTACGCTGCACCACGCGTTCGAACGCGGCATCAACTTCGTCGATACCGCCGAGATGTACGGCAAGGGCCGCTCCGAAACGGTGGTGGGGGAGGCGGTCCGGCAATGGCGGCAGGGCCGGATCTATGTGGCGACCAAGGTGCAGCCGACCGTCTGGCCGAGCCCAGATGAGGAGCGCCCGCCGATGCGCGGCCGCTACCCGGCCTGGCATCTGCGGGCGGCCGTCGAAGCCTCACTCAAACGTCTGCAGGTCGAGCGCATCGACCTGCTGCAGCTCCATTGCTGGGTGGCGGATGGCGTCACCGAGCTCGATTGGCTGGAGACGCTCAATGCCCTCAGGCTCGAGGGCAAGCTCGACCAGATCGGCGTGTCGCTGCGCGACTACCGGCCCGATGATGGCGTCGCGCTGGCGCGCCTCGGCCTCGTCAGTTCGCAGCAGGTGATCTTCAACCTGTTCGAGCAGCGGCCGCGGGAGCGGTTGTTTGCCGCCGCGCCGGATCATCCGCCGGCCTTCATCGCCCGGGTGCCGCTCGATTCCGGCTCGCTGACCGGCAGCTGGACCGCCGCAACCTATGGTGGCTGGCGTGCGGGGTCTGTGCCGCACCAGCTGTTCCGTGGCGACCGCTTTGCCGAAACGCTGGCGCGGGTCGAACGGCTGAAGCAGCTTTGCGCGCCCTATTGTGCGACCCTGGCCGAGGCCGCCATGCGCTTCAGCCTCAGCGCCCCGGAGGTCTCGACCGTCATCCCCGGGATGCACTGCCCGGCCGAGGTGGACACCAACATCGCCTATGCCGATGGCGCGCCGTTTCCCGAGGAGTTGCTGGCGCAACTGGCCGCCCACAGCTGGCCGCGGAACTACTACCAATGAGCGCCGATCCGGCTGCCGTGCAGTTCGAGCTGCTGCTGCCGAGCGAAATCCGCGCGGCGCTGGCGCAGCGGTCGCTGGTCTATCTGCCGCTCGGGACCTACGAGTGGCATGGCGAGCATCTGCCGGTCGGGCTTGACGGGCTCACCGCGCACGGTCTGTGCCTGTTGGCGGCGCAACGCGGCGGCGGGCTGGTGCTGCCGCCGCTCTACTATGGCACCGGTGGCGGGCATGCCGAGTATCCCTGGACGATCATGGCCGGCACCGACGAGATCCGGCCACTGCTGCGGCAGACGCTCAGGCGTCTCGCGGCATTCGAGGCCGGCGCCGTCGTGATCCTCAGCGGCCATTTTGCAGGCGAGCAGATCGAGCTGATCCGCGGGCTGGAGGCCGAATGGGCGGGATCGGGCGACCGCATGCGGGTTCGGGCGCTGGCGGTCAGCATGGCCACCGGCCTGGGCTTCGCACCCGACCATGCCGCCCGCTTCGAGACCACGCTGCTCAGTGCGCTGTGGCCCGATCGCGCACGGATCGACCTGCTGCCGGCACTGGCCGAAGCGCCCAGCATCGACCCCGGTGGCAACGAGATGGGGGCGCAGCGGCACGACCCCGCGCACCCGCTGTTCGGGATCTTCGGTCCCGATCCGCGGCGGTTTGATCCTGCTGAGGCGCTGCCGTTGCGGGAGGCCATGGTTGATTGGCTGCTGGGGGAAGCCGGTGCGCTGCAGGGATAAGCTTCGGTGGCCCTGATGCGCGCCACCAAACTCGGTGTCATCCCCGCGAAAGCGGGGACCTCCGTTTGCGATCGTGCAAAGGCCAAGAAAACAGAGGTTCCCGCTTTCGCGGGAATGACCCGGTGGGTGGGGTGGGGCCCATCCTGAGATGGTGGGATATTTGCGCTAGAGCCGCCGCATCTCAGGATGGGTCCCGGCCTTCGCCGGGATGACATCGCGTTTGGGGCGCTGTGATGACTAGTTCACCCATGACGCCACGCTCCTCGAGGCCACTCACACATTGTAAATCGTCCGATACGCCGAGGGCGTCATGCCCTGGTAGCGCTTGAACAGCCGGCAGAAATGCGGGGCGTCCGAATAGCCGAGCTCGGCGGCGATCTCGGTGATGCTGGGGCGCGGGTTGAGCAGCAGCGTGCACGAGCGGTGGATGCGCCGCCGCTGGAAGAAATCCGTCGGGCCATAGCCGGTCGAGGCGCGGAACAGCGCCGAGAAGTGGTCAACCGAGAGTCCCGCCGCCCTGGCACTGCGGGCGACGGAGTAGGGGGTGCCGGCGCCGGCAGCCCGATCGATAGCCTCCATCGCCGTCCACACCTCGGGTCGGAAGGTGAGGGTGGCCGAGGTCGGGTCGTGCCGCATCCAGGCTCTCGCCATCGTCGCCACCGCCTTCTGCAGCGCACAGCGCAGGAACAGCGGCGATGGCGCAGCACGGTTCCCCTCGGCCTCGATCTGCGAGAGTTCCGCAGCAATGAGCTCGAAATCGGCGGCATCGAGCCGCATCTGCACGGTGTCGACGATCTGCGCTCGCATCAGCGTGGTCGAGAGGAACAGCGGCACCGCTCCCGGCTCGGTCCATAGGAGGCCAAGATCGCCCATCAGCCATTCGCTGAGATAATAGGCGTTGATCACCTCGATCCGCTCGACCCGCTCGAAGGCGTGCACTTCGCCCGGCGGCACGACGACGACATCGCCCCGCGCCAACGGGGCGCGGCCGTTTTTGGTCCGGTGCGTGGCGCTGCCCGAGGTGACGATGCAGATCTCGTGGTAGGCGTGGTCGTGCGGCGGCACGTCCTCGATCACCTCCAGCCGCTGCGCCCGCACGGGGCGGCCGGCCGAAAGCTGTACGGTCGATTGCTCGATAGTGTAGTGCGCCGCGAACGGCGATCCGGGATTCATTCAACGAGCCTAGCCGCACCCGGCGCAGCGCAACAAGCCCCTGCGTTGGGCGCAAATCGCGGGTTCGTTCAAGCTTTGCGGCTGAATGCTGCAAGACGCGTGGCGAGGCGCCGTGGTCCTTTAGCCGACTGCCCAGCGGGAGACGGGTGGAAAACTGAGGGAGGAATGGAAGTGAACAAACGCACGGCAATTCATCTGCGCGCCACTGTCCTGGCGACGGCGCTGACTGGGCTGGTAACCGGGTGGGCCTCTGCCCAGACGGTGAACCTGACCTTGAGCCATTTCAACAACCCGAACGAGGTGGCGACAGCCAACAAGCTCATCGAGGTGTTCGAGGCGGCCAACCCTGACATCAATATCGACGTGGAACTGATCCCCACCGGCGGCGATGGCGACAACCTGGTCAAGACCCGCCTGTCGACCGGCGATATGACGGATCTCCTCTGGTACAATGCCGGCTCGCTGTTTCATGCGCTCAACCCAAAAGAGCGTTTTGTCGACCTGACCGACGAGCCGTACCAGGCCTCGATCCTCGATTCGTTCAAATCGGTGGTCACTGAGGACGGCCGCGTCTACGGCGTGCCGATCGGCACCGCCTTCGGCGGCGGCGTGCTCTACAACCGCAAGGTGTTCGAGAAGCTGGGGCTCACCGTGCCCAAGACCTGGGCCGAGTTCATGGCCAATAACGAGAAGCTCAAGGCAGCCGGCATCCCCGCGGTGATCCAGACCTTCGGCACGCCGTGGACGGCGCAGCTTTTCATGCTCGGCGATTACTACAACCTGCAGGCTGCCGAGCCGGATTTTGCCGAGCGCTACACCGCCAATCAGGCGAAGTACGCCACCGCTCCCGCCCTGAAAGGCTTTGAGCGGCAGGAGGAGGTGTTCAAAGCCGGCTATCTCAACGAGGATTTTGCTTCGGCGATCTTCGAGGATGGGCTGCGCATGGTGGCCGAGGGCGAAGGCGCGCAATATCCGATGCTCTCGATCACCGTCGGCACCATCGCCACGACTTATCCGGACCTCGTCAACGATGTCGGCTTCTTCGCGCTGCCGGGCGATGACGCGACGAAGAACGGGCTCACCACCTGGATGCCCAACGGGCTCTACATCACCTCGACCACCCCCCATCTGGCCGAGGCCAAGCGCTTCGTCGAATTCGTCGCCAGCACTGCCGGCTGCGATGCGCAGACCGCGGCGATCGGCGCGACCGGCCCGTACCTCGTCAAGGGCTGCACCATCCCGGCCGACGTGCCGCCGGTGGTCAGTGACCTCTTGCCCTATTTCGAGACCGACGGAGCAACGGCGCCGGCGCTGGAGTTCCTCTCGCCGGTCAAGGGCCCGAACCTGCCGCAGATCACCGTGGAAGTCGGCTCCGGCATCCGCTCGGCCGCTGACGGCGCCGCGCTCTACGATGAGGATGTGAAGAAACAGGCGCAGCAACTGGCCCTGCCGGGCTGGTAAGCGCCGCTTGGGCGACCCGCGTCGGGTCCTCGACGCGGGTCGCCGTTCCCTGTCGAGCTGCCGCTTTACCAGCGGCGGCTCGACATCCCTCACCCCGCCAGCGCCCGGATTTCCGCCAGGGCTGCTTCGTCCACCGCGATGCCCTTTGCAAGGCTTTCCCGGCGGGTGGCGTAGCGGCGGTCGCCGGGCAGGCGGGATTGGCCGGCGTCGTGGATTTCGGCGATCAGCACTTCCAGCCGGTCGGCAAAGCAGTTCACCGCGCCGCGCTGGGGGTCGATCAGGATGTAGGTCTGGCCGCCATGCGGCGTCGCGGCGCCCGGGTAGGCGCTCCAGTCGATTTCGAACGAATAGTCGCCGCCGGCCAGCGCCGCGCCCATGATTTCCATCATCATGGCGATCGACGAGCCCTTGTGTCCGCCGAACGGCAGCAGCGCCCCGCCATCGAGGATGGCGGCGGGGTCGATGGTGGGGTTGCCGTGGCGGTCGACGCCGGTGCCGGGCGGCAGTTGCCGGCCCTCGCGCCGGGCGATCTGCACGTCGCCATTGGCCATGGCGCTCGAGGCCTGGTCGAACACCAGCGGATCGGTGCCGTCACGCGGTGCGGCAAAGCCGAACGGGTTGGTGCCGTAGACTTTGCGGTGGCCGCCATGCGGCACCACTGATGCCATCGAGTTGATCATGGCGAGGGCGACAAACCCCTGACGCGCAAACGGCTCGATATCCGGCCACACGGCGCTGAAGTGGTGCGCCTTGCGCACGCTGAGCACGGCGATGCCGTTGGCCCGCGCCTTCTTGATCAGCGCTTCGCGCGCCAGCTCCAACACCGGCAGCGAGAAGCCGTTGCGGCCGTCGGCGCGCAACATGCCGGGCGCCACGTCCTCGAGCACCGGCACAGCCTTGCCATCCACCCAGCCGGTATTGAGCGAAGCGAGATTACCCTTGATGCGGAAGATGCCGTGGCTATGCGCGCCGTCGCGCTCGGCACCGGCCATGTTCTCGGCGAGGATGCTCGCCACCGACTCGGAGCAGGCGTGCCTGAGGAACACCTGACGCAGCAGGGCGATGAGCTCGTCATATGCGATCGTAGTGGTCACTTGCCGATCCGCGGCCAGGTGTCGGAGAGCCGGTAGCCGCCCTGCCAGGGGTCGGATGGGTCGAGCATCTCGGTGCGGGTGCCGGTGATCCAGGCGCGGCCGGAGATCGAAGGGATGATCGCCGGGCGGCCGCCGAGCGTGGTGTCCCGCTCGATCCGACCGAGAAACTCCGAGCCGATGATCGAGCGCGCCAGGTAACGGTCGCCGACCTGCATCTCGCCCTTGGCGCGCAGCACCGCCATGCGGGCCGAGGCGCCGGTGCCGGTAGGCGAACGGTCGATCTTGCCCGGCTGGATGGCGACGGCATTGGCAGCGGTCAGCATCCCGTCCCGCCGCTCGATCGGCGCGGCGATCTGGCAGAACGAGAAATGCGTCCAGTCCGGGTTGGTCGGATGGGTGAAGCCGAGCTGCTCGTTGGCAGCGCGGGTGATGCGGATGCCGGTTTCGGCAAGCTCGCGCGCCTCATCCGGGGCGATGCGGAAGCCCAGCGCCTCGGCATCGACGATAACGAAGCTGTCGCCGCCATAGGCGGTGTCGACGGTGAGCGTGCCGACGCCCTCGACCTCGAGTGTTGCGCCGAGCTTATCAGCAAAGCTCGGCACGTTCGTCACGGTGATCCGCTCGGCCTTGCCGTTCCGGCACTCGGCAACCACCTCGACGATACCGCCCGGCGCTTCCAGCACCAGCCGGGTTTCCGGCTCGGTCATCGGGATGATGCCGGTATCGAGCAGCACGGTCGAAACGCAGATCGAGTTCGAACCCGACATCGGCGGCGTGTCCTCGGGCTCCATGATGATGAAGCCCATCTGCGCCCGCGGATCCTTAGGTGGCACTAGCAGGTTGACGTGCCGGAACACACCGCCGCGTGGCTCGTTCAGCACCAAGTTGCGCAGCGTCTGGTCACGCGCGATGAAGCGCGACTGCTCCCACAGCGTCTCGCCCGGCGGCGGCGCGACGCCGCCGACGATGACATCGCCGACCTCGCCTTCGGCATGGCAGCCGACGATCTGAATTGCGCGGGTAGTTCTCATTTGGTCATCCAGAGTGGGTGTCGTCTCCCTCCCCCTTGCGGGGAGGGATCAAGGGTGGGGGGTGAGGCGTGCAGGGAGTGTGCTGCTCCCCTCACCCTAGCTTCGCCAGGTCGCGCTGCTCCCGGCTGCGCTACCCTCCCCGCGAGGGGGAGGGAGTCCCGACTGAGGGTCACGCAATCACCTGCACAGCTTGCCCGAGCACGTCCCACTTAGGCTCGATTCCCAGCCCAGGCGCATCGCTCGCCGTCATAAACCCGTTCACCCGCTTCGGCGCGCCGTCGGCGATCGACACGGTCACGTAGGAGTTGAAATCGGTCGCCGTGAAGCAGAATTTCTGCGGCGTCGAGCGAGCGAGGTGCGCGATCGTCGCGGTGACGATGTCGCCGCCCCAGGTGTCCTCGATGGTCATCGGGATGCCTGAGGCGACGCAGAGGTCACGCATCTGTCGCGCCTTGGTGAGGCCGCCGACCTTGCTGATCTTCAAATTGATGACGTCGAACGCGTCTTCGGAAATCCCCTTCACCAGGTCGCCGACCGTGCCGATATTCTCGTCGAGGACGAACGGCAGGCTGGTGCGGCGGCGGATCGAGACGCTCTCCTCGTAGCTCATGCAGGGCTGCTCGATATAGACATCGAGATCACGGACGGCGTTCACCACCCGCGCCGCGTCGGCCATGGTCCAGCCGGTATTGGCGTCGGCGACGAGGATATCGGTCTCGGCGAGGATTTCGCGACAGGCGCGGATGCGCCGGATGTCGTCATTGGCATCGCCCCCAACCTTGAGCTGGAACTTGGTGTAGCCCTCGGCGCGATAGCCGGCGATCTTCTCGGCCATCACAGCCGAGTCCTCCTGGCTGATCGCCCGGTAGAGCGCGATTCTTTCCTGCTCGGCCCCGCCCAGGAGCTTATAGACCGGTAGCCCGGCGACCTTCCCCAGAATGTCCCAGCAGGCGATGTCGATCGGCGCCTTCACATAGGGGTGGCCGCGCAGCACCGCATCCATGTGATGGTTGAGCGGCCACAGGTCGGTCGGGTCATGCCCGATCAGCTTGGGCCCGATCTCGGCGATGCCGGCCCGCACCCCCTTGGCGTAGGAGGGGAGGTACGCCGAGCCGAGTGGGCAGCACTCGGCATAGCCGGTAATCCCGGCATCGGTCTCGACCGCCACGACGGTCGAATCGAACACCTCCATGAAGTTGCCGCCGCTCCAGTTGTAGCGGCCTTCGCGCAGCGGCAGATCGACCTGGTAGACTTTGATGGCGGTGATTTTCATGTGTGGAGTTCCTGACGAGAGGCTGCTCGGTTCACCGGGTCATTCCCGCGAAAGCGGGAATCTCCGTTTGCGTGTCACGATCCTGAACAGAGGTTCCCGCTTTCGCGGGAATGACTCCGTGGCTGGGGCGAGCAAGGAGCGGCACCATCTCACACCAGCGAGAAGCCGTGGGCGAAGGGGTCGCGGTCGTCGATATAGATAGTGTTGAGGCCGGTCTGGCGGGCCCAGCCGGCGATCGAGGGGACGATCCCGTCATAGTTGCCCACCTTCACCGCGCGCTCGACCCGGCCGTTGAACACTGAGCCGATGATCGACTCGTGGTTGAAGGCGTCGCCGACCTTGAGCTTGCCCCGGCCATACCACTGCGCCATGCGTGCCGAGGTGCCGGTGCCGCAGGGCGATCGGTCGATCGCCTTGTCGCCGTAGAACACGGCGTTGCGGGCGGTGTTGGCGGCATTGGTCGGCTTGCCGGTCCACAGGATGTGGGTGCAGCCGCGAATATTCTCGTTCTCGGGATGCACGAACTCGTAGCGCTCGTTCATCGCCGTGCGCAGCGCCGGGCTCCAGCGGAGGAGGTCGCCGACCGAGACGTCGGCGATGTCGGAGAAATTCTCCTGGGCGTCGACGATGCAATAGAAATTGCCGCCATAGGCCACATCGACCTTGAGCTTGCCCAGCCCCGGCGCCTCGATCTCGAGGTCGGTTGAGTGGAGAAAGCTCGGCACGTTGGTGATGCGGACCTTGTCCACATACTCGCCGTCCATGGTGTACTCGGCCACCACCTTGCCGGCCGGAACGTCGAGGTTCACCACGCCTGGCGTCTTCGGTGTCATCAGCCCGTTCTCGATCGCCATCGTCACCGTACCGATGGTGCCGTGGCCGCACATGTAGAGGCAGCCCGAGGTCTCGATGAACAGGATCGCGATGTCGCAATCCTCGCGCGTCGGCGGGTAGAGGATCGAGCCCGACATCACGTCGTGGCCGCGCGGCTCGAACATCAGCCCTTTGCGGATCCAGTCGTGGTTGGCGAGGAAATCGGCGCGCCGCTCCATCATGGTGTTGCCCTTGAGCAGCGGGCCGCCGCCGGCGACGAGGCGGACCGGGTTGCCGCAGGTGTGACCATCGATGCAGGTGAAGATATGCCGGGACATGGAAAGGCTCGTTCTAGAAGCGTTGCGGAGAGAAGGGCGTGAGGTCGAGAGACGGCGCGGCGCCGGTGAGCAGTTCCGCCACCAGCTTGCCGGTGCCGGCCGATTGGGTGAGGCCGAGATGGCCGTGCCCGAAGGCATAGACGATGTTGCGCGATTGGCGCGAGAAGCCAATCGCCGGCAGGCTGTCGGGCAGCGACGGGCGAAACCCCATCCACTGCTTGCCGCCGGTGGTCACAAGACCGGGCATGAAGGTTGCCGCCTTCGTCAGCATGGCGTCGGCACGCTTGAAATTGGGCGCGAGCTTCAGGCCGCCCAGTTCCACCGCGCCGCCGACGCGGATGCCACTGGCGAGCGGCGTCACAACGAAGCCGTGGCCGCCGAACACCAGCTGGCGTTTGAGGTCAAAACTATATCCGGGGAGCGTCGTGTTGTAGCCGCGCTCGGTTTCGAGCGGGATGTCGTCGCCGAGAGGCGCCGTCAGCCGCTTCGACCACGCGCCGCCCGCCACCACCACCTGCCGGGCGCGTAGTGTGCTGCCGTCACTGAGCTGGATGACGATGCCATCGCCCTCGGGCCGCACCTGCACCACCTCGGCCTGGCGGAAACTGGCGCCGCGCGCCATGGCCGCCTGGCCCACCGCCACCGCGTAGTCATAGGGGTCGCTGACCGTCTGCCACTTCGGAATGAAGGTGGCGCAGGTGATGCGCGGCGACAGCCCCGGCTGCAGTTCGCCGAGCTCGGCCCCCCGCACATGCCGGAACTCGATGCCTTCGGCGGATTTGGCCGCGTCGTCCCGCGCTGTCTTTTTGAGTTCGTCCTCGCTCTCGTAGAGCTCGAGCACCCCGTCGCGACGGATCATACCGTCGAGGCCGGCGCCGGCGACGAGCGCCTCCAGTTCGGATCGGGCAACCCGCATCATGGCGCTCTGCGCCTTGAGGCTTGCCGCCACCTTGTCGGGCCAGCCGGCGCGCCAGAAGCGCAGCAGCCAGGGGGTGATCTGCGGCAGATACTCCGGCCGGATGGTCAACGGGCCCAGCGGATCGCTCAGCCAGCGCGGCAGCTTGCCGAGGACGCCCGAGGTCGCCATCGGGATCACATCCGAAAAAGCGAACGCCCCGGCATTGCCGCGGCTGGTCTCCTCGGCAATGCCCTTGCGGTCGATCAGCACGGCTGTTCGCCCCGCTTCCTGCAGCTTGAAGGCGGTGGAAACGCCGATAATGCCGGCGCCGATAATGGCGACGTCGATGCTGGTCGTCGTGGTCAAGTCAGGTGGCCTTTGGGCTTACTGTGGAGGTTTCGGGGGGTGCATTCAGCTGCCGAGATAGGCCTGGACGATCGAGGGATCGGCACTGAGTTGCCTGGCTTCGCCCTCGAGGCGGATGACGCCGCTCTCCAGCACATAGCCGTAATGGGCGAGCCGCAGCGCCAGCCGGGCATTCTGTTCGACGAGGAGGATCGTGGTGCCCGCTTCATTGAGCCGCTTCACGATCTTCATCGTCTCGAGCACCAGCTTGGGCGCGAGGCCCATCGAGGGCTCGTCGAGCAGCAGGATCTTGGGGCCATGCATCAGCGCCCGGCCGATGGCCAGCATCTGCTGTTCGCCGCCCGACAACAGCGAACCATCCGAGTTGGCCCGTGTCCTGAGGATCGGGAACTGCGCGAATACCTGTTCGAGCCGGTCTTTCCTGAGCGTCGCGTCCTTGACCGTGAAGGCGCCGAGCTCGAGGTTCTCGCGTACGCTGAGGCCGCGCAGCACGTGCCGGCCCTCGGGCACATGCACCACGCCGGCCCGCGCGATCTGATGCGCTGGCATGCCGGTAATGTCGTTGCCCTCGAACAGCACCCGGCCGGCCTTGGCGCGGACGAGGCCGGAGATGGTCTTGAGCGTCGTGGTCTTGCCGGCGCCGTTGGCGCCGAGCAGCGTCACGATCTGCCCGCGCTTCACCTCGAGGTCGATGCCTTTGACCGCATCGATCTTGCCATAGGCGCTGGCAATGCCTTCGAGCTTGAGCATCACATCAGAGGTCAAGTGCGTCCTCCTCGACACCGAGATAGGCCTCGATCACCCGCTGGTTGGATTGGATCTCCTTGGGCGTGCCCTCGGCGATCATCACGCCGTGGTCGAGCACGCTGACCCGCTCGGAGAGGCGCATCACCAGCCCGGTATCATGTTCGATCAGGAGGATGCAGATATCCCGCTCGTTGCGGATGCGGCGAATGAGCTCGATCAGCTCTTCCTTCTCGCCCGAGGTCAGCCCGGCGGCCGGCTCGTCGAGCAGCAACAGCCGCGGTGTCGTCGCCAGGGCTCGCGCGATCTCGACGCGGCGCTGCCAGCCATAGGGCAGGGTGGTCGCCTCGCGCTCCCAGCCTTCGGTGATGCCGACAAAGCTCAGGCACTCCTCGGCGATCCGCCGGATCTCGGCTTCCTCGCGGCGCTGCGAGGGCAGCCGCAGGATCGCATCGATCACCCCGGCACGGGTCCGGCTGTGCTGGCCCGACATGACGTTTTCCAGCACCGTCATCTCACGGAACAGCCGCACGTTCTGGAAGGTGCGGGCGATGCCGAGCTGCGTCACCTGATGCGGCTTCATCCGCAGCGTCTCGGTGCCGTCGAGCCGGATCGAGCCCTGCTGCGGCTTGTAAAAGCCGGTGATGCAGTTGAACAGCGAGGTCTTGCCCGCCCCGTTCGGCCCGATCAGGCTGACGATCCGGCCGGCGGGGACGCTGAAGTCCACCGCGTCGAGCACCTTCGATCCGGCAAAGCTGAGGCTGACGCCCTTGAGATCGAGGAGGCTCATCGTTTGCTCCTCGCCGGCCAGATGCCGCTCGGCCGGAACAGCATGATGAGCAGGAGGCCCACCGCGAAGATCAGCAGCCGCAGGTCACCGAAGTCGCGCAGCAGTTCGGGTGCGAGGATGACGATGAAGGCGCCGAGGATGACGCCCGGGATCTTGCCCATGCCGCCCAGGATCACCGCCATCAGGATCAACACCGATTGCCGGAACGAGAAGCTTTCGGGCGAGATCGCCCCGAGATTGGCGGCAAAGAACGCTCCGCCGATCGAGCCGTAGATGGCGCCGACCACATAGGCGGCGAGCTTCACCTTCACCCGGTTGATGCCCATCGCCTCGGCTGCGTCTTCGTCGTGCCGGACATAGAGCCAGGCGCGCCCGAGCCGCGAGTTGGCGAGCCGCACCGAGGCGATGACGCCGAGGATCGCGAGTGCGCAGAACACATAGTAGAAATCGAGCGGCGTGCGGATGTGCCAGCCGAACAGCCACGGCGAGTCGATGCCGATCAGCCCGCTGGCGCCGCCGGTTTCACGCAGGTTCCGCGCCGTGATCCGCACGATCTCGCCGAAGCCCAGCGTGACGATGGCGAGATAATCGGAGCGGAGCCTGAGGGTCGGGGCCCCGATCACGATGCCGGCGACGATGGCGAGGAGGACGGCCAGCGGCAGCGCCAGCCAGAAGTTGAGCCCGAAATGCAGCGTGGTGATGCCCACCGTATAGGCGCCGACGGCGAAGAACGCCGCAAAGCCGAGGTCGAGCAGGCCAGCATAGCCGACGACGATGTTGAGCCCCAGCGCCAACAGCACATAAAGCAGCGCGTTGGTGAGGATCACCGTGCCATAGGAGCCGAAGATGTAGGGCGCCACGGCCATGGCGACGAGGATGACGGCGATCGCCGCATAGCGCTTCTGTGGCGTATCGAGCAGCGTTGCCAACCCGCCCCAGGCACTTGGTCGTTCCGGGAATTGCGCCATCACATGCGCTCCTGCTCGGGCTTGCCCAACAGCCCGGTCGGTTTGAACACCAAAACGAGGATGAGGACGGAGAACGAGAACACGTCCTTCCACTCGCTCCCCACCCCCGGCAGCTGTGTGCCGAAACTCTCGAGCAAGCCGAGGATCAGCCCGCCCAGCATGGCGCCGGGGATCGAGCCGATGCCGCCGATCACCGCGGCGGTGAACGCCTTGAGCCCGATCAGAAAGCCCATGAAGTACCACAGCGACCCGTAATAGGCGCCGGCCATCGAGCCGGCCGCTGCCGCGAGCGCCGAGCCGAGGAAGAAGGTGATGGCGATCACCGCATTGACGTTGATGCCCATCAGCCGGGCCATGTCCTTGTCGACCGATACGGCGCGCATGGCGCGGCCATACTGGGTGCGCGACACGAACAGCTCGAGCGCCAGCATCAGCGCGGCGGCGACGCCGACAAGGATCATCTGGTTGTAGCTGATGAAGAGGTTGCCGAGCTTCACCCCGCCGAAGCCGAGCGCCGCGCCGAAGGGCACGTACTGCCCCTTGGTCAGCGTCAGCATGCCGTTCTGCAGCACCAGCGACACCGCGAGCGCCGTGATCAGGATGGAGAGGCGCGGCGCCGACAGCATCGGCGCGTAGGCGACGCGCTCGATGACCACGCCGAGAAAACCGACGGCGATCATCGCCAGCACCAGCGACACCGCGACGCCCAGCCAGCCGGGCCCGAGATAGGGCGCGAGGAACGACAGCACCAGGAAGCCGGCAAAGCCGCCCACCATGTAGAGCTCGCCATGGGCGAAGTTTAAGAGCTTCACCACGCCGAACACCATGGTGTAGCCGAGCGCCACCAGCGCATAAAACGAACCGAGCACGATGCCGTTCAGCAACTGGTTCGTGAAGATGTCGAAGATGCTCACCCGCCACCTCGCCCTTGGGTCAGTCTCGCCCTGAGCGGACCGGCACCGGAGCGCCGATCCGCGATTGGGTCAGGTGGCTACTGCGCCAGTGTCCAGGCGCCGCCCTTGCCTTCGAGCACCACGAAGTTGGAGCGCGCGAGGGTCTTTTCGGGCGTGAACGAGATCGGGCCCGAGATGGTCTCGGTGAAGTTGGCGCCCTGCAGCGTCTCGATCACCTTGGCCGAGTCGGTGGTGCCGGCGGTGGTGAGGGCCCAGGCGAGCAGCTTCATCGCGTCGTAGCTGAGCGTCGAGTAGGGGCCCGGCGCGGCGCCGAACTGCTTCTGGTAGGCGTCGGCGAACGCCTTGGCTTCCGGCAGGAACTCGGCCGTCGGGTTGGAGAAGGCGATGACGCCTTCGGCCGCCGGGCCGGCGATCTTGAACAGTTCCGGCGAGTTGGAGCCATCGCCCACCGCGATCAGCCCCTGGTAGCCACGCTCGCGCAGCTGGCGGATCAACAGGCCACCATCGGCATAATAGGCGGTCCAGAACACCGCGTCGGGGCTGGCCGCCGTGATGGCGGTGACCACCGCCGAATAGTCCTGCTCGCCCTTGTTGGTGACTTCGAAGTTGGTGACCGTGTTGCCGGCCGCTTCCCAGTTCTTCTTGGTCAGGTCAGCCAGGTCCTGCGAATAGGCATCGCCCTGGTTGATGATGGCAATCTTCTTGATGCCCTTGGCGTTGAAGTACTCGATCGCCTTGGCCACCTGGTCATTGCCGGTCGAGTTGATCATGAAGGCGTTGCCCGGGTTCTCCGGGATCAGCTTGGTCGAGTTGGCCGCTGGTATGATCAGCGGAATCTTGGCGTCGCCGTAGATCTTGAGCGTCGGCACCGTGGCGCCCGAGCAGTAGCCGCCCACGACGCCGACCACGCCGGAGGCCGCCAGCTTGCTCGCGGCATTGACTGCCAGCTGCGCGTCGCAGCCGTCGTCGCCGATGGTCGAGGTCAGCTGCTTGCCCAATACGCCGCCCGCCGCGTTGATCTCGCCGATCGCGAGGTTCACGGCATTGGCCATGTCCTGCCCGTAGGTGGCTTCCGATCCCGTGGTGGGGACCATGATGCCGATGGTCAGCGTATCCTGCGCGATCGCTGGTACGCCGAGCACGATGGCGAGTGCGAGGCCTGCTGCGGTTTTCATGACATTACGCATGTCGTTCCGTCTCCCTTGTCCTCAGATGCATCCTTGCATGCACCTTGTCGGCACAATGCAGCCGCGTTAACATTTCGTCAATTGGGAGCGAACAGGAGCCGGATGATGAGTGGATCCGCACGCGAGACGGCCGGGTTTGCGCCGCGCGTCAAAGGCTCGGGCGTCCAGAAGGTCTATGAGCAGCTGAAGGCCTCGATCCTCGATCTGTCGCTGGAACCGGGCGCGCCGCTCGACGAGGTCTCGCTCGCCGAAACCTTCGGCATGTCCCGCACCCCGGTCCGCGAGGCGCTGGTGCGGTTGGCTGCCGAAGGGCTGGTGAGCCAGCTGCCCAACCGCAACACCATCGTCGCGCCGATCGATTTCGGCGCGCTGCCGGTCTATTTCGAGGCGCTGACGCTGATGTATCGGGTGACCACCAGGCTTGCCGCCAGCGCCCGGACCCGCGCCCATCTCGAGGTCATGCGCGTCCACCAGGCAGCCTATGCCAGGGCGGTGCGCGAAGGCGACGTGCTCGGCATGATCGGCCACAACCGCAACTTCCACGCCACCATCGCCGAAGCCGGCGGCAACCCCTACTTCACCGGGCTGTTCACCCGCCTGCTCGACGAGGGACGCCGCATCCTCAGGCTCTACTACTACAAGAGCTTCAACGACCACCTGCCACGCAAATATGTCGATGAGCACGACGCCCTCGTCGCCGCCATCGAGGCCGAAGATGCCGAGCTCTGCGACCGCCTGGCGGCCGAACATGCCAGCCAGATCGTCGCGCAGATCCAGCGCTACATCGCCGTCGACCGCACCCGCGAACTGTCGCTCGCCAGCGGCGCCTAGCCCAGACCCGCCACCTCCAAGGTGGAACCGTCTCCGGTTCGACCCGTTACCGGGGGGTACCAAGGCGGAGTGGTCGCATGACTGGATATTCGCTGAATAGACGCATGTTCGTCACGACGGGGCTTGCGGGCGTCATGGCCTCAACCCTCTCTATCGGGTCGTCGGCAGAGGAGGCGAAGTTGGCAGCGAACGAGGCAACATCAGAGGTCACCTCGAAAGACGGGACCCCGATCGCCATCAGCCGCTCCGGCGAAGGACCGGCGCTCATCCTGGTCGGCGGCGCGCTGAGCGACGGCTCCGGCGCGGCCCCGCTGGCGAAGCTCCTCGCCCCGCGCTTCACCATAGTCACCTTCGACAGGCGGGGCAGGGGCAAGAGCGGCGACACGCCGCCCTACGCGGTCGAGCGCGAGATCGAGGATGTCGACGCCATCATCGACGCACTGGGTGGCACGGCATTCATTCACGGCCACTCGTCGGGCGCCGTGTTGTCGCTCGAAGCCACGGCAAAGCTCACGGGCAAGGTGACAAAACTCTCGCTCTACGAGCCGCCCTTCATCACCGACGGCACTCGTCCGCCACCGCCGGCCGACTTTGCGAGCCATATCGACGGGCTGATCGCCGCCGATCGCCGTGGCGATGCGGTGGAGTATTTCCTCGTCGACGTGGTTGGTACGCCCGCCGAGGCCATCGCCCAGATGCGATCGGCGCCCGCCTGGCCGGGGCTCGAAGCCCTGGCGCACACCCTCGCCTATGACGTTGCGGTCCTGGGCGACAGGATGTCGGGCAAGCCGCTCGCATCAGGAGCATGGGATGGCGTCAGCATCCCGGTGCTGGTGATGGATGGTGGCGCCAGCCCCGAATGGATCCGCAACTCGGCTCGTTCGGTTGCCGGCCTGCTGCCCAGTGCCGAGCACCGCAGCCTCGAGGGCCAAACCCACAATGCCGCCCCCGAAGTCGTCGCGCCCGAGCTCGAGCGCTTCTTCCTCGGCTGAGCGGCTACTCCGCGGCGAGCCGCATCGCCACCTGAGGGGCGAAGAGCGGCGTGCCGTTGGAGAGCTGCAGCGTCGTGAGTTCGCAGCCAAACACCTCGCGCACCAGTGCGATATCCAGCACCTCGGCCGGTGCGCCACAGGCGGCGCGCCGGCCTTCGGACATCACCAGCACCTGGTCGGCATAGAGCGCCGCGAGGTTGAGGTCATGCAGGATGGCCACCACCGCGCCGCCGGCTGCCGCAAAGCCCCGCGCGATCTCCATCACCAGCAGCTGGTGCTTGATGTCGAGGCTCGAGACCGGTTCATCCAGCAGCAACAGGCGCGGCAACCCCTCGAGTACCGGCTGCCACACCTGGCACAGCACCCGCGCCAGTTGCACCCGCTGCTGCTCGCCGCCGGAGAGGCTCTGGTACATCCGGCCGCCGAACCCCGCGAGGTCGACTCTCCGCAGCGCCGCTTCGACCACCGCCTCGCGTTGCGCCGGCAGCACGCCGAGCCCCGCCGACAGCCCCAGCCGCACCACTTCACGCACCGTGAACGGGAAGCTCAGCACCGAGGCTTGCGGCATCACCGCCCGCATCGTCGCCGCCGCCCGTGGCGGCAGTGTACGCAGGGGCTGCCCGTTCAGTGCGATATCGCCCTGGTGTTCGAGCTCGCCGCTCAGCGCCTTCATCAGCGTGGTCTTGCCCGAGCCGTTCGGTCCGATGATTGCCAGCACTTCGCCGGCGCGCGCCGTGACGCTGACGCCTTCGACGATCCGTTTGCGTTCGATGGCGACCGAAACGCCGCGAACTTCCAGCACCGGGCTCACCATGCCAGCTCCCGCCGCCGCAGCAGGATCCACAGGAAGAACGGCCCGCCCACCGCCGCGGTGACGATGCCGATCGGCAGCTCCGCCGGCGCGACGATGGTACGCGCCACCGCGTCGGCGACGAGAAGGAACGCGGCGCCGAGCAGTGCCGAGGCCGGCAGCAGGTACTTGTGGTCCGGCCCGATCACCAGCCGCAGCAAATGCGGCACGATGATGCCGATAAAGCCGATGCCGCCGCTGACCGCCACGGCCGCCCCGGTGGCTGCCGCCACCGCGACGATGGCGATGCGTTTGAGCCGCTGCACCGGGATGCCCAGGTGCATCGCCGTCGCTTCGCCCAGTGTCAGGGCGTTGAGCCCGCGCGTCAGCAGCATGCAGCAGAGCACCGCGATGAGGATGATCGGCCCCGATGCCTGGACCTTCTGCCAGTTCGAACCGGCGAGCGAGCCCATGCTCCAGAAGGTGAAGTCGCGCAGCTGCGAGTCGCTGGCAAGGAACACCATCACCCCCATCACCGCATTGGCCAGCGCCGCGATGGCGATGCCGGCGAGCAGCATGGTGGCGATCTGCGTCTGCGTGCCGCGCGTTGCCACCTGGTAGAGGATCAGGGTGGTGACGAGGCCCGTAACGAAGGCCGAGATCTGCAGGTTGTAGATGCCGAGGATTGCCGTCAGCGGCGCCAGTGCGGTACCGCCGAGGACGATCATCACCACCGCGCCGAGGCTGGCGCCGGACGACACGCCCACCAGCCCCGGGTCGGCCAGCGGGTTGCGGAACAACCCCTGCATCACCACGCCGGAGACGGCGAGGCCGGCGCCGATCAGGATGCCCAGCAGCAGCCTGGGCAGCCGGATATCTAGAAACACCAGTTGGTCGCGCAGCACCAGCGGGTCGTCGGTAGGTCCCGCCATCCAGGCCGAAAGCAGTCGCGGCAGCGAGGCGTCCGAGGCACCGGTGAGCAGCGCCAGTGCTGCCGCCGCAACCAGCAGCAGCACCAGCCCGACCAGCGTCAGCTGCGCCAACCGCGTCCGGTCTCCCGCGACCGGACCGGCGAGTTCGGCCGTCATTGCGGTGGTGGTCAAGGCTGTGGCACCCGGTCGCCGTAAAGCTCGTGCGCCAGCGTCAGGATCGCCTTGGGCGTACGTGGCCCGAAGCCGAGCATGAATGCCCCGTCCACCTTCAACAGGCGTCCCTGCTGCAGTGCCGGCGACGCCGCGAGGGCCGGATTGGCCGCGAGGTCGGCGGAAAAGTCTCCGGCGCCGGAATTCTGCATCATCACCACATAGTCGGGGTTGGCGGTGATCAGCGCCTCATCGCTCAGCGTCTGGTAGCCGTGCATTTCGGCCAGCGGATTGATGCCACCGGCCAGCGTGATGATGCCGTTGGCCGCCGTGCCCGAGCCGGCAGCGCGGATCTTGCCCTCCTGCACCGAGATGACGAACAGCACGCGCTTGCGTTCGGCATCGGGGATCGCGCTCGTCGCGGCTTCCGCTGCTTTCAGCTCGGTATCAAGCGTCGTCGCCAGCGCCTCGGCCTTGTCGGTGACGCCGAGCGCCTCGCCGACGGCGCGCACCTTGGTGAGGATGCCCTGGTGGCTGAAGTCCTCCGGCACCGTCACATAGGGGATCGAGCCCTTGGAGAGCACGTCCAGCGCCTCCGGCGGCCCGCTGCCATCCACCACCAGCAGCGCCGACGGGTTCACCGACAGTACGCCTTCCGGCGACAGGGCCCGCATATAGCCGACATCCGGCAGCGCCATCGCCTCGGGCGGGAAGATACCCGTCGTATCGCGGGCCACCACTTTGCCTTCCTCGCCCAGCGCGTAGACGATTTCGAGCAGCGAGCCGCCGATCACCGCCACGCGCGACGGGTCGGCGAACGGCGTGATCTGGGCGGCAAGGGCAGGGCCGGCAAGCCCGCCGAGCGCGGCGAGGGTGAGAAACAAGCGAGGGAGACGCATGGTGAACCCTTAGGCAGCGGTGGATTGGTCGAGTTGGGGCAGGCCTTCGATCAGCGTGCGCCAGGCGGCGCGTTCATCCACCCCTTCCTGGCGCTGGCCGAAGAACTGGATGATGAGCTTGTTGTCGGCGCCGAACGCCTCGATCGAGGTGACGTGCCCATCGGCGGTGGGTTTGCGCACCGCCCACACCTCCTGGATCTGGTCGGCCCTGAGATGGAGGTGGAAGGTCTCGTCCATGACATTGATCCACGGACCCATCGCCTGCACCCGCTCGATCGGGCCCGAGTGGATCTGGATGCAGCCGCGACTGCCGACGAACGCCATGATCGGCAGCCCGCTACCCGCGGCGCGCTCCAGCAT
This sequence comes from Devosia sp. Root105, assembly GCF_001424865.1. Classification (NCBI taxonomy): domain Bacteria; kingdom Pseudomonadati; phylum Pseudomonadota; class Alphaproteobacteria; order Hyphomicrobiales; family Devosiaceae; genus Devosia; species Devosia sp. Root105. The sequence continues at coordinate 85,172 of NZ_LMCR01000019.1, forward strand.
GGTGCTGGCGGCGTTCGCGGCCAGCGGCCAGGCGTAGTCGCGGTCGATGGTCTTCAGCGCCTGGTGCCGCGACAGGTTGAGCCGCTTCAGCATCGGGAAGAACTGGTGCGTGTCGGTCAGCCCCTGCCACGCCTCGCGCAGTTGCGCGGCGCTGGCCTGGGCCGCGGCGGTGTCTACCTCGCTGTCATTCAGTTCCCGGATCTCGACCGTCTGCAGCTGTTCGTCGGCCCTGAGGGTCTCGACCAGCGCCTGATAGGCATCGAGGTTCGTCGCCGGCCGGCAATGCAGCTTGTGCACCGCGGTACCGGCCGCGTCGAAGAACTGCAGCGAGCGCCGTACCGCGCCGTCCTTGTCCGGCTTTTCGACCGCATAGGCCGAGGCCCAGTGCGTCGGGAAGATGCGGAGGTCGATCTCTTCGCCGAGGACGATCGAGGCGTGCTGGCCGAAGCGGGTCTTCTCGAACACCCCGATCTTTTCGTGCACCGCGTGCTCGTTGCGGGTCAGGCACATCACCTCGCCCAGCGCTGGCGCGCCGGCGAGCAGGGCCTCGACATCGGGGCGCAGTCGCACGCTGCCGGCGCCGACGAAGGCCGCCACCAGCTCCGCCTCGGAGATCTTCTGGATCCGAGCGAAATCGCGCTCGCGCATTTCGGGGTGCAGCGCACGCAGGCGGCGGATTTCCTCAGGCGATATCTGGCGGGCTTCGGGCAAGATGCGGCGTCCTCTTTCACTGCTCTGTGGCGCCGGCTCCGTTTCGCCGCGCCTGTCACTTAAATCTTGACAGTCAATATCAGGATTTATAAGCCATGCAATAGTGGAGTGATGGAGTCATATTTTTGCCCGCTCTGCCGTGCCAGCCAGCATCTGCCAGCCAGTGCATGTTCCCGACGCCGGCAGCAGCCAGGCGTCCGTCATTGAATGGAGAAGGAAATGGGGCTGGTGGCACGTAACGCCGCGATCTTGCTTGGCGGCGTCGCGCTGGGGGCGAGTTTTGGGGCAGGGGCTGCGATGGCGCAGTCGAGCGCGAACAACTCGCAGTTTGTCACGCTGCTCGAACGCATCGTCGTCGGCGCCGGCAAGGCCAAGGTGGCGATCGATACACCGCAGGCGGTGACCGTGGTGGACCAGGCCGATATCGACCAGAAGCAGGCCGGCACCATCGGCGAGATTCTCGACGACGTGCCGGGCGTCACCATGATCGGTTCCGAGCGCGTGCTGGGCGAAAGCTTCAACATCCGCGGCATCGGCGCCGCCGAGACCTCCGGCGACGAGGCGCGCATCATCCTCACCGTCGACGGGGCGCGGAAATTCTACGAACAGTACCGCATGGGCTCGTTCTTCTCCGATCCCGAGCTCTACAAGGCAGCCGAAGTGCTGCGCGGCCCAGCGTCCTCGACGCTCTATGGCTCAGGAGCCTTCGGCGGCGTCATCAACTTCACCACCAAGGACGCCTCCGATTTCATCAAGGACGGCAAGACCGGCGCCGTGCGCCTCAAGGGTTCCTACACCTCAAACGGCAACGGGACGCTTGTCTCTGGCATCCTGGCCCACCGTATCAACGAGACCTTCGAGGTGCTGGCCGCCGGCAACTTCCGGCGCTCGGACATCGTGGACCTCGCCAATGGCAGCGAATTGCCAGGTTCGGAATTTGCCGCCTGGTCGGGCCTGGTGAAGGGCACCATCCATCTCGATGCCGATCAGGTGGTCCGCTTGTCCTACCAGCGCTGGAACAGCGACGCCGATAAGCAGGACTATGCCCAGACCGGCACCGTCCCGATCGACAATCCGCAGAATTTCGGCCTGATCGATCGTACCGTCGACGACCAGACGGCGATCATCAGCTACGAGAACGAAGCCTCCGGCAACGACATGCTCGACCTCAAGGTCCAGCTGTCCTACTCCAACACCGCGGTGAGCCAGGAGAACCCGACCTCGCCGGTGCCGAGCAACATCTTCGTTGCCGATTACGGCTACCAGACCACTCAGCTCAACGTCGAGAACACCTCGAGCTTCGCTGGCGAGCGTTGGGAGAACTTCCTCACTTACGGCATCCAGGCGAGCCACCAGAACCGTGTTGCCGACCCGCTGACCGGCACGCTGATCACCACCCATCCCGAGGGGACGTCGTCGAGTGTCGGCGTATTCGCGCAGAGCGAGCACACCATCAACGACGTGCTGACCGTGATTGCCGGCGCCCGCGCCGATTTCTCGACCCTCACTCCGAGCGAGACCGTCGTCGGCGCCAGCCCCAGCGAGGATGTCGCCATCTCGCCCAAGCTCGCCGCCCTCTACAAGATCAACGAGAACTTCAGTGTGTTCGGTTCCGCCGCGCACACCGAACGCATGCCGACGCTGGACGAAATGTTCCAGTACCAGGGCACGCGTACGATGAACCCGAACCTGACCAAGGAATACTCGGACAACTTCGAACTCGGCCTCGCCACCCAGGCGGACGACATCTTCACCGGTGGCGACAGCGTCGCCTTCAAAGCCACGGCGTTCCACAACGATATCACCGACGGTATTGCCGCCAACCCGATCACCGCCAACGCGCCCTACTTCATCAACATCGCCGGCATGCGCATCTGGGGGCTCGAACTTGAGGGCTCCTACGACAGCGATGTGATGTTCGCCCGCCTCGCCTACACCTTCACCCGAGGCGTCTATACCGAGGACATGATCTCTTCCAATCCAGCCCGCGTGCCGCACATCTATGCCGGCGACGATGTGCAATCGATCCCGCAGGACAAGCTGGTGCTGACCGTCGGCGGCCGAGCCCAGGATCTCGACCTCGAGTACGGCACGCGCCTGACGCTGGCCGCCAACCCGCTCACCGCGGTCACCACCGTTCCGCCGACGTCGCTGCCGGACGGCTGGGCCACGGTGGACGTGTTCGCCACCTGGAAGCCGCAGAGTGGCCAGTTCGAGGGCCTGGAAGCGACCTTGGGCATCGACAACCTGTTCGACGCCGACTACCGCGAGAACCTGTCGATGGATCGCTCGAAGGGCCGCACCTTCAAGCTCACGCTGGCCAAGCAGTTCGACTACTGACGAAAATGGGGTTCCGCCAGGGTTGGCAGTCGGCGCACCTCTCCCTTTGGGGGAGAGGTCGACGCGAAGCGTCGGGTGAGGGGGCCTTGCCGCAGAATCTGAGCTTGCGGCAAGCCCCCTCACCCTGACCCTTCCCCCAAAGCGCGAGGGGACGAGACGGCACTGTCCGTGCGTAGTCTACCGCCCGCTCCGACTGGTGCGAGCGTCCTGATCGAGCCGCAGCGGATACCGCGTCGGGTGATGCGTGGAGAGTGTCAGGTTAAGCGGCCGCTCGTTGGCATCGAACGCCATCTGCTCGACCCCCAGGACGGCCGCCGGCGGTGGCAGCTCCAGCAATTGGCTCTCCTCGGCGTCGGCCAGTCGGGCCGAGAGAATGGTGTGGCCGCGTTGCGGTAGGAGCCCATAGCGTCCTGCAAGTTCGGCATAGAGCGAACTGTTCGGCACAGTCCAATCGAGTTCGAGAATGTCCGGCACGATCGCGGCCGGCATCCAGTCATGCGCGATGGCCACCGGCTGGTCGTCGATCAGGCGCAGGCGGCGCAGCGAGATCACCTGCTCACCTGCGCTGAGTTGCAGGGCCCGTGCCACCTCCTCTGGGGCGCCGACTTGCGCCGCGGTCAGCAGTCGGCTGCCCGGCCGTCGGCCATGCGCCACGGCCGTGGCGGTGAAGCTGCGCAGCAGTTCGAGCTCATACACCCCCTTGGGGCGGCCGGTTGGGTAGAACCCCTTGCCCGGATGGCTGCGCAGGTGCCCCTCGAGCACCAACTCGGTCATCGCCTGCCGGATGGTAATGCGGCTGACGCCGTAGAGCTCCACCAGCTCGCGTTCCGAGGCGAGCTTGGCGCGGGGCGGAATGGTGCCGTCATCGAGCGCCCGCAGCAGGCGTTCCTTCACCTGCTTGTAGAGCGGTAGGGGATCGTCGCGCGTCACGCCGTTGGCCATGGCTTTGGGGTAACCGAACTGATTGCGCTTTGGAAGCGGGCGCCGCGCCCGCCGACGAAACTTAGCCGTACGATTCCATCTTGCCTACCTATTATGACTGGATATGATCAGTTGCACTGAACGGGGGACGTCAGGGTGAAACTGGTCGTTGTCGGAGGGGGAGGGCTACGTGCCCCACTGTTCGTCGACTCGGCATTGCGCCGCGCCGCACGGACCGGCCTCACCGAAATCTGCCTGATGGATGTCGACGCGGCGCAGCTCGAGCTGATCGGCGCTCTCGCCACTGAGCTGGCGCGGCGCGCCGGCGGGGCTGTGACCATTTCCACCACCACCGATGCCGAAACTGCCTTTTCTGGCGCCAGTTATGTGGTGACCACGGTGCGCCCCGGCGGCATCGATGGCCGCATTGCCGACGAGCGCATCGCGCTGTCGCATGGCGTGCTCGGGCAGGAGACCACCGGGGCCGCCGGCTTCGCCATGGCGCTGCGCAGCATCCCCACAATCCTGAGCTATGCCGAGACGCTGGCCCGGGTCAGTCCTGAGGCCTGGCTGTTCAATTTCACCAATCCGGCCGGGCTCGTCACCCAGGCGCTGCGCGACTCGGGCTACAGCCGCAGCGTCGGCATCTGCGACAGCGCCAATGGCGCGCAGACCGCCGTCGCCAGATGGTTGCGGCTGCCCGAGCGCTCGGTGCGGGCCGAGGTGTTCGGCCTCAACCACCTGTCCTTCACCCGCCGCGCCGAAGTGGCCGGGCGCGACGTGTTGCCGGACGCGCTGGCTGATGACCGTTTCCTCGCCGGCACGGTGCAGCGGGTGTTCGCGCCCCATGTGGTGCGCCGCCACGGTGTGTGGCTCAACGAATACCTCTATTACTATTACTACGCCGACGAGGCGGTGGCGGCCGGCGCCGCCGGCCCGACCCGTGGTGAAGAGATCCGCGCCCTCAACCAGCGGCTGTTGCCACGCTTGCGCCAAGCCGAGCTGCTAGCCGACCCGGGGCAGGCGCTCGATGTCTATTTCGCCTACGAGCGCGAGCGCAGTGCAACCTACATGCAGCATACCCATGACGACGCCGAGCCGGTCGCTGCGGTGGCGCAAAGCCATGATGGTGAAGGCTATGCCGGAGTGGCGCTCGACCTGATCGAAGCGCTGCAGGGCGGCACGCCGATCCGCACCGGGCTCAACGTCCCCAATGAGGGCGCCATCGCGGGCTTGCGCGACAGCGACGTGGTCGAGGTCAGTTGCGTGGTCGATCACCACGGCATCCGGCCGCAGCCGATCGGCGCCATGCCCGATGCGCAGGGCTACCTGGTGAACTCGGTGAAGCACTATGAGCGGCTCACTGTGCAAGCCGTGGCTGAACGGAGCCGCGCCCTCGCCGTGGAAGCGCTGGTGGCGCACCCGCTGGTGCTGTCCTACTCGCGGGCCGAGCCGCTGGTTGAGAAATTCCTCGCCGCGCACGCGGCCCATGTCGGGGAGTGGTTGTGATGCGCTCCGCCGATGTGCTGCTGACCGGCGAATACTATTGCGACCTGATCTTCGCCGGCCTGCCCGGCGTGCCGAGGCTCGGCGCGGAGCTGGTGGCGAGTGACCTCGCCGTATTGCCCGGCGGCACCTACAACATCGCCCTGGCGCTGACCCGGCTCGGGCTCGATACCCACTGGGCCGTGGACTTCGGCTCCGACCTGTTCAGCGGCCTAGTGCTGGAGCAGGCGGCGCGCGACGGGCTGAGCCCGTCGCTGTTCAACCGCCTCGACCAGCCGCTGCGCCGCGTCACCTCGGTGTTCTCGTCCGGCGGCGATCGCGGCTTCCTCACCTATGGCGATGGCGCCATCGTACCGCCGCCTGCCGGTACGCTCGATAAGGTCCGCCCCACCTGGCTGCTGCAGACCTTCCGCTTCGAGCCGGAATGGCTGGCTTTTATGCGCGCTGCCAAGGAGCGCGGAGCAAAGCTCTTCGCTGATTGCCGCGGCGGCGATTTCACCCTCGAAACCCCCGGAGTGCGCGAGTTCCTGAGCCTGCTCGATGTGTTCTCGCCCAATGAGGACGAAGCCATGGCGCTGACCGGCATGCACCATCCGGCGAAAGCCGCGGCGCAGCTTGCCGAACTGGTGCCGATCGTCGCCATCAAGCGTGGCGCCGCCGGCGCGCTGGTCAGCGACCGCGGCCGCTGGATCAAGGTCGCGGCCCCCGAAGTGGTGGTGAAGGACACCACCGGGGCCGGCGACACTTTCAATGGCGGGTTCCTCCTCGGGCTGTGCTCGGGGCGCTGCACCGAGGAGGCGGCCGAGCTCGCCGTGCTCGCCGGCTCGCTGTCGGTCACCGATTACGGCGCCTTGGCGGCCCCCACGCTGAACGCGCTCAAAAAATTCGCCGCTGAGCACGGCAGGGGAAAGATGTTTCTCGAAACAGCCTCGTAAGCTCGGCGCTATCTTAGTAGTGATTGTCTATAGGATTTGTAGAGAATAAACACAGACCACAGACAAGGGAGTCCGAGATGACTAAGAAGTGGCTTGCCTACGCCGTCGCTGCTTTGGGATTAGTGTCTCCTGCGCTTGCGCAGTCGACGATTAGTTTTGGATATTGGGGCGACCCGCCGGAGCTGCCGCCATTCGAGGAGATCGTCTCGAAATACCAGGCGGCCCATCCGGATGTGAAGATCGAGATCCAGCACGCGCCATGGTCGGGATACTTCACCCGGCTCGATGCACAGCTCGCCGCCGGGGCCGGCCCCGACGTGTTCTTCATCACCAATGTGCCGAGCTACGCCTCGCGCGGCGCACTGGCTCCGCTGGACGACCTGATCAAGGCCAGCAACTTCCCGATCGACCAGTATGTACCGAGCTCGCTCCTCACCCACAGTTTTGAGGGCAAGCTCTATTCCATCCCGCGCGACAGCGCCCCGAGCGCCCTCTACTACAATTCCGATGCGTTCGATGCGGCCGGCGTCGCCTATCCGAACGCCGACTGGAAGTGGGCGGATCTGCGCGATGCGGCGATCAAGCTGACCACCACCGAGGGCGGCCGCATCACCCGCTATGGCCTGGCGCTCGAATCCAATGACTGGGCCACCTGGGTGCAGCAGAACGGCGGCAAGGTGTTCGACGATCCGCTGAAGCCGACCACCTTCCTGTTGGCCGAGCCGGCAGCGGTCGAGGCGATCCAGTATATCGGCGACCTGATCAACAAGGATAAGGTCACCCCGAACTTCCTCGAGGCCGAGCAGGCCGGCGGCACCGCCCAGCTGTTTTCCAGTGGCCAGGCGGCCATGGTGATCACCAACCCGTCGCGCCTCGGCACCTTCGCTGACGTGCCGTTCAAGTGGGCCGTCGCCAACCTGCCTGGCGGGCCGACCGGCATCCATTCCAACCGCACCGGCGGCGCCGGCTTTGCCATCAACGCCAACAGCAAGAACCCGGAAGCGGCCTGGGCCTTCCTGCAATATCTCGCCGGACCCGAGGGCCAGTCGATCTTTGCCGGCGCCAAGGCGGCGGCGGTGCCGGCGATGACCGGCAACGAGACGGTACGGGCCGCCTTCAAGGCGCCGTTCGGCGACGTCTTCCTCAAGGAGGCCGATGTCGGCGAGCAGTTCCCGCAGTTCCCGCGCTTCGTCGATCTCTCCAACCTCTACATCCAGCCGGCGCTGGATCTGGTGTGGAACGGCGAGAGCACTGCAGCCGACGCGATCGGCGGCATCAAGGACAAGGTCAACGCCGAACTGGCCAAGTAGTCGAAACAGCAGGCCACTCTGCTGGCCGGGACGCGATTGGGCGCCCCGGCCGTTCTCTAGCAAAATGGATCTGACCTATGCGCGTCTTCGATGCACACGTTCACTACGGCTTCTGGGACAAGCTGTTCTCGCGCGGCGCCGAGATCGGCTTTCTCGAGGCGCTGTCCGATACCTGCGAGGCGTCGGGGATCGAGAAAGTCGCGCTCCTCGCCAACCCTGGCCGCGGCAATGACGCGCTGGCCGGCGCGCTGGAGCGGCGGCCCGACCTGATCGTCGCCCTCGGTCGGCTCGAGCTCGACAAGGACCCGGTGACGCTGGTCGAGGATTTCTACCAGCGCGGCTTTCACGGCATCAAGGTGACCGGCGTCTCGCGCAACTACGACGATCCGGCCTATTACCCGTTCTACGAGGCGGCCCAGGCGCGTGGCCTCCGCATCCTGTTCCACACCGGCATCCTCGGGGGACCGGTCGATTACCTCGAAGGCGGCAAGGAGGATGCCTGGAAAGCCATCCCCGAGGGCGCCGACGAGGAGGCGCTGGTCACCCGACTGTCGCGCGGCATCAAGCGCGAGCGCTATGGCTTCTCCAGCGCCCGTATGCAGCCGATCTATCTCGATACCATCGCCTTCTATTTCCCCGAGCTGTTCATCATCGGCGCGCATCTGGGCTGGCCCGATTACCGCACCGCCTGCGCCATCGCGCGCTGGCGGCCGCGGCTCTATTTCGACATCAGCGGCGGTGACGTGGTGCACAACCACATCGTCGAGGGCGGCTATATCGGCAAGGAAATCTCGCCGCGCAAACTCGTCTACGGCTCGGATTCGGACCTCCGCCGGGTGAAGGGCGATATCGAGCGCTGGAAGGCCGCCTTCGACACCATGGGCCTCAGTGCCGACGACCAGGATCGGATCTTCTACCGCAACGCCGCCTATATCTACGGGATCGACAAATAGTGGCCCCAAGTCTAGCGGCCCCAACTCGGGTCAAGCTGACGAAGGTGGCGCGCGCCGAGGAACGCGCCGCCTGGCTGTTCCTGGCGCCGAGCCTGGTGCTGTTCGCCATCTTCACCGCCATTCCGGTGATCTCGGCGTTCTTCATCTCCTTCACCCAGTGGAACCTCTTCAACGAGGTGACCTGGGTGGGCCTCGGCAATTACCTGGCCCTCGCCGGCGACGAGATCTTCGCCAAGGTGCTCGGCAACACTGCCTATTTCGTGCTGGCCTCGGTGCCGGTGCAGATCGTCCTGGCGCTGCTCTGCGCCCTGGTGCTCAACCGCGGCATTAAGGGTCAGACTTTCTTTCGCGTCGTCTATTTCCTGCCGGTGGTCACCAGCACGATCGCCGCGGCGCTCGTCTGGGCCTGGCTGTTCAACTCCAATTTCGGCCTGATCAACGCCGCCCTCAGCCTTGTCGGCGTGACGGACTTGCCCAAGTGGATGGGTTCCACCCGCTGGGCCATGCCGGCCATCATCATCGTCTCGATCTGGCAGAACCTCGGCTATGCCATGGTGCTGTTCCTGGCCGGGCTGCAGAACATCGGCAAGGACGTGCACGATGCGGCGGCGCTCGATGGCGCCACCGGCTGGGACCGCTTCTGGCACATCACCCTGCCGCTGCTCTCGCCCACCACCTTCTTTGTGCTGGTGATCTCGATCATCGGCAGCTTCCAGGTGTTCGAACTGGTGCTGGTGATGACCAAGGCCGGCCCGGCCAATGCCACCAATACGCTGGTCTACTACATCTACCAGAACGGCTTTCAGTTCTATCAGATGGGCTATGCCAGCGCCGCGGCGATGGTGCTGTTTCTGATCGTCCTCGCCTTCACCTTGGTGCAGTACAAGCTGCAGCGCCGCTGGGTGCACTATGGGTAAGACCGCCACCGACTGGGTGCTGTTCGTGGTCCTGCTGATCGGCGCGCTGCTGATGAGCGGCCCGTTCGTCTGGATGATCGCCACCTCGTTCAAGCCGGCGGCAGACGTGTTCCAGTTCCCGCCGACATTGTTCACCGCCGACCCGCAAATCGAGAACTATGTCCGCATCTTCTCGACCATCCCGTTCGGCCGGGCCATGGCCAACAGCCTCGTGGTCTCGGTGCTGGTAACGCTCTTGCAGCTCATCACCTGCTCGATGGCCGCCTATGCTTTCGCCTGCCTGCGGTTCCGCGGCCGCGAAGTGCTGTTCCTCATCTACCTTGCGGCGCTGATGGTGCCCTCCCAGGTGACGCTGATCCCCAATTTCATCCTGATCAAGTCGCTCGGCTGGATCGATACCTACCAGGGCCTGATCCTGCCCTATGCCTTCTCGAGCTTCGGCACCTTCCTGCTCCGGCAGTACCTCAAGTCTATCCCGGCCGAGCTGCTCGAAGCCGCCCGCATCGATGGCGCCTCGCACGCCCAGATCTACCTGACCATCGTCCTGCCGCTGGCCAAGCCCGCGCTCGGGGCGCTCGCCATCTTCACCTTCGTCGCGCAGTGGAACAACTTCCTCTGGCCGCTGATCACCACCACCAAGCCCGACATGCAGGTGGCAATCGTGGCGCTGGCGACGCTGCAGGGGCAGTACAATACCGACTGGCCGCTGCTGATGACCGGCAGCGTCATCGCCATCATCCCGGTGCTGCTGGTGTTCGTGTTCGGCAACCGCGCCTTCATCGCCGGCCTCACCACTGGAGCCTTTGGCGGGCGCTGATGCGGGTGGTTGAAAAGCCGCAATCGTGCTTCGATTTCGGCACGCGCTTCGGCTACGGCTTCAGCATTGCCGCGCTGGGACCCCTCCCCAATCATGCTGACCTATTTTGCTGATCTGTTGTCCCCGATCTGGGGGCCCGCCCGCCTGCTGTCGTCCTTCGTGATCCTCGCCACCGTCGGCTCGCTCGTTTCGGCGCTGGCGACGCTGTTCTTGTTGCCCAGACTCTGGGATCAGTTGCCGCGCGACCGGGGCAGGGCCCATGCGGTGGGCGCCGCCGACAGCGTCGGCAAGCCCGTCGGCGTCGGGCTCATCATGATCCTGATCCTCCTCGCCGTCGTCGCACTGTTCTCGCCGATCGATCCGCACATCTATTTCGCCATGGGCGCGGTGCTGCTCGCTTCCGGCGTCGGGTTCATCGACGATCGCACCGGGGGCTTAAGCGAGTTGACGCTGGGCCTCACCGACCTGCTCGTAGCGCTGTTCGTCTGCGTCGTGCTGCTCTGGGGGCAGGACACCAAGCTGTGGCTGCCGTTCACCCCGATGGTGTTCGACATCCCGTTCTGGCTTGGGCTCCTGATCTACACGCCGGTGGTCTGGCTCTGCATCAACGCGGTCAACTGCAACGATGGCGTCGACGGCGTCTCGGGCTCGCTCTCGGCAGTGACCATCGCCGCGCTTGGTTTCATCCTCTACATGGTGGTCGGCGACGCCGGCAACGCCAAGTACCTGCTGATCCCGTTCCGCGAGGATGCCGCCAACTGGGCCATCGTCGCCGCCATCTTCTGTGGCGTCATCGTCGGCTACCTCTGGCACAACGCGCCACCCAGCGCGGCCCTGATGGGCGATGCCGGCTCACGCCCTATCGGGCTGTTCGTCGGCATCTGCATCGTCGTCTCGGGCAACCCGGCGATGATCTTCTTCGTCGCCCCACTCATGCTGTTCAACGGCGCCACCGGCCTTGCCAAGGTGGCGCTGATCCGGGTGTTCGGCTTGCGGATCCTATCGTCGATCCGCTTCCCGTTCCACGATCACGCCCGCAAGAACCTCAACTGGTCGAACTCCCAGGTGCTGCTGCGCTTCCTGCTCATCCACCTGGCGAGCTTGTGGTTCCTGGTCATTATTCTGCTGAAGGTGCGGTGAACTGGGGTAGCGCACGGACCTCGCGGTAATCCTCCCCCGCGTGGCGGGGGAGGGGGACCAGCGAAGCTGGTGGAGNGTTGGAGATCTTTGCCGACGACTGGGTGATCCGCTCCATCGCCGCGTTGGCGTCGCCCATCACCTGCCCACCTTCTTCGGCGGTCCCCCTCCCCGCCACGCGGGGGAGGATTAGGAGAGTCCCGTGCGCGGCTCAAGCCGCCGCGATCAGCGCCTTGGTGTAATCCTCGGCAATGGCGCCTGAGCGCAGCTGCTCCCGGGTCAGGGTTTCGACCGGTTGGGCGTTGCGCATCACCATCAGCCGCTCGCACATATAGCTGATCACTGCCAGGTCGTGGCTGACGATGACGAAGGTGAGGCCGAGCTCTTTGCGGAGCCGGTTGAGCAGGTTGAGGATTTCCGCCTGGATCGAGACATCGAGCGCCGAGGTGGGCTCGTCGAGCAGCAGGAGCTTCGGGCTGAGCGCCAGGGCGCGGGCGATAGCGACGCGCTGGCGCTGGCCGCCACTGAGCTCATGCGGGAAGCGGAACTGGAATTTTGCGCCGAGCCCGATCAGCTCCAGCAGCTCCGCCGTGCGGCGCTCCGGGTTGGCGATGCCGTTGATCTTCATCGGTTCGGCGATCTGCTGGCCGATGACATAGCGCGGATGGAGCGATGAGTAGGGGTCCTGGAACACCATCTGGACCACCTTGGCCAGTTGTTTCCGCGGCGTCTTCCGGACATCGGTGCCGTCGACGGTGATGCTGCCGTTCCAGGTGGCGTTGAGCCCCATGACGGTCCGAAGAATGGTGGATTTGCCCGAGCCGGATTCGCCGACGAGCCCAAAACTCTCGCCCGGCTGCACCGCAAAGCTGGTGTCGCGCACCGCCAGCTTGCCGGAGAATTCTACGTTGAGGTTGCCGATTGCCAGCATCAGGCGGCTCCCGCCCAGCTGGCTTCGCGGTTGAGCACCGGCAGCGGCTCCAGCGAGCCATCGATCTGCGGCAGGCACGACAGCAGCCCCCGCGTGTAGGGATGCGTCGCCTCGTGCAATCGGCTTGCTTCGATGCTTTCGACGATCCGGCCGGCATACATGACGATCACCCGATCACAGAACTTCGACACCAGGTTGAGGTCGTGGCTGATGAAGATCAGCCCCATGCCGCGACGCGTCACCAGCTCGTCGAGGATCGACAGCACCTGGGTGCGCACCGTCACGTCGAGCGCCGAGGTGGGCTCGTCGGCGATCAAGAGGTCCGGTTCGCGCACCACCATCATGCCGATCATCACGCGCTGCCCCATGCCGCCCGAAAGCTCATGCGGGTAGAGCGAAAACACCCGCTCCGGCTCGCGGATATGCACGGCTTCGAGGATGCCCAGCGCCTTCTTCTTCGCGTCGCTACCGGAGATGCGGCGGTCGCCGATACGGATCGCTTCGACGATCTGCTTGCCGACGGTCATCACCGGGTTCAGCGAGAATTTTGGATCCTGCAGGATCATCCCCATGCGGCCGCCGCGCAGCGAGCGGCGGAGCTTGGGCGAGGCCGACTTGAGGTCGATGCCGTCGAAGGCCATTGTGTCGACGCTGATCCGCGCATAGGGCGGCAGCACGCCGAGCAGGGCGCGGCCGGTGAGGCTCTTGCCCGAGCCGCTTTCGCCGACAATGCCGAGCTTTTCGCGTCCCAGTGTCAGCGACACGCCGCGCACCGCGTCATTGTAGCCGCCATCATCGTTGCGGAAGGCGACATGCAGGTTTTCGATCTGAACAAGGTCGCTCATTTGCGCTGCCTCAGGTGCGGATCGAGCAGGTCGCGCAAGGCGTCACCTAACAAGTTAAAGCCGAGCGACACGGTGAAGATCGCGATGCCAGGCACCGTTGCCACCCACCACTGGTCGAAGATGAACTTGCGGCCGGTGGAGATCATGGCGCCCCACTCGGGCAGTGGCGGCTGCGCCCCGAGCCCGATAAAGCCGAGGCCGGCGGCGGTGAGGATGATGCCCGCCATGTCGAAGGTCATACGCACGATCACCGAACTCAGGCACATCGGGATGACGTGGAACACAATGATGCGGAACTCGCTGGCCCCGGCCAGCCGCACTGCGTTGACATAGTCCGAGTTGCGCACGATCAGCGCCTCGGCCCGCGCGAGGCGCGCATAGGGCGGCCAGGCGGTGAGCGTGATGGCGAGCGCTGCGTTGGTGATGCCGGGCCCGAGTGCCGCAACGAAGGCCAGCGCCAGCAGCAGCTTGGGGATGGCGAGGAACACGTCGGTGATGCGCATGAAGATCACGTCGACCCAGCCGCCCACCGTGCCGGAGACCGCGCCGATGATCAGCCCGATCGGCGCCGAGGTGACGATCACCAGCCCGACGATCAGCAGTGTCAGTTGCGAGCCGTAGAGAATGCGTGAGTAGATGTCGCGGCCGAGCTCATCGGCGCCCAGCCAATAGGTCGCACTCGGCGCGGCAAGGCGGTCGGTCAGGCTCGGCAAGTACGGGTCATGCGTCGCGAGGAGCGGCGCGAAAGCAGCGCAGAACAGCAGCACCACGACGATGACCAGCCCGACCACGCCGAGCGGGTTGCGCATGAAGCGGCGGGTGAAGACCTTGAACTCGGCCCAGCGGGCGGCGCGCACCGCGCGCTTCGGATCGGCGACGAGATCGGGGGTGACGCTCATTTGGCGAACTCCCGTGAGCGCGGATCGAGTGCGCGGTACAGCACGTCGCTCAGCATGTTGAGAAGGATGAACACCACCCCGACCAGCAGCGTGCCACCCAGCACGGCGTTCATGTCGGCGGCGAACAGCGAAGAGTAGATGTAGTTGCCGATACCCGGCCACGAGAAGATCGTCTCGATCAGCACCGAGCCCTCGAGCAGCCCGCCATAGCTCAGCGCGATGACGGTGACGAGCGGGATCGCCGCGTTGCGCAGCGCATGTCCGGCCACGGCGCGAAACTCGCTGGCGCCCTTCAGCCGGGCAGTCAGCACATACTCGCGGCTCAACTGGTCGAGCATCACCGAGCGCGTCATGCGCGAGATATAGGCGAGGCTGTAATAGCCGAGCAGCAGTGCCGGAAGGATCATGTGGCTGATGGCGTTGAAGAAGATCTCCCACTCACCGGCGATGGCGCTGTCGATCAGGATCGAGCCGGTGATGCGGTCGACCACGCCGACAAAGAACACATCGAGCTGCCCTGGGCCCGAGACCCAGCCGAGCAGGTAGTAAAAGACGAAGAGGCCGACGAGGCCGAGCCAGAACACCGGCACCGAATAGCCGACGAGGCCGACGACGCGCAGCACATGGTCCGGCCACTTCTCATGCCAGTAGGCCGAGGCGACACCCATCGGGACGCCCAGCACGACGCCGATGATCAACCCGATAGTGGAGAGCTCGAGCGTCGCGGGGAAGAAATTCAAGAGGTCGGTCAGAACCGGCCGGGAGGTCGAGAACGAGGTGCCGAAGTCGCCGCGCAGCAGCTTGCCGAGATATTCGATGAACTGTTGCCAGATCGGTTTGTCGAGCCCGAGCTCGAGATAGACCTTCTGGTACACCTCCGGCGTCGCCTTCTCGCCCACGATCGAAAGCACCGGATCGATCGGCAGCACACGGCCGATGAAGAAGGTGAGGGCAGCGAGGCCAATAAGCGTGATCGCCACCGTGATCAGCCATGAGCCGATATCGATGAACAGGCGGAGGGGGCGGTTCATTGGGTTGCCCCGGTGACGCTGGCTGGGACGCCAGCAAGGGCTGACCCCCACCCCTGTCCCCTCCCCGCAAGGGGGAGGGAGACCCTCTCGAACAGCCTTCGTTTCTCCGACGACCGAGTCAGCGGCTCCTTCGTCTCCCTCCCCCTTGCGGGGAGGGGACAGGGGTGGGGGTCAGCCCTCGCCGGGATTTCAGTCTGCGTCAAATGAGGCTCGTTCGTTCTGATGGTCAGTAGGTAGATAGAAGGCCGGAGGCGGACCTCCGGCCTGGTAGTTTATTCCTTCGTCACCGCGCCATAGCGGTCGTCGGAGAAGGTGATGCCGAGCACCACGCCCTTGACGTTCTTGCGCATGGCAACCTTGCGGCTGTCCTGGAACATGAACACGAACGGCGAGGTGTCGGTGTGCAGCCGCTGGGCCTCGTCGTAGAGCGCCTTGCGCTTTTCGACATCCTGCTCCTGCACGGCCTGGTTCACCAGCTCGGAGACCTTGCCCGAATCCCAGCCGAAGCGGTCGGCGAGGTTGCCCTTGGTGCCATCCGGATCCGACGCATCGTGGTTACCGAACGCCTTGGCGTTGGAGTGCGGATCGGGATAGTCCGGGCCCCACAGGCCGAACCAGATGTCGAGATCGTGCGAGCGATAGCGATCGAGCCAGGGGCCGCCGTCCACCACCTGCAGGTCGAGATCGACGCCGATCTGGCTGAGCGTGGCCTGCACGGCCTGCGCGTAGTCAGGGTAGGGCGGCACGTTCCAGACGACGGTCGCGAGCTTGATCGGCGTTGCGACACCGGACTCGGCGATCAGCGCCTTGGCCTTCTCGATATTGAGCGAGTAGGGGTTGTAGTTGATGCCGCCGCCCAGGAACCCGTCCGGGATCATGGTCTGGTGCACCTTGATGGTGCCCTTGCCGATGGTGTCGGCGATGCCCTGGTAATCGACGCCATACTTGATGGCTTCGACGACCTTCGGGTTGCTCAGCGCCGCATTACGCGTGTTGAGGCCGAAATAGTACATCGTCGAGGACACGCCCTCGAGGATCTGCACATCGGGGTTGGCGGAGACCGCGCCGATATCGTCGGGGCCGAGCTTGTTGGCGATATCGATGTCGCCCTTTTCGAGCGCCAGGCGCTGCGTCGCCGATTCCGGCATGTGCTGCAGGAAGACGCGATCGACGCCCGGGGCGGTGCCCCAGTAGTTCTCGTTGCGGCTGAGCAGGATCGAGACCTTGGGGTCCCACTTAGTCAGCACATACGGGCCCGAGCCGGCCGAATTCTCGGATTTCAGCCAGGCATTGCCGTAGTCGTTGCCGCCATCGGCGAGCTTGCCCTCATGCTGCTTGACGATAGCAGAGTCGACGATGCCGCCGGTGAACGACGACAGCACGTAGAGCACGAAGCTCGGCGCATATTTCTGGTCGACTTCGAACTGCAACGTGGACGCGTCGAGCGCCTTCACCTTGGCTTCGACGTTCTCCTTGGTCAGGCCGAACTGCGCGAAGATGAAGCTGATGCGGCTGTCGATCAGGATGACGCGGCGGATCGAATATTCGGCGTCGGCAGCCGTCACCGGATTGCCCGAGGCGAACTTGGCGTTCGGGTTCATCTTGAAGGTGAAGGTCTTGCCGTCTTCCGACACCGTCCAGCTCTCGGCGAGCACGCCCGTGATCTTGGTCGGGTCGGCCGGGTCGAAGCTGACCAGCGGCTGGTAGATCTGCTGGCTGGCGAGCACGCCGCCGACTTCCGACACTTCCGCCGGATCGAGCGTGATGATGTCGTCGATCGCATCGGCGATGACGAGGGTATTCTTGGGCGTTTCGGCGATCGCTCCGGACGCGGTCATCACCGCGCCGACGGCAACCGCCATAAGCGTCTTGAACAAACGCATGACAGTCTCCCTGGTTGAAGGCGTTAGTCTCCGGCTGATGAGGCCGTTTATCGTCGTAGGCGTCATCTCCTGCTGATCCCCAGGGGCGGGTTACCGATCCCCTCGAAAGTGAAGGTCAGCGCAGCGATGGGTAGAAGGGTATCGATCTGGGCCAGCACAGCCCGGGTGAAGATGCCGGCATCGCCGAGCAGCGCCACCACGCCGCGGGTCTCGCCCGCAATCACGATCGGAAAGCACGAGCAGGCGCCATAGCCCATGGCGACCAGCCCGTCGGTCTCGGGCAGGAAGGCGGCCATGCCGGCGACGCTGTCGCCGATCACCGGCTTCATCTCGCCGAGGATGGTGTTGTTCCAGACGTCATCGCCCACCGGATCGACATTGCCGACCGGGAAATCGACCGGGTTGGACGTGCCGATGCGATGGGTCACCGATCTGTCCGGCGCCGTCGCAATGAAGGTCGCCGTGCGCACCCCCGGAATGCCGGTGAAGAGCTCCGCCAGCACGGCGAAGAGCTGCGTCGGACCAGCCGCCAAAGCGGTGCCGAGCTTCCACGCGATGGCAGGGTCAATCACTGTCATTCCGGGAACAGCTGCATGGTCCCGACCCACAGTTCGAGCGCCGTGCCGGGGCCGATATTGGTGCCGCGATGCGGCCGGCGGCTGTCGAAATGCAGCGTGTCGCCGGGGCCGAGCCGATACTCGACGCCATCGACCTCGTAGAGCATCTCGCCCGACACCAGGTAGACGAAGTCCTCGCCCTCGTGGCTCATCATCTCGGAGGCATGACCGGGCGGCACGTGCGACAGGCAGGCATTGAGCTTGGCGTCGGGGAAGCCGCGCTCGAGGAATTCGTAAAAGCGCGAGGTGCCGCCGACCTTGTAGGTCTGGCGCTGGCCCGAATGGCTGACCACGCTGTGCTGGCGCGCCGGGGCGGCTGACACGAACTGGTCCACCGTGCTCTCGAGCGCCTTGGCGACGTTATACAGCGAGGCCAGCGACGGCGTGGAGATGCCGCGCTCGATCTGCGAGATGAAGCCGACGGTCAGCGATGCCTCTTCGGCCACCTGCTGCTGCGTCTTGCCCAGTTCTTTGCGGCGGTCGCGCAGACGCTGCCCAAGGCTGGGGTCGATCGGAGTCGATTGCTCGACCGGATCGGAACGCTTTTCAAACTTCAAGACTGGCACGGGCGCCCTCGCGATTTTAGTGACACTAAAGTAGCGCGCGCCCGAGTCAATCCCACCCCAGATTATGCCCGGCTGATCCTCGTGTTGTGGAAGCTAGCCCTGGCTCAGCTCCCACTCGATGGTGCGGCGCAGCGCCTGCTCTTCGGGAACGATCTCAGTGTAGCCGAGTTCGGCCCGAATACGAGCGGAATCGAGCGTCAGTGGATAGCTGAGGTCGCTGCTGTCGGCGCGATCGGCAAGCACGCCGCCGGCATCGGCGTCGACCAGCACGATCTCGCTGTCGACACCCATCAGCGTCAGCACGGTGCGGGCCCAGTCGGCCTGGGTACGGACGAAGGGCTGCGCCACGTTGTACACCCGACCCTCGGCCTCGGGCAGGGTGGCCGCCAGCGCCAGCGCCTCGGCCACATCGTCGATATAGGCGTAGGAATTAAGCCAGCCCGCGCCGCGCCGATCGAGCCGGAACGGTTCACCCGCCTTGGCGCCCTTGACCGCCCAGGCGAAGCGATGCTGCTTGTCGTCGGGCCCGAAGATCATCGGCAGCCGCAGCACCGTTGCCTGCGGCGCGCCGGCCGCCATGGCGAACTCCTCGATCGGGATCTTGTCGTATTCCTCGAACAGGTCGTCCTCGATCCCCTTGGGCCGGCGCTCGTTCTGCCGATAGGGATAGCGCAAAGTCCTCAGCGGCGAATCCTCGGTGGCCGGCTCCGGCCGGATCGCCGGGCTTTCCTTCTTCAACAGTCCCCCATAGTTCGAGTAGACGTCGGTGGAACTCACCAGCACATAGCGCGCTCCAGCCTTGCCCGCCGCCTCGATCACCGGCTGCGTGTTGCGCAGGCTGATCGTGAAAATATCGATGACGGCGGTGACGCCGCTATCCTTCAACAGCTTCGTCAGCGTCTCGCCGTCCATGCGGTCGGCCTGCTCGAACCGCACGCCGTCAGGCAGCTTCACCTCGTGCTGGCCGCGCGCCACCACCAGCACGTCATGGCCACGTTCTTTGAGCCGTTTCGCCGTGGCGGTGCCGAGAAAGCCCGTCCCCCCGATGATTGCGATGGTCATGCCGCGCGACTCCTTTTGCGAGAGAGGCGGGAGGGTGTTCGAGACCGCGGCGAGGAGCAAGGCGTAAGATTGCCGCTCTGGTTCACTAGTCCTCCCTTCCCCCGCGTCCGCTGGGGGAGGGGGCGAAAAGCCACAACAGCGTTAGTTCACCAACCGCCCATGGTGACGCAGCACCAGGCCGACAGCGCCCATGCAGGCGCCGTTGTCGGAGAATTGGCTGGGCCTGAGGATGGTGCGGGCCACGTCGGGAACGTCCCCATGCTTGACCAGGGTGAAGCGCTCGAAGCTCTCGGCCAGGGGCTTCATCAGGATGTCGCCGGCCATCGCCAGGCGCCCGCTCACCACCACCAGCGTCGGGTTGAATACCGAGCCGATCAGCCCCAGGCCGTGCCCGCCCGCCTCGCCGGTCCGGGCAATGAGGGCACGGCAGAGGGCATCCCCGCCCAGCGCCATTTCGACCACGTCGGTCAGCCGCAGCGCGCGGCCGAAATGTCGCTCCGCCTCGGCCATTGGCGCGCGGAAACTGGCATAGACCTCGATGCAGCCGCGATTGCCGCAGCGGCAGAGCGGTCCCTGCGGATCGATCACCACATGACCGAACTCGCCTGCGCCGCCGGCAATGCCGCGCAGCACCCGGCCACCAGCGACGATGGCGCCGCCGATGCCGAGATCGAGCGTATAGACCACGAAATCATCGTGCCCCTGCGCCGCGCCCCAGGTCATCTCGGCAATGGCCGAGCAGTTGGATTCGTTGTCGCAGAAGATCGGCACGTCGGGGAAAATCGGCCCTAACAGCTCGCGCATGTCGACGCCGGCCCAGGTCGGCATGCCACCGGCCCTCAGTACCGTGCCGGTCACCGGATTGACCGGGCCGCCCACCGCGATGCCGACGCCCAACAGGCCGTCCTGTCGTTGCCACTTCCCCTCATAGGCCTCGGTGATCAGCCGCCGCACATGCTGGATCGCCGTTTGCGGCGAATAGTCGATCTCAAGATTGATCGTCTTGTCCGACAATACGGTGTGCGCCACATCGGCGAGGATCACCTGGATCTCGGTCGAGCCGATCAGGATGCCGATGCAGGTGCCGGCCCGCGGGTTGAGGGTCAGCGCGGTCGCCGGCCGACCGACGCCGCCGGCCGACTCGCTGCCGATTTCCACAACCATCTGCGAGCGCCGGAGCTCGGTGAGGGCCGTTGAGATGGTGGACTTGGCCAGCCCGGTGAGCCGTGAAAGTTGTGTTGCACTCAGTGCACCACGCTCGCTCAGGGCGCGCACAATCCGCCCCGCCGGTGTGGCTAAAGCACTGTCAGCAAGTAGAGATTTGAGCTCGATCCGGTTCACGCTCCTCCCTCCCCAAGCGCGTTGACAAGCCGAATAAGTTCACCATAGAACTAATACGACGGTGCGCAGGAGGATGTGCACCGCCGGGAGAAAAGCGCAAGTAGCCACAGGAGCCGGCCGGGTGAGCCGGGGTGGGGACGGGCGCTTTCAAGGGAGAGAGACAATTATGACCTTCACGACCAAGGTCGCGGCCGCCGCGACCACGATGCTTGCTGCCGCGCTGCTTTCGGGCACCGCGATGGCCGCACCCAAAGTGCTGATGCTGCACCAGTGGGCATCCGGCAACGACGCTGCCTCCATTGCCAAGCTCGGTGAGATGTTCACCGCTGCCGGCGGCACCTGGGAGCAGACCGCCATTGCCGGTCATACCGCCAATACCCTGGCCAAGCTCCGCGCCGATGTCGTCGCCGGCAACGCCCCCGCTGCGGTGCAGCTGAAGGGCCCGGAAATCGCCGAGTGGAACGCCACTGGCGGCACCGCCGACATGGACGAACTGGCCACCGCCGAGGGCTGGGACAAGGTCGTCGCCCCCGAACTGCTGCCGGTGATGAAGCCGGAAGGCAAGTGGGTCGCCGCCCCGATGAACATCCACCGGATCAACTGGATCTGGGGCAACAAGGCCGCCATGGAGGGCGTCGGTGTCACCGAGCTTCCCAAGACCTGGGCCGATTTCAACGCTGCCTGCGACAAGGCCATCGCTGGTGGCAAGATCTGTCTCGCGCACCTCTCGGCCGACTGGACCGACGCGACCACGTTCGAGACCATCGTCTACGGCATGGACAAAGACCTCTACACCAAGGCCTTCGTCGAAGCCGACGTCGAGTCGCTGCGCTCGGAAGGTATGATCAAGGCCTTCGATCAGATGCGCCTGATGGTTACCAAGTACATGGACCCGGCCATCGCCGGCCGTGACTACGACACCGCCTCCAACATGATGGTCAACGGCGACGCGCTGTTCTTCATCATGGGCGACTGGGAACTGGGAACCATCAAGTCGGTGGGCAAGGAACCGGGTGTCGACATCCTGTGCGGCCAGTCCCCGACCGATTGGGGCAAGCCGGGCTTTATCCTGAACTCCGACTCGGTCGTGTTCTTCAACCAGAAGGACCCGGATTTCCAGGAGGGCCAGAAGCTCCTCGCTTCGACCATCCTGAGCCCGGAATTCCAGACCATCTTCAACATCTCGAAGGGCTCGATTCCGGCTCGCCTGGACGTCGACCTGTCGCAGGGTTTTAACGTCTGCCAGCAGGACAGCCAGGCTGCGCTGAAGGCTTCGATTACCGAAGGCACCCTGGTTCGGTCGATGGCTCACAACATGACCGTGCTGCAGAAGTACCGCGGCGCCATGATGGACACCATCACCGAGTTCGTGAACACGCCTGAGATGACCTCGGAAGAAGCGGCCAACATCATGGCCGACGCCGTCGAAGCTCAAATGTAACTTCTGACCAGAATTGTCGGCCGCGGTGCTCCCCGAGCGTCGCGGCTGGCTCCTTTGGCCGCCGGTTTTGGAGGATAGTCCGTTGGCAATGACAGGTCAGTCCGTCTCGACTGGCACGAGTACGTGGGACCGCATCAAGAAGTGGACGCCCATATTCATAATCGCGCCTTCAATCGTTGCGTCGTTTGTCTACGTCTTCGTCTTTGCCGGCTGGACGTTCTACATCTCGCTCAGTGACTCGACGCTGCTGCCGAGTTACGGCTTCAAGGGGCTTGAGAACTACATCTCGCTCTGGACCAACCGCCGCTGGAGCGTCGCCTACACCAACCTGCTGTACTTCTCGCTCTTCTATGTGACGATCTCGATGGCGTTCGGCTTGCTGCTGGCCATCCTCATCGACCAGAGGATACGCGCCGAGTCGTTCTGGCGGACGATCTTCCTCTACCCGCTGGCGGTAAGCTTCATCGCTACGGGTACGGTCTGGCAGTGGCTCTACAATCCCTCGAGCGGTATCCAGTTCCTGGTCAACGCGATGGGCTGGACCGACTTTCAGTTTGCTCTCACGTCGGATCGCAAGAACGCCATCTGGGCGATCATCATCACAGGCATCTGGGGCTCCGCCGGCTTCTCGATGGCGCTGTTCCTCGCCGGCCTCCGGTCGGTCGATCCAGACATCATCAAGGCCGCCCAGATCGACGGCGCCGGCTGGTTCCGCACCTATCGTAAGGTGGTCCTGCCAACCATCGGGCCGATCTTCATCGCTGTCGCGGTAGTGCTGCTGCAGTTCGCCATCAAGACGTTCGACCTTGCCGTCGCGCTGACCAATTCCGGTCCTGGCATCTCGACCACTTTCCCCGCCACCTACGTCTACGACTTCATGTTCCAGCGCGGCGAGATCGGCGAGGGCGCCGCGGCCGCGATGATGGTGCTGGCGGCGCTTGCAATCGTCCTGGTGCCCTACTCACTCTATCTGGTCTGGCGCAAGCGCAGGGAGGCGAACAATGGCTGATGCAGTCCTTACCGCTGCCGGCGTCGAAGACAGGGAAGCGGCAATCGCGAGCCGCCGGCGGCTGATTTCGCGGATCGTGATCTATGGCCTGCTCGGCCTGATCTCGATCATCTACATCGTGCCGTTCCTTGTGGTGTTCCTCAACTCGTTCCGCACCAATGAGGAGATCGGCCAGCTCGGCCTGATTTCGCTGCCGCGCAGCTTCCGGCTCGATGCCTGGCCGACGGCCTGGAGCGACTTTTGTATCGGTGGCCAATGCGATGGCGTTGCCAGGTACTTCTGGAACTCCGTCGCCATGGTCATCCCGGCGACGTTCATCTCGACTGCACTCGGTGCCATCAACGGCTACATCCTGTCGAAGTGGAAATTCCCCGGTTCGGAGATCGTCTTCGGCTTCATGCTGCTCGGCGTGTTCATGCCGGGGCAGATCGCGCTGCTGCCCTGGGCCTTCACGCTCGGCCAGCTCGGCCTCGCCAACTCGGTCTACGGCCTGATCCTGGTGCACTGCATCCAGGGCCTCAGCTTCACCACTCTGTTCTTCCGCAACTATTATGTGAGCGTGCCGGACGACCTGCTGAAGGCCGCCCGCATCGACGGTGCCGGCTTCTGGCGGATCTTCTGGAAGATCATGATCCCGCTGTCCCCGCCGATCATCATCGTCACCGTGATCTGGCAGTTCACCGGTATCTGGAACGAGTACCTGTTCGGCGTGGTGCTGAACTCGGGCTCCAACCAGCCCATCACCGCGGCCCTGGTCGCACTTTCGATGAGCGGAACGTCCGTTCGAACCTATGACGTGATGAGTGCAGCCGTGCTGATCGGCGCCCTGCCTCCCCTCCTCGTCTATTTCTTCGGCGGCAAGTATTTCGTCCGCGGCCTTACCCAGGGAGCAATCAAGTAAATGGCGTCCTTGACCATCAGGAACCTGCGTAAGAGCTTCGGCATGGTCGAAGTGCTGAAGGGTGTCGACCTCGAAGCCAATACCGGCGAATTCATCGCGCTGGTCGGCCCGTCGGGCTGCGGCAAATCCACTCTGCTCGCCATGATCGCCGGCCTCGAGACCGTGACCTCGGGCGAGATCTATATCGGCGATCGGCTGGTGAACTCGGTCCAGCCCAAGGACCGCGACATCGCCATGGTGTTCCAGTCCTACGCGCTCTACCCGACGATGACCGTCAGGGAAAACATGGCCTTCGGCATGGAAAGCCGAGGTGTGCCCAAAGCCGAGCAGGAAAAGACCATCGCTCGCGTCGCCGCGCTGCTGCAGATCGAGCCGTTCCTGAAGCGCAAGCCCGGCCAGCTCTCGGGCGGCCAGCGCCAGCGCGTCGCCATGGGCCGCGCCCTGGTGCGCGATCCGGCGCTGTTCCTGTTCGACGAGCCGCTGTCGAACCTCGACGCCAAGCTCCGTGTCGATATGCGCACCGAGATCAAGAAGCTGCACCAGCGCATCGGCAAAACCACGATCTACGTCACCCACGACCAGGTCGAGGCCATGACGCTCGCCTCGCGCATCGCCGTGATGCACCAGGGTGAAGTGCAGCAGTTCGCCGATCCCGATACCGTCTACAACCGCCCGGCCAACACCTTCGTAGCCGGCTTCATGGGTTCGCCCTCGATGAACTTCATCGATGCCGAGATCACCTCAACCGGTGGTGGGCCGGCGGTCAACTTCCCGCTCTCGGGCGGCAACGTCGCGAGCCTGCCGCTCCATAACGGGGTGGCCGACCGGGCGCAGAGCAAGAAGGTGATCCTCGGTATCCGTCCCGAGCATCTGAGCCGCCAGTCCGCCAGCACGAGCGGCAAGCAGGGTTTTGCCACCATGTCGGCGCTTGTCGAAGTGGTGGAGCCGACTGGCGCCGAGACCATGGCGGTGCTGAAGTTCGGCGATCGCGAGGTGGTCGGCCGGTTCTCCCCGGACGAGGCGCCCAGGACCGGCGAGAACATGCCGCTTGCCGTCGACATGACCCGCGCCTGCCTGTTCGATCCGGCGACGACACGACTGATTTAGGGGTCTGAGGAAATTACCGAGTTCGCCAACTATCCCAGCCTCGCCGGCCGGGTCGTGTTCGTCACCGGCGGCGCCAGCGGCATCGGCGCCGATGTCGTCCGGGCCTTCGCGCGCTGTGGCGCCAAGGTCGCCTTCGTCGATATCCTCGAGGCCGAGGGCCGGGAGCTGGTCACCGAGACCGGCGCCACCTTCCTCGTCTGCGACATCACCGACATCACGGGCCTGCGTGCCGCGATCGATGTGGTCAAGAACCGCCTCGGTCCCATCGGGGTCCTCGTCAACAACGCGGCCAACGACGATCGCCACGCCATTGACGACGTCACCGAGGAATACTGGGACCGTTCGACCGATATCAACCTGAAGCCGCAATTCTTCGCGGCGCAGGCGGTGCGCTCGCACATGCAGGAACTGGGTGGCGGTTCGATCATCAACTTCTCGTCGATCGCCTGGCGCGGCGGCGCCGACAATATGCCGGTCTACGCCACCGCCAAGGCCGCCGTGCTCGGCCTGACCCGTGCGCTCGGCCGCGGCTTCGGCAAGGACAATATCCGGGTAAACGCCATCGAGCCTGGCGCCGTAATCACCGAGCGGCAGAAGCGGCTGTGGTTCCCAACCCAGGAATCGATCGATGCAGTGGTGTCGCGCCAGGCGCTGAAGCACGTTCTGCTCGGCGAGGAGATCGCCCGCATGGTGCTGTTCCTCGCCTCCGATGACAGCCGCATGATCACCAAGCAATCCATCACCGTGGACGGGGGATTGCGGTAATACGAATTGATAGGGACGACCCCCTCCCATCCTCCCCATAATGGGGAGACGCCGTGTCCACTTCCTGGAGTCGGCGGCCCATTCAGCCAGGCTTTCGCACCAACGGTACTCCGATGAAACTTACGACCGGCCTCAACCCCTATGGCCTCACCTATTATCTCGGCCTGCAGGGCTCCGGCACGCCGCGCCACAACCCTGATGGCGTCGGCCTCGAGGGCTTCATCAAGCTGACCGAGGAATTGGGCGGTAAGGCCATCGAGCTGTGGGACGGCTGGCTGAAGGACAAGTCCGATGGCGAGCTCGCCGCGCTGAAGCAGCGCCTCGACACCCTGGGCTGGAAGCGCGTCGTGAGTTCCGGCCTGCAGCACGGCGACATGGACCAGCTGATCCGCTGCGCCAAGGCGCTCGATGCCCAATATATCCGCGTCGCCATGACCCCGATCCTCTGCGGTGACCGCGCCGCCGCTGGCCAGAAATGGCACGATCTCGTCGCTTCGGTGCACGAGAAACTCCAGGCCGCGGTGCCCAAGCTGACCGCCGCCGGCGTAGTGCTGCTGATCGAGAACCACCAGGATTTCACCTCGCGCGAGCTGGTCAATTTCTGCGACGAGTACGGCCCCAGCGTCCGTATCGTCTTCGATATGGCCAACACCTTCCCGGTGGCCGAGTCGCCGCTCGATTTCACCCGGGTGATCGCCCCTTACGTGCGCCACTGCCACGTCAAGGACTATCGCGCCGTGATCGAGCCCGATGGCTTCCGCCTGGTGCGCTGCCCCTCGGGTGACGGCTGCGTGCCGCACAAGCAGATGTTCGACATCCTCGCCGAGCACAATGACGAGATGGTCGCCTGCATCGAGATCGGTGCGCTCGATGACCGGCACGTCAAGCTGTTTACCCCCGAGTGGTGGCACGGCTATGCGCCCAAGCAGGCCGAAGATCTCGCCGCGTGCCTCTTCGCCGTACAGAAGAACCGCTTCGAAGTGGGCGAAGAGTGGCGCACCCCGTGGCAGCGCAACGCCGACCACGAACTGATCGATTACGAGCTGTCGCAGTACCGCAAGAGTGCTGCGAACCTGAAGGCTCAAGGACTAATGTGATTGGAGGCCGTTATGGCAAAGGATCTTTCAGGCAAAATCGCTTTCGTGACCGGCTCGGGCCGCGGCCTCGGCAGCGTCATGGCGAAGAAGCTGGCGGCGCGCGGCGCCGATGTGGTGGTGCATGACCTGACCTGGGACGCTGCCGCCAAATACGGCGAGGCGGATAACCTTGGCGCGATGATCAAGACCATCGAGGGGCTCGGTGTCCGCTCGATGGGCGTCACCGGCAATATCGGCGACCGCGACGCGGTCAACAATATGAAAAAAGAGATCGAGGAGAAGTTCGGCCCCGTCGAAATCCTCGTCAACTGCGCCGGCGGCGATATCGGTGCGGCGGGCGGCAAGCCGGTGCCCAACAACATCCTCGGCATCACCTATGACGACCTGATCACGCTGACCAACAACAACCTGATCGGCACCATGCTGGTGACCCAGGCCTTCGTGCCGCAGATGGTCGAACGCCAGCACGGCATTGTCGTCAACATCGCCTCGGTCGCCGCCCATATCGGGGTGAGCGGCGGCGGCATCTACGCCACGTTGAAGGCCGCGGTGACCCACTATACCCGCTGCCTCGCCGACGAGGTCCGCGAGCACGGCGTGCGCGTCAACGTGGTGAGCCCGGGACCGTCGAAGACCGCGCGCTTCCAGGCGACCCGCACGGTCGATCCGGACAAGATGAACTCCAACAAGGTCTCGATGGACCGCTACGCCGAACCCGAGGAAATCGCCGACGCGGTGGTGTTCCTCTGCTCGCCGGAAGCCAAGTTCATCCACGGCCAGCTGCTGCGCGTCGACGGCGGCCTGCAGCTTTACGCGGGCTGATTTCTGGCTTGGGGCGGGGGCGAAGCAGGTAGCTTCCTCCACCCACCGGCTGTCATCCCAGCGAAAGCTGGGACCCATCCCGCTGTCTGCGCCAGTGGATAGTTGGGTCCCAGCTTTCGCTGGGATGACACCGAGTACATGGCGCGATCGCGGCTGGCCCAAGGCCGCCCCGCCCACCGACGTCGTCCCCGCGAAGGCGGGGATCCAGTGGGATGCTTCAACCTCCACCAGACCAGCGGCATCCCAGTAGGTTCCCGCCTTCGCGGGAATGACGTCTGGGATGTGGAAGGGCTTGAGCGGACCGCCGCGTCCGGCTAACGCTCGTCGCTCAACCCGGAGCGCCCATGCCTACTCTCGGCCTTGCCATTGCTGCCACCGCGGCGCTCGTCTCATTTCTCACCGCGTGGTTCATCATGCGCCGGGGCGCCAAGCTCGGGCTGATGCAGCAGCCCAATGGCCGCTCTTCGCACGTCGTGCCCACCCCGGGCGGCGGCGGTGTCGGTATCGTCGCCGGCGGCTCGATTGCCGGGCTGCTGATGGCGCTGCTGCTGCCCTGGCTGGGCGTGCCGGTGATCATGGCCGGCATCCTCCTCGCTTTCATCGGCTATGCCGACGACAAGCGCCCGATCGCGGCGCGCTGGCGGCTCGGCGCGCAGGTGCTGCTGATGGGCGCCATCGTCGCGGTGCTGCCGATCGACCAGCTCGGCCTGCCGGTGCCGGAATCCGTGCTGCTGGTGATCCTCACGCTGGGCGGTGCGCTATGGATCAACCTGTTCAACTTTATGGACGGCATCGATGGCCTTGCGGCATCGGAGGCGATTTTCCTCCTCGTCGGCGCGGCGCTGCTCGCCTACCTGTTCGAGCCCGGCATCATCGATGATCCCAGGCTCTGGTGGATGCTCGGCCTTGCCGCCGCGTGCCTCGGCTTCCTGTTGCTCAACTGGCCGCCGGCAAAGATCTTCATGGGCGATGCCGGCAGCACCTATCTCGGGCTGATGCTGGCCTTCTTCGCCTTCACCACCATGCTCAGCTTCTGGCTCAGCCTGTGGCAGTGGCTGATCCTGGGCGGCCTGTTCCTCGCCGACAGCCTCACCACGCTTTCCCGTCGCATGCTGCGCCGCGAGCGTTTCTGGGAAGGCCACAAGCGTCACGGCTACCAGGCGCTGCAACGCCGCTTCGGCTCGCACCTCAAGGCGACACTGCTCTATATCGGCATCAATGTGATTGTGCTGCTGCCGCTCGCCTATGTGGCTGGCGTCTACCGCGACTGGGGTTTTGCGATTGCCGCGCTGACCTATGTCGCGTTGGTGGCCGCAGCTATCTGGGCCGGGGCAGGGGCAGAACTACAGCAAGAGGCTGAGGAAGAAGGCGCCGGCGCCTAGGATCGTCAGCGATGCGGCGCTCGCCGCAAACAGCATGTTGCGGGCGAAATCGGTGTGTCGCGCCAGCTCGTGCCGGGTCATGGCGCGGACGTCGAAATGTTCGAATTCCTGGTCGAGCATGATGCGAGCCCCCTGAGCTGCAGGCAAAGGGTGCGCGCATGTCTTCGGGTCAGCCAGCGCTTTGCAAAATCATGCTTAATTAGAGTCAAATGCCTTGTAGTTCGCTCCGGCTCGCGCAACCGTGTGATCGAGGGCAGTCAAACGCCATTTCAACGCCACGATTGGCGCGCTTCTGCCGCCGCCTCGCACTGGAACACTCGCCTATGACGCTTCTGCGCAGCGGTCTTCTTCTTCTCGCCACCCTTTCATTGCTCGCCGCCTGCACTTCGGTGGTCCCGCCGGCCAAGCCGCCGGGCAGCACCAGCAGCATCGCGCCGATCCAGCTGACTCAGGGCGGCATCATGGCGGCGATCAACGGCACCCGCGCCGCCGCCGGCAAGCCGCCGCTGCGCTACAACATCCAGCTCGAGAACGCCGCCCGCTCGCAGGCCAACCTGATGGCCGCCAAGGATACGCTGTCGCACGATCTCGGCGTCACCCTCCGCCAGCGCGTCACCACTGCCGGCTATGACGGCGCCGTCGGCGAGAACGTCGCCGGCGGCCAGTCGACCCTCGACCAGGCAATCAATGGCTGGCTGGCTAGCCCAGCGCATCGCGACACGCTGCTCTCCACCAAGTTCCAGGAATTCGGGCTGGCGGTGGCGACGGTGCCGGCGAACCGGACGAGCAAGTACCGGACGTATTGGGCGTTCATCGCGGGTGGGCCGTTCGAGGCCTGGCACTGAGGCGATATGCAGCCGCCGGTGGCTGTGGACCCCCACCCCTGTCCCCTCCCCGCAAGGGGGAGGGAGACCCAAACACTGGCATCGAGTTGATCGTCTCCCTCCCCCTTGCGGGGAGGGATTAAGGGTGGGGGGCAGCCCGCACCGGCCTGTCGGGCACCGCCGGCGCGCTACGAACTACTCAGCGTCCGCCGCACCGCATCGCGCCAGCCCTTCAGTTTCCGTGTCCGCTCGTCCTCGTCCATCCGCGGCGTGAATTGCCGGTCGAGGGCCCAGCGTTCGGCAAAACCTTGCTGGTCCGGCCACACCCCTGCCTTCCAGCCGGCGAGCCACGCGGCGCCGAGCGCCGTGGTCTCGAGGATGGTCGGCCGGTCGACGGGTGTGTTCAGCATGTCGGCGAGGAACTGCATGGTGAAATCCGAGGCGACCATGCCGCCATCCACCCGGAGCACCGTGTCGTGTGCACCCTTCCAGTCCTTGCGCATGGCGTCGATCAGGTCGCGCGTCTGATAGCTGACCGACTCGAGCGCCGCCCGCGCCAGCTCCGCCGGCCCGGTATTGCGGGTCAGCCCGGTGAGTGAACCGCGCGCCGCCGAATCCCACCACGGTGCGCCCAGCCCGACGAAGGCCGGCACCAGGTAGACGTTCTGTGTCGGGTCGGCCTTGGCCGCCAGCACCCCGGCATCGCCGCTCTTTTCGATGATTTTCAGCATGTCGCGCATCCACTGCACCGAGGCGCCGGCGATGAAGATGGCGCCTTCGAGCGCATAGGTGGTCTCGCCGTTGAGCCGGTAGGCGACGGTGGTCAAGAGCCGATTCTTCGAGCGCACCATGTCGGTGCCGGTGTTGAGCAGCGCAAAGCAGCCCGTACCGTAGGTGGATTTCAGCATGCCCGGGCTGAAGCAGGCCTGCCCGATGGTCGCCGCCTGCTGGTCGCCGGCCGCGCCGTAGATCGGCAGCGCCACGCCGAATATCTCGGGGTCGGTCATGCCGAAATCATCGGCATTGTCCTTCACCTCGGGCAGGATGGCGCGCGGGATACGGAACAGTTTCAGCAGCTCGTCATCCCACTCGCCGGTCTTGATGTTGAGCAGCAGGGTGCGGCAGGCATTGGTGATGTCGGTGGCGTGGCTCTTGCCGCCGGTCAGCCGCCAGATCAGGTAGCTGTCGACGGTGCCGAAGGCGAGTTCGCCCTTCTCGGCGCGCTTGCGCGCACCCGGCACGTTGTCGAGAATCCAGGCGAGCTTGGTGGCGGTGAAATAGGGGTCGAGCAGCAGCCCGGTCTTCTTGCTCACCAGCTTCTCGTGCCCGGCCTTTTTCAGCTTTTCGCACAGCTTGGTGGTGCGCCGGTCCTGCCAGACGATGGCGTTGTAGATCGCCTTGCCGGTCTGCCGATCCCAGACGATCGTCGTCTCGCGCTGGTTGGTAATGCCGATCGCCGCGATCTCGCTGGCCTTGATCCCGGCCTTCTTGATCGCCGTCTTGGCGCTCCACAGCGCCGTCGCCCAGATCTCCTCGGGCACGTGCTCGACCCAGCCATCCCTTGGGAAATGCTGGGTGAACTCCATCTTGCCTAGACCGGCGATTTTCTGGTGTTCGTCGAACACGATCGCCCGGCTGGACGTGGTGCCCTGGTCGATCGCGAGAATGTTGCCGCTCATTGTCTCTTCCCCATCTCGGCGAGGCGTTCGGCCATGTACCTGGCCAGTTCCGCCTTCTCGTTTGCTTTGAACTTCAGGCCCTGCTTCGAGCGACGCCATAACACGTCGTCGGCAGTCCGCGCCCATTCCCGATCCATCAGGTAATCGACCTCGCGCGCATAAAGCGTTGTGCCGAAATGCTGCCCCAGCTCGGCCGGGCTCTGTGCCTCGCCCAGCACATCGGCAGCCAGCGTGCCATAGGCCCGCACCAGCCGGCGGACGAAGGCCGGATCGAGGTTCGCCTTTTTCGCCGCGAGCTTCCGCACCTCGGCCTCGAAGGCGGTGGGCGGAAAGTTGCCGCCCGGCAGGTGTGCGCCCTTGGTCCAGCGTTGCCCCTTCTTGCCGAGCAACCCGTCGATCTTGTCGACCACCTGCTCGCTGAGCCGCCGATGCGTGGTCAGCTTTCCGCCGAAGACGTTGATCAGCGGCCCGTTGCCGGCCTCGCCTTCGGTCTTCAGCACATAATCGCGCGTCGCTTCCTGCGCGGCGCTGGCGCCATCGTCGAACAGCGGCCGCACGCCCGCATAAGTCCAGACGATTTCGTCGCGCGTCACCGGCTTGACAAAATACTCGCTCGCCGCGGCGCAGAGATAGTCGGTCTCCGCATCGCTGATCTTGACCCCGGTGGGGTCGCCCTCGAAATCCTGGTCGGTGGTGCCGATCAGCGTGTAATCGCCCTCGTAGGGGATGGCAAAGAAGATGCGGCCGTCGGCGTTCTGGAAGAAATAGCAGCGGTCGTGGTCGAAGAGTTTTCGGACCACGATGTGGCTGCCTTTGACCAGTCGCACATGGTGCGCCTCGTTGCGACCGACCGTCTCGCGGATCACCTGGTCGACCCACGGCCCGCCGGCATTCACCAGCAGCCGCGCCGAAACCGTCTCGTTACCTGCCGGGCCGACCAGCTCGATCCGCCACAGGTTGTTCTCGCGGCGTGCCGAGACGACCTTGGTCTGCGTGACCACCCGGGCGCCCTTGTCGGCGGCGTCACGGGCGTTAAGCGCCACCAGGCGCGCATCGTCGACCCAGCCGTCCGAATACTCGAATGCCACCTTGTGCCCCGGCTTCAGCGGTCGCCCGGCCGGGTCCTTGCTGAGGTCGAGCGTCTTGGTCCCCGGCAAGAGCTTCCGCCCGCCGAGGTGATCGTAGACGAACAGCCCGAGCCGCAGCAGCCAGGCCGGCCTGAGGTTCTTCTCGTAGGGCAGGACGAACCGCAGCGGCCAGATGATGTGCGGCGCCGAGGCCCACAGCACTTCACGCTCCGCCAGCGACTCGTGGACCAGCCGGAACTCGTAGTGCTCGAGATAGCGCAGGCCCCCATGCACCAGCTTGGTCGCCGCCGACGAAGTGCCGGAGGCGAGGTCATGCATCTCGGCCAGCATGACCGAATAGCCGCGCCCCACTGCATCGCGGGCGATGCCGGTGCCGTTCACCCCGCCGCCGATGACGAACACATCGAACGCGTCTGCTGCGTCACTCATCTGGGGGGTAGTCCTTCGCTGGCAATATGGAGCTCGACGCCTGATGCCGCGCAGATCGCGGCGATGGCGGGGGAGGGGGCGACATCGGTGACGAAGACGTCGATCTGCTCGAGGTGGCCGATGCGCACCGGCGCGGTGCGTTCGAACTTCATCGCGTCGGCGACGAGGATAGTCTTGCGCGCCGTCTCGATGATCGCCTGCGCCACCTTCACTTCGCGAAAATCGAAATCCAGCAGCGTGCCGTCGGCATCGATCGCCGAGGCGCCGATCACTGCGTAATCGACCCGGAACTGCCGGATGAAATCCACTGCCGCCTCGCCCACTACGCCGCCATCGGCATGCCGCACGACGCCGCCGGCAATCACCACTTCGGCGCTCGGCACCTCGCGCAGGATGTTGGCGGCGTTGATGTTATTGGTCACCACCATCAAGCCCGTGTGACGGCGCAGTGCCATCGCCACCTGCTCGGTGGTGGTGCCGATATTGAGGATCAGCGAGGAGTCGTCAGGGATCATCGCCGCGGCGGCAAGCCCGATCCGGCGCTTGCTCTCCGCCGCCAGCATCCGCCGCGCCTCATAAGCATAGTTCGAAACCCCCGACGGGTAAGCGGCGCCGCCATGCAGGCGGTTGAGGAGCTTGCGGTCACAGAGTTCGTTCAGGTCCTTGCGGATGGTCTGCGGCGTCACTGCGAATTGCAGCGCCAGGGCGTCGACATCCACCCGCCCGTGCTGCCGGGCCAGCGCCATGATGTCATCCTGCCGCTGCGTCAGCGCGTCCAATCCATCCTCCGGGAGGTTGGTTCACCTATACGCGGATAAGGTTCGTTTCGATAGCGAAATGTTCGGATGAGTTTCGTTATTGAGCCGAAGCAGACGGCCCCCTCCCATCCTCCCCCATGATGGGGGAGGTGCCGCGCTGGTGCGTTTGGCACAATCGAAGACCGAGCCTCGACTCTTCACCTCCCCCTTGTGGGGCAGGGCTATCGCATATGGCGGCGATGGGCACCTCTAGCCTTCTCCCCTTGTGGGAGAAGGTGCCCGAAGGGCGGATGAGGGGTCCGCGCAACGAGCGAAGCGACGGACGATGAGTACGCGGAGAGAACCCTCATCCGGCCTTCGGCCACCTTCTCCCACAAGGGGAGAAGGCCATCCAACTACTGTCAGTGCTCCATATGCGATAGCCCTGCCCGCAAGGGAGAGGCCGGGAGGGGGCCGTCTCTATCAGTCAGGTCATTGACCCCCGCGCCCATCCCGTGCATCAGGAAACACCTCTCCCGACCGGCCGACCATGCTCGCCATTCTCAACGTCATCCTGCCGGTTTTCGCCATGCTCGCGCTGGGCTATGGCGCGGTGCGGCTCAGGCTGTTTCCGTCCGAGGGGGTGCGTGGGCTGGTGGTGTTCGTGAACAACTTCGCGACGCCGTGCCTGCTGTTCAACGCCATGCTCAACACCGACTTCGCGACGACGTTCAACTGGGGCGTCATCGTGCCGTTCTATGTCGGGGCGATCGTGGTGTTCATCGTTGGCATCGTCATCTCGGCCAAGCTGTTCCGCAACAAGCCGGGCGAAGCCGTCGCCTCGGGCTTTTCGGCCACCTTCACCAACACCGTGCTGGTCGGCATTCCCGTGGTGCAGCGCGCCTATGGCGATCAAGCGCTGGCCACCGCCTTCTCGATCATCGCCTTCCATGCCCCGGTGCTGATCACCGCCGGCATGATCACCATGGAGCTGCTGCGCCGCGATGGCGCCCCGCTCCACAAGACCCTCGGTGTGGCGCTGATGCGGGTCGTCGCCAACCCGCTGCTCTGGGGCATCGCGCTCGGCGCTGCCGCCAACCTGATGAACGTGACGCTGGTCGAGCCGGCCGAGGCCTTCATCACCATGATGGCCGCCGCCGTCACGCCTGCTGCATTGTTCGGTCTTGGCGGGGCGCTGAACGACTATAAGCTCAGCGACAGCTGGGGGCAGTCGCTCACCATGTCGCTGCTGAAGCTTTTGCTGCAGCCGGCCATCGCCTGGGTGATCATGGTGCCGATCCTGCACATCGACCACGATCTCGCCCGCTACGGCGTGCTGCTCGCCGCCATGCCGGCCGGCATCAACGTCTATGTCTTCGCCACCTACTACAACCGCTCCGTCCACATCGCCGCCAACACCATCCTGATCTCGACGGTGCTGAGCATCCTGACGGTGAGCGGCTGGCTGTATGTGCTGGGGTTGTAGTCAGCGGAGTTCTTCGGCGGCAGCAAGTAGACGCTGCACCAAACCTCGCAGCCACCGTCCGACCCGGAACATGAGGACGACGACCAGTATCATGGCGCCTGCATTCATCCAGGGCTGAATGCCAATCAAAGTCTCTACCGTGGCGTGGTTAGATTGTTGTGATCGGCTCAACGCCTCCAGATCTTCCGGGGCAGGCGAATAGAGGAGCAGTCGCGTTGTTGCTGTGATCACTGCGAGACCGGCAACTGCAAGCACCGGTGCTCTGAACCAACCCGCAGCAAGGGCGAAGCCGATAGCAACCCAACCGAGGGGTTCGGCGAAGATCGTGATCAGAGACGTTGCAGCCGCAATGACCAGGATCATGCCGTGGCCGGCCTCTACTTCGCCGCCTCGACGCTCATCGCCAGCACCTGCGGCTCGCCGGAGACCGGGATCGCGCGGACCGGCATGGTCGAGGTGGCGTCGAGCCCGACTGCGACTCGGACATGCTTGTCGGTCGGGCAGAGCAGCAGCATCGCGTCGAACCCGATCCAGCCCAGCCCATCATCCCAGGCCTCGGCCCAGGCGTGCAGTGCCGGCTGATCACTGTCGGAGCCGTGGAGATAGCCGGTGACATAGCGCGCCGGGATTTCCAGTGCTCGCGCCGCGCCGATAAAGGCATGCGCGTAGTCGCTGGCCGGCGGATGGACGGCAGCTGCCAGCGATTGGCTCTGGCTCTGCCCGTCCTGCATCTGCGTCTGCTCACTCCCGCCCACCACTTCGGCGACCCGTGCCATCAGCGCGTGCAGCAAGGCGATGCGGTCTTGCCCGGTCTTCGGCGCTGCGCGGAATTTTGAGGTAATCGCCCCCGCCGCCTTGGTGGCCGGGGTCGGGCGGCGATAGAGCGCCGGCGGAATGTCGCCCTGTACCCGGCCGATCACCCCATTGCGGTCGATGGTCTCGACGATCCCGGCGACGGTGATCACCAGTTCCGGGTCGGGCTTGATCTGGCTGACCAGCTGCGCCCGGTTGCCGAAGGCATCGACAAAGCTCGCCGCCCTCTCGAAGCCGGGCATGTCGATCGTCCACTCGCGCACTGTCTGTGTCGGCCCGCTCACCGGCGTCAGCAGCACGTGCTGCACCCCGCGGGCCACGCCGGCGCCAAGTCCAAGGCTCATCGAATGTCGGATAGCGATCTTCATCAGTAGAAATTGTAGCTTTCGGCGAGGGCGTCCGTCATGCGGTTGTTGCGGTCGATGAACTCGGTCAGGAACTCGTGCAGGCCATGCTCGAAGATCTTGTCGACACTGGCGTCCATCACCAGCGCCGTCACCGCATCGGCGGCATCATGCCCGGCCGTGCGTTCGCCATAGATTTCCTCGAGCATATCGATGGTGCGGTTGATCCACTGCACGCAGAAGATCAGCGAACGCGGCATTTCCGGTCTGAGGATCAGGTAATCGGCGATGTTCCAGGCTTTGTAGCGGTCGTGGTAGACGTGCCGATAGCTGCGATGCGCCGAGGCAGCCCTGAGGATCATCGTCCATTGCTGGATATCGACATCGCCGCCCACCATGGTGGCGCGTGGCAGCAGCACATAATACTTCATGTCGAGAATGCGCGCCGTGTTGTCGGCCCGCTCGACGAAATTGCCGATCTGGCTGAAGGCATAGCCGGCATCGCGGAGGAAGGTCGAGAGCAGGGCGCCGCGATAGCGATGGCTCACCTGCTTGACCCAGAACAGCAGCTCCTGGAGCTTGGCCCCCGAGATGTCGCGCGGCCGGATGGCGGAGAACTCGAGCCACGCCGCGTTGATCGATTCCCACATCTCGGTGGTCAGCGCCGTGCGCACCGACCGCGCATTGGTCCGCGCCGCGAGCAGGCACGATTTCACCGAGGAATAGTTCTCCTCGTCGAACAGCATGTAGTGCGCGACGCTCGCGACGTCCGCCTGCTTGTGCTTGAGGTTGAAGCCCTCGTCGGCCTCGGCGGCCTGCAGCATCGACACCAGGTGCTCCGAAGCGCCCCCCTCGCGCCGCGAGGTGAGGCTCATGCGGTAGCCCACCTCGAACATCCGGGCCATGTTTTCGGCCCGCTCGATATAGCGGCTGAGCCAGAAGAGATTCTGTGCGGTGCGTCCGAGCATGGTCAGTCCTCCAGCACCCAGGTGTCCTTGGTCCCGCCGCCCTGCGACGAGTTCACCACCAGCGAGCCCTTCTTCAGCGCCACGCGCGTCAGTCCACCGGGGGTGATCCGGATATCGTCGCCGCACAGCACATAGGGCCGCAAATCCACATGCCGTGGCGCGATCCCCTTGTCGACGAAGGTCGGGCAGGTCGAGAGCGCCAGCGTCGGCTGCACGATGTAATTGTCGGGCCGGGCGAGGATCTTCTTCCTGAATTCCTCGCGCATCGCTTTGGTCGAGGCCGGCCCGACCAGCATGCCGTAGCCGCCCGAGCCGTGCACTTCCTTCACCACCAGTTCCTCGAGATGCTCGAGCACATAAGCCCGCTCATCGTCATTGGTGCAGTTATAGGTGGGGACGTTTTTGAGCAGTGCCTTCTCACCGAGATAGAACTCGATGATCTCCGGCACGTAGACATAGACCGCCTTGTCGTCGGCAATGCCGGTGCCCGGCGCGTTTACCAGCGTCACGTTGCCCGCCCGATAGGCATCGAACAGCCCCGGCACGCCCAGCATCGAGTCCGGCCGGAAGGTCAGCGGGTCGAGGAAATCGTCGTCGATGCGGCGGTAGATCACGTCGACCCGCTCGGGGCCCTTGGTGGTCCGCATGTAGACCTTGCCGCCATCGACGAACAGGTCCTGGCCCTCGCAGAGCTCGGCGCCCATCTGGTCGGCGAGGAACGAGTGCTCGAAATAGGCCGAGTTATGGATGCCCGGCGTCAGCACCACGAGGTTGGGCGAGCCATGCACGCCCCCCGGCGCCACGCTCTCCATCGTCCGGCGCAGCGTTTCGGGGTAGGTCTCGACCGGCGCCACCTTGTAGCGCTGGAACAGTTCCGGGGCGAGCTGCAGCATCGCCTCACGGTTCTCCAGCATGTAGCTGACGCCCGAGGGGGTGCGGAGATTGTCCTCCAGCACGTAGAAATCGTCCGGGCCGGTCCTGACGATGTCGACGCCGATAATGTGTGAATAGACTCCGCGCGCCGGATCTAGCCCCATCATTTCCGGGCAGAACGCCGAGTTGTTGAGGATCAGCTTTTCCGGCACCCGCCCGGCCTTCAGGATCTCCTGGCGGTGGTAGATGTCGTAGAGGAAGGCGTTGAGCGCCCGCACCCGCTGCTCGATGCCCTTCGACAGTCGCCGCCATTCCATCGCCGAGATGATGCGCGGGATGATGTCGAACGGGATGAGCTTTTCGGTGCCTTCGTTGCTGCCGTAGACGGCGAAGGTAATGCCGAGGCGTCGGAACAGGGCTTCGGCGTCAGCCGACATCAGACCCAGGGCTTGCGGAGGCTGCTCTTTCAGCCACTCTTCCAGGATGTGGTAGGGCGCGCGGACAGAGGCATCCGCATTGGTCATTTCGTCAAACGGCGTTGCGGACATCAACTCCCAAGGGCTTGCGGCCTATCCCACTCGGGACTCATTGGTACACTTTTGCTGAAAGGCCACAAGCCGGGTTCGGCGTGAATGTCTCGCACCCGGTGCGAGCTGACCCCCACCAACGTCGCCTTCACCCTCGCGCAAAACTGCCATACAACCTTGCGCCGATAAGGGATGGGACCAATGCCGGAAGAGATTCTCCAGACTCACAAGCTGCTCGATCGCTGCGAGAAGGCGCTCGCCGAACGCTACACCGTGCACAAACTGCACGAGGCGGCAGATAAGGAGGCGCTGATCAAGTCGGTGGCCGGCAAGATCCGGGCTATCGCCGGCGGCAATGTCGATGGCGCGCTGATGGACAAGCTCCCCAAGCTCGAGATCATCGCCAATTTCGGCGTCGGCTACGACTCGATCGACACCAAGGCAGCCAAACAGCGGAACATCCGCGTCACCAATACCCCGAACGTGCTCAACGATGCGGTCGCGGAGCTCACCCTTGGCCTGATGATCGGGCTCGCCCGCCGTATCCCGCAGGGCGACCAGTTTGTCCGCCAGGGCAAGTGGCCGAACTCGGGCTTCCCGCTGCTCACCGAGCTCAACGGCAAGACCGTCGGCATCCTCGGGCTCGGCCGCATCGGCAAGGAGATCGCCACCCGCTGCCAGGCCATGAAGATGCGCGTCGTCTATCACGGCCGCAGCCGCCAGCACGACGAACCCTACATCTTCTACGACAAGCTCATCGACATGGCCCGTGACAGCGATTGGCTGGTGATCATCGCCCCGGGCGGCAAGGGCACCGAGAAGATCGTCTCGCGCCAAGTGCTCGAGGCGCTCGGCCCCGAGGGCTTCATCGTCAACGTCGCCCGCGGCACGCTGATCGACGAAGCGGCGATGCTGGAACTGCTGCAATCGAAAAAGCTCGGCGGCGCGGCGCTCGACGTGTTCGAGAAGGAGCCGCAGGTGCCCGAGGGCTTTTTCGCCCTCGACAATGTCGTGCTGTCGCCGCACCAGGGCAGCGCTACGCACCAGACACGCAACAAAATGGGCGATCTCGTCGTTGCCAATATCGTCGCGCACTTCGCCGGCGAACCCCTGCTCAGCGCGGTGGTCTGATCATGCTGATTGATCTCAAGGGCAAAGTTGCCATCGTCACCGGCGCCGGCCGAGGCATCGGCCGCGTCATCGCACGGACCCT
Organism: Devosia sp. Root105; assembly: GCF_001424865.1. Lineage (NCBI taxonomy): Bacteria > Pseudomonadati > Pseudomonadota > Alphaproteobacteria > Hyphomicrobiales > Devosiaceae > Devosia > Devosia sp. Root105. Next base: position 125,399 of record NZ_LMCR01000019.1, read on the forward strand.
CGCCACCGAAGGCGTCACCGTCGCGATCATCGACTTCCGCCAGGATCTGCTCGACGATGCCGCGATGGAGTGGACCGAGGCCGGTTGGCCCGGCCTCCGTATCCTCTGCGACGTGCGCGAGGCGGTCCAGGTCAACGCCGCGGTGAGCGCCGTGGACGAGGCGTTCGGCCGGGTCGATATCCTCGTCAACAATGCCGGCGTCGCCAGCGGGGCGCGCGTCGACAAGCTGGCCGAGGCGGTATGGGACGCCAATTTCGATACCAACACCAAGGGCACGTTCCTGGTGTGCCAGGCGGTGGCGCCGATCATGCAGCGCCAGGCCTCCGGGCGTATCCTCAATGCGGCGTCATTCGCCGCCATCATCCCCTCGATCGGCAGCGCCGCCTATGCGGCGAGCAAGTCGGCGGTGGTGCAGTTCACCCGAGTACTGGCGGGCGAGCTCGGCCCGTTCAATGTCACGGTGAATTCCTACTCGCCGGGGATGATCCCGACCGAGATGAACAGCTTCGCCAAGCTGCCCGACGCCCGCCAGCAGCGGCTGCTCGACACCCTGACGCTGCGCCAGTGGGGTAACCCCGAGGACGTCGCCAACCTCATCTGCTTCCTTGCATCCGACCAGGCCCACTACATCACCGGCGCTTCGATCGACTGCTCGGGCGGCAAGTACGCCACGCAGTTCCCAGCGGCGGCTTACGAGAGCTGAGACACGGGTGGCGGGGCCGGCCCGGCCCCGCACTCACCCAACACTGGATGTCATCCCTGCGAAAGCAGGGACCCAACTCGCCACCTGAGCCAGCCGATGCCGGACGAGGGCGGAGCCCTCGCCGAGGGGGCCCAGCTTTCGCTGGCATGACATCGCGTTTGTGGCAGATGCAACGACCGGCCGAAGTGCCCGACCTACCAACCACGTTGACCCCGCGCACAGACGGGTATTTGCTTGTCGCGAGATTTCCGTCGGAGTTGGCGCCAATGGAAATAGTCGAGCTGCTGCAGCAGACACCGCTGTTTCACGAGCTGAACGCAGCGGACCTCGAGGAGCTGATCCCGTCGACGCGCCTCGAAACCTACGAGCCGGGGCGGGTCATTCTCCGGGAGGGACGCGTCGGCGCCGCATTCTTCCTTATTGTTTCTGGCAGCGTCGAAGTCATCAAGGCGCTCGGCAAACCGGAGGAAAAGCGCGTCAACGAGCTGGGAGTCGGCGACTTTTTCGGTGAGATCGCCAACATGAAGCACACGACGCGGATCGCCAGCGTCAGGGCGCTCAGCGAGACCAAGTGCCTGATGATCCAGCGGCTGCATCTCGATTCCTACATCGAGCGGTTTCCTGCCGTCCTCGCCAAGGTGGAGCAGGCGGTTGCCGTCCGCGGCGACGAGTGACGGTCAGCCCCGTACCGCCCGTGCATAGTCCGACGGCGCCCGCCCGACGATGCGGCGGAAATCATTGCTGAAATGCGCCTGGTCCGAGTAGCCCGTCGCTACCCGCCAGCCGCTTCCAACTCTCACAGGAAGCGCCAGGCCGCCACTACCGCCAAACCGCCAGCAGCGCCCCCATCAGCACCAGCGCAATCAGGTTGTTGCCGAGGTTGATGGCGATCAGCTTCAGCGAGCGGTTCTCGTAACCCCAGAGCGACACCAGCAGCGTCGCCATGAAGCCGAGCCAGACCCAGAAGCCGGCCAGCGCGCCATTGAGCCAGTCGGCGATGTTGGCGCCGACGATGATGTTGGCGAGCGCGAACGACATGATCAGCGAGGCGATGACATCGACCACCATCGCCTTGCCGAGCCCCGCCTTCATCGTCTCCGGCGTCACCCCGGTGAGCGCCTGCCACGGCTTCAGCAGCAGCGGCGGCGAATACCAGGCAAAGCCCACGGCCATGCGGATGATCGCGGCGACAAGCACGGCCAACCAGTTGATCGGCAGCATTGTTTGAACTCCCCAGGGCGCCCCTCGCGCCCGGATAAATTCTACCGCCGAAGCAAACTGCGCCGCAATCGACGCGGAACCCCCATGCCGTCAAAGCGATTGCCTTTCCGGTGGCCCCTCGCGACACTGCAAATACGAAACGGCGGAGACTTCGATGACGGATTGGTGGCGCGGCGCGGTGATCTATCAGGTCTACCCACGCTCGTTTCAGGACAGCAACGGCGACGGCATCGGTGACCTGCCCGGCATCATGCGCCGGCTCGATCACATCGCCAGCCTCGGCGTCGATTGCATCTGGCTCTCGCCGATCAACCAGTCACCGCAGCGCGACATGGGCTACGACGTTTCCGACTACAAGGAAGTCGACCGCCTGTTCGGCAGCCTCGAAGACTTCGACGACCTGATCAAACGCGCCCACGCGCTGGGTCTCAAGGTGATCATCGACCAGGTGCTGAGCCATTCCTCGGACATGCATCCGTGGTTTCGCGAGAGCCGGCTCAACCGCACCAATGCCAAGGCCGATTGGTATGTCTGGGCCGACCCCAAGCGCGACGGCTCGCCGCCCAATAACTGGCCATCGGTGTTCGGCGGCCGCGCCTGGGAGTGGAATCCCAGCCGCGGGCAGTACTACTTCCACAATTTCCTGATCGAGCAGCCCGACCTCAACTTCCATAACCCCGACGTGCAGGATGCAGTGCTCGACGTCATGCGCTTCTGGCTCGAGCGCGGCGTCGACGGTTTCAGGCTCGACACGGTGAACTACTATTTTCAGGACAAGCAGCTCAGGAACAACCCGCCGGCGCGGCGGCCCAAGCACCTGCCTTATGCCGTCAACCCATACGACATGCAGGACCACAAGTTCGGCAAGAGCCAGCCCGAAAACGTCGGCTTCCTGAAGCGGGTGCGCAAACTCCTCGACCAGTATCCGGGCACCACCACGGTCGGCGAAGTCGGCGACAGCCATCGCGGCCTGCAACTGATGGAGGAATATACCTCCGGCGGCGACAAGCTGCACATGGCCTATACCTTCGACATGCTCGGCCCCGAGTTCACCGCCGAACACTTCCGCACCAAGATGGCGAAGTTCTTCGCCGGCGCGCCGAATGGCTGGCCGTGCTGGAGCTTTTCCAACCACGACGTTAACCGCCACATGACCCGCTGGGCGCCGTATTCACGGAACCCGGCCGATCTCGCCCGCCAGGCGGCGGCGATGCTGCTGAGCTTCAAGGGTTCGGTCTGTCTCTATCAGGGCGAAGAGCTCGGTCTACCCGAAGCCGATATCCTGTTCGAGGAATTGACCGACCCGCCGGGCATCCGCTTCTGGCCCGAATACAAGGGCCGCGACGGCGCCCGTACCCCGATGCCGTGGGAAGAGGGCGACGCCCCCAACGGCTTCTCCAGTGTGAAGCCGTGGTTGCCGGTGAAGCCGAACCACTCGGCTCTGAATGTCGCCGTCCAGAACGCCGACCCGGACTCGACTCTCAGCTTCTACCGCAAGGCGCTGGCTTTCCGCCGCGCCCACCCGGTCTTTGCGTCAGGCGATATCGAATTCCTGAAAGTCGCCGAGCCGTTGCTCGCCTTCCGCCGCACCGGCAAGGACGGCGCCATCACGTGCCTCTTCAACCTCTCCGCCGACCCGCTCACCGTGACGCTCGACGGGGGCGAAGGGCTAGAGCCGCTGGAGCTCTCGCACGGCGCCGAGCGCCGCAAGAGCAAGCTGAAGCTCGAAGCCAACGGCTTCGCCTTCTTTGCGACCGGGGAAATGAAGGTGGCGTTCGGCGGCAGAAGGAGGTCGAAGTAAGCAGCCTGCGGTGCGGGCTGACCCACTGCGACCACCCCAACTACGGTGTCATCCCAGCGAAAGCTGGGACCCCACGGCGAGGGCGCAGCCCTCGTCCGGTTATCCACCTGCTCGGGCTGTGAGTTGGGTCCCTGCTTTCGCAGGGATGACAGCCGGTGGGTGGAGCGAGGCCAAGCCAAGCCAAGCTCAGCTATTGGGCCGGCACGGCCCGGCGATGAAATGCGCTGGCGCGATCTAACCCTCAGTCCACCTGTTCCCAGGTATCGGGGTCATAATAGTCGCTGTGCCAGGTACCATCGGGGTACTGCACGAAGGCCTCGACGCAGCCGTCCGACGCCAAGCTCACCGAGCGGGCGTCGACGCCGCGCCGGCGCAGTTCCATCTTCACGACCTCCTGGTCGAAGCTGTCGCCGTCGCCGCCCGACTTGCCACCCGCCGAGAAGCCGAACTCGATTTTCAGCCCCGGCAGGTTGTCGTTGAGGTTGCAGTTTTCGCGCGCCATCGCCGGGCCGGCTGCGAACAGGGTGGCGGCAACGATGGTGAGGACAAGCGGACGCAGCATCTGAGTCTCCAATGGACCGGGAGGCATGTGCCGGAGGATTTGGGCAGGCTTGCGGCCTACGGCAAGTCCTTGTCGCCTAGGGCAACTCTTTGTCCCGAATAAGCATTGCAACCACCGGGATGGCGAAGGTGAGCATCAGCAGCCGGCTCACATGGTGCGCCGCGATGAACGCCGTATCGAACCCCAGCGCGATGCCGAGTGCGCCCATCCCCTCGAGCGCTCCCGGCGACAGCCCGAGCCAGATCTGCCCGAACGGCATGTCGACGAACGGCGCCACCGCCAGCGTCACCCCCGTGGCGATGGCGACGGTCAGCGCTGTGCCGGCCAGCCCGCCGATCGCTGCCTGCTTGAACTCGGCGCGGGTGATGCCGTTGAAGCGCGAACCGATCAGTCCGCCGATCAGGATGAAGGTCGCGATCAGCAATGGCTGCGGCATTGACCCCTCGAACAGCCCGGCGAACTTGGCGCAGATCGCCACCGCCATGGCGCCGAGCACATAGCCGGCCGGAGCGCGGAGCTTGGTCAGGATGAACCCCGCGATAGCGCAGGCGATGGCCACCGGCAGCAGCGTCTCGAACCCCATCGGATCCTGCACCGGCGCGCCTTCGTAGTGCCCGATCGGCAGGAACAGCGCTCCGATCGGCACGCAGATGGTGAGGATCAGGATGCGGATCACCTGGATGATGATGATCTGCCGGGTATCGCCGACGCCCGCTGCCGCAATCGACATCACGAAGCTCAGATGCCCGGGGAACGAGCTGAGATAGGCGGTGCCGCGGTCGAGCCCGAACAGTTTGCGCAACAGGAACCCGGTGAGCGTGATGATCAGGATCAGCTCCACCGCCAGCGCCGCCAGCGTCACCGGCCATTGCACGATCAGCGTCAGCGAATCGCGCGCCACTGCCGCGCCCATCGACAATCCGGTCAGCACGAAGGTCGCGTCGCGCAGCCAGGTCGGCAGCATCACCTTGACGCCCAGCAGCGCCGCGATCGCCACCGCGAGCGCCCCACCCATCAGCCACGCGGCGGGCAGATTGACCAGCGCCGCCAATCCGCCACCGGCCGCCGAGATCAGCAATGTGACGAGTGTCCGGCGGACAATGGTGCCGGCGGGCAGGGGGGAGGTCATTTGGCGGAACGAGTCGAGATGGCTAGGACGCTAACTATCGACGAGTTTGCGCTGCGGGGGAAGCGGGCCGTTGGGCGAATATCGAGTGCTTGGCGCCCCTCACCCCGCGGTGAGGCCCTTGGCCTCATCCGCCTCCCTCTCCCCAGAGGGGCGAGGGGACGCGTGTGGCACCGCCGGTGAGCCCATCGCCCCCTCGCCCCTCCAAGGGGCGCAATAAGCGCTCCCGGGGAGAGGGCCGGGGTGAGGGGTAGCCCCACGCACTGCTATCTCTGCGAAGCACCCTCGACCAGCTTCACGAAAAAACTCACCCCAACCGGGATGATCTCGTCGTTGAAGTTGTAGGTGTCCGAGTGCAGTTCGGAGCTCGGCCCGTTGCCGAGGAATACGTAAGCGCCCGGCCGCGCCTGCAGCATGTAGGAAAAATCCTCGCCGCCCATCTTGGGGTCGACATTGGCGTCCACCCGGTCCTCGCCCACCACAGTCGCGGCGATGGCCGCGGCATAGGCCGTTTCGTCCGGCGTGTTTTCCACCACCGGATAGCCGCGGCGATAGTTCACCTCGGCCTTGCCGCCGAAGGTTTCGACGATGCCCTTGGTCACCGCCTTGAGCCGCTCTTCCATCAGGTCGCGCACTTCGTCGTTCAGCGAGCGCACCGTGCCGGTGAGCTTCACCTTCTGCGGGATGATGTTGAACGCCTCGCCGCCCTGCATCATCGTCACCGACAATACTGCCGAGCGGATCGGATCGATATCGCGCGAGACGATGGTGTGCAGCGCCGTGATCAGCTGCGCCGCGATCATCACCGGGTCCACCGTGTTCTGCGGCCAGGCGGCGTGTCCGCCCTGGCCTTCGATCACGATGTTGAACTCATCGCTCGCCGCCATCAGGCCGCCGACCCGCATGGCGATGCTGCCGGCTTCCTGGCCGGGCATGTTGTGCAGCCCATAGACCTCATCGACGCCGAAGCGATCCATGATGCCGGCTTCCACCATGGCGCGCCCGCCGGCGCCGCCTTCTTCGGCCGGTTGAAAGATCAGCACGGCGTTGCCGTCAAAATTGCGCGTCTCGGCCAGGTACTTTGCCGTGCCGAGCAGGATCGAGGTATGCCCGTCATGCCCGCAGGCATGCATCCGGCCGGGCGTCTGGCTGGCATAGTCGAGGCCGGTCCGTTCGAGGATCGGCAACGCATCCATGTCGGCGCGGATGCCGATATTCTTGCCCGGTCCACGCCCCTTGATCACCGCCACCACGCCGCTCTGGGCAATGCCGGTGACCACTTCGTCGACGCCGAACGAGCGCAGCAGCTCGGCCACTTTCCCCGATGTACGGGGCAGTTCGTACTGAAGTTCGGGGTGCACATGGAAGTCGCGGCGCCATTCGGCGACCTCGTCGGCGAATTCCGCGATACGATTGATAACGGGCATGAAAGACCTGAACGCTAGTAAGCGCGCACTGTGCGGGGGAGCAGGGTAGGGCGTCAACCCGCCGAAGGTACGATCTTGCGGATGGGGTGCGCGGACGCCTGGGCCGGTGGCTGCGGACCCCCGCCCCTGTCCCCTCCCCGCAAGGGGGAGGGAGACGCATACACTGATGTCAGCATTTTGGTCGCCCTCCCCCTTGCGGGGAGGGGACAGGGGTGGGGGGTCACCACGCGCCGGCCTCTCCTGGAGCGAGAGGCACGCCATTCTCCCAACCCACTCTCCAGTAGTCAGAAATTCCCCGTCCGAACTTGCCCCTCTCCGTCATATTTGCCAAACACCCGGCAACACTGGAGGAACCGATGAAAATCCTCGTTGCCGTCAAGCGCGTCGTCGATCACGCGGTGCGCGTCCGTGTCCGTTCCGATGGCTCGGGCGTCGAGACCGAGAACGTGCGCATGTCGATGAACCCCTTCGACAAGCACGCCGTCGAGGCCGCGGTGCAGCTCAGTGAAGCCGGCCACGCCACCGAGATTGTCGTCGTCTCTATCGGGCCCAAGCAGAGCAACGACGTCATCCTTACCGCCCTTGCCATGGGCGCCCATCGCGGCATTCTGATCGAGGCCGATGGCCGCGTCGAAACCCTGGCGGTGGCGATGCTGTTGCAGGCTGTCGTTGCCGAGGAACAGCCCGATCTGGTGCTGCTCGGCAAGCAAGCCGTCGATGACGACTCCAACCAGGTCGGCCAGATGCTGGCCGGCCTGCTCGACTGGCCGCAGGCGACCTTCGCTTCGGAGATCAAGGTCACGGGCGACGGACTCGAAGTTACCCGCGAGGTCGACTACGGCCGCGCCACCGTCGGCGTCTCGCTGCCCGCCATCGTCACGGCCGACCTCCGCCTCAACACCCCGCGCAACGCCGCGCTGCCCATGGTGATGAAGGCGCGCTCGAAGCCACTTGCCGTGCGCCCTGCCGCCGAGTTCGGCGTCGATCTCACGCCGCGGCTCAAGCTCGAAAAGGTGAGCCCGCCGGCCGAACGCGTGGCCGGCCGCCGGGTTGCCGATGCTGCCGAACTGACCGCGGCAATTCAGTCTGAACTTTCCGAGCTGGAGGCGCTGTGATGGCCGTCCTCGTTCTCGCCGAACACGATCTCGGCGTGCTCTCCGCCGCCACGGCCCGCATCGTCGCTGCCGCCGAAAAGCTCGGCCCGGTCGATCTATTGGTCGCGGGCCAGGGCGTCTCGGCCGTTGCCGCCGAAGCCGCAAAGCTTGCCGGCGTCGAGAAGGTGCTCGTTGCCGACAGCGCCGCGCTTGCCAACCAATCGGCAGAGGCTGTCGCCGCGCTGCTCGCCCGCCTCGCCGAGCCCTTTACCCATATCGTTGCCGCCGCCGCCGCCACCGGCCGCGATGCCATCCCGCGCCTCGCCGCCAGGCTCGACCTGATGCCGGTGACCGACGTCGTCGCCATCCACGGCCCGACCCGCTTCGATCGGCCGATCTACGCCGGCAACGCCATCGAGACGGTATCGTCTGGGCAGAGCAAACAGCTCCTCACCATCCGTGCCTCGGCCTTCCGCCCGACGGCGACAGGCAACGATGCCCCTGTCCATTCCGTCGATGCCGACGTCATCGCGGTCGCTCGCTTCCTTGCCGCGCACCGCACCGAGAGCGATTTGCCGGAGCTCTCGACCGCCCAGGTCGTCGTCGCCGGCGGTGTTTCCTTCGGCTCGGCCGAAAAGTTCGCGCTGGTCTCCGACCTTGCCAAAGTCCTCGGCGCTGCTGTCGGCGCCACCCGCGCGGCGGTCGATGCCGGCTACGCCCCCAATGACTGGCAGGTCGGCCAGACCGGCAAGATCATCGCGCCCGACCTCTACATCGCCATCGGCATTTCCGGCGCGCTGCAGCACCTCGCCGGCATCCAGGGCGCCAAGAAGATCATCGCCATCAACAAGGACCCCGAGGCGCCGCTGATGAAGATCGCCGATATCGCGCTGGTCGGGGACCTGTTCGAAGTGGTGCCGCAGCTGATTGCGGGGTTGAAACGGTAGGGCTGGTGTCTGTGGCCCACCCCCACCCTTGATCCCTCCCCACAAGGGGGAGCGAGACGGTCACTGCAGCGTGGCTCTCGCCTCTCTGGGGTGGGGCCACATGCACCAACCCAGACTATCCGCCCCGTTGCAATTCCCCCACCACCGCCTATAAACACCCCGCTCTCGTTTTCCCCGGACAGACCTGATGTTTGAGACCCTGAAGAAGGCCACGCTCGACAAGATTTTCGTGCTGATGGCCGAGTATGCCGCCGATCCCCGCGACGGAAAGATCGACCTCGGCGTCGGCGTCTACAAAGATCCCAAGGGCGTTACGCCCGTCATGAGTTCGGTGAAAAAGGCCGAGCAGCGCATCCTCGATAGCGCCAAGACCAAGACCTACAAGGGTGTGGTCGGCAACAAGGAATTCTCCGCCGCCATCGTCGATCTGGCGCTGGGCGGTGTGGTCGACAATAAGCGCATCCGCTGCGTCAACGGCGCTGGCGGTACCGGTGCGCTGTCGATCCTGATGAACGTGCTCGGCCGCGCTCGCCCCAAGGGCCGCATCTTCATTTCTGATCCGAGCTGGCCGAACCACTGGCCGATGGCCGAACTGGCCGGCCTGACCCCGGTTTACTACCCGTATTTCGACCACAAGACCCGCATTGTCGATTTCCCGGCCATGCTGGCGGCGCTCGACACCCTCACTTCCGACGATATCGTGCTGCTGCACGGCTGCTGCCACAACCCGACCGGCGCCAGCCTCACCAATGCGCAGTGGGACGAGGTGGTCGAGAGCCTGAAGCGCACCGGCGCCTTCCCGCTGGTCGATCTCGCCTATCTCGGCTTCGGCGATGGGCTCGAAGCAGATGCCTATGGCGTGCGCAAGGTCGTTTCCTCGGTGCCCGAGTCGATGGTCGCCTTCTCGGCCTCGAAGAATTTCGGCCTCTACCGCGAGCGCGCCGGCGTCGCCATCGCCATTGCCAAGGATAGCGACAGCGCCGACGTCGTCTCATCGCAGATGCAGAACGTCATCCGCGCCACCATTTCGCAGACCCCCGACCATGGCGCGGAAATCGTCCGCGTCATTCTCGAGGACAAGGAACTGCGCGCCGAGTGGGAAGCCGAACTCACCGAGATGCGGGAACGGATGAAGCGCCTCCGCGTCAAACTTGCCGACGCCATCCGGCAGCGCTCGAACTCGAAGGATTTCGATTTCATCGCCGAGCATACCGGCATGTTCTCGCTGCTCGGCCTGCCTGAGGATGTCGTCACCAAACTCAAGCTCGACGACGGCGTCTACATGATCAACGACAGTCGCATCAACGTCGCGGGAATCCCCGAGGATCGGATCGGCGAACTCGCCGACAAGATGCTCGCCGCCATCCGCTGAACTCCGTCTCGGCTTTCGCTGAGACCGGTCCCTGCTTTGCTGAGACGTTGTCTCGACTGCCGTTTGTGACTACCTAAAGAGCAGCTAACCATCTCCCTTGGAGGGGAACGAAATGAAGTTCTTCGTCGATACCGCCGAGATCAAGGACATCCGCGATCTCTATGAAACCGGCCTGCTGGACGGGGTGACGACGAATCCCTCGCTGATCGCCAAGTCCGGCCGCCAGTTCAAGGACGTGATCAAGGAGATCTGCTCGATCGTTCCTGGTCCCGTGTCGGCTGAAGTCGCCGCCACCGACTATGACGGCATGATCGCCGAGGGCCATGTGCTGGCCAAGCTCGCCGAGAACGTCGTGGTGAAGGTGCCGCTGACCATCGATGGGCTGAAGGCCACCAAGACCTTCTCTAAGGAAGGCATCAAGACCAACGTCACGCTCTGCTTCTCGCCCAACCAGGCGCTGCTCGCGGCCAAGGTCGGCGCCACCTACATCTCGCCGTTCATCGGCCGCCTCGATGACATCAACGCCGACGGCGTCGAGCTGATCGAGAACATCCGCACCATCTACGACAACTATTCGTTCGCCACCGAGATCCTCGCGGCCTCGATCCGCACCCCGAACCACATCACCGAGGTGGCTCTGGCCGGCGCCGACGTCGCCACCATCCCGCCGGCGGTGATCTACAAGCTGGCCGACCACCCGCTGACCAAGTCGGGCCTCGAGCAGTTCGTCAAAGACTGGAAGTCGACGGGCCAGTCGATCCTTTGATCGGCTGAAGGCAGGGCGCGCGCCACACACTCGGAGTCATTCCCGCGAAAGCGGGAATCTCCGTTTCGGAGCGCGCCGCATCCACTGCAAACAGAGGTTCCCGCTTGCGCGGGAATGACCCGGTGACAGCGGGGAAATTCAGGCAAGGCTTCCCCCATGGCCAATGAACTCATCGCCACCGCCGTCCGCAACGCGCTCGCTTCCGTCGAAATCCCCGGCGGCGGCGAACTGGCGGGCTATGGGGGCTTGAGCGAGATCATCGTCACCACCGGCGCCGTGGCCTTTGCCATCTCGGTTGCGCCGGGCATGGAAGCCGCCTTCGGTCCGGCCCGCGTCGCTGCCCAGGCTGCGGCCGAAAAGGTTGCTGAGGGCCGCAAGGTCATGGTGTCGCTCACCTCTGACCGCGCCCAGGCCGCGACCGGCCAGGCCAAGGCGCAGGGCCGTCCCGGCCCACCGCCACGCGAGGCTGTGCCCGGCGTCCGCCATATCATCGCCGTCGGCTCCGGCAAGGGCGGCGTCGGCAAATCCACCGTCGCGGTCAACCTGGCGCTTGGCTTTGCCGCCGAGGGCCTCCGCACCGGTATCCTCGATGCCGATCTTTACGGGCCCTCGATCCCCAAGCTGCTCGGGCTTGAGGGTAAGCCTGCGGTTCGTGACGACGGCATTTTTGCCCCGCATGAGGCCTATGGCCTCAAGGCGATGTCGATCGGCTCGATGCTCACCGCCAACCAGGCGGTGGTGTGGCGCGGCCCGATGGCCACTTCGGCGCTGCGGCAGCTGCTGCGCGAGAGTGATTGGGGCGGCCTCGACGTGCTGGTCGTCGACCTGCCGCCCGGCACCGGCGATATCCAGATTTCGCTGGTCCAGCAGGTGCCGCTGCTCGGCGCTGTCATCGTTTCCACCCCGCAGGATCTGGCGTTGATCGACGCCAAGAAGGCGATGGACATGCTGCTCCGCACCGACGTGCCGATCCTCGGCCTCATCGAGAACATGAGCTACTTCGTCGCTCCGGACACCGGGAAGCGCTACGACATCTTCGGCCATGGCGGCGCCAAAGTCGCCGCCGACACCTTCGATATCCCGTTCCTCGGCGAAATCCCGCTGGTGATGTCGATCCGCGAAAGCTCCGATGCCGGCCGTCCGGTGGTCGCTACCGATCCCGATGGCGCCGAGGCGCAGGCCTTCCGCGCCATCGTCCGCGCTATTCTCGCCGCCAGCCCGCAGCTGAAACCCTGAGCCATGCTGTCGCTTCGGCTCGCCACCGCAGCTGACATCGACGCGCTCATTGCCATCGATCACGTCGCTGCCCACAGCGCCGACCGCCGCGAAGCCATTGCCGAATGGGTCGCACTGGGCCAGTGCCACCTCGCCGAGCGCGACGGCGCCGTCGCTGGCTATGTCGCATTGACGCGCAGCTTCTTCCGCTCGCCCTTCATCGAAATGCTGATGGTCGGCGCCGCCTTCCGCCGCGCCGGCATCGGCCGTACCCTGATCGAACACTGCATCAGCCTCACGCCGCCCGACCAGAAACTCTGGACCTCGACCAACGAGTCCAATACGCCAATGCGCGGCCTGCTGCCGCAACTCGGCTTCGAGCAGACCGGCCTGTTCGAGCAGCTCGACGAGGGCGATCCGGAGCTGATCTTCCTGAGGTGGCCCTCTAACGCCGGCGCGGGCTGACCCCCACCCTTGATCCCTCCCCGCAAGGGGGAGGGAGACGATCGCCTCGATAGCAGTGTGAGGGTCTCCCTCCCCCTTGCGGGGAGGGGACAGGGGTGGGGGCCACAGCCACCAGCTTCTCGGTAACACCGGTGACATCCCTTCTTCGCACTGTTATGCAATCGATTACATTGATCCGCGGGCGTCGAGAATCGCCGTCCCTGAACGACCACAACGAGCGCATAAGCGCCGCCCTGTTGAGGAGTGAGAAGTGTTTTCGATTTCGCGTGACGAGCTTGGCCCGAATTTCACTTTCGGCGCCGCCACTGCCGCCTATCAGATCGAGGGCGGCCAGACCGATGGCCGCGGCACCTCGATCTGGGACACGTTTTCATCCACGCCCGGCAACGTGAAGAACCTCGATACCGGCGCCATCGCCTGCGACCACTATAACCGCTGGCCTGGCGACCTCGACCTGATCCGCGATGGCGGCTTCGACGCCTATCGCTTCTCCTTCGCCTGGCCGCGCCTCATCCCCGAAGGGACCGGAGCGGTGAACCCCAAAGGGCTCGAGTTCTATGACCGCCTGATCGACGGCATGCTCGAGCGCGGCATCAAGCCCTACGCCACGCTCTATCACTGGGATCTGCCGAGCCCGCTGCAGGACAAGGGCGGCTGGATGAACCGCGATATTGCCAGCTGGTTCGCCGAATATGCTGCCGTGGTGGGGCATCACTTCGGCGATCGCCTCCACGCCACCGCCACCATCAATGAGCCATGGTGCGTCGCCTTCCTCAGCCACTTCCTCGGCATTCATGCTCCGGGCTATCGCGATCTTCGCGCCGCGTCCCGTGCCATGCACCACGTGCTGTTCGCCCATGGCACCGCCATCGACGCGCTGCGCGCCGAGAGCGTCAAGAATCTCGGCATCGTGCTGAACCTCGAAAAGACCGAAGCCGCCTCCGACAAGCCGGAGGACATCGAAGCGCAGAACCTCGGCGATGCGCTGTTCAACCGCTGGTATCTCGATGGCGTGTTCAAGGGCCGTTACCCCGAGGCGCTCACCAGCCGGCTGGCCGAGTACCTGCCCGAGGGCTTCGAGAAGGACATGGAAGTCGTCTCCCGTCCGCTCGATTGGCTCGGCATCAACTACTATACCCGCGGCCTCTACGCTGCCGGCCCCAATGGGCTGTTTGGCGCCGAGCGCCGCTCCGGCGACCTCGAAACCAGCGATCTCGGCTGGGAAATCTACCCCAAGGGGCTCGAGGACCTGCTGGTCCGCGTCAACCGCGACTACACCAAGCTGCCGCTCTATGTCACCGAAACCGGTATGAGCGAGACCAATGACGAGCGCCGGGTGAAATACTACGACGACCATCTGCGGGCCGTCGCCAACGCGCAGGGGCAGGGCGCCGATGTCAGGGGCTTTTTTGCCTGGTCGCTGCTCGACAACTACGAATGGTCGCAAGGCTACACCTCGCGCTTTGGCATCGTGCATGTCGACTACGAGACGCAGGTGCGGACGCCCAAGGCCAGCTATCGCGCCTTCCAGGGCATGCTGCACAACACGCGGTGAGGGGCGGCTGCTGAGTCGCGGGTAGACGGATTGAGCCACAAGCTAGATGCGGCACCTCCCCCTTGACGGGGGAGGTTGGGAGGGGGTGTGCGGGAGGCGCGAGACCCGCAGGCTACATCGCCGGCGCCGGCTCTGCCGCATACGTCACCGTGTGCTTGCCGCCCACCCATGCGTAGGTTGCCCAGCAGGCGTCAGCCGCCGTCGCCTTCGGGCAATTGGTGCTGTCGACCCATAGCCGCGCCGTCGTCCCGGTTTCGGCCTGCACCAGCGTCGGCATGCCGCCCAGCGCTTCGATCGGGGCGGCGAACTTTTCCGACGACACCGCGATCTGCACGGCGCAGCCGCCATTGCCGCAGAACGCCGTCGCCGAATTGCTGCACTGCAGCGGCTGCGAGTTGATCACGTAGTCGGCAATCCCGTCGCCATCGAGATCGGCGCTCAGCAGCCCTGGCCGATCGCCGCCGGCGTTCAGCGTGCCACCCAGCTTGGTGCATTGTTCGGCAAAACCAGCGATCAGCGTCTCCACCCCTTCGGGGATCGGCGCCGTCACCGGCGGCACCTGGTTCTGCAGGTCCGAGAACTGCTGCATCGACGCGCCCAGTTCCGCCTTCAGCGCCGCGATCCGCTCGGCATACACCTTGCGCAGGCAGGTGATGTCGGCGCCGCATTTGCCGCGGTCGGCGAGGAACGCTTCGGCGTCGTCGTGCCGGGCGCCGTTGGCGCCCATGAACATCGGCACCTTGTCGTAGGCGTAGAACAGCCCGGCCATCTCGCTGTCGAGCGCCGAGGTCACGCCGTCGCGGCACACCGCCACTTCATCGGCGGCCGCCGCCTTGCTGCAATCAAAGCTCGCCGCCTGCAAGGGAGAGGCGACCAGCAGTAGAAACATCAGGCTCATGAGGCCCAGAAATGCGCGCATAATTTCACCTGCCGAATGTAAGTTGTTCGAGATACTAGCGTTTTTGACACCAACCGACGACGCAACTCTCCGTGCGTCCTCAACGAAGCCTGAACCGCCGCCTACGGCGCTTGCCATAGTCACCGGCATTGGCCAAGAAGCAGCACGGCAATCCTGACCACCCCGCGGTGTCGAATGCATGTCTACGTGATCAATCTGGCGCGCCGCCCCGACCGCCGGGCGTTTATGCAGCAGCAGGCCGAACGACTGGGTCTGAAGTTCGACTACATCGACGCCGTCGATGCCCAGACCGACGCCCCCGAGTTCGCCGAGATCGAGGTGCGGGCCGGCGTGCATGGCCGCATCTCCCGCGGCGACCTTGCCTGCACGCTGAGCCACAGGACGTTCTGGCGCCGGTTCCTCGCCTCGGGCGAGCCCTACGCCGTCGTGCTTGAGGACGACGCTATCCTTGCCGACGATTGTGCTCAATTCTTTGCCGACACCGGCTGGATCCCCCCGGGCGCCGATGTCGTCAAGCTCGAACGCTATGGCCGCCATCGCCCGATGTTCATGGATCGCGATACCCGTCAGGCTCACAGCCGCCGAGTCGGCCGCTTCTACGGCAAGTGCGCCGGCACGGCTGGCTACGTCGTCTCCGTCGCCGGTGCCCGCACGCTGCTCGATGCCACCACCTCGGTAGATGACCCGATCGACCAGATGATGTTCAACCCCGGCCGCTCGGCGCTGTTCGGCCGGCTCGCGCCCTTTGTGCTGGAGCCTGCCATCTGCGAGCAGGAACAGGTGGCGGTTCCTTCCGACATCCGCGGCAAGCGCCAGTCGAGCCGTGGCGGTTTGCAGGGTGTGCTGAACGAGCTTCGCGCCGTCCCACGGCAGCTCGCGCACGCCATGAGTCTCGCGCTGCCGCTGCTGCAGGGGCGGCTCGAACGCCGCATCCTGACTTTCCGCCGCTAACGGCTCAAGGCGCTCTACGGAAACACCAGCAGCTTCACCGCCAGCGCGATCGACACCACCACCACCAGCGGTCGGATCAGCCTCGCGCCGAATCGGATGCCGGTGAGTGCCCCGAGATAGCCGCCGATGATCTGCCCCACGATCATCACCCCCGCCACGAGCCACACGACGTTACCCGAGGGGATGAACAGTGCCAGCGCCCCGAGGTTCGAAGTGAGGTTCAGCACCTTGGTGTGCCCCGCCGCGCGCGTCACCCCGAAGCCGAACAGTGTCACGAAGCCGAGCGTCATGAACGACCCCGTCCCCGGCCCCAGGATGCCGTCGTAGAACCCGACGGCAAAGCCCATCAGCGGCAGGAAGATCGCGATGCCGAGCCGGGCGTGGCTGTCCTCGTCGGTGAGCCTGGGCGCAAACGCGAAGTAGAGCGCCACCGCGATCAGCGCCACCGGCACGGCATATTGCAGCACGGTCGTATCGATCGATTTGACCGCCAGCGCCCCGAGGAACGAGCCGCCAAAGGTCAGCGGGATCGCTATCGCCAGCAGCTTCAGCGACACGAACCCCTTGCGCCAGTAGGTGAAGGCGGCGATCACCGTGCCCACTACCGACTGCAGCTTGTTGGTCCCGAACGCGGTGACCGGCGGTATGCCGACCGCCAGCAGCGCCGGAATGGCGATCAGCCCGCCGCCGCCGGCAATGGCATCGACGAACCCCGCGAGCAGCCCCACGAAGCCCAAGGCGACGAGGATCGTCAGGTCGAAGCTCACAGCAGGGTGGAGATCCCCGGCGGCACCCCGCCCATGATCGACAGCAGCGCTTCGAGCTGCGCTTTCCTGAGCGGCGTCCAGTCGGCAGTACGCGACACGATCAGGTTCGCTTCCGACTTCATGATCAGCCCGTCCTCCAGCACGCGCAACTGGTTGGCGGCGAGGGTGGAGCCGGTCGAAGTAATGTCGACGATCAGGTCGGCCGAGCCGGCTGCCGGTGCCGATTCGGTCGCCCCGGCGCTCTCGACGATGCGGTACTCGGCGATGCCGTATTTGGCGAAGTGCCGCCGCGTCAGGTTCACATACTTGGTCGCGACGCGCAGCCAGCGGCCATGACGCGAGCGAAAATCCGACGCCACATCTGCGAGGTCGGTCATCTGCTGCACGTCGATCCAGCTGTCGGGAATGGCCACCACCACATTGGCTTCGCCGAAGCCGAGCCCGCGCACGAACAGGACGTTTTCTTCGCCGTTCTCGGAGGCCTCGTGGATCAGGTCAGAACCGGTGACGCCGATATCGACACCGCCGAGGATCAGCTCGCGCGCGATCTCGGCCGCCGGATAGAACCGCACCGTCACCTGCGGCTGGTTCTTGATCGAGCCGACATAGGAGCGCGCGCCACCCGGACGGGCGATGTTCATCCGCGCCGTCGAGAAGGCCTTGCGGGTCAGCTCCTCGAGCCGCCCCTTGCTGGGGATCGCGAGCGTCAGGCCGCCGGGCAAGGTGCTCATTGTTCGGCCTCCCTCTCGAGCCGGTCGACCCAGAGCGCACAGCCCGAGGCCTTTACCGGCTCGCCCGCGCCCAGCCGCTCCAGCATGCGGTCATACTCGCCGCCCGACGCCAGCACTTCGCCGTCCGAGCCGGTCATCTCGAACACGATGCCGGTATAGTAGTCGAGGCGCGGCGAGAAGCTCGCATCGAAGATCACGTCGGCATTGGGCGATAGCGCCGCCAGCGCCGCCGCGTGGTTGCGCACCTGGTACAGCGGCTCGTCGAAATCGAACCCGGCCTGCTTGCACATCTCGGAGATGCGCTCGAATGCCGTCTCGGTGCTCTCGGCAACCGACAGGTAGTTCTGCAGCAGCGCCACCGTCTCGGGCGGGATCGGCGCCGATTCCAGCGCCTGCTTTTCGAGGTAGCGGTCGGCGATCTCTTCGGGCGTGCGGCTGCCGATCAAGCTCAGCCCGCCCGACAGCATCGCATCGGTCACGATCTCGATCACCGTGTCACGGCTATCGGGGGCAGGGGCCTCCACCCGTTCTTCCGGGTTGCTGAGCCGTTCCATCAGGCGCTCCAGCGCCTCGGGGTGACCGAAACGGTGACGGATGCGGCTGCGCCACGCCACCGGGATCTCAGCCGCTTCGAGGAACGCCTCGAACAGCCCGACCCCGCCCAGCCGCACGTTCGGCGCGGTGATGTCGTAGATGGCCAGCGCCCAGCGCGCGAAGGTCAGCACCTGGTCGAGCGCGTTGTCGGCGTCGGCCTGGCCCAGGAGTTCGAGCCCGGCCTGCTCGAATTCGACCGGGGTGGACTGGTACTGGCGGAAGATCGGGCCGAGATACGTGTAGGCCGAGGGGGCGCCGGTCAGCCCCTCCTCGAGATATTGCTGCGCGATCGGCAGCGTGAAATCCGGCCTCAGGCAGTACTCGACGCCGTTATTGGTCGTGGTGAGCAGCAGGTTCCGCCCGAATTCCTCACCCGCGAGATCGAAATAGGGGCCGGCAGGCAGCAGCAGCGCCGGGGTGGCGCGCGTCACCGTGCGCGACTCGACCAGCCGCACCAGCGCCGCATATCGCTCAGAGGCTGTCTTCACTTGTTGGCTTCCAGGTAGGCGGCCACTGCCGGCAGTTCGGCGATGGCCGCAACGATGGCGTCGAGGTCGCCGTCGCATTCGAACTGGCCCGGCCGCGCTGCCTTGTATTCGGCGTTGTCGGCAATCGCCTTGGCCGCCTGTTTGCCAGCGATCAGGTCCTTGATCTGCACCTTGCCGAGCTCGCGTTCCTGCGTGCCTTCGATGATCACCGCCGGCGCGTTGCGCTTATCGGCATAAGCCACCTGCTTGCCGAAGTTCTTGGTATTGCCCATGAACATCTCGGCCCGGATCCCCGCCCGGCGCAGCCGCGAGGTGATCGCCTGGTAGCGCGCCGTCTGCTCCTTATCGAGCACCAGCACCACCACCGGCCCCAGCGGCTCCTCGGCCCCGAGATTGCCGGTCAGCCGCAGCGCATGGGCAAGCCGCGACACGCCGATCGAGAAGCCGGTCGCCGGCACCGGTTCCGAACGGAACCGGCTCACCAGCCCGTCATAGCGCCCGCCGCCGCCGACCGCGCCGAACACCACATCCTGGCCCTTCTCGTTCTGCACCTTGAAGGTCAGTTCGATCTCGAACACCGGGCCAGTGTAATACTCGAGCCCACGCACCACTGCCGGATCGATCTTGATCCTGTCCGCGCCATAGCCGGCCGCGTCGAACAGCGCCTGCATGGCGTTGAGCTCGGCAATCCCCTCATTGTGCTCCGGCTCTTCGCCACGCACATAGTTCAGCACCACGGCGCGCTGTCCGTCGCTGAGGCCCGCACCCTTGGTGAAGTCGCCGCTCTCGTCCTTGCGGCCTTCCCCAAGCAGCAGCGCCACCCCGTCGGTGCCGAACTTGTCGAGCTTGTCGATAGCGCGCAGCACCGAGAGTTTCTGCCCCTCGTCGACGACACCCGCTGACGCCAGCACTCCGTCCAGCACCTTGCGGTTGTTGACCTTCACCACGTATTTGCCGGCCAATCCCAGCGCGTCCATGGTGTCGGCCATCATCATGCACATCTCGGCATCGGCCTCGGGCCCCGCCGCGCCGACCGTGTCGGCGTCGAACTGCATGAACTGGCGGAACCGCCCCGGCCCCGGCTTCTCGTTGCGGAACACATAGCCGGCTCGATAGCTGCGATAGGGCTTGGCCAGCTTGTCGAAATTCTCGGCGAAATGCCGGGCCAGCGGCGCCGTCAGATCGTAGCGGAGACTCATCCACTGCTCGTCGTCGTCCTGCAGCGAGAACACCCCGGCGTTCGGCCGGTCGGTGTCGGGCAGGAACTTGCCGAGCGTCTCGGTATATTCGAGCAGCGGCGTTTCGACCGGATCGAAGCCATAGCGCTCGTAGACCGCGCGGATCTTCGCCGTCATTGCGTTCACCGCCGAAATATCGGCGGGCAAACGATCTTCGAAGCCGCGCGGCAACCGCGGCGCGATGAGCTTCTTCTTGTCGGTCATGGTGTCTGCTGGTCAGAGCCCGGAATCTGAGGCTGGTTCCTAACGGAAAGCCCCCGCTGACTCAAGGAAACCACCTGTGTCTTTGCGGCAACAGTATCATGCGTGGTGCGTCAGCCTGCCGCATCCGGGGTTGGCATTGCTTCCGAGTCGGCGTATCAGCCCCTTCGTTCAACGCCAACCAAAGAGGAGGCGACGCATGATTCATTCGATGTTCGTTTCCGGTCCTGGCGTTAACCCAGCTGGTCTCTCTCGCGCCTAACCGGCGCCGACCCCTCCCCGGGGTCCTCTGTTCCAGCCTTTTCTAGCCTCGACTGAACCCCAGCAACCGGCATCGCCATTCGGCGCCTTCGCGTCCGGATTCCGTCGCCACCACCATTGTCTCTCAACCAGAGGACCGGGCCGCATTGCGCCCGGATGAGATCATGACTCTTGAACTCCAGACCCGTGCCCCGGCACGCACCAATCGCGCTCAGGCGCACACCCATGTCGGCGTCGCCGGCGCGCTGGTATCAGCAGCCGTCACGATGCTTGCCAACGCCCAGCTGGCGCGCGCGGCGAGACGTTACAAGTCTCGCGGCTCGCCACCTGTGCCCAGTCATCTCCGTCGCGATCTCGGGCTGATGCCCGAGGTGATGGAGCCGAAAAGCCACTGGGACTATCGGTGACAGCGGCTGCGGTCTTCTCGTGAGGCCGCAGTCCGCCACCGCTGTCCCTCTGCTTGCATCAGAGGACCGGGCTTTGTCCCGGACAGATCAGATGGTTCTCATCGTACGGGACCGCGCCACGTCGCGCATCCTCAACACGCCCGAATTCGACATCGGGCAAATCGGCCTCATCGGGCGGATCCGCCTGTTCATCGCCCGGCGCCGTGCCGATGCGATGCTGCGCCGCGTCCTCCGGCCCTATCGCCGCGGCAGCGCCGCTCCGTTGTCGCCGCACCTGCTCAGGGACATCGGGCTGCCGCCCGATTTCCCCATGTAGAGCACTCCAGGGGCGCCGGCCTCCCGGCGAGGGCTTTGCCTCGTCCGGTCCCGGCGAGGGCTCGCTCTCGTCCGGCCGGCGCCCGTTACCAGTTCAATCATTCAAGGAGCCGGCGCGTGACGCGTCCGGACACGCACATGTTTTTGTTCAACCGCCCCGGCGACCGACGTCGGAAGCCAGATCTCGGCCAGCCCCTGCCGCCTCGCGAGAGGCAGAGGGACGGCCTGCCGCTGCTCGGCAACATCACCGGCCTCGAACTCATGGCCCTGTTCATGAGCCGTTGACGCAACCCATCCTGAGGGAGCCGGCGCGTGACGCGTCCGGATACGCAGATGTTCTTGTTCAAACGCTCCAGCGACCGTCGCCGGAACACCATTGTCGACGAACCGCTTCCGGCCCGGGAGCGGCGGAACGACGAGATGCCGCTACCCGGCAACGTCACCGGCCTCGAACTCATGGTGCTGTTCCTGAGCCGCCAACAGCAAACCCGATATTGAGGGAGCCGGCGTAACGCCGCCGGACGACACGATGTTCTTTCCACGCAAACTCGGCCTTCGCCGCAACGCGCAAAAGCCGAAACAGCAGCTCAACCCGAGCGATGAGCTGCGCCCGGAGCTCAAGTTGTCCAAGCTCGAGCTGATGGCGCTGCTGCTGATCAGGTAAGAGCGGGGCCGGGTGCCACGCGCACCGGCCCCATCTCCCCCCTTTGCGGGGATGAGGCCGGTCGAGTTGACGCGCTGCTTTTGCCCCCAACTCGATGCCAGCTGGTGGTGGAGGTTCGATAGTGCCCGAAGCACCGCCGGACAGAGAGAGGTGAGGCTATTTCGGTCGCTTCAGCGCATTCCGCTCAGCTGCCGCCTCGGCCCGGCAAAAGCACCCATCGACGTGGTCGTTCACCAGCCCCATCGCCTGCATGAACGCATAGCTCGTCGTCGGGCCAACGAACGAGAACCCACGCTTCCTCAGGTCCTTGCTCATCGCCTTGGACGCCTCGGTCTCTGCCGGGATACTCCCAGAGACGATCGGTCCTTTCACCGGCTCGGGCTCAAAACTCCAGAAATAGGCGGCCAGTGAGCCGAACTCCTGCTGCAGCTCCAGCGCCCGCTTGGCGTTGTTGATGGTCGAGGCGATCTTGCCGCGATGCCGGATAATGCCGGCATCCTTCAGCAACCGCTCGATATCGGCCTCGTCCATCGCTGCGACCTTCTTGAGGTCGAAGCCATGGAAGGCCGCGCGGAAATTCTCCCGCTTCCGCAGAATGGTGATCCACGCGAGGCCCGACTGGAACCCCTCGAGGCAGAGCTTCTCGAACAACCTCACGTCGTCCGTCACCGGCCGTCCCCACTCGCGGTCGTGATAGTGCTGATAGAGCTCGTCGCTCCCCGCCCAGCTGCAGCGCATCACCTCGGTCGGCGTTGACATGGTTAACTCCCGGTAAATAGATGAGCCCCATAAGCGAGATCAGGAAAAGTTGCAGACTTTTCCGGTTCGATCTCGCGTCAGGCAAGATAGCGCGATCAGGGAAGGTGCTTTCCGGTTCGATCTCGCGTCAAGCAATCGCGATCGGAAGTCCGCACGCTTTCGTTTCTCGCGACAACATAACTGGCGAATCGGCTGGGGGGCCAAACGCCAATGATCCTGCCACAGGACTTGAAGGCGCTCGTCGTCGACGACAATGCCTATGCGCGCGCCGCAGTGGCGGCAACCCTGCGCAAGCTCGGCCTGGTTTCGATCGATGAGCTCCCCGGCGCCGCGCCCGCCGTCGGCGCCATCCAGGCGACGCGCTACGATATCGTGTTCATGGATTGGTACATGCCGGAAATGAACGGCGCGGCGCTGCTCGAGGTGATCCGCGACCCGCGCTTTTCCGCCAATGGGCGGGTCCCGGTGGTGATGATCACTGCCTACCCCAACCGCGAAACCATCGCCCGCGCCAGGGAACTGGGGGCCAGCGAAGTGCTCACCAAGCCCTTCAGCCTCGCTCACGCCGCCGCCGCCCTCGGCCGCCTCCTGCCCGACGGCTGGCAGATCCCCGACGAACCGGAGGCCGGGCAGGTGCTGTTGTAGCGGGTGTGATCCTCCCCTGCGTGGCGGGGGAGGGGGACCATGCGAAGCATGGTGGAGGGGCGGCGAAATCATCAGTCTTGACCATCTATAACCAGAACGTTATAGAACATTCAGGTTATAGATGGAGACTCAGCATGCCCGCAGCCCTGACAATCACCCACTCCTCTGACAACGCCGTCACCGTGTCGCGCAGCTTCGACGCGCCTGCGGACCTGGTCTTTGCCTGCCATACCAAGCCGCAGCTTGTGCAGCGCTGGCAGCTCGGCCCGCCGGGCTGGAGCATGCCCATCTGCGAGATCGACCTGCGCGTTGGCGGCACCTACCGCTACATCTGGCGTAGCGACGCCGACGCCTCCGAGTTCGGCTTCACTGGTCGCTACCGCGAAATCGTCGTCCCGTCCCGTATCGTCCATACCGAGGGGATGATCGGCACACCCGGCGAGGCGGTGGTCACCACCACCTTCGAGGAACGCGGCGGCCGGACCACGCTTACCCTCACCATGAGCTTCGACAGCCAGGAGGTTCGCGACCAGGTGCTGCTGACCGGCATGACCGACGGCATGGCTCAGAGCTACGACCGGCTGGATGAGCTACTGGTCGAGCAGGTGGCGTAGGCTATTCGCGTCCGCGCCCCGGTGCAAAATGTTCGCCGGGGCGCTCGGACAACAACAAACCCAGCTCGCCGGCTCACCTTCACTTAACCAATTTCCTTCACGTCGCGTTCGATATTGTCATTAATACTGCGCGACGCCCGACCTCCCTCGGGCGTCCGCGTACCAATGATGAGTGTGTGCCATGCTGCGTTCGTCCCGGGCGGTGCTCGCCGCCGCTGCCTGCCTCGTGTCCTTGTCCGTCTTTGCCGATACGGCCAACGCCGCGCAGGGCCTGTTCATGTTTGATCTGCAGTCGCGCCCGTCGCTGCACGATTCCAAGCCCCGTCCGGGCTACAAGCTGAAGAGCAACAAGGTGCGCCTCGCGCCCGAGTTCCGCCGGCAGATCGTCGCCTACAAATCCAACCAGAAGGCCGGCACCATCATCGTCAACACCGGCGAGAAGCACCTCTACCTGGTGCTCGGCGACGGCAAGGCGCTGCGCTACGGCATTGGCACGGCGCGTGACGGCTTCGAGTGGAGCGGCACGCACAAAGTGTCCAACAAACGCGAGTGGCCGGGCTGGACCCCGCCCGCCGAGATGAAGGTCCGGCAGCCGAACCTGCCCGACTACATGCCCGGCGGCATCAACAACCCGCTCGGCGCCCGCGCCATCTATATCGGTTCGACCCTCTACCGTATCCACGGCACCAATGAGCCCTGGACTATCGGTCAGGATGTCTCGTCGGGCTGCATCCGCATGGTCAACGATGATGTCGAAGACCTGTACGAGCGCGTCAAAATTGGCGCCAAGGTGATTGTGCTTTAGTTAGGATTTTCAGCGACACTGGCGCCGGAATTCTGGGGGTCTTCCGGCGCTATGCGCGGCATTTTCGAGCTTTTCAAACGGTTCCGCGCCGATGAACGCGGCGTCTTCGCAGTCATCTTTGGCCTGCTGGCCATCGTCCTCGTCGCCATGGCCGGCGCTGCCGTGGACTACACGTCCATGGAAACCGCCCGCACCAAGATGCAGATCGCCCTTGATTCTGCAGCGCTCGGCCTGGCGCCCAAGATCTACAGCCAGACCGAAGAGCAACTCCGACTCTCTGCCGAAGAGCTCGTGCTCGAGCGGCTGAATGATGACAGCCTGACGGTCACCGTGGACTGGGCCGACGCCACTACGACCACCGGTACCCTCAAGCTGAAGGGAACGATCACCGTCCCGATGGCCTTCGTGCAACTGGTCGGCGTCACTGACATGACCACCAGCATCCTGTCCGAGGCGACGCGTGGCTCGGTCAACCTCGAGGTGGCGGTGGCGCTCGACACCACCGGCTCAATGGGTACCGACGGCATCGCGACCTTGCAGACGGCGCTCGCAACACTGATTCCGCTGGTCGTCAAGGACGAGCAGTCTCCAACCTATTCCAAAATGGCGCTGGTGCCGTACTCGACCGCCGTGAACGTTGGCGCCGCCTATGCGGTAGAAGCGCGTGGCGCGATCCAGGGGGCAAAGCCAGCGACGTCTGTCGCCTGGTGGAACCTCGAGAAGGATATCAGCGGGGCAAGTCAGACCCGGCCAGTGAAGATCACTCAGAATGCCCACGGCTTCAACAATGACGACGTAATTTACATCACCGGCGTCAAGGGCATGCTCGATCTGAACGACAAGATCTACGTCGTCAAGAACAAAACGGCAAACGACTTCGAACTATACACCACCGGCGGTTCGCGTGTTGATGGGCGAGGCTACGCCGCATATCAGACCGGCACGACCGACAAGATGAAGCGTTGCGTTATCGCCAGCTGCAATATTGTGTTTACCGTCGCAGCTCATGGATACGCGACCAACGATTACATCAGAATCACCGACGTTTCATCCGGAATGTCGTCGCTGAACAATAAGAACTACACGATCACCAAGGTAACGAACGACACCTTCTCGCTTCCGGTCTACGGCCCCGGCACGACCTACGTCCAGCCCGTGACGACGGGCAAGTCCTGGTGCACCAAGTATGGCTGCGAGTATTACCGGATCGGCACCGGCAGCACGCTCTATCGGCCCACTCCTTCGTGCGTCACCGAGCGCATGACCGACAGCTTTACAGATATCGCGCCCAGCACCACGCCGCTGTCGATCAACTACACCAGCAATGCGAGTTGCGCCGGCAATCCTGTCAAGATCCAGCCACTTACCGCCGATAAAGCCAAGCTCGAGGCCTATACCGTGCAGGGCGCGCTGCTACCCAGTGGAGGTACCGCCGGGCAGATTGGTACGGCGTGGGCCTGGTATCTGGTATCGCCGAATTTCGCCGAGCTGTTCGATGATCCTGCGGCGACGGTGGGTGGAGATTTCGAGTCGAAGCCCGCCTCATACACCGCGCCTAACACGCTGAAGATTGTCATCATCATGACCGATGGCGTGTACAACACCGAGTACTGCAAGGGCGTCGACGTCGATAACGTAAGTTGCAGCGCGCCGGATGGCACCTCGGGCAGTATGGCCGGCCCGCTCGGCCAGGCGGAAGACCTATGCGCCGAAATGCAGAAGCCCGCCACGGATGTCGTGGTCTACACCGTGGGCTTCAACCTGCCCGAGACCGGCACGGCCGTTGACCTGTTGAAGAAATGCGCATCCGAGCCGAAGAACTTCAAGCTGGCGAGCAACAACGCGGACCTCATCAAGGCCTTCCGCGAAATCGGTGAGAACATCTCAGACCTGCGGCTGTCGCAGTGACTCAGCCCTGCAGCATGAAGCGCTTGCCGCCCGGGAAGGCGGCGAGCGCCGCCTGCTGCTCCACCGCGGTCAGCCCCTCGAAGCTGACGACCATCGGCAGCTCCGGCGCGTCAATCGGCGCGATCGGGTTGGTCGGCCGCAACCGGGCGTCGTGCGCCGCAGCCAGCCATGACTTCGCCCTGCGGCTGGCAACTGGGGACGTCAGTCTGTAGGCGCGGCGATCCATTCTGAATACTCCGTGCACGCGTAACCGCTCAATAACGCGGGGATGGTAAGACTGGTTGCTGGGCATCCCCCGCATTTTTCAGTCAAATCCGCGTCAGCTCGAACTTCTGGCAGAGCGCGCCCTTGCAGCCGTTGATGGTCATGGTGTTGCCGTCGACCAATGTCAGCGTGCCCTTGACCACTTCGCCCATGTATTCGGCGCTGCCGCGCCACTTGTTCTCGAGCGCCCGCTTGGCGCCCTTCAGCACATACGAGTTGAGGTAGCTGAGGTTGTCGGCGGTGCGCGCATCATCGCGCAGCCACACCAGCCTGGCGCAGACCTCGGTACCGTCACCGCACAGCGTCACTTCGAACCGCGACTCGCCGCTGACCGTCTGCCAGGTCCCGGCCGGGGATTGCGCGGCAAAGGCCGGAGCGATAGCGAGGGCAGTGGCGACGATGGCGGTGGCAATGAGCTTGAACGACTTCGGCATGCGGGAGCCCCTCGGCAACATGGTGAATGCAATGTTGCCGTTCCCACTGCCATCAGATGCTTGAACCCGTCGCGAACGCTTCGTTCAGTCAGGGTTCATCGTCGCGGCGGCCGGGTGGCCGATCAGCGACCGCACCATGGCGACCCGCTGGTTGACTGGCAGGGCAGGGATCCGCACCAGCTCAAACCCGAACCGCTCATACGCCTCGACGTGAAACCGCTCGAACCGCATCGAATCCGCGAGGCTGATCCGCCGGGCCTCCGTATTGGTGATGAAGCCCAGCAGCTCGACGAACAGCACCTGCCGCTCGTACTGCCCCGACGCCAGCATCGAACGGATTGATTCGGCGAGCACTTCCGGTACTGGATGG
Organism: Devosia sp. Root105; assembly: GCF_001424865.1. Taxonomy (NCBI): domain Bacteria; kingdom Pseudomonadati; phylum Pseudomonadota; class Alphaproteobacteria; order Hyphomicrobiales; family Devosiaceae; genus Devosia; species Devosia sp. Root105. The sequence continues at coordinate 152,988 of NZ_LMCR01000019.1, forward strand.
CCCAGGTATTCCGCCAGCGCCAGCGTGCACATCAGCGACCGGTCCGCCACCCGCACCGCCCCCGACGCAGGCCGCGCCGCCCGCAGCAATTGCAGCCGGGCGATGTCGCTGATGAACTCTGGCCGTCGCCACGACTCCTCGATGCCGCGCCCCTGGTCGAGCGCGATCACATCGGTTGCCGCCTCCTCGACCACGTCTACGCCTTGGGCTTCAAGCGCCCTGAGGATAACGGTTTTGCCGGCGCCCGGGGCACCAGTCAGGATGAACTCGCGGGCCATCGCCTCGCTCCATGTGAGAGGGACGCCGGGCCCGGATGGGCCAGCGTTACTCAGTGTCTGCGGGGGGATTTGCTTGGTGCCGGGCCAGTGCGGGAGTGGTACCGCCTCCCCGGATCGAACGGGGGACCTCTAGATCCACAATCTAGCGCTCTAACCAACTGAGCTAAGGCGGCCCGGCAAGCGCGGCGGACCATAGTTTCACTTATCGCTGCTGGCAAGCGTCGATTTGAGCCTGTTTTTCATCCCCTGTTGACGGCCGCGGGCTTAACCATCGGCAGCGAATGCCGGCCGCTCACGTCCGCGCGATATGGACCGGGGAGGGGCCCCGGGATATTTAGAGAAGATTAAATTCCGAGTTCGCTTTGTGTCGAATTGGCACGAGGCAGGAAAAGAGTACGCGTGCGCGCTGAGTGGATCAAATCGCCGACGGCCCGGCTGGTGCTGGTGCACTGGGCCGACGCGCGCCCCGCCTGGCTATGGTCGCAGGATGGCGAAACCCTGCTCTGGCGCAACGACGCGGCGCGCTACTTCCATGGCAAGATCAAGAAGCATGGGCTGAGGCTGGCGCCCGAGGCGGTGCCGATCAAGGGCCAGATCGCCCGCTTGATCCGGCTCGGCTCGATGGGACGCTCGAGCCTCAGCCGCATCCAGTTCCTCGCCGGCGAGCGGCCGATCTCCACCACCTGCACCTGCACGCCGCTCGAACTCGAAAACGGCGATACGGGCCTGTTGATCGTTGGCGTCGACCCGATCGAACCCGAGTTGCTCGAGGCGCACGATCCGATGCAGGTCGATGCCCTGACCGCGAGGCTCCTGCCCGATGGCGCCGAGTTCCTGCTGGTCAGTGAAGATGGACAGATCGCCGGCGGCTCGCGCCATGCGCTTGAGCACTTTGCTCCGATCATCGAGAGTGAAGGCCTGCCGCACGACGCCGAAAGCGCCGAGATCACCCTGGCCGGCGACAAATTGCAGCTGACCCGCTTCAAGGCCAGCCCGCACGACGCCATGCTGCTGCTGTTCGAGCGCCTCGCCTCGCCGCCCGTGCCGGCGGCACAAATATCGGATGTGCGGGCGGAGGAGGGCGTCATCGCCCGCGAAGACGCCCCCGCGCCGCCGCGCTTCGTCCCCGAACCCGAACCGCTGCTGCCGATGGGCCTGCCGCCGCTCGAGCGTGCCGACGACGAGCCGGTGATTGCCGAAGAAGACAATTGGGTCGAGCCGATTCCCGCCGCCCCTGAGGTGCCGGGTACGCTCGCTTCGTTGTTCGACCGGCTCGCCGACGATGGCGGCCTCTACACCGCGCTCAGCCCCGGCGACGAACACTTCGCCGGTCCGCCGCCCGAGCAGGTGGATGAGCCGCTGGTGCCCGACCCGGTCGAGGCTGACGAGACCCTGCCATTGCCCGAACTGTCGCCCGAGACTGCGCCGTTCGCGATTCCGCTATCGCCCGAGCTCGACGTTATCGGCGCACTGATCGACTTCGCCGACGAAGAAGAGGCCGCAGAACAGCTCCCGGTCGCGGAACAGCACCCGGCCGCAGAGGCGATCGCGGACGCGGAGGCGATCGCGGCTGAGGACGTGTCCGGCGCCGAAATCGACACGGCTGCCGAGCCGCAGCCCGAGCCGCTCGCCGCCACGACCTGGCGCGTCATCGGCCGTGGCTTCGAGGCGCTCGCACCGGAACTGCCCGCCGACGACGAGCCGGCCGAGACCCTCTCCGCCATCCCCGACGCCGAAACCGTCGAGCGCGTTTCGCGCTACAATTTCGATGAGCTGAGCCGCATCCTCACCGATCGGGTCAGCGCCCATCCTTCGGCGCCGCCGGCCGAAACGGCCGCGCCGCCCACCACCGGCAACGAAGGCGCGCTGATCAACCTCAATGGCGAGACTTTCATCCTCAACCGGCTGCCGCTCGGCATCCTGGTGTTCCGCGATCAGCAGGTTCTGTTCGCCAACCGGGCGCTGACCGATCTCGCCGGCTACGAGTCGATCGAGAGCCTGCGTGCCGCCGGTCTCACTGCCATCTTCCCGTCCGAGGACAGCGCGGTCGCCGGGCCCGTGACCCAGCTGGTGCGCCGCGATGGCAGCCTCGCCTCGGTGAACGCCCGCCTGCAGTCGATCACCTGGCATGGCCGTCCGGCTCTGATGCTGTCGGCCGGTATCGCTGAGAACCGCATCGGTCATGAGGCTGCTGTCCGCAGCTTCGCCGAGCTCGCGGCCGAAACCAGCGACGACGGCTTCATCGCTGCCGACCGGTCCGCGACCATCACCACGGTGTCGCTGCACGGCCGCATCGTGCTCGGCCATGTCGAGGAAGATATCGTCGGCAAGCCCTTGGCGAGCTTCATCGAGCCTTCGCAACTGGGCGACCTCAAGCGCTTCCTCGAACGCCCGGCCCGCTTCGCCGAAACGGCGCGTCCGGCCATCACCTTCACCGGAGCGGTGCCCAACACCCGCATCACGCTGTTCGCCGAAGGGCAGGCTGGCATCATCGCGGGCTACTATGCCTTCGTCCGCAAGGCCATTCCGCCGATTCCGCCGGCTCCTGTGACCAAGCCTGCCGAAGACATCGAGCCCTCGATGCTGACCCGCATCAGCCGGGGCGTGCGCCGGCCGCTCAACACCGTCATCGGTTTCGCCGACCTGATCCGCTCGGCGTCGTTCGGCTCGATCGAGAACCAGCGCTACCTGGAATATGCGCAGGACATCAAGACCGCCGGACAGGAGATCGCTCACCTCGTCGACGAGCTCGACGACTATAGCCGCCTGCGCGAGGGCCGTTACCCGGCCGAGGCCAACGACATCGACCTCGTGGCGCTGCTCGAAAGCTGCCTCGCCCGCGTCCGCGGCCAGGCTGGCGAAGCCCGCGTGCTGGTGCGCAACGCCGTCTCCGAGCGGCTGCCACGCATCACCGCGGACACCGCCTCCCTGACCCAGGCGATCCTCAATCTGCTGGCCAGCGCCATCGATCAGACGCCGGTCGGCGGCTCGGTCATCCTCTCCGCTCAGCAGGAGGACGACGGCGCCGTGATCGTCAATGTCCGCGACGGCGGTGAGGCCCGCCGCGATCTCGGCGAGCGTTTCGTGGTGTTCCGCGATGGCGTGGGCAAGGACGGCGAAGCCCTGCAGCCGGTGCGCTCCAGCGTCGGTCTGGCGCTCACCCGCTCGCTGCTGGCGGTTAACGCCCTGTCGCTGTCGGTCGATCCGGCCGTTGGCGTCGGCACCATGTTCTCGCTGCTAATTCCCGCCGACCTGGTCCGCGAGACCGGCCAGTGAGCCAGGAGATCCGGCTTGTTGGCGCCATCGCGGTCCGTCCTGCAATCCTCGCGCTGATCCCGGAGTTCGAGGCTGCCACCGGCTATACCGTGGCGGCCCGCTGGGAGCTCAACCCGATCGTCAAGCAGCAGATCGAAGCCGGTGAACCCTTCGATCTCGTCATCATCAATCCCAATCTGGTCGAGGCTCTCGCCGTACTGGGAAAGCTCGATCCCGCAAGCCAGGTGCCGTTCGGGCGGATCGCCATGGGCGTCGCTGCCAAAGCGGGTCGCGCGCTGCCTGACCTCGGCACCGTAGCGGCATTCGAGCATGCGCTGAAGAGCGCGGCCTCGATCGCCTACGCCAATGAAGGCACCAGCGGCAGCTATTTCATCGGCCTGCTGGAGCGCCTCGGCATTGCCGGCGAGGTAAAGCCAAAGCTCGTGGCCACCTCCGGCGGGCAAACCGCGGCCGCCGTGGCCCATGGCGAGGCCGAGCTGGCTGTGATCCCCGTCAGTTCCATCCTCGCCGCTGCTCCCGATGTCGTGCTGGCCGGCCGCTTTCCGTCCGAGCTGCAAAGCTACATCGACTTCGCCATCGGCATCAGCGCCGCCGCCCGCGATGCGAAGGCGGCCAGGGTGCTGTCCGCCTTCCTCACCTCGGCCGCATCGGACGAGGTTCTCGCCGCCAGGGGCCTCGAACGCCACTGAGCCGCTTCACGATCCGGTTTGTTGACTTGGCGGCTCAGAAAAAGCAGAACCACGCCTGAGCGGGAGCTTCCCGCGACCTGGAATACGATCATGAGCTTGCTTTCGCGCTTCGGCACTGCCCTCCTTCTCACGCTGGCGGCCGGGCCCGCCCTGGCGCAGAGCGGCGAGGTCAATGTCTACTCCTACCGCGAGCCCGGTCTGATCCAGCCGCTGCTCGACAAGTTCACCGCCGAAACCGGCATCAAGACCAATGTGCTGTTCGCTGGCGATGGCCTGCTCGAGCGCGTTGCGGCCGAGGGCGAGCTGTCGCCCGCCGACGTGGTGCTCACCGTCGATATCGGCAACCTCGCCAACGCCAAGGATTTCGGTATCACCCAGACCATCCCGGCCGAGGCGCAGGCCCGCGTGCCGGCCGCCTACCAGGATCCGGATGGTCAGTGGATCGCCCTGTCGCTGCGCGCCCGCGTCTTTTACGCCAGCAAGGATCGTGTCCCCGAGACGGCGCTGACTTATGAGGATATCGCCAAGCCCGAGTGGAAGGGGCGTCTCTGCACCCGCTCCGGCCAGCACGTCTACAATATCGGCCTTATCGCCACCCGCATCGCCCACTGGGGCGTCGACAAGACGCGCGACTGGCTGACCAAGGTCCGCGACAACCTCAATGGCCCGATCTCCGGCGCCGACCGCGACCAGGTGAAGAAGATCCTCGACGGCAGCTGCGACCTTGCCATCGGCAACACCTATTACATGGGCCTGATGCTCAATAACGACGCCGAGCCCGAGCAGAAGACCTGGGCCGCCGCCGCCCGCATCATCTATCCCGATCCCGACGGCGACGGCACGCAGGTCAACGTCTCGGGCGCGGTGATCGCCAAATATGCACCCAACCAGGCCAACGCCCAGAAGTTGGTCGAATTCCTGCTCTCCGACGAGGCCCAGCACCTCTATGCCAGCGGCAACTACGAATTCCCGGTGGTCGCCGGCGTCGCCCCGTCGGAACTGGTCGCCAGCTGGGGCGAGCTCAAGGCCGACAAGACTCCGCTGACCGAGATTGCCGCGCACCGCAAGGAGGCCAGCGCACTGGTCGACGAGCTCCGCTTCGACGAAGGTCCGCAGAACTGATCGGACACGTTGCCGCAGCGCTCCGGCTCGCCGGCAGCGCCGAAACCTGCGGCTTGGCTGGCGACTTCACCGGCGTTCTGGAACGGTTCTAAAAGACAGTCGCAAACCGGCAACATTCCGCTGCCCCGCATTGTTGACTTTGTTGCTCAGAATTCGTGATTGCAGCCGGTCACCGGCGGCCTGAGGGGCCGCCGATAACGGGAGTTTGCCATGACCATGACGATGCGACTGTCCGCTGCGCTGCTTGGCGCCGCGATGATTGCCGGCACCGCCGGGCCGAGCTTTGCCCAGAGCGGCGAAGTCAATATCTACAGCTACCGCGAGCCCGGCCTGATCCAGCCGCTGCTCGACAAATTCTCCGCCGCCACCGGCGTCAAGGCCACCGTGCTCTACGCCGGCGATGGTCTGCTCGAGCGTGTCGCCGCCGAGGGTGAACTGTCGCCCGTCGATGTGGTGCTCACCGTCGATGTCGGCAACCTGGTCGGCGCCAAGACGCAAGGGCTGACCCAGCCGATCACCACTGCCGCGCTGACCGAGCGCCTGGCGCCGGAGTTCCGTGACGAAGAAGGTCATTGGGCGGCGCTGTCGCTGCGCGCTCGCGTCTTCTACGTCAGCAAGGACCGTGTCGACGCCACCGCGCTGACCTATGACGATATCGCCAAGCCCGAGTGGAAAGGGCGCCTCTGCACCCGCCCGGGTGATCACGCCTACAATATCGGCCTCGTCGCCAACCGCATTGCGGCCTGGGGTGAGGACAAGACCCGGACCTGGCTCACCGCCGTGCGCGACAACATGTCGGCCCCGCCGGCCGGCAATGATCGCGCGCAGGTCAAGGCCATCCTTGAGGGTTCGTGCGACCTCGCTATCGCCAACACCTACTATATGGGCCTGATGCTGACCAACGAGGCCGAGCCCGAGCAGAAGGACTGGGCGGCATCCGCCCGCATCGTCTATCCTGACGCTGAAGGCGAGGGCACCCAGGTAAATGCGGCCGGCGCCTTCATCGCCAAGTACGCCCCGAACCTGGAAAACGCCAACAAGCTGGTCGAATTCCTGCTCTCCGACGAGGCACAGCAGCTTTACGCCGATGCCAACTACGAGTATCCGGCGGTAACGAGTGTCAAGCCGGCCGAACTGACCCAGAGCTGGGGTATTCTCAACCCCTCGAAGGTCTCGCTTACCGCCACCGCCGAATTCCGCGACGAAGCGGCGGCGCTGATCGATGAGCTGAAGTTCAACGAAGGCGCACAGACGCAGTAACCAGCGCGGAGGCTGAGCATCAGCCGGACGACCGCAGCATCGATGAAATCCGAAACCGGCGGGAGGAAGCTCCCGCCGGTTTCGGCCATCCTGCTGCTCGCCCTGATGGGCCTGCCGATTCTCTGGCTCGCCCTGGCCGCGCTCGATACCACCGGCGCCGGCGGTCTCGCCGCCGCCATGCTGCCGACAGCCTTGCGCGAAACCGCGACGCTGATGGCCTGGGTTGGCTTGATCACCGGCGTACTCGGCCTCCTGTCGGCCTGGCTGGTGACGCATTTCGACTTTCCCGGCCGCCGTATCTTCGAGTGGGCGCTGGTGCTGCCGCTGGCCATTCCGACCTATCTCGCGGCCTACACCTACGTCGAGTTCCTCGATTTCACCGGTCCGATCCAGCAGGCGTTGCGCGCCGTCATCGGTGGCGAGACCATTAAGGACTACTGGTTCCCGCAGATCAAAAGCCCTTCCGGCGCCGCGTTCGTCCTCTCGATGGTGCTCTACCCCTATGTCTACGCCTCCTGCCGCGCCTTCTTCGTCATGCAGTCGGGTTCCATCTCGGCTGCGGCGCGCACCCTTGGGGCAGGGGGCTTCCGCGCCTTCTTCTCGGTCACCCTGCCGCTGAGCCGCCCGGCGCTTGTCGTCGGCATCACCCTCGCCATGATGGAGGTGGTGAACGATCTCGGCGCCGTGCAGTATTTTGGCGTCAACAGTCTCACCGCGGTGATCTATTCCACCTGGATCAACCGCTCGAACTTCGGCGGCGCCGCACAGCTGGCGGTGATGATCGTGCTCATCATCGGCCTGCTCATCCTGCTCGAGCAATGGGCGCGCCGCGACCGCGTCTACGCGCTGCATCGCGACAGCCGCGTCGCACCACCGCGTGAGCAATTGGTCGGCGCGGAGCGCGCCCTTGCCGTCGGCTTCTGCACCGTGCTGCTGCTGCTCGGCTTCGGCGTCCCGGTCGGCGAACTGCTGGTGCTCGCCATCCGCAATCTCGGCCCCGATGCCTTCGGCCTCACCGTCAACGCCGGGCTCACCACCGTGACCCTGGCGTCGCTCGGCGCCCTCATGACGGTGATCGTCGGGCTTGCCGCTGCCCGCATCGGCAAATCGCGCGCTGCGCACGGCCTGATCCGCATCGCCACCCTCGGCTACGCCATCCCCGGCACGGTGCTGGCGCTCGGCCTGCTGCAGCCGCTCGGGCAGGCCGACCTGTGGTTCAACCGGATGACCGTGGCGGTGGCCAATTGGCGCCCCGGCCTCATCCTTTCCGGCTCCATCGCCGCGCTGCTTTATGTCTATGCCATTCGCTTCCTCGCGGTGTCGCATTCGACCATCGATGCGGCGATGAAGAAGCGCGGCGATACCATGCTCGATGCCGGTCGCGTCCTCGGCGTCACCGGCTGGCGGCTGTTGTTTCGTGTCGATCTGCCCACGTTGTCGCCGGCCTTGCTGACCGCCGCGACGCTGGTCTTCGTCGAGATCGTCAAGGAACTGCCGGCAACGCTGTTGCTGCGGCCGCTCGGCGTCGAAACACTGGCCACCGTGGTCTATGCCCGCGCCAATGTCAGCCTGTTCACCGAATCGGCACTTCCGGCGCTGACCATCGTCTTGGTCGGTCTGGTCCCCGTCATCCTTTCGACCCGGTTCAGCGATCGCCGCTGAGGCGATACATTGGAAATTAACCGGTCATTGACTAAGCATTAGCCGGTTGGGTCTTTCCTTCATTTGATCGGTTGTTGGGGCGTCGGGGCATGAGAGACTACGTCCTCACGCGACTCGTGTTGGCAGTCGGAGCGGTCCTCGGCGCCGCCGTGCTGCTGTTCCTTTTCCTTGACGTCCTGCCCGGTGCCGGCGGCGCCGATCGCCCCGCCTGGGCTCGGTTCCTCGGCCTGTTCGTTGGCGACACCGGTGCGCCTAACACCTTCGGCGAGCGTCTCGCCGTCACCCTGCCACTGGCGCTGCTGGCGCTGCTTGTCGCTGGCGCAGTGGGGGCAGGCCTCGGCCTTGCCGCCGGCCGCTATCGCGGCTTGGTCGATCGGCTGGTGCGCGTCCTCTCAGGCGTGCTTGCGCTGTTGCCGCCGTTCTGGCTCGGCATGCTGCTGGCGCTGCTGTTCGCGGGTCTGCTGAAGCTGCTGCGTGCCAGCGGCTTCGTCCCCTGGAGCAACCCACTGGGCGCGCTCGCCTCGCTGCTGCTGCCGTCGCTTGCCCTCGGCCTTCCCTATGCCGGCCAGCTCGCCCTGCGCATTCGCCGCGATCTCGGCCGCGTGGCCGAGCGTGACGTGCAGCGCCTGCGCGCCGATGGCATCGCTGCCTTCGAGGCGAGCTGGCAGCTCGGCCTCGCCCGCGCGCTGGTCGAGTTGCCGCAGGCGATGGCGCGCACCTTCGGCGCCCTGTTGATCGGCGCGGCGCTGGTCGAGAGCGTCTTCTTCCTTCCCGGCCTGGGCCGCCAGATTCTCGGCGCCGCCGAGCAGCACGATCTGGCACTGCTGCGCGGCGGCTTGCTGCTGCTGATCATGGTCGCCGCCTTCGGTATGCTGCTCCTGGCGCTGCTGCGTGTGCTGGTCGATCCCGCCTTTCGCGCGGAGTTGCGGCCATGACCCTCGAAGCCGCCTCAGTCCGGCCCGGCATCGACCTGCGCGTCGTCCTCGGCGCCGCGCTTGCGCTGATCATCGCCATCCTCGCGCTGACCTCCCTCGCCTGGACCCCGCATGGCGCCGCCAGCCTGACCCCGCTCGCCGAGCCCGACGCCATCCACTGGATCGGCACCGACGCCACCGGCCGCGATGGCGCCTCGGTGCTTATGGCCGCAACACTCACGACGCTCCTGCTTGCCATCTTCGGCACGCTTGCCAGTCTGTTCGTCGGCATCCCAATGGGCGTTGCGCTCGCTCTGCGGCTGCCGCCCTCCAACCGCACGGCGCATGCCATCGGTATGCTGCCCCCTGCGCTGCTCATCGGTGTGCTGGTCAGTGGCCTCGCCGCGCCCGCCAACCTCACGCTGTTTCTCGCCATTGCGCTCCCCGGCGTGGTGGTCGCCGCCGTCATCACCCGCCGCATCCTCGCGCCGTTGTGGCACCGCGACTATGTCACCGCGGCGCGCCTCGCCGGCCTCCGCCCGCTCGCCGCCGCACAGCGCCATGTGCTGCCGCGGCTGCTGCCGCAACTCGTTGCGCTTGGCCTCGAGCTCCTGGCCGTCGCCATCCTCATCGAGGTCAGTCTTTCCTTTGCCGGCCTGGGTGTGCTGCCACCCGGCGCCAGCCTTGGCCTGATGCTGCGCGAGGCCCAGCAGTTCATGACCATCCGCCCGCTGCTGATCGTCGTTCCCGGCGCGGTCGCCGTGGTCACCGCGCTGGCCCTGATGCTCGCCGCCAGCGGCCTCAGAGGAACGCGTCATGGCGCTTGAGCTCGCCGGCCTCGACGTCGCCATCGCCGGTAGCCATCCCATCGCCAGCCTCGACCTTGTGTTTGCCGATGGCGCTGCCCTCGCCATCGTCGGTCGCGCCAACAGTGGCAAGACCCTACTGGCCCAGGTCATCGCCGGCCTGCTACCGGCCGGCGTCACCGTTCATGGCACCGGACTCCCCGGCAAACGCCCTGGCGTCATCGGCGCCGATGCCGATCCGATGGAGCTTGGACGCTGCCTCGATCGCGGCGTCGATCTCATCGTCTGCGACGAGCCGGGCAGGGCCCTCGACCCTGCCGCGCAACGCGAACTGCTGACCGCGCTGCTCACCGCCAACCGCGACCGCGGCGTGGCGTTGCTGATCCTCACCCGGGACTTCCGCCTGCCGCTCGCCATGGGACTCGAGACGGCTATCCTCTCGGGCGGTAAGCTGGTCGAGCGCGGCCCGGCCGCCGCGTTGCAGGAGCGCCCGCAGCACGCCGCGACGCGCGAATTGGTGAGCGCCGGCAGGCCCCGCACCCGCACCATGGCTCGCCCGCCCATCGGCGAGCCGCTGCTCGAGCTCCAGGGGCTCGGCAAGCGTTTCGCCGATCCCACCTCGCGGCTCTGGAAGCGCAAGCCGCCTATCGCGGTGCTTGAGAACATCACCCTGTCGGTGCGCCGCGGCGAGGCCGTCGGCCTGCTCGGCGCCGCCGGGGCCGGTAAGTCGGAGCTGCTCCGGCTGGTTGCCGGGCTCGGACGCGCCAGCGCCGGCCAGCTGGCGTTCGATCGCACGCCCTATCGCGGCGACGATCTTGCCCGCGAGGCGCGCGCCCGCATCAGCTTGCTGTTCCCTGATCCGCGCGCGGCCTTCAATCCGGATCTGGCGGTGGGACTATCGCTCACCGAGCCGCTGCGCGTCGAAGAGCAATTGCTGATCGACGAGCAGGCCGATCGCCTGGTCGAAGCTGTGCGCGTCGTCGGTCTCGCGCCTGATGTGCTCGATCATCTGCCCGGCCAGTTCACCACGGCAGAGTTGCAGCGCCTCGCTTTGGCGCGCGCGCTGGTCAGCCGCCCCAGCCTCATCGTCCTCGATGAGCCGACCGCCGCGCTCGATCCGGTCGAACAGGCCGAATTTCTCGTCTTATTCAACCGCGTCCGTTCGGACTATGGCCTCACCGTGCTCTGCGCCAGCCGCGAGTTCGACGTGCTGCGGCTCGTCGCCGACCGTATCCTCGTGCTCGACGCCGGTCACATCGTCGAAGGCGGCAAGCCGTCCGAGCTGGCCGAAACGGGGCAGCACCCGGCTACCCAGGCGCTGCTCGCCGCCCGCTATCCCGAGCCGCTGTCGCCGGCGCCCCCGGTGGTCGAGCCGCCGCCCGCGGCACCCGAGCCGCCAGCGCCTCCCGAAGCGCCACCAGCGCCTGTGCTAGAGCACAGCCCCGACGAACCCGCCGAAAGCCGGCAGGGCGAGGTCGCCGTCACCGACGGGGGCAGCGACCGAGCCGGGAGCGTCGATCCCCTTGACCCCGAGCCCGTCGGGCAGGCGGACGACGACCGGGCCGCCAGTCATGTTGAAGGCACAAAGTAGCGTCTCGCTGCCGTCCGTCCGGGTGAACATCAGTACCCCCTCCGGCGCGTCGAGCGTCCGGATCGTCCCTTTCACCAGCGCCTTGTGCTGGCGCCGGAACTTCAGCGTTGCCCGGTAGTGGTGCAGCAGCGAGTCATTCTGCTTTTCCTGCAGGTCCGGCGCTTTCAGGAGGTGATCGCCCGGCACCGGCAGCCAGGCCCGCGGTGCGGTCGAGAAGCCGCCCAGATGCGCCGAGGACTGCCAGACCATCGGCGTCCGGCATCCGTCGCGGCCTTTGAACTGTGGCCAGAACTCGATGCCGTAGGGGTCCACCAGGTCCTCGAATGCCAGCTCGGCCTCGGTAAGCCCCAGCTCTTCACCCTGGTAGAGGCACACCGAGCCGCGCATCGTCAGCAGCATCGTCGCCGTCAGCTTGCCGAACGCCTCGCGGTCGCCATGGCTCATCCAGCGGCTCACATGCCGCACCACGTCGTGGTTGGAGAAGGCAAGACAGATCCAGCCGTCGGGCGCGTCCTTTTCCGTCAGGTCGATCGACGTCTTGAAATGCCGGGCGTCGAATGCCCCACCGAGATAATCGAAGGTGTAGGCCATATGCAGCTTGTCGATGCCCGAGGTGTACTGCGCCATCACCTCGAGCTGATGCTGGCTGTCGCCGATCTCGCCCACGCTGGTCCGCCCCGGGTACTCATCGAGCAGGGCGCGGATGCGGGTCAGGAACTCGAGGTTCTCCGGCCGGCTCTTGTCGTAGAGGTGCTCCTGGAAATTATAGGGGTTCACCGCCGGCGCCGTTGAAGCATTGAAATCCTCCGGTTTCACCACCGGGTTGGATTCGAGCCCCAGCGAGGCGAAGTAGAAGTTCACCGTGTCGAGCCGGAACCCATCGACCCCGCGCTCCAGCCAGAACCGCATATCGCTGAGCACCGCGTCCTGCACATCCGGATTGTGGAAGTTGAGGTCGGGCTGCGAGGTGAGGAAATTGTGCATGTAATACTGCATGCGCCGGCTGTCCCACGCCCAGGCCGAGCCGCCGAAGATCGACAGCCAGTTGTTGGGCGGCGTCCCGTCGGGGTTGGGGTCGGCCCACACATACCAGTCGTGCCGCGGGTTGGTCCGGTTCTGCCGGCTCTCCGAGAACCACGGGTGCTTGTCTGAGGTGTGCGAGATCACCTGGTCGATGATCACTTTCAGCCCGCGCGAATGCGCCTTCTCGAGCAGCCGGTCGAAATCCCCGAGCGTGCCGAAGATCGGATCGACGTCGCGATAGTTGGAAACGTCGTAGCCGAAATCCTTCATCGGCGAGGTGAAGAACGGGCTGAGCCAGATCGCGTCGACGCCGAGGTCGGCGACGTAGTCGAGCCGCTCGGTGATCCCGACGAGGTCGCCGACGCCGTCGCCGTTATGGTCCTGAAACGAGCGCGGGTAGATCTGGTAGATCACCGCGCCACGCCACCAGTCCTTGTCGAGAGGCTGCTCGGGCGTCGACTTCTGCTCCGTCATCGGCGGAACGGCCATCATCGGCGGCACAACGCTCATGCTGAAACTCCCTGGGCTGGCTCTCGCGACGTTTGGCGCGAGGGCAGGGCCGGAGTCAATCGCCGGCCGATGCGGAGGAGCCTTGCGCGATACTGAAAGCTCGATGCTCAGTTCCCCCACCGAGCCCCTAGCCACCCACCCGGTAGTAAGAGATTTCGTCGCAGAACACCGCCATCATGCACACCTTGAGGTCGAGCTGCGTGATGTTGGGTAAAGTGATGGTCGCCGGCAGCGCGCTGCCGTCCCCGGTGAGGATTTGCCCTGCCCAGCCGCCTCTGATCGGCGCAAAGTTCACGCCCACCAGCTTGCCGGCGAGGCTGGGTTCGCCCGCCGCGGGCTTATCGGCAAGTACCGTGGCGCACAACGCCCCGGCCATGTCCGCACAACCGGCGATCTCGATCACGCTGCTGCGGTCGGCGGAAGTCCAACGGCCCGCCAGCGCTGGCTCCTCGGCTTTCGCCCACTCCGGCACCATAGACAGCAGCATGGTGACCAGGCCCCAGGCAATGGCTTTCAGCATGTGCCGCTCCTCGAGCCCGTAGCGGCTGCAGCCCCGCTGCCGGTGAAAACGAGCGCGAACGCCAGCGCGCCCGCGGCGGGTGCCGTGAGACGAGAGATCATTATCAGTACCTCGAAAGCTGCCCCCCGCACGCCAGCGGGGCAGGTGCGTATGAAGCGATCCTGCGTGCAGGCCTAGAGATGCCGCATCACGTATCGATAGTCAATAACAATATCACGATAATCGTGAAATCAATCGTCGTCAGACAGATCGTCCTCGGGCCGGCGCTCATAGGCCAGCAGGTCGCCTGGCTGGCACTGCAGCACGTCGCACAGCCGGTTCAGCGTCGAAAACCGCACCGCCTTGGCTTTGCCGGTCTTGAGCACACTGAGGTTCTGCATCGAGATGCCGACCGCGTCGGCAAGATCGCCCAGCCGCATCTTGCGGCGCGCCAGCATCACGTCGAGGTTCACGATGATCATCGCCAGCGCCTAGATCGTCAGCTTGGCGTCTTCGGCGACGCGCGCAGCTTCGTCGAGCACCAGGCCGACGACGTAGATCACCCCTGCCGGCAGCAGGTTGGCGAGGTCGATGCTGATCGAGAAACGGCCCAGCTCATTGGCCATCAGGTCAGTCAGCGGCCCGATCACGCTGGAGCCGGCCGTGGCGACCAGCAGCGCTATGCCGGCCCGCCGGATGGCGCTCGCTGCGCCGCGCGTCAGGATCTGGCCCGCCGCCCACAGGCCGAACAGCTGGCGCAGGAAGTAGAGCGGCACGAGATAGAGCCCGACGCTGAGCAGCGCGCCGGTGCCGATCAGCACGGCGCTGCCCAGCGATACCGTCGACAGGTCCACCGGGTCGGGCGGCCCGATATAGACGTCGCCGCCAAACAGCCGGCTCGCCAGTAGCGCCGCCAGCGTTCCCACCGGCAGGGCGATGATCACCAGCAGCAGCCCGACGCCGAACCGTCGGCTCCAGGTCCGGATCGCCCCGATTCGCTCAGTCGTCGATCGCGCCATCTGCTGCTCCATCGCAGTTTCCGGCGCATATTCCATGTGCCGCGCCATCGCGTAAAGCGATGAATCGTTCGCGACAAACGAGAAATAGGCGTGCGCTGTTGTCAGCCGGCCTTGCTACGCCGCGAGTTCCTTGCGAACTGCAGAGGCGATGAACGCGGACCGAGTCTGCTTGCGGTGCTTTGCTGCGGCGTCGATGGCCTCCAGCAATCCTAGGTCGAGCGAGACGTTGATACGCGTCGTGGAGCCGAGATCGCGGACCAGGGGGATCAGGACGAGCACCGCACCTCGGCGGTCTTCCACCAGCGCGGGGTCTGCCATGATCTGGTCGGGTGGACGGGGGGCAGGGACAATGTCGCCGTCTGCCTCCATCCAGCGCACGAAGGCACCGAGCCCTTCAGTGGCGTTGCGCGTCGCCTCTTCAACGGTGTCGCCCGCCGAGTAGCATCCCGGCAAATCGGGAAAGCTCACGCCGTAGGCCGAGTCAGGGTCCTTATGCATCAGGGCGACATAGTGCATCTTTAGTCTCTTTCTAGCAGACCCGCGTCCCGCATGATGCTGCGCGCTGTGCCAAATGGCAGGTCCTTGCGTGGGTGCGGTACCTGGATCTTTCCCGGCTTGGCTGGATGCTTGAAGTGATGGTGCGATCCCTCGACACCGACTTCGTACCAACCGTCGGCCTCCAGCAGCTTGATCAGCTTGCGGCTGTTGGTTTCGACGCGCATGCGCACTCTTTCCCTTGACGAGTACGAAGTACTTCATGCGCAACGCGTGTAACATAATACACACCGCATTGCGGTTCAATACAGGACCTGTATCGGCGCGCTTCAGGGGCAGCGATACCACCGGCGACTGCGCGTCATCCTAAAACGAAAGGGCGGCCCAGTGGACCGCCCTCCCGTTCGTGACCTTCGTGAGAAGATCGGATGTGTTGGCTGGAAGCCGGACTTAGAAGTCCATGCCGCCCATGCCGCCCATGCCGCCGCCGCCCGGCATTGCCGGCGGAGCGTCCTTCGGCACCTCGGCGATCATCGCCTCGGTGGTGATGAGGAGCGAGGCGACCGAGGCCGCATCCTGCAGCGCCGTGCGAACCACTTTGACGGGGTCGACGATGCCGAGCGCGATCATGTCGCCATACTCGCCAGTCTGGGCGTTGTAGCCGAAGTTCGGCGAGGCGTTCTCGAGGATCTTGCCGACCACAACCGAGCCTTCATCGCCGGCATTGTTGGCGATCTGACGGACCGGCTCCTGCAGAGCGCGACGGACGAGGGCGATACCGGCCTGCTGGTCGGGGTTCGCGCCCTTGACGGTGATGGCGTTCGAAGCGCGCAGCAGCGCGACGCCGCCGCCCGGCACGATGCCTTCTTCAACCGCAGCGCGGGTAGCGTTCAGCGCGTCGTCGACGCGATCCTTGCGCTCCTTCACTTCGATTTCGGTCGAGCCGCCGACCTTGATCACCGCAACACCGCCGGCGAGCTTGGCCAGGCGTTCCTGCAGCTTTTCCTTGTCGTAGTCCGAAGTGGTCTCTTCGATCTGCGCCTTGATCTGGGCCACGCGGCCTTCGATGTCGGACTTCTGGCCGGCGCCGTCGACGATCGTGGTGTTCTCCTTGGAGATTTCCACGCGCTTGGCAGTGCCCAGCATATCGAGGGTGACGTTCTCGAGCTTGATGCCGAGATCTTCCGAGATCACCTGGCCGCCGGTCAGGACGGCGATGTCCTCGAGCATGGCCTTGCGGCGATCACCGAAGCCCGGAGCCTTGACGGCAGCGACCTTGAGGCCACCACGCAGACGGTTCACCACGAGCGTCGCCAGAGCCTCGCCCTCGATGTCCTCGGCAACGATCAGCAGCGGACGCTGCGACTGCACCACGGCTTCGAGAATCGGCAGCATGGCCTGCAGGTTCGAGAGCTTCTTCTCGTGCAGCAGGATCACCGGATCCTCGAGCACCGCAACCATCTTCTCGGCGTTGGTGACGAAGTACGGCGAGAGGTACCCGCGGTCGAACTGCATGCCCTCGACGACGTCGAGTTCGGTCTCGGCGGTCTTGGCTTCCTCGACGGTGATCACACCCTCGTTACCGACCTTCTGCATCGCGTTGGCGATCATCTCGCCGATGGCGGACTCGCCATTGGCCGAAATGGTGCCGACCTGCGCGACTTCGGCGTTGGACGAGATGATCTTCTTGGCCGCGTTCAGGTTGGCGACGACTTCGGTCACGGCGAGGTCGATGCCGCGCTTCAGGTCCATCGGGTTCATGCCGGCGGCGACGAGCTTGACGCCCTCGTTGACGATGGCCTGGCCGAGCACGGTCGCGGTGGTGGTGCCGTCACCGGCGATGTCGTTGGTCTTGGAGGCCACGGCGCGCAGCATCTGGGCGCCCATGTTCTCGAACTTGTCCTCGAGCTCGATTTCCTTGGCGACGGTGACGCCGTCCTTGGTGATGCGCGGCGCGCCGAACGACTTGTCGATCACGACGTTGCGGCCCTTCGGACCCAGCGTGACCTTCACCGCGTTGGCGAGGATGTTGACGCCGCGGACCATCTTGTCGCGGGCATCGGTGGAGAACTTTACGTCTTTCGCAGCCATGAGAGGCGCTCCTTACGAGTTGAAAGGGGAGAGATCGGAACCGGCGGAACGCCTGGTTACGAGATCACGCCCATGATGTCGGATTCTTTCATGATCAGCAGATCCTTGCCGTCGAGCTTCACCTCGGTGCCGCTCCACTTGCCGAACAGGATCCGGTCTCCGGCCTTGACGTCCAGCGCCACGACCTTGCCGCTCTCGTCACGGGCGCCGGGGCCGACGGCCTCGACAATACCCTCAGAGGGCTTTTCCTTGGCGGTGTCGGGGATGATGATGCCGCCAGCCGATTTCTCTTCGCTGTCGACGCGCCGGACGACCACGCGGTCGTGCAGGGGACGGAAAGCCATTTTTGCTCCTATCAGCAATCAAGTGATTTCGCCTCTGTTAGCACTCGTGATCGAGGAGTGCTAACAGCTGGAAGGGGATATAGGAGGGCCCCCAAAGCGAGTCAAGGACGAGGCGAGCCATACGATGACGATGTGGCGGCTATGCGACGAACGCATGAAACGGGCCCGCTGTCGCCACGTTTGTGGTGCCGAGAGAACCGCAAGCCGCCTTGATGGTAAGTTGCAAAGCGCCCGGCTTGGCAGTACCTGAAGCGCCTCAGATACCTTCGGAGCAGACGTGACCGTCGTCCAGTTCGATAGCCACCCCCGTAAATCCCCCGAGGCCTGGGTCGCCCCGCAGCTCGCGGTGATCGTCCCCAGCTACAATGAGCGCGATAACGTCGCGCTGTTGTACGACAAGGTCACGGCCGCCCTCGGCGCCACGCCGTTCGAGTTCATTGTCGTCGACGACAATTCTCCCGACGGCACCTCCGAAGTGGTGCGCGATATGTCACGCCGCCACCAGAACGTGCGCGGCATCCACCGCCTCGGTCGCCGCGGCCTGAGCTCGGCGGTGGTCGAGGGCATCCTCGCCAGCGCCGCTCCCTACTTTGCCGTCATCGACGCCGACCTGCAGCACGACGAAACCATCCTGCCGCAGATGCTTGAGAAGGCCATCGCCGGCGATCACATCGTCGTCGGCACCCGCTATAGCGGCGAAGGCAGCGTCGGCGACGGTCTGTCCAGAACGCGCGAAGCCGGCAGCCGCTTTGCCACCAGGCTCTCGAGCCTCGTCACCGGTAAGTCGCTCAGCGACCCGATGAGCGGCTTCTTCCTGATGCGACGGAGCGTCTTCGACGAAATCGCTCCCTCGCTCAGCGATGACGGTTTCAAGATCCTGCTCGATATCATCGTCTCGGCCGGCCGCTCGCGCGCCCGCCAGGGCAAGGAGCTGCGCATCGGCGAGGTGCCCTACACGTTCCGCCCGCGCCACGCCGGCGAGAGCAAGATGAGCTCGATCGTGGTCGTGCAGTTCCTCGGCCTGATCGTCTCCAAGCTCTCCGGCGGTCTGCTGCCCACCACCTTCCTGCTGTTTGCCCTGGTCGGCGGCCTCGGCGTCGTGGTGCATATGGGGACGCTGTGGTTCACCCATGAGGTGCTGAGCTTCAACTTCGTCTGGTCGCAGGTCGCGGCAACGCTTCTCGCCATGACCTTCAATTTCATGCTCAACAACGAGCTGACCTACGCCAACAAGAAGCTGCGCGGCTGGCGCTATCTCACCGGCATGCTCACCTTCTATGCAGTCTGCTCCATCGGCGCCCTCGCCAACGTCTCGGTCGCCAGCTGGATCTATGCCTATGATGGCCAGTTCTATGTGGCCGGCCTGCTCGGCGTGCTGATGAGCGTCGTCTTCAACTACTCCGTTACAAAGGTGTTCACATGGCGGTAAGCGCAGAACTCGAAATCAAGCTCCGCCGCACCGGTGGCGTCGGCCCCAACACCAAGTGGGACTGGAGCCTTGTCGACGCCAGCGGCACCGTGGTGAAGAAGGGCTCCGCGCTGGGCGAAGAAGCCCGCGCCTTCGCCACGGCCAAGAAGGCCCGCGACAAGCTGAAGGGCTAGTTGAAGGTCTTTGGCTAGTGGCGCGCCATGTGTACGAGCCTGAGGATCAGGATTTCCTGACCTTCGACGCGATACACAGCGATGTAGGGCGTGTCGGGCACAATGAGTTCCCGCGTGCCTCTGGCTCGACCAATTCTGCCCGCATACGGGTGGTGGTGGAGGATCGGCAGGCTGTCGTCGATCCGCTGATCAACGAGTAGCGCCGCTTGAGGGCTCTCCTCCATCAGGTAGTCGATGGCATCATCACGGTCCCGCTGGGCTGTTTGAGTCCAGCGGATGATCATTTCTTCTGGCTATCAATCAGCCGTCGCAGCTCTTCCCGGCGACGCGCGAAGTGGGCGCGAACCTCCTCGTCGGGAATGGGTGGGCGCGGATCGTCCAAAGCTTCCTGAACCTGCGCACGAAACCAAGCGTCGTACTCGTCGTCGGGTGTCAGTAGACCGGCAGGGATGGCGCCCTCGTTGGCGATTCGGGTGAGCAGGATGCGCACGGCATCCGACACGGTCAGGCCCGACCTTTCGACTATTTCGGCGGCACGGTCTCGAATCTCGGGGTCGATGCGAGTTTGAACGAGGGCGTTGGCGGCCATTTCGGAACTCCTGTTTGAGTTCCAATGTAATGCACGTGCATTACGGCAGCAACCTTAAGCCGCACCCTTCTTGCCTTCGAGTTCCGCCCAAGCCTGCCGCTTGCGGTAGATCGTCGAGGGGCTGAGCTCCAGCGCTGCGGCGGCGAGCGCGATGTTGCCCGCAAAACTCTCGATCGCGTCCTCGATGATCCGCTGTTCCTGTTGCCACATCGGCAGCACGGCCGGGCGCATCGGCGATTCCGTCGAAGCGGCGCGTCGTTCCGTCTCGCCGCCATCGAACATCGCGACGATTCGGCGGGCCACGCCTTCGAGGTTTTCTGCGCTCCCCGGCAGGTCGCGAGCTACGAAGTCGAGCACCGTCTGCAGCTGGCTGGAGGCATCAATCAGGCCGGCCACACGCTCCCGCTCCGCCGGTCCGCGGAACGCTCCGGCGATGGCTCGGCCATGCCGATGTGCCAGCTCGCCGAGCCGCGCCGACAGCACCGCGCCATCGACCGGCCGGGTCACGTGCTCGTGCGCGCCTGCCTGCAATACCGCGAGCGTCGCTGATACCGAAGCCCCGTCGGAAAGCACCACCACCAGCGATCCCGACGCCAGCCGCGCCAGCCGCGCCACCGCGTCCTCGGGCTCCGCTGAGAGGTCGCAAAGGCTGTCGAGGTCCGCCAGCAGCAGGTCGTATGATGCGAGGCGCAGCCGGTCTGCCGCCTCGCGGCCGCCGCAAGCCAGCGCGATCTCGGGTGCGATGATGAATCCCCGATCGAGCATCTCGATCAGGCTCCGGGCGCCGGCCTCGTCGCGTTCGACGAGCAGGATACGGACGGCGTTATCCAGGCCGAAGCCGGGAGCGGGCATGGTGACAAGTCCTTGGGCACGTGGCTGTGCTGAATGGAGTGTTGACGAACTGGGTAAATAAAGCGTTCCAGCCGATCCGTGCGCAAACCCGCCGAGCCCGCGGTTTGCCACAGCTCCCGCATCCCCGCGCCTTTCGGCAGGGCCCGCCCGATGCTATGACGGGATGCGTTGAATCCCGTTGGCCACTGTGGGAGCCCGAGCGTTAAGTGCAAGGCCTCGTCTACATCTTCATTGCGCTGGCCACGCTTGGCGTTGCGGCGGCCGCCTATTTCGGGCTGACCTTTTCGCCGATCGAAGCTTTTGTTACCGCAATTGCCTTTGGTGCGCTCGCCGTCATGCTGATGGAGCGCCGCCTGCGCCAGCGCTCGGAAGCGCGGCTCGAGCGCGCCGTCGAGGATCTGGCGCGGCTGCTGTCGACCGATGCCAGGGCCGGGCAGGTACTGAGCCAGCGCGTCAACGCCATTGCCGATACCAATGTGGGTAGCCGGCTCGACGGCATCGAGGCCGATATCTCGGTGCTCGGCACCGTCACCCGGCAGCTCGCCGAAGCGCTGGCCGAATTCGAGGAGGCCCGGCGCGCCGATGGTGGTTCCCGTCTCGCCGAAGCGATGGCGGAACCGGCAGAGCCCGACGACGACATCTTCCTCGATCCGATGATTCCTGAGGCAGAGGTCCGCGCTGCGCTCGATTCCAACCGGCTGGTCTTCCACATCGAGCCGGTGGTCAGGCTACCGGCCAGGAAACCGCTCGGCTACGACCTCGTGCCGCGCTTGATGCAGGATGCGGGCGGGCTTGCCGATGCGCCCGATTTCATGCCGCGCCGCGGCGGCGAGGACCTGATCCGCCGTATCGAAGCGATGGCGCTCGAGGAAGCCGTCACCATCGCGCGGCGGGCCAAGACCTCCGGCCAGCCGATCACCCTGTTCCTGCCGTTGAGCCGCGCCACCATCCTCGACAAGAAGGGGCTGGAGCAGGTGACGGCGACGCTCGTCGCCAACCAGGCGATCACCGGCTCGCTGAACTTCGCCATCCGGCAGACCGAGTGGAAGCCGCTCGGCCCGACCGAGAAGCGCGCGCTCTACGAGTTCCGCAAGGCCGGCGCCGGGTTCGTCCTCACCGACGCCACCTCGCTGCGCTTCGACTTCGCCGAGCTCGAGGGCCTCGGCTTCAGCGACGTGCGGTTCGATGCGACCCGCTTCCTGTCGCAGCCGCAAAGCTTCACCGATTTCCACACCGCCGATATCGCCCCCTACGCCAAGCGCTTCGAGATCGAGCTCTGCGGCACCGGGGTGATCGATGAGCAGCAGTTGCTCAGCCTGTTCGAAGATGGCATCAGCCTCGTGCAGGGACCGCATATCGGCCGGCCCGGCCCGGTTCGCCCGGATCTCGTCGCCGAACGTCCGCGCGATGCCGAGCGCCGCATCGAGGCGCAAGCGTAATAGGATAGACTATGCAGGCACTTGCCGGACTGAGCGGGATCGCCCCCCGCTACGATGTGGTTTTGAGCGACATCTGGGGCGTCGTGCACAATGGCATCGCCGCCCACCCGACCGCCGTCGAGGCGCTGGTCAATTATCGCCGCAATGGCGGCCGTGTCGTCTTGATCAGCAACGCTCCGCGTCCGCACGGCCCGATCATCGAGATGATGGATCGGCTCGGCGTCTCGCGCGAAGCCTATGACGATGTGGTGACCTCGGGCGACGCCACCCGCGTCGTGCTCGAGCGCTATCGCGGCCAGACCGTCCACTATGTCGGCCCGCCGCACGATAATGATAGCCTGTTTGAGGGCCTCGACATCACCATCGGCCGCGCCGAGGACGCGAGGGCCATCGTCGTCACCGACCTCGATACCGACCACGACACGCCGGACATGTACAATGACCGGATCACCCTGTGGCTCAGCCGCAATCTGCCGCTGATCGCCGCCAATCCGGATCGGGTGGTCGAGCATGGCGACCAGATCCTCTATTGCGGCGGCGCTCTCGCCGACCTCTATGAGGCCCGCGGCGGCATGATCGTCATGGTCGGCAAGCCATATAAGCCGATCTATGCCGAGGCCCTGCGCCTCGCCGAAAAGGCTGCCGGCCGCCCGGTCGACCGCACGCGCATCCTCGCCATCGGCGACTCGGTGCGCACCGACGCCATCGGCGCCGCCGGCGCGGGGCTCGACCTGCTGTTCGTCACCGGTTCGATCCACGCCGCCGAACTCGATGCCTTCGGCAACCCGGACCCCGAAGCCATCCGTCGCCTGGTCGAACCGAGTGGCGCCAATGTCGCTGGATTCATGCCGCGGCTGAGCTGGTAGCCACCGGGCCCCTCGGTCATCTCTCCCGCCAGGGGGAGCGTTCCGCATAGCAGCCTCCAACCTTAGCTGCCTTGCAACCCATCCGGTTTCTTGCCATATCGCCATCACTCTCAAGGCGGGTACGAATTTGAGCGGCTTCATCAGGCTCGCTGGACTCGACCAGGTTCCGGCGTCGCTGCGCGGCGCCATGGTCGCGATCGGCAATTTCGACGGCTGCCACCGCGGTCATCAGCACGTGTTCCGGGCGCTGAAGGCCCGCGCTGCCGCGCTTGGCGTGCCGGCGCTGGTCCTCACCTTCGAGCCGCACCCGCGCGACGTGTTCGCGCCGGCGCCGTTCATGTTCCGTTTGACCTATGCTGACCAGAAGGCCGAGATCGCCGAAGCGCTCGGGCTCGATGGCATCGTGGTGATGCCGTTCTCGCTCGAATTCTCCCACATCGTCGCCGAGGACTTCGTCACCCGCTTCCTCGTCGGGGCGCTCGGCGTCACCGGCGTCTCGGTCGGCGCCGATTTCCATTTCGGCTACAAGCGCCAGGGCACTCCGGATTTTCTCAGGGATGCCGGCGTCCGCCACGGCTTCGAGGTCGAAATCCTCGATATGCTCGACGAGGGCGACGACCATATCTCGTCCTCCCGCATCCGCGCCCTGCTCGGCGAGGGCGACGTCGCCGGCGCGGCCCAGCTGCTCGGCTACCACTGGTTCCTCTCCGGCGTCGTGGTGAAGGGCGATCAGCGGGGCAGGGAGCTCGGCTTCCCCACCGCCAATACCGCGAGCCCCACCGGCTTTGGCCTCTTGCAGGGCGTGTACGCCGTGCGCGCCAAGCTCAATGGGCGCCTGCTCGATGGTGTCGCGAGCTACGGCAAGCCGATGTTCAACAACGAGCGCCCGCCCTTCGAAACCTGGATCTTCGATTTCGACGAGGACATTTACGGCGAGACGCTGGAAGTGGCGCTGCTCGGCACCGTGCGCGGCCAGGTGAAGTTCGCCGGCCTCGACGAGCTGATCGCTGCCGTCAACAATGACGCCGCCCAGGCCCGCCTGCTGCTGCAGGCCGCGCTACCGGTTTCCGAACTCGACGAGAAGCTGGGTTTTTTCCGCACCTGATGTAGAATCGTTGTGCCTTGGGGGAGGCGACACAATGGATGGCACCGCATCGCGGTCGACAAAGGTTCCGGCCGCGACCGGTGTAAGTGTCGTAGTAGTTATTGCACTAGGCCTGCGCGTGGCGTTCGACCTGTTCGTCGCGCCGATCGGCGACGAAGCCTATTACTGGCTTTGGGGCCAGCGGCCGGCCCTCTCCTATTTCGACCATCCACCGCTTCATTCGTGGTTGCTGGGCCTTGCTTCGCCACTAGGCTGGAACACGCTGGTGCTGCGGCTGACGGCCTGGTTGACGTTCGCCGGAACACTTGCACTCGCTGCCCGGTTGGCCTTGCGGATAAACCCGGAGCTTGGTTCGCGCGCTGGTTGGCTGGCGGTGGCGATCTGTATCACCTCGCCCGTCTGGTTCATCATGACGACGCTGGCGTTCCAGGATCACCTGATGATCCTGTTCTCGATGCTGGCGGGTTACGTGTTCGTCGACATCTTTGCCACCACACTCGCCGGCGACCGGCCGCGGGCCGCGCGCTACTACCTCGGCGGCGCGGCCATCGGACTGGCGGTTCTGAGCAAGGAGAATGGCGTCTTCATCGGCGTGGCGATCGCGGCAGCGATCCTGACCACCCGGGCGCTCTGGCCGCTGCTGCGGGTGCCGCACCTTTATCTTGCGGCGATCCTTGCGTTGCTTCTGCAGTTGCCGGTGCTGATGTGGAACATCAGCAACGACTTTGCCTCGTATCGCTTTAACCTGGTCGACAGGGTCGACTGGCTGGACAATGTCAATCTCATCCGGCCGGCAATTTTCATCGTCCTCGCCACTTTGACATTCTCACCCTTCGCACTGGCGGGAGTTGCGAGCCTGGTGCGTCGCAACCCCGGGTTGCCGCCGCTTGGCCAGGCGTTGCGGTTGCTCGCGCTGTGGCTGTTTGCGGCATCGAGCCTGGGCATGCTGGTCCTGTCGCTGTCGACCTTCGTCCTCTACTACTGGAACATCGCTGCCTACGTGCTCGTGCTGCCGGCAATCGCCGCGCTGCGACCAGGCTGGCGCTTGTTCTGGCCGCATGTCGCGTATGGTCTGCTGATCACTGCGCTGATTGTGGTGAATTATGCCGCTGTTCCACTCTCGGCGTTCGTCGGCAAGCCCGATTGGGAATCGAGCGTGGTCTATGGCTGGGATGATGTGGCTGACAGCGTCCGGGCGCTGCGCTCGGCCGACGCCCCGGATTTCCTCGCTGGCACCCGCTACACGCTCGCTTCGCAACTGGGCTTTGCGCTTCAGACGGCCGAGGTGACGGATCTGTCCGAACGGCACAGTCAGTTCTCGTTCTGGTTCGATCCGAAGGCGCATCTGGGGCAATCGGCGCTGGTCCTCAGCGATGAGGCGTTTCCTGTCGATGGCGTCGCGAAGCGGTTCACCGGTGGGTGCGTCGAGGCCGGCCGGGTCGACGTGGAGCGGTTCGGCATTCCGGTACATCGCTTCTTGATCTCTCGGTGCACCGGATTCGCGGGTTAGCACTCCGCGCACTTCGGCCTTTCACCTCGCGCCCTCGCTTGCTACAAGCCCGCAACTTCCCTTGAACATCGATCGATGACGATGAACGACACTGCTCAAAGCGGCGCGGAGACCGATTACAGCGCGACGCTGTTCCTCCCCGAGACCGAGTTTCCGATGCGCGCCGGGCTTCCCGCCCGCGAGCCTGACTGGCTGAAGCGTTGGGAAGAGATGGACATTTATGCCCGCCAGCGCGCCGCCGGTGAAGGCAAGCCGCTGTTCACGCTGCACGATGGCCCGCCCTATGCCAATGGCAACATCCATATCGGCCATGCGCTCAACAAGATCCTCAAGGACCTGGTGAGCCGATCCAAGACCATGCTCGGCTACAATTCGGCCTACGTGCCGGGCTGGGACTGCCATGGCCTGCCCATCGAGTGGAAGGTCGAAGAGCAGTATCGCGCCAAGGGCAAGAACAAGGACGACGTCGAGATCAACGAGTTCCGCAACGAGTGCCGGAGCTTCGCGCAATACTGGGTCGATACCCAGCGCGAGGAGTTCAAGCGGCTCGGTGTGGTCGGCGACTGGTCCAACCCGTATTTGACCATGAGCTTTGATGCCGAAGCGCAGATCGCGCGCGAGCTGATGAAGGTTGCGGCTTCCGGCCAGCTCTATCGCGGTTCCAAGCCCGTCATGTGGTCGGTGGTGGAGCGTACCGCGCTCGCCGAAGCCGAGATCGAGTACCAGGACTACGAGAGCGACGCGATCTGGGTGAAGTTCCCGATCCACTCGGCCAACGGCGCCTTCGGTACCGGTTCGTTCGAGGATTTCGGCTCGTCCTACGTGGTCATCTGGACCACCACGCCGTGGACCATCCCGGCCAACCGCGCCATCAGCTATTCGAGCAAGATCGGCTACGGCCTCTACGAGGTCACCGGTGCGCCCGAGGGCAACTGGGCCACCAAGGGCGAGAAATACGTCCTCGCCGACAAGCTGGCGGCCGACGTGTTCGCCAAGGCCAAGGTCGAAAGCTTCATCCGCCTGCACGATGTTGATTGTTCCAAGATCGTCTCGACCAACCACCCGCTGCGCGGGCTCGGCGGCGGCTATGAGTTCGAGGTGCCGCTGCTCGATGGCGAGCACGTCACCGACGATACCGGCACCGGGTTCGTCCACACCGCGCCCAGCCACGGCCTCGACGATTTCGGCATCTGGATGGAGTCTGGCCGCATGCTCACGGCGCGCGGTATCGACACTACCATCCCCTACGTTGTCGACGACGCCGGCTTTTACACCGCCGCTGCCCCAGGCCTCGAAGGTGCCCGCGTCATCGATGATGCCGGCAAGAAAGGCGATGCCAACAACCGCGTCATTGCCGCGCTCGCTGAGCGCAACGCCATGGTCGCCCGTGGCCGCATCAAGCACCAATACCCGCACTCCTGGCGTTCGAAGAAGCCGATTATCTTCCGCAACACGCCGCAGTGGTTCGTCTATATGGACCGCGACATCGAGGGGAAGAAAGGCGACACCCTGCGGGCCCGCTCGCTCGCTGCGATCGATGCGACCAAGTTCTACCCGCAAGCCGGGCAGAACCGGCTGCGCTCGATGATCGCCGACCGCCCCGACTGGGTGCTGAGCCGCCAGCGCGCCTGGGGCGTGCCGATCGCCGTGTTTTACAACGAGGCGACCGACACCATCCTCAACGACGCGATGGTCAATCACCGTATCGGCCAGGCCTTCGAAGAAGAGGGCGCCGACGCCTGGTTCAAGGCCGGCGCCAAGGAGCGCTTCCTCGGGCAGGCCGTCCCCGATCCCGAGAACTGGCAGAAGGTCGACGACGTCCTCGATGTCTGGTTCGAGAGCGGCACCACCCATTCCTGGGTGCTTAAGAACCCGCAGAAATGGCCGGACATGCAGTTCCCCGCCGGCATGTACCTCGAGGGTTCGGACCAGCACCGCGGCTGGTTCCACTCCTCGCTGCTCGAAAGCTGCGCCACCAACGGCTTCGCGCCTTATGCGAGTGTCTTGACGCACGGCTTCACCCTCGACGGCGAGGGCAAGAAGATGTCGAAGTCGCTGGGCAACACCACCGCTCCGCAGGACGTCATCAAGCAGTTCGGCGCCGACATTCTCCGCCTCTGGGTCGCCCAGTCCGACTATTCGGACGACCTCCGGATCGGCAAGGAGATCATCAACTCCACCGTCGACAACTATAGGAAGCTCCGCAACACCATTCGCTGGCTGATCGGCAACCTCGCCCATCGCAAGGCTGAGGAAACCGTCGACTACCGCGACATGCCCGAACTCGAGCAGTTGATCCTCAGTAAGCTCAAGGACCTCGACGGGCTCGTGCGCGACGCCTACGAGAGCTACGATTACAAGCGCATCGTCGCGGCGCTTTCGAACTTCATGAACATCGATCTCTCGGCGTTCTACTTCGATATCCGCAAGGACGCGCTCTATTGCGATCCGATCTCCTCGGTCCGCCGCCGCGCCAGCCTGACCGTGCTCGACCATGTGTTCGACGCGCTGACCGCCTGGCTCGCCCCGATCCTGGTGTTCACCATGGAAGAGGCGTGGCTCGAACGTCACCCCGGCGCCGATTCGTCGGTGCATCTACGTCAGTTCCCAAAACTCCCCGAAGAGTGGACGGACGCAAAACTCGACGAGAAGTGGGATGCTATCCGCGAGGTCCGCAAGGTCGTGACCGGGGCGCTGGAAATCGCCCGGCGCGACAAGGTGATCGGTGCCTCGCTCGAGGCCGCGCCGAAGGTCTACATCACTGACGACAAGCTCGCCGCAGCCGTCCGCGGCACCGACATGGCCGAGATCTCGATCACTTCCGACATCGAGATTGTCGAAGGTGAGGGGCCTGCCGACGCCTTCCGGCTCGACGAAGTGCGCGGCGTCGCTGTCGTCTTTGCCAAGGCCGAGGGCCAGCGCTGTGCCCGTTCCTGGCGGATCCTGCCTGAAGTCGGCACGGATGCCGAATATCCGGACCTATCGCTGCGCGATGCACAGGCGATGCGCGAGTTGAAGGCAGCGGGACGCTGAGCTTGAAAGCGAGCAGACGGCCCCCTCCCATCCTCCCCCTTCAAGGGGGAGGTGCCGCATCGAGCGTCGGGCACGATCGGACCACAAACTCGACTCTTCACCTCCCCCTTCATGGGGTACTTCGAGCCGTCCCACCGGGCAAATCGCTCCAGTGGAGCGATTTGAGGCGAGAAGGCCATGAGAGCTACGCTCGAATGGCGAGGGAGGGGGCCGTCTCTATCGGCGGAGCATACTCAGCCGGGCGCTCGCCATGCTAGCTCGCCCCCATCTCCTGCTCTCGCTGCTCGCCGGGCTCGCCGCGTTCGCCCTCGATCGCGGCCACAAGTTCCTGCAGGTCAGCTCCGACTGTGTCGGCGCGGCCTCGACGCTCTGCATCGAGCACCTGGGCTTCGTCACTCCGGCCACACCGTTCGGCTGGCAGGGTGGTGAGATCGTGCCGGTCACGCCGTTCTTCGACTATGTGCTGGTCTGGAACACCGGCGTTTCCTACGGCCTGCTCGGTGATCTGCCGGTCTGGGCGCTCGGCGCCATCGCCGTCGTCGCTATCCTGGCGCTCGGCGTCTGGTGGTCGCGCACCTCCGATGTGCTGGTACGCTATGGCCTGATGCTCGCAATCGGCGGCGCCCTCTCAAATGCGCTTGATCGTGTGCTTTATGGCGCCGTTGCGGATTTCTTTCACTTTCATTGGCAGGATTGGTCGTTCTACATCTTCAATATCGCCGACGTGGCGATCACTTTAGGGGTGTTGCTGCTACTCCTCGATTTCGTCGGGATCGGCCGCAGGAAGCCTGCCTGAACGCAAAGGCGCCTCAATCTGGCCTTAGGGCCCGGTTGGGTGGGCAACGAAAGCGATAACAATTCCGAGCGAATTGTTCGTGGGCCTATGATGGTCTATAAGGCCCGCGCGGGGCGCGCACGGGCCGGGGAAAAGGGAAGTTTCATGCTGAGTGATTTGACCGGGCGGCGGCCCAACTTCAAAGCCGTGACCCGGGGCGGATTGCTGACCGTTGGTATCGTGCTCGGCCTCGGCCTGAGCGCCTGCACCACGACAGAAGGCACCAATGCCCTGACCGATGTCAGCACCTTCGAGCGCGAAGTGGTGACCGAGACCATGAAGGGCATGGGCATGATGGAGCGCGAGGAGAAGGCGGAGAACGCCGAACGTCGCGGCCCGCTGGTGCTCCCCAAGTCCACCGCTCTGCCGGCTCCCTCCGATCCCAAGGCGGCCAAGACCGCGCTGATCCCAGAGGATTCGAGCCGCGTGCAGATCGATACGTCGAACATTTCGGAAGCCGACCTGAAGCGGCTGCGCAACGCCCGTGTGGTCGATCTGCGCACTCTGAGCGGCCGTCCGCTCACCGAGATCGAAACCAAGCAGCTCACCGCGCGCATGACTGCCGCCAAGCTGAAGGGTGGTCCCAAGCCGCTCTATCTGCCGCCCGATGAGTACTACACCACGGTCAAGGGCCAGGACATGGTTTGCCTGGCGGCCAATGGCGAGCTCGTACCGCTCACCGACAAGTCGTGCCCGCCCGACGTCCGCAAGGCCCTGGCCGCGCAGGCGAATTAGAGCGTTTCCAGGAAAAGTTGCAGACTTTTCCGGTTCGGAAGCGCGACCATTAACCCGGTAGGGCAAGACGATGTCTCGAAGAGACGGAGGCTGGGCCTACCCATCAACTCGAAAGATGCGCTGACCCCCCGGGCAATCCTGCCCGGCCCCGGTCCCGCAGGAGTTATCGCATGTCGAATGTCTCAGCCGTCCCGACGGACGGCGATCGCTTGGCCAAGGTCATCGCCCGTTCCGGTCTCTGTTCGCGTCGCGATGCCGAAGGCTGGATCAAGGATGGGCGCGTTACCGTCAACGGTAAGAAGGTCCTGACCCCGGCCTTCAACGTCTCCGAAAAAGACAAGATCAAGGTCGATGGCGAACCGCTTGCGGCGCGCCAGGGCACCCGCGTCTGGCTCTACCACAAGCCCGCCGGCCTCGTGGTCACCGAGAAAGACCCGGAAGGCCGCCCCACCGTGTTCGAGGCGCTCGAAGAAAAAGAGCTGCCGCGCGTCGTCTCGATCGGCCGGCTCGACATCAACACCGAAGGCCTGCTGCTGGTCACCAATGATGGTGGCCTGAAGCGCGTGCTCGAGCTGCCGGCCACCGGCTGGCTCCGCCGTTACCGCGTCCGCGCCTTTGGCTCGGTCACCCAGGCGCAGCTCGATACGCTGAAGGACGGCATCGAGATCGAGGGCATCCAGTACGGCCCGATCGAAGCCATTCTCGAACGCGCCCAGGGCTCCAACAGCTGGCTGGTGCTGAGCCTGCGCGAAGGCAAGAACCGCGAGGTCAAGAACGTCCTCGGCGCACTCGGACTGCAGGTCAACCGCCTGATCCGC
Source organism: Devosia sp. Root105 (assembly GCF_001424865.1). Taxonomy (NCBI): domain Bacteria; kingdom Pseudomonadati; phylum Pseudomonadota; class Alphaproteobacteria; order Hyphomicrobiales; family Devosiaceae; genus Devosia; species Devosia sp. Root105. The sequence goes on from NZ_LMCR01000019.1 coordinate 183,951, forward strand.
GTCAGCTACGGCCCGTTCCAGCTCGGTGACCTGCCTGAGGGCGAGGTCGAAGTCGTCGCCGCCCGCGTGCTGCGCGAGCAGCTTGGCAAGCGCCTTGCCGCTGAGGCCAACACCGATTTCGACAGCGACATGCCTGAAGTCGCACCCAAGAAGAAGCCGGCGGTCAACCCCAAGCTGCGCGCTGCCGCGCCGGGCAAGGAGCTGAAGAAGGATTCGCCGCGCAAGTCGCGCGACAGCAAGTTCCGCTTCGAGGACGACGAGACTGAGGCCGCAGCTGCTGCCGCACTCGCCGAGCGCCCCCGCCAGGATCGTCCCGGCCGTTTCGACAAGAAGCCGGTCAAGGCGCCGAGTCGCCCGCGTCCGGTCGATCCGAGTGAGATTCGCACCATCCACTTTGAGGATGGCCGCGAGGCCGAGATCCGCGTCAAGCCGCCCCGCCGCGAGGGCGTGGAAGGCGAAGAGCGCAAGCGCTGGAACGACCCCGAGGACAGCTCGGCCAGGAATTTCGGCCGCCCCGCCCACCACGAGGATCGTCCGGCCCGCGCGCCGGGAGCCAAACGCCCGGGCGCCGATGCCGACCGTCCGAAACGCGCCTATGGCGACAAGCCCGCGGGCAAGCGCCCCTACGGTGACAAGCCCCGCGGCGATGTCGGCGATCGTCCGAAGCGTGCCTACGGCGATAAGCCTGCCTATGGCGAAAAGCGCGCCTATGGCGACAAGTCGCGCTCGGCCCGGCCGGCCGGCGACCGGCCTTACGGCGACAAGAAGCCCTACGCCCCGCGCGGCGATGGTCCCGCGCGCTCCTACGAGGGCAAGAAGCCGTACGCGCCCCGTACCGACGCCAGCGACCGCCCGAGCCGCTCGTTCGGCGACAAGAAGCCCTATGGCGCCCGCCCACCCCGCGAAGGCGCAGAGCGTGGTCCGCGCGACGGCGCCGAGCGCGGCCCGCGTGCCGAGGAAAAGCGCCCCTACGCCCCGCGCAACTCCAATACCGGCGACCGCGAGCGCAGCAATAGTCGTCCGCTTGGCGACAAGAAGCCCTATGGCACGCGCCCGCCCCGCGGCGATCGCCCTTCCAGCGATCGTCCGCCCGGCGGCGGTGACCGTCCGGCCCGTTCGTTCGGGGACAAACCGCGTAGCTTCGGTGACAAGAAGCCGTTCTCCGGCAAGCCCGGCGGCACTGGCGGCAAGCCCTACGGCAAACCGTCAGGTGGCGCCGGCCGGCCGTCCGGCGGTGGTCGTCCCGGCGGCGCCGGCCGTCCCCAGGGCGGCGCCGGCCGCCCCTCCGGCCGTCCTGCCGGTGATCGCCCCCGTGGACCCAAGAAGCCGCGCGAGTAACCGATGCGCATCGTCGCCGGCAAGTTTCGCGGCAAGGCGCTGCTGTCGCCTTCGGACGACAGCATCCGCCCGACCTCCGACCGGGCTCGCGAATCGGTGTTCAACATCCTCGCGAGCCGGATCGGCGTGCATCTCGACGGCCTGAAGGTGCTCGACCTGTTCGCCGGCACCGGCGCGCTGGGCCTTGAAGCCCTGTCGCGCGGCGCGTCGGGCGCGGTGTTCGTCGATAACGGCGCCGAATCCCGCGGCATCATCCGCGACCACATCGAAGCCTTCGGCATCGCCGGCATCGCCAAGCTGCTCCGCCGCGACGCCACGGCGCTCGGCCCCGCCGGCACCATGGGTCCCTTCGACCTGGTGTTCCTCGATCCGCCCTACGCCAAGGGGCTGGGGGAGCAGGCGCTGACCTCGCTTCGCGAGGGTAACTGGCTGGCCAAGGACGCCACGATCGTGCTTGAGGAAAGCGCCGACGTCGAACTGGCGCTGCCCGAAGGCTTCACCCTCGATGATCGCCGCGCCTATGGTGCGGCAGCGGTGCACTTCATCCGCACGCAGTGAGGCGAGCCATGCAGTTCCGCGCCGTCGTCATCCCCTCCGGCAATGCCACCGCCGTCGAAATCCCCGATGAGGTCATGCAATCGCTCGGTCCCGAGGCGCGGCCGCCGGTGGCGATCACCATCAACGGCTACAGCTGGCGCAGCCGTGTCGCCATCAAGAACGGCCAGCGCCTGGTCGGTATCAGCGCCGCCCAACGCACCGCGGCCGGCATTGAAGCAGGTCAGGCAATCGAGATCGACATCAGTCTCGACACCGCGCCGCGCGACGTCGACGAACCCGACGACCTCAAATCTGCCCTCGACGGCGATCCGGCCGCCCGTGCTGGCTTCGACAAGCTGCCGTTCGGCCTCAAGGCCAAGCATGTTCGCGACATCGAAGCGGCAAAGTCGCCCGAAGTCCGCGCCCGCCGGATCGGCAAGCTGGTCGAAACGCTCGGCCGGCCCTGAACGCTAGCGCGTCCGCCCGAACAACCGCTCGATATCCGCCTTCTTCAGCTCGACATAGGTCGGCCGACCGTGGATGCACTGGCCCGAATGCGGCGTGGTTTCCATCTCGCGCAGCAGCGCGTTCATTTCCTCGACTCTTAGCCGCCGCCCCGAGCGCACCGAGCCGTGGCAGGCCATGCGCCCGATGATCGCCTCCAGCCGGTCGGCCAATGCCGCTGAGCTGTCCCATTCCGCCAGCCCATCGGCGAGATCGCGTACCAGCCCATCGATATCCGCCTGCCCGAGCAGCGCCGGCGTTTCGCGCACCGCCACCGCGCGCGGTCCGAACCGTTCGAGATAGAGCCCCAGCCGCTCGAGCGTCGGCGCCGCGCCCTCGAGCCGCCCGCAATCGTCCTCGCTGAGCTCGATCACCACCGGGATCAGCTGCATCTGGCTCGCCACCGGCCCCGCCGCCATCTGCGCCTTGAACCGCTCGTAGACCAGCCGCTCGTGCGCTGCATGCTGGTCGACCAGCAACAGGCTGTCGCCATTCTGCGCCACGATGAAATTGTCAAACATCTGCGCCCGCGCCGTCCCGAGCGGATACTCCACCGGTTCGACGACTGGCGTCACCTCGTTCACTTCATATCGCGCACTAGGTTCCGCAAAGCCCGCGAACCGTGCAGTCGGCGATCCTCCCCCGCGGGACGGAGGAGGGGGCCCTGCGTAGCTGGAGGAAGGAGCGGTCCAACCCGCCGTCGTCCCGATTGGCGCCGCCTCATACTCCGGCACCCGGAACGCCTGCACCACGTCCTCGGCCACCGTGCTCGCCGCCCGGTGCCCCGCCGCATCCAGCGCCTCGGTGATTGCCCGGATCACCGCGCCGCGCACCGCGCCGGGGTCGCGGAACCTGAGCTCCGCCTTGGTCGGGTGGACGTTCACATCCACCTCCGCCGGATCGACCGCGAGGAAAATCGCCGCCACCGGGAAACGGTCGCGGAACACGAAATCCGCGTAGGCGGCGCGGATCGCCCCCACCAGCACCTTGTCGCGCACCGCCCGGCCGTTGACGAAGAAATACTGGCTCAGCGAGTTGGCCCGCGTATAGGTCGGCAGCCCAGCGAGCCCGGTCACCACCATGCCGTGCCGCATCGTCGCCAGCGGCACGGCGTTGTCGCCGAAATCTCCGCCCATCACGTCGCCGAGCCGCGCCCTCAGCGCCCCGTCGCCCTCACGCCCCGGCCAGTTCGAGGTGGTGCGGTCGGCTCCGTCGAGCACGAACTGCACGTGCGGGTTGGCCATCGCCAACCGCTTCACCATGTCGGTGATCGCTCCGGCCTCGGAGCGCTCGGTCTTCAGGAATTTCCGCCGCGCCGGCACATTGCCGAACAGCTCGCGCACCTCGACGATGGTGCCGCGGTTCATCGCCAGCGGCACCGGCCGCGACTTCACCCCGTGCCTGACCGCGATCCGCAGCCCGCTCGCGTCCTCGGCCCGCCGCGACGCGATGCCAAGTTCCGCCACAGCTCCGATCGAGGCCAGCGCCTCGCCGCGAAACCCCAGCGTCCGGATGTCCTCTAGCCCGTCATCGGCCAGTTTTGATGTGGCATGCCGCTCGACCGACAGCACCAGGTCGGCCTCATCCATGCCGACGCCGTCATCCTCGATCCGGATCAGGCTCTGTCCACCACCGGCGGTGGTAATGTGGACCCGGCTGGCGCCGGCATCGATGGCGTTCTCAACCAGCTCCTTCACCACGCTTGCCGGCCGCTCAACCACCTCGCCCGCGGCGATGCGATTGATCAGATCTTCGGGAAGCTGGCGGATGGGCAAGGCGATTCTCCTGACGGGAGAATGTAGCGATGCACCGCCGCCACTGCCACGTTCTTCGCCATCACACGGTGGTTGTTCGCAACGACGGATGCTAAACACCCGCCATGCCCACCCCTATGGATCAGGCCCTCGCCCTCGCCGAAGCCGCTGCCACCGCCGGCGAAGCGCCCGTCGGAGCCGTCATCGTTGAAGGTGATCGCGTGCTCGCCGCCGAGCGCAACCGCATGCGCGAGCTGAACGATCCCACCGCGCATGCCGAGTTCCTCGCCATCCGCACCGCGCTTGCGGCGCGTGGCACTGGCCGGCTCGATGGCTGCGATCTCTATGTAACGCTCGAGCCCTGTGCCATGTGCGCCGGCGCCATTGCTCATACCCGCCTCCGCCGCGTCTACTACGGCGCCGAAGACCTGAAAGCCGGCGCCGTCGACAACGGTGTCCGTCTGTTCGAAAGTCCCAACTGCCACCACCGCCCGGAAGTCATCGGCGGGGTAGGAGCCAAGCGGTCGGGGGAGTTGCTGAAGACGTTCTTCCAGGGCCTGCGGTAGGCACCGGCCGACCAACATCACACCCAAGACCCTACCGAGCCTCGGCGCGCATCGAGTCCTGCTGCTTGGTGAGGAACGACTCGATCCGCCCATCCAGCGCACGCTTGAAGTTGTCCTTGTCCTTCTCGACATGCGCCACCAGCTCGCGCACCCGCCAGAACTCCAGCGCGCCGAAGGCGCTGAGATGCGGCCGCACGTAAACGTCGGGCGGATAGGCCGCCATCATGTGCGCCGTCAGCGAGTGCATCATGATCTGCGCCGCGCCGAACCACACATCGAGCGCCTTGTGGTTGGTCTTGTTGAGTTGTTCGGACGGGTCGCCATTGACGTCGATGCCGACGAGGATGTCGGTGTCGGCCGCCGCCTGGTCGAGTGGCAACGGGTTCACCACGCCGCCATCGACCAGGAGGTGATTGGCGAACGACACTGGCTTGAACAGGCTCGGAATAGCGATCGAGCCGGCAATTGCCTCGCGCAGCGGCCCCTCCGAGAACACCGCCTGGTGCCAGGACTGAAAGTCGGTCGCCACCACGTAGAACTTGGTTTTGAGGTCCTTGAATTCGAGCGGGAACGGGTCGGGCAGGAACGCATCCACCACCTGGCAGGCGTCGAGCTGCACGTTGAAGCCGGATTGGAAGAAGTTGCCGAGGTTGCGCACCTGCGCCCCCCACAGCCGCCCGGCGATGATCCGCATGGTCCCCAGCACCGAGAACGAGTGCTCGCGCAGTTCCGCCCCGGTCATCCCGCTGGCCCAGCCCGAGCCGATCAGCGCCCCGATCGAGGTGCCCGAGATCACGTGCGGCCTGAGCCCCATCTCGTCCATCGCCTCGATATAGGGAATATGGGTCAGCCCACGGGCCGATCCGCCGCCAAGCGCTACGCCGATCCGCGGTTCCGGCGGCGGGGCCTGACCATGGGTGTGCTCACGAAACTCGCCACGCAGGCGATCGACAATCTGCTGCCCCCGCCGCTGCAGCGGCGTCGGCTCGATCGGCGTTGTCATCTCATGGGTCACGATAAGGAGGTAGGATACGCTCTTCTCGTTTATAAGATGTTCAGGCGGGTTTCAGTTCCCTCGCCACGGCGCGCCAGCCGATATCGCGCCGGCAGAAGCCTTCCGGCCAGTCGATCCGGTCCACTTCCGCATAGGCCCGGTCCCGCGCCTCGCCGACTGTGCGGCCGAGCGCCGTCACATTCAGCACCCGCCCGCCATTGGCGATCAGCTTGCCGTCACGGCGCAGCGTGCCGGCATGAAACACCATCAGCCTGTCGTCGTCCTGGCCGTCGATCCCGTGGATCTCGCTACCCTTTTCGGGATTGACCGGATAGCCCTTGGCGGCCAGCACTACGGTCAGCGCCACCTCGTCGCTGAACTCCGGTTTCGCGGTCTTCAGCGTGCCGCGCGCCGTCGCTTCCAACAGGTCCAGCGCATCGGATTTGAGCCGCAGCATCAGCACCTGGCACTCCGGGTCGCCGAACCGCACATTGTACTCGATCAGCTTGGGCCCCCTCGGCGTCACCATGATCCCGGCGAACAGCACCCCGGTGAACGGCGTACCGCGCTCCGCCATCCGGCGGATCGAGGGCAGGATGATTTCGTTCTCGACCTGCGCCGTCATCTCCGGCGTCATCACCGGGGCAGGGGAGTAGGCTCCCATGCCGCCGGTGTTGGGGCCGCGGTCGCCGTCCCATACCCGCTTGTGGTCCTGCGCGCTGGGCAGCATCACGACGCTCTCGCCGTCGCAGAGGGCAAAGATCGAGGCTTCCTCGCCTTCGAGAAATTCCTCGATCACCACCGTCGAGCCGGAGTCGCCGAAGGCGCCCGAGAAGCAGTCGCGCACCGCGTCCGCCGCCTCCTGGATGGTCATCGCCACCGTCACACCCTTGCCGGCTGCGAGGCCATCTGCCTTGATCACGATCGGCGCGCCCTGGTCGTGCACATAGGCGAGCGCATCGCTCTCATTGTCGAACCGGCCATAGGCGGCTGTCGGCACCTTGGCTTCGTCGCAGAGCAGCTTGGTGAAGGCCTTCGAACCCTCGAGCTGCGCCGCGGCCTTTGACGGTCCAAAACACAGCAGCCCGGCCGCCCGCACATCGTCGCCCAATCCCGCCACCGCCGGCGCATCGGGCCCGATCACCACGAAATCCACCTGGTTGCCGAGCGCGAAATCGATCACCGCCTGATGGTCGGTGATATCGATCGGCACATTTTCGGCGATCTCACCGGTCCCGCCGTTCCCCGGCATCACGAACAGCTTTTCGCAGCGCGGCGACCGGGCAATCGCCCATGCCAGCGCATGCTCTCGTCCGCCCGACCCGATCACCAGAATGCGCATCAGCCATCAGCTCCGATGTTGCCGTTGATCCTCCCCGCGTTGAGGGAGGGGATGAGGCTGGACGCCTCACCCGAGGGGTGGCCCAGCGTGTGGCGCATGGCCATTTGGCGCCCATCTAGCATCTGCTCGATTGTGCCGCCACCCTTGACGGACTCGTGGCTTTCCCGCACCTCTCACCCATGCCCACACCGCTGACCAACGCCGCCGAGTTCACCGTCTCCGAGATCGCCCAGGCGGTGAAGCGCACGGTCGAAGACGAGTTCGGCCATGTCCGGGTGCGCGGCGAGATTTCCGGCTTCCGCGGCGTCCATTCTTCCGGGCACGCTTACTTCACGCTGAAGGACGAGAACGCCTCGATCGATGCGGTGGTGTGGAAGAGCTCGTGGCCGCGCCTGACCTTCAAGCCCGAGGAAGGCATGGAGATCATCGCCACCGGGCGGCTCACCACCTTCCCGCGCTCGTCCAAGTATCAGATCGTCATCGAGCAGATCGAGCCGGCTGGCGCCGGCGCGCTGATGGCGCTGCTCGAGGATCGGCGCCGGAAGCTTGCCGCCGAGGGGCTATTCGCTTCCGAGCGTAAGCGCGAGTTGCCCTACCTGCCGCGCGTCATCGGCGTCATCACCTCGCCCACCGGTGCAGTGATCCGCGATATCCTGCACCGCATCTCCGACCGCTTCCCCAGCCACGTCGTGGTCTGGCCGGTCCGGGTGCAGGGCGAAACCGCCGCCGCCGAAGTTACCGCCGCCATCAATGGCTTCAACGCTTTCGCGCCCAACGGGGCAATTCCGCGCCCCGACGTGCTGATCGTCGCGCGTGGCGGCGGCTCCATCGAGGATCTCTGGGGCTTCAACGAAGAGATCGTCGTCCGCGCCGTGGCTGCTAGCCGCATTCCGATCATCACCGCGGTCGGCCACGAGACCGACACGACACTGGTCGACTACGCTTCCGATCATCGCGCCCCCACGCCCACCGCCGCCGCCGAGGCCGCCGTCCCGGTGCGGGCCGACCTTATCGGCTATGTCGACGAAATCGGCGGCCGTCAGCGCCACGCCATGCGGCGCACCGCCTCGAACTATCGCGACCGCCTGCGCGCCGCCTCCGCCGGGCTGCCGCGTCCCCTCGATCTCGTCGCCTCGGCCCGCCAGCGCCTCGATCATGCCGCCTCCAACCTTGCGGCTGCCCTGCGCCATGCCGAGCAGAAGAAGCGCATCGAGTTCGGCCGCTCGGCCAACAAGCTGACGCCGAACCTGCTCTCCCGCCGTACCACCGAACTCACGACCCGTCTCGACAATCTCCGCCGTCGCGCCGATACCGCCGCCTCGCGCACCACCGAGCGGAAACGCGGCCTGTTCGTCGCTGCGGCGGGCCGCCTCTCACCCAAAGCGCTCAACAATGAGATCCGGCATCTGCGCAGCCGCCTCGATCCGCTCGCCGCCGCCCTCCATCCGGCTGTTGCCCGTTTCGTCGATCAGCGCCGCCGCAACCTCGACCTCGCGGCCCGGTTGCTCGAGGCAGCGGACTACCGCTCGATCCTGCAACGTGGCTTCTCGGTGGTTACCGATGCCGAGGGGCACATCGTCAAGCACACCGCCGAGGTGAAGCCGGGCGATGCCGTGCACATCCAGGTGTCCGACGGCACCATCGGCGCCACCGTCGGCAGCGGCCTGGTCGCCCGCAAGAAGGTGCGTCCGCCGCGCGACGAAGAGGGTCAGGAAAGCCTGTTCTGAGAACCGGAGCCTGTCCTGCGGATCATGCCTGTTCGAGAACCCATGGTCTGTTCTGAAAATCGCCACGAAACCCGTTCAGCTCTTGCCATTGCGCGGTTCGGGATCAGCCGGTTTCCAAGTCAGCTGATCTGACCTATATCTGGTGGTGCCATGAACATTTTCGACAAGAGCTTCAGCCCCTCCGAGGCGCAGGTCCGTTACCTCGATGCCGACTATGTCGTGCTGCGGCCAGGCAGTTTTGTTCGCTGCGCCATCACCGGCGTGCCGATCGCGCTCGACGAGCTGACCTATTGGAACGTCGACCGGCAGGAGCCGTACGCTAACGCCGACGCCGCGCACGAAGCCTATAAGCGCTACGGCCTCGGCACCCGCTGAACGGCTTCAATAAGCTGCCGGTTCTCCGCTTCGAAAGCGCCGCACCTAGGGTCTGAAGCCGCTGGCGAGTCTCATCCGCAGCGGCACCGCCACGCGTCCCGCCTTGCTCAGGCTGATATCTTCCTGCGGCGCCAGCGCCGCGAATTTTTCGCGCAAAGCCGCATCGTCGTCGATGTGCCCCGGCATTCCGATCAGGATGGCATTCCACCCGGCATAGGCCTCGGGCGGGTTGAGATAGTCGAAATGTCGCGCGTCGCCGCACAGGCAGAGCACCGGAAGCTGCTTTCCGAACAGCGCGTTGAGCTCACCGGCCCGCACCCAGTTGAACGTCCCGATGAAGGTTCGGTCGTCCGCCGGCAACCCACGTTTCAGCAGTTCCGGACGCACCGCCTCCCAGGACAGCAGTGCGTCCGTCGGGTCGCTCCCGCCGAACAGTTGCAGCGTCTGCGCATCGAAACTGCCCCATCGCGCCTGCATCGTGACCACTGTCGCCAGCGCCGCGAGCCCGAGCGCTGTGATCACCGCGACCGCGACAGCGATCCGCCGCGTGATCCGGCCTGCATGGGCAAGCGCTTCACCCAGCAACGGGATCGCGAACAGCCAACCCGGCATCTGCCAGTGGGGCAGCCCGCGGCCGGTCAGCGTCAGCCCGGTGAAGATGAGGATCGGCAGCAGCGCCAGGCAGACCAGCAGCCAGCGCCGTGCGTTGTTGGGGCCGCTGACCAGGCCGCTCACCAGGAACCATCCCAGCGGCACGGCAATCCAAGGCAGCAGGTACACCGCCTGCGACAGCAGCGATTCGATGGGGCCGAACAGCCGCACGTCGCCTCCGCCGCCGACCCGGCCACGACCGGCCTGGAAGGCGAATGACGCCCAGTCGTGCTGGCCATTCCACACCAGCACCGGCACGAAGCAGGCGACGGCGATCCCCGCCGCCAGCCACGGACCCGGCGTCAGCAGCCAGCGCCGCCCCTCGCGCGTCGTAACGAGAAACAGCAGGATGCCCAGCACCAGCAGCACGCCGTGGTATTTCGACAGCAGCGCCAGGCCCGCCAGCAGCCCGGCCAGCGCCCACAGCCCCAGCCGCCGGCCTTCGCCGGGGGCGAGGACGATCTGCGCCACCACCAGTGCGGTTGCCAGCGCCGCAGCGATCAGCGGCCCGTCAGGGAAGATCAGCGCCCCATGCGCCAGCCCGAACACCGGCGCAAGGTTGAAGAGCAGCGTCGACCACAGCGCCGCAACCGGCCCGAACAGTCGGGCGCCCAGCGCGTAGATCAGCCACGATGACAGCGCCCCCAATGCGATGAACGGCAGGCGCAGCAGCAGCAGATCTTCACTGCCCCAGAGCTTCGCCCAGCCTCCGACCAACCACAGATGCAGTGGCGGATGGTCGAAATAGCTCAGCGAAAACTGCCGTGCGATGCCAATGCTATAGGCCTCGTCCACTCCTACCGGGAGCACGGCGGCGAGCCCGATCCGGGCGATCGTCGCCAGCGCGACGACGGCCAGCGCCCAATGCGCCGCGGACGGCGCTTTGATTTCGCCGGCGGACTCGCTGTGGGGAAAGGCAGGCGATTGCATGGACGGTTGGGTCCTCGACCTGCCGCTTACGTCTATCGCGGTGTGGCTAACGATTGTCTGCCCGCAAGTCAAATTACCGTGCGGTAAGGAAAGCTAACGCGCGTCAAAGCCCTGGGGAAATACTGTCTATCGCGTAGTTCTGCACAACCCGCCGCCGCTGCCACCTCTGGGTCACGCTGCCTCGCCCGCGCCGAAAACCATTCCGAAGCGGGCTGATCCGTGGTTAGGGTGCGCCGCTTCGCGTTACTCCCCGAGTCCCATGGCCGCCGAAACCAACATCCCATTCGAGACGCCCGTCCGGACGGGTTTGGTGGGCGCCGAGGTTTTCGCATTGGTGGTGGTGCTGGCGAGCTTTGTCGCCAAGGCCTACGTGGCGTTGAGCGTCGGTCTCGACGGCGACGAGGCGTACTACGCCCTGTGGTCGGCCTATCTGTCGCCGGGTTACCTCGATCATCCACCCGCCGTCGCGCTGATGACGGCGCTCGGCCGGCTCATTGGGGGCGATACGCTGCTTGGCGTGCGCCTGCTGCCATTGCTGGCCGGCATCGCGGTGCTGGCGGCGCTCTATCGCACCGGTCGACTGCTCGTTCCGGGTCGCAGCGCCGCCGCGCTGGCCGTGGCCTGGTATTGCCTCAGTCTGCAGGGCGCCGTGAACTTCGTCGCCACCCCGGATGCTCCATCGACGCTGTTCTGGACCTTGTCGCTATGGGCCGCGGCCGAAGCCGTGACGCGCTCCCGGCCGAACTGGTGGTTGGCCGTCGGCCTGCTTGCCGGGGCCGGCCTTGCCTCCAAATACACCAACGCCTGGTTCGGCATCGGGCTTGTGCTGTTCCTCATCGGCACGGCCGATGGCCGTCGCCAGTTCGGCCGCTGGCAGCTCTGGGCCGGCGGCCTGCTCGCGCTGCTCGTCTTTGCTCCGGTGCTGTGGTGGAACTACCAGCACGACTGGCAGTCCTTCCTGTTCCAGGGCGCGCGCGTCGTCTCGTTCGAGGAGGCATTCGGGCGGCTGGTGAGCGAGTTCGTCATCAGCCAGGCCGCGGCGATGGGACCGGTCCTGCTGCTTTGCGCTCTGCTTGCGATGGGTGGTTTCTTCCTCGGCTACGGCAGGCGCGCCGGCGCCAGGCTGGCGCTGCCGGTGCTGACGACGCTGCCGCTCCTCGCCTATTTCCTCGTTCACGCTTTGCACGCCCGCGTCGAGGTCAACTGGCTGCAGCCGGTCGCGCCAGTGCTGGCCCTGCTCGGCGCAGCCTTCGTCTGCCTGTTGCCGGCGCGTCCCTTCGGACGCTGGATCGTGGCGGTCGGCAGCGCGCTGCTGCTGGTTTTTGGTTTGGCGCTGATCGGCTTTGCTTACGTGCAGGCGGTCTACCATCCGCTGGATCTGGGCTATGCCGACCGCACCCGCATGCTGCGCGGCTGGGACAAGCTGGCCGCCGAGATACGCCAGCTGGCCGAGGAGACTGGGGCCCAGGTGATCTGGACCGAGGGCAATTACCGCCTCACCGGCGAATTGTTCTTTTATGGCCGCGCCGCAGGAGACAGTCGGCCGGTCCGCGACATCGCTCCTCACCCGCGTTACGACTTCCTGCCGCCCGAAGCCCGCTACCCCACATCGTCGCCCGCCTTGCTGGTGGAAAGCGTGAGGTCCCCGGCGGCGGCCGAAGCGCTGCCGCCGCGTGCGGAGTTCTCGAACACGCGCCTCGTCACCGTGCTGAAGCGCGATGAAGGGGCAGGGCGGGGCGAAGAGTATTACGCCGTGCTTGCCGTCTCCGGCGCCACCGGCGCGTTGCCCCGGGCCGACTGAGCCGGCTCCATCGCCGCCGCCGGGACCCGGACGAAGCCGAGGATCACCATCGTCATGAACGCATATTGCACGGTGTGGAACTCGAAGCCGATCATGATGATGGTCAGCTGGAACACCGCGTAACCGACGCAAAGCGTCACCGCCAGGTAGAGGCGCGGCACGAACAGCTCGTCACGGGGTGTCCGGAACACTGCGATCACCGGGGCCACCGACAGGATCAGGAAACTGATGATTCCGGGAATTCCGGCGCCGACGGCAAAGCTCAGCAGGCCGTTGTGCAACTGCCGGAAGGTCAGCATGCGCTCTACCTCGCCGCTCGGGACGTAGGGCAGGATCGCCGGCACCATGTCGATCCAGCCATAGCCGAACAAGGGCGCACGCAGGAACGCCTGGTAGCCGCCCCACAGCATGGTCAGCCGCTCCTGGGTCGATTGATCGACAGCACCGCCGGCAATCACGTCCTGCGTCACCGAGAAACCATCCAGCGCGCGGGTCAACCCGGCCTTTGCGGCGACAAACAGCAGGATGGCGGAGAGCACCACCACCGCCCCCGCCACCAGCAGCGTCACGCCGCGATGCCGTGCCGGAGCCTTGGCCAGGGCAAAGGCCAGCGCCACGAAACCCAGCACCGGCGCTGCAATCAGCGCGCCGCGTGTGCCGCTCAACAGAGCGACCAGGATGCCGAACACGGGCCCGAGCAGGTACAGCCAGCGTCCACGTTGCTTGCTGCGGGCGAACAGCCCCACCAACGCTGTGAAGCCCAGCAGCATCGCCGTGTCGGCAAAATGGAACGTGCTCATCAGCGGTTGCCCCGCACGGTCGTAACCGAGCAGCCCGACCTGCACCGCACCCACGATGACTGCGATACCGGCGCCAGCCAGTGACAACCGGCCGATCAGCAATGCGCTGTCGACCTGCGCGTATTTTTCAAGCTGCCAACGCAGCGGCACTGCCAGCAACAATGGAGCAAAGTTGAACGCGTACAGCAGGTCCCCCGCATCTTCCGACGTGAACAGGAACGCAACCGCCGGCAGTGCTGCCGCAGTGACGAACATCACGTCGATCGGGTTGCGGCTGCGCGACCGGAACGCCGCGATCACCGATGGCGAGATCAGTACGAAGATCGCCAACAGCAGCAGGAAATAGGTGGTGAGCCTCCCGACGATGCAGGGCAGGGCGAACAAAAACACGATCGTCGCCAGACAGGCCCAGCGGATGTAGCTTGGCGAGCCGCTCTTGACCGCCGCGATCATCGACCGGAGCCTCGGCCCTTGGCGATGGCGTCGAGCGCCACGAGGTCCGCCACCAGCCCGTCGATTTCACTCAACGGGATCATGTTGGCGCCGTCGGACGGCGCGTTGTCGGGGTCTTCGTGCGTCTCGATGAACACCCCGGCAACACCAACGGCTACGGCCGCCCGCGCCAATACCGGCGCGTATTGCCGTTCGCCGCCCGATGATTCGCCGCGCCCGCCCGGTTGCTGTACCGAGTGCGTGGCGTCGAAAATGACCGGCTTGCCGGTCGCGGCCATGATCGGCAGGCCGCGCATGTCGACCACCAGCGTATTGTAGCCGAAGCTCGTGCCGCGCTCGGTCAGCAGCACCCCGGAGGCGCCGGCGCTGTCGAGCTTCTGGGCCACGTTCTTCATGTCCCAGGGCGCGAGGAACTGCCCCTTCTTGACGTTGACCACGCGGCCGGTTTCGGCAGCCGCCACCAGCAGGTCTGTCTGCCGGCTGAGAAAGGCCGGGATCTGCAGGATGTCGACGACTTCCGCCACGGCAGCGCATTGCTCGCGCTCGTGCACGTCGGTGGTGACGGCCAGGCCGGTTTCAGCCTTGACCGCCTCGAAGATGCGCAATGCCTCGTCGATGCCGATCCCGCGGAAGCTCTTGGCGCTGGTGCGGTTGGCCTTGTCGAACGACGATTTGTAGATCAGCGGAATGCCGCGGCGCTCGCCCAGTTCGGCAAGAAAGCGCGCGGTCTTCAATGCGTGATCGCGGCTTTCGATCACGCACGGGCCGAGAATGAAGGCGAGCGGGAGATCAGTACCAAACCCGACGCGCCGCCCGTTCGGCGCATCGACAAAAACCTGCTGCATCAAAACAAACCTATATCGCCGGGCGTTTCGCCCGGTCGTATGTCCCACCCAACTAGTCGGAAATCGGCCCCGCTGCCGATCTCCAACACACCATAACTTCCTGTACGGAATTTGACGCCGGCACGGTTTTCCCCAGGCTTTAGGCCCATCGCCGCAAGGGCGAACCGCGCTGCTCCATTACTGGTCACCAGCAGGATCGTTCCGCCGGGCAACTCCTCCGCCGCCCGCTCCACGAACTCCCGCCATGCCGAAAGGCGCCATTGCGCCCCAACCTCCCAGCCTTCTGGCGCTACCCAGTGTGTCTCCCACAGCGTGATGGCGTCGTTACCGATCCGGTCGATAACGGCTGCTTCCGGTTGGCCTTCATCCGGCCCGTGGTCGATCTCGGTGAGGAATGCCGCAGTTTCGATCGGCTGCCCCGCTGCGATAGCTTCGGCCGTCGTCCGTGTTCGCTGCAGCGCGCCGCTCAGCACCCGATCAAACACGATACCGTTCGCCGCAAAATGGCGGGCCAGCGCCTCGGCCTGCGCCACCCCGGCCGCGGTCAGCGGCAGGTCGGTGCGGGCGCCGATTCGACGCGGCGGCTCACCGGCCTCGAAGGTGTTGCCATGCCGGACAATCACCAGCCGGGTCATGCGCGCCAGTCGACGAACGGATCGCCGAGCTCCCCGATCAGCCGCTCCGCCCGCTCCACGTCGGCTGGGCTGTCGACGCCGCTCATGGTGATCCGCCCCGACTTGACGATCACCGCGCGGATATCGAGCCCGAGCTCGATCAGCCGCAACTGCTCCAGCCCCTCGAGCTGCTCATACTCGGATTGCGGCGCCGCCTCGAAGGCCTCGAGCGCCGGCGTCCGGTAGCAATAGAGCCCGATATGCTGCAGCACCGGCGACAATGGTCCGGCGGCACGCAGCTCGGCTGATTTCCGCATGAACGGCAGCACCGTCTTCGAGAACCACACCGCCCGGCCGGCGCCATCGCGGATGCAGGTCGTGCCGCTCGCCGGTGTCGTCTGCTTATGTTCGATCAGCGCGTCGAGCCGCGCCCAATCCAGTTGCACCACCGGCGTCGTCACGTCGGCCGTGGAACCCCGCGCCGCCTCGACGATCTCGACGATGTGCTCGGGCGCGGTGAACGGCGCATCGCCCTGCAGGTTCACCACCAGCCCGGCCGAGCGCCCGGTCGCCTTGAGCGCCGCCAGCGCCCGTCCGGAGCCGGAGCTGATTGTGCTCGCCGTCATCACCGCCGCGAGCCCGAGGCCGTGCGCTGCGGCCAGGATGCGCTCGTCATCGGTCGCCACCAGCACTTCGGCGTCGCCGAGCTGCCGCGCCGCGGCGATCGCGATCGCCGCCACCCGCTCCAGCAGCATGCGTCCGGCAATGGGGTGCAGCGGCTTGCCGGGCAGCCGGGTCGAACCATAACGGGCCGGAATGACGATGAGGTCGCTCACCTCAGACGAGGCCGACGCGCAGGCAATCGTGCACATGCACGATGCCGACCGGCCGCTGGCCGTCCATGGCAAAGATCGCGGTGATCCGCGGCGTCAGGGTGGTCATCTGCCGCAGTGCTTCGCTGAGCAAGGCGTCGGCGCCGATGGTGCGCGGCCCGACTGTCATCACCGCTGCCGCCGTTTGCTGCAGCAGCCCATCGGCCATATGCCGGCGCAGGTCGCCATCGGTGATTATGCCGAGCAGGTCGCCCGCTTCGTCCACCACGCCGGTGCAGCCAAAGCCCTTCGACGTCATCTCGAGGATCGCCGCCGCGACGCTCGCTTCAGCGCCGACCAGCGGCAGCTTGTCATCCCGGTGCATCACCTCACCGACGGTCAGCAGCGCACTGCCGAGCGTGCCGCCGGGGTGGAAGACATGGAAATCGGCGGCCTGGAAGCCGCGCCGCCGGAGCAGCACCACGGCCAGCGCATCGCCCAGCGCCGCCATCATCGTCGTCGACGTGGTCGGCGCCGCGGTGATCTCGCACGCCTCGCGCGCATCGGGCAGCGTCACCACGATGTTGGCCGCCCGTCCCAGCCGCGAGTCCGGACGCGCCGTGAGCAGCGCCAGCGGAATATCGAAGCGCACGCAGTAGTTGGCGAGATCGGACAGCTCGGCCGTATCGCCGGATTTCGAGAACATCACCACCACATCGGCAGTGGTGATCATGCCGAGGTCGCCGTGGCTGGCGTCGCCGCCATGCACGAACTGCGCCGGCGTACCGGTCGAGGCCAGCGTCGCTGCAACCTTGCGCGCGATATGCGCGCTCTTGCCGACACCCGAAAGAATGACCCGCCCCGGCGCCCGCTGGATCAGCTCCACCAGCGCCACGAAGGCGCCGTCGAGCCCGGCGGCCAGCGCCTCGAGCCCTTCGGTTTCAAGCCGGATCGCGGCGCGCGCCTCATCGAGAGCGAGCTGCTGCAAACGCGCATCGTTGGCGATAGGATAGCGCACGTGAGGACCCGGCCCGCGCCTTGCTAAAGACATGCCGTGGCTTATCAGCAATCGCTTGGACGTCGCAAGGTTGTGCGCCGCAGGCGGAGCGGCTAGTCAGCAGGGCAGGGCAGTTGGAGTAACCCGCGTGACCGAAACCGTGCCGTTTCGCTGGAAAGCCTATGGCGGGCTCGTCACGGCGGCATCCTGGCTGCACTACGCCGTGCTGTCGCGCTTTTCCAACAGCGACGAGGGCGGCGCCGCCTGGTTCGCGAAACGGCTGAACCCCACGCTGCCGCAGCCGGCGGCCGGCAAGCGCATCTGGATTCACGCCGTCTCCGCCGGTGAAACCAAGGTCGCCGAGCTGCTCCGCCAGCGCCTGCTCGAGCAGGATCCCAAACTCTCGGTCGTTCTCTCGGCCACGACCTATTCAGGCTACGCCCGCGTCCGCGCCATCGCCGGCGAGGCCGCGAGCTTCATCATGCCGCTCGATACGCTTGAGGCGCAGCGCCGCATCGTCGAGACCATCCGGCCTGATCTGCTGGTGCTGGTCGAATCCGAGTTCTGGCCCGCCCAGTTTGCCGCCGCCGAGGCCGCCGGCGTCCCGGTGGCGGTGGTCAACGCCACCATGTCGCCCCGCAGCTTCGCCCGTCACCAGCGCAACCCTGCCGTTGCCAACCGCACCATCGCCAAAGCGCAGCACATCTATGCGCAGGACGAGGCTATCGCCGCCCGCTATGCCGAACTCGGCGTGCCACGTGATCGCATCGACGTGCTGGGCAACCTGAAGCTCGTGCCGCTCAACCGCGGCGGCGCGGCGAGCAAAGACGCACCGCCACTCATTGTCTTCGGCAACGTCCATCGCGACGAGGTTGGAGTGCTCGCCCCGGCGATCGCCGAACTGCGCATCAGACGTCCCGAGGCAAGGCTGGTGCTGGTGCCGCGCTATCCCGGCAAGATCCCCGGCGAAGTGCTGAGCACCAGCTTGGGCGCCGACCTCGCCATCGTTGATAATGCGGCCGCCATCACCGGTGCCGGCGGTCTCGTCTGGCTCGATGAGATGGGAACGCTCGGCAAAGTCTATGCCCGCGCCGGTATCGGTGTCGTCTGCGGCACTTTCGCGCCGATCGGCGGCCACGACCTCAGCGAACCCCTGCATCTGGGCGCCGCCAGCCTTTACGGCCCGCATATCGAGCGGCAGCAGCCGCTGCACGAAGCGCTGTCGGCGATCGGCTGTGCGGTACAGGTCAGTGCGGCGGAGCTCCCGCAGGCGGTGCTGGATCTGCTCGATGACGAGGCGCACCGCCGACGAATGATCGACGCCTTCCGCAGCGTAGCGGAGCAGGCAGCCGGGCGGCTCGACGCCCTGGCGGCGAGCCTCATTGCGCAGGTCGCGAAGCCGGCGAGGGTTGACCCCCACCCTTGATCCTCCCCCTAAGAGGGGCAGGAGACGATCGCCTAGATGTCAGTGTGAGGGTTCTCCCTCTCCCTTGCGGGGAGGGGACAGGGGTGGAGGCGGAGGCCTTACGCTTACTCGTCGTCTTCCGGGTTCAGCAGGCGGTGCAGGTGCACCACGAAATAGCGCATCTCGGCATTGTCCACCGTCAGCTGCGCCTTCTGCTTCCACACCGCGTGTGCCGCAGCATAGTTCGGATAGACCCCGACGAGGTCGACCGCATCCAGGTCCTTGAAGACGATGTCTTCGCCCTTTTCCACTTCGCCACCGATGACGAGGTGCAAGAGCTGCTGCTTGGGCTCGGGTTTCTTGGTCTTGCTCACGGCTTCAGATGCTCCAGATCGACTTCCTGTGGCTGCGGGCAGCCATAGACCTTGACCAGCGCCGCATGTAACGGCGCTTTTAGCGAAGGCTCTGCCAGCGCCGCAAGCGCCCCATGCCGGGTTTCCGGGCGATTGAAGCGCAAGGCACCTATGCAAACATCCTCGAAACCGACCCCGGCCTCGCTGAGAATGCACGCCGCGCCCGCCACGTCCCAGTCCTGCGCGCCGCGCCGCACCACCACGGCGTCGAGCTTGCCCGAAGCGACCAGCGCCAGCCGATAGGCCAGCGAGGGGTAAAACGGCCCGCGCGTATACTCGAGGCCCGCTGCCTGCAGCTCCTGGTGCACCGCGCCCGGCGCCGGGATCAGCGGCGCCGTCCGGCCGGGGTGGCGCTGCCGCACCAGCGGCTTGCCGTTGAGCCGGGCGCCATCGCCGACCGCCGCGTCATACATCTCGTCGCGCACCGGTGCGTAGACCACGCCGGCAATCGCCACGCCGTCCTCGACCACTGCCAGCGACACCGTCCAGCTGTCCTCGCCGCGGATGAAGCCGCGCGTGCCATCGATCGGGTCGACCACGAACACCCGGCGGTGGCTTAGCCGTTCGGGGTTGTCGACGCTCTCTTCGCTCAGCCAGCCATAATCGGGGCGGGCAGTGAGCAGCGCCGAGTTGAGGAACTTGTCGAGGACGATGTCCGCCTCGCTCACCGGCGAGGCGTTCTCCTTGGTCCAGGTTTTCAGGTCTTTGCGGAAATAGCCAGCCGCGATGATCCCCGCAGTGACGGCGGCCGAGCGCAGCAATTCGCGATCGTCGGCAGCAGTAGTCGGGGCGGCGTTGAGCATCAGGTTTCCGGGTTATTTGCTGGCGGTGCTTCTAGGCGCATCCCCCGGCCGGAACAAGACCGCAGATGCTGCGAACGCCCGGTTTGCGCCGGCCTGCGGCGGATACTGAGCCTCACAACGGGCTTGCCCGCAGCCAAGTGGTTAAAGCTAAGCAAGCACACGCACTTAAGACTGCGTTACACCCGGTGACGACCCGCTAACCCTTCGCAAAACAACCTAAACTTAACCCAGTTTCTTAAGCGGGGTGGCAAGGCGGGCGGGTAGATTGGGGGCATCAAAGAGGGCGGCAAAAACAAGCTCTCGAGAGTTGACAGGAAGGCTTATCATGCAGGGTCGTGTTGGGATCGACGGGTCGTCGGTTGTCATGTTGTTCGGTGAGGGCCGTGCCCCGCGGACACGTCCGCTGACTGCCAAATATTTCGGTCCGGCCAACGACAACGGCCCCAAGGATCCGGTGAAAACCGTGACGGTGCGCAAGACGCTCGAAAAGAGCGGCGTCGCCATCAAGATCAAGGTGCCGGTCGACGAGTTCATCGGCGTTGCCGTCTCGACCTCGATCACCGAAGAAGGCGTGCTGTCGAGCGCCATCGAGCTGGTGCACGGCGATCCGGACCTCAACTACCGGGTGTTCGAAGAGATCGGCAATTCCAGCGTTGTCGCCGAGTGGCAGAACTGGGGCAAGAAGCTCCGCCTGCCACTGTTCATCAAGGCCGGCGACGGCAACCTCCTCCCCTATTCGCAGCAGGTCGATGGTGTCGCCCTCGGGTTGAAGCATGACCGCCGCCGCCTCGCCGCCGACGCCGAGCGGCGTCCGCGCTTCCTCAACCGCCGCAAACCGGGCGAAGCCTCCTGATGCAACCTTTTGCGGCGATGAGCCGTTCTTAGGAAGACAAGCCGACAGCGATCCCATGCACGTTTGAACTGTCGGAAAGACTCGTAGCGACCTCCAAAACTTTAGCTCGAGCCGGGGTCGGTCCAGAAATGGATCGGCCCCGCTTCCTATCCTCCCCCGCGTGGCGCGGTCACGGATGAGCGCCATAGGCGCTCACCGTTGGGGGACCGGCGAAGCTGGTGGAGGGGGCGGCCCAGTACTCGGTTGCGCAGCTAAACCACCAGATCGAACAGCAGTGCCGCGGTGAACGCCAGCCCGACCCAGTGATTGGCCCGGAACCGCACCAGCGCATTGGCTGGGTTGTGCGGCTCGAGTGTACGGACCTGCCAGCCGAGGATGCCGATCACCGAGAGCATACCGACGAGGAACGGCCAGCCCGCTCCCACCAGCAGGCCCGCCGCCACCCACAGCACCACCGTCGCCGCATAGAACAGCGCCACCAGCAGGCGCGCCCGCCGTCCGAACAGCCGGGCGGTGGATTTCACCCCGACCAGCGCATCGTCCTCGATGTCCTGCAGCGCGTAGATGGTGTCATAGCCGATGGTCCACAGGATCCCGCCGACATAGAGCAGCAGCGGGGGCAGGGCGAGCGAGCCGGTCTGCGACGTCCAGCCGACCAGCGCTCCCCAGTTGAACGCCAGCCCGAGGAACAGTTGCGGCCACCAGGTGACCCGCTTCATGAACGGGTAGATCGCCACCAGCACCAGCGAGGCCACGCCCAGCATCACCGTGGTCGCATTGAATTGCAGCAGTACCACGAGGCCAACCAGCGCCTGCAGCACCAGGAACAGCGCTGCCTGGCGCTTGGTCACCTGGCCGGAGGGAATTGGCCGCGAACGGGTGCGGGCCACCTTCATGTCGATATCGGTGTCGACGATGTCGTTGAACGTACAGCCCGCCCCGCGCATCGCCACCGAGCCGATATAGAACAGGATGAGCGCCCACCAGTCGAAGCCGCGCTCCGGCTCGGCCAGCGCCGCCAGCGCCAGCGCGAAGCCGCACGGCCAGAACAGCAGCAGCAACGGCAGCGGCCGGTCCCAGCGCGCCAGCCGCCCATAGGGCTTCAGCCACTCCGGTGCGTAGCGGTCGAGCCAGTTGCCGCGGCTGGCGTCCGCTACCGTACCTGTTGCTTTTTCAGGGGTTTGCATCGTCGGTCTTGTATGCCTTGATGGCCGTCGGCCACTTCCTTTGTCACGCGTACCACGATGCCCAGATCGCACAAGACCCTCCCACGCCTCTATATCGAGGCGCCGCTCGCCGCTGGCGCGATGCTCGAGCTCGGCCGCGATCACACCAATTACCTGGTGAGCGTGCTGCGCATGAAAGCTGCCGATGCGCTGGTGGTGTTCAACGGCAAGGACGGCGCCTGGCTGGCGAAAATCGCCGACGATCATCGCAAGGGCGCCACCCTCGAGCTGGTGGTGCAGACCCAGCACCAGACCTCGAAATCCGACCTCTGGTTCGGCTTTGCGCCGCTGAAGACCGGCCGCCTCGACTACCTGGTGCAGAAGGCCACCGAGATGGGTGCCGGCGCCATCCAGCCGGTGATCACCCGCTACACCCAGGTGTCGCGCCTCAAGGCCGACAAGCTCCAGGCCAACATCATCGAGGCGGCCGAGCAGTGTGAAGTGCTCAGCGTGCCGACGCTTGCCGAGGAAATCGGGCTCGCCGATCTTATTGCCCACTGGCAGCGTGACCACGGTCTCCGCCGCCTGATCTTCGCCGATGAGAGCGCCCCGAGCCACGCCCCCAATACCCAGCTGCTGGACCTCGAGGGCCTGCCCGTCGGCATCCTGGTCGGACCAGAAGGCGGCTTCTCCGACGACGAGCGGATGCTGCTCCTCGCGCAATCCTTCGTCATTCCGATCAGCCTTGGCCCGCGCATTCTGCGCGCCGATACCGCAGCCGTGGCTGCCCTGGCGGTGGTTCAGTCAACCATCGGCGATTGGCGATAAAGCCCATTGCATTCGGAGCGCGGCTCAGTATTGTCCGCCGCGCCCGGCCAGGAGCCCGGTAGTTCTGCCTCACTGGAGTGCCTATGTCCGGCGAAGAAAACGCACCGCTGATTGAATCGCGGGCTGACCTGCTTGAGGTCATGGCCGTCGGCGGCAAGCCGAAATCCGAGTGGCGCGTCGGCACCGAGCACGAAAAGCACGTCTACCGCAAAGCTCCGCTCGCCCCGGTTCCCTATGCCGGCGATGATGGTGTGCACGCTCTGCTCCAGGGCATCGAGGCCCGCACCGGCTGGCATCCGTTCTTCGATCGCGGCAACCCGATCGGGCTGCGCAATCTCGGCGCTGTCGGCGGCATCTCGCTGGAGCCGGGCGGCCAGTTCGAACTGTCTGGCGCTCCGCACCTTACCATCCACGATGCCGCCGCCGAACTCGATGCGCATCTCGAGGATTGCCGTGTCATCGGCGGCCCGCTCAACATCCATTTCCTCGGCCTCGGCGTCACCCCGCTCTGGTCGGTCGCCGAAATCGCCGCCATGCCGAAGTCGCGTTACGGCATCATGACCAAATACATGCAGGAGGTCGGCAGCCTCGGCACCTCGATGATGTATCGCTCGGCCACCGTGCAGGCGAACCTCGATTTTTCCGACGAAGCCGACATGATCAAAAAGCTGCGCGTCTCGGTGGCGCTGCAGCCCATCGTCACGGCGCTGTTTGCCAACTCGCCCTTCGTCGATGGCAAGCCCTCGGGCTACCTGAGCTTCCGCTCGCACATCTGGCTCAACACCGATCGCGCCCGCACCGGCATGCTGCCCTTCGCCTTCGAGGATGGCTTCGGCTTCGACCGCTACGCCGAATACGCGCTCGACGTGCCGATGTATTTCGTCATCCGCAAGGGCGAGTACATCAATGTTGCCGGTGAAAGTTTCCGCGCCTTCATGCAGGGCAAGCTCCCGCAGCTGCCGGGCGTCCGGCCGACGGTGAAGGATTGGGAGAACCACCTCTCGACCCTGTTCCCCGAGGTCCGCCTCAAGCAGTTCCTCGAGCAGCGCGGCGCCGATATGGGCGATCGCGGCCACGTGCTGGCGCTCGCCGCCATCTGGACTGGCCTCCTCTACGACAGCGAGTCGCTTGATGCCGCCTGGGACCTGGTCAGCGATTGGACCGAAGCCGAGCGCCAGACGTTGCGCAACGAAGTGCCGCGCACCGCCATCCACACCCCGTTCCGCGGTGGCACTGTCGCCGATATCGCCCGCCTCGTCGTCGATCTTGCCGGCGACGGCCTGCGCCGCCGCAAGCACCTCGCCGCCGGCAAGGACGAGACCAGCTTCCTCGATCCGCTCCATGAGACCCTCGATCTCGGCAAGACCCAGGCCGAGCGCTGGCTCGACAAATACCATGGCGAGTGGGCCGGCGACCTGACGCGGATTTTCGACGAAGCCGAGATCTAGGCTTTCTTCATCCTCCCCGCGTGGCGGGGGAGGGGCGGCCGAGCCACTGTGGCTCCCCGCGCCCCCCTCTCTTGCAAAATCTGAGGCTTAGCCAAACGGCTAAACCTAAGATTTTGCTTTCTCCCCCGCCAAGGGGGAGATGATCGGTGGCCTCCATAAGCATCGAAGCATCAGTCGGGACTCTCCCCCTTGGCGGGGGAGAAAGCGAAAACTTGGGCTTAGCGCAGCTAAGTCCTTAGTTTTCGCCAGAGAGGGGGTCGCGCGGAGCCACCGGGTTTGCAGCATCCCTCATCCGGCGCTTCCTATATGCGATTGCCGTCCCCACGGGGACTAGGGGTGGGCGTGGCCACACGCTCGATCCCTCGTGACCGATCGCAAAGAATCATTTGCAAACATTCCTTTGCGATCATAACATTCGGGCATGAAAGCCCCGACCCGCGAGATCACCCGCATCGTCCCCGATGCGACTGCCCTCAAGGCCCTGACGCACCCGGTCCGATTGCGCATGCTCGGCATGCTGCGGATCGACGGCCCGGCGACAGCCACCGGGCTGGCCGAGCGCCTCGGTCTCAACTCCGGCGCCACCAGCTATCACCTGCGCCAGCTGGCCCAGCACGGCTTTATCGAGGAAGCCGCCGAACAACCCTCGCGCCGCGATCGCTGGTGGCAGGCCCGCCATGAGTCGACCTCGTTCTTCGAGCCGGGCGGGACCCAGGAGCAGTTCGATACCAGCGTTGCCTTCGCGCAGGCCGCGCTCTCGGAGCAGGTGAACCTGATGCAGCGGGCCCAGGACGAGTTCGTCCAGCTGCCGCCCGACTGGCAGGCCACCACCCAGATCAGCGACTTCACCATCGCCATGACCACCGAGCAGGCCAACGTGCTGAAGGGCAAGTTGCTGGAACTGCTGTGGCAGGCGATGCGCGAGGCCCCGGGTCTCGGGAGCAAGCCGCCGCCGGGTATGGAGCTCTACACCGTGATGCTGCACGCCTTCCCGTATCCCGGGCGGCTCACCGGCGGGCAGGGGGCAAATAAATGAACCGTCGCCCCTTCCTCGCCTTTGCCCTCGCCGAGACCCTGTCGATCTCGGGGACGCGGCTTTCCACCATCGCCATCCCCTGGCTGGTGCTGACCACCACCGGCAGCCCGGTGCTGACCGGTTTCGTCGCCATGGCCGAGATGCTGCCTTATGTCGTCGCCAAGGCGCTGTCCGGTCCGCTGATCGATCGGGCCGGCCCCAAACGCCTCGCCATCTGGTGCGACCTCGCCTCGGTACTCGTCGTTGGTCTCGTCCCGCTACTGGCCCTCGCCGGTATGTTGAGGTTCGAGCTTCTGCTCCCAATCGTTATCGCCATGGGCATCCTTCGCGGCCCGTCCGACGCCGCGAAAATCTCGATGGTCCCGGATATTGCAAGGCTCGCTGCCGTGCCGCTCGAGCGCGTCACCGGCGTCGCTGGCATCATCGAGCGGCTTGCCTCGACCGTCGGTGCCGCTGTGGCCGGCGGGCTGATCGCCCTGATCGGCCCCGGCATGGCCCTGGCACTGAACGCCGCCACCTTCGCGCTCGCCGCAATAGTGGTCGCCGGCGGCATCCCGGCTATCCGTGCCGAACAGCCCGAAACCCGCGCTCCCTACTTCACCGAACTGCGCGAAGGTTTCGATTTCATCCGCCGCGACGCACTGCTGGTCGGCATCGTGATCATGATCACCGCCACCAACCTGCTCGACGCCGCCTATTCCGCCGTGCTGCTGCCGGTATGGACGCAAAACTCCGGCCACGACGCCGCGCTGCTCGGCCTGCTCTTCGCCGTGATGTCGGCTGCCTCGATTGCCGGTGCCGCCATCGCCACCGCCGCCGGTGAGCGCCTGCCGCGGCTTACTATCTACATCTTGGCTTTCCTCCTGGCCGGTCTGCCGCGCTTCGCCGTGTTCGCCATCGATGCGCCGCTCATTGCCGGTTTCGTTACGCTGGGCGTTGCCGGTTTTGCCTCGGGCTTCATCAACCCGATCCTCAACGCCGTGATCTTCGAGCGCATTCCACCGCCGATGATCGGCCGCGCCAGCGCTCTCGTCGGCGCACTGGCCTGGGCGCTGATCCCCTTCGGTGGTCTGCTGGGCGGTGCTTTGATCGCGCTGATCGGGCTTGGGCCGGCACTGTGGCTCACCGGCTTCGCCTACTTTGCCGCAACGCTGTTGCCGCTCGCCCGGCGCAGCTTCCGCAGTTTCGGAAGCCGGCCGGGCGCGGCACAGTCGGCCTAGTTTATTTGGTCTGCGCCGCCAGCACCCGGCTGCCGACCCAGGCGCCGATCACCACCAGTACCACCGCCAGCAGCAGCCCGATCCACACGATCGGCTCGCCGAACTGCCCCAGGAACACCGCCCGCAGCGCCTCGACGATGTGTTTGAACGGGTTGAAGTTGGCCACCATCTGCAGCCAGGCGGGCGCCAGCGTCATCGGCAGCAGGATGCCCGAGAGCAACAGGATCGGCAGTGCCAGGGTGTTGACCATCGGCGCCAAAGCGTCCTCGCTCTTGGTGGCGATGCCGATGGCGTTCGAAATGAACGAGAAGGCCGCGCCAAGCAGCGCCACCAGCACCAGCCCGATCACCAGCGCCCCGACCGGCACGCGCAGCCCCATGAAGAATGCAGCACCGACCAGCACGATCGCCTGCACCGTGATCACCACCACGTCGCGCAGTGTCCGCCCGGCAATGATCGCCGTCCGTGCCGCCGGCGATACCAGCTGCCGGTCGATCACGCCGGACCGCCACTCGGCGATGATGCCGAAACCGACGAACAGCCCGCCGAAAATCCCAAGCTGCACCAGGAGCCCCGGCACGAACACCTGCCAGGCGTCACCCTCAAAGCCGGAAGTCGCCGCAATCGTCTGCAGCAGCGGCCCGAACAGCGTCAGGTAGAGGATCGGCTGCAACAGCCCGATCACCACCCAGAGTGGCTGCCGAAGCGACAGCACCATCGAGCGGCGGAAGATGATCCACGTATCGCGAATGAAGGACATGCTCTTCTCCTCAATCCCTGAGCGACCGGCCGGTCAGCGTCAGGAACACGTCGTCAAGGGTGGGGCGGTTCACATCGACGCCGATCGCGTCGATCCCCGCCTTGGTGAGGTCGCCGAGCAGCACCGGCAGCGCTGTCGCGCCATCGGGGACGTGGAAGCGCACCACGTTCGCCTCGGTCACCGGCGCATCCGCCCCGTTGAGCCGCGCTGCGATCCCCGCCGCGTTCGCAGCATCGGTTTCGGTCCTCAGCGTCAGCGTGATCGTGTCGCCCGACACCCGCTTCTTCAGCTCAGCCGGCGTACCCTCGGCGACGATGGTGCCGTGGTCGATGATCAGGATGCGGTCCGAAAGCGAGTCGGCCTCATCCATGTAATGGGTGGTGAGGAACACCGTGGTCCCCAGCTCGTCGCGGAGCTTGCGGATGTGGTTCCACAGGTTCGCCCGGCTCTGCGGGTCGAGCCCGGTCGAGGGCTCATCGAGGAATACCAGCCGTGGCTGGTGGATCAGCCCCATCACGATATCAAGCCGTCGCCGCTGCCCGCCCGACAGCGAGCCGCAGGTGCGGTCCCAGATCTCGGCGAGATCGAGCGCCGCGAGCAGCTCCTTGCCGCGCTGGATCGCCACCTGCTTATCGATGCCATAGAGCCGCGCGTGGCTGACGATCTCCTCGCCGACCTTGGCCTCGGGCGAGGTGGAGCCCGCCTGGCTGACATAACCGATGCGCCGTCGCACCTCGACCGGGTCGCGGCGAAGGTCGGCGCCCACCACAATCGCCGAGCCATCGGTTGGCGCGAGCAGGGTACAGAGCATCTTCAGCGTCGTGGTCTTGCCGGCGCCGTTGGGGCCGAGGAAGCCGACGATCTCGCCCTCGCGCACGCTCAGGTCGATGCCGCGCACCGCGTCGATCGTCTTGCCCTTGGCGCCGCGCGCCTTGAAACTTCGTTTGAGGCCCTTGGCCTCGATGATGGTGTTGGTCACTTGCGCCTCGTTGTCGTTGTTCGGCACGGCGATCAGCTCGGCCGGCACGCGCCGGATCGGCTGGAATGGATGCGATTGCGGTTTCATATGCCGGCCCTCCGGCCGTCATTGTTGCGTAGTCTTGGGTTGCGTGGCCTTCATGCTGGTTTGGCGGTCGGCCAGCTTGATTTCGGTTGCTCGGTGCCGGACGACCGCATGCGACATCCGGGAATCTTGCTTTCCCCGATATCTCATCGTATAATTATCTTATGGATCAAGATATCAACGAGTCAAGAGAAACTGCAGCTGAAGGCTTTGGCCTGCACTTCAAGGAGGCCACCCGTGCCAATCAGGCCGCGACCGACCTGTTCGACGAGACGCTGACGCAGTTCCTCGGCATCAATCGCACCGATGGCCGCTGTCTCGATCTGATCGATCGGCGGGGCAGGGTGAGCGCCGGCCAACTGGCCAATGACAGCGGCCTGACCACCGGCGCGGTGACCGCGGTGATCGATCGGCTGGAGGCCGCCGGCTATGTGCTGCGCACCCGCGATACGCTCGACCGGCGCAAGATCTGGATCGAGCTGACCGAGGACATGAAGGCCATCACCCACCGCATCTTCGGCCACTACGAAAAGACCGGGCCGATGATGCTGGCCCGTTTCTCGCCCGATCAGCTGGCCGCCATCATGCAGTTTCTGGAGATCGGCACATTCCTGCAAACCGAGCTGGCGGCAGCGCTGCGCGAGCATCTCGACCCGCGCGCCACCACTCCCGCCGCCCGCCTGATCCAGGCGCGGGCGTTCGAGCGGGCGGTGGAGGCTAACCGGGGCAGGTTGCAGGCGGAATTGAGTGGGCTGCTCGACAAGGAGAAGTAGCGGAGGCGCCAAGCGAGGGGTGCTGGAGGGCACGAACCTTCCTCCAACACCAGCTGTCATCCCAGCGAAAGCTGGGACCCATCTATCGGCTGGCGCTGGCGGTGAGTTGGGTCCCAGCTTTCGCTGGGATGACATCCGAGGTGGGGCGCGTACGGTGCCTCCCATCACCCCGCTTTTCTCCCCCGCCTAGGGGGGACTGGAGGGTACCGAGTTCTTCTGCGGTCGCTACTCCGCCGCCATCGGCAGGCTGTCCTTGCCGTCGAGGTTGCCCATGCTGGCGACGATGTGGCTGGCCAGGGCATCATAAATGCCGCCATAGGCGTGGCTGGCACGCATGATGGCGATCTCGGCATCGCGCAGCCGTGGCAGGTCCTTGTCCTCGGCGATCACTCGCATCCCTGGCTGCAAGGCGCTCTCGGGCAGGAAGCCGACCGCGAGATCGGTCAGCACCGCGCTGGCGATCGCCATGGCGTTCGACGAGGTATAGGCGATGCGATAGTCGCGGCCGATGCGGTTCAGCACCTCGACCGCGTTCTCCTTCCAGCAGCAATGCAGGCCGCCCGCGATCGGCAGCGGCTCGGTGGCAAGCGCCTGCCCACCATGCGAGGCCACCCAGAACATCCGCTCGGTGCGGAACATCTCGCCATATTCGTGGTTGGTGCCCTGGGTGAAGACGATCAGGTCGTAGCGCCCCTTCTTCATCCCGTCGAGCAGCTCTTCCGACGGCTGGCAGCGCACATCGACCACGATCTTGGGGTGGGTGCGCTGGAAGCTGGAGAGGATCACCGGCAGCAGGCGCACTGCATAGTCGTCGGGCACGCCGAAGCGGATCGAGCCCTTGAGGTCGCCATCGGAGAACACGTCCATGATCTCGGCATTGATCCTGAGCATGCGCCGCGCCCGCGCATAGAGCGCATCGCCATACTCGGTCAGCGCCACCGTGCGGCCGTCGCGGCTGAGCAGCGCCTGGCCGAGCCGCTCCTCCAGCCGCTTGATCTGCATCGACACCGCCGACTGGGTCTTATTCACCCGGCGCGCCGCCTCGGTGAAACTGCCGCAATCGGCGATGGCGCAGAAGCTCTGCAGCTGGTCGAGATCGAGGGGAGTGCTCATCCCGCTTCTCCATCACGAAATTTGATGATCGGGATGAAATCTATTTGTTGGACGAATACATGGCAAGCGCTCATATCAGGCGTCATCGGTGATCTCGCGATCGCCAGTGGTGATCCCGAGGTCGCCACCTGGCGCTCCACGATCGCTTGTCCCGCCCCGGCACTCCCTGCCCAGGCAAAGATGAAATTGGAGAAGGACCATGGTCCACTTGCTTTCGAGCGAGCGGCCGTCGATGGCTGCCGCGTCGTCCAACCCGTTGCGCGCTCTGGTGAACTGGTTCGCCAAAGTCCGGGCTGCACGAGCTCGCCGCGTCGCCTTCGAGTCGCTTCTCGACTATGACACTGCCCGCCTCGAGGATCTCGGCATCAATCGCCAGGATCTGTTCGAAGCACTCGACAGCCCCAGCCAGCGCCCTGGCTACAAGCTGCAGCAGAAGCGCGCCGAAAGCTCCCGCCATTGGCTTAACCCCTGAGGCTTCCTCCCCGGAAGACCATTTGAGTGCGTCCGGGAAGGGTTGCAGCCCTTCCTGGTTCCGCAGCGCGCTCCTCAGGCCTAGCCTCACCCATGGCTCAACCCCAGTTGTGCCATCTTCGGGCCGGCTCACCCGCCGGCTCTGTTTCCTGATGAACTGCCGGGCCCAAGTTCTTCTCACGAAGAGCCGGTCCGGCTTTTTTGTTGGTGGTGCACCAGCAATTCCACATCCGCGATGTCATCCCAGCGAAAGCTGGGAACCAACTCACCGCTGGCTCGGGCTGCGACATGGGTCCCAGCTTTCGCTGGGATGACACCCAGTATGAGGTGCTATCGCGCTTTTCTAACGCGAAGCGTCCAGCCGCTCCGCCACCAGCTCCTGCAGCCGCCACAAATGCGGGTCGTGGATGCCGAGCTGTTCGAGATGGCTCACCGTGTTGAACAAATACTCGACCATCGAACCGCGTGAGCCGACAGCCTTGGCCAGCACATCGGCGATCTGCGCCTCGCTCAGCCCCGAGACGTAGCGCCCACTGTTGCGATCGATGCAGAAGGTGAAGGCTCGCACCGGACCCTGCTCGGTCATCACCGTCACCCAGCGTGGCGGGAATGGCGAGGGTTTGCGGCCCATTTCGCGTCGGCAGAGCTTTTCGATGTTCTCTTCGACGGCGCCCGGCGGCAAGCGGTACAGCGCCCCCTTGCACGAGCCGCCCCGGTCGAGCGCCAGCATCAGCCCGGGATTGGCCTCCGAGCCACGGAACCAGGTGTTCCAGCCCAGGCAGAAGGCGCGATGCCAGCCGCGCAGCAGGCCGGTGCGGATCTCGACGAAGTCGCAGGCCGGCTTCCAGATCAAGGAGCCATAGGCGAAAACCCAGATCTGGTCCGAACCGTCGCTGCCGGCGAGGATATCCTGGGTGAACTGGCGGAAGTCTTCGTCGGTCGCGGTTTCGGCCGGCGGCAACGGCCCATCCGGCGTCATCAGCAGCGCCATCCGGGCCACGTGAGCCTCAGTCAGGCGCATCTGCCGAGCGGGCCGGGGCATCGGGCGCTGTCCTTACGGGAGCTGTGCGAACCCGTCGCCGAAGCCGTTGAGCGATACCGGGATGCCGATGCCTTCTTCGGGCGTCTTGAACACGAAGAAGATGGCGCTCTTGCCGGTGGTCAGCTTGGTGATCAGCTCGTCGTCGAGCACCACCTCGGCGACGCACCCGTTGGGCAGGCAGCGCACGAACGCCACGCGGCCGATATTGGCGCCATCGATATTGAGCCCCAGCCCGTTGGGCAGCAGCACGCCGAGCGGCGCCAGCACGCGCAGCAGCCGCGCCTGCTTGTCGGCTGTCTTCAACACGATCACCGAGAGCCCGACATTGGGCTGGTCCTCGGCCGAGACATTCTGGATCAGCGCGCACTGCTCGAAGCTGGCGCCCGGCGGCGTATCGCAGCTCATCTGCCAGTCGCCGTACTGCGCCTTGACCACGCCCTGCGCCAGGGCAGGGGACATCAGCCCCGCGGCAATCGCCAGCGCCGCGAACATCCGAACAACAAGCCCGAGGATTGGCTGCACCGATCCACTCTCTCTATATGTGACATAACGAATCCCACGTTCCCGCGGGCTTTGTAACTTAGTCGTTTAGCCCCGCACGGCTGTCAACAAGCCGGCCAGCGGGAGGCGGCGGATAAACGCCTGCCAATCAAGGCAAGCGTGAGGCGTGCGCGGTTGAGCGCGCCGATTTGCTCGGCGGTGCGTTTTGACGCACGGTGCGACGAGAGGCATGAATTGCCTTGGGTCTGCCGATGTGGTTTAGACACGTTCCAAGTTTCAAGCGCTCCGAGGTTGAGTCGGGGCGGCGTTTCGCTATGCCGCATTTGCCCACCTCAACCCGCGCTAGAATACCGGACCAGACGGGATCTCAAGGGGGTTTTTAGGTGACCGGCAAACTACTGAGTTCGATTGGCTCGCTGGGAGCCGTAGCCCTCGCATCGCTGCCCATGGTGGCGACTGCGCAGGAGCAAGGCCATCCGGTGCCGGGTCAGATCGGGCTGCAGCCCTCCGTGACCCCGATCATGGATTCCATCCACGCCTTCCATGATGGCCCGCTGCTGTGGACCGCCGTGCTTATCGCCCTGCTGGTGCTGGTGCTGCTGATCGTGGTGATCGTGCGCTTCAACGCCAAGGCGAACCCCAAGCCGTCGACGACGACCCACAATACGCTGGTCGAGATCGTCTGGACGGTCGTCCCGATCCTGATCCTCGTGATCATCGCGATCCCGTCCTTCGCGGTGCTGACCGATCAGCTCACCGTCCCCGACGGGCAGCGCAAGTATCTGGGCTCCAACATCTTCTCGTTCGGCGATGTCGAGGTTCCTGCAGCCGAGCTGACGGTCAAGGCGACCGGCCAGCAGTGGTATTGGGACTATGAGTATGTCGATCAGGGCAAGTCGATGTCCTCCTCGATCCTCTCTGAAGAAGCGCGTCTCGCCCAGGTTCCGGTGCAGCCCCGCCTGCTGGCTGTCGACTACCAGCTGGTCGTTCCGGTCGACACCACCGTGCGTATGCAGATTACTGCCGATCCGTCGGGCGTGATCCATGCCTTTGCGGTGCCCTCGTTCGGCATCAAGATCGACGCGGTCCCCGGCAAGCTCAACGAGACCTGGTTCAACGCCCGCAAGACCGGCATCTACTACGGTCAGTGCTCCGAGCTCTGCGGCAAGGACCATGCCTTCATGCCGATCGCCGTGCGCGTCGTGACGAAGGAAGAATTCGCAGCCTGGATGGCGGCGTTCGAGGCGGGTACCGTCGACGACGCCAACGCCACCCTGCCTGCACTCAGCTAAGGACCCGTGCGCGGGTCCTCGACCCGGCGCAGCGAGAATTCGATAAAGGGATCGCTCACTATGGCCGATACTCACGCTTTGGAAGCCCATGACGGCCACGGCCACGCCGCGGCGCATGATCATGGTCATCCGACCGGCTGGCGACGCTACGTCTACTCCACCAATCACAAGGACATCGGCACGATGTACCTGATCTTCGCGATCTGCGCGGGGGTGATCGGTGGCCTTCTGTCCGGTGCCATGCGCCTTGAGCTGCAGGAGCCGGGCATCCAGATCTTCCACGGCCTCGCGGCCATGGTCTATGGCGCCGAGGGCGATGCCGCGCTCGATGCCGGCAAGCACATGTTCAACGTGTTCACCACCGCGCACGCGCTCATCATGATCTTCTTCATGGTGATGCCGGCGATGATCGGCGGGTTCGGCAACTGGTTCGTGCCGCTGATGATCGGCGCGCCGGACATGGCCTTCCCGCGCATGAACAACATCTCGTTCTGGCTGCTCCCGCCGGCCTTCCTGCTGCTCATCCTGTCGCTGTTCTTCGAAGGACCGGCAGGCGCGCATGGCGTCGGCGGCGGCTGGACCATCTACCCGCCATTATCGACATCCGGACAACCGGGGCCAGCGATGGACTTTGCCATCCTGTCGCTCCACATCGCCGGTGCGTCATCCATCCTTGGCGCCGTGAACTTCATCACCACGATCTTCAACATGCGCGCGCCGGGCATGACCCTGCACCGCATGCCGCTGTTCCCGTGGTCGGTGCTGGTCACCGCGTTCCTGCTGCTGCTGTCGCTCCCGGTGCTCGCCGGCGCGATCACCATGCTGCTGACCGACCGCAACTTCGGCACCACCTTCTTTGCGCCTGAAGGCGGCGGCGACCCGATCCTGTTCCAGCACCTGTTCTGGTTCTTCGGGCACCCCGAAGTGTACATCCTGATCCTGCCGGGCTTCGGCATCGTCAGCCACATCGTCTCGACCTTCTCGCGCAAGCCGGTCTTCGGCTACCTCGCGATGGTCTACGCCATGATCGCCATCGGCGGCGTCGGCTTCATCGTGTGGGCGCACCACATGTATACCGTCGGCATGTCGCTCGACGTGCAGCGCTACTTCGTCGCTGCCACCATGGTCATCGCGGTGCCTACCGGGGTGAAGATCTTCAGTTGGATCGCCACCATGTGGGGCGGTTCGATCACCTTCCGCACGCCCATGCTGTGGGCCATCGGCTTCATCTTCCTGTTCACCGTCGGCGGTGTGACGGGCGTGATCCTCGCCAACGCGGGCGCCGACCGTGCGCTGCACGACACCTATTATGTGGTGGCGCACTTCCACTACGTGCTGTCGCTGGGTGCGGTGTTCGCCATCTTCGCCGCCTGGTACTACTGGTACCCGAAGATGTTCGGCATCATGTACAACGAGACGCTGGCCAACATCCATTTCTGGATCACCTTCGTCGGCGTGAACGTGATCTTCTTCCCGCAGCATTTCCTCGGTCTCGCCGGCATGCCGCGTCGTTACATCGACTATCCGGATGCCTTCGCGCTGTGGAACCGCGTTTCCTCGATCGGCTATTACATCACCTTCGCCGGTCTGGTGCTGTTCCTCTACATCCTGTTCGAGGCTGCCCGTAAGAAGCGTCCGGCCCCGGCCAATCCGTGGGGAGATGGTGCGACCACGCTCGAGTGGACGCTGCCCAGCCCGCCGCCGTTCCACCAGTTCGAGACGCTGCCGCGTATCGGCGCCGACACGAAGCACTGACTAGAGACTGTGCGCGGGGCCTTCGGGTCCCGCGGCAACCAAGGCGAGAGACATTGGCCTACGTGCACCACAGCAATGAGATATCGGCCCGCACCCATGAGGCGCGGGTCGAAGACTATCTCGCGCTGCTGAAGCCGCGGGTCATGTCGCTTGTGGTGTTCACGGCTCTCGTGGGCCTGCTGCTCGCACCGGGCGGCATCAATCCCTTTATCGGCGCCGTCGCCATCCTCTGCATCGCCATCGGGGCAGGGGGCTCGGGCGCCCTGAACATGTGGTACGACGCCGATATCGACGCGGTGATGAGCCGCACCGCCAACCGGCCGATCCCGGCCGGCCGCATGGAGCGCGATCACGCGCTGGCCTTTGGCCTGGTGCTCTCGGTGTTTTCGGTGGCGCTGCTCGGCCTCGCCACCAACTGGCTGGCTGCAGGCCTCCTCGCCTTCACCATCTTCTTTTACGCCGTGATCTACACGATGTGGCTGAAGCGCTCGACGCCGCAGAACATCGTCATCGGCGGCGCTGCCGGCGCCTTTCCGCCAATGGTCGGCTGGGCCGCCGTCACCGGCACGATCAGCATCGAATCCGTGGTGCTGTTCCTCATTATCTTCCTCTGGACCCCGCCGCATTTCTGGGCGCTGGCGCTCTACAAGCAGTCCGACTATGGCGCTGCCGGTATTCCCATGCTTCCCAACGTTGCCGGCGAGAAGGCCACCAAGGTCCAGATCCTCGTCTATTCGGTGCTGCTCGTCGCCTCGACGCTGGTCCCGAGCTGGATCGGCTTTATGGGCCCGATCTATACCGTCGCCGCGGTCGCCACCGGCGCCGGCTTCCTGTGGTTCGCCTGGGCGCTCTTCCGCACCACCGAAACGGTGGCGATGAAGAAGGCCGGCCGGACGCTGTTCACCTATTCACTGAGCTATCTAGCCGTGATCTTCCTGGCGCTGATCACCGACCACGTAGCCAACATGCTGGGATGGCTCTGATGGTCGAACCCGTAAAGCGCGACGAAGAGGCCGAGGCCGCCGCCCGTCGCCGCCGTCGCTCCGTGGCCCTGGGCCTGGCGCTCGCTGCCTTTGTCATCATTGTCTACGTCCTGACCATCGTGAAGATGGGGCCAGCCGTGCTCGATCGGCCGCTCTGATGACCGACGCGTCCCTGCCGCAATCGCCGCCCAATTCGCCTCGCAACCGTCGCGTCGCGATCACGCTGCTGGTGCTGGTCGCTGCCATGGTCGGCGCTGCTTACGCGGCCGTCCCGCTTTACGCCCTGTTCTGCCAGGTCACCGGCTTCGGCGGCACCACACAGGTCTCTGCCGGCAACCTCAAGGGCGCCATCGCCCGCGAGATGACCGTGCGCTTTGATTCCAACGTCGAGGGCGCGCTGCCCTGGACCGTGACTGCGGCCAAGCCGGTTACCGACAAGATCGGCAACGTCGAGACGGTGGTTTTCACCGCTCACAATCTCTCCGACAAGCCCGTCACCGGCCAGGCGATCTTCAACGTCACGCCCGAGCAGACCGGCATGTACTTCAACAAGATCGAGTGCTTCTGCTTCACCGAGCAGACGCTGCAGCCCGGCGAGACCGTCGAGATGCCGATCGTCTTCTTCGTTGACCCCGATATCGCCGAGAACCGCGATCTCGACACCATCCGGGACATCACCCTGTCCTATACATTCTACGCCGTTAAGAGCGAGGGAACCTGACCATGGCTGCGCACGCCAAGCCCAACCACGACTATCACCTGGTAAACCCCAGCCCCTGGCCCTTCGTCGGCTCGGTCTCGGCCTTTGTCATGGCCGTCGGCGCCGTGCTGTGGTTCCACGAAATCACCTCGTTCTGGATCCTGATCGCAGGCTTCGTCGGCGTGCTCTACACCATGTATTCGTGGTGGAGCGACGTCATCAAGGAAGGCAAGGCCGGTGACCATACCCCGGTGGTGATGATGCATCACCGCTATGGCATGATCCTGTTCATCGCTTCCGAAGTGATGTTCTTCGTCGCCTGGTTCTGGGCCTATTTCGACGGCTTCTTCAACCAGGAAGCGCATGAGCAGTATGCCCGCATCGCCGCCATGGGCCCGACCTGGCCGCCCACCGGCGTCGAGCTGTTCAGCCCCTGGCACCTGCCGCTGTTCAACACGCTGATCCTGTTGACCTCGGGCACCGCCGTCACCTGGGCGCACCATGCGCTGCTGCACCGCGACAAGCGCGGCCTCGTCTGGGGCCTCGCCATCACCATTGCGCTCGGCGTGCTGTTCACCTGCGTGCAGGCGCTCGAGTATTCCGAGGCCGGCTTCCAGTTCAGCGGCAACCTGTATGGCGCCACCTTCTTCATGGCGACCGGTTTCCACGGCTTCCACGTGCTGATCGGTACGATCTTCCTGATCGTCTGCCTGATCCGCGCCATGCGCGACTCGTTCACGCCCGAGCATCACCTCGGCTTCGAGTTCGCCGCCTGGTACTGGCACTTCGTTGACGTGGTCTGGCTGTTCCTCTTTGCCTCGATCTACGTCTGGGGCAGCTGGGGCGTCACCCTGAGCCATTAGCGAGATCAGGAAAAGTTGCAGACTTTTCCGGTTCGATCTCGCGCCAGGCAAAGAGTTGGAGCTGGAGTGCGGTTCAACGAAACGCAATTCGGCTCCAAGGGCGAGGGCGACCAACAAACTTCCCGAGGGGCGCGGCATAGCTGCGCCCTTTGTTGTTCCGGGGATAGAGATGACTGATCACATCATCCGCGATGTCGCGAGCCTCGAGGCGCTCTATGGCGAAGTCAGCCTCGGCGCCTCACTCAAGGAGATGCCGTATCTCCACCCGCATTATGCCGCGCTGATCAAGGCGTCGCCCTTTGCCATCCTCGCGACCTCAGGCCCAGGCGGCCTCGACGCCTCGCCGCGCGGCGACCCGCCCGGCTTCGTCGAGATTCTCGATGACAAGACGCTGCTGCTCGCCGACCGGCGCGGCAATAACCGCGTCGATAGCCTCCGCAACGTGATCGCCGATCCGCGTGTCGCGCTGCTGTTCCTCGTCCCCGGCGTCGGCGAGACGCTGCGCGTCAATGGCACCGCCGAGATCTCCGTCGCCCCCGAACTGATGCAGCGCCTGGCCATCGCCGGCAAGGAGCCGCGCACCGTCCTCGTCATCCACATCGACACGGTGTTCTTCCAGTGCTCGCGCGCCCTGGTGCGCTCCGAGCTGTGGAATCCCGCGCGCCAGATCGAACGATCCGCCCTGCCGAGCCCCGGCCAGATGCTTGCCGCGACCAGCGAGGCTCGCATCGACGGCGAGGCCTATGATCGCGCGCTGCCCGAGCGCCTCAAGGTTACGCTGTACTGATCATGACCGAGCCGACCCCCGAACGTCTGCCGTCTCCCTTCGCCACCGGCCTCGCCTGCCGTTGCCCGCGCTGTGGGGAAGGGCCCTTGTTCTCCGGCTTCCTGAAGCCGGTGTCGCGCTGCGAAAGCTGCGGCGAGGACCTGAGCTTTGCCGCCGCCACCGAAGGGCCGGCGGTGTTCATCATCCTGATCGTCGGCTTCGTCATCGTTGGCGCCGCTGCGACGGTCGAGGGGCTGTTCCATCCGCCGCCGTTCGTCCACCTGCTGCTCTGGCTGCCCAGCACCGTCATCCTGTCGCTGCTGCTACTCCGGCCGCTGAAAGCCACCATGGTGGCGCTGCAGTACCACAATCGCGCCGGGGAAGGCCGCCTCGATGGCTGACGATATCCGCCCCGTCAGGCGCTGGTCGTTCTGGGCCTTTATCGGCTTCATGCTGGTGCTGATGGGGCTCTTCGTGACGCTCGGTATCTGGCAGGTCGAGCGGCTCGGCGAGAAGGAGCGCCTGATCGCCAATGTCGCCTCGCGCATGACCCTTGCGCCTGAACCGTTGCCGCCGGTCGGCGAATGGGGCGCCTTCGATGCTGACGCCTGGAACTACCGCCCTGTTACCGCCGCCGGCACCTTCCGGCCCGAGCAGACAGTGCTGGTCTTCACCAGCCTCGCCGACCAGCGCGGCAAATACTCCGGTCCCGGCTACTGGGTGATGACCCCGCTCGAACTCGCAGCCGGCGGCACTGTCTTCGTCAACCGTGGCTTCGTCCCTGAGGAGTCCGCCGAGGCCTTCGCCACCGGGGGGACCGTCGCGCCGGGTCTGGTCAGCCTCGAGGGTGTTGCCCGCGCCAGCGAAGAGATCAACAGCTTCACCCCGGCGCCCGATACCGCCAAGCGCATCGAATGGGTCCGCAACACCGAGCGCCTGGCGTCGCTTGCCGGCCCGGTTTCGCAGCCGGTTGCGCCGATCTACATTGATCTGCCGGCGCTGGGCGATGGCACCCTGCCGCAGGGCGGCGAGACCGTCGTCAGCTTCCCCAACAACCACCTCGGCTACGCCATCACCTGGTTCGGTTTTGCGACGCTGGTGCCGTTCCTGCTGTTCTTCTGGGCCCGGCGCCAGCGGGCGCCCAGGCCAGCCAAGCTGCCACCCAAGCCATGAAACTTGCGGCGCAGCCGCAGTTTCACTAGGGTGCCCCGCAATCCCAAACCGCGTGCGCAGCAGGCACGTGTGAGAACAAGGCGGGGCGCTTTCCCTACATGCAGTTCGTTTCTACGCGCGGCGGGGCGGTCGTGCCCGGCTTCTCCGATGCAGTCCTCGCGGGTCTCGCAAGTGACGGCGGCCTTTATGTCCCAGAGCACTGGCCGCAGATCACCCCCAGCGAGATCGCGGCCTACGCCAATCGGCCCTATGCCGAGGTCGCCTTCGACATCATCCGCCGCTTCGTCGATGGCGAAATCCCTGATGCCGAGCTGAAGCAGATCATCGACGGGGCCTACGCCACCTTCCGGCACCCCTCGGTCGCCCCATTGGTTGAGCTCGAGCCCGGCCACTTCGTGCTCGAGCTGTTCCACGGCCCGACGCTGGCGTTCAAGGATGTCGCCATGCAGTTCCTGGGGCGGGTGATGGATCACATCCTCGCCCGTCGCGGCAGTCGCGCCACCATTGTCGGCGCGACCTCGGGCGATACCGGTTCGGCCGCCATCGAAGCCTTCCGTGGCCGCGAGGCCACCGACATCTTCATCCTCCATCCGGAGGGGCGCACGTCCGAGGTACAGCGCCGGCAGATGACCACGGTGCTCGACGCCAACGTCTACAACATCGCACTGCGCGGCACGTTCGATGACTGCCAGGACATCGTGAAGGGTCTGTTCAACAATCGCAGCTTCCGCGAGACGACGCACCTGAGCGGCGTCAACTCGATCAACTGGGGCCGCATCGTCGCGCAGATCGTCTACTACTTCACCGCCGCCGCCTCGCTCGGCGCACCTGAGCGGGAAGTGATCTTCACCGTCCCCACCGGCAATTTCGGCGACATCTTCGCCGGCTACTGCGCGGCGCGCATGGGGCTGCCGATCAGGACGCTGGCCATCGCGACCAACTCCAACGACATTCTCGCCCGCGCCATCGAGACCGGGCGCTACGAGGTCACCGGCGTCACCCCTACCATCAGCCCGTCGATGGACATCCAGGTCAGCTCGAACTTCGAGCGGCTGCTGTTCGAGGCCGTCGATCGCGACGCTGATGCGGTCAAGTCGATGATGAGCGGCCTGAAGCAATCTGGCGGCTTCTCCATTCCCGACACGGGCATGGCGGCCATCCGCCGGCAGTTCGTCGCCGGGCGCACCGATGAGGCCGCCACAGCGGCCACCATCAAGGCGGTTGAGACCGGCTCGGGCTACCTGCTCGACCCCCACACCGCTGTCGGCGTCGCCGTTGCCCGCACCCTCGTGGGCGGCACCGCCCCGGTGGTCACCCTTGCCACCGCGCACCCGGCGAAGTTCCCGGCCGCGGTCAAGGCTGCGGCGGGCATTGAACCCGCTTTGCCGGCGTGGTTGTCTGATCTTTATGAACGAGAAGAACGCTACACGGTACTGAACAACGATCAGTCCGAGGTTGAGCAGTTCATTGCGGCACGCACCCGTGCCGGAGGAGCATAAGTGACGGTTCGGAGTACGACGCTTCACAACGGCATGACCGTTCTCACCGACGACATGCCGCACCTCGAAAGCGCGTCCCTTGGCATCTGGGTCAAGGCCGGGTCACGCAGCGAAACCGAAGCCGAGCATGGCATCTCGCACATGCTCGAGCACATGGCGTTCAAGGGCACCAAGACCCGCGATGCGCTGGAGATCGCCTCCACCATCGAGAATGTCGGCGGCGATCTCAATGCCGCGACCTCGGTGGAGCACACCGGCTACTTTGCCCGCGTGCTGAAGGAAGATGTCGCGCTCTCCGCCGACATTCTCTCCGACATCCTGCAGAACTCGCAGTTCGAGCAGCATGAACTCGATCGTGAGCAGCAGGTGATCGTCCAGGAGATCGGCGCGGCGCGCGACAATCCCGACGATCATGTGTTCGACCTGTTCCAGCAGGCCGCCTTTCCCGATCAGGCGATCGGCCGCACCATCCTCGGTACCGTCGAGTCGGTGAACAGCTTCGGTCCCGATTCCATCCGCGCCTATATGGAGCGCAACTATGTGGGCGACCACATGGTGCTGTGCGCCGCCGGCAATGTCGATCACGACGCGTTGGTCGATATCGCCAATAACCGTTTCCACGACCTGAAGCCCACCGGCGCCCCGCCGCCGGACAAGGCGGCCTATGTCGGCGGCGAGCAGCGGCTGGTTTCTGACCACGAGCAGGCCCATATCGTGCTCGGCATGGAAGGGCGCGCCTACAATTCGGACGGCTTTTATGCCGTGCAGATCCTCGCTTCGATCCTCGGCGGCGGCATGAGCTCGCGGCTGTTCCAGGAAGTGCGCGAGAAGCGCGGTCTCTGCTACTCGGTCTATGCTTTCCACTGGGCCTTTGCCGATAGCGGCATCTTCGGCGTTGCCGCTTCCACCGGCGAGGATGAGGTGGCCGAGTTGCTGCCGGTCGTCCTCGACGAGCTGCGCAAGGCCACCGAGACCATCTCCGACGAAGAGGTGATCCGGGTCCGCAACCAGATCCGCGCTGGTCTCTTGATGTCGCTCGAGAGCCCGTCGTCACGCGCCGGGCAGCTGGCGCGCCAGCAGATCCTGTGGGGCCGCACCATTCCGCTGCAGGAGACGGTCGATCGCATTAACCGCATCACTGCCGATCGGGTGAAGCAGATTGCCCGGCAGATCTTCGAAGCTGGCAAGGTGTCGCTGGCGGGTATCGGCCCGGTCGCCAAGCTCCCCGACTATCGCGACATCGCGGCACAGCTGAAGAACTGAGGGCTTGGCGGCGTCATCATGATGCTCACCTGGTTTGCGCGCGACGATACCCCGGTGCTGACGGGCCAGCGCGTGATCCTGCGCGCGCCCCGCCCGACCGACTACACCGCCTGGCGCGACCTGCGCCGCGCCAGCCGCGATTTCCTTCGGCCCTACGAGCCGCGCTGGACCGACTCGGACCTCGGCCAACGGGTCTATGCCGCGCGCCTGAGGCGCGGCCGTGAGGAGGCCAAGGCGGGCACCGACTACGCCTTCTTCATCTTCACCCGCAGCGACGAGGAGCTGGTGGGCGGCATCACCCTCTCCAACGTGCGGCGCCGTGCCGCGCAGTTCGTCAACCTCGGCTACTGGATGGGG
Source organism: Devosia sp. Root105 (assembly GCF_001424865.1). NCBI lineage: Bacteria > Pseudomonadati > Pseudomonadota > Alphaproteobacteria > Hyphomicrobiales > Devosiaceae > Devosia > Devosia sp. Root105. Next base: position 226,537 of record NZ_LMCR01000019.1, read on the forward strand.
CACAGCTTCGCCGGCAAGGGCTACATGACCGAGGCGGTTAGCCTCGTGATCCCCTACTGCTTCGAAACCCTGGGTTTGCACAGGATTCACGCGGCTTTCCTGCCCGACAACCAGGCCAGCCGCCGCGTCCTTGAAAAAAACGGATTCACCGAAGAGGGCTACGCCGAACACTACCTCCAGATCGACGGCAGGTGGGCAGACCACGTGCTGTTCGGCCTTACCCGAGAGCGCTACGACGCAGCCGTTAGGCACGGCCGCCGGTGAATGCTTGTCCCAAGGGGGAAACCCCGTTACCTAGGTTCCCCAACCATGACTGCGGCAGGGCCATTTTTCAGCTAATGCGTCACATCCTCTACCTCGCGATGTGTATTGCGTTTGCGCTGGTCGGGACCCTTCCCGCTGCCGCCTTCGACGTCATCACCGCCCCCGAGAACGTCAACGCGGTGAATCTCACTGGCGTGGTCGATATCGTTCCCGGCGACGCCGGCAAGGTGCAGCTGTCCACCGCCGCCGGTGAAGATGGCATCATCCGCCGCATCGAGGTGCTGGCCTCCGTCGGCGGCAGCAACCCCAACTGGGCGCTGTTTGCGCTGCGCAACGATTCCGACGTGCAGCTCGAACGCCTGCTGGTTGCGCCTTATTTCCGCCTGCCGGGCTCCGGGGTGTTCCGGCCCGATCTCGGCGCCGAGCGCATCAAGGTGCTGACCCCGAGCGCCGGTCTGCGCCCCACACGCCTCACCGACCGCGAAGCCGACGTGTTCGAAGTGGTGATCGATCCCGGCGCCACTGTCACTTTCGTCGCGGAACTGTCGAGCGGCGCGCTGCCCGAACTCTACCTCTGGAAGCCCGACGCCTACCGCGACTACGTGAACTCGTTCACCCTGTTTCGCGGCGTGGTGCTCGGCGTTGCGGCGCTTGCCGCGGTGTTCCTCACCATCATGTTCGTGGTGAAGGGGCGCGGTATCTTCCCGGCCACCGCAGCCTTCTCCTGGGCCGTGCTGACCTACCTGCTGGTCGATTTCGGCGTGCTCGGGCCATTGCTCGGGATTTCCAATGGCGCGATGCAGCCGTTCCGCGCCGCCGCCGAGGCCGGCATCGCCACGACCTTGTTCGGCTTCCTGTTCATCTACCTGAACCTCCATCGCTGGCACCTGCGCTTCATCCATCTGGCGCTGGCGCTGGTCGTGGTGTTCCTCGCCTTGTTCGGCTTCGCCTTCTTCCAGCCCTCGATCGCCGCGACGGTGGCGCGGCTGGTGCTGGCGCTGCTCGGTATCACCGGCTTCTTCCTGATCCTGCTCCTGGCGTTGCGCGGTTACGACCGCGCCGTGCTGCTGGTGCCGACCTGGATCATCTACATCGCCTGGCTGTTCTACGCCTGGCTGGTGGTCACCGGCCAGGTCTCGAACGACGTGGCGCAGCCCGCCGTCGCCGGCGGCCTCGTGCTCATCGTCATGCTGCTGGGCTTCACCTCGGTGCAGCACGCCTTCTCGGAAGGACAGGTGTCGATCGGCACCCTCTCCGAAGTCGAGCGCCGCGCCCTGGCGCTCACCGGCTCGGGCGATTTCGTCTATGACTGGAACATCGAGCGCGACCGCGTCGCCGTCTCCGATGAGCTCGGCACCCGTCTCGGCGAGCGCCGCGGTGCGCTGCGCGGCTCGATCAAGCGCTGGCTCGACCGCGTCCACCCCGAAGATCGCGATCGCTTCCGCACCGCCTTTGACACGCTGGTCGAACTGCGCCGCGGCAAGGTTTCGGCCGATGTCCGCCTCACTGCCCATGACGGCAGCTTCCGCACCTTCCGCATGCGGGTGAAGCCGGTGCTGGGCGGCGACGGCCAGGTCAACCGCATCGTCGGCACCCTGCAGGACGTCAACGAGGACCGCGCCAGCCGCGAGCGCCTGCTGCACGACGCCGTGCATGACAGCCTCACGGGCCTGCCCAACAAGCAGCTGTTCCTCGACCGGCTGGAGCGCGCTTTGGTGCGCGCCCGCCTGCCCAACGGCACCAAGCCGGCTGTGTTCCTCATCGACATCGACCGCTTCACCGAGCTCGAGGAGCGGGTAGGGCACTCCGCCGCCGATTCCGTGCTCCTGGCGATTTCCCGTCGCGTCGCCCGCGTCATGCGGCCGCTCGATACCGTCGCCCGCCTCGGCGGCGACCAGTTCGGCGTCATCCTCGCTTCCGAGCAGGCCGCCGGCAAGATCGCCGAAACCGCCGAGCAGATCCGCAAGGCGCTGAAATCGCCGTTCAACTTCGGCGAGCGCGACCTGAGTCTCACCGCCTCGATCGGCGTCACCATCTATGACGGCAACCCGGTTGCCGCGCCCGACGTGCTGCGCGATGCCGAGCTTGCCATGTATTACGCCAAGCGCCTGGGCGGCGACCGCATCGAAGCCTTCCGCGCCTCGGCCCGCTCCATCGCCGCCTATTCGAAGGCCGGCGAAGAAGATCTCGATCGCGGCCTCCGCCACGGCGAGCTGGCGGTGCAGTTCCAGCCGATCATGGACATCCATTCGGGCACCATCGCCGGTTGCGAGGCGCTGATGCGCTGGAACCACCCGCAGCGCGGCGTGGTGGCGCCCGAGGAGTTCGTGCCGCTGGCCGAGCGCACCGGGCTGATCGAGCGCCTCGGCCGCGTCGCCTTCGAACAGGCCGCCGGCCAGGCCCGTGAATGGGCCGCCTCGCTGCCGCTACCCGAGGATTTCTTCGTTTCGGTCAACCTCTCGCCGGCGCAGCTCGCCACCGAGTCATTGCTCAACGACATGCGCGCGCTGGTCTCCGACCACCGGCAGATCGCTCGGCACCTGAAGCTCGAGATCACCGAGAGCCAGGTGATGAGCAACCCCGAGCACTCGGCCTATGTGCTGAACGCGCTGCGGGCCCTCGGCCTGCGCCTGGCGCTCGACGATTTCGGCACCGGGCATAGCTCACTGAGCTATCTGCACCGCTTCCCGTTCGACACCATCAAGATCCCGGCCGCCTTCGTGCAGCTGGGGGATGACACCGGCATGAGCCACACCCAGGTGCCAATCATCCGCGCCATCATCACGCTCGCCACCGAGCTCGATCTCAGCGTCATCGCCGAGGGCGTCGAGACCATCGAGGAAATCGAGCGCCTGCAGCAGCTCAACTGCCAATACGCCCAGGGCTACGCCTTCGGCGCCGCGATGAGCGGCCAGGAACTCGGCAAGCGTCTGCAGAGCCAGTTCAGCGGGAAGTAGCGGGTTTCGCCCCAACCACCGGACCCCTCTCCCCCTTGGCGGGGGAGAAAGCGAAAACTTGGGCTTAGCGCAGCTAAGTCCTTAGTTTTCGCAAGAGAGGGGGGCGTGAGTGAAGCACCGTGGCTCCGCACCCCCTCTCTTGGAATTTCTAAGGCTTAGCCAAGAAGCTAAGCCCAAGAAATTCCATTCTCCCCCGCCAAGGGGGAGAAGAGCATCGAGTTGGAGGCGCTTCCGCGCCTCACCCATGCCCCGCCGTCGCACTCAGCGACGCGCGCGTGATCCCGAGGCTGGCGAGCGCCGCGTCGTAGCGGTTCTCGATCGGCAGCCCGAACAGCAGCTCGCGCGAGAACGGCACGGTCAGCCAGCCATTGCCCTGGATCTCGGTCTCGAGCTGCCCCGGGCTCCAGCCGCAATAACCCAGCGCGAACAGCGCGTCGCTCGGTGAATTCTTGAACGCCATCGCCTTGAGGATGTCGAGCGTCGCGGTGAGGCAGATGTCTTCGGTGACCTCGTAGGAGTTGCCGACGCGGAAATAGTCCGACGAGTGCAGCACGAAGCCGCGGCTCTTCTGCACCGGGCCGCCGCGCAGCACCTTGCGGTTGCGCACTGCGTCCGGCAGCTGGATCAGCTCGTCCTTCTCGCCCAGCTGCAGCTCTTCAAGGATATCGGCAAACTTCATGTCCTCGAGGCTCTGGTTGATCACCAGCCCCATGGCGCCTTCGTCGCCGTGGCCGACCAGATAGATCACGGTCTCGCGGAAGCGGTCGTCGCCCATGTCCGGCATGGCGACGAGAAACTGGCCCCTGAGCGACTCCATATCCCACACTCCTGGTACCGGCGGAGCCGGATCGGGCTAGTTTAGACTCAGCCCGGGCGCTCTGCCTAGCTTCACGAAGACCTGATCCGCCTTTCTATTTGGGGTGCGCTCGGCTATCCGGAAACCCATGCGCATCCCGGCACTTCTGCTTATCCCCATGCTTTTCACCCCTGCCGTCGCGGCCGAAACGCCGTGGCAGGAAGTGGCGCCCGGCGCCAAAGTCCGGCTGATCTCGTCCGACGTGCTGAAGCCTGACGGCACCACCATGGTGGCGCTCGAGATCGACATGCCCGAGGCCACCAACACCTATTGGCGCGTTCCCGGCGAGACCGGCATTCCCACCGAGTTCGATTTTGCTGCCTCGACGGGTGTCAACGGCCACCAGGTGCTGTGGCCGTTCCCGTTGATCGAAACCAAGACCGGCTATGTCGATTTCGTCTATCGCGGCCCCACCGTGCTGCCGGTCGAGCTGAGGCTCGAGGGCAACGCCGCCGACATCAAGCTTGGGGTGATCATGGGCGTCTGCTCCGATATCTGCGTGCCGGTGACCGCCAGCTTCCAGCTGCCACTGGCCTTCGCCGCCCCGGACCGGGCGCAGGGCCTTCGCATCGCCCAGGCGCTGGCTTTGACGCCGATGCCCTGGGACGACCCGCGCGACCCCATCTCCTGGGTCGGTTTTGATCAGGCCGCTGACGCATTGGCGGTGCGGCTCGACGACGGCAAGGTCGATCCACAATCGCTGATCGCCGACACCGGCGAAGCCGGGCAACTCTTTGGTGCGCCGCAAAAAAGCCCGGATGGAAAACTAGTGCTCCTGCCACTGCTCGGGGGAGAAAGTAGCCGCGGCGTGGAGGGCATGCCCGTCCGGCTCACATTCATGACCGAAATGGGTCCGTTCTCGGTGGAACGGCGGATTTCGTCCGCCGGGTCGACTGCGGCGGGCGACTGATCTAAGGTCCGTCGCGCCTGGGCAGAGGGTGTACGTTCGATCATGGGAGCTTTCACGCAGATGACCATCCAGCGCGGGGACAGGATTCCGTCCGTCCCGGTCAAACTCGTGGGTAATGGCGACACCGTCGACACCACGTCCGATGCGGTTCTGGGCACCGGCCGGGTGGTGTTCTTCGCCGTTCCGGGCGCTTTCACCCCGACCTGCGACACCTCGCATCTGCCGGGCTTTGTCGCCAATGTCGGCAAGTTCAGGGCGTTCGGCGTCGACCGGGTCGTCTGCGGCGCCGTCAATGATCACCACGTCACCAAGGCCTGGGCCGAGCGCTCCGAAGCGATCGGCAAAGTCGAGTTCATCGCCGACGGCGACGGCAACCTCGCCGATGCGCTGGGGCTGTCCAAGCAGATCGCCGGCATGGGCAAGCGCTTCGCGCGTTTCGCCATGATCATCGAAGACGGCATCGTTAAGGACCTCTTTGTGCAGGATGTGGCAGGAGTGACCGTCAGCGGCGCGCCGGCGGTTCTGCTGGCGCTCGAAGCGTCGCGAGTTAGTGCGTAAGGAGCAGTCGCATGGGGTTTGTTGAGTTGGCGGCGACGCGCGGCGCAAAACTGGTTTCGATGGGCGCCCTGGCGCTCGCTCTTTCGGCCTGCTCGATGGGCAACATGTTCGCGCCCGCCGCGAGCGGCCCCTCGCCGATGGCCACCGCCAACCCGACGCAGCAGGAACTGGCGACCGCCAGCACCAACGCGCTGCCCGCCATTGCCACCGAATGTCCGCCGATCAAGGTGCGCAATGGTGGTGAGGCGCTGTTCTACTACGGCAAGGGCAAGGTCGGCGACGCGCGTTCGCTGAACTACCAGGCCGTCATCGAGAAGCAGTCGCGCAACTGCGTGGTGTCCAATGGCCTGATCACCGTGAAGATGGGCATTGTCGGTCGCCTGCTGCTCGGCCCCGCCGGCAACCAGACCAACGTCAACGTGCCGGTGCGCTTCGCGGTCGAACGCGACGAGGTGCCCCTGTTCTCCGAGCGCTACGAGATTCCGGTCACCATCACCCCGCCGAACCAGTCGGAAGAGTTCGTGAAGGTGGTCGAGAACGTCGCCATCCCCTATACCGGCGGCGAGCAGATCGTCATCTGGGTCGGCTTCGACGGCAAGTAGCCACCCGCTTCCGACGAGCCCAAACTCGATGTCATCCCCGCGAAAGCGGGGATCTTCGTTTCTGCCGGTGAGGCACGCGCCGCAACGATGGTCGTCGGCCCTGTGGCCCGTGGCACTCCGCGATTGACTTCGTCGTGCAAACCCGGCTTAGCATAACCCCAACAGCGGGAGAGTCCGGTTTCGAGCCGGCGCCGAAGGAGCAACCGCCCCGGAAACTCTCAGGCACCCGGACCGCTGTCGTACTGAACTCTGGAAAGCAGGCGATCTCGCCTCACCGAAGGAGCAACTGGCCCATAGGCGGTCAGGAAATCTCTCAGGTTAGCGGACAGAGGGGGCACCGACGCGAGGGCGTTCGCTCGCGCGTTGTTGTGCAACCAGCCCCTGGTGTTCCAATGGCCGATCAACCGGCAGACGACCTCAAGACCGTAGTCCTCAACCACAAGCATGTGTCGCTTGGCGGCCGCATGGTGCCGTTCTCCGGCTACTCACTGCCCGTGCAATATCCCGCCGGCATCATCGCCGAGCACAAATGGACCCGCGAGCATGCCGGCCTGTTCGATGTCTCGCATATGGGCCCGAGCTTCCTCGTCCTTGACAACAAGTCGGGCGATAGCGAGGCGGATCACGCGGCAGTCGCTGAAGTGGTGGAGCCGCTGATCTGCGGTGACATCAAAGGGCTGAAACCCGGACAGATCCGCTACACGCTGCTGCTCAATGAAGAGGGCGGCACCTATGACGACCTGATGATTGCCCGCCCGGCCGCTGCGGGCTGGGGCGGGGCGCTCTACATCGTCGTCAACGCCGGCACCAAGGAAGAAGATTTCCAGCGCATCGCCACCGCCGCACTGGGGCAGGCGACGCTCAACCGCTCCGACCACTGCGCGCTGCTCGCGCTGCAGGGGCCGGAAGCCGCCGCGGTGATCGATGCCATTGTGCCCGCCGCCGCCGAACTCGGCTTCATGCACTACGCCTCGTTCGACTGGCGCGACACCAAGCTGGTGATCTCGCGCTCCGGCTATACCGGCGAGGACGGCTTCGAGATCCTCGTCGATCCCGAACACGCCGCCGCCTTCTGGGACACGCTGCTCGCCGACAATCGGGTGAAGCCGATTGGCCTCGGCGCCCGCGACAGCCTGCGCCTCGAGGCCGGGTTGCCGCTCTATGGTCACGACCTCGACGAGACCATCTCGCCGGTCGAGGCCGGGCTCAACTTCGCCATCTCCAAGCGCCGCCGCGAGGCCGCCGATTTCCCCGGCGCGCAGCGCATTCTCGCCGAACTCGGTGGGGTGCTCGAGCGCGTCCGCATCGGCCTGACCGTCGAAGGTGCGCCAGCCCGCGAGGGCGCAGCGATTCTCGATCAGTACGGCGCCGAGATCGGCGTCGTCACTTCGGGCGGCTTTGCCCCCACTCTCAGCCGCGCCATCGCCATCGGCTTCGTGCCGCCCGATCACGCCGCGCCGGGCACCAGGTTGCAGGTGCTGGTGCGCGGCAAGACCCAGGCGGCGGAAGCCGTCGCCACACCATTCGTCCCCCATCGCTATGTCCGGAAGGCCAGCAAATGACCAAGTTCACCAAGGACCACGAGTACATCACTGCCGACGGCACCGTGGGCATCACCCCCTATGCGCAGGAGCAACTGGGCGACATCGTCTATGTCGAGCTGCCCAAGGTCGGCCAGAAGCTCAAGGCCGGCGACGAGGCTGCGGTGGTCGAGTCGGTGAAGGCGGCATCCGAGATCTACTCGCCGGTCTCCGGCACCGTCACCGCCGTCAATGACGCGCTCTCGGGGGAACCGGGGCTCATCAACTCGTCGCCCGAAACCGACGGCTGGATCTTCAAGCTGGCGCTCGACAACCCGTCCGAGCTCGATGGCCTGATGGATGCCGACGCCTACGCCCAGTTGACCGCCTGAGGACTTCGATGCGCTATCTCCCCCATTCCGAGCACGAGCGGGCCGATATGCTCGCCGTGATCGGCGCCCGGACCGCCGAGGATCTGTTCGCTCGCGTCCCCCGCCATGCCCTGCTGCGCGAACCGGTGAACCTGCCGCGCCATTCGCCCGAGTTCCTCGTCGAAGCCAAGATGAAGGCACTGGCCAGCGGCAACCACGCCGCCGGTGACGGCCCGTTCTTCATCGGCGCCGGCGCCTATCGCCACCACGTACCGGCAAGCGTCGATCACCTGATCCAGCGCTCGGAGTGGCTCACCGCCTATACCCCGTACCAGCCGGAGGTCTCGCAGGGGACGCTCCAGATGCTGTTCGAGTTCCAGACCCAGGTGGCGCACCTCACCGGCATGGAGGTCGCCAACGCCTCGATGTATGACGGCTCGACCGCCACTGCCGAAGCCGTGCTGATGGCGCGTCGCCTCACCCGCCGTAACCGCATCATCCTCTCGGGCGGTCTTCACCCGCACTATCGCGACGTGGTGCGCACCTATCTCGGTGACGGCCCCGATCTGGTCTGCCTGCCGGCCTCGCCGGAAGGGCAGGGCGACATTCTCAACCGCATCGACGGCGACACCGCCGCGATCGTCGTGCAGACCCCCGATTTCTACGGCCACCTGCGCGACCTGCGCGCCGCGGCTGATGCCGCCCACGCTGCCGGCGCCTTGCTGATCGTCGTGGTAACGGAGGTCGTGTCGCTCGGCCTGATCGAAGCTCCGGGCGCCCTTGGCGCCGATATCGTCGTCGCCGAGGGCCAGTCGATCGGCAACAGCCTCAACTTCGGCGGCCCCTATGTCGGCCTGATGGCCACCAGGAAGGAGTTCATCCGCCAGATGCCGGGTCGGCTCTGCGGTGAAACCGTCGACGCCGACGGCAATCGCGGCTTCGTGCTGACCCTCTCCACCCGCGAGCAGCACATCCGCCGCGAGAAGGCGACGAGCAACATCTGCACCAATTCGGGCCTCTGTGCGCTCGCCTTCTCCATCCACATGTCGCTGCTCGGCGAGGCTGGCTTGAAGAAGCTGGCCCGCCTCAACCACCACAATGCGGTGAAGCTCGCGAAGATGCTCGGCACCGTCCCCGGTGTCGAATTACTCAACAAGAGCTTCTTCAACGAGATGACCATCCGCCTGGCCGTACCGGCTGCGCCAGTGGTCGAGATGCTGGCCAGGGCCGACGTGCTCGCCGGTCTACCCGTGAGCCGCCTCGAGCCCGACAACCCGGCCTGCGAGAACCTCATCGTTCTGGCCGCCACCGAGCTCACCACCGACGACGATATCGCGATGCTGGCCGAGTGCCTCCACGCCGCCCTTTCGGAGGACGCCCAATGAGCATGAACAACCAGGGCCGCCCGACTGGCATCGGCACTTCCGTGCCCGTCGGCACGTCCGACTTCACTTCCGTCTCGGGGTCCTCGCTGCTCCCCAACGAGCCGCTGCTGTTCGAGATCGGTGACCGCGAGCATTCCGGCGTCGATCTGCCTGATGTGACGATCGATGGCAGCTTCCTCGGTGGCTTCGAGCGGAAGTCGGAGATCGACCTCGCCGGCCTTACCGAGCCCGAGACGCTGCGCCACTATGTGCGCCTCAGCCGCCTCAACTATTCGATCGACAGTGGGATGTACCCGCTCGGCTCGTGCACCATGAAGCACAACCCGCGCTTGAACGAGAAGATGGCGCGGCTGCCCGGCTTCGCCGACATCCACCCGCTGCAGCCGGTCTCGACCGTGCAGGGCGCCCTCGCCCTGATGGAGGAGCTTGCGCACTGGCTGATGACGCTGACCAATACCGCGGCCGTCTGCCTCACCCCCAAGGCCGGCGCGCATGGCGAGATGGCCGGCATGATGGCGATCAAGGCGGCACAGGAAGCCGCGGGGCAGGGGCACCGCAAGGTTGTGCTGGTCCCCGAGAGCGCCCACGGCACCAACCCCGCCACCGCCGCCTTCCTCGGCTATTCAGTGAGGGCCGTGCCGGCTCGCGATGATGGGACGGTCGATGTCGAGGCGGTGAAGGCAGCCTTGTCGCCCGATGTCGCTGCGATCATGCTCACCAACCCTAATACCTGCGGGCTGTTCGAGCCCGAAGTGATCGAGATCGCCGCGGCGGTGCACGAGGCAGGGGCCTACTTCTACTGCGATGGCGCCAATTTCAACGCCATCATGGGCGTGGTCCGGCCGGGCGATCTCGGCATCGACGCCATGCACATCAACCTGCACAAGACCTTCTCCACTCCACATGGCGGTGGTGGTCCGGGTGCTGGCCCAGTGGTCCTCTCGGCCGCGCTGGCGCCATTCGCACCGGTACCGTTTGTGAAAAAGGGTGAGGGCCCGCTGGCCCTGGTTGAGCATGCTGAAGGCCAGCACCTGGGGCGCATCACCGCCTTCAACGGCCAGATGGGCATGTATGTCCGCGCGCTCACCTACATGCTGAGCCATGGTGGCGACGGTCTGGCCCAGGCGGCCAAGGATGCCGTGCTCAACGCCAACTACATCAAGGCGCGGCTCGAGCGGGTCTTCTCGGTGCCGTTCCCAGGGCAGCCTTGCATGCACGAGGCGCTGTTCGATGACAGCTTCCTCGAGGGCACGGGCGTGTCGACGCTCGATTTCGCCAAGGCGCTGATCGATGAGGGCTTCCACCCCATGACCATGTACTTTCCGCTGGTCGTGCATGGCGCCATGCTGGTCGAGCCCACCGAGTCCGAGAGCAAGCAGACGCTGGACCGCTTCTGCGATGTGATGCTGGAACTGGCCAATGACGCCAGGGCCGGCAATGCGGCCCGCTTTACCAGCGCGCCGCTGAACGCACCGCGCCGGCGCCTGGATGAGACCCGCGCCGCGCGCTCGCCGGTGCTGAAGTGGGAGCGGCAGGAGCTGCTGCCGCAGGCGGCGGAGTAACCTCGGAGACCGTAGGTGTGGTGGCGAGAGGCTTTGCCACCACATCGGCCGCGAAAGCGCCGAGCAGCTCGTTGAATTGCGCCGGCTGATCCCAGAACGGTGCATGCCCCGCATCGGGAATGATGTGGCAGACATTGCCCCAGAGGTTCCGGTAGTGCAGCCCCGCCACATAGCTCAGCCGCGCTACCGGCTCGGCGGCGCCATTGACCACGGCCACCGGCACGCTCGATTGCTCGACCGCCAGCTTCTGGTCGGCGACATCGCCGCGCAGCAGGCTCTTCGATACCGCCACGCGAACGCGCCCATCTGCCCGGCGGATCGACTGCAGGAAGGTCGGGTCGCCCGCGCCGTGGTAGCACATCTCGTAGAAGCGCTGCGCGTCGCGTTCGCTGAATTGCTCCTTGGCTGCCAGCAGCAGGTCGAGGTTGGTCTGGAAGCCGCGCAGCATGGCGATCGGGCCGCGGCCGATCGGCGGCGCGCCGACGATCATCAGCCCGCGCACCCCCGGATGCCGCGCCATCAGCTCGATGCCGACATGCCCACCCAGCGACCAGCCCATCACCACCAGGTGCTCGATGCCCTTGTGCTCCAGCACCTCGGCCACCGTGCGCGCCAGCCCGTCGACGCCATAGTCGGCGCCCGACTCTGCGTCGCCCGAGGCGCCGTGCCCCGGCAGGTCGAGCGCGATCAGCCGGTGCCGGTCGGCCAGCTCGCTGTCGAACTGCTTGCCGAACACCTTGCGCGAGGCGCCCGAGCCGTGCAGCAGCAATAGCGGTTCGCCGCGCCCGTCGCTTTCGCTGAGGCGGATAGAGGCGGAGTGGGTCTGCACCGTGCTGTGGTAGATGGTCATTGCGAGGCCGTCATGCTGAGTGCCCCGGACTCTGCCAGACACTCACTACGCCCCGGTCAACCAGCACGGTGAAGCAACGACGAAGCGAAAACCTTGCATTTTATCGAAACGCAGGCCGTCGTTGCGCAACTGCAGCTTGTTTCGTCGGCGATCCCTACGTAGCGTGATCAGGCAGCCCAAGTAGCGCCGCAGGGGGATTACGTATGGACCTTGTTCTCGATCTGCTCGTCAGTGCGGTCAGCATTGCGGTGATCGCCCAGTACAGCTGGTCACTGAAGGCCCATTTCAACTCGCCGAAAATGCCAACGGGCACGGTGGTGATCTCTGTGGTCGTCCTCGCAACTGCGGCGATCTACCTGACCCTGCTTTGGATCGAGACCCAGCCCGTGCTGGCATTGTCCATCGGCCTGGTGATCGAGTGCCTGGCGCTATGGCTGTTCTGGGCGGCGATCAAGGCATCCCGCGCCGCGCGCCTGAAGATGGCCTTCGACGTGCAGAATCCGCACGGCCTTGTCATGACCGGTCCCTACCGCTACCTGCGCCACCCGTTCTACACCTCCTACCTGATTTTCTGGATCGGCTGGGCCATCGCCACCTGGTCGCCCTGGTCGGTCATTCCGCTGGCGGTCATTACGGTGATTTACGTGCTGGCCGCACTCGGCGAGGAAAAGAAGTTCTCCCGCACCCCGATGGCTGCCGATTATGCCAGCTATCGCCAGAAGACCGGCTTCTTCTGGCCACGCCTGCCGGGCGTCGCAAAGGGCTAAGCGGAGCGCTTTCAGGAAAGGTTGCAGACTTTTCCGGTTCGAAAGCGTGACAAGCTAAGAGCCCTGGGGCGCTGCCGTTTCGGGCAGGCGGTTGAACAGCCGCAGTGACCCGGCAAGCGTCGTCGGCAGCGGCACCCACAAGCCAGTCCGCACGCCGGCGCTGCGCAGTATCCGCGCCGTCCAGGCATTGCACCCGACGAAGATGGCGTTGAAGCTCCCTTCCGCCTCGTAGAACCGGTCGCTGCCGGTCAGCGCGTAGCCGTCGATTGGCTGCACCTGGCCATCGATGCGCGAGAAGCTGCCGGCAATCTCCGACAGCATCCGGGCATAGCCGGCCTCCGACAGGTCCAGCGGGGTCACGATCGGGTTCGCCTGGTCGACCTCGCCAAGCACATCGATATGCATCACTGAGCGATCGAGTGTCAGCGCCTTGAACGTCGGTCCCGGCTTCATGTCGGCAAAGCTCGGCGTCTCCAGATAGAAGGCCCGGCCACCCCATCCGATCAGCAGCCACCGGGCGTCCGGCAGATCTACCGGCAGCTCGGTTTCGGCGAGGAACGGCAACGCCGCCCGGCTCTGGGCGTCCAGCGGGATGGCAATGTCGGTGTGGATAGGGTTCGAGACGACCAGGATGCGTCGTGGAAGGGGCGTGCCGTCCGGCTGCTCGAACACTGCAGGATGTGGGATCACCGCGCCCAGCAGCACCGCCAGGACCGGCACCCCGACAAGCAGCAACAACACCAGCGCGATGCGCCTCAGGATCCGCATGCTCCCCCCGAAAGGACTCACGTGGCTGGCTGCGAGCTACGAAGGCTAAGCACAATGGTGGTGCAAAGGCACGCTCCGTACCCTGTTTCCCGGGCGGGTGGGTGGCGAGGAGTGCGGTGTGCTCCAAAAACTCGATGTCATTCCCAGCGAAAGCTGGGACCCAACTCGCCGCCCGCGCCAGCTGACAAATGGGTCCCAGCTTTCGCTGGGATGACAGCCGGAGTGCCCCCGGCAAGACCCTTGCCACGCCCCAGGTTTGGCTAAGGAGCTAGCCCCAGAGTTCCCTTCTCCTCCGCAAGGGAGAAGGAAGTGCATCGCTCCAAAAGAAAATGCCCGCTGGCGCGGGCATTTCGATCTTCAGCTCTGCAACCGAACCTTAGTTCAGGCGGGCTGCGACGTCCTTGATGGCCTGGTCAACCAACACGTCACCCTTGGCAGCAACCTGCTTTTCCAGCAGCAAGCGGGCGGCTTCGACGGCGAGGTCGGCCGAGCGGGCGCGGACTTCGGCGACGGCCTGGGCTTCCGCCTGGGCGATCTTGTCGGCCACGGCCTTCTCGCGACGGGCCACCATGGCCTCCAGCGACGACTTGGCCTCGGCGGTCAGCCGGAACGCTTCTTCGCGCGCCGCGGTGACGATGTCCTCGGCTTCCTTCTCGGCTTCCTCGCGACGGCGCGCGTAGTCCTCGAGCAGGGCCTTCGCTTCGGCGCGCAGCGCCTCGGCTTCGGCGAGGTCGGTCTCGATCTTCTTGATGCGCTCATCGAGCATCTTGGTGATCATCTTGGGCACGCCGAAATAGACGACGATACCGATGAAGATCACCAGCGCGATGGTTGCCCAGATGGTGGCGCCGGTGGTGGCGTCAAACCCGAAGGCCCACATGCTGCCTTACTCCTTCGAAACCGCGGCGACCGCGGCGCGGGCTTCAGCCGCGGTGACAGTGCCCGAGATCTTGGCGACCAGCGCCTGGGCGGTCTCGGCTGCGATGCCGCCAACATTGGCGAGCGCCGCGTCCTTGTCGGCCTGGATGCGGGCCTCGGCTTCCGAGACGCGCTTTGCCAGCGTGGCCTCGACGTCGGCACGGCGGCCGTCGATGTCGGCCTTGATCCCGGCGCGGGTTTCCTCGGCGATGCCGTGGGCGTTCTTGCGGGCCTCGGCCAGCGCTGCCTCATAGGCGGCGGCGGCCTTCTCGGTCTCCTGGCGGAGCCGCTCGGCTTCCTTCAGGTCGCCTTCGATACGGGTCCGGCGCGTTTCGAGGATCGAGCCGATGCGGGGCAGGGCCACGCGGCTCATCAGGAAATACAGCGCTGCGAAGGTGATAGCGAGCCAGAGCAGCTGGCCACCGAAGCTCGCCGGATCGAAGGGCGGAAACACCTCCGAATGCGCCTCGGTCGAAGCATGCGTGTCGGTCGCGCCATGGGCGTCGGCCGGTGCTGCATGCTCACCTTCGGCGGCATGCTCCTCGGCGGGTGCGACGACCTCGCCCTGCTGGAGCGCGTCGCCACTTTCGGCCTGCGCCACGATAATGATGTCTTGGGCTGAACCCGCCATCTCGAAACCCTTTTGCGGCCGTTAAAGCCCCGGATCGAAACCCGGAGCCCTTACTCGGTCTGCGCTAGCGCAGCCCGTCGCGAAATCAGACTGCGAACAGCAGCAGGAGCGCGATCAGGAACGAGAAAATGCCCAGAGCTTCGGTCACGGCGAAACCGAAAATCAGGTTACCGAACTGGCCCTGAGCCGCTGCCGGGTTGCGCAGTGCGCCCGACAGGAAGCTACCGAAAATGTTGCCCACGCCGATGGCGGCGCCGGCCATACCCACGGCCGCAATACCCGCGCCGATAAACTTTGCTGCTTCAGCTTCCATTTGTAGTCTGCTCCATTTTGCGACCGATTGGCGACGCTTGCCGTCGCCTCACTGTGAACCGGCCTAGATCAATGCGACGGATGGATCGCATCGTTGATGTACATCGAGGTCAGCACTGCAAAGACGTAGGCCTGCAGGGCCGCCACGAGGAATTCGAGCGCCGTGATCGCCACGGTCATGATCAGCGGCAGCAGCGCACCGAGCCAGCCGAGAAAGCCCAGGCCACCCAGCGTCACGATGAAGCCCGCGAACACCTTGAGGGTGATGTGACCGGCGAGAATGTTGGCGAAGAGACGAACCGAGAGCGAGATCGGGCGCGAGAGGAAGGAAACCACCTCGATCGGCACCACGATGGGGAGCACATAGCCCGGCACACCCGACGGCACGAACAGTTTGAAGAACTTCAGCCCGTTCTTGTAGACGCCGTAGACGATGACCACCACGAACACCAGGAGCGCCAGCGCGAAGGTGATGATGATGTGGCTGGTGAAGGTGAAGAAGAACGGGATCATGCCGAACATGTTGGCGACGAGCACGAACATGAACAGCGAGAACACGAAGGGGAAGAACTTCATGCCAGCCTTGCCGGCCGAGTCCGACACCATTTTGGCGACGAACTCGTAGAGCATCTCGGAGACCAGCTGCACCCGGTTCGGCACCAGGCTGCGCTTCTGCGTCGAGAGCAGGAGGTAAAGGGCGATGACACCAACCGACAGCACCATGAACAGGGCTGAGTTGGTGAAGGAAACGCCGCCTTCACCGAAGGAGACGATATCGGTGATCTGGAACTGGTGGATCGGGTCGACTTTATTCGGATCGGCCAACTGCTGTTCCCTTTAGGCTTGGAGCCTTCACTCGTCTTCTTCGTCGTCCGGCGCGCGCATGGCGACCGTGGGCGGCGGCGCCGCCCGGTTCATTTCCGCTGCAGAACGCACCACGTTGAGCACGCCCGCCGCAAAGCCGACCAGCAACATCACCAGCATCAGCCAGGGACCGGTCCTCAGCCACAGATCGAGCAGGTAACCGATACCCGCGCCGACCAGGATGGCCGCAATAAATTCCGTTCCGAGTCGCATGCCCCGGTTCCAGCCGGACATGTTCCGGTTGGCCGCAGCAATTTCCGCGTCGCCCGGTGCTTGCTCGGAGGCCTGCGCCCGCTTGATGCGAGCTGCAAGATCCGAGGTCAGCGACCCTGATTTCCCATCACTCGGCGAGCGCCCGGTATTGCGTGACTTTGCCATCCCGCTCTCCCATGCGCCTCCGGGCCTTAACAGGAACTGGAGCCCCTCGAAGTCGCGGGCAACATAGTGGCGCCCCCTACCAGTGTCAAGGCTGTGAACAGACTGCTAACGCTTTGATAAATAAGGAAGTTTATCCGACGAAAGAAGGTGTGACATTGAGTCATCGCGACTCTGGCCGCCACTATTGCGGCAAGGATGGGGCGTCAGCTCGCCACCCGCACCGCTGCCTCGGCGCCCTTGAGGTCCACAGAGACCAGTTGGCTGACCCCGCGCTCGGCCATGGTGACGCCGAACAGCCGGTCGACCCGGGCCATGGTAATCGGATTGTGGGTGATCACCAGGAAGCGGGTTTCCGTCCGCTCGGTCATCATGTCGAGCAGGTTGCAGAAGCGCTCGACATTGGCGTCGTCGAGCGGCGCGTCGACCTCATCGAGCACGCAGATCGGCGCCGGGTTGGTGAGAAACACCGCAAAGATCAGCGACATCGCCGTGAGCGCCTGCTCGCCGCCCGACAGCAACGTCATGGTTGTCGGCTTCTTGCCCGGCGGCCGTGCGAGAATCTCGAGCCCGGCCTCCAGCGGATCGTCGCTCTCGACGAACTGCAGCTCGGCGGTACCACCGCCGAACAGCGAGGTGAACAGCTCCTGGAAATGCGCGTTGACCTTCTCGAACGCCTCGTTGAGCCGCTGCCGGCCCTCGCGGTTGAGGCTCTGGATGCCGCCGCGGAGCTTGGCGATCGCGGCGATCAGGTCGTCGCGATCCTTGACCATCAGGTCGAGCTTTTCACGGACCTCTTCGGATTCCTTTTCGGCGCCGAGGTTCACCCCGCCCAGCCGCTCGCGCTCTGCCTTCAGCCGGTCGACCTGCGATTCGACCTGGGGCTCGGCAGGCAAAGCGTGTTCCGGCCTGATACCGGCGAGCTGCGCCGTCTGCGATGCTTCGACGTTGAGCGTCTCGTGCACCTGCCGCTCGATCTGGTGGCGCTGCGCGATGAGGCCCTTGATCCGCTCCTCGACCCGCGCCAGCTCGGCCCGGAAGCCGGAGAGCGCGTCATGCGCCAGCCGCTGCGCCTTGTCCGCCTCGCGGTGCCGGGTGTCGCCGACACCAAGCGCATCGGTCGCCGCCTTGTGCGCCTCGCGCGCCACGGCGATCTCGGCGTCGAGGGTGCGGCGGCGCTCGGCCAGGCTCTCAGGCGACGCCTGCAGCACGGTGATCTGCTCGCGCACTTCGGCGGTACGGGCGTCGAGCGTTGCCAGCTGCCCAGCGGCGCCCTCACGACGGCGGGACCATGCGGCAACGTCCGCGGCGATCTGGGTGAGACGCGAACTGCGCATCCGCGCCGCCGTCTCGAAGCCGCCGAGCTTCAGCCGCGCTTGATCGGCTTTCTCGCGCAGCCCGCTGAGCAGTGACTGCAGTGATGTCGCCAAAGCCGCAGCTTCGGTTTCATCGCCGGCGTCCCACAGCAACAGCTCTGCCTCGGTGGCCGCAGCCACCGCCTCGGCGAGGTTCGCATCGAGCCGGGTCCGCGTTTCGTCGAGCGCCACCTGGCGCGCGGCGAGATCGCTGATGGCGCGCTGCGCTTTGTCCAGCTCGCCCTGCGCGACGGCAATCTCGCGCTGCGCGTTCCGCCAGGCGTCGCGCTTCAGCCGCTCGTCGGTGCGGGCCGCGTTCAGCGCTTCGGCCAGCGCCGTGGCATCGGCACGCCGGCTGTTGCGCCGGGCCCGTACGTCCTCCACTTCGGCTTCGAGCTCGGCCAGGCGGTTGCGCTGCGCCAGCCGCTCCGCCGCAGCAGTCGGCGCATCGGCGGCGGCGACGAAACCGTCCCAGCGCCACAGCCCGCCGGCCTTGGTGGTCAGCCGCTGTCCGGGCTGCAGCTGCGCCATCAGCCGAGCCGCGTCCGCCGCCTCGACCAGCCCGATCTGGTCAAGCCGGCGCTTCAGCAGCGGGCTGCCCGACACGAACTGCGACAGCGGCGTAGCGCCCGCCGGCAAGGCCGGGTCGGCACCGGCAGCGGCGCCGGCCCAGTGCAATGGCGCGCCGGCATCGGATGAGGCATCGAGATCGTCACCCAGTGCCGCGCCGAGTGCCGTTTCATAGCCCGCGGCAACCTTGAGCTGGTCGACCACTGCCGGCCACTTGCTGGCGCCGCCATGGTTGAGGATACGGCTCAGCGTCTGCGCCTCGGCTTCCAGCCGGTTCAGCGCTGCCTCGATCTGCTGCAGCTCCGGGCGCAGCGCGTCGGCGGCGGCCTGCGCCGCGACGGCGGCCGTCTCGGCGGCGACGGCGGCAGTTTCCGCCGCCTTGGCATGGTTCTGCGCCATGTCGAGCGCTTCGCGCCCGGCGTTCAGCGTCGCGTCGGCGCCGAGCGTCCGCGCCAGTTGCTCGGCTTCGCGCGCCACGTCGGCGATCTGCGTCTCGAGCCGCGTCACCCGCGAGCGCGCCTCGGCAACGCTGCGCTCGGCTGCGCCGCGTCGGGCCCGCAACTGCGCCAGGGCATCGGCGGCGGCGCGGGCCTCACCCTCGGCCTTGGCCACTTCGCTTTGCGCGGCTTCGGTCGCCGCCCGCGCGGCTTCGAGCGCCTGCTGTTCGCCCGCCGCTTCCGCTTCGAGGCGGCTGCGCTCTTCATGCGCCGCCTCGAGGGCGTCGTCGCTCTCGCCGACCAGCGCGCGCTCGCGCACCGCATCCTGTTCGATCTGTTTCAGCCGTTCGCCGAGTTCATTGAGCCGCGCCGCAGCCCGTCTTGCCTCACCCTCGAGCTGCTCGGCGAGAATGGTCAGCCGCTGCAGCACGGCGCCGGCGGCGGCTTCCTTGTCGCGCAATGGCGCCAGCGCCTTGTCGGCGAGGAACACCACTTTCTGGGCTTCGAGCTCGATATGCTGCGCTTCGGCAAGATCACGCACCAGCTTGGCCTGCGCGGCCTCGGCATCCTTCTCGTTGAAGCGCGCGGCGATCCAGCGGATGTGAAACAGCGTTGCTTCGGCCTTGCGGATATCGCCGCTCAGGGCGCGATAGCGCACGGCCAGCCGGGCCTGTCGCTTCAGCGTTTCGAGCTGCTGCTCGACCTGGGCGATGACGTCGTCGACGCGTTCGAGATTCTGTTCCGCCGCGCGCAGCCTGAGCTCGGCCTCATGCCGGCGCGAGTGCAGCCCCGAAATGCCGGCGGCCTCTTCGAGCAACGCCCGGCGTTGCTGCGGCTTGGCGGCGATCAGTTCGCCGATCTGGCCCTGGCGAACGAGGGCAGGGGAGTGGGCGCCGGTCGAGGCATCGGCGAACAGCAATTGCACATCGCGCGCCCGGACTTCCTTGCCGTTGACGCGATAGACCGAGCCTTCTTCGCGCTCGATCCGCCGCGTAACTTCCAGCACGTCGGCGTTGTTGAGCGGGGCCGGGGCAGTGCGGTCGGAATTGTCGAGAACGAGGGTGACTTCGGCGGTGTTGCGACCGGGCCGGCTACCCGAGCCGGAAAAGATCACGTCGTCCATGCCCGAAGCCCGCATCGCTTTGTACGAGCTTTCACCCATCACCCAGCGCAGCGCTTCGACGAGGTTGGATTTGCCGCAGCCGTTGGGTCCCACCACGCCGGACAGACCGGGCTCCAGGTAGAGCTCGGTCTGGTCGCAGAAGGATTTGAAGCCGTGCAGTTTGAGGCGCGTGAATTTCATCGCGCGCCCCTGGGGGGCAGCGCGTTAGGAGAGCAGCGGATCGATTTCGGCCTTGAGAGCCTCAAACGAGTTTTCTCCAGTCAGCATCTTGCCGTTGATGTAGAACGTCGGCGTGCCCTGGAGCTTGAACTCGTCCAGCGCCTGATCCCGCACCGCTTCCAGTCCCTTGAACAGGTCCTGATTCGTCAAGGCAGCGTCGTAGGTTTCCTTGGTAAAACCAAGCTGCTGGGCGATGCCGAAGATGGCGTCATTGGGCGTGTTGGATGCAGCCCACTGGTCCTGCGTCTTGAAGAAGGTGTCGATCACCTCGTGGTACTTCTCCGGGCCAGCCGCTTCGGCGAGCATGAACACCACGGCATCCAGCACGTTGCGCATGAACGGGCGCGGGATGAACTGGATCTTGTTGGTGTCGATGTACTCGGTCTTGAGCTGCGGATAGACGGTGTTGGTGAACGCAGCGCAGTGCGGGCAGGTCGGCGACAGGTACTCGATCAGCGTCACCTTGGCGTCCGCCGGCCCAAGCGGGTGGTCGGCAACGCCGCCGGCCGGCGCCATCAGCTTGGCCTGGTCGAACTGCTGGGCGAGGGCGCCGGTGGCGCCGAACAGGAAGGACACGCTGGTCCCCGCCGCTGCCGCGACGACAGCTGCGCCGGACCCGATGAGAATGTTGCGACGGTTGGCCACGAGTTTCACTCCGTTTTTTCGTTGCTCGCCCTAATATCGGGGCAAACTAGGCCGGGCAAGTTCAACCGGCGATGAACACTTCGCGATGTCCCGCAGGGCAAACCGCTCCGGTGGAGCGATTTGAGGCGCGAAGGCCATGCGAGCTGCGCTCGAATGGCAACGCGGAACAGGCACTGATCAATCGGGCTTTCTCCGGGCGATCGCCTGTCCGAGTTGTCTGAGGGCGTCACGTACCCCGGGATCGCTGACCCGCTCGACCGTGCGGCTGATCCGCGCCCGGGCGACCTCCGGCAGCGCCGGGACTGTCTCGGGCACTGTGTCCTCGATCGCGAACGGTTCGGCACTGAGCCGGACCTGCCCGACGAGGAAATAGCCATAATACCGGTTGATCGAGGCCGCGACCCGCTGACCTTCGTGCGCCAGCGCCAGGGCATGGCCGGGGTGACAGCGGAGGTAAAGCGTCGCCCCCTCGGCGCCTTTTTCGCCGCGCGGCCAGCTCAGCTTGTCCGGCCGAGTCACCTTGTCGTACGGCGCCGGCGCGATGGTCGGCCAGTGCGAGAGGATGTCGCGGCTGGCAAAGCCGCGCTTCTTCAGCGCCGGATCGAGCACCCCGCCAAGCGCCTCGGCCACGCCGACGGCGCGGTTGAGCCGTTTGGGCGGCGCATCGTCCTTGGGTTTCGATTTAGGCTTGTCCGCCACTGGTAACAACTTCCCGCCGCCGCTTGCGCCCGCTGCTGCGGCGCGCCATCTGTGGCCGCTATCATGTCAAATGCCGCGCCCCAGCAAAACCCCGTGCCGCTAGACGCCGCCGCCGTGCTCGCCTGGTACGATCGGCATGCGCGCAGTCTGCCATGGCGGGTCGGCCCGGCCGACCGCGCCCGCGGTATCCTAGCCGATCCCTATCGCGTCTGGCTCAGCGAAATCATGCTGCAGCAGACCACGGTTGCAGCGGTCGGGCGCTACTACGCGCGCTTCCTCCACCTCTGGCCGACCGTCGCCGATCTCGCCGCATCGCCGCTCGAAGCCGTGCTCGTCGAATGGGCAGGGCTCGGCTACTACGCCCGGGCCCGCAACCTCCACGCCTGCGCCAAAGCCGTGGTCGAGCGTTTTGGCGGCCGCTTCCCGACCAGCTCGGCCGAACTGCTGAGCTTGCCCGGCATCGGGCCTTACACCGCCGCAGCCATTGCCGCGATCACCGGCGACGAGCGGGTGGCGGTGGTCGATGGCAATGTCGACCGGGTGGTGGCGCGCTACCTGGCGCTCGACGTGCCGGTGCGCGACGCCAAGGACCTGGTGCGGGGGACGGTGCAGGCGGTGGTGCCTGAGCGGGCGGGGGACTTCGCGCAGGCGCTGATGGATCTTGGCGCCACCATCTGCGCGCCGCGCAACGCCAGTTGCATGCTCTGCCCGATCCAGCCGGGCTGCCGCGGCGCCAACCTCGATCCGCTGCTCTATCCCGTGAAGCCTGAGAAGGCCGACCGTCCGACCCGCTACGGCCATGCCTTCGTCATGCGCGACACCGATGGCGATGTGTACCTGCAGACCCGGGCCGAGAAGGGGCTGCTGGCGCAGATGACCGAGATACCGGTCTCGGACTGGACGCCGGAAAAGCGCGCCGTGGTGCATCCAGTGGCGTCCGACTGGCGCTATGATGGACAGGTTGTCCACGTCTTTACCCATTTCCGGCTCGAGCTCGACGTATGGTCGGCTGTGGTGGCCGATCCGGCCGAGCTCAAGGCGGGCTGGTGGGCCGATCCGCGCGAACTCGATGCCGAAGCCCTGCCGAGCGTCTTCCGCAAAGTGCTGGCCGCTGCTGGAGTGGAGTAAGGGGAGCCTCGGCAGTCCAACCCACTCGATGTCATCCCTGCGAAAGCAGGGACCCAACTCTCAGCTGGCGCAGGCGGTGGGATGGGTCCCTGCTTTCGCAGGGATGACACCCTGTGGGTTGGTGAGTTTGGCTCACAAGATCATCCCCACAAACGAAAGCCGCCGGCTCTTTCGAGCCGGCGGCGAGCGCAGCCTGAGTTGAATTGGAGGTCAGATTCAGGCCGAAAGTCGTTCCATCTGGGCGCGCACCTGGCTGCGCAGATCGTCGATAGGGGCAAGCCGGCTGCCCTGCCGCGCATGCCAGAAGGTCCAGCCGTTGCAGGCCTCTGCCCCCTGCACCAGCGCGCCGACCCGGTGGATCGAACCCATATGGCCGCCCGAGACCAGCGAGCCATCGGCGCGCACCAGTGCGCTCCAGCGCTGGCGATCATCGTAGAGCTCGGTGCCCGGGGCGATCAGCCCCATTTCGACCAGCGAACCGAAGGCCACGCGCGGTGCGGCGCGCTTCGATACTGCCGTCTCGATGGTGGCGGCGTTGAGCGGGCGGATCGAGGCGATGCGCTTCAGCGCGCCGGCGATATAGGTGTCCTCGCGTTCGATGCCGATGAAGTGGCGGCCGAGTTTCTTGGCCACCGCGCCGGTGGTGCCGGTGCCGAAGAACGGATCGAGCACCACGTCGCCGGGTTTGGTCGTCGCGCTGATCACCCGGTAGAGCAGGGCTTCCGGCTTCTGCGTCGGGTGCAGCTTTTCGTCGTCGTCGTCCTTCAGGCGCTCGGCCCCGGTGCAGATCGGGAACAGCCAGTCCGAGCGCATCTGCACGTCGTCATTGGCCTGCTTCATCTGCTCGTAGTTGAAGGTGACGCGACTGTCGCGATCCTTGGCGGCCCAGATCAGCGTCTCGTGCGCGTTCGTGAACCGGGTGCCGCGGAAGTTGGGCATCGGGTTGGCCTTGCGCCAGATCACGTCGTTGAGGAGCCAGTAGTCGAGATCCTGCAACGCCGCACCGACGCGGAAGATGTTGTGGTACGAGCCGATCACCCAGATGGCGCCATCCGGTTTCAGGATGCGCCGCGCGGCCTTCAGCCAGGCGCGGGTGAAGATGTCGTAATGGGCGAAGCTGTCGAACTTGTCCCAATCGTCGTCGACGCCGGCAACGCGCGACTGGTCCGGCCGGGTCAGGCCCTGGTCCAGCTGCAGGTTGTAAGGCGGGTCTGCGAATACGAGGTCAACCGAGCCGGCCGGCAAGGCATTCATGTGCTTGATGCAATCGCCCACAAGGATGGTGTCGATGGGGAGCAGGCTCCCCTCCGCATTGGCGGAAGCCGCCATACGCGCGGTACGCAACATAACTCGAACCCTGACGCAGTACTAACGGGATCGGTTGTAAGGCGTTAGGGTTAAAGGGGATTTAAGCTTCGCGGTTAGCGAGAGGTTAAGGCGCGTATACGTGTCGTCCGCCTCAGGCGGCGATCGTCTTCATCCGCTGCGCCTGGATGCAGGGGGCGAAATCCATCCGATGATGGCGGCCCGGGCCATGCGTGGTGAGGGCTTCGAGATGCTGCGGCGCCGCATAACCCTTGTGGCTCGAAAAGCCGAATTGCGGCTCCTCGCAGTCCATGATCAGGCACATCCGGTCGCGCGTCACCTTGGCGACGATCGAGGCCGCGGCAATCGATACCGAGCGCCCGTCGCCACCGACGATCGCCTCGCCGGGGCAGGGCAGGTCCTTGGGCAGCTTGTTGCCATCGACCAGGATGTGGTCGGCTTTCACCTGCAGGCCCAGCACCGCCTTGCGCATCGCCCAGAGCGAGGCCTGCAGGATGTTGAGCTGTGCGATGATCGTCGGCGGCGCCACCACTATCGAAACGATGGCCGACGCCATGATCTTCTCGTACAGCGCTTCGCGCTGCGCGGCGGTCAACACCTTGGAGTCGTTGAGACCTTCCGGCACCTTGCGATGGTTGAGGATCACCGCCGAAACCACCACCGGCCCGGCCAGCGGGCCGCGTCCGACCTCATCGACGCCGCAAACGAATTTCGCCCCGCGCTTGATGGCGGCACGCTCGAACTTGAGCGTCGGCTTGCTGATAATGACGGGCGAATCGGAGGGCATGTCCTCAAGCATCGCCATGCACGCCTGCGGGGCAAGTGGCATCTGTGTTACCAGCTTCTCGTTCCTCTCGCTCGGCGTCGTACGCCTCGAGATTGGCGAAACCGCGGTGGACGTCGGGCGCATCCTTGCGCGTGCTTCACGTCCCCCTCTCTGGCGAAAACTAAGGACTTAGCTGCGCTAAGCCCAAGTTTTCGCTTTCTCCCCCGCCAAGGGGGAGATGGTCGGTGGCCTCCATCCGCATTGGAGCAGCAGTCGGGACTCTCCCCCTTGGCGGGGGAGAAAGCAAAATCTTAGGTTTAGCCGTTTGGCTAAGCCTTAGATTTTGCCAGAGAGGGGGTCCTGGGAGCCACGGATCCCGCTCAGAACAACGTCATCTGTCCGTCGTCCACCGTCGGCGGCGTGAACAGATCGGTGCGCAGCGGCGCGATCGGCCGGTCGAGCTTGTAGCGCGCCTTGGCGAGGTCGACGCGCTGGCGCAGCAGGGTGGCATATGGACCCTCGCCGACGAAGCGTGTGCCGAAGTTCGGGTCATTGTCCTTGCCGCCACGCGTGTCCCGCACGAGGCTCATCACGTGGCTTACCCGATCGGGAAAATGCCGCAGCAGCCACTCGCGAAAAATGTCTCGCACTTCCCCCGGCAGCCGCAGCAGGATGGCATTGGCGCCTACCGCGCCCTGCGCCGCCGCGGCGTCGAGGATCCGTTCGAGCTCCATGTCGTTGATCGCCGGGATCATCGGCGCCGCCATTACCGTGGTCGGAATGCCGGCTTCCGACAGCAGCCGCATCGCTTCCAGGCGCTTTTCCGGCGTCGAGGCCCGCGGCTCCATCTTGCGCGACAGGATATGATCCATGCTGGTGATGGAGAGCGCCACGCGCACCAGGTTCTGCTCGGCGAGCGGCTTCAGGATGTCGAGATCGCGCACCACCAGCGCCGACTTGGTGGTGATGGTCACCGGGTGTTTGGTCTCGAGCAGCAATTCGAGGATGCCGCGGGTCAGCTTATGCTGCCGCTCCGCCGGCTGGTACGGGTCGGTATTGGTGCCCATGGCGATGGGCTTGGGCTTATAGCGCTTGTCGGCCAGCTCGCGCCGCAGCAGCTCGACGGCGTTGGCCTTCACATAGATGTCGCGCTCGAACTCCAGCCCCGCCGAGTGCCCGAGATAGGCGTGGGTCGGGCGGGCGAAGCAATACGAGCACCCATGCTCGCAGCCGCGATAGGCGTTGATCGAGCGATCAAAGCCGATATCCGGGCTTTCGTTGCGGGTGATGATCGATTTGGCGCGCTCGACATGCTCGATGGTTTCGAACGGCTTCAAATCCTCGACCTGTCCCCAACCGTCGTCGAACTCTTCGCGGCTCTGCCGATCGAAGCGACTGCCCTTGTTGGTCTGCGCGCCACGGCCACGATTGAGCGCCGGGTCGACGTAACGCCGCGCGATCAGGTCCGCATCGCGCGTGCCGTTCAATCGCTCCAGCTGCTCGAAATTGGGGGCGCTGACCCGCATGTCCGTTCTCCAAACCCTTAAGCGACTCGCCACGGGTAACGTTCCATTAGGAATAGCATCCCAATGAGAACGGAACAAGAACAAACCGGTGGAGAGAGACCGCCGCGGCATTGACCCGATGGCGCCGGCTGCTAGCTTAGTTGGGTCAGAAAAGGAGAGGCAGGTGCGGTTAGCCCTGTCCCGCTTCGGCGGTCCTGGCCTTCGCTTCGGCGACTGAGTCCCATGGCCTTGAACGCTGCTCCATCGGGGAGCGGCGCAGTGAAAGGTCTTGGCCAAATGAAGCCTGCAGTTTCCGTCATTACCCTCGGCACCACCGACCTCGCCCGCTCGCGGCGCTTTTACAGCGAAGGGTTCAGGTGGACGCCGGTCTATGAGAGCGATGTGATCGTCTTCTACCAGCTCAACGGCATGGTGCTCGGTACCTTCCTGACCGCTGAGCTGGAGGCGGACATGAACCGCACCGGGCTGCGGACGCCGGGTGCCTTCGCCTTAGCCCACAACGTCGCCACTGCGGGCGAAGTGGCGCCGCTGATCGCGCAATTGGCGGCGGCCGGTGGCAGGGTCATCCGTCCGGCCGACGTCCCGCCGCATGGCGGGCTGCGCGGCTATGTCACCGACCCCGATGACCATGCATGGGAAGTCGCCTGGAATCCGGGTTTTTCCATGGATGACGCGGGCAACGTGACGTTCGGGTTGTAACCCCGCCACCCCCGGGAGAAATCTGCAGAGGGCCGCGCCGTATCGCGGCCCTTGAGCGGGTGCGGCTCAGCCCCCGAACAGGCCCCAGCGGCCCCAGGCGATGAACACCGCGAGCGCCAGCAGAACCAGGTTCATCGGCAGCGATTTGGCGGTCTCGCCGCGCCGGGCGTGAAAGCCGATCGCCAGGATCTGCACCAGCACCAGTGCGACGGCAGCAAGCGTCGTGAGCCAGGGCAGGATGCCGGTCAGCATCGGCAGGATCAGGCCGATGGCGCCGAGCACCTCGGCCCAGCCGACGAAGCGCGTGAGCCGCGGGTACTCGGCGGGCCAAGCCATCATCTTGGTGAGGTCGGCGATTGGGCGGATCGCCTTCATGCCTCCCGCCATCAGGTAGAGCAGTGCGAGAACAACCTGAGCAGTCCACAGCCAGAAATTGAGGGAAGTGAGGAAATCCATGCGCCGAGCCCAACCTTCGTGGATGGCCCCATGCCATCGCAAGACCCGGAACGTAGTGAGCGACGATTTATCCCACAATCACAGTTCAGCTGGAAACATCGTGCAGGAATCTGCATAATGCGCCGATGGTACTCGAAGGAATCGATGTCTTCGTCCGCGTGGTGCAGGCCGGCAGCTTTGCTGCAGCGGCCCGGCTCCTCGGCATGCCCACGACCACGGTTTCGGCGCGCATCGCCCGGCTCGAGGAGCGCTTGGGTGTCACGCTGATCCAGCGCTCGACCCGGCGTATGCATGTGACCGAGGCGGGCGCAGCCTATTTTGGCCACTGCATCGAAGCGCTCAACGCGCTGGAGGCGGGAGAGAGCCAACTGGCGGCGGCCGGCACCGAGCCCACCGGGCTGCTGCGGATCACCGCGTCCGCCGACGTCGCCAACACAGTGCTCCCGTCCCTCTGCGCTGAGTTTCTGGCCGCCTACCCGAAGGCCGATATCGAGCTTATCGTCACCAGTCGTATCGTCGATCTTATCGCCGAAGGTGTTGACCTCGCGCTCCGCGTCGGCCCGATGCAGGACTCGACACTGGTGAGCCGCCGCCTCGCATCGGCGGTCCTCGGCCTGTGGGCCAGCCCCGCCTATCTTGATCGTCGCGGCCGCCCCGCTTCGCCCGACGAGCTCGCCGGCCACGACATCATCCGATTTTCGCGCATCCCGCAGGGCTTTCGGCTGATCGCCGGCAACCACAGTTTTGCGCTTCCCGAGGGTCGGCTCAAAGCCGACGACATGCAGACCGTTCGCAGCCTGGTGCTGCGAGGCTTGGGGATCGGGCCGTTGCCCGACTTCACCCGGCTGACGCCGGAGCTATCGCTCGAGCGCGTTCTGCCCGAGTACAGCACCGAGCCCGGCAACGTGTACTTCGTCTACCCGGCGCAACGCTTTGTCACCGCGAACGTCCGCGCCTTCATGGAACTGGCGAAGGACTGCTAACCCTAGCCCGCGACCTTCGAGAAATCCGCCACCTGCCGCATGGTGTCGCGCAGCTTGCTGAGGAGGCTCAGCCGGTTGGTCCGGATCGCCGCATCCGGATCGTTGACCAGCACCGCTTCGAAGAACTTGTCGACCGGCTGGCGCAGCGTGCCGAGTGCGGTGATGGCGCCCTGGTAGTCATTGGCGGCGACCTTGGCAGCGACGGCCACATCGACAGAGGCGATGGCCTCGGCCAGCGCCGCTTCCTCACTGAGCGACAGCAGCGCCGGGTCGACCGGCGCGGCAAAACCCTTGCCGTCCTTTTTCTCCTCGGCGGCGAGGATGTTGGCGGCGCGCTTGTAGCCGGCGAGGAGGTTCTTGCCATCCTCGGAACCGAGCAGCTTCGACAGCGCCTCGACCCGCTCGGTGATCTCCAGCATGTCGTTGCTGTCCTTGCCGATCACCGCATCGACCAGGTCGTGGCGGGCGCCGGCATCGCGCAGCGTCACCTTCAGCCGGTCGTGGAAGAAGCTCAGCAGGTCCTGCTCGACCTCGAGCGGGAAGCGCAGGTTGTTGTCGGTGACGATGCGGATGACGCCCAGCGCCGCGCGCCGCAGCGCAAACGGGTCGCGCGAGCCGGTGGGTTTCTCATCGATCGACCAGAAACCCTTCAGCGTATCGAGCTTGTCGGCCAGCGCCACGGCGATGGCGACCGGTTCGCCCGGCACCAGGTCGGTGGGGCCGAGCGGCTTGTAGTGGTCGGCGATCGCATTGGCGATGGCCATCGGCTCGCCCTGCGCCAGCGCATAATAGCGGCCCATGATGCCCTGCAGCTCGGGGAACTCGCCGACCATGCCGGTGGTGAGGTCGGCCTTCGCCAGCATGGCGGCGCGCTTCGCCAGGTCGGGGTTGGCCCCGACCTTGGGCGCGATCTCGCCGCTGAGCTTCACCAGCCGTTCGACGCGCTGGAACTGCGTCCCGAGCTTGGCGTGGAACACGCTCTCCTCGAGCTTGGGCAGGCCATGCTCGAGCGGCAGCGCCAGGTCGGTCTGGTAGAAGAACCGCGCGTCCGACAGGCGGGCGCGGATGACCCGCTCGTTGCCGGCGACGATGGTCTTGCCGCCGTCGGCCGCGACCTGGTTCGAGGTGATGATGAAGAACGGCGCCAGCTTGCCCGAGCTGTCGCGCAGGCAGAAGCACTTCTGGTTGGCGCGGATGGTGGCGATGATCACTTCCTCGGGCACTTCGAGGAAGGCCGGATCGAACGACCCCATCATCACCACCGGCCATTCGACGAGGCCGGCGACTTCTTCGAGCAGGCCTTCGTCATGGATGACGTTGAGCCCCTGCGCGAAGGCGAGGTTGTCCGCGTCGGCCTTGATGATTTCCTTGCGCCGGTCGATGTCGAGAACGACCTTGGCCTTTTCCAGCGCCTGCACGTAATCGTCGAAGCGCTTCACCCGGATCGCGTCGGGCGCGAGAAAGCGGTGGCCGAAGGTGGTCTGGCCGGAAGCAACAGTGTTCGACTTGAACGGGATGACCACCGGCTCGTCATTGTCGGTGCCGAACGTCGCGGTGATAGCGCGCAGCGGCCGCACCCAGGTCAGCCCGCCATTGCCCCACTGCATGGATTTCGGCCAGTCGAAGCCGGTGATCACCTTGGGTAAGAGGGTCGCGAGAATGTCGGTCGCCTCGGCGCCTTTCTTCTCGATATGCGCGACGTAGAACTCGCCCTTCTTGGGGTCGGCCTCGATCTTGGCCTCTTCGATCGAGCCCAGTCCCGCGGCCTTGAGGAAGCCGTCGATCGCCTGCTGCGGCGAGCCGACCCGCGGGCCCTTGCGTTCTTCGCGGGTGTCGGGGGAACGGGCCGGGAGCCCGGTAACTGTCAGCGCCAGCCGGCGTGGCGTGACGAACGCCTTGGCGCCCTCGTAGACGAGGCCGGCATCGACCAGCGCATTGGTCACGGCCTTCTTCAGATCCTCGGCGGCCTTGCGCTGCATGCGCGCAGGGATTTCTTCCGAGAACAGTTCAACGAGGAGTTCGGGCATCTCTTAACCGGGCGTTTGAAAGCGCGGTTTGCCTAGCAAGGGCAGGGGAGATTGTCCATTGCGGGGTTGGCGACGTGACTGACGTCGCCGGTCTGGTGGCCGATGGCCGGCGCGATAGTCCTTTACTCAGCGATGTCATTCCCGCGTAGGCGGGAACCCAGTGCGGACTATCAGCGCTCGCTAACGCTGAGGCATCCCACTGGGTCCCCACCTTCGCTAGGATGACGCCGGTGGGTAGGCGATATGAAGCGGCTTAGGGGAGGTTTGGTCCTACCACCCGCCGCCGCCACCACCGCCACCGCCACCCCCGGAGCCGCCGCCTCCTCCTCCGCCGCCGCTGGAAAAGCCCGAGCCCGACGATGAGCTCGGCTGTGCCGCGACCATGGCGGCGCTCATGCCTGATGCTACCGACGACACCGAGTTGGCGAAGCCCCCCGAGCTGTTCGACCAGTTACGACCGGTATAGAAGCCCGGCGCGTAGCTGCTGCCCTCTGCGTCGGCGACGGCGTTGCGGGCGAGTTCGGCTTCGAAGTGCTCGGACCACGGTTTTTCGACACCGAGCGCAATGGCATAGGGCAGGATGCGCTCGAAGCGCTCCACGGTCATCGGCGGCTCGTTGGTCATGTTCAGCCGGTTCTTTTCGGCGGTGTTCATGTACATCTTGAAGCCGTCGAGCTGGTCCATGACCTGACGGCCCTGCACCGTCGGCGCCCGCATCAGCACGGCGAACAGCACATTGACGAAGATGATCGATGCGGCGCCGATCAGCGCCGCATCGGGGCGGAACTCGCCGATCCGGAAGTCACCGAGAAAGCTCGCGCCGGCGCCGATCAGGTTGCCGCCGAAGATCACCGCCCACACTGCGAAGATGATCTTGGACAGGATCGGGCTGCGCCACAGCCCCCTGAGCACACCGCCCAGAATGCCGAGGAACAGCGCGCCGGCCCCGGCGAAGACCAGCGTGATCGGGTCGATCAGGTCGAACACCACCATGCCGAGGAGGATCAATAGCGAAAACCCGACCCCCACCAGGATGTAGCCGGTATTGTTCCTGAAATAGACCAGCCGGTTCTCGGTCTCGATGGCCGAGACGAACTGGCCGCGCGTCTCGTTCAGCTTGGGGCCGGTGGTGGTGTTGACCGTCACCTTGCCCTGCGACTTGAAGTAGTCGAACAGCAGCCGCTCGGCTGCCCCGAGATCGTCCGGCGGCGCCTTGCCGGTTACCGTCACACTCAAAGTCTTGCCCGGATTGTCGATCTTCACCAGCCCCTTGACCCCGAGGTCGAAGATCGAGGCGGTGAAGGCGGTCCAGCCGCTCTTCTCCCAACCCATGCCGTCGACATATTCGGCGAGCCCCGGCGAGAACCCCTTGGGGGGATGAAACAGCGGGATGATCGTGCCTTTCTTCGGGTCACGGCCAACCGCGCTCCAGGCGAGGAGGTTGTAAAGCAGCACCAGGCCGACCGCGATGCCGGGCACCACGATGTCGCGATGGTCGCTCAGCCAGTAGAGCAGCCGGTCTAGTCCCTGCGGCTCGGCGAGAATGCCCTTTTGAAACGACGCCGCCACGCTGACGCCTTCGCCCGAGCCCAGCGGCCGGTTCACCCGGAAGATCGCCGTGTTGTCGGACGTGCGGGTGATGGTGACGGCCTGCTCCATGGAGCCGGGCGCACCGGTATAGCCGACCAGTCGGTCGATCACGGCGCCCTTGGGCAGGGTGATCGAGGCGACGGCCTGGTCGATCGGAAAATTCCAGTAGTTGCCGGTGGCGTTCCAGAACAGCTCGTCGTGGTCGGCAAAGCTGCGACCCATCCGCGTCATGCTGTAGTGGATGGTGTACTTGTGCCGGCCATAGCTCAGCAGCACGTCGGCATCGCCGATACGGATGCGTTTGAAGCCGGCGCCGATATTGTCGAGCGAATAGGGTTCGGCCCGGCCGTCGCGGAGCACAGTCTTCACCGTGAGGTCGGAGCGGAGCCGCGAGTTGTCCGGATTGATCAGGATCAGCGGGATGTCGCGATAGATGCCGCGGCGGATTTCATAGCCCTCGGCATTGACCTCGATGGTCTCGATGACGTCGACCGAGCCATCGGTGTTGAGGGTGACGGCGGATGAGAACGAGGTGATGGCTTCGCGGGCAGCCGCAGGGAGGGCGAAGAGCAGGGTGAGTAGTGCCAGCAGAATTGCTGCAATTGCGGTGGCTAGCTGCCCCCCACCCCTGTCCCCTCCCCGCAAGGGGGAGGGAGACCAGAACACTGGCGTCGCAGTATGCGTCTCCCTCCCCCTTGCGGGGAGGGGACAGGGGTGGGGGTCCACAGCCACCGGGTTCTCCACCTGACGCTCGACGTCAGAACTTCACCGAAGGCACAGCCCGGTCGGCTTCGTTCTCCAGCTCGAAATACTCGGCCTTCTCGAACTTGAAGGCGTTGGCGACGACGTTGGAGGGGAAGCTCTCGACCGCGGTGTTCAGGTTGCGCACCGAGCCATTGTAGTAGCGGCGCGCCAGCTGGATTTCGTCTTCGACGTTCTGCAGCGCGCTCTGGAATTCGAGGAAGGTGGTGTTGGCCTTGAGGTCCGGGTAGGCCTCGGCAATGGCGAGGAGCTTGCCCAGCGCACCTGACAGCGCGCCTTCCAGCGCACTGCGCTCGGCCGGACCGGCATTGGCCCCGGCGGTGGCGGCGGCGCGGGCCTGAGTAACGGCCTCGAGCGTTTCGCGCTCGTGGCCCATATAGCCCTTCACCGTCTCCATCAGGTTAGGGATCAAGTCGGTGCGGCGCTTCAGCTGCACGTCGATGCCCGACCAGCCTTCTTCCTTGAGCTGACGCTTCGACACCAGATCGTTGTAGACGAAGATCGCGTAGCCGATGGCGACGACGACGATCGCCAGAATGATCAACCCAGTCATGGAGCCCTCCGCATGTGATGCTCAAACGCGCTCTCAGGTTCGAAAACGCGGCAAACCAAAGACCCTCAAGTGCCGCAAAGTGGCACCGGACCGTGGGCATCGCAATTGAATTGCGCCGGCTGAATGGGAAATGAACGTGTTTTTGGAAGGGCTTCGCGGCGCGGCCTGAATCTCAAGATGAACTTGAAGCCGGCAAATTCATAAAGTGAACCGGATTCAGGTTACTCGACTTCGCCGTCCTGCTTCTCGGCTTCCAACACCGGATCAGCCTTGTGCTTGTTCTTGCGCTTGTAGGCCTTGGGATCCGCTTCGATCTTGGGCTGGAACTGCCCCTCGCGCAACGACTTGGCGGCGGCGTTGCGCGGCGCGGTCTGCTTGCGCGTCAGGGCGACGGTGATTTTCTGGTCCTTGGCCATAGCTGAGATTATCGCCGCGGGGCCGGCTTGTCAGTGCCGCTTGAAGTACTGCACTTCGCGCTCGTGCTTTTCGGCGGCCTCGCGACTGTCGAAGGTGCCGAGGTTGCGGCGCTTGCCGGTCTTGGGATCGGTCTTTTTGGAATAGAGCCGGTACTCGCCGGACCTGAGTTTGCGGATCATCGGATATCTCCTTTGGCGGGAGAACGTCGATGTTCGACAGCCGTTCCTGAAGCGCGTCAGCGCTCGGCGAGGCGCGGCATCAGTTCGACGAAGTTGCAGGGCTTGTGCCGGTTGTCGAGCTGGGCCCGCAGGATCCCTTCCCAGGCGTCGCGGCAGGCGCCGCGCGAACCGGGGAGGACGAAGACGAAGGTCTCGCCGATCAGCCCGCCGGTGGCGCGCGACTGCAAAGTGGACGTGCCCACCGTGGTCGAGGAATACTGGTGGAACAGCACCGAAAACCCATCCATCCGCTTCTGGAACAGCGGCTCCAGCGCCTCCGGTGTCACGTCGCGGCCCGAAAAGCCGGTGCCGCCGGTGGTGATGATCGCGTCGACGCCATCGTTCACCACCCACTCCATCACCTTGGCGCGGATCTGGTGGATGTCGTCGCGCACTACGGCGCGCTCGAAGCAACTGTGCCCGTCGGCTTCCATCAGCGATTTCAGCAGGGCGCCCGCGGTATCGGTCTCCAGCGTCCGGGTGTCGGACACCGCGAGCACGGCGATCGACAGCGGTATGAACGGCTTGCTCTGGTCGAGCTCCGATTTGAACATGTGGGCTACTCCGGCTTCGGCTTGTCCGACTTGTCGGTATCACCGGGCGCATCGTTTTTCACGTGCCGTTCGACGATCACCGTCGGCTCGATCGGATCGGGCACCAGCAGTTCGGTTTCCTCGGGCTGGGGGGCCGCCGCCGGCGTGGCCGGGCGGGGCGTCGGCTTTTCCTCGCCGCGCGGATCGAGCGTCACGGTGCCGGGCGATACGCCCTTCTCGGCGCTCATGGCGCGGAAACGGACGCGGCCCGAGGCGTCGCGCACCGGGCGGATCTTCATGCGCAGGAACGCCGTAACCGCAAGCGCTCCATGGAAGGTGGCGGTGACGATGAACAGGCCGACCGGCGCGATGGCGTTCATCACCCAGCTGGCGATGATCGGCCCGATGGCGAGCCCGATGCCGAGGATCAGCAGCATGCCGCCGGCGACGCGGCCGAACTCGCCTTCCTTGGCGAAGTCGTTCGCATGCGCCACGGCGATGGCATAAAGCGGGTAGGCGCCGAAGCCGTAGAGCCCGAACAGGATGAACATCAGCACGCCGCTGCTCGGGTTCAGCAGCACGGTGACGAGGCCGATCACTGCCGCAAAACCGCTGAGCCCGACGATCACCAGCCGGCGGTCGATCTTGTCGGAGAGCCGCCCGAACGGCGTCTGCGCCACGGCGCCCACCACTGCGGTGACGGCGAACAGGTAGGCGATGGTCGAGGCATCGAGTTTCTGCTCGAAGCCGTAGACCGGCGCCAGCGTGCCGAAGGTGCCGTTGGCCATGCCGCAGGCAAAGGCCGCGATCACCGCCAGCGGCGAGGTCTTGTAGAGCAGCACCACATCGAGCCGCGCCGACGAGATCGGCCGCGGCTGCGGCGTCGAGGTCAGGGCGCTCGGCAAAAGCGCACAGATGAAGGCAATGGCGCCGACCACGAACGGGATATGGCCGAAAGTGCCGGTCACCGCCATGGCCAGCTGACCGACGGTCGAAGCGGCCATGTTGATGGTGGTATAGACCGAAAAGATCGTGCCGCGGCTGCGATTGTCCGCCACCTCGTTGAGCCAGCTCTCGACGATCATCGCCGCGCCGGCGAAGCAGAAGCCGGAAAAGGCGCGCAGCACGATCCAGCCGATATCCTGAACCCAAAGCAGGTTAAGCAGGATCGTCACGGTGCCGATGGCCGCCATGATCGAGTAGGCACGAATATGCCCCACTCGCTTGACCAGCAGCGGTACGGTGATCGAACCGGCAACGAACCCCACCGACCAGCCGGTACCGATGAGGCCGAGCGCCGTCAGCGAAAACCCTTCTTCGGCGCCGCGCACCGAGAGCAAGAGGCCCTGCAGGCCGCCTCCGAACATCAGGAGTGCCGAGCCGATGAACAGGGCATAAATCTTGAGGGCGGAGGACATGGCGCTTTCTGCGGGTTCAGGGTCCTGAGGCGCTTGCCTATCAAGTCGGACCAAATTCGGGCAGCACAATCAAGCGCCATCAATATTCTTGGTTGGATAGTCTTAAGTAGGGGTCAAGACCGGGACCGGTCCCCCCGCCTAATCGCGACGCGTTCAGCCGCCATTCACTGCTTTTCGGCGTATCGGTGTGGCCACATCACCTGGTTTAGGAAGGCCGGGGCGTAATGAGAGACGACGAGATGATAACCGCACGACTGCGGCTGGTGCCGCTCACAGCTGAACACCGGCAGGCCTTTCAGCAATCGCGCGAGGCGTTTGCGGCGCTGCTCGGCGTCACTTTGCCGGCGGCCTGGCCGGAGTTTCCCGAAGCGTTCGGTCCCGGCTTCCCCGAGGCGCCGGCGCCGTGGTCGCCGTACCTGTTTCTCCACCGCGACGGGCCGAGGCTGATCGGCAATGGTGGATATGTCGGCGCTCCCGACGCCGACGGTGTCGTCGAGATTGGCTACGAGATCGGCCCCGAGCACCAGGGACGCGGCTATGCCACCGAGGCCGCCGGCGCGATGGTCGCCACGGCCTTCGAAGCCGGCGCCCGAGCCGTCATTGCCCACTCCCTGGCCGAGACCAACGCCTCGAACGCCGTGCTGCAGAAGCTCGGCATGCGCTTTGACGGGGCGCTCGAGCAGGAGAGGATGCAAATCTGGCGCTGGCGTATCGACCGGCAGGATTGACAGCCACCGCTGATCAATCGTGTGCAGCATATCGCTGAAATCATGTCACTGGCTTCATCGCGCCGACCGGTTGAGAAGGCGGCCCAGACGGCGGGGCGCCACAGACATGAGTTTTCTCCGATGTTCCAGTCCAAAGATAACGACCGCTCCTCGGCTTCCATGCCTGGCGCTTTCTCGAGGCGGCTCGCCATCGCAGCCGGTGTGATCGCGCCGTTTCTGCTAAAGGCGGCAAAGGCCGAAGCGCCGCACGACGCGGTGGTTGCGAGCCTTGTCGACCGATCCGAGCGCCAAGCCCAGCTGTTCAATGCCGGGCGGATGGAGGAGTGGGTCAAGCACGTCCGTCTCGGCGACGATTTCACCCTGATGCAACCCTTTGGCGGCCCGGCCAGCCACGGCTTCGACGCTTCGCCGCAGCACCTGGCCGAGCTTGCGGCCCGCTTCCAGAATGGTGACGCCAGTATCGAGCTGGTGCAGGCCGTGGCGACCGATGATCTGGTCGTGCTCGCCTATGTCGAACGCCAGGATGGCGAGGTTTCCGGCCTGCCCAAACAGGATTGGTCGCTGCGCGTCACTCAGGTGTTCCGGCGCCAGGGCGCCGACTGGCATCTGGTACATCGCCATGCCGATCCACTGGTGCGCTCGATCTCGCTCGCCACCACTGCGGCGCTTGCTGCCGGCCGCGACTTGGCGGTCGAGGGCTGATGATGCGGATCTGGCACTTCTGCTTCATCATAGCCGCCGCGGCGGCGCTGGTCGGCATGAGTCTGGGCATCTTCATGGGGGCCAACGAGGATTTCACCCTCGCCCCCGTGCATGCCCACCTCAACCTGCTCGGCTGGGTTTCGATGTTCCTCTACGGCCTTTACTACCGTGGGGGGCAGCATGCGCCCGGTCGCCTGGCCCGGCTGCAGGTCGGGATTGCGGCACTGGGTTTCCCGGGCATGACGGGAGGTCTCGCGATCCTGCTCACCGGCGGCGGCTCGGTCGCCCACGCGCTGGTGATGGCCGGCTCGATCCTGACCATCAGCTCGATGCTGCTGTTCATGGCCGTGCTGCTGCGCGATGCGTATCGCACCCGCCACGCCACTGGCGCCTGACGGCGAATTGCTGACACATGGATGGCCGGTCCACGGGCCGGCTACGTCGTCAATTGACGACATCCTTGTATTTGCAGCCTTTCTTCCGGAAGTCCGACATAGCCCGTTGGGCTGAGGTATAGGCCTCCTGACGCTGCTTGTTGGTTTTGTTCTTGGAGTAGTACGCCTCCATGTTGAGGTCGTAGATCTCGTAGATCGCTTTGCACAGGGTGGTATTGTCCGTCGTCGATCCCGTATCCGATTTCTGCTCGGAGATCGCTGGCGCCACAAAAGCGAAGCTTGCTACCGCAACGGCAAATAGTACCGTTCTGGTCATGGCGTGATGTCCTTTGCTGCTCTGGGGAACTCCCGCGTACGTCTAGCCCGTGACGGCTGCCGCGAGGCCGGGGCGAGCAATCCTTTAGAATTATCAGTGCAGTCGTCGGGAATACAGCAGTGACATTGGCGTTTCGTTCCGGCAGCGCCAGCAGCGGACCTAGCTGTCGATCGCCTGCTTCAAACTCAGCATGTCGCGCCAGGCCAGCGCCTTGCTGGCGGGGGTGCGCAGCAGATAGGCGGGGTGGAGCGTCGCCAGCGCCCGGGTCTGGTGGCTGTTGATCGTCAGGTCACGCCACTGGCCGCGCATCCGAGTGATGCCGTTCTGGGTCTGGAACAGCGACTTGGTGGGCACGTTGCCGAGCGTCACCAGGAATTTTGGCGCCACCAGTTCAACCTGCCGCAGCAGGAACGGCGTGCAGAGCGCCATTTCTTCGGGCGAGGGGTCGCGGTTCCCCGGCGGGCGCCAGGGAACCATGTTGGCGATGTAGACCTTGCTGCGGTCGAGCCCGATCGCAGCCAGCATGCGGTCGAGCAACTGCCCGGCCCGACCGACGAAGGGCTTGCCCTGCAGGTCCTCCTGCTCGCCAGGGCCTTCGCCCACCAGCATGATCTCCGATTCCGGGTTGCCGTCGGCGAACACCAGTTGGGTGGCGCGCTTCTTGAGGAGGCACCCCTCATAGGCGTTCATCACGGCGCGCAGTTCGTCGAGCGACTGCGCGCCCGCGGCCAGCGCCGTGGTTTCGGTCGGATCGGAGGTCAGCGAGATGGCGATCGGCGCCGCGGCCGGAGCGGCAGTCGCCGCGACCGGTGCTTCCGGCGCCGGGATCGGCCGGGCGCGGGAGGGGGCGGTGGACGCCGCAAAGCGGTCGACCGGCTCTTCACCGACGGCGAAATCGACCCCGACGGCGCGATACCAGTCGAGCGCCGCCCGGGCTTCGGCGTCATTTAGCGGTCGATTTTCGGACATGGGTTCTGGTATCACAGCCCGCTTTCTCCCGCCATCCGTGAATGGACCTGACCTTGGCCGACGCCGGCAATCGCGAGATCCTCGAGACCGATGTGCTGATCGTCGGGGCCGGTCCTGCGGGCCTCAGCGCCGCCATCCGGCTGAAGCAGGTGGCGCCGCAGCTTGCCGTCACAGTGGTGGAAAAGTCCGCCGAGCTGGGTGGGCACATCATCTCCGGCGCCGTGATGAATCCGGTGGGGCTCGATGCGCTGCTGCCGGGCTGGCGCGACATGGGAGCGCCGGTCGGCCCGGCGATGACGCGCGACACCTTCCACTTCCTCACCGCCACGGCCGATATCGCGCTGCCGCAACTGATGATCCCGCCACAGATGCAGACGCCTGGCGCGGTGATCGTCAGCCTCGGCGATCTGGTGAAGTGGCTGGGCGAGCAGGCGCAGGGGCTCGGCGTCGATATCTTCCCGATGACGGCGGCGGTGGATGTACTGACCGGCGAAGGCGGCCGGATCGAGGGCATCATCACCGGCGATCTCGGCGTCGATCATGCCGGCAACCCGAAATCCACCTACGCCGCCGGCATCGGCCTCAAGGCCAAGTACACCCTGATCGGCGAAGGGGCGCGCGGTTCGCTCGCCAAACACCTGATCGGCCATTTCGGCCTCGCCGCCCGGCATGATCCGCAGCTCTACGGGCTGGGCATCAAGGAAGTATGGGAGATCGCACCGGATCGGCATGAGGCCGGGCGGGTCGATCACTATCTCGGCTTCCCGCTCGACAACGCCACCTCAGGCGGCGGCTTCGCCTACCATGCTGCCGGCAACAAGCTCTACCTCGGTATCGCGGTGCATCTGAGCTACAGCGACCCGACGCTCTCGCCCTTCGGCGAGTTCCAGCGCTTCAAGACCCATCCGGCGATTGCCCGGCTGCTCGAAGGCGGCCGGCGCTTGAGCTACGGCGCGCGGGCGATGACCTCGGGTGGGTTGCAATCCGTCCCCGATCTGGCGTTTCCGGGTGGCGCGCTGATCGGTTGCGCCGCCGGGTTCATGAACGTGCCGGCACTGAAGGCCATCCACAATGCTATCCGCTCGGGCATGGCGACTGCGGATCGGGTCGCTGCGGCGATCGGCGAGGGCAGGGCGTACGATACGCTCGAGGGCCTAAACGAGAGCGTCCTGGCCACCGGCATCGGCGACGAGTTGAAGCGGGTCCAGAACGTCAAACCGTTCTGGTCGCGCTTCGGCACCTATCTCGGTGTGCTGCTGGGTGGCTTCGACATGTGGTGCGAGGCGCTGTTCCGCGTCTCGCCGTTCGGCACGCTGCGCCACGACAAGGCGGATTTTGCCAAGCTGCGGCCGCTCGCCGAGGTGACGCCGCGGCTCTATGCTCGGCCGGATGGCGCGACGACCTATGATCGTGCGGCCTCGGTCTATCTCGCCAATCTCAGCCACGACGAAGACCAGCCCGTACATCTGAAGCTCGTCGATCCGGACCTGCCGGTGCGCGAGAACCTGCCCCGCTACGGCGAGCCGGCGCCGCTTTATTGCCCGGCGGGGGTCTACGAGCTGGCCGAGGAGGGTGGGGCGC
This sequence comes from Devosia sp. Root105, assembly GCF_001424865.1. NCBI lineage: Bacteria > Pseudomonadati > Pseudomonadota > Alphaproteobacteria > Hyphomicrobiales > Devosiaceae > Devosia > Devosia sp. Root105. The sequence goes on from NZ_LMCR01000019.1 coordinate 267,148, forward strand.
CGGTGTTCCGCATCCACGCCGCCAACTGCGTCCACTGCAAGACCTGCGACATCAAGGATCCCGCCCAGAACATCACCTGGGTACCGCCCGAGGGCGGCTCGGGGCCGAATTACTCGGGAATGTGAGGTGCCGCTGAGCAATACTGCCCACCCACCGCCGTCATTCCCGCGAAGTCGGGAACCTAGTGGGATGCTGCAGTACCCGCTGAGGCTGAGAGATCCCACTGGGTCCCCGCCTTCGCGGGGATGACGCCGGTGGTTAGGGCACCGCAGCCGTGGCAGGCAGCATCGCCTTGCGACACGCCAATCCCTCACTTCATTGTGCCTGCCTCTTGCGGCGCAGTCGCAAAATCGCCCATGTTTCTTGGGCTAGTCAGCCGCTTCCTGCCTTCTCGGAGATATCGAGCCTCGTGACCCACAAAGCCCGTCTCGCTTCCGGCGTCCTTCTCGCCGTCGCGCTCACCATCGGCGGCGCCGCGGCGCTCGAATCGAGTGCGGCCTTCCCGCTGATGGATCAGAGTGTGACCGGCAGCTATTTGGCCGGCCGGCAGGCGCTTTCCGACCTCAGGACCGAAGACGCCGCGCGCTATTTCCGCGCTGCCGCGGAAGGCGACTGGGACAACCCGATCATCGTCGAGCGGAGCTTCATCGCCTATGCTGCGAACGGGCAGGTGTCGGATGCCTCGCGCGTCGCCAAGCACCTGCTCGAGCTCAGTGCTCCCAACGACCTTGCGAGCCTCGTCATCGGCACCGAGGCGATGAAGCAGCGCCGCTACGCCGCGGCGGCCAAGGAACTCGAGAATGTCGGTGGCGACACTTTCGCCGGCATCACCGGCGGGCTGCTGCGCGCCTGGGCGCTGCTCGGCGACGGCAAAAAGACTGAAGCCAACAAGGTGCTCGACGAGATCGGGCAGGGCGGGCTCGAGGACTTTCTGGTCTTCCACCGGGCGCTGATGGCCGATGTCGAGGGGGACAGCAAGGCGGCGCTGGAGTTCGCCGCCAAGGCCTATGAAGCCGACCCGTTCGTCGCGCGCATCGTCGAGGCCTATTCGCGCATGCTGGGCAATGCCGGCCGCTTCGATGAAGCCGAGAAGGTGATCGCCAAGTTCGAGTCCGAAGGGCTGGATCATCCGCTGATCGCTGCCGTAAAGGCCAAGATCGATAACAAGCAGCGGCCGGGCGTGTTCGCCGCCGATGTGCAGGCGGGCGCCGCCGAGATGTTCCACTCGGTGGGCGTGGCGCTGGCGCGTGAGGGGAGCCCGGATGTGTCCGCGGTGTTCCTGCAGCTGGGCATGTATCTCGACCCCAAGTCCGACGTCATCGACCTGGTCTATGGCCAGTTGCTGGACGGCGCCGGCCAGCACGATGCGGCCAACGCCATCTACGACAAGCTGCCGGCGGATTCGCCGATGAAGCCGATGGCAGTGGTGCGCGTCGCCGAGAACCTCAGCGCCACTGGCAACCGCGACGAAGCGCTGCGCCGGCTGGGCAATATCGTCGCGACGAACCCCAATGATCTCGAGGCCCTGTCGGTGCTCGGCGATATGCAGCGCGCCGCGCAGAAATATGCCGAGGCCGCCGACACCTATACCAAGGCGCTTGATGTCGCCGGCGGCGATGCCCCGGGCGATTGGCGCTTCTACTACGTGCGCGGCATCGCCTTCGAGCGCGCCAAGCAGTGGGACAAGGCCGAGGTCGATTTCAAGCGCGCGCTCGAGCTGAACCCCGACCAGCCGCAGGTGTTGAACTATCTCGGCTATAGCTGGGTCGATCAGGGGGTGAACCTGATGCCGGCGCTCGACATGATCGAGAAGGCCGTCGCCGCCGCGCCGAACGATGGCTACATCATCGATAGCCTGGGCTGGGCCTTCTTTCGCCTCGGCCGCTTCGACGATGCGGTCAAGCAACTCGAAATGGCGGTGCAGCTGCGCTCGACCGACCCCGAAATCAACGACCATCTCGGCGATGCCTATTGGCGCGCCGGCCGCAAGCTCGAAGCGAAGTTCCAGTGGAACATCGCCGCTGCCGTCGACCAGGAAGGGGCGGTGAAGGAGCGGGTGGCGAAGAAACTCGCCGGCGGCCTCGATGCCGTGGCGCCGGCCCCCGATGCCGGCCCGGTAGCGGAAGGTCAGGCTGCGCCCGCCCAGTAGCATGCTGCAAGGCACTGTCTCCGAGGCGGCTCCCGCCAAGGTCAACCTGGCCTTGCATGTGACCGGCCGGCGCGCCGACGGTTACCACGAGCTCGAGAGCCTGGTGGTGTTCGTCGATGTCGCCGACGAGGTGTCGGCGCATCCGGCCAAGGCCGACCGGCTGCGCGTCACCGGCCCGTTTGCGGCGGCAGCGGGCGGTGGTGATTCCAACCTTGTGATGCGCGCCGTGAAGGCGTTCCGCACCCGCTGGCCGGGCCGTCTGCCGGATGGTCTCGATATCGCGCTCACCAAGAACCTGCCGGTCGCGGCGGGGATCGGCGGCGGCTCGGCCGATGCCGCCGCGATGCTCCGCCTGCTGGCCGGCATGGCAGGCGGCGACCTCGAACTCGTCGAGCTCAGTGCGCTGGCGCTGACGCTTGGCGCGGACGTGCCCGTATGCCTCTTGTCGCAACCCTCGGAGGTGCGCGGCGTCGGCGAGATCATCCACCCGCTGCGCAGCTTTCCGGCGACCCACCTGGTGCTGGTCAATCCACTGGTGCCGGTGGTCACCGCCGATGTGTTCCGCCGGCTCGAGCAGCGCAGCAACCCGCCGATGCCCGCCTTGCCGCAGCCGCTGACCCGGCCGGCGCAGCTCGGGCTGTGGCTGGCCGAGACCCGCAACGACCTCGAGCTAGCCGCCATCGGCCTGGTGCCGGCGATCGGCGAACTGCTGCGCCAGATGCGGGTGCTCGATGGTTGCGCGCTGGCCCGCATGTCGGGCTCGGGCGGCACCGTGTTCGGCCTGTTCGGCTCGGCCGCCCAGGCGCACCAGGCCGCGCACGACATGCGGGCAAGATACCCCCAGTTCTGGGTGGCCGCGGCGCCGGTGATCAGCTGAAACGACAACGGCCCCCGAAGGGGCCGCTGCGACACTTGCTGATCGGAACGGATCAGAAGTGGAAGTTCACGCCAGCCGAAATGCTGTGGGCAGTGATGCTCGAGTCCGAGACGATCGGCGCGGGAAAGAACTCGTAGTCCTTCGCACCATAGTCGCTGTAGCGGTACTCGAGCTTGGCCGAGACGTCCTCGGTGACCAGCGCCTCGACGCCGGCGCCAACCGTCCAGCCGATGTGGGTCTGCGTGTCATCAACGAGGCCGAACAGTTCGCTCGTGGTGTTGAGCACGGCGACGCCGGCGGTGGCATACAGCAGGACCGCGTCGAAGGTCACGCCCGCGCGGGCCCGCAGCGATGCTTCCCAGTTGACCTGACGCTCGATGAAGCCAGTTTCGTCAAGATCGCTCGTTACGTCACCGAGCGACACGTCGCCTTCAACGCCGAGCACGAAAGTGTCCATCTGCCAGTTGTAACCGGCCTGGGCGCCAAGCAGCCAGCCCTCGATCCCATAGCTGCCGCTATCCGTCGGAGGAACCAGTTCCCAGTCGACATTGCCACTGACCCAGCCGATGTGCCCGCCAACGTAGCCGCCGGTCCAGTCACCAAGCGCTGCAATCTCCGCCACCGGGGCATCTTCAACAATCAGGTCTGCTGCGTTCGCGACGCCTGCCGCGCTCAACAGTAATACGCTTGAGAATACAATCTTCGTCTTGGTCCACATAGTCGTCTCCCCATTCCGATGTCCCCTGATACGAGGGCGGAATAGCGGAGTCTAATCACGTGTGGCGGGACTCAGTGCAAACGGGGCGATATGTTGCACGGCGGCCACAATGTTGGCCGCGGTGCCGCAGTGCTGGCGATAAGTACTAGTACGCGCGGGCGACGGTGAACTCGGCGATGTCGCCGAGCAGGGCCTTCATCTCGCCGGGCGGCAGCGGCTTGAGCGCTTCGCGGGCGCGGTGGGCGTGTGTAAACGCCTGCTCGATGGTGCGGCCCAGTGTGTCGTAGCGCTCGAAGATCGCCACCACCTGCTTGAGCTGTGCTTCGCCGGCATCGACAGAGCCCAGCGTCTTGGCGATGATCTCGCGCTCGGCCGGTGTCGCCTGCTGCAGGGCCAGGATCACCGGCAGGGTCATCTTGCCCTCGCGCAGGTCATCGCCGGTATTCTTGCCGAGCGTGCCGGCTTCGCCGCGATAGTCGAGCACGTCGTCGACCAGCTGGAAGGCGAAACCAAGTTCGCGGCCGTAGCGGTGGAGCGCCTCGCGGCCCACGGCGTCGGCGCCACCGGCCATGGCGCCCACTTCGGTCGCCGCTTCAAACAGCTTGGCGGTCTTGGCGCCGATCACTTCGTCATAGTCGGCGGCGCTGGCGCTGAGATCGCGGGTTTTGGCGAGCTGCAGCACTTCGCCCTCGGCGATGATGGTCGCGGCCTCGGCGATCACCTTGAGCGCGGCGATGTTGCCGGTATCGACCATCATCATGAAGGCCTGTCCGAGCAGGAAATCGCCAACCAGGACGCTTGCCTGGTTGCCCCACTTCATGCGTGCGGCGGCGCGACCGCGGCGCATGTCGCTCTCATCGACCACGTCATCGTGGAGCAGCGTGGCATTGTGCATGAACTCGACAGCGGCGGCGAAGTTGACCTCGCTGCCATTGGCCTTGCCGAACAGCATGGCCGCCGCGATCGTCAGCATCGGCCTCAGGCGCTTGCCGCCGGAATCGATCAGGTAACGCGCCACCTCGGGCACCAGCTCGACATGCGAACTGGCCCTTTCGAGGATCATCGCATTGACCCGATCCATGCCCGGCCGGGTCGCGTCGAGCAGCCGGTCGAGCGCGCCGGCGCTGGTCATCGCCTCGTTTGCCGCTGCAGCCGATAGAGCCATGAAATCCCCGGTTTGAGCTACGCATCCGGCACCCTATAGTCGGGCGCCTGCGAACTGTCGCGATGGTGCGATGTCCCTAGACGAAGCCACCGATCTTGTAAAACAACAAACGCTGACGCGCGACGCCTTTTTGGGTGGCCGCCTCACCGTGTCGCAGCCGGAAAAAGGGTTTCGAGCCGGGTTGGACTCGGTGCTGCTCGGGGCGGCCGTACGTGCCAATGCGCATAGCCTGCTCGACCTTGGGGCCGGGGCTGGTACTGCGTCACTGGTGGCCATGGCCGACCTGCCGCAGCTCCACGCGACGCTACTGGAAGCCGATCCGGGGATGGCCGCGCTAGCCGGCCTCAATGCTCACGGCAACGGCATGGCCGAGCGCGCCAAGGTGCTGACGCTCGACCTGACGGCGCCCGGCCGGCTGCGGGCCGCTGCGGGGCTTGCCGCCGACCATTTCAGCACCGTCATCGCCAACCCGCCCTTCTTCGATCCAGCGCGAGGCTCCGCGCCGACCCGCGCCCGGGCTGGCGCGCGGCACATGGATAACGCTGCGCTCGACAAATGGGTGAAGACCGCGGCGACCCACGCCGCGCCGGGCGGCGAGGTAATCTTCATCCACGTCGCCGAGGCGCTGCCGCTGCTTTTGGCGGCGTTCACCCAGCGCTTCGGCGCCGTCGCTGTGTTGCCCCTGCTGCCGCGCGAGGGCGAGGCGGCCAGCCGGGTGCTGATCCGTGGCATCAAGGGCTCGCGCGCCCCGTTCGCCTTGCTGGCGGCGCGAGTCATGCACGAAGCCGGGGGGCGTGGCTTCCGGCCGGAGTTCGACGCCATCTTCCGCGGCACCGCGCGCCTCATCTGGTAATCCCGGCGCGGGGCACATACATGTGCCCGGTCAAAAGCGAGGCGTCACATGGGTTTGCGGTCCTGGATCAAGCGCAAGATGGGGCAGACCGGTCCGGTCGTCCCGGTGGTGCGCCTGCATGGCGTGATCGCTGCGGACCAGCGACCGGGTCGGCTGAACATCGAGACGGTGGCGCCGCTGCTGAAGCGCGCCTTCGCAGTGAAATCCGCCGCTGCGGTTGCCATCATCATCAACTCCCCGGGTGGCTCGGCCGTGCAGTCGCGGCTGATCTCCAAGCGCATCCGCGACCTCGCCGACGAGCACCACAAGCCGGTGCTGGTGTTCGTCGAGGACGCGGCGGCATCGGGCGGTTATTTCATCGCCACGGCCGGTGACGAGATCATCGCCGACCCCTCCTCAATCGTCGGCTCGATCGGGGTGATCTTCGCCGGCTTCGGTTTCGTCGAAACCCTGAAGAAGGTGGGCGTCGACCGCCGCGTACACACCGCCGGCCGCAACAAGTCGACGCTCGATCCGTTCCTGCCCGAGAAACCGGAGGACGTGGAGCGGATCAAGCAGATGGAAAGCGAGATCCACCAGGTCTTCATCGACTGGGTGAAGCAGCGCCGCGGCGAGCGCCTGAAGGCTTCGGACGATCAGCTGTTCACCGGTGAGTTCTGGAGCGGCGTGAAGGGGCTCGAGCTCGGCCTGGTCGATGGCCTCGGCGACCTGCACGAGGTGCTGCAGAGCCGCTTCGGCGACAAGGTCGAACTGTTGCCGATTGCGCCCAAGCGCGGACTGCTGACGCTGCCGCGAGTGGGTCTTGCGGCGCTGACCGGCGACATCGCCGCCAGCATCGAGGATCGCTCCGTCTGGGCCCGGCTGGGGCTCTAAGCGATGACCGGCACGTTGCTCCGCATCCTGATCTTTGGCGCGATCATCCTGTTGATCCTCTGGGGGGTCAGGAAGATCTGGCGGGATTGGACCGGCCAGTTCAAGCAGCTCGATAAGGAGCGCCACGCGCGCGACCTGCGCGAACGCCAGCAACCCGATGTCATCACTTTGAGGCGCGACAAGGACGGCAAGTTCCGGCCGCCCGAGGACGACGGCCGCTAGATTACCGACGACAAGCCCACTGCCGGCCGCTAGCCTTCTCGCGGATTTTGGAGTCGCGAGCATGGTCGGCACATTACTGCGCAGTCGGCGCTCGGAGCATCATGCGCAGGTGACCTCGGTCGAGCTGTTCTTCGACCTCGTCTTTGTCATCGCCGTCACCCAGATTTCCCACGCGCTGGTCGAGCACCTGACCTGGCTTGGTGCGCTCGAAGCCGCACTCCTGCTGCTAGCGATCTGGTGGGCGTGGATCGACACCGCCTGGATCACCAACTGGCTCGATCCTGAAAAGCCGTTGGTCCGGCTGATGCTGTTCGTGCTGATGGGCATTGGGCTGGTGATGTCGAGCTCGCTGCCCGAGGCGTTCGGCGATCGGGGCCTCGCCTTCGCCATCGCCTTCGCCGTATTCCAGCTCGGCCGCACCGCTTTCATGCTCTGGGCGGTGCGAGCCCGGCCGACGCTCTATCGCAACTTCATCCGCATCATCATCTGGTACGCCGCCTCCGCCGCGCTGTGGGTAGTCGGTGGACTCGCTGGCGGCGAAGCCCGGCTTATCTGCTGGCTGATCGCCGTGGCACTCGACAGCGTCTCGCCGGCGCTCGGTTTCTGGGTTCCAGGCCTCGGGCGCGCCGATACCCGGGATTGGGACGTCGATGGCGGCCACATGGCGGAGCGCAGCGGGCTGTTCGTGATGATCGCGCTCGGCGAGTCGGTCCTCGTCACCGGCGTTGGCTTCACCCAGCTCGCCTGGACGCCGGACGTCGTACTGGCCATGACAGTGTCGCTGCTGCAGTCGATTGCCATGTGGTGGATCTTCTTCGGCCAGCATGCGGAAGCCGCGAGTGCGGCTATCTCCAACTCGTCCGATCCCGGCCGCGTGGCGCGGCAGGCCTACACCTATGTGCCGATCCTCCTGGTTGCCGGTATCGTCGTCTCGGCCGTCGGCGACGAAATCGTGCTGGCGCACCCGATGGGGCACCTGGAGGCGGCGACCATCCTGGTGCTCATCGGCGGGCCGGCCTTGTTCCTTTTGGGCGCGGCATTGTTCAAACTCGCGGTGTTCGGGCACTGGTCGCTGCCGCGCTTCGGTGGCTTGCTGGCGGTCCTCGCGCTCTACCCGTTCGCCATCGGGCTGTCGCCGCTGCTGCTCTCCTCGCTGACCACTGGTATTGTCGTGCTGGTCGCGGTGTGGGAGGCGGTGGAGCTGGCGCGCCATCCCGAGCGCTATCCCGTGGCGACGCGACATCACCCCGAATGAACTGCGGAATTGACCCACTGCGCTGGCCCAACTAGGTTCCGCCCGCCATTCGCACCCCGGAATATAGCCGATGCCCGACGCTTTGCCCGCCCACATGGACCCCAGGAACTCGTTCCAGGGTCTGATCCTGACGCTGCAGCGCTTCTGGGCGGAGCAGGGTTGCGTGATCCTGCAGCCATACGACATGCAGATGGGCGCCGGCACGTTCCACACCGCGACGACACTCAGGGCGCTGGGGCCGAAGCCGTGGAAGGCCGCCTATGTGCAGCCCTCGCGCCGCCCCAAGGATGGACGCTACGGTGAAAACCCCAACCGGCTGCAGCACTACTATCAGTTCCAGGTGATCCTCAAGCCGTCGCCGGACAATATCCAGGAGCTCTATCTGCAGTCGCTGGCCGAGATCGGTCTCGATTCCAGCCTGCACGATATCCGCTTCGTCGAAGACGATTGGGAGAGCCCGACGCTGGGCGCCTGGGGCCTCGGCTGGGAATGCTGGTGCGACGGCATGGAAGTCAGCCAGTTCACCTATTTCCAGCAGGTCGCCGGCTTCGAGACCAAGCCCGTGCCGGGCGAGATCACCTACGGCCTCGAGCGCCTCGCCATGTATGTGCAGGGTGTCGAGAACGTCTACGACCTCAACTTCAATGGCCGCGAAGGCGAGGACAAGGTCACCTACGGCGATATCTTCCTGCAGAACGAGCAGGAGTTCTCGAAATACAATTTCGAGGCCGCCGATACCGAGATGCTGTTCCGGCACTTCAGGGATGCCGAGGAAGAGTGCCGTGCCATCCTGAAGAAGGGCGCCGACGGCAATCGCCAGACCATGGCGGTCCCCGCCTATGAGCAGGTCATCAAGGCTAGCCACAACTTCAACCTGCTGGACGCGCGCGGCGTGATCTCGGTGCAGGAGCGCCAGAGCTACATCCTGCGCATCCGCGAGCTGGCCAAGGAATGCGGCGCCGCCTGGCTGCAGACGGCAGGCGGCGGGGCGGAGTAGCGCCACGAACTGTCCGGTCCCGGCGCTTTGGTGATGTCTGATCAGCTGGGGGCACCGAGCTTTCCTCACCCCCAGTGTCACCCCGGTGAAGGCCGGGTGACACCGTGGTTGGGGGAAGGGCAGAGCCCACTCGGATAGCGGCCAGACGTGTCTGATCCGCTTTCAAGGTGAAAGTCTGCGATCTGCCTGCGCGAGGACAGGCGCTTTCCCAAGAATGCGTTAGGCCCGTCGTCTGGCTCAGGCCTGTGCTGTCGCCGCCGGGATCGCGCGGCCTTCGATATAATGGCCGTAAAGCGTGGTCAGGATGCTGACGCCGACGATCATTTTCACCCAGCCGGTGGCCAGTGTCCACAGTACGGCGAGGAAGCCGCCGATCGGGCCGGCCATGGCGAAGATGAAGGCCGGGATGTCGATGACCAGCGCCGCAACCGCCGAGAGCACCGCCAGGACGATGATCGGTACGTTGGCGCTGTTGGTCGCCTCCCAGGCCTGCCGCAGGGTGATCGGCTTGCCGATGGCGATCGAGGGCAGGATCGGCGCGAGCCGGTAGCCGATGATCAGCACCGCCGCGAGAGCGAGCAGGCCGGTGAGGATGACGCCGACCACGTTCAGCAGCGGGATCGCGATGATCCCCACCACAGCCGAGACGATGAACGACAGCACGAAGCCGATCAGGCCGATCAGCAGCGAATAGCCGCCATAGGACAGCAGCCGGCTGCTGTTGAACTCCGGAAACTGCCCGGCAGGCATCTCGTCGAGCAGCACGTAGCGGTGCCAGGCCACCGCCACCCAGACGAACGCCACGATGGCGAGGATGGCTGTGATGAGGCCCAGGAAACCGCCACTGCCCAGCGCCGCCATGGCCTGCTCGGGTTGCACCGGCGTCGGAAACAGCAGGGCAAAGACCAGCGCCGGGACGGCGTAGATCAGGTAGAGCAGCCCCGTGATCTTCAGGGCATTGCGCCAATCGCCCAGCACCAGGCGGACGGAATGTACAAACAGACTAACGCCCATGAAATGCCCCAATATCTCAATGTTGAATGCCGACCCGGGCGTGAGGCTAGCGCAACAGCAAGAGTCGCGGAAGCTGTGCCCACGAATAGCTGGGGACTGGCCGCAGCGGCGCTACTGGCAGCTCACTTCGAGTCCATCGGCGCCGGTGAAGCGGAACGTGGTCTTGCCGGTGTCGTCGGTGCCGAACACACCGATAAGCTGCATGTCCTTGAGTGGGCCGGAGAGCGGGTTCACGTCGGTCCCGGCGGAGGCAACCTGGCCGCTCGCGCTGTTGCCATCGACATTCTTGAACGAATAGTCGCCTGCCACGAACAGCGTGAGTTCCCCGAGGTTGGCGCCATTCTCGCTGACGCACTCATACACGCCCGGCGGTGGAAACTGCGCCAGGGCAGGGGTAGCAAGGAGCACAAGGGCGGCGGCAGCAAGGAGCGGGCGCATGGCCCGGATTATCGGCGCGGCGGGCGGCGGAGGCAAGGCCGCAGCCTCGGTCATCTCACGGGCGAACGGCACGACCGCGGAGTCATCCCCGGTGGGTGGGGCCAGAGTCGGACCCACCCACCGTTTCGGCACAGCTCGATGGCGAAAACTTAGACCGGCGGCATCAGGCCTTCGGGCTTGCGACGCTTACCCTTGAACGGCTCCATGCCCTCGTTGGCGAGCTGGTCGGCACGTTCGTTCATTTCGTCGCCGTTATGGCCTTTGACCCAGTGCCAGTTGATCTTGTGGCGCTGCGTAGCGGCGTCGAGGGCCTGCCACAGTTCAACATTCTTGACCGGCTTCTTGTCGGCGGTGCGCCAGCCGTTCTTCTTCCAGCCGTGGATCCACTTGGTCAGCCCGTCCTTGACGTAGTTGCTGTCGGTGTGGAGCTCGATCTCACACGGGCGTTTCAGCGCCGTCAGCGCCTCGATGGCAGCGGTCAGTTCCATCTGGTTGTTGGTGGTGAGCGGCGCGCCGCCCTTCAGCTCCTTGACCGTATCGCCGTATTGCAGCACGGCGCCCCAGCCCCCCGGGCCGGGATTGCCCGAGCACGCGCCGTCAGTGTGGATGATGACCGAGTTCATGCGGCCGGCCGGTCATAGCGATAGAACTCGACATCGGGGTGGTCGTAGCTGTCGCCGGTGTGGGTGTAGACGCCGCCGAGCTTGCGCAGCACCTTCAGCGAGGCCTCGTTGCGCGCGTCCGCCATGCCGAGGAAATGGTCGCGGTCGGTCTCGCGCCAGTACCAATCCTTGAGCCCGCTGGCCGCCTCGAGGACGTAGCCATTGCCCCAGAACTCCGGATAGAGCGAGTAGCCGATCTCCGGGACTTCCTCGGCCCCGTAGATGCCGAAGCCGCAACGCCCCACCAGCACCCCGTCAGCCTTCCGCGTCACCCGGAGCTTCCCCATCTTCTGCCGTTCGAACAGGGCGATCCAGTGGGCGAGCGCCTGGTCCATCTCCTCGGTCGTCCATGGCCGGCCATGTCCGGTGAGATAGCGCGCCACGGTCGGATCGCCATGCAGGCGGTAGAGATCGTCGATCTGGTCGGCGCGCCAGCCGGAGAGCACCAGCCGGTCGGTTTCGAGAAGCGTCAGGTCGGTCATGCTGCAGGCTGGGCTCGGAGTTCGCGGGGGAGGTTGAAGACGATGCGCTCGCGTTGTTCGCCACTGGCGCTGACCGCGATATCGAAGCGCTGCGCGAAGGCCTCGATCACTTCATCGACCAGGGTCTCGGGCGCCGAGGCGCCGGCGGTGATGCCGAGCGTCTTGATCCCCTCGAAGCGGCTCCAGTCGATCTGGTCGGCGCGCTCGACCAGCGAGGCATTGGCGCAGCCGACGCGCTGCGCCACTTCGACCAGCCGGACCGAGTTGGACGATTCGGGCGCACCCACCACGATCATCGCGTCGACATGCGGCGCCACCTGCTTCACGGCTTCCTGGCGGTTGGTGGTGGCGTAGCAGATATCTTCCTTGTGCGGCAGCGCGATCGCCGGGAAGCGGCGGCGCAGCACCTCGACGATCGCCGAGGTGTCATCGACGCTGAGCGTCGTCTGCGTCACATAGGCGAGCTTTTCCGGATCGCGCGGCACAAAGGCCTCGGCTTCCTCGACCGTCTGGATCAGCGTGATGGCGCCATCGACCAGCTGGCCCATGGTGCCGATCACTTCGACATGCCCCGCATGGCCGATCAGCACGATCTCGCGGCCCTCATTGTGATGGCGGTTGGCCTCGATGTGCACCTTCGACACCAGCGGGCACGTCGCATCGAGGAAGAACATATTGCGCGCCTTGGCGCCGGCTGGCACCGACTTCGGTACGCCATGCGCCGAAAACACCACCGGAGCGCCGGTATCGGGGATCTCGTCGAGCTCTTCGACGAACACCGCGCCCTTCTGCTTCAGCCCGTCGACCACGTATTTGTTGTGCACGATCGCATGTCGCACATAGACCGGCGCGCCATAGCGCTCCAGCGCCAGCTCGACGATCTGAATGGCGCGATCGACGCCGGCGCAGAATCCGCGCGGCGCACATAGCGTAATGTCCAAGTGCGGCCTTGTTTGCATAGGAGAGCAGATGCGTTCAATGACCGGGCAAGTCAAGCTGTGAGCGCCGCGACCAAAGCGTACGGCACGCGATCCCAGGCGGGGTCTGAAGTGTGCAGTTGCGGCGCAACGGCCTGAACGGCAATATGTTTCGCTAAAGTTGGTCGGAAGGTGTCCAGGTGACCCTCGCAATGGAAATGTTCGCAATCGCGCCCGCCACGGGCAAGGCGAACCTTTCCGCCATCCAGGATGGGTTGTTGGTCGGCAAGGCCTTGTGGCTGAGCCGCGCCGCCAATGCCGGGCTACCCGTCGCCCCAACCATTGTGATCAGCCGCGCCGCCTGGAATGCGCTCCAGGAAGAGCGCAAGGCGCATGATGACCGGCTGCGGGTCCACTGGGTGGCGACGCTGTTCCGGCTGGTTGGTCGCAACGGGCGGCCGCCGGCCCTGGTGGTGCGCACCTCGAGCGCCGCGCATAGCGCCGGGCTGATGCCGGCCCGGCCCGGGCTGAGCCCGCCTGCCAACGAGGCTGAGTCGGTCGATCCGGCTCGGCCGCTGGCGCGGGCGATCTCCGACGCGTTTGCCTCCTACGCCAGCTTCGATCCGCGGCCGGAGCGCCAGATCGTCATCATCCAGGCGATGGCAGATGGCGATGTCCGGCAGTTCCTGACCCGCGACGCCCAGACTGGCGCGCTGGGTCCGGCGCCGGTGAACGGCACGCCATTCGGCCCGCTGCCGGCTTCGGCCACCGCCTTCGTCGATCTGCTCGATGCGGCGGCCGGCCAGCATCTGAGCTGTCTCGTCTCCGTCGAGGGTGACACTATCCGTCTGCTCTCGGCCCGCGCCGCGCCGGCTTCGGCGGCTGCCGAACTGGAGGCCGCCGTCGATCGCGTGGCGCGCGGACGCTGGACGCAGCGCGAGGCGGTGACCCATATCGATCCGGCCCGCCTGCAGCAGATGCTGCACCCGCGGCTGCGCTCGCCGGAAAGCGCCACCGTGCTCGCCAATGGCCTCGGCGTCTCGCCGGGCGCGGCGAGCGGCGTCATCGTCTTCAACTCCGAGGATGCGGCGCGCATGAAGGCGCGCGGGCGCCACTGCATCCTTGTCGTCACCGAAACCGGCCCCACCGACATCGAGGGGATGAAGGCGGCAACCGGCATCCTGACGGCGCGTGGTGGCATGACCAGCCATGCCGGCGTCGTGGCTCGCATCACCGGCAAGCCCTGTGTCGCCGGGGTGCGGACGCTCAGCGTCAACCTCGCCGAGCTGACCTGCCGGATCGGCTCGCGGGAGTTCCGGCAGGGCGATCGCATCACCATCGATGGTACCGACGGCTCGGTCTATCTCGGTGCGCTGCCGCTGGCCCAGCCGCATATCGGCGGCGCCATGGGCAAGCTCCTCGGCTGGTCGGACGCCTCGCGCCGGATCAAGGTGAGGGCCAACGCCGAGACCGTCGAGGCGGTGAACACCGCGCTGAGTTTTGGGGCAGAGGGTATCGGCCTCGCGCGTTCCGAGCACATGTTCTTCTCGCGCGAGCGCCTCGTGGCGCTGCGCCGGCTGATCCTCTCGGAGGATGCCGACGATCGCGCCAAAGCGCTGACCGGGCTCGTCGACTTCCAGACCGAGGACTATTCGGCGATCTTCATGGCGATGCAGGGCCGGCCGGTGACGGTGCGGCTGTTCGATCCGCCGCTGCATGAGTTCCTGCCGCGCACCGACGAGGACATCGACGAGACGGCTCAGTCGCTCGGTCTCGAGGTCCGGGCGCTGAAGCTGCGGCTCGACCGCATCGCCGAGATCAATCCGATGCTCGGCCATCGCGGCGTGCGGCTCGCCATCACCTATCCCGAAATCCTCAAGATGCAGATCGAGGCGCTGTGCGCCGGGGTGCGGGCGGCATCCGCCCGGCAATCGGAACCGGTGACGCTCGAAGTGATGGTGCCGTTCGTCTCGACCGTCTCAGAGGTGGTGGAGGTCAAGCGCCAGACTTATGCCATCGTCGAGCAGGCCGGCCTGCCGCCGGCAGCGCGGGAACGCTTCGCTTTCGGCACCATGATCGAGCTGCCCCGCGCCGCGCTCAGGGCCGGGGACATCGCCGAGCATGTCGACTTCTTCTCGTTCGGCACCAACGACCTGACCCAGACCACCTATGGCATCAGCCGCGACGATGCCCCGGCCTTCCTCTCGGCCTACCAGCGCAAGGGGCTTTACGACCTCGATCCGTTCGTGACGCTGGACCAGAAGGGCGTCGGCGAAATGATCACCATCGCCATCGAGCGCGGCAAGCGGGCCAACCCGAACTTGAAGATCGGCATCTGCGGCGAGCATGCCGGCGACCCGGCCTCGCTGTGGTTTTTCTCAAGGCTCGACGTGGATTACGTCAGCTGCTCGCCCTATCGGGTGCCGGTAGCACGACTGACTTTGGCGCAGTGACGGGCGGCATTTAAGTCAACCTGGCTGCCCCATTTCGCCTGCATATGGCCCAGCCTAGGCCATCTCAGGCCCGTCCTGACGCCAAATTTCCCCTGTTTACGGTCGGCTAACCCTAAACCCGCATTATCGCGAAAGCCGGCATTTGCGTCACAGTTTATCTAGATTGCCGGCGCGTCGTTTGTTGCGTTCGCGTGGATAGTAAAGCGTTCTGATGGCCCAGTACCGGACCACCCCGACGCGTCGGGCTCGCAATGAGCTCGCCGTGCTCAAGACATGCGCAGGTTTCGCGCTCGCAGTTTTCGCCGTCGCCGGCTTGACCGGTGCTGCACACGCCCCCGATGGCGGGTCGCTTTCGGCATACGAAGCCAGCTTAACGCGGCCGACCCTCAGTCGATCCGGCACCGATGTGATCATCACCGGTTCGATCGACAACATTTTCCTGTCGCAAAGCTTCGTCGGCGCCAACCGCGCCATCAAGCAGGATCGCGCCCGCCCCACCGTGGAGCTGGCCGAACTAACCGCCAGCTTTGCCGATATCCGCGCCAAAATCGCCGCCGCCCGCAACCCCAAGGGGGTTACGCCGGAGACAGTTGAGACAGCGAAGGCGGACCTCTCGGATCTGACCAAGAGCGACACCAAGCTGCCCAAGGATATGCCGGTCGCCGTCGCCGCCCTGAACCCCGCCTGGACCTCGCCGGCGCTCGACGCCATCGAGGGGCTTGCCGCTACCGGCAGCGATGTGCCGATGCCGCACACCATGTCGCAGAAGCTCGCCTATGCGCGAGCCGACTTGCCGGCAACGGTGTTCGACGGTTCGGTGTTGAACAAGTCGGGCAAGAAGGTTTCCGACAAGGAAGTCTGGTGCATGGCCACGGCCATCTATTTCGAATCCCGCGGCGAGAGCTATCGCGGTCAGGTGGCCGTGGGGCAGGTGGTGATGAACCGCGTCGCCCATAAACTCTACCCCGACACCATCTGCGGCGTGGTGTTCCAGAACCAGAGTAAGCGCAACGCCTGCCAGTTCTCCTTCGCCTGCGACGGCATCCCGGAAAAGATCAACGACGACAAGTCGTGGAAGCAGGCCATGGCGATCGCCAAGGACGTGATCTCGGGCAAGGAATACCTGACCGAAGTCGGCTACTCGACCCACTACCACGCCACCTACGTCTACCCGCACTGGGCGCCGCGCATGAAGAAGAACGTGAAGATCGGCATGCACGTCTTCTACCAGTTCAAGCGTGGCTGGAAGTTTGGCTGATAAGTAGCTGTAGCAGGTAAGGTCCTTCGGTTTTGGACCACCTGGAAAGCCCCCCAAACTCGATGTCATCCCAGCGAAAGCTCGGACCCAAGCATCCGCTTGCGCTGTGGCGAGTTGGGTCCCAGCTTTCGCTGGGATGAAACCCGGTGGATGGGGTGACATCGGGGCCAGGCAGGCTGGCTACCCAACCATGCGGCTGGGTGCGGCGTCCCTCAGAACGTCGCCATCTTCCGCTTCACCTTGTCGATGAACCCCTTCAACCCAACCTCGGTCTGGTTGTTCATGTCATAGAGCGCCAGGTAGGTCGGCGGCATCAGGGTGCCGAAGGTGGCCCAAGCCCAGCGCCTGGCGAGGCGGCGCGGCGGGTCGCCCATGATCATGGTGCGCAAGCGATCGCCGCCATAGGTGGTGACGTAGGCAACCTTCCTGATGTTCTTCATCCCCGGGATCAGCTTGCCCTTGTCCGGCGCGTCGCCGCCTTCGAGGACGAAGGCGACGCCCGGCAGGAAGATCCGGTCGAAAAAGCCCTTGAGGATCGCCGGATAGCCGTAGTTCCACACCGGATGGACGAAGACGATTTTCTCGCAGGCGCGCAGGCGATCGACATAGGGCTTGATGATCGGCGTGAGGTTCCCCGGCACGTCGTGATACTCGAGCCGTTCGGCGCGGCTCATCGCGGCCTGGAAATCCTCTTCGTAGAGGTTGAGCGCATCGACCTCGTCGCCCTTGGCCCGCAACGCTTCGCACACCGCGTGGAACAGCGCGCGGTTGTAGCTGGTTTCGACCGGGTGAGCGTGGACGACGAGGACCTTCATTCGGCCGCGCCGCCGAGCGTGTAGAGGCCGGTGAACAGCCAGGTGCGGCCGGATTCGAAATCGAAATCCGGATCGTCCCAGGCGATCATCTTGCCGGGGTTGAGGATGCCTTTGGGGTCGGCTTCCTTCTTGAACTGCAGCTGCGCCCGGTCGGTTCGCTTCATGCCGCCTTCCTCGAGGGTGTAGCGGTGCGGGTTGAAGACGAGGCAGCCATTCTCCTCGTGCAGCCGGATGATCTCCTCGAGCCGCTCTTCCGAAGTGTAGCGGACGATCGGCAGGCCGGAGAACACGACACGGCCGTCGAAGCGAGTCATCTCGATATGCATCGGCAGCTCGTCGCCGAAAGTGTCCACCGCCCACTTCACATGTGCGAGGTCGGGGTACTGGGTCTGGAGGTAGGTGATGGTCGGATCGATCTTCAGCCCGCGCAGCGTGGTGTGGTTCCAGGCGAGCTCGTAGATCGGCGGCAGCTTGGCTTTTTCCTCGGGCGTCAGCGTATCGGCGCGATAGAGCAGGTCGCCCTCATGGAAGGCGACGAAATCGACCAGCGCCGGCACTGCCGCCGGGGCTGCCATCAGCAGCACCACGGACTGCTCGCGGTTGCGGATATAGGGGCGGTGCCGGTTGAAATAGTCGTGCGCCACCGGCGCTGCGACCGGTGAGATTTCCTTGCACAGCAGGCCATCCTGCAGCGCCACCTGCTCGGCGAAGGCGCAGGCATCGATGATCGAATCGAAGCCGACCATCATGTCGACCCAGTCGTAATGCGCAGTCAGCGGCATCTCGGCCTCGACGATGATGCCGTTAGTGCCGTAGGCGTGCGCCACCTTGAGAATGTCGGGACCGCGCAGGTCGAGGACGCGCGGCTCGGCCTCGCAGGTGACGACCTTCAGCCCCAGGATGTTGCCGAAATTGCGCAAGCCGCCCCAGCGGATCGAGCCGACGCCGCCCGAACCACCGGCGATGAAGCCGCCGAGCGAGGCCATGCGATAGGTCGAGGGGTGGAAGCGCAGCTCGCCGTTGACCGCGTGGATGGTTTGCTCGTCGAGCTGCTCAAGGATGACGCCCGCTTCGGCGCGCACCCGGTCCTGCTCGATCTTGATCACCTTGTTGAGGTTCATCAGGTTGAGCATGGCGCCACCCGAGAGCGGCATCGCCTGGCCGTAATTACCGGTGCCGGCGCCACGCGGGGTCACCGGCACGTCGTACTTGAAGGCCTCGCGCAGCACGGTGACCACTTCGTCGACTGACCGCGGCGAGACCACGATCTCGGCGGTGACCCCTTCGAGCTGCTGCTTCAGGCGCGGCGAGTACCAGTAATGGTCGCGGCTCTTCTGCTGCACGATGCGCGGGTTGTCTTCGACCGGAATGTCGCCGAGAGCGGCGCGAAATTGAGAGATGTCCATCAGTTACTCCATCAGGTCGTCGAGTTCGCGATAATCGGGAAGGCTCGGATCGATCGCCTTGCCGGCGCGCAGCACGATGCGGTCATGTTGTGGGCGGGCGTTGAGCTCGGTCCAGCTGCGCGCCCGGAACAACACCAGGTCAGCCGGCGCGCCGACTTCGATCACCGCCTTGTAGGTAAAGCCGGCATGCGCCGCCGGGGCCGAACCGACGGCGCGCACCCAGTCCCAGGCCTGGTCCTGCGGGTGGTCGAACTGCAGGATCCGCGCGCCCTCGCGCAGCACCTCGACGCCGTCGAGGTCGCCATAGGCATAGAACGGGTCGCGGGTATTGTCCGACGCGATGGCGACGACCGCGCCGGCCGCCTTGAATTCATTGAGCAGCGTGGCGCCGCGGCGGATCGGGGTGCGCACGGTACCGTTTCCGTTGACCCGGTCCTGCAGGTAAATGTTGCACATCGGCAGCGAGACGATGGCGATGCCGGCTTCGACCGCCTTGTCGATGGTCAGCCGCTGGGTCCGCTCGTCCTGCACGGTGAGGACGCAGCAATGGCCGGCCATCACCTTGCCGGTAAAGCCGGTTTCCAGCACCGCCTCGGCGAGATGCAGCAAGGCATGCGCCGTCGGGTCGCCCGTTTCATCGGTATGGAGATCGAGATCGAGGCCAAGCTCGCCGGCCTTCTCGACCACCCGCAGCATGGCTTCCTTGGAGCGCGCATATTCAGCGACCGAGCCGCCGAGGATGCCGCCCGAGGCTTTGACCTGCCGCGCCACCGCATCGAGCTCGCCCGGGTTGACCAGCGTGTCCGGCCCGACAATGGAGACGGCCTGCAACTCGATACGGCCAGCCCAGCGCCTGCGCATCTCTTCGAACAGCGCCCAGCTGATCTCGTGCTGCGGCGGGGCGCTGTCGAGATGCGTGCGGATCGCCGCGGTGCCGTGTGCATAGGCGCAGCGCAGTGCGAAATCGAAGCGGCGCTCGACATCGGCGGCGGCCCAGTTGCGCTCGCGATCGGCGCCGACGGCCAGCAGCGCGCCAAGCCAGGTCCCGTCGGGGTTCGGTTTGCGCGGCCAGATGTGGCCTTTGTCGAGATGGGTGTGGATGTCGACAAAGGCCGGCAGGATCAGCCCAGCATCGAGATCGTGGCTTGGGCCGGCGACCGGCGCCGAGCCGGCCGGACGAATGGCGGCAATGCGGCCATCGACGATTTCGATGTCGACGCTCTCGACCTCGCCACTGCCGACCTTGCCGCGTGCCGCGCTCGGAACCCGGGCGTTGCGGAGCGTGACAGTACCGGTCGATAGGGCAGGGGTGCCGTGCAAGCTCAATTCTCCCGCTTCAACGCGCTCTCGTGCCAGCGGTGGAGCAGCAGCCAGGAGATCAGGCTGGTGAGGGCGAAGATGGCGACGCCGGTGATCATCAACAGCACCAGCGCGGCGTAGAGGCGCGGATAGTTGAGGCGGTAGCCCGATTCCAGCAGGCGAAAGGCGAGGCCCGAACCGCGACCGGCAGACCCCACTGCGAACTCGGCGACCACGGCGGCAATCAATGACAGGCCGCCGCCGATGCGCAGGGCCGCCGCGAAGTAGGGCAGGGACGAGGGGAGCTTGAGGTAGATAAGCGTCTGCCAGCGGCTGGCGCCGTTGAGCTCGAACAGGTTGAGCAGGTTGTGATCGACGCTCTTCAGCCCCGCCACCATGTTGGAGAGGATCGGGAAGAACGCGACGATGAACGCGCAGGTCAAAAGAACCGTCTGCGGGTCCTTGATGTAGATGATCAGCAGCGGCGCGATGGCGATCATCGGCGTCACCTGCAGGATCACCGCGAACGGGAAGATCGCCAGTTCGATCCATTTGGACTGGACAAGGATGATCGCGAGCCCAACCCCGCCGATGAGCGCCAGAGCGAGCGCCAGCAGCGTAACTCTCAGCGTGACCAGCAGCGACGGATAGAGCGTCGGCCAGTCGGTAAAGAGCGTGGTCACGACGGTGAGCGGCGCCGGCATGATGTAATGCGGCACGTTGTTGACGGTGATGTGGAGCTGCCAGAGCCCGATCGCCAGCGCCACCATGGCAACTGGGATGACGACGCGCAGGATGCGCTCGGTCATGCTGGTCTTGCTGGCAACGATGGCGACGGCGCTGTCGGTGCCGGCTTCAGAGGATTTGATGGCGGTTGCAGCGTCGCTCATTTGCCGGCCGCTCCGATCTCGATGGCTTCCTGCAGGGCGCGCGACACCGTGTCGGTGGTGGCGCGATACTCCTCTGAGGTGCGGTAGTGGGAGTCGCGCGTCAGCGAGGTCTTGATCGGCAGGTCGGAATAGACCTGACCGGGGCGGGCGCGCATGACGACGATGCGGTTGGAGAGGAATGCGCTCTCGAACACCGAGTGGGTGACGAAGATCACCGTGATGCCGCTGTCGCGCCAGAGGCGCAGCACATCGTCATTGAGCTTCTGCCGGGTGATTTCATCGAGCGCCGCGAAGGGCTCGTCCATCAAGAGGAGCTTGGGTTTGGTGACCAGAGCACGAGCGATCGAGACGCGCATCTTCATGCCGCCGGACAGTTCGCGCGGATAGGCTTTGTGGAAATCGGCGAGGCCGACCGAAGTCAGCACTTCCATGATGCGCGGGCGCGCCTCTGATTTCGATACGCCGTTGAGGCGCAGCGGCAGGTAGACGTTGCTGAACACCGTAGCCCACGGCATCAGCGTCGGTTCCTGGAACACAAAGCCGATATCGCCCTTGGGCTTTCCGCGGCTGTCGAGCTGGCTTGATGGCCAGTCGATGCTGCCGGTGGAGGGCTCGCCGAGGCCGGCGATGATGCGGAGCGCCGTCGATTTGCCGCAGCCCGAGGGGCCCAGCAGCGACAGGAACTCGCCGCGCTGCACATTCAGCGTCATGTCCTTGAGGGCAAGAGTGCCATTCGAGAACAGTTTCGAGACATTGCGCATCGAGACCAGGACGCGGCCCGGAGCGGTGTCGGTGGCCGGCGCAGCGGCGAGAGTGGTATCAGTCAATGAAAGCACGCCCAGGTTAGGGTCGGAACGGCGCCGGCGGAATCGCCGACGCCGATGGCTCGAATAGCCGTGTTATTTCACGAGGTCTACGCCGAGGCCCTGGCAAACCAGCTCGGTCGTGAAAGCTTGTGTATAGTCGATGCCGGCTTCGTAGAGGCCAACCTTCACGCCCTCGTCGTAGTAGGCCTTCCAGCGGGCGTCGGTCATGCAGCCGATGCCCTTGGTCTCAGCGTCGCCCGAGATCAGGATGCCGTATTCCTTCATCTTGGCGATGGAATAGGCGATCTGCTCGTCGGTCATCTCAGGATTGTCGGCCTTGATCAGGGCGTTGCCGGCAGCGTTGTCACCGTAGAGGTAATTGTACCAGCCGATGATCGAGGCCTCGACGAAGCGCTTGGCGACGTCCTTGTTGGCGTCGAACCAGGGCTTCATGGTCTCGATGGTGGTCGAATAGGGAGCGTAGCCCTGGTCGGCCAGCAGCCACACATCCGGCGCGAAACCGGCTTCCTTCTCGATCGAGTATGGCTCTGAGGTCAGGTAGCCCTGCTGGATGGCGCCTTCGTCGGCGAGGAACGAGGCCGGGTTGAACTGGTACGGCTCATACTTTTCCTCGACGAACTCCGGCCAGGTCGCCTTCATCCACAGGAAGTAGGACGACAGCGCATCGGCGGCGAGGATGTACTTGCTGGCGCCGGCCAGCTCCGGGAACGTCTTGTACTTGCCCGGGTGCGAAATCAGGATCTGCGGATCCTTCTGGAAGATCGCGGCCAGCGTGACCGTCGGGATGCCTTCCTTGACGCTGTTGATCGCGGTGGTGGTGCCGCCCATGTAGAACTGGATCTGCCCGGCCACCAGCTGCGGGCGCATCGGCGCCTGCGGGCCGCCCTGCGCGATGGTGACATCGAGGCCGTATTTGGCATAGGTGCCATCAGCCACGGCCTGGTAGTAGCCGCCGTGCTCCGCCTGGGCTAGCCAGTTGGTGCCGAAGGTTACCTTGTCCTGCGCCATGGCGCCGCCCATGCCCAATGCTAGCGTTACCACGCCAGCGGAAATGAGCTTGGTGAAGTCGATCATCGTTAGTCTCCCTGTTAAGGTATCCGCCGGGGCTTGTCCCCCGCCCGGCCGTTAGGCAAACTTCCGTGCCCGAGGGCACACAGAGCATTCATTCCGCGCCGGATTGCAAAAGAAAAGCCCAAAATTGCGCCATTCAGCGAAGTGCCGCTGGAATAGGCAATACGGTTCAGAATGGGGCTTACATTCGCTGTCGTTTGACGCTTAGCTGAGCATACACATCGGGGGTCCTGTGCATAAGCCGCTTTCGCCTTCATCGATTCACCCCGCGTTCTCGCAATACAGCCTCGGCATCGAGGTCAGTTCGCGCTCGCGCTACGTGTTCTGTTCCGGCCAGATCGGCATCACGGCCGACGGAACGATTCCCCCCGATTGCGCCGGGCAGACCCGCGTCTGCTTCGACAATATCGCCGCCGTGCTGGCCGAGGCCGGCATGGGCTTCGGCGACGTGGTGAAGCTCAATGCCTTCGTCACCGGCCGCGAGCATCTCGCCGAATACATGAAGGTGCGCAACGAGCTGTTCCCCGAGCCGTTCCCGGCCTCGACGCTGATGATCGTCAGTGGCTTCGCCCGGCCCGAGTTCGTCGTCGAGATCGAGGCGATTGCCGCGATTCCCAGCTGACCCTAGAGCATCTTCGTCGTTTCTCTGAAACGGCTAAGATGC
Source organism: Devosia sp. Root105 (assembly GCF_001424865.1). Classification (NCBI taxonomy): domain Bacteria; kingdom Pseudomonadati; phylum Pseudomonadota; class Alphaproteobacteria; order Hyphomicrobiales; family Devosiaceae; genus Devosia; species Devosia sp. Root105. The sequence goes on from NZ_LMCR01000019.1 coordinate 290,453, forward strand.
TCCAAGGTTTTGATTTGTCGCACTTTTCGAACCGGAAAAGTCTGCAACTTTTCCTGAAAGTGCTCTGCGAAAGACTTGAGATGACCTACCGCAAGATCTGGTGGAATGACTTTTCCGCCTTCGAATTCCATGGCATCGACCCCAACAAGACGATCGCAGTGTTCCCCACTGCCGCAGTCGAACAGCATGGGCCGCATCTGCCGGTTGGCACCGACACCATCATCAACCAGGGGCACCTCGATCTCCTGGTCGAGCGCGCACCCCATGATCTCGACATCCGTATCCTGCCGGTGCAGGCGATCGGCAAATCCAACGAGCACATCTGGCAGACCGGGACGCTGAGCCACACCGCGACCAACCTGATCGATGCCTGGACGCAGATCGGGCTCGAAATCGCCCGCGCTGGCGTCAAGAAGGTGGTGTTCGTCAACTCGCATGGCGGCAATGTCTCGATCCTCGACATCGTGGCGCGCGAACTCCGGGTGCGCGCCGGCATGCTGGCGGTGAAAACCGGCTGGAGCCAGTACTGGCCCAAGGACATCTATTCCGACATCGAGAACCGCCACGGCATCCACGGCGGCGACAGCGAAACCTCGGTGGTGATGCATTTACGGCCCGAGCTGGTGAACCGCGACAAGCTGCAGGATTACCCCTCGGTCGCGGCGCGCGACGAGCAGGCCTACAAATACATGCGGCCGATCGGGCCGACGAGCTACGCCTGGATCGCCAGCGACATCAACCCGCTCGGCACCGCCGGCGACGCGCATCTCGCCACCGCCGACAAGGGCCGCATCACCGTGGAAACCGCGGTCGGCAGCTTCATCGAGCTGCTGCGCGAGGTGGAACGCTACCCGCTGCCGGGGACGCGGGACCAGGGGACGAAACCTTAACCAAAGCCCGCTGCGCGGCGAGCGCGCTAGAAGATACCGTGCTTCATTCGCCCCTGGAGTCCGGGAGGCGCGTATGCTGCAGCGGTGGGTTTGTGGGTTGCTGACTCTGTGGTGCCTGGTGCTGCCCGCCATTGGCGAGGAGCCCGCCAGGCCGGATTCCCTGATTGCCGCGGTCGCCCTCGGCGATGCTGAAGCCGTTGCGAAGCATCTGGCCGACCCCGAGACAGTCCGCACCGAACTCGATCCGGAGTGTCCGCCGCAAACCAGATGCAAGCCCGTCATCCTGGCGTCCGAGCAGGGCGATCCGACCATACTGAGGTTGCTCCTCGAGGCTGGGGCGGATCCCAACGGGACCAACTCGGTTGGCGACAACGCCCTCATCTTGGCGATCATCAAAGGCAATAGCCAATCGGTGGATGTGCTGCTGCAGTTCGGGGGCGACCCGAACCAGCCGAACATGTTCGGCATCTCCGCGCTGAGCGGGGTGATCATGCAGGGCGACACCGCGATGCTGAAGACGCTGCTCGACGGCGGTGGCGATCCGCACATGATGGTCGACGGAAGCGGCGGCGGCAAGCAATCGGGCATGGGCGTGCCGCTATTGTGTGTCGCGGCGCTCTCGGGACAGGCCGAGGCGGTGCGCCTGCTTATCGCGCATGGCGCCGACCGTCGCATGGTCAATGTGATGGGGAGGCCCGCCAAGGATTGTGCCGGCCGCAGGTGGTCGCCCGAGATTGCCGAGCTGCTGGCCGCATCCTAACCCGGCGTATGGCTTGCACCACCTGCCGCCACCCGCTAATCCCAGCGCATGCAGCAGTTTCACTCTCCCGCCGGCACCCTAACCCTCGACGGCAAGCCCATGAGTTTTGCGAGTCTGGCGCGGGTCGGCGCACGAGCGGTTTCGCTCGCGGCCGACGCCGCCGCGATGGCGCGGGTCGATGTCGCCCGCAAGGTGGTCGAGGACAAGATCGCGCGCGGCGAGCCGGTGTATGGCGCCAATACCGGCGTCGGCGCCATGAAGGATGTCGAGTGGTCGCCCGAGGAGCTCGAAACGTTCAACCTCGGGCTGGTGCGGGCGCATCATTTCGGCACCGGCGCGCCGTTCCCCAGTTCGGTGGTGCGGAGCGCCATGGCGATCCGCGTCAATACCGCATTGACCGGCCGCGTCGGTTGTTCGCGCGCGCTGGTCGACGCCTACCTGGCGCTGCTCGATAAGGACGTGGTGCCGGTGGTGCGGCGTACCGGCTCGATTGGCACCGCCGATATCGGGTTGATGGGCCAGATCGGCGCCGTACTGACCGGCGTCGGCGAGGCGGTGTACCAGAACCGGCGCATGTCGGCCGAAGCGGCGCTGGCCGAAGCGGGGCTCGTGCCCTGCCGCATGGCGCCGCGCGACAGCCTCGCATCGATCAGCGTCAACGCCGTGGGCTTTGCCGCCGCCGCCGAGGCGGTGCGCTCGGCCGCTTCGGCGATGCGCATGCTGCTCGCCACCGGCCTCACCACCGCCGGTGCGCTCGGCGCATCGCGCGACCCGTGGAAGGCCGTGGCGCATGTGGGGACCGAGCGCGAGGCCGAGATCGGCGCCTGGCTCTATCACAACGCCATGGGCTGGGACTGGCCGAACGCCACGCATGTGCAGGACCCGCTGTCGCTGCGCATGATGGCGCAGGTGTTCGGCTCGGGCTTCGATACGCTGCTGGTCGCCGGCCGCACCGTGCTCGCCGCCACCGGCCGCACCGATGACAACCCGGTAGTGGTCGACGGACAGGTGCTGACCTCAGGCGGCTCCCTGCCGCTCGACGTGACCATCTACCTGCAGACGGCGCAACTGGCGCTGGCGCATGCGGCGCGCAACTCGTTCAATCGTTGCGTGTTGCTGTCGAACGGCGCCCGGCGCGATCTGCCGATCAACCTGGTGCCGCGCGGCGCCATCGCCACCGGCTTCGGCCCGATCATCAAGCTGGCGGGCGAACTCTTCGCGCGCGCCCTGTCGATGGCGATGCCGGTCTCGGCGCAATCGCTGGTTGTCGCCGCCGGGCTCGAGGACGAGGTGTCGTTCCTGCCGCTGGTGGTCGAGCGATTCGAGCGGCAGGTGCGGGCGCTGAAGCGTCTGGCGGCCCTAGAGGGCCTGCTCGCCGCGCAGGCGATGGACATTCACGGCGACCGTCCGAGCGGTGTGCCCGCGATGATCTACGACAAGGTCAGGCAGCACGCCGCCTTCTACGTGGTGGACCGGCCACTTTCTGCGGAAGTCGAAATCATTGAAAGCGATCTGGGTTCGGAACAGAGCATGGCGGAACTGATTTCCCACGCGCCCATTCCTGCACTGGACGAGTTTTTCGCGCTGGGCCCCGTCGCGTAGCATGCCGGAGTATGACTTTTCCTTGGCGCCCGTATAGGTTTGGCGCCAATTCCGGCCCAGGGACTGCACGGCCGGAACAATAAGGAGACCATCATGCTTTCGAAGAAACTGCTCAGCGCTGCTGTCGCGCTGGCCTTCACGGTGACCGCTGCGAATGCCCAGGTCGTCGTGTCGTCGAAGATCGATACCGAAGGTGGCTTGCTCGGCAACATCATCAGCCAGGTGCTGCAGGCCAATGGCGTCGCCGTGACCGAGAAGATCCAGCTCGGCGGCACGCCCGTCGTGCGCCAGGCGATCACCGCCGGCGAGATCGACATCTATCCAGAATATACCGGCAACGCCGCGTTCTTCTTCGAGAAGGCCGACGACCCGCTGTGGAACGACGCCGCCAAGGCCTATGCCGAGGCGAAGAAACTCGACTACGACGCCAACAAGATCGTCTGGCTGTCGCCCGCTCCTGCCAACAACACCTGGGCCGTGGCCGTCCGCAAGGATGTCGCCGATGCCAACAAGCTCGCGACCTTCAGTGAGCTCGGCGCCTATATCGCCGGCGGCGGCAACATCAAGCTGGCCGCCTCGGCCGAGTTCGTCTCGTCCCCGGCCGCCTTGCCGAAGTTCCAGGAGGTCTATGGCTTCACTCTGAAGCCCGACCAGCTGGTGACCCTCTCCGGTGGTGACACAGCGGCGACCATCGCTGCCGCCGCGCAGCAGACCAACGGCGTCAACGCCGCCATGGTCTACGGCACCGACGGCGGCATCGCTCCCTCGGGTCTGGTGGTGATGACCGACGACAAGGGCGTGCAGCCGGTCTACGAGCCGGCGCCGATCATCCGCGAGGCCGTGCTGCAGGCCAATCCGCAGATCGAAGAGCTGCTGAAGCCAGTATTCGCCAAGCTCGACCTGGCGACGCTGCAGACGCTCAACGGCCGCATCCAGGTCGGTGGCGAAGCCGCCAAGGACGTCGCCATCGACTGGCTGAAGACCAACGGCTTCCTGAAGTAAGCTGCCGCACGGTCAGTGCATTTTGGGGGTGGGCAGGACGACTGCCCACCCCTAGTGTTTTCGGCATGACGCGCATCGGCAATGACCACCGCCTGTCATCCCTGCGAAAGCAGGGACCCATCGCCCAGCCCGCGCTGGCTGCGAGTTGGGTCCCTGCTTTCGCAGGGATGACATCGAGTATGGAGCGAGACCGGTGACCGACGCTGCGATCGCCGCACCGACACGAAGCCTCACCGTCGATAAGCTCGGCGTGCTGATCGCCGCACTTGCTGCCATCGCCGCGTTCCTGCCCTTCGCCGCCTTCCGCGCCAACCGTATCGTGCTCGGGGAAGCCAAGGGCCTCTTCGCCGCGCTTCCCGGTTGGGAAGCGGCCGTTCTCGCCATTGTGCTGGCTGCCGGCATCGGCATCGCGCTGTTCCGGACGCCGACGCTGTGGCGGCTGGCCACCAGCCTCGTGGTGCTGGCGCTGCTGTTCGTCGCCATCGGCCACGCCGGCAGCTTCCTCACACCGCCGGGTGACAAGATCGCCCGCGTCTCGCCCGGCGCCGGCTTCTGGCTGCTGATCTTTGCCTTCGCGCTGCTGGCGGCCGACGCCATCGCGCGGCTGAAGCTGAAGCCGTGGACGCGCATCGGCGTGCTGGCGGCGGTGGCCCTGTTCTTCGTCGTGCTGCTCGGCTCGGGCACGCTGAACGATCTCTCGATCCTCCGCGAATATGCCAATCGCGGCGATACCTTCTGGCGCGAGGCGCAAACGCATCTGGCATTGGCGCTGGGTTCGCTCGCCGCGGCAACGGTGGCCGGCATTCCGATCGGCATCCTCTGCCATCGCAGCGACGCCTGGCGCGCGCCGGTGCTCAATGTGCTGAACGCCATCCAGACCATCCCATCGATCGCGCTGTTTGGCCTCTTGATCGCGCCGCTCGCCTGGGTGGCAGCTAACATCCCGGGCGCTTCGGCCGTCGGCATCTCTGGCATCGGCGCGGCGCCGGCCATGGTGGCGCTGTTCGCCTATTCGCTGCTGCCGGTGGTCGCCAACACTGTGGTCGGCCTCGATGGCGTGCCGCCTGCCGCCAATGACGCGGCCAAGGGCATGGGCATGACCGACTGGCAGCGGCTGGTGACCGTCGAGTTTCCGCTGGCCTTTCCGGTGATCCTCACCGGCATCCGCATCGTGCTGGTGCAGAATATCGGCCTCGCCACCATTGCCGCGCTGATCGGTGGCGGCGGTTTTGGCGTCTTCGTGTTCCAGGGCGTCGGGCAGACGGCGATGGACCTGGTGCTGCTCGGCGCCGTACCCACCGTGGCGCTCGCCTTCGCCGCGGCTGTCGTGCTGGACGCAATTGTCGAAATGGTCTCACCCAAGGATACGCGCCGTGATTGAGATCGAAGCCCTCACCAAGGACTATCTCGAGCTGACCGTGGTCGACCACGTCGGCCTCACCGTCGCCGACGGCGAGATCGCGGTGATCGTCGGCACCTCCGGGTCAGGCAAGACCACGCTGTTGCGGATGATCAACCGATTGATCGAGCCGACCTCGGGCACGGTGAAGATCGATGGCCAGGATACCCGGGATGTGCCGGCCTTCGAGCTCAGGCGCCGCATCGGCTACGCCATCCAGGGGCACGGGCTGTTCCCGCACCGCACCGTCGGGCAGAACATTGCCACCGTCCCGACCCTGCTCGGCTGGGACAAGGGCAAGATCGCGGCGCGGGTCGATGAACTGCTGGAACTGTTTCAGCTGCCGGCGGCGGAGTTTCGCGACCGTATGCCGAGCGAACTGTCCGGCGGCCAGCAGCAGCGCGTCGGTGTGGCGCGGGCCCTCGCCGCCGAGCCAAAACTGCTGCTGATGGACGAGCCGTTCGGCGCGCTCGACCCGATCATCCGCGCCAAGGCGCAATCGGACCTGCTCGCCATCCAGAAGCGCTTCGGCACCACCATCGTCTTGGTGACGCACGACATGGAGGAGGCGATCCATCTCGGCTCGCGCATCGCCGTGATGGATAAGGGTAAGCTGCTGCAATACGCGCCGCCGGACGAGATCATCGCCCGGCCCGCAACGCCGTTCGTTGCCGAACTGATCGGCACCGGCGAGCGGCCGTTCCGGCTGCTGTCGCTGGGCAAGGTCCGCGACCTGGTCGAGCCCGGCCCGGCACAGGGCGAGCCGATCTCCGCCGACGCCTCACTGCGCGACGCCTATGCCGAGTGCCTGTGGACCGGCCGCGAGATGCTGCCGGTGGTCGATGCCGATGGCGCCAGCATCGGCCGCATCCGTCGCGACGACATCGCCCACAAGGCCGAGCGCCCGCAATGAAGCCGGGGCTGATCATCCGGCTGGTGGTTCTGGCGCTGCTGGTGGCGTTCATCGTCGCGCCGGAGAGCTTCGCCTGGGTGTTCCAGCCGCTGACCAAGAACGGCCAGCCGGCGATCTACGTGCAGAACTCGCTGCTCAACCTCACCGTAAGCCACCTGACCATCGTCGCCATCGCCACCATCGCCTCGACGTTGCTGGCGGTGGGTCTCGCCATTCTCGTCACCCGGCCATTCGGCGCCGAATTTCTGCCGTTGAGCCGCTCGCTCGCCAATATCGGCCAGACCTTTCCGCCGGTGGCGGTGCTGGCACTGGCCGTGCCGGTACTGGGCTTCGGCACCGCGCCGACGCTGGTGGCGCTGTTCCTCTACGGCCTGCTGCCGATCTTCGAGAACGCCCTCACCGGCCTCACCACCTTGCCGCCCGCCGTGACCGAAGCGGCCCGCGGCGTCGGGATGACCGACCGGCAGCGGCTGCTGGGCGTGGAACTGCCGCTGGCAACGCCGGTGATCCTCGCCGGCATCCGGCTCTCGGTAGTGATCTCGGTGGCGACGGCCACTATCGGCTCGACCGTCGCGGCCTCGACGCTGGGCGAGGTGATCATCGCCGGGCTGCTCAGCAATAACCTCGCCTTCATCGCCCAGGGCGGGCTGGTGGTCGGCGTGATGGCGGTTCTGATCTATGATGCGCTTTCGGCGCTCGAGCGGGCACTGATGGCCCGCACCGGCCAGCGCCGGCAGCACGCGTAGGAGCCAACATGTCCGATTTCGATCTCGTCCTCGCCGGCACGGTGGTGCTGCCATCCATGGTGGTCGAGGATGGCTATGTGGCGGTGCGCGACGGCAAGGTGGTGCATGTCGGCGAGGGGACGCCGCCGCACGCGCATGAGCGGCATTTGCTCGGCAAAGCGCTGATCCTGCCCGGCGCCATCGACGCGCAAACCCACTCCTTGAGCCAGAGAGGTCAGGAAGATTTCATCTGGTCGACCCGCTCGGCCGCGGCCGGCGGGGTGACCACCATTGTCGACATGCCCTATGACGAGGGCAATCTCGTCTGCTCCGCCGAGGCGGTGCGGATCAAGGTGGCGCATGCCGAGCCGCAGGCCCGGGTGGATTTCGCGCTCTATGGCACCATCAACCCGGAGGATGGTGCGAGCCGCATCGCCGAGCAGGCGGCAGCCGGCGTTGCTGCGTTCAAGTTCTCGACCTTCGGCACTGACCCGGTGCGCTTCCCGCGCATCTCGCCGCCGCTCCTCGCCGAGGCCTTCGCCGAGGTGGCGAAGACCGGGCTGACGGCGGGCGTCCACAACGAGGACGACGAGAGCGTCCGCGCCGCCATGGCCAAGGTGAAGGCCTCGGGCATCACCGACTGGCGGGCGCATGGTATGAGCCGGCCGCCGCTGACCGAATTGCTGGCGACACTGCAGATTTACGAGACCGGGGCGCAAACTGGGTGCGACGCCCATGTGGTGCACTGCTCGCTGAGCCGCGGCTACGACATCGCCGCCGACTATCGGGCGCACGGCTTCGGCGCCACCATCGAGTGCTGCATCCACTACCTGACCCTCGACGAGGAAAACGACGTCCGCCGGCTGGGCGGCAAGGCCAAGATCAACCCGCCGATCCGCCCGCGCGCCGAGGTCGAGGCGCTGTGGCGCCAGGTGGCGGCCGGCAATGTGACGCTGGTCTCGACCGATCACGTCAGCTGGTCGGAAGATCGGAAGACCAACCCGGACATGCTGGCCAATTCGTCCGGCGTACCGGGGCTCGAGGCCATGGTGCCGCTGTTCGTCAAGGGTGCCCTGGAGCGTGGCGTGTCGCTGACCTGGGCGGCCAAACTGATGGCGGCCAATCCGGCCAGGCACTTCCGGCTGGGCCAGAAGGGCGCGCTGGAGGCCGGCAAGGACGCCGACATCACCGTGCTGGTGGATCGCCCGATGGTCTACGACGCGGCAAGATCCGGGCACAATGTGGTGGGGTGGTCGCCGTACAACGGCATTGAGCTGCCGTGGACGGTGGCCGGCACCTGGCTGCGCGGGCAGCAGGTGTTTGACGGAACCACGGTGGCCGAACCGGGGGCAGGGCGGTGGGTGCGGCCGTGAGGATCGAGCACTTTGCCACCCCCACCCAGCTTCGCTACGCGCCAACGGCGCTAGCTTCGCTACCCTCCCCACAAGGGGGAGGGAGAGGCCGGAGCCGCCCTATCGGCGAGCGTCTCCCTCCCCCTTGTGGGGAGGGATCAAGGGTGGGGGTGCCCCACGCTCGGTGCCACCAATGACCCGCAATCTCCCCACCCAGGAAGCCCGGATCGCCGAGGATATCGCGACCCTCGCCGAGATCACCGAGCCCGGCCGCCCTTACACCCGCCGCGCCTTCACCCCGATGTTCCTCCGCGGCCGCGAGTGGCTCGTCCGGCGCTTCGAAGCCGCGGGCCTCGAGACCCGGATCGACGCCTCCGGCAACCTGATCGGGCTGCGGCGCGGCCGCGCCGGCAGGGGCACCATCATGCTCGGTTCACACTCCGACACCGTGCCGGATGGCGGTCGGTTCGACGGCATTGCCGGAGTATCGGCAGCGCTGGAAGTAGCGCGGGCGCTGGCCGATCAAGGCGTACAGCTACAGCACGACCTGGAGATTGTCGATTTCCTCGCCGAGGAGGTGTCGATCTTTGGCGTCTCCTGCGTCGGCAGCCGCGGCATGGCCGGGGTCAGGCCGGACAACTGGCTGGACCGCGAAGTCGACCAGTTCACTTTGCGCGAAGGGATCGCCGAGGTCGGCGGCAATCCTCAGAAAATCGAGAAGCGCGAGGACATCGCCGCCTTCCTCGAGCTGCATATCGAGCAGGGGCCGGTGCTGGAAGATGGCCATCTCGATATCGGCGTGGTCACGGCGATCGCCGGGATCACCCGGATCGAACTGGTGGTGAACGGTCGGGCCGACCATGCCGGCACCACCCCGATGGGCTCGCGCCAGGATGCGTTGACCACCGCGGCACGGCTGGTGCTGGGGATCGAGGAACTGGGTACGCTGCTCAGCAGGGGCAAGTTCCATTTCGCTGCGACCGTCGGTGAGTTCTCGATCGAACCCGGGGCGGCGAACGTCGTGCCATCGCGGGCCCGGCTGCTGATCGATGCGCGAGCCGAGCGCCGCGAGGATATGGAGCGGTTCATCGCCGAACTCACCGTACTCGTTAATGCCACGGCCGCCGCGACTGGGGTGGCGATAGAGCCGCCATTGACCATTTCCGACAATTTGCCAACGCCTTGCGACCCGTTCGTGCTTGATACGCTGGACGCGGCAGCCGTGGCCGTGGGGGCGCGCCATCGCCGCATGGCATCGGGCGCCGGGCACGACACGGCCTGGATGGCGCGGGTGACCAGGGCGGCGATGATCTTCATCCCCTGCCTCGGCGGCCGCAGCCACACGCCGGAAGAATATGCCGAAACGGCCGACGTGGCGCTGGGCGCCGCCGTGCTGCTTGAGGCGGTGAAGCGGTTGGATAGGGAATTAGTCGACCAAGATGGCAAGCGAGCTTGAAACACCCCACGGCGTCATTCCCGCGAAGGCGGGAAACCAGAGCCGCACGCTCGATGGCCGGTGGCTTCCCCTGGGTTCCCGCCTTCGCGGGAATGACGCCGGCGGTAAGGTGATCCACCGTGGGTAGAATTCTGACCGAGAAGGATGTGGAAGCCGCAGTGAAGGGCGGCTCCGTCTATGCCGCCGGCGGCGGGGGCTGGGCTGATCATGGCCGCATGCTTGGGCTTGCGGCGGTGAGCGTCGGCAAGCCCGAGCTGGTCGACATCGAAGAGCTGGAGCCGCGCGACTGGGTGGCGACTGCTGCCGCGATTGGCGCACCGGCCTCGACCACACCATGGGAGATGCGCGGCGTCGATTACGTCAAGGCGGTGAAGCTGCTCGAGAAGGCGCTGGGCGACAAGGTCCGCGGCCTGATGATCGGGCAGAACGGCAAGAGTTCGACGCTCAATGCCTGGCTGCCGAGCGCCATCCTCGGCACCAAGGTGGTCGACGCGGTGGGCGATATCCGCGCCCACCCGACCGGCGACATGGGTTCGATCGGCATGGCCGGCAGCCCCAAGAAGATGATCCAGACGGCTGTGGGCGGCAATCGCGCCGAGAACCGCTACATCGAGCTGGTGGTGAAGGGCGCGACAGCAAAGATCTCGCCGATCCTCCGCACCGCGGCCGACATGTCGGGTGGCTTCATCGCCTCCTGCCGCAACCCGCTGCGCGCCAAATATGTGCAGCGCAATGCGGCGCTCGGCGGCATCTCGCTGGCGCTGAGCCTCGGCGAGGCGATCATCGCGGCGGAGAAAAAGGGTGGCTCGGCGATAATCGACGCCATCGTCAAGGCGACCGGCGGCGCCATCCTGGTGAAGGGCGCGGTGACGAAGAAAGACCTCGTCTACACCAAGGAGGCCTTCGATATCGGCCGGTTCGTCTTGGGCGAGGGCGACAAAGCCGTCACCATCCACACCATGAACGAATACATGGCGATCGACGATGCCGGCGGCAACCGGCTCGCCACCTTCCCCGATGTGATCGCCACGCTCGACGCGGCGGGCCAGCCGCTGAGCGCCGGGCAGCTGCGCGAAGGCATGTTCGTCTTCGTGCTGCACGTGCCCAAGAAGGTGATTCCGCTCTCCTCCTCGGTGATCGACCCGGCGGTCTACCCGCCGGTCGAAAAGGCCATGGGGATCGAACTGGCGAAGTACGCGCTCGACGGCGTGAAGCGGAAGAAGAAGGCTCGGAAGGGCTGGGCTTAGCCATGGTGTTCGGCGATCGATCGACCTTTGCCATCGATTGCGAGATCGCCAGCCGTCACCCACCACATCAGGCCCTGGGCAAGTTCATTGTGTATCTGGCAGGTTGTCGTTTCGGGGTGGATGAGCCTGAGGCAAGCATGCTTGGCAACTCCATCGACGCCATTGGGCAACGCCTCCTCAACAGGGGCCGTCACACTCGGCGCTCGTTCGACGCCACTCCCGCTGTGGAAATTGCTAATGCTTACCTAGGCGGGGTGTACCGCGGAGATGGGGGTGAACATGTCGAGTGGAGCACCATCGTCTGGGTTCCCGACGGCGACGAGGCGTTTGATGACGGCAGCCACATTTTGCAGATGGACACCGGCGCATCTGTTCGGCTGATCGGGTTCAAGAATATGGGCGACACATTGTCCAATGACGACGTGGTCGAACTTACTATGCTCCCCGATGCGTTCTATTCGGTGCTTGCACGGTGTGCTGATTGGTACCACAGGCAAATTCACTAGCTGAGCATCGTCGGTGGCGGTATCAAACCCCACCATGCCAAAACCCAATCCCCGCCATCCGAATTTCCCCATTCCCTCCGGTCCGGTCCTGCGCGCCAAAGGCTGGCGGCAGGAGGCGTTGCTGCGGCTGCTCGAGAACGTGCTGGCCGTCGGTGAGGACCCCGAAAAGCTGATCGTCTATGCGGCGCTCGGCAAGGCGGCGCGGAACTGGGCGGCGCATCGGCAGATTGTCGAGGCGTTGACCACGATGGACGAGGACCAGACTCTGGTCATCCAGTCGGGCAAGCCGATCGGGCTGCTGAAGACCCATGCGCAGGCGCCATTGGTGATCATGGCGAACTGCAACATCGTCGGGCAATGGGCCAAGGCCGAGGTGTTCTACGAGCTCGAGAAAAAGGGCTTGATCGCCTGGGGCGGACTGACCGCCGGGGCGTGGCAGTATATCGGCAGCCAGGGCGTCATCCAGGGCACCTACGAGATATTCATGCGCATCGCCGAGAAGCGCTTCGGCGGTTCGCTCGCCGGGCGCTTCATCCTCACCGCCGGCATGGGCGGCATGGGTGGCGCGCAGCCGCTGGCCGGGCGCATGGCGGGCGCGGCGATCCTCGATGTCGATGTCGACCCGGCGCGCGCCGAGCGCCGCAAGGAGATCGGCTATCTTGAGGAGATCGCGCCGAACCTTGATGCGGCGCTCGAAATGATCGCCGCGGCGGTGCGCGACAAGCGGGCGCTGTCGGTGGGGCTGGTCGCCAATGCGGCCGAGGTCTATCCGGAAATCCTCCGGCGCGGCATCATCCCCGACATCGTCACCGACCAGACCAGCGCGCACGATCTCGTCTACGGCTACGTCCCCAAGGGCATGAGCCTAGACGAAGTGCGGCGGCTGCGGGTCGACGGGCAGGGGCAGTTGATGGCGGCGAGCCGCGCTTCGATCGCCGACCATGTGCGGGCCATGCTGGGGTTCCAGGCGGCCGGCTCGGAAGTGTTCGACAATGGCAACCTGATCCGCACCCAGGCCAAGCAGGCCGGCGTCGAGAACGCCTTCGATATCCCGATCTTCACCGAGGCCTATCTGAGACCGCTATTCGCCCGCGCCATCGGCCCGTTCCGCTGGATGGCGCTGAGCGGGGAAGCCTCGGATATCGCGCGCATCGACGATCTGGTGCTGGAGATGTTCCCGGACAACAAGATCGTCACCAACTGGATCCGGCTGGCCCGGCAATACGTGCCGTTCGAAGGACTGCCCGCGCGCATCGCCTGGCTGGGGCATGGCGAGCGAACCGCACTGGCCCTGGCGGTGAACGCGCTGGTGCGGAGCGGCGAGCTGAAAGCGCCAGTGGCGTTCTCGCGTGACCATCTCGATGCGGGAGCGATGGCCCACCCCAACATCATGACCGAGAACATGAAGGACGGCTCCGACGCCATCGCCGACTGGCCGCTGCTCGATGCCATGCTGCTCACCGCCTCGATGGCCGACCTCGTAGTGATCCACTCGGGCGGCGGCGGCTATGCCGGCTACATGACGTCTGCCGGCGTGACGCTGGTGGCGGATGGGACCGAGGCAGGCGACGCGCGGCTGTCGCACGCGCTAACCAATGACACCTCGCTCGGCGTGATGCGCTATGCCGATGCGGGGTATGAGGACGCGGTAGATGAGGCGGAGAAAAAGGCGATCGGGTGGTTTGATCTGCGGGGGTGAAATCGTGGCTCCGCGCACCCCCTTCGAGCTACGCTAGCTCGCTTCGCTCTCAAGCTCCGCTTGCCTCCCCCGTCGAGGGGGAGGTGCGGCATCGAGTTTGGTTCTGGCTGCTGCGCAAACCCATCAGTCGTCACCCTCCCCCTTGCGGGGAGGGATCAAGGGTGGGGGTGCCCCACGCGCCAACGTCGGCGGGGCTAGTTCTTCGCCGCCCCGGTCTTGGCTGCCTTGGCTTCATCGTACCACCACACCGTCGGGAAGCCGATCGAGAATTCCGGCAGGGTTTCGGGGTGGCTGAAGCGGTCCCAGCGGGCGATGCGGGATTTGCGCAGCGTATAGGTGGGCGTGACGTAGTGGTGCGCCAGCAGTACGCGGTCGAGCGCCCGGGTGGCGGCGATCAGCGTTTCGCGGTCATCAGCGAAGACGATCTTGTCGATCAGTGCGTCGACGCCCTTGTCGGAAATGCCGCCATAGTTGCGGCTGTCGTTCTGCGCCGCCGAGGCCGAGCCCCAGAAATCGCGCTGCTCGTTGCCGGGTGAGAGCGACTGCACCCAGCCGGTGTAGATCATGTCGTAATCGCGGTTCTGGGCCCGCTCGATATATTGCGGTGAATCCACCGAGCGGATGGTGGCGTTGATGCCAAGCCGCTTGAGGTTGGTCTGGAAGGCGGCGGCGATCGGCTCGATGGTCGGGCCGTTGAGCAGGATTTCGAACGTCACCGGCTGCCCGTTGGGATCGACCAGCTGGTTGCCGTTGAGGGTGTAGCCGGCCTTGGTCAGGATCTCGTTGGCGGTGCGCAGGCTCTGCCGGAGCTTGGTCGTGTCGCCATTAACCGGGTTCTTGTACTCGGTGGTGAACACCGAGGCGGGGACGAGGTCTTTGACCGAGTTGAGAATCTCCAGCTCCTCGCCCTGTGGTAGGCCGGATGAGGCGAACTCGGTGCCGTAGAAGAACGAGTTGATGCGGTCGTACTGGCCGAAGAAGCGCAGCTTGTCGAGCTCCTCGAAATCGAAGGCGTAGAGCATCGCTTCGCGCAGCGCTTCGTTCTGGAACAGTGGTTTCCTGAGGTTCGGCACGAACCCGACGAGGATGCCAGAGCCGCGATAGGCGTTCTCGAACAACTCTTTGATCACCTTGCCTTCGGTGACGGCGGGGAAATCGTAGCCGCCCTGCCAGCGCAGCGCGAGGTTCTCGTCCCACCAGTCGAACTCGTCGCCCTTGAAGCCTTCGAACTCAGCGGTGGTGTCGAGGAAATACTCGTACTTGACGGTCTGGAAGTTGTTCTGACCGATGTTGAAGGGCTCCTTCAGGCCCCAGTAGTTGGGATCGCGCTCATAGGTGACCGAGGTGCCGGGGCTGAAGGCCGCCAATTTGTACGGGCCGGATCCCAACGGCGGCTCGAGGCCGGGCTTGGAGATGTCCCGCGGCTTGCCGTCGGGGCCGGCGCCCTCCCACCAGTGCTGGGGCAGGACGATCAACTGCCCCATGATGTTGGGCAGTTCGCGGTTGCCGCCCTTGTCGAAGGTGAAGGTCACTTCGCCGGGTGCGGTCACTTCGGCTTTGGTGACGTTGGCGAAGTAGTTGGCCTGGCTGGGGTTCAGGGCGATGACCTTGTTGAAGGTCCACACCACGTCCTCGGCGGTAACCGGCTCACCGTCAGCCCACTTGGCACGCGGGTTCATCCGGAAGGTGACCGAGGAGAAATCGTCGGGGTAACTGAAGGCTTCGGCGAGGTTGCCGTACTGTGTGGAGTTCTCGTCGAGCGACGGCGTGGTCAGCGTCTCGAACACCAGCCCGATGCCGTCGGCGGGTTCGCCCTGTGGCAGGATCGGGTTGAAGGTGTCGAAGCCGCCCATCGAGCTGAGCCGCACCACGCCGCCCACCGGCGCATCCGGGTTCACGTAGTCGAATTTCTCGAAGCCCGCAGGGTATTTCGGCTCGCCGATCAGCGAACCGCCATGGTGCCAGACTTTCTCCTGGGCGATCGCTGGGCTGAACGCGAGGAGCGCGGCGAGGGTAAGGGCGGCTAGCTTTTGCATGAAGGCCTCCATTCGGGGGAGAACGTGTTGTCGGAGCTTAGCGTCAGGGGCGATTGCGTCAAAACTTTCACTGCGCCACCTCGGCCGACGGCACCGCTTCGACGGCGAAGGCGGCGGCCATCAGGGCGCGGGTATAGTCGGACTGCGGCGCCGCGAAGATCTCGGCGGCCGGCCCGTGTTCGACCACCTTGCCGTTGCGCATCACCATCAGCTGGTTGGCGAGCGCCCGGACAACGCGCAGGTCATGCGAGATGAACAGATAGGTGAGGCCATGGCGCCGCTGCAGGTCGCGCAGCAGGTCGACGACCTGGGCTTGGACGCTGACGTCGAGCGCCGAGGTCGGCTCGTCGAGGACGACGAATTTCGGCTCGAGCACCATGGCGCGGGCGATGGCAACTCGCTGGCGCTGGCCGCCGGAGAACTCGTGCGGGTAGCGGTGCCGGTCGGCGGGATCGAGACCGACCTCGGTGAGGGCGCGGACCACTCGAGCGTCGCGATCGGCCGCGCTGAGTTCGCGGTGGTGGACCCCCAGACCCTCGGCGATAATCTCGGTGATCGACATGCGCGGGCTGAGCGAGCCGAACGGGTCCTGGAACACGATCTGCAGGTCCTGGCGGAGCGGCCGCATGCCGGCCCAGGAGAGCTTGTCGATGGGCCGGCCGACATAGACGATGCGGCCTTCGGACGAGACCAGCCGCAGCAGGGCGCGGCCGAGCGTGGTCTTGCCGGAGCCGGACTCGCCGACGACGCCTAGCGTCTCGCCGCGGCGAATGGTGATGTCGATGTCGTCGACCGCCTTGATGTGGCCAACGGTACGGCGCAGCAGGCCGCGCCTGATCGGGAACCAGACGCGCAGCTTCTCGGCGGAAACGATGGTCTCGGCCGCAAGATCGGTGGTCGGCGGCTCGCCCTTTGGCTCCGCGGCGAGAAGCTTCCTGGTGTACGGATGCTGCGGGTTGGCGAAGATTGCTTCAGTCGGGCCCTGTTCGACGATCCTTCCTTCGGTCATCACGTGGGTGACTGGTGCCATCTTCCGGACGATGCCGAGATCGTGGGTGATGAACAGGATCGCCATGCCGCGCTTCTTCTGCAGCGACAGCAGCAGTTCGAGAATCTGCGCCTGCACGGTGACGTCGATGGCGGTGGTGGGTTCATCCGCGATCAGCAGTTCCGGCTCGTTGGCGAGCGCCATGGCGATCATCACGCGCTGACGCTGGCCGCCGGACAGCTGGTGCGGGAAGTCATCGAGGCGGGAGGCGGGGTCGGGGATGCCGACTTCGTCGAGCAGTTCGATGGTTCGCACCCGGGCCGCGGCGCGGTTCATGCCGCGATGGATGACCAAGGCCTCGGAGACCTGCCGCGCCACGGTGTGCAACGGGTTCAGCGAGCTCATCGGCTCCTGGAAGATCATCGAGATGGCGTTACCGCGCACTGCGCGGATGCCCGCCTCGTCGGCGCCGAGCAAGTCGGTGCCTTTGAACAGGATGCGGCCGCCGGGATAGGTTGCGGCGGGGTGGGGCAGCAGCTTCAGCACCGAGAGCGCCGTGACGGATTTGCCGGAGCCACTTTCGCCGACCAGCGCCACGGTCTGGCCGGGCATGATGTCGAAGGACACGCCGCGCACGGCATGGACGATGCGATCGTCGGTCTGGAAGTCGATCTGCAGGTTGTCGACGCTGAGCAGCGGTTCGGTCATAGCCGCACCGCGAAGGTCTTGCGCGGATCGAACGCGTCGCGCACCGCCTCGCCGATGAAGACGAGGAGAATGAGGATCGCGGCGATGACCACAAAGCTGGTGATCGCAAGCCACGGGGCGAACAGGTATTCCTTGCCCTGGCTGAGGAGCTCGCCGAGCGAGGGTGAACCACTCGGCAGGCCGAAGCCGATGAAATCGAGCGCCGTCAGCGTGGTGACCGAACCGGCGACGATGAACGGCGCAAAGGTGAGGGTCGCCACGGTTGCGTTGGGCAGCAGGTGCCGTGTCATCAGCGCGATGTTCGATACGCCCAGGGCCCGCGCGGCGGCGACGTACTCGAGGTTGCGGGCGCGCAGGAACTCCGCCCGCACGATGCCGACCAACGAGGTCCACGAGAATAGCAGCAGGATGCCGAGCAATACCCAGAAGCTGGGAGTGAGAACACTGGAGATGATCAGCAGCAGATAGAGGGACGGAATGGCGCCGTAGATCTCGAGGAAGCGCTGGCCGGTGAGATCGACCCAGCCGCCGAAGAAGCCCTGGATGGCGCCGACGGTGATGCCGATAATGGACGAGAAGAAGCTGAGGATCAGGCCGAACATCACCGAGATGCGGAAGCCGTAGAGCAGCCGGGCCAGCACGTCGCGGCCCTGATCATCGGTGCCGAGCCAGTGAAAATTGCCGAGGCTGCAATTGGGATCGTCGACGCCCTGGGGAAGCAATTGGCAGCGCACCTCGACCGACTGCAACCAGGATGGAGCGGAGGGCACCGGCACGGACAGCGCATCATCGACGGTGCTGTAGGAAAAGCGGATCGGCGGCCACAGCATCCAGCCGTTGGCGTTGATCTCATCCGCGATGAACGGGTCGCGATAGTTGGTGACGGCGAAAAAGCCGCCGAACTTGGTCTCTGGATATTCGATGAGCGCCGGGAACAGCAGTTCGCCCTTGTACGAGGCCATGAGCGGCCGGTCGTTGGCGACCAGTTCGGAGCAGAGGGTCACCGCCAGCAGGATGAGGAAGACCCACAGCGACCAGACGCCGCGGCGGTTACCCTGGAATACCTTGAGCCGTCGCCGGTTGATCGGCGACAGCAGCGGCGCCGAGCGCGCCGCATCGGCGGGGGCGAAGGCGATGAGCGGCGGGCCGAGGCGTAGTCCGGTGGCGTGCATCACACCTTCCGGCTCTCGAAATCGATCCGCGGATCGATCCACATGTACATGAGGTCGGAGATCAGTCCAAGGACCAGGCCGACCAGCGAGAAGATGTAGAAGGTGGCAAAGACCACCGAATAGTCGCGGTTGATCACCGACTGGTAGCTGAGATAACCGAGCCCATCGAGCGAGAACACCGTCTCGATCAGCAGCGAGCCGCCGAAGAACGCGCCGACGAATGCGGCGGGGAAACCGGCGATCACCAGCAGCATAGCGTTGCGAAACACATGGCCGTAGAGCACCCGCTTTTCGGTGAGGCCTTTGGCGCGGGCGACGGTGACGTATTGCTTGGAAATCTCGTCGATGAACGAGTTCTTGATCAGCATGGTGGCGGTGGCGAAAGCGCCGAGCGCCATTGCGGTGATGGGCAGGGTGATGTGCCAGAGATAGTCGAGGATCTGGCTGTACCAGGGCAGGCTCGACCAGTTCTCCGAGACCAGTCCGCGCAACGGGAAGATATCGAGGAAACTGCCGCCGGCGAACAGTACGATCAACAGCACGGCGACGACGAAATCGGGCAGGGAGTAGCCAACGATGACGATGGCGGAGGTGCTGACGTCGAAGCGGCTGCCGTCCCTGACCGCCTTGGCGATGCCCAGAGGGATCGAGATGCCGTAGCTGAGCAGCGTCATCCATAGCCCGAGCGTAATCGACACCGGAAGCTTCTGGATGATCAGGTCGATGACCGGCACGCCACGCGAGTAGCTGTCGCCGAAATCGAAGCGGACGTAGTTCCACACCATGGTGAAGAAGCGCTCGAGCGGCGGCTTGTCGAAGCCGAACTGCTTTTCGATGCGGGCGAGGATTTCAGGCCGGATGCCCTTGGCGCCGCGATAGGTCGAATTCTCGTTCTGGTCGCTGGACTTGACGACGTTCTGGCCGGCGAAATCACCCTCGGCATTGCCGATTACGCCCTCGGAGACGCTGACCGACTGGCCGCTCATCTGCGCGATATAGTTCTCGACCGGTCCGCCGGGCGCAAACTGGGTGATGACGAAAGAGACCACCAGCATCCCGAACATGGTCGGGATCATCAGCAGCAGGCGTCTCAGGATGTAGGCGACCAATGGCGGCTCCAGTCGTCCGGGATCAGTTCAAGCTAGCAACGCAGCACTGTGGGCCGGATTGCGGCAAATCACCAAGGAGTGAATGTCACGGGCGCACCGCGAATTCGATACCGGCGGCATCGCCGACCGCGAAGAGGCGGTCGCGCGCCACCGCATACTCCTCGCCCTTGAGGTGCTCGAGCATCAGCGGCACTTCGCGCGGCAGGCGGTTCAGTTCGCTCAGATAGGTGCGATAGTCGAGCACGCCCTCGCCGATCTGCACCTCGTCGAGGTGCAACGCCGCCTGGTGATAGAGCTTGATGTCCTTGGCGTGACACGACACCACCCACTGGCCAAGCTTACTGAAGCACTCGCGGATCAGCGCGCCGTTATCGAAATAGACCCGCGGCGTCATGATGAGGTTCACCGGGTCGAAATGCGCGCCGAACATCGGGCGGTCGATGGCGCGGATCAGCTCGACATAGCTGTCGACGCTGTCCGGCAGGGAATACTGCATCATCTCGAGCGCAAATTTTGCGCGGGTCGGCTTCACGGTATCAAGCAGGTAGCGCACGGTTTCGACCGAGGCGTCGAAGGCCTCGGGGCTCATGTTCTCGGCCGCTGGGGCATAGTCGGTGCCAGCCTGAAACGAGCCGATATAGCTGACAGCGCACCCGGCCCCCACAGCGTCGGCGATGGCGAGACGCTCGACCGCGTAGGCGAGGTTGGCCTTGCGCACCGCTTCATCGGGCGAGACGAGGTTACGCCAGATGCCGATCTCGGCCAGCACGATGTTCTCGGCGGCAAACGCCTGCTCGATCGCGACAAGGCGGTCGCGATCGTCGAGCCTCACCTCCGGCACATAGGCGGCGCCATAGCCGAAATCGCGATGCGCCCGGGCTAAGGCGTCGGGATCCTCGCTGCCGATGGGCAAGCCGTGCCCGCCGAGCCGGATAGCCATCAGACGTGGTTCCGCCAGCTATGCTGCGGGTTGTAGTCGAGGAGGCGGCGGGCCTTGTCGATCGACAGCAGCGTGCCGTTCTGGCTGAGTTCGCGCTTGTGCGGCACCTTGGGGAACACTTCGGCCATCAGCGACATGTTGGAACGGCTCATCACCGTATCCTGGTTGGCGATGATGAAGGCCTCGAACCCCTTGAACTCGGCCTCGATGCCGCGGCGTACCGCCTGCGCCCCATCGCGCGCGTCGATGTAGCCCCAGAGGTTCCATTTCCTCAGCTTGGGGTCGGCGTCGAAGGCCGGGAACGCCTTGTAGTCTTCGACATCCATGACGTTGGAAAAGCGCAGGCCGACGATCTTCAGCTCCGGATCCCAGCGGCAGAACTGCGCCGCCATCGTCTCGTCGAGGAGCTTGCCGAGCGAATAGGCGGTTTCGGGACGGGGGAAATACTCCTCGTCGATCGGAACGTAAGGCGGCGGCGTTTCGAAGGGCAGCCCAAGCACGGTTTCGCTCGAGGCGAAGACAACGTTCTTGACCCCGGCAAGCCGGCAGGCCTCGAACACGTTGTAGCTGGTGGGCACATTGTTCGCGACGGTGCGGCTATTGGCGAACAGACCTGGCGCCGGGATCGCGGCGAGATGCACCACGGCATCGAACGGGCCGTGGCGTTCATCGACGCCGCCAAGGATCGCCTGCGCCACCTGGCCGAAATCGGTGAGGTCGATGCGGACGGTCGGGCAGATCGGGTCTTTCGGCAGCGTCTGGTCAATATTGAGGACGGAATAGCCGTTGGTCACCAGGTCCTTGAGCACCGCTCGTCCCAGCTTGCCGCTGCCGCCCGTCACCAGAACCTTGGCCATTTCCCGTCCTCCCGAAACTGATTTGCCCGAAAGCCTAGAGCGCTTTCAGGAAAAGTTGCAGACTTTTCCGGTTCGAAAGCACGACAAAAGTGACCAGGAGCGTTTTTGGCGTTTCATTGAAACGGCGAAACGCTCCGACACGGGTTGGGGCCATTCTGTCACGAGGCTGAACGCACTCGTCAGTGCCGGTTCAAAGCCGATGGCGCAGTCTCCTCTGCAGCGTCAGGAGGCGGATCGGTTCATCGCGATCCCCTCGATTGGAAAAGGACTACCACGTGCGGGCCAACCCCCCGCCGCCCCACATCAGGAGACTGAAATGACCAAGCTCGCACTTGCCGCGACATTCGCGGTTGCCATGCTGACTTCGTTCTCTGCTATTCCTGCTAATGCCCAACCAAGGGATACATGCACCGCCGGCCCCCAGTGTCCCAGCCATGGGGGCGGTAGCGACCCCTATTGCGGCGACCAGCTCGGCGTGTTGAAGCGCGTGATGCCCGCCGAAGTGCTCGGCGTCGACCGCCACTACCGTGTCTGGATCACCGAGTTCTGCACCTCCGAGACGTTGATGCGCTCCGACGGCAACGCCGCCTACCTGCGCACCGCCATCGCCAAGAACGACGTGCTCACCGACGTGCTGACCGAGCGCGGCTTCCATGCCGACGACGTCTACGCGGTCAAGATGATGGGCGACGACACCATCAACCTCTACGTCCACGATTTCGGACGCTGATCCAACTCGGCTCTGATGATGCGGTGCGGGTTGGCCCGTTCCTGTCGCCAATCTGAACGGCGTCATCAGAGCCGGTTCAACGTGATGAGCCCAACTCCTGGCCATCGTACGAGCAGCAATGTCTCGCACCCCGCGGCGTTAGCCGCATTGACCAAGGAGATAAAATGCCCAAGCTCGCTCTCGCCGCGACCTTCGCCATCGCGATGCTCACTTCGTTCTCAAGCGCACCGACGCAGGCCCAGGTTCAGCTGGACACCCCATGCGGCCAGGCCAGCTGTCCTCAGGGCGGCTCCACCACCACCTCTTGCGGCAATCAGCTCGGTGCGCTGAAGCGCGTGCTGCCCGCCGAGGTGCTCGGCGTCGACAGCCATTATCGTGTCTGGGTCACCGAGTTCTGCACCTCCGCGACATTGATGCGCTCCGACGGCAATGCCGCCTATCTCCGCACCGCCATCGCCAAGAACGACGTGCTCACCGACCTGCTGGCCGAGCGCGGTTTCCATGCCGACGACGTCTACGCCGTCAAGATGATGGGCGACGACACCATCAACCTTTACGTCCACAATTTCGGACGCTGATCCAACACCTTGGTGCTAAACTGACGCCGGATCGGCCGCGGGGCCGACCGGCGTTTGTGCATTCGCGGCCCCCGGCGCCGCAGCCAACCACAGGAGACCGCCAGATGAAGAAGCTCATGCTGGGCGCTGTTACTGCCGTCGCGCTCGGCGCGTCGATGATTCCGCCCGCGCTCGCCACCGCCCTTCCGATCGAGAAGGATGACGATGTCTGCGATGACTACCTTGGCGTGCTGAAGCGCGTCACGCCGGACGACATCGCAGGCGTGACGGAGCGACAGCGAGTCTGGGTCACTGAATACTGCCCCGGCCGCTCAGTTCTGAGGACCGAGGGCAATGCCGCCTCGGTGCGGTCGGCCATCGGCGACAACGAAGCGCTGGCCGCTGCGTTGCGCCAGAAGGGCTTTTCCGCCAGTGACGTGTTCGCCGTCAAGATGATGGGCGACGACACCGTCAATCTCTACGTTCATCGCTAGACGAGTGCAGGTATTCGGCGCCCTCCGTCGGGTGCTGTTTCTATGAATGATCTCTGAATGCCCGGATCAGCGGCGGTTCAAACGCCCCGCACTATTTCCGCCGCCAACGAAGCGCTGAGCGCGACGAACGGCGGCAGGGGTGCCGCCGGGCAATCAAACTGTTGAGAGAGATCATGAAAAACCTGAAACTCATCCTGCTGGCCCTGGTGGCCACCTTTGGCCTTGCGGTCATCACTACGCTTCCCGCCCAGGCTATGAACTGCGGCGCTGGCATCGCCTGTGGCGGTGGCGGCGGTGGCGGCGGTGGTGGTGGTGACGACACCTCCGACGGCGGCGAGCCGTTCGATCCGTTCTGCAATGTCGTCGACTGCGACGAACCGGAGATCGCCGAAGAAGGCTGTATGAAGAACTGCGACCAGCCGGACATTCCGAAGATCGCCGAGGAAGGCTGCATGAAGAACTGCCAGCCCGGCAAGCCGGGCGACGATCCGGAGATCCCGGGTAACGTGGCTGGCCTGGTGCGTTGCGATGCCCAGATCGGCGACCTCGCCAAGGTGACCGCCAAGCAGATCGGTAGCGTCAAGGGCCGCGATGCGGTGGATGTGGTGCCGGTTTGCGTCGACAAGAACCTGGTCGAGCAGCAGCTCGGCGTCGACAGCCTGCGCAGCGCCATCGCCCAGAACGACAAGATGGACAAGGCCTTGGACCAGGGCGGCTATGCTGCTGACGACGTGGTTGGCGTGATCGTCGGTCGCAGCTCGGCGGTGCTCTACGTCCACGCTCTCTGAGCGACAACCAACGACTGATTGAAGGGCGGGTACCGAGAAGGTTCCCGCCCTTTCCTTATTGCTGCCGCGACATTGCCCTGCCGATGAATGCTGTCTGAATGACGGGCTCACTAGGGGTTCAATCGGGGAAGGGCATGGTCGGGACAACAGAACGAAACCCGGCCCCCGAAAGGATGCCACGATGAACAGATCCCATGAGAAGCTGCTGGTCGCGACCCTCGCCGGTCTGATCATTGCCAGCGCCGCCGTTTTCGCCATCCAGCCCGCCATGGCCGCCGGCTATGACGTCGAGAGCCCCGCCCACATCGTCGGTGTGAAAAAGTGGGATACGCTCAATGTCCGGAAGTGGCCCGCCTCCTATTCGCAGAAGATCGGCGAGTTCGAGCCCAAGAGCTCGGTCTGGGTCGAGCGCTGCATCATCTCCCCGCAGGGCGGGGCCGACTGGTGCCTCGTCGAACAGCAGGACACCAAGGGCTGGGTGAACGCCAAGTTCCTGAAGCTGGCCTACGACTGGGACATCTGATCCCCAAGTCTCCTGCCGCGTTGCTCCAAACGGCGTGGCAGGTTCCTGTGACGACCCGACTACCCCATGCACACGTGCCTTTGACTGACCTCCGAAACATTGACTTCACGGCCCGGACGCGTTCCCTAGGAACCTCCGGGCCTTTTTCTTTGAAGAGCTGAGTTTTGGACGCCAATCCCATCCTTATCGAGCAGACCCGCGGCAACTTCGTCGAGAACCGGCATCGCGGCGCCTTTGTGATCTCCGACGCCGAGGGCAACGTCATTGCTGCCGCCGGCGACACTTCGCGACCGGTGTTTCCGCGCTCGGCCATCAAGTCGATGCAGGCGCTGGCTATGGTGACCTCGGGCGCCATCGACCGCTTCGGCTTGAGTGACGAGGAACTGGCGCTGGCCTGCGCTTCGCATCACGGCGAGGATGTGCATGTCGAGGGCGTGACGCATTTTCTCGGTCACATCGGCCTTGCCGCCGGCGATCTCGAGTGCGGCGCGCACCAGCCGAGCAACGGCAAGGCGCGCGAGGCGCTGCGCGCCCACGGGCTGGAGGCGAGCCAGTTGCACAATAACTGCTCGGGCAAGCATTCCGGCATGCTGAGCGTCGCGCGGGCGCTCGGCGTCGATACGCACGACTACGTGACGCGCGGTCATCCGGTGCAGGTGGCGGTGCGCAAGGCCGTCGAGACGGTGATCGGCGAGCCGCTGAGCGAGGACCGGTGCGGCACCGACGGCTGCTCGATCCCCACCTGGGCCGCGCCGCTCTCGGCCTTTGCCCGCGGTTTCGCCAGGATGGCGACGGGAATCGGGCTGCCGGAGGAGATCGGCAGCGCGGCGACGCGCATCTTCGACGCCGCGACCGCTCACCCTTTGCTGGTCGCCGGCACCGGCCATCTCGACACCCTGGTGATGGAGGCATTTGGCGGCCGCGTCATGCAGAAGGGCGGCGCCGAGGGCGTGCAATGTGGCGCCATCCGCGACAAGGGCTGGGGCTACGCGCTGAAGATCGACGACGGCAACATGCTGGCGAGCCAGACGCTGGTCGCCAACCTGTTGCTGCGCTTCGCCGACCCCGACGCCGGCCAGCGGGCCGTACTGGAAAAGTTCGGGCGCCAGCTGGTGCGCAATGTCCGCGGCTTGGAGGTCGGCGAGATGCGGGCGGCCTGACCAAGGACGCGCTGCCCGGCGACGTCCAATATCCACAACAGCAGCTCCGGAGACCCGCATGCGCCGTGCCGTCGTGACTATCGTTGCCTCGACCCTGCTCTGCGGAGCGGCGCTTGCTGGACCTGCCTATGCCCCGCCGAAGGTCTCGCCGGCGAAGACCGTCGAGGTCCCGGCCGACCTGCGCGCGGCAGCGACCGAACTGCTGAAGGCGGTGGCCGCCAAGGATGTCGACGGTATCGGGAAATGGCTGGCGCCGAAGATGTCGATCGTCACGGGTACCCTCGATCTCTCGATTCCGCGCGGCACCAGACTCGAGGGGCCGTGGGAGAGCGCCAAGTCGCAGGTCGCCGGCCTCGGCAACAGCGCTGGTGGCGACTGGGACCTGCCGCCAAACGTCGATATCGGCGTGTTCCTGACCAAGATGGAGCTGGATTTCATCGGCCAGTCGCTGACCGACGGACAGCCCTGGGGCACTGACGCCGCGGTGAGGGGTGCGATCTGCACCTATGGGCTCGGAACGGTCGACCCGGCCGCGGTGAAGCGCGCGGCCAAGGCGCTGGACACGAGTGGCGACAACTTCGTCGGCGTGAAGCGCGAGATCGAGCTGTTCGAGACGATGGAAGACAGCAGCAAGTCCGTAGGCAAGCTGGTCCCCGGCCTGCTCTATGCCACCGACTACGACGCCGAGACCTCGACCGAATGGACCGCCTTCCACCTGCCGGAAGGCGGCGTCGGTTTCGGCAAAACCACCGGCGACGACTTCGACCGTCCTTACGCCTCCGGCCTCTGCTTCAAGCAGCAGGCGTCGGGCGAGTGGGCCGTAGTGGCGCAGGCCTCGACGGGGCTTTAGCCACTCACCGAGTTGTCCGCCAGCGTCACGTGCGGGTATTTCGCGGCGTCTTTCACCAGGTCTTCGACCACCACCGTGTCCCACTCGAGACCCACGATGGCGTGGTCGAGCGGAGCGTTGACGATGTTGCCGGTGATGGTGACGGGCCCGGGGGAGGGGTTTTGCACGACGCTGACACCAATGCCGGTGCTGGTGGCGTAGAGCACGTTGTCGGCGATGATCACGTCGCGCAGGAACGTGCCGCGGCCGGCGAGGATGCCGATGCCGGGGACGTTGTCGATGCTGTTGCCCGAAATGCTGGTTTCGGCCTCGGCATAGATGCCGAAGGGCCTGGTGTCCGGATTGACCTCGGAGCGCGAGCGGATGTTGCGCACGATATTGCCCGAGCAGACGGCGAGCCGCCCGCCCGAATCGAGGTTGGTGATCGAGATGCCGGCGGCGGCGCCATCGACGATGTTGTTGGAGATCACCGAACCGGAGAAGGCGAACTCCGAAAAGATCGCCACTTCGCCCGAGTTACGGCAGACATTGCCGGTGACAGCGACATTGCTCGTCGAATTGAGCCGCACCGCAGTGAACATGCAGTCAGCGATCTGGTTGTTGGCGACGATCACGTCGTTGCAGCGGAAAACGTTGATGCCGTTGCCGTTCTGGCCGTTGCCGCCATTGGTGGAGCCGATGCCGGCGATGGTGTTGCCGGTGATGACCGAGCCATCGTGGCGCGGCTTGCTGCCCCAGATCAGGAAGCCGCCATTGCCACATTTGCTGACGCGGTTGGAAACGATGTTGAGGCCGCGGCCATCGACCGAGAAGATCGCCGCGAGGGCATGGCCGGTGAAATCGCAATCCTCGATATCAGCCCCGGCATCGCGCACCGCGAGGCCGTTGGCGGCGCCGCCGATGAAGCTGCAATTGCTCAGGGTGACGTGGTCGCTGGCCTCGATTTCGACCAGTCCGCGGTCGGCGCCGCTCGGCCCGCCATTGCCGCGGGTGAAGGTGAGGCCCGAGAAACTGACATGGGCGCTGCCGGCGACGCGGAACACCGGCGCATCGCCCGCCGCAGCAAGGATGGTGCCGCCGGGAATGCCTGTAATCACGACGTTGCTCGGCACCTGCAGGTTCTGCACGTAGTAGCTGCCCGAACCGAGGAACAGCGGACGGCCTTCCTCGCCGGCGCGCAGCAGCGCTTCCTGCATCGGGCCGCTCTGATCATCGAGGCTGCCCGGCACCAGGTTCAGGGTCGTCGAATCGAGCGACTGCGCCCGAACACCGCCAGCCAGCGGCAGGGCGATGAGGCCCGCAAGAATGTGACGGCGGTTCATACGCATGAGGGGAGTGTAAGGGGGTAGGGGGGCGTTTGGGAATTGCCGATTCCGGCGCCGTCCCCAAGCTATGTGGGATTGAATCCAACCGTACCGACACCCATCGGGGCCAGGTTTCTACCCGGTGATGGGGGCCGTGCGAGCGGTCCAGCATCAAGCCGGCAACGGCCGCTTTCATTTGGCAGCCCATCCCCCCGCCGCTATAGAGTCCACAACTGGCTATCGAATCCTGTGAGGCGTCATGCTCCTTCCCGACAAGATCTATCTCGGCCAAAGCACCCGGCCGGAGTACCTGGCGCTGAAATACGGCAACCGGCACGGGCTGGTGACCGGCGCCACGGGTACCGGCAAGACGGTGACGCTGCAGTCGATCGCCGAGGGGTTCTCGGCCGCCGGCGTCCCGGTGTTTGCCGCCGATATCAAGGGTGACCTGTCGGGCATCGCCAATATGGGCAAGATGCTCGACTGGCAGGTGAAGCGCGCCGAAGAGATCGGTTTCACCGATTATGCGGCGAGCAAGTTCCCGGTGATCTTCTGGGATTTGTTCGGCCGGCAGGGCCACCCGGTGCGGACCACCATCTCCGAGATGGGCCCGCTGCTGCTGAGCCGCATCCTCGACCTCAATGACACCCAGGAAGGCGTGCTGAACATCGCCTTCAAATATGCCGACGATAACGGGCTGCTGCTGCTCGACCTGAAGGACCTGCGTGCGCTGCTGGTGGAAATCGCCAACAACGCCAAGGATATCTCGGTGCAGTACGGCAATGTCGCCTCGGCCACGGTGGGCGCCGTGCAGCGCTCGCTGCTGGTGCTGGAGCAGCAGGGCGGCGACCAGTTCTTCGGCGAGCGGGCGCTCGACATCCGCGACCTGATGCGCACCACCACCGACGGCAAGGGCTATGTTTCGATCCTCGCCGCCGACGAGCTGATGCGCGCGCCACGGCTCTACGCGACGTTCCTGCTCTGGCTGATGTCGGAGCTGTTCGAGGTGCTGCCGGAAGTCGGCGACCCGGAAAAGCCCAAGCTGGTGTTCTTCTTTGACGAAGCCCACCTCTTGTTCGACGACGCGCCCAAGGCGCTGGTCGATAAGGTGGAGCAGGTGGTCAAGCTGGTGCGCTCCAAGGGCGTCGGCGTCTATTTCGTGACGCAGAACCCGGCCGACATTCCGGACGCCGTGCTGGCGCAGCTTTCCAACCGCGTACAGCACGCGCTGCGCGCCTATACGCCCAAGGAACAGAAGGCGGTGCGGATGGCGGCAGAGTCGTTCCGCCCCAACCCCGACTTCTCGACCGCCGAAGTGATCACTCAGATGGGTACCGGCGAGGCGCTGGTCTCGGTGCTGGAAGATAAGGGCGTACCCTCGATCGTCGGTCGCACGCTGATCCGGCCGCCCTCCGGGCAGGTCGGGCCGCTGCTGCCGGAGGAACGGCGCACGGTGATCGCCAACTCGCCGGTGGCTGGCGTCTACGACGCGGTGGTCGATCGCGAGTCGGCCTTCGAGGTGCTGACCAAAAAGACCCAGGAGCGCCAGGCGAGCGAGGCGGAGGCCAAGCAGGCCGAGCTCGACGCCAAGCAGGCGCAGGCCGACGCCAAGGCCGCGGCGGCGCAGGAACGCGCCGAGCGCGCTGCCCAGCCGCGCCGTTCGACCCGGCAGACGCCGACCGAAGCCGCCATCACCTCGTTCAGTCGCACCATGGCGAACGGGCTCGGCAAGGCACTGCTGCGCGGCATCCTGGGTGGCCTCACCCGTGGCCGCTAACGTCGCGCAGAACCACCCGGCGCTCGCGGTCTTCGCCTCCGACAAAGGGCCGGGCGATGCCGAGCGCAGCTCGATCATGTCGCAGGCCGGCACGCTCCTGGCACGGCATGGGGCGCGGATCATCTGCCTCGCCGACGAGACGCTGGACAATATCCCGTTGATCACCAGCGCCCGCGCGGCCGGCGGCGAAGTGCTGATCGTCGCCGATGCGGCGTTCCAGGCGCCCGCCGCGCTGGCCGAAGTGCCGGTGGAGCGGATCGACGACCCAGAGGCGCGGGTGAAGCGGGTTGGCGAACTGGCGCAGGGTTTTGTCGGACTGCCGGGCTCGCTTGCTTCGGCAGCTGCGCTCTATCGCACCTGGGTGCGAGCCGGCGCCGGCGCCGGCGGCAAGCCCGTGGTGCTGCTCAACCACCACCGCGCCTTCGAGGCGATGCGCGGCATGGCGACGGACATCCTCAGCCACTCGGTGAGCCATGCCGACCGCGTCGTGGTGTTCACCGACAATGTCGATGATCTCTGGAACAAGGTGGCCTGGGCGCTGAACGTGACGGCCTAGGGCAAGCACGCTCTCGAACCACGCTTGATGTCATCCCCTGTCTGAGGGGCAGCCTGTCTAGCGCGTTAGACGGACTGCCGCGAGCGCGCGCTTAGGGGCAGACATGGAGGTCTTCGCGCTCCTCGTCCGAGCTGAAGCCCATCCCCCAACTCCGCATGCTGAGCAGTACCGGCTCGAGCGAGCGGCCCAGTTCCGTCAGCTCATATTCGACGCGCGGGGGCACTTCCGGATAAACGATGCGATTGATCACCCCGTCACGCTCCAGTTCGCGCAATTGCAGCGTCACCATGCGCGCCGTCGCATTGGGCACCATCCGGCACAGCGCATTGAAGCGCAGTTTGCCGTCGAGCAGGTGAAACAGGATCACCGGTTTCCACAGGCCCCCGATTACCGAAAGGGTCACTTCTACCGCACAACCGGTGCGGCCAGCCCTGCGGCGTGGGCGGGTCAGGATAGGGGTGCTATCATTCATGATAGTACATGTTGCCTTTGTACGTACTGTTCTCAGATGCATTGAAGACCTAGCTAGGCTGGGAAACAAGAGGAACGTGCGAATGAAAGCTGCCTGGTTTTCCACCAAGGGCCCCGCCCGCGACGTATTGCAGGTCGGCGAGTTGCCCACGCCACAACCCGCGCCCGGCGAAGTGCTGATCCGCGTCCGCGCCTCGGGCGTCAATCCGTCCGACACCAAGGGTCGCAGCGGCAGCGGCGCCCCGGCCTTCCCCAAGGTCGTGCCCAATCAGGATGGCGCGGGTGAGATCGTCGCCGTGGGTTCCCCCGAACTCGACAGCCGGATCGGTGAGCGCGTCTGGTTCTACGAATCCCAGCTTGGCCGCTGGAACGGCTCAGCCGCCGAATACACCACGCTCCCCGCCTGGAAGGCTGTCCACCTGCCCGATGGCGTCAGCTTCGAGGAAGGCGCCTGCCTTGGCATTCCCGCCATGACGGCCTATCGCTGTGTCTTCGTCGATGGTCCGGTCACCGGTAAGACCGTCTTCGTCTCCGGCGGTGCCGGCGCGGTCGGCCGCTACGCCATCCAGTTCGCCAAGCTCGGTGGTGCCCGCGTCATCGCCTCGGTCGGCAATGACGAGGCCGCCGCATCAGCCACTGCGGCCGGTGCCGATCTGGTCCTCAACCGCCACACTGATGATCTGCCCGCCCGGGTTGCTGCCTTCACGGGCGACGGCAAGGGTAGGGGCGTCGACCGCTTCGTCGAAGTCGCCTTTGGCGCCAATCTCGACCTGATTGGCAAGACCCTGGCGCCCAACGGCGTCGTCGCCACCTATGCCAGCGATGCCGTGCCTCAGCCCACCCTGCCGTTCTGGCCGATGATCTTTCTCGACGCGACCATCCGGTTCGTGCTGGTCTATGTGATGACTGCCCAGGCCCACCGCGAAGCCGCCGCCGGCATCAACGCCGCGCTTGAGGCCAATCAACTCACCCACCAGATCGGCCGCGTGCTGACCCTCGACGACATCGTCGTCGCCCACGAAGCCGTCGAACGCGGCGAACTCGGCAAGACGATTATTACGCTGGGCTGAGCCAACAGCCTGATTGGTCCACTTGGGAGGGAGGGCGGATGAGGGGGCGCGGAGCCCGGCTGTCAGTGCGTCGGCAGCGGACGCTCCCGCGTCCATAGCGGAATGACGTTGCCGTACTGCGAGAAATCCGGGCGACGGGACGTCGTGGCGCGGACCGGCCGGTAGCCCGCGAGGCTGGCGGCACGGCGGGCGATGCGCGACTGCACCCGTTCGAGCAGGTATTTCGGCGACATCGGCTTGACGATCACCTCATCGATGCCCGAGGCGATACAGAGGTCCTTGGTTTCGGGCGACACCATGCTGGCGAGCGCGATCACCTGGTAGTCGTGATGCGGGATGCTCTGGTCGGCGCGCAGGTCACGGCTGACCCGGTCGGCACGGGCCGAGGCGCTGTCGAAATCGGTGACGACCACATCGACCGGCGCGAGCCGCATATAGGTGACCAGCGCCAGCTCGGATTCGAACGGGCGGACCCGGAAGCTCGGCACCGAAGCCAGCACCATGCTGAGGATGGAGCTCAGCGCCGGATTGGCGACAAGCACGGCTATGGTGCGGACTGGTTCAGCCAAGGTCTCGCGACGCTCCCAATGGTTAAGCAATTGTTACCATTGTGGCGCGGCGGGCGGAAGCAGCAGGAAATGCGGATCTGGCGATTTTCGCGAGAACCGTTCGGGCAAAATGAAAAGGGCCCGCCGAAGCGGGCCCTGAACGCGATTTCGAGTGAAGCTTAGCGGGCTTCTTCGAACAGGAACTCGACATGTTCCCAGTTCACCAGGTTGTCAAACCAGGCTTCGAGGTACTTCGGGCGCGCGTTGCGGTAGTCGATGTAATAGGAGTGCTCCCAGACGTCGACGCCGAGCAGCGGCTTGGCATTGCCATGCACCAGCGGCGACTCGCCATTGGCGGTCTTGGTGACCTGGAGCTTCCCATCCTTCAGCGACAACCAGGCCCAGCCCGAACCGAACTGCGTGGTGCCGGCATTGATGAAATCGGCGCGGAACTTGTCGAAGCCACCGAGATCGGATTCGATCGCCTTGAGCAGCGCTGCCGGGACCTTCCCGGCGCCCCCGCCGCCATTCGGCTTCATCCAGTTCCAGAAATGCACGTGGTTGTAGTGCTGGCCCAGG
This sequence comes from Devosia sp. Root105, assembly GCF_001424865.1. Classification (NCBI taxonomy): domain Bacteria; kingdom Pseudomonadati; phylum Pseudomonadota; class Alphaproteobacteria; order Hyphomicrobiales; family Devosiaceae; genus Devosia; species Devosia sp. Root105. The sequence goes on from NZ_LMCR01000019.1 coordinate 323,221, forward strand.
TTGTTGAAGAGCGCCGGGTCCTTGCCGAACACTTCCTTCACCGCGTCCTCGAGCTCGAGCACTTCGAGACCCTTGCCCTCGGCGAGCTTGTTGCCGTTGGTGACGTAAGCCTGGTGGTGCTTGTCGTGGTGGAACTCGAGCGTCTCTTTGCTCATGTACGGGCCGAGCGCGTCATAGGCGTAGGGCAGGGGGGGAAGTTCGTATGCCATTCTGGATGCCTCCTTGGGGGACAGTCTCTATGATTGTTGGCCGCTGGGCTGGCTCCGATATAGGCCCTTTGGCATTGCTCAACAATTCCCGCTTTGGGTGGAATTATGCCAATCCGACGCAACTGAGCGCAAAGGCGTAGCTCAGGCCGGTCTCCTTGAGCTGGTCGAAGCGGCCGGAAGCGCCGCCATGGCCGGCGCCCATGTGAGTCTTGAGGTAGAGCGGATTGCCGTCGGTCTTGGTGGCGCGGAGTTTGGCCACCCACTTGGCCGGCTCCCAATAGGTGACGCGCGGATCGGTGAGCCCGGCCAGCGCAAAGATCGGCGGATAGTCGATGGCCGCCACCTGCTCGTAGGGGGCATAGCCGGCGATGCGGTCATAGGCCGCCTTGTCGGTGATCGGGTTCCCCCATTCGGGCCATTCCGGAGGGGTGAGCGGCAGGGTTTCATCGAGCATGGTGTTGAGCACATCGACGAACGGCACCTCGGCGATGACGCCGGCCCAGAGCTCGGGACGCATATTGGTGACGGCGCCCATCAACAGGCCGCCGGCCGAACCGCCCTCGGCGACAATGCGCTGCTTCGACGTATAGCCCAGTTCGATCAACGTTTCGGCGGCAGCGACGAAATCGGTAAAGGTGTTGGTCTTCTGCTCGCGGCGGCCGTTTTTGTACCAGGCATAGCCCTTGTCCATGCCGCCGCGGATATGTGCCGTGGCGTGGACGAAGCCGCGATCGACCAGCGACAGCTTCGAGACCGAAAAGCCGGCCGGCAGCGCCATGCCATAGGCGCCATAGCCATAGAGCAGGGCCGGCGCTTTGCCGTCGAGCTTCAGGCCCTTGCGGTAGAGCAGCGTCACCGGCACCCGCTCGCCATCCTTGGCCGTGGCGAAGATGCGCTTTGTCTCGTAGTCATCAGGGTTGTGCCCGGAGGGGACCACCTGTTCCTTCAGGAGGGTGCGCTCGCGCGTCACCAGATCGAGGTCGTAAGTCCGCGATGGCGTGGTCGGCGACGAATAGCTGAAGCGGATGGTCTTGGTGTCGAACTCGAAACCGGCCGACATGCCGAGCGCATAGGCCTCCTCGTCGAATTTCACCGTCCACTCTTCGCCATCGTCGAGGTTGCGCACCACGATGCGCGGCAGCCCCTCGGAGCGCTCGAGCCGGATGAGGTGGTGGCTGAGGAGGATGATGTCGAGGATCAAGACGCCTGGGCGGTGTGGCACCAGGTCGATCCAGTTTTCGGCCGCCGGATTGTCGGCGGCGACGGTGACGATCTTGAAATCCTCGGCGCCGTCGGCGTTGGTGAGGATGTAGAACACCCCGTCGCGGTCCTCGACGTCGTATTCGCGGTCGGTGAGGCGCGGCGAAACCAGCTTCGGCGCGCCGCCGGTGCGGGTGTCGATCAGCCAGAACTCGGACGTCTGGTGGTCGTGTGCATCGATGACGATGTAGTTGCGGCTGAGGGTCTCATCGACGCCGACGAAGAAGCCCGGGTCCTTTTCCTCGTAGACGATCTCGTCATCGGCCTGCGGCGTGCCGAGCACATGCCGGCGGACCCGGAACGGACGGTGGTTGTCGTCATATTCGGAATAATAGATGGCGCTGGAATCGGCCGACCACACACCGCCGCCCGCGACATCCTCGATCACTTCGCCGGTATCCTTGCCGGTGGCGAGGTCGCGGATATGCAGGGTGTAGAACTCCGAGCCCTGCCGGTCGGCGCTCCAGGCGAGCAGCCGGTGCGACGGATCGTGGTCGCCGCCGCCAAAGCCGAAATACTCCTCGCCGGCCTCGACATTGCAATCGAGCAGCACCTCTTCATCGCCGCCATCGCGCGGCGTACGAACCAGGATCGGGTACTGCTTTCCCTCTTCCATGCGTGAGTTGTAGGCCCAGGGGCCGTCAGCCGACGGGATGCCGCTCTCGTCCTCTTTGATGCGGCCACGGATCTCCCGATAGATCTTGTCGGTCAGCGCCTCGTGCGCCGTTTCGAAGGCCTCGGCGAAATAGGCGTTCTCCGCCTCGACATAGCTGCGGATGTCGGCTGGCAGGGTGGAGGGATCCTGCATCACTTCCTGCCAGTTATCGGCCCGCAGCCAGTGATAGGGATCCTGCCGCGTGATGCCGTGATTGGTCGTGGCATGCTGGCGGCGTTCGGCGACGGGTGGGGTGGGCATGGGAGGATTCTCGGGAGGGGGTGTTGCCGCGAGGTAGGCGCGACGGTGAGCGATTGTAAAGGACGGGATGCTGCCGCGCCGCCTTCTCCCCTTGTGGGAGAAGGTGCCCGAAGGGCGGATGAGGGGTTCTCTCCGCGTACTTGTGTCGCTCGTCGCTTTCGCTCCGATCGCGCTACACTTCGTTGCGCGGACCCCTCATCCGGCGCTGCGCGCCACCTTCTCCCACAAGGGGAGAAGGCAAGAGCGCGTGGGGCCGCTCTGGGTGCGCTAAGCCTTCGGCTCGAACTGCAGGCTCGTGCCGTTCATGCAGAAGCGCTCGCCCGTCGGGTTGGGGCCGTCGGGGAAGATGTGGCCGAGATGGGCGCCGCAATTGGCGCAGTGCGCTTCGACGCGGACCATGCCGTGCGAGCGGTCGACGGTCTGGGCGACCGAGCCCTCGATCGCCTTGAAGAAGCTCGGCCAGCCCGAGCCGGATTCGTACTTGGTGTCGGCGGTAAACAGCTCGGCGCCGCATGAGGCGCAGTGATAGACGCCGTCGCGCTTTTCGGTGTTGTAGATGTGGGACCAGGGCCGCTCGGTGCCGTGCTCGCGCGCGATGCGATAGAGCTCGGGGCTGAGCGTGGCGCGCCACTCTTCGTCGGACTTCTGAACCTTGAAGGTTTCGCTCATCGGGGAATCTCCGTTACGGCGCCAGATATGGCGATTGCGGCGCCTGATCGCAAATCCCCCAGCTCTCACAAAGCTGTGGTGCAGTCGTGCGGGCCGACCGGTTTGCCTTGCCGGGGCGGGGGGAGGGGCTAAGCTGCCGCAAGCGAATCCCACAGGGGGCGGACCCGGGTGGAGGCCACACCGGCAATAGCGATTGCACTCGTCGTGCTGCTGCCCTTCGTGGCGGCAGCGCTGGCGCCGCTCGTCCATCGGCTGGTTGGTGACCTTGCCGGCTGGGTGGTGGCGCTGGTGCCGGTGGCGGGGTTCATTGCGCTATGGGGGTTGCTCGGCCGGGTGTCCGACGGCGAGATCATCACCATCGCCTGGCCATGGGCGCCGTCCTGGGGGCTCGAGCTGAGCTTTCTCGTCGACGGTCTGAGCCTCACCTTTGCCCTGACCATTGCCGGCATCGGGGCGTTCATCCTGCTTTATTCGGGCGCCTACCTGAAGGGGCACAAGCAGGGCCGGTTCCTCGGCTTCCTCCTGGCCTTCATGGGGGCGATGCAGGGGCTGGTGCTGGCCGACAATCTCGTCGCGCTCTACCTGTTCTGGGAGCTGACCTCGGTTGCTTCGTTCCTGCTGATCGGCTTCGACCACACGCGCCAGGCGGCGCGCCGCGCCGCGATCCAGGCGCTGCTGGTGACCGGCTTTGGCGGGCTGGCGCTGCTGGCGGCCGGGGTGACGATCTACACCATCTCGGGCGGCTGGGACCTGAGCGCTGCGGGCGACCTCAAGGGCCACCTCGCCTATCCGTTGCTGGTCGGGCTGGTGCTGCTCGCGGCCTTCACCAAATCGGCGCAACTACCGTTCCATTTCTGGCTGCCCAACGCCATGGAGGCGCCGACACCGGTTTCGGCCTACCTCCACTCGGCGACCATGGTGCAGGGCGGCGTCTACCTGGTGGCGCGGATGACCCCGCATCTGGGCGGCGAGGCGATCTGGAACCTGACGCTGATGGCGTTCGGCGGCGCCACGCTGCTCTGGGGCGCGATCGCGGCGCTGCGGCAGACCGACCTCAAGCAGATGCTGGCGCAGACGACGCTCGCCTCACTCGGCTTGCTGATGCTGCTGCTGGGCGCGGGCACCGAGCTCGCGGTGACTGCGGCGGTGCTCTATTTCATCGCCCACGCCCTCTACAAGGCCGGGCTGTTCCTCGTCGCCGGGGCGATCGACCACGGGACCGGCACCCGCGACATCACCATGCTCGGCGGTTTGCGCGATCCGATGACGCTGAGCTTCATCGGCACCATCATGGCCTCGGCCGCGATGTTCGGGCTGCCGCCATTGATCGGCTTCTTCGCCAAGGAAGAAATGTATGCCGCCCTAGCGATCGGACAGTTTGAGTCGCTGCTGGCGCTTGCTGCGCTCGTGCTGGGCAACGCGCTGCTCGGCGCCATCGGGCTGGCGCTGCTGATCAAGCCCTTCATGGGGCAATTGCTGCCGACGCCGATCGAGCCACACGAGGCGCCGGTGGCGATGCTGGCGGGACCGCTAGTCATGGGCGTCCTGGGAATTTTCCTCGGCTTCGTGCCGACACTGGCTGGGCAACTGGCGGTCGCACCGGCGACCTCGGCGATCCTCGGTGTCCCCGTCGAGACGCACCTGAAGTTCGGCGTCGACCTCTTGGGGCCGGCGTTCTGGCTTTCGGTCGCCACCTGGGTGCTGGCCATCGGGCTGTTCCTCAGGCTCGATCTGGCACGGTCGCTGTTGCGGCGCACCGCAACGGCGATCGGCTGGAGCTTCGATATCGGCTTCGACTGGGTGTATTTCGGCATCGTGCGTATCGCCGGGGCAATGACGCGGCTGCTGCACCACGGGCGGCTGGAACTCTACCTGTTCGTGGTGTTCGCCTTGCTGGTGGTCGCGGCGATCGGGCCGCTCTGGCTGCTGGACGGGCTACCACGCGGGCCGCAGGCGCTCGATCTCCGGTTCTATGAGTGGGGGCTGGTCGGGCTCGCGGTGCTCGGCGTCGTGACCGTGGTCTATGCGCGCAGCCGCCTCTTCGCCATCCTGGCGCTCGGGGTGCAGGGCCTGGCGGTGGCGCTGCTCTACCTGGTGTTCGGCGCGCCGGACCTGAGCTTCACCCAGTTCATGGTCGAAATCCTCAGTGTGGTGATCCTGGCGCTGGTGATGACCCGGCTCGATCTCGATACCGCCGACCGGCGGCCGCTCGAGGATTGGGCCCGTGACGGCGGCGTGGCGCTGCTCGGCGGCGTCGCCGTGACCATGCTGCTCTGGGCGGTGATCGAGGGGCCGTTCGATTTGAGGCTCTCGACCTTTTTCAACGCGCATAGCGTGCCGATCGCGCATGGGCACAATGTCGTCAATGTCATCCTCGTCGACTTCCGCGGGCTGGATACGCTGGGTGAAATCTCCGTGGTGATGACTGCGGGCATCGCCATCCTGGCTTTGATCCGCGGCGCCAGGCGGCAGAAGCCTGTCGAGGTCGCACCGGTCGAGCCTGCGCCTCAGCCGAAGCGCCGCGCGGCGCGAAAGGCTGTGGCATGAACTCGCTGATCTTCCGCACCATCGCACCGCTGCTGGTTGCCGTGATGCTGGTGTTCTCGGTGTTCGTGCTGCTGCGCGGCCACAACGAGCCGGGCGGCGGCTTCATCGGCGGGCTGATCGCTGCATCGGCGCTGACCATCTACGGCATGGCGATGGGCGCCGGTGCGGCGCGCACCGCGTTGCAGTTGCATCCGCTCGCCTATGCCGGGTTCGGCGTGGCGCTCGCGGCACTGGCGGGAGCGCTGTCGATCGTGTTCGACGTGCCGTTCCTCACCGGGCTCTGGACCATCTTCGAGTTCGACGAGGTGGAGGTGGCGATCTCTACCCCGATGGTGTTCGATATCGGCGTCTACTTCGTCGTCTTCGGCACCATCGCCGCGGTGGCGCTGGCGCTCGAGGACGAGGAAGGGGGCGCCTGATGGACCATGTCATCGCCGCGCTCTCCGGTGTCTTCCTCGCCGCCGCGATCTACCTCCTCTTGTCGCGCGCGCTGATCCGCATGCTGCTCGGGCTGGTGCTGCTGGGCAACGCGGTGAACCTACTGATCCTAGTCGCCGGGCGGCTGGGGCGGATCGTTCCGCCTATTGCGCTCGAGGGGGCGAAGGCGCCACTGGCAGGGGCCGCGAACCCGCTGCCGCAGGCGCTGATCCTCACCGCCATCGTTATCGGCTTTGCGATGTTCGCGTTCCTCCTGGTGCTGGCCTACCGCGCCTACCAGTCGCTCGAGGCCGACGACACCGACCGGATGCGCGTCACCGAGCCGCGCGGCGGCCCGAAACCGCCGATGAGCTACTGATGAGCGGCGCGATGCAGGATTTCGCCACGCATCCGACCGACTGGCTGGTGATTCTGCCGGTGGTGTTGGCGCTGCTCGGCGGCGCCGTGCTGCTGATGCTGCGCGAGGCGCGGGAGGCGCAGTTCTGGCTGGCGCTCAGCATCGTCGCGGTGATCTTCGTCTCGGACATCGCATTGGCGCTCAGGGTGAGCGAGACGGGACCGGTGGCGATGACCATGGGGCGCTGGCTGCCGCCCTTCGGCATCAGCTTCGTCGCCGATCTGACCAGTGCGGTGTTCGCGCTGGCGGCAGCCGGGGTGACGTTGCTGCTGCTGGTTTACCTGCGGATGGACATGCCCGACCGGGCACGGCGCGATGGGGTCTACCCGCTGATCCTCCTGCTGCTTGCTGGTGTCAGCGGCTCGTTCCTCACCGGCGACCTGTTCAACCTCTATGTCTGGTTCGAGGTGATGCTGATCTCGAGCTTCGGGCTGATGGTCTTGGGCGGACGCAACATCCAGCTCGACGGCACGGTGAAATACGGCTTCCTCAATTTCCTCGCCACCAGCTTCTTCCTCGCCGCGCTCGGGCTGCTCTATGGCACGCTGGGGACACTCAACATGGCCGACATCGTTGGCCGTGCCGGGGCAGCCAACCCGGCGGTGCTGGCCTCGATCGCGGCGCTGCTGTTGCTGGCCTTCGGCATGAAGGCGGCGGCGTTTCCGGTGAATGCCTGGTTGCCCGCCAGCTACCACGCACCGCCGCCGGCAATCTCGGCGCTGATGGCGGGCCTGCTGACCAAGGTGGGCGTCTACGCCCTGCTGCGCGCCCTGGTGATGCTGCTGCCGGCAAGCCGCGAGGTGCTCGAGCCGGTGCTGGCGCTGGTGGCGATCAGTACGCTGATCCTCGGACCGCTCGGGGCGATCGCCGAGACCAATCTCCGGCGGGCGCTCGGCTTCCTGGTGATCGGCGGCATCGGCGCCACCATTGCCGGGGCGGCGCTTGGCAATGCGGCAGGGCTGGCGGGCTCGGCGACTTATGTGCTGCACGCCATGCTGACCATCACCGCGCTCTATCTCGTTGCCGGGCTGCTCGAGGCGATGACCGGCGAGACCGATACGCGTCGAATGGGCGGCATCTACGCGGCGGCCTCGCTGCCCTCGCTGCTGTTCTTCGTCTTGATGCTGGCGGTGGCGGGCGTGCCGCCATTCCTCGGCTTCTGGCCGAAACTGCTGCTGGTGCAGGGCGGCATCGAGGGCTGGGGCTTTGGCCGCGATGGCTGGGGCCTGGCACTGTGGCTCGCGGTGCTCGGCAACGCGCTCCTGACCCTGATCGCCGTCAGCCGGCTCTGGGCCCACATCTTCTGGCGCGCCGGGCATGAGGCGGCAACGACCGAGGCCCCGAACCCCGACCTGAAGCCGCTAAGCCGGCAGGTGCGCTGGCTCGGGCTTGGCTCGGCCGGCGTGCTGACGCTCGTCGTGCTGCTGCTTGGGCTGTGGCCGGAGCCGCTGCTTGGCTTCGGCAAGGAGGCTGCGGCCGGGCTGCTTCGGCCGGCCAACTACGTCGTCGCCACCGGCCTCGAGGGAGCGGCGCCATGAGTCTGGTCCTGCTTACCATCGTACTGGCGCTGGGCTGGGCGGCGGCCACCGGCAGTTTCACGCTGCCCAACCTGCTGCTCGGCGCACTGGTCGGCGCCGCCTGCCTGTTCGTCGTGCGCCGATACGTGTCACGCCCGAACCTGCTGCCGCGGGCGCTGCGCATAGTGGCGCTGGCGGGGCTGTTCATCACCGAACTGGTGGCGAGCGCGCTGCGGGTGGCGCGGCTGGTGCTGCGGCCCGATCTCAACGCGCATATCCGGCCGGCGATCATCGCGTTTCCACTGAGCGTGACCAGCGACGCCGAGATCACGCTGCTGGCCAACCTGATCACGCTGACGCCGGGAACGCTCAGCGTCGATGTGTCGGAGGATCGGCGCTTGCTCTACATCCACGCCATCCACGTCACCGATCGTGCGGCATTCATCAAACAGATCGCCACCGGCTTCGAGGCGAAGGTCGCGGGGGCGTTCCGATGAGCGGCGCAGCAGTACTGCAGCTGGCGAGCCAGACCGCACTCGGGCTCTTGCTGGTCGGCATGCTGCTGGCGGTGATTCGCCTGATCCGCGGCCCCAATCTCGGGGACCGTATCCTGGCGCTCGATATGATCGGCGTGCTCGCTGTGGGCTTTATCGGCGGGGTCGCCGTGCTGACCGGGTTCTCACTCTATATAGACATTGCCATCGCGCTGGCTCTCGTCAGCTTCCTCGCGACTGTGGCGCTGGCCCGTTATCTGATGAGCCGGGCGGCGCGCCGCAGCAGGGAGGCCGAGCAATGATCCTCGAGCTCACACAATACCTTGCCGCCTTGCTGGTGCTTGCCGGCGCGTTGTTCAGCCTGATCGCGGCGATCGGAGTATTGCGACTGCCCGACCTCTACACGCGGCTGCATGCAGCGTCGAAGGCGGGTGCAATTGGAGCCGGTTTGATCCTGCTTGCGGTCGCAGTGGCATCGTTCGACGGCGCCGTGGTGCTGCGTGCTTTGCTGGGGATAGTGTTCCTGCTGCTCTCTACACCAATTGCCGCCCACTTGCTGGCGCGTGCGGCATATCGCTGCGGCGAGGCGCCGACCGCTGCGACGACTGTGGACGATTTGAAGTGAAACACTTTGGCAACTGCACATTATTGCCGCAAATCAAAGGTTATACACATAGACGACAGTTGCTATTGCATTCGCAGTGCAGCGGTTCTATTGAACCAGTCCAGGGCAAGGCTGCCACCTCTTCGCCCTGACATACCGCAGAAAAGGACCCGAAATGACCGATATCATCAGCGGCAATGCCGCGGCTGACAACGATCTCATCGATCTGAGCGCTGACATCGTCTCCGCTTATGTTAGCCACAATGCTCTCAGCGTTACCGACCTGCCCAAGCTGATTGCTGACGTGCATGCTGCCCTCCGGAATCTCCAGTCTCCCGTCGCGGCCGAGCCGGCCGAGGAATTGAAGCCGGCCGTCCCGGTTCGCAAGTCCGTCGCCCCGGACTTCATCATCTGTCTCGAGGACGGCAAGAAGTTCAAGTCGCTGAAGCGGCACCTGCGTACCCACTACAATCTCTCGCCGGAAGAGTACCGCGAGAAGTGGGGCCTGCCGGCCGACTACCCGATGGTTGCTCCGAACTACTCGGCAACCCGCTCGCGCCTCGCCAAGGACAATGGCCTGGGCCGCAAGGCCGCCTGATCGACTTCGATCGATCGACTATCTCGTGGCCGCTCCGCAAGGGGCGGCCACACTGCTTTGTGGACCTGCTTGTGCCAGGATGCCGGCGGGGGCCGGGTACAGCTCAGCCGCAGCGGTCGAGCACGCGCTCGATGGCGGCCGAAGAGCCTTTGGCACCAAACGTGTTGCTGTCGAACACTTCGAGCCCGCCCCGCGACTTGCTGCGGACATAGGCGATGTGGATCGTCGCCTTGGCCCCCTGCGTGATGCGCGCCCACTGCCGGGCCACTGGACCACGGACGATCATCGAGGTGCCGTCGCTGTGGATGAGCGGGATCTCCTGCGCAAAGCTGCTGCCGCCGGCAGCCGAAACGCCGGCACCCTCGGCGGGATCCGGGGTGATGGCCAGGTTCATCGAGCTGGCGCCGGCAACCTGCTGATGCGGCGAGCGCACCCAAAAGCCCATCGCCAGGTCGCCGCCGCGGCAGGCGAACTGAAACTGTGCGCTGCCATTGTCGAGATAGGCGATCGGCACGCTGCCATCCTCGTAGGTCCATTCTGCCGCACCGGCCGTCGTCGCCAGAGCCAATACGAGAAAAGCCGAAATCACCCTGAGCATGCACATCCCCGTCAAAGACGGCGGACCGTAGTCGCAGAGCGGCGCCGCTCGCAAGCGATGCCGCGATCAAGGTGTGGAGAGCGGCGTCGACGCCCGTCTAGGCCGCCGCCGTCTGGCTGTCGGCGAACACCGCATACTGCGCCGAATAGGCGCGCTGGAAAGCGGGGCGTGCCTTGCCGCGAGCGACATAGGCGGTGAGGTTCGGGTGCTCCGCCAAGAGCTCCGAGCCCTCGAGCCGGCGCAGTACGCCGACCATCACCAGGTCGCCGGCGCTGAATGCGCCATCGAGCCAGTCAGCATCGCCGAGCCGCCGCGACAGGTCGCTCAGCCGGTCCCGGATGCGCTCGTCGACAGTCGCCAAGTGCTCCCCGTACCAGGGCTTGTCACCTTCGAGATACTCCGCCGCTTCGCGATCGACGATCGGCGGCTCGATGGTGGCGAGCGCGGCGAACATCCAGGTGATGGCGCGGGCCCGCGCCGCGGGGTCATTCGGCAGCAGGCCCTGATGCTGCGCTGCGATGTGGAAGACGATGGCGCCGGACTCGAACAGGGTGACCTCACCATCCTCGTAAGTCGGGATCTGCCCGAACGGCTGCAGCGCACGGTGCGCCGGCTGCTTCATCTCGGCGAACGACACGAGACGCACGTCATAGGGCTGGCCAACCTCTTCGAGCGCCCAGCGCACGCGCATGTCGCGCGCCTGTCCCTGGCCGCCATCAGGGGAGGTCGCAAAAGCCGTAATCGTCGGGATCATCAGTGAGCTCCGGTGTTTGCTTCGGCCGGCCAATCCAGCCTTCATTTCTAGTCGAAGCCCCGGAGCGGGATTCGACATGGTGCGAACAGTTTTTTTGATCCTTACGCAGCGTAAGCGATCCAGCCCCTGAAGCTGAGGCCGGCGAAGAACAGGCTGATCCGGTCGAAACCGGCCTCGCGCAACATCTGCTCGTCTTCTCCAGGCGAGAGGATGGTCAGCCGGGTGCCGATGGCCTCCCGTGCGGCTTCGAGATGCGCGGGATCGATGCCACGCGGCGCGCCATAGGCCGCATGCCGGGCGATCCATTGCGAGCGCTCCGGCTCGGACTGCGGGAAGCTGATATGCACCAACGCCAGCGGCGCGCCGGGCTTCAGCCGCCGATGCAGTTGCCGGAGCGTCTCGCGCCGTTCGTCGATCGGGATGAAGTGGAAGGTGAGCAGGCTCGTCGCCGCGTCGAACGGACCGGACGGCGCCGCGTCGATCAGCCCCCGGTGCAGCAGCACGCGCGCCCCGTACGGGCCGATCGTCTCCTCGGCCAGCGCCAGCATGTCGGGCGATGGGTCGACCCCATCGAACAGCCAGCCGGGCTGGGCTTCGGCCAGCGCCCTGAGTTCGAGGCCGCCACCCGCGCCATGCACCAGAACTCTGCCAGTGGCGGGAACGTGCTCGGCCAGCAGCATCTCCACCATGCGGTGCAGGCTCGCGAAGCCGGGGACCTGACGCGGCGGGCCGTCCAGATAACCGCGGTGGCGAAGGGGAGTATATGCGCCGCTCATGGTGGCTCCTGATGCGCTCGGCGAGCGTGGACATCGTCTCGCAATATCATGTATCATTTGTTGATACGAAAGATTGATGCGACGGTCAACCCACTCCGGTTGACAGGGGCGAGTGCAGGTTTCAGGACAGCTGGATGAACAAGGACACGCGACTTTCCGGGGTTTTGCACGTGCTGCTGCATTTGGGGCAGGTGAGCGTTCCGCTGACCTCGGAGGTGCTGGCCACGACCATGGGGACCAACCCCGCCATTTTTCGGCGCACCATGGCCGGGCTGCGCGAGGCCGGGCATGTGCATTCCGGCAAGGGCCATGGTGGCGGCTGGCTGCTGGCGCGGCCGCTGCGCGAGATCACCCTGCTCGACGTCTACCTGGCGCTCGGCCGTCCGACGCTGTTCGCCTTCGGCAACCGCAGCGATAACCCCGGGTGCAAGGTCGAGCAGGCGGTGAACGATGCGCTGGGGGATACGATGGCCGAGGCGGAGGCGCTGTTCGTCGAGCGTTTCGGCGCCATCACCCTCGATCAGCTGATGCCGTCGCGCGCTTCGGTGCTGGCCGTGCACCAGCACGCGCACGGCTAGGCTCAACCCGCGTCGGTCAGTACCAGGTGTTCTTCAACGATGCGGAAGCCGGCGCGGGCGAAGGCCTTCGCCATGGGCACGTTGGCAAAGTCGGTGTCGGCGCCAATGGACTCGCCGGGGGCGGCTTCGCTGAGGCGCCACGTCATCTCGGCGAGCAGGTCGCCGACATAGCCGTGGCCGCGCTGCGCCGGGACCACGCCAATGTAGCCGATGGTCGGTTGGCTGTAGTTGCGCGCCGGGACGATCAGGCCGACGAGCTCGCCGGATTTCGTGTGGGCCAGCTGCCACCAGTCGCGCGGCGAGGGGAACCAGTGGAGATCGGCGAGCTGCAGTTCTGCTGCGCGCTCGATGCCGTGGACGGCAACGGCATGACGGTCGTGGGCGTCGAGCGTGCCGACCAGCAATTGCTTGAGCACGGCCAGAGCCTGCGCGTCATCGGCGGGGCGAAACTCCAGCCGCTCGCTGCGCGATGGCAGGCCGTCGCGCTCGGCCGACCAGCGATAGGTGAAGCGCTCGACGAACGGCGTCATCCCGGCGTTCTGCGCGGTCGTGAGGCGAGCCTCACCGGCAGACCGCAACGCCGAGTCGTCGCGCCAGCCGGGCGGCATGAACAGGTGGTAGTCCGGGCGTTTGCCCTCAGCGTTGCGGATCGTCTGGTGGGCGGCGCGCAGCAGCGCAGTGCCCAGCTCAACCTGCTGCGGCCCCGGCTCTGCCTCGAGCCAGTCGAGCGACACCGGACGCTTGTCCTCACGTCCGGCCCAGAAGCAGGCCCGGGCGACGACGACGCCATCGCGAAGCGCCACCCAGGTGTGTTCGGGCCGGTACTGGTTCGAGGCGAGCAGGGCCTCATAGTCGCGCGCCGTCTCCCACATGCCGGGCTGGCGCGCGAACGGGTAGGAGAGAAAGAGCTCGGTCTCACCCGGCCGTAGCGGGCGAATGATGAGCTCTGGCATAGTGTCTCAGGCCGCCGTCAGCGACCGCGCTTCGCTGCGCATCCGGTTGACCATGGCGACGAGGCCGTTGGAGCGCTGCGTGGTGAGGTGCTCGCGCAGCCCCAGTTCGTCGAAGATGGCGATGGCGTCGGTTTCGGCGATCTCGCGGGCCGGGCGGCCGGAATAGAGCGCGATCAGCACGGCGACGAGGCCGCGCACGATCATCGCATCGGATTCGCCGCGGTATCCGAGGTGAGCGCCATTGTGATTGGAGACCAGCCAGACCTGCGAGGTGCAGCCATGCACCTTGTTCTCAGCGTTCTTCTCGCTCTCGGCGAGCGGCGGCAGCGCCTGCCCAAGCTCGATGATGTAGCGATAGCGGTCTTCCCAGTCGTCAAGGAAGCTGAGGTTTTCGGCGATCTCGGCAAAGGCGGCAGGATGAGTCATGTCCGATAGATAGGCGATTAGCGGCCGAGATTGAAGCTATGCCGCGGCAAAGAAGTCCGCGAGCGCAGCAGCGGTGGCGGCCGGATGCTCCTCGGGAAAGAAGTGGCCGCCGGGTACCGCCCGGCCTGCCACCTGGTCGGCCCAGCGGCGCCAGATGCCGAGCGGTCCGCCATCGGGCTCGTACCACTCGGCCAGGGCGCCCGATTGGCTCCACAGCGCCAGCAGTGGCGCGCCGATGCGGCGGCCTGCCTGCCGGTCGGCGCGGTCGTGTTCACGGTCGATGCCAGCGGCGGCGCGGTACTCCTCTGCGATCGCATGGATGTGGTCGGGCGCGCTGAGCGCGGCGATGTAGGCATCGCGGATGTCGGTGCCGAAACTTGACGGCGGGCTGCCCCAGCCGGAGAGGGCAGCGTCGATGATTGCGGCGGGATCAGCGGCAATGAGGCGTTCGGGGAGTGGCGCCGGCTGGGCGAGCAGCGACCAGGGCCAGAAGGCCAGGGCAAAGCGGGCGTCCGCTGCCTCCCAGGTATCGAGCGTCGGGACGATATCGAGGACGGCCAGCCGTTCGATACGGTCGGGATGGTCGAGCGCCATGCGGTAGGCGACGCGGCCGCCGCGGTCGTGTCCGGCGACAGAGAAGGACTGGTAGCCGATGTCGCTCATCAAACTGACCAGCGCGGCCGCCATGGCTCGCTTGCTGTACGGCGCATGGGCTCGGTCGGTCGGCGGGCAGCCGCTCTGGCCGTAACCGGGAAGGTCGGGGCAGATCAGGGTGAAGCGAGCAGCTAGCCGCGGAGCGATATCGCGCCACATCAGATGCGTCTCAGGGAAGCCGTGCAGCAGCAGCACCGGCGGACCGGCGCCGAGACGACGCGCGACGATATCGAATGGAGCGGCGCCGAGGCGGAGCGTCTCGGCCTCTGCGAAAAAAGCCATGGCGGCAGAACTCTCAAGCGCCGCCTATGGTTTCCCGCCAACAAAGAGAGAGCCGCAGTGCGGGGCAGCGCACTGCGGCTCGGCCAGGGATCGCTGCTGGAGTAGCGTCGGGGAAATGACGCAACCCCTGGCTCAACCCATCCGATCCGGTCGCGGTCGGGGGAGCGGGACCGGGATGTTCGACGTCATTTGCATGGGTGTGTCGACGGACGGGAGCTTGCTGCCGGCGAGCATCGTGAGCGCGGCCTTGCTGCCGGCGCATTCGAGGGTGCTGCAGTCGCTGGCGAGAACCTGAGAGACGATCACCTGCTGGCCGGCCTTGAGCGCCTCGGCCGAAGCATCGCTGGCGGTCTTGCCCAGGTCGAAGTCCTTCGGCGCGATGATGAGGAACATCACCGTCAGCCAGAATGCAGACCTCAACACGAACATCGTCGCCTCTTCCCGTACCGGCAGTCCACCTGCCTTTGTGTGGTGAGAAGGCTAGGCGGGGCGGCTTAAGTCCGGTTTCGAGATTTCGATAAAATTGTAGGCAAATGCCGCCAATCGCATCGCTGCCGGTAGCCCGGACGCTCCACCCGAATCCATCGGCGACAGGGCAGTCAAGCTGTAACCGCCGGCCCGTCGGAAGCCCGCGGTCGGCGCAACGAACTGTTTACGCTAACCCCAGAAAGCCCCTGCGCAACGCCATGGATCGGGTGCGCAACCGCCTCGCGGGCTCTTCCCCTTAAACCCGCATTAGGCGTTCGGGTGGAAGCTCCGGACAACAAGAAAATGGGCGGCGGGGCGGTTGGTTAGAGTTATGCGTAGCCTCTGGACATGGTTGAGCGATGCGATGCGTCGCGCTTGGCGCACCGAGCCGGTGCGGGGCGCGGGTGGGCGTCCTGAAGCCTTGCGCCGACAGGCCATTGCCACCAATGCCAGGCTCATCCTGATCCTCAGCCTGATCGGCATGCCGGCGGCGCTCTATGCGCTGACCCAATCCATGCTGCTCCCCTTTGTCCTCGCGACCATCGGTGTCGCAGCGGGCGTCCTCAGCATCGCGCTCTGCCAGCGCGGCCAGTATGAGCGCGCCGCCGCGGGGCAGGTCTACGCCACGTTGCTCGGCGGCGCACTGCTGACCGTCGCCGATCCCGTGCTTGCCGATTTCGGTCTCGCCGTGGCGGTGCTCGGCCCGGTGCATGCCTCGCTCCTGACCCGCACACCGGCCAAGAAGCGCGCCTGGGCCATCCTCGTTGCCGTGGTGGCGCTGGGGGTGCTGGCGAGCTTCAGCATCTTTGTCTGGCCGGAGCCGTTCCACACCAGCACGAGGCTGATCGGCGGCCTGGTGTTCACCATCACGGCCGTGATGGTCGCCTACTCGGCCAACCGCCTGAACACCGTGTTCGAGGTCTACGAGAAGGCGCAGATCAACGCCTACCGTCATCTGATCGAGCACGTGCAGGACGCGGTGATGCGCTTTGCCAGCGACGGCACGGTGCTGTTCACCTCGCGCTCGGCGGAAAAGCTGTTCGGCTGCCGCCGCTTCGAGCTCAGCGGCAACGGACTGGTCGAGCGCATCCATGTGATGGATCGGCCGACCTACCTCACCGCCTTCGCCGAGGCCAACCAGGACGGTCGCACCCGCCGCGTCGAGATTCGCATGCGCCGCGACGAGCCGGGCCCGTCGGCCGCCGCGCCGCGCTATGTCTGGGTCGAGGCTTCGCTTTCCCCGGTCGTCGATGCCGATATGCCAGGGGCCCGCAACGAGGTCGTCGTGCTGCTGCGCGACGTCACTGAGCGGCATGACTACATGAACGAGCTGCAGCGTGCCCGTAAGCTTGCCGAGGAGGCCTCGAGCGCCAAGTCGCGCTTCCTCGCCACCATCGGGCACGAGCTGCGCACCCCGCTCAACGCCATTGTCGGCTTTTCCGAAATGATGACCTCGGGCGTCGTCGGCGAGCTCAGCCCGCAGCACAAGGAATACGCCACGCTGATCCAGCAGAGCGGCCATCACCTGATCGACGTGGTGAAGATGCTGCTCGATATGAGCCGGCTGGAAGCGGGCAAGTTCGAGCTCACCACCGAGGCGATTGCGCCCGAATCGCTGGTCGAGCCCTGCCTGAAGATGGTCGACGCCATGGCGCGCGACAAATCGGTGCGGCTGATGACCGATATTCCGCGCAGCCTGCCGATGCTGATCGCCGATGAACGCGCCTGTCGCCAGATTCTGATCAACCTGCTGTCGAACGCGGTGAAATTCTCCAACGAGCACTCGGTGGTGACGCTCGCCATGAAGCGGCAGGGCCGCCATCTCGCCATCTCGGTGGCCGACCACGGCATCGGCATGGGCGAGGAATCGGTCAGCCGAATCGGCGAGCCGTTCTTCCAGGCACAGGATGGGCTCGCGCGCCGCTACGAGGGCACGGGCCTCGGTCTTTCGATCGTCAAGGGACTGGTCGAGCTGCATGAGGGAACCCTGCATGCCAGCTCGTCTCCGGGAGAGGGGACAGTGATGACTGTTCTGCTGCCGATAAACGGTCCGGAAACCAAGGTGGAGGAAACTGCTGCCGTTACCCCGCTTCATCGGGATCCGGTCCAGCAGCAAATGCCCACCACATGGCACGACGACGAAAGAAAAAGAGCCCTATGACGGCAGCAACTCTTGCGCACCTGCCTTTGCAGGTCGGCAGCGTCGCTATGGCCCACGCGGGCCGCGCAGCGCTCTGGGTCATTGCGCGCTACATGCGCTCCCCCCTTACCAATTCCGCCATCGCCGCTCTGGTGGTGACGTCGGCCATGGCCGGCTCGAACGCGCTCTATGGCCAGCGCCATGAACACCCGTCGCCGCTGTTCGATGCAGGGATCGAATCAACGGCCGAGCTCGCCGACGTCGAACTGGTGATTCCCAAAACCCGGCCCAAGAGCTTCGTGCTGAGCGCGCCCGCCAAGGTGCAGCGCCAGGTGGTCGCGGCTGCCGCCCCGCTCGACACGCAGGGCGGACCGATCGGCAACAAGGAAGTGTTCGAAGTGCAGCGCAAGCTTGAGCGGCTGCAGCTCTTCACCGGCACGGTCGATGGCTATTACGGCCCGCAGACCGCCCGGGCGCTGAAGAAGTTCGAGGAGCAGCGCGGGCTGAAGCCGACCGGCGAGCTGACGCGCGACATCATCGAGCTGGTGCTGGCCGCGCCGCTGTCGACGCCTGCGCCGCAGCCTGTGGCCCCGGCGCCTGCGCCTGCAGTCGAGCAGAAGCCCGCGGCGGCGGTGACCCTGCCCAAGGTCGAGATCGCACCAGTCGCAGCCGAGCTGCCCAAGGCTGAACAGCTCAGGGCGGAGCAGCCCAAGCCTGAACAACAGAGGACCGACGCGGTGAAGCCGCAGTCGCTGGCGGTGATGGAGCAGCCCAAGCCGCTCGTTGCCGATATTGAGACCGGCTCGATCGCCCCGGCAAAGCAGGCGACCGGCAGCACGCTTTTGGGCCGGCCCGTGCCGAAATCGCCTGAGGCAGCGCTTGAGATGGCTGCAGAAACCGCCGGCGACGCCATCAGCACCATCGTCAACGGCGTGCAGTCGATGAGCATGACGACGGCGCCCAAGGTGCTGCCCAGAAAGCCAGTGGCGCAGCAGCAGTTCGCTGCGGAGTCGAACACGCTGAGCACTGCCGAGGCGGCCCCCGCCGTGGCCCTCGTGCCCAAGGCGGCGGCGGCGCGAACCGAACTCGCTGCCCTGCCGGACAAGCCGCAGGTCGGCGTGCCCTTGAAGATCGAAGAACCCGCGCCGCCGGCGCCGGGCGAGACGATCGCGGTGCTCGACACCGAAGCGACGCCCGAACAGCTGATGGCGCCGTTCTCGGTGACCGACCCGGTGATCGTCGCCAAGGTGCAGCGCGGGCTGGGGAGCCTCGGGTTCCTGCATGGCCCGGCCGATGGCGTTGCTGGCGAGGCGACCGCCAAGGCGATCCGCAACTTCGAGGTCTACTTCAACTACAAGGTGACCGGTCGGATCTCCCCCGAGCTGCTCGACCTCTTGGTCGACAACGGCGCGGCGATCTAGCACCCCATTGCGCCAGCCGGCCGCTCGCGGTCGGATGGCGTATGGATGCAGGGGTGATTCACACCGAGATCAGGCGACGCTGGCGACCGGGCGAGCGGCTCATGCTGCTCGGGCCTGGCGGCGTCGGCAAGTCGACGCTGGGCCGGGCGCTGGCTGCAACCCTCGGTTGGCCGCTGATCGATCTCGATCTCGAGTTCTGCGAACGGATCGAGGTGATTGGCCCGTTCATCGCCGCGCAGGGCTATGAGCGCTACCGGGCCGAAAATCTCGCGCTGGCCGAGCGGCTGGCGCGCGAGGCAACCCCATCGACCGTCTTCGTCACATCGTCGGGTTTCCTCGTGGCGGCGTCGGGCACCGAGGATCGCCGCCGTGCCGACCGGCTGGTGGCCACCGGTTATGGCGTCACGCTCCTGCCTTCGCTAGAGGTCAACCTCGCGACCTCGGTCGTGGTGGAGCGGCAGCTGACGCGCGGCTTTGGCTTTGAGCGGCAGAGCGAGGACAGGAAGTTCCGCCAGCGTTTCGCGATCTACCGCGAGACCGGAGACATGCTGATCGCGGCCACGGCCTCGCCGGAACGGATCGCTGCAGCGGTCATCGACGGCTTGGGCCTCACGGCAGCAGCCTAGCCAGGCGCCGGGTTTTCCGGCACAGGTGGCGGATGTTTCGCACTGACCTCTGGGTTTCGGCGTTCGTGCGCCGGCATAACGATATCGGCCACCTCTGCGTGGTGTCGCGCCGCGGCGATCCGATCGCCGGGCAGATCTTCGTCGAGGTCGATCACCTCAACGGCGAGGTGTCGCTCTATACCCCGGCGCCGGCGACCAGCCTTGGCGACAACCCCGAGGACCGGGTGTTCCAGCTGCGCTTCGACCATGTCGAACCGGACAAGGTGCGCGAGCGGATCGAGAGGGAACACGATTTCGACCCCGACCTGTGGGTGGTGTCGCTGGAGCTGCGGAAGGGTGAATTGGGGCTGGAGGTGGCGGGGTAGGGTGCAGTGTCGTCCCTGGGCTATCCCGGAGGCACGGTGTCATCCCCGCGAAAGCGGGGATCTCCGTTTGGGAGCCATCGCAAAACGGAGGTTCCCGCTTTCGCGGAAATGACCCGGTGCGAGTGGCTGCAGCAACTCCGCCGACAGGACTTAGCTCGCTCGCGCCCCGATCCGGGCCAGCGCCTCGATCGCCTGGTCGACCACCGGGTTGCGCTCGCGGGTCTGCGGCGGCGGGATGCGGCGGCGTTCGATCTCGAACGGCTTATATTCCGGCTTGGTCATGTCGAGCAGGTTTACCTCGCCGCGCCAGGCGCTCATCAGGAACGCCGTGGCGTCGACGCTGACCGTTTCGAACAGCTTTGAAAACTGCGCCAGCGCCTTGGACCGATCCTCGTCGTGCGAGGTGGCGTGGATCAGCACCTTGAGCCCGTCCTGCGCATCGCAGCCGAAGGCGCGCAGCACCACGAACAGCGCCGCCCCGGAGGTGTCGTGGGCGATCTGCCCGCAACGGACCTCGTCGAGCCCGGTGATCTGATGCAGCAGCTTGGTGACTTCCGGCCGGCGGTTCTCGGAGAACAGCTTCATCAGCGCCCGGGTGAGCTCGCCGGTGGCGACCGACAACTGCTCGAGCGTGCGCTTGATCGGCGCGGCGGGGGTCTGGCGCTGCGAAAACGCGTTGATCACTTTCACCCGATCGGTCTCGCCCAGATCGAAGAAGGCGGGCGCCAGCAAAGCCGCGTCGAAATCCTCGCGCGCGGCAAGCGACCAGGCGACCTGGTGATCCATCTGCGCCGAGCGGGCGAGGGCGCTGAGATAGGGGCCGCGCGGCACGATCGCCGTATTAGTGGCGATGGCGCGATAGACCTTGCGGCTGTTCATCTGGAACAGCCGGCCCAGCACACCGTTGGAGAGATCTGCCCGGCGGGCGAGGGCAGCGCCGAGGGTGACGTCATTCGACGAGATCACCTTGAGCATGGTGCTCTCGGACAGCCTGGGCGCCGAAACCAGGAAATCCGGCAGGTCGTCGCCGAGGTGGCGCACCACCAGTTGCTCGAGCTCGGGAGACAGGTCCTCGGAGCGGCCGAGCGTCGCCGCGGCCTTGGCGCGAGCGGCGGGGGCCGCAGCCGGGAACAGGCGCTGGGCGAGCGCCGCAAACTGTTCCATTTCGGCACCGGTCGGCCGCCCGCGACGCGCAAAGGCATCGCATGCCGCGCACAGCAGCGTGTTCGTTCGATCGACGCCGCCCGTCTCGATGAGGAGCTGGAACGTCTCGTAAGGCTGGAAACCGATCATATTTTGCCCTGAAAGGCCCCAGGATTCGGGCCTCAACCACAGGTCTGACTATTTCAGGGAAATCGTTAGCGAACTGTTAACCTTGACGAACTCTTAATGGCTTTCATCGGGTCCCTGCGTCGTTCCCGATTTGCCGCTGGAAATGGGTCCCCGGCAAATATCGCCCGCCCGCCCGGAGGCAAGGTTGGGAAAGCTGGTTCAACTACCAAAGCGTGGACGCACGAGAACGCGCGCCCAATCGGCGGGCACGGGCGAAGTCCTGCTGTTCACCGGGGTCCGTTATGAGCGGGGCGGGGGCTCCTCTCCAATGCCGGACAAGCCGGTGGGAACAGCCTCGGGCGGCAAGCGCCGCCGTGGCTGATATGGGTATGGTTCGGGCGCTGGGGCTGGCGCTGCTGCTCTGCGCCTCGCCGGCGGGCGCGCATGAGCTCGGCGATTTCGGCCGGGTGAAACCCGGCGTGCTCAATGACAAGATCATTCCCGAAACCGACCGGCTGATGCGGCGGCTGGGCAACCAGCCGGTATCGGATTTCAACATCACCGACCAGGAACGCGAGATGCACGACCGGGTGTACCGGTTCCTCATCGCGCGCCATGCCAGGGATTGGGCCTTCGACTACGAGCAGGTGATCTTCGTTGCCGGCGTGTTCAGCGCGCGACCGGACAAGTTCGACCTCTACTACCGCTGGCTCACCCACGAGCCCTACGCCTCGTCGCGCGTGCGCTTCAACACTATTGCCGACGATGTGGGGGCGGACCTCCTGACCCTGCCGACCACCTTCAAGGCGATCTGCGCGGTGATCGAGATCGACCGGCAGCGCGCCGTCGCAGCTGCCGAACTCGATGACATCGAGCCGGCGATGCTCAAGCAGATGCGGCTGCGCAAGGCCGAGAACGACCTCTACATCGGCCGCTTCATTGCGGCGCTCGGCTACCGCTACGGCTCCTACAGCTACGCGCTCGACCACTTCCTCGTCGAAACGCCGCATGGCGAAGCCGTCGAAGTCGACGAGCGGCTGAGCCGCCTCGCCATCTGGGTCGACCGCGCCGAGGCGCTGGATTTCTGCGGCGATGGCTGGAACGACGGCAACGGTGGCGACGGCGCCATCCCCGGTCGCGTGCTGATGGACGCTCCCAGTGAGGGCGAATACCGGAAGTAGGGGGCGCCCATCGAGCTCATCCGCGAAGCGCTAGATCACATCACAGATGAATTGAACCACTACCGTTGCCCCACCCACGATGTCATCCCAGCGAAAGCTGGGACCCATCTATCCGCTGGCTCGGGCTGCGAGTTGGGTCCCAGCTTTCGCTGGGATGACAGCCGGTGGGAGACAACAATCAAGCCCCATCAGCTTCTGCAATGCAGTCCAACCGAAAAGCTCTCTACGTGGCGATGGTGCCGCACTTGAGGCCGGCGAGCGCCTTCTCGTAGCGGGCGCGCATTTCCGGGTGCGGCGGGGCGAGGCGGACGACGACGAACAGGTCGTCTTCCTTGGCCTCGACGATCAAGAGGCCCTCCGCGATATCGAGCTTCTGCTCTGCGAGGAGCCGTGTCTGCCCCGGGTTAAAGATGCCGAGGTCGAGCGCGGTGCCGATGCCGTCGCGATTGGTGGTCGAATAGACCACCGTGCCGGCGCGGCTGTAGACGGCGACCGACCAGAAAGATTGCGGCAGCGTACCGGTGACCGAGGCGGGGCCGTTACGCAGATCGATGCGGCACACCGCATAGGCAAGTTCGGGGTCGAGCCGCAGCGGGTTGGGCTGGCTCGCCGTGGCGGCCGACAGCACGGTGGGGCCCGGGCCGGCGCCGGCGGCAGCGACATGGTCCCAGGCGGACGTGGCTGAGAGTGCCGGCAGGCTGAGGATCACCGCGATGTGGATGATGCCGCCCAGCACCACGCCGCCAAGCAGCCAGAGCAGGGTGCGGATCATGCGCAGGCCTCGCGGATGATCGAGGGCAGGGCGGCGACATCGGCGCCCACGCCCGACAGGCTCGAGGTGTCGTAGAGCGTCAGCACCAGGTCGAAGGCGCCGTCGCCGGTGATTTCGAGCCAGTTCTGCGGGGCCAGGGTTTTCGACACATAGAGCTCGACCGAGCCGTCGCCGGCCCGGCTGAGCCGCGCACTGTGGAAATCTGTGGGGCCATCGGCGCGGGTGATCGGAGCCCCATCGCCGGGGGCCACCGGCACCAGGGTCCAGAAGCGGGCGGCGGGTGTCGTGCCGTCGATGCGATAGCGGCAGGCGCGGTCGAGGCGGCGGTTGTCGCTGTCGGTAGTGGCGATGAACTGGATGCCCTCGCTGGCGCCGAGCTCGAGCGCACCCGAACGGGCGATGAAGGCGCGGGTATAGGGGTCGGGCGCCGGCACGCCGACATCACGCCACGCCGACCACGGGCCGATCTCGATGGCGCCGAACAGCCGGCCATCGCTCAGCGCGTACCAGCTGAGGCCGAAGCCGACCAGCAGTGCAACCAGCAGCATGCTGCCGAGGTGAACGAGAAAGCGCAAGGGTTACAGCGCCTTGGCCGGAGCGGGGGAAGTAATGGCGAGCGCCGCCTGGTTGCTGGCGCCGCCCAGCGCGTTGCGCAGGCGCTCGGCAACCTCCAGCAGCTTGTCCGCCGCGCCGGGCTTCAATCCCGGAGGGCGCTCGACGGTCGGGGCGACCGGCTGGCCTTCCTCGGCATTGGCGATGACGAACGGCGCCGGCGCGAAATCCACGCCCTCCACGGGTTTGATCTCGATATTGGTGTGGGCGTAGGCCATGAACTTTTGCCAGGCGGTGGTGGGCAGGGTGCCTCCGGTCAGGTTCTTGGTCGGCCGGTAGTCGTCATTGCCGAACCACACCGCGGCGACATAGTTGCCGGTGAAGCCGCAGAACCACGCGTCGCGATATGATGACGTGGTGCCGGTCTTGCCGACCGAGGGTACGCCTTCGATCAGCGCGCGGCGGCCGGTGCCGCTCTCGACCACGGCGCGCATCATCCGGTTCATGTATTTGACCGTCTGCTCGCTGACCACGCGCTCCTGCTGCGGCTCGGAATCCGCGTCATAGATCGGATCGCCCGACAGCGTCGTGATGCGGGTGATGCCATAGGCCGGGGTCTTGTAGCCATGGTTGGCGAACACTGCATAGGACGACGCCATGTCGATGACGCTGACCGAGGCGGCGCCCAGCGCCAGCGAGCGGGTCACCGGAAAGTCGTTCTGCAGTCCGATCTTGTGGGCGAAGTCGGCGATCGGCTGGCGGCCGGTCTTGATCGACAGGTTCACCGGCACGGTGTTGATCGACTGCTGAAACGCCGAGATCAGGCTGATGCGGCCGACCGAATTGCCCGAATAGTTGCGCGGGCACCAGTTGCCGATGCACTGGGTGGCGCCCGAGACCACGGTGTCCGGGTCATATTCCGGGATCAGCTCGAAGGCGGTGGCATAGTCGAAGAGCTTGAACGCCGAGCCGGGCTGCCGGTTGGGGACGATCGATCGGTTGAACTGGCTCTTGCCGTAATCCATGCCGCCGACCATGGCGCGGATCGGTCCTGTCGGCTCCAGCACCACCATGGCGGCCTGGCTGACATTGAACGCCTCGCCCTGCTCGCGCACCACCGAGGTGACGGCATCCTCGGCATAGGACTGCAGCACCGGATCGATGGTCGAGCGCACGACGAACGTGTTCGAGGTGCTGCCCGAGGTCTCGATGATCTTCTTGGCTTCCTCGAAGGCGTAATCGAGGAAGTAGTTCGGTGAGTTGGCCTCGGCCGAGCGATCGATCGGCACGGCCGGGTTACGGCGCGCCGCGGTCACCTGCCCCTCGGTGAGGAAACCGGCATCGACGAGGTTCGACAGCACCAGGTTGGCGCGGCCGCGCGCCGCCGCCAGATCGACATGCGGCGCGTACTTGGTCGGCGCCTTGAACAGCCCGGCCAGCATCGCCGCTTCGGCGAGGTTCACATCGGTGACCTTCTTGCCGAAATAGAACTCGGCTGCCGCCGCAGCGCCGAAATTGCCGCCGCCCATATAGGCGCGGTCGAAATAGAGCTTGAGGATCTCGTCCTTCGTATAGTGCCACTCGAGCCAAACCGACAGGAACGCTTCCTTGATCTTGCGCTCGAGGGTGCGCTCGGACGAGAGGAACAGGTTCTTGGCCAGCTGCTGGGTGATCGAGGAGCCGCCCTGCGTCGAGTTCTCGCCCTGCGCGTTCGACACCAGCGCGCGCAACGTGCCGACCACGTCGATGCCCCAGTGCTCGTAGAAGCGCCGGTCCTCGGTGGCGAGCGTCGCCTTGATCAGGTAGTCGGGCAGCTTGTCGAGCGGGTAGGAATCGTCGGACCGGATGCCGCGCCGGCCGATCTCGTTGCCGTAGCGATCGAGGAAGGTGACGGCGAAATCCTCGGCCTTGTTGAAGCGGCCGGTGACCGTGGCATCGAACGCCGGCAATGCCAGCGCGGTGACCAGCACCATGCCGATGGCAAGGAAGCTGAAGCCGTCCGAGAGGATCTCGACGAACAAGCGCTTGATGCCGGAAACGCGGAAACGCGAGAAGAAATCCTCGACCCGGGTGTAGCCGCGCCCCAGCGATTGGCCGAACTCATAGAGCGCCGAGTCGAGCCAGGCGTCGGCCGCCAGCATGCGGGTTTTCTTGCGCCGCTTCTCTTTGTGGTAGAACGGATCTTGCACCGAACACTCCGCGGCGTGCCAACAGCGCCCCTATGGTCTTGAATCTCCCCAATTTGGGGCGCATTGGCAAGGCAGTCGCTCGAATATGATCAGCGGACAGTTTGCGCAAGCGCAGTTGCTTTGCGTAGCGGGACCCAAACGGAAGAGTCCACGGCTTTTCCCGGGTCCCGTTCAGCCGTCACAGGAACCTGAATGGCCTTCTGGGAAGAAAAGACGCTCGAGGAAATGACTGACGTGGAGTGGGAATCGCTCTGCGACGGCTGCGGGCGCTGCTGCCTGATGAAGCTCGAGGACGAGGATACCGGCGACATCTACGTCTCGGACGTGCGCTGCCAGCTGCTCGACGGCGAAAGCTGCAAATGCTCGGACTATCCCAACCGGCTGAAGCTGGTGCCCGACTGCATCAAGCTGACGCCGGAGAACGTCCGCACCATCGAGTGGATCCCGAGGACCTGTGCCTATCGCCGCATCGCCGAAGGCAAGGGCCTCGCCTGGTGGCACCCGCTGGTCTCGGGTGACCCCGAAACCGTCATGGCTGTCGGCGTCTCGGTCCGCGGCCGCACCGTGCCCGAGCAATCGGTAAAGCCCGGAGAGTGGGAAGAGCATGTGGCGGATTGGCCGAACTGGGAGCCGCCGGAGGAGATCTAAATGATCTCACGATTGGGCTGCACCGGCGAAACTGATGGGCTCGGCCTTTGAGCCCCGGCTGTCATCCTGGCGAAAGCTCACGTGCGCTAAGTTACCGGATTTCCCGCCCTGATGCGGGGGCCATCGGCGAACCTGTCACCAGAAGGCGCCCCAAACTCGGTGTAACCGGGGTGAGCGCGGTGGTCTGCTCGACCTCGGCGCGTCCCGACTCTCCACCGGCCGGGATTCGCAGGGATGGCCCCGCAGGTAGCTCAACTCACCTGTGAAGAGATCTAGAGCTGCTTGGTCAGCCACAGCAGCAGCTCGTCGTCGATCGGGAAGGTTGCGCCCGGCACGACCGGGGCGTGGCGGTAGGTGATGCCGTGGCCGTCCGGTCTGTAGCCGAGGCGGGTATAGAGCCGTTGCGCCGGGCCGTAGTCGGCGTAAAGGCCGACGCCGAGGCCGGTCACATGGTGGCCGCGCTGGCGCGCCAGGTATTCCAGGGCGGCGATCAGGCTGGTGGCGACACCCTTGCCGCGGTGCTGCGCCTGCGTTGCGAGGTCGTGGACTTCGGGAATGTTGGCGGCGGCGAAGCCTGGGTAGCCCGAGCGCCACAGCAGGCTGCCATAGCCAACCACCTGCGCGCCGAGCACCGCCACCAGTGTGGTGCGCTGCCCCGTCTCGATCTGGGCGAGCACGCCCAGCCAGTGCTCCTCGCGCCGGTTCCAGCCGTTGCCGCCGTCCTGAGCGATGATCGACGCCGCGCGGGTCGGTGTGAGGGGAAGGATGTTCATGCTGTGCCGAAGCTAGCCCATGACAGGCGCACTCGAAAGCAGCCGTCCTCACCTCCAGGCACACGCTCTGCACCGCGCGGTGGCGGATCGAGAACTGATCGGCGGCGTTTCCATGCGCTCCCAACTTGCCGTTGTTTGATCAGTCAAAGCTTTCGTTGCAGATCCGCGGCGGGTGCAGCGTCGTCGCAAAGCTTTCTTAATTATGACAGTGCTTTAGCTCGAAAGCTGTGCTTGTCTAAGCTTCGGGCTCGCGGCAGTTTGAGTCGACACTTTACGTCATATCTTATGGATTTTGAGGGCGGCATGTCTGTTGGGGCAACCGGGCGCGGCTACGCTGATCGCGGCTGGAACCTTGGCAGGGCGAGGCTGCTATCGGGCGTTGGCTTGGCAGCGCTGGCGCTGGCGGCCCTGTGGGCGGGTCCCGCGGCGGCCCAGAGCTGGACGGGAACCACCAGCGACGACTGGACGGTCGGGAGCAACTGGTCCGGAGGAACGGTGCCAGTTGCCGGCACTGTCAACATTGATCCGACTTCGCCAAGCCCGACTGTCCTCGGTAAGAACGGTCCCGCTGTCGGCACGACGGGTTCCCTGACGGTCGGCAATACGCCTGGCAGGTTCGGCAATCTGACAATCCAGAACGGCAGCACGCTGACAAGCACTGGCGCCGAGCACCACATCGCCGACGGCAATGGGACCAATGGCACAATCACGGTCACCGGAGCCGGATCGCAGTGGATCGTGTCCGGTGCCCAGATTGAAGTCGGCGCCGGCGGCGAGGGTGTTCTCAACATTGAGAACGGCGGTAAGGTCGTCGCTCAATCGGGAGTCACTTTCGGGAGCTTTACGAATGGCGACGGCACGATCAACATCAGTGGCGGGAGCACGCTCGAGACCAATAGACTTTCACGTGCCTCTTCCGGCACCGGTCAGGTCAATTTCGACAACGGCATTCTGCGAGCACGGGCCGACAACAACTTCTTCATCTCCGGATTTTCGCCAGGCACGCTCAATATTGCGGCAGGCGGCCTGACCGTCGACACCCAGGCCTTTGAGGTGCGTGCGGGCTCCGGTTTTTCCGGCATCGGCGGGCTAACCAAGACCGGTGCGGGCATCCTCGATGTCCGGGCCGTCAATAGCTATGCCGGGGAGACCGTGCTCCAGGCAGGCACGCTCGAACTGGTGGGCAATGGCTCGATCGCCGCCTCAAGTCGGGTGGTGGTGAACGGAATTTTTGACATTTCCGGTGTCAGTGCGGCCGGTACCAGCATCCAGAGCCTCGCCGGCAGCGGCGTCGTCACGCGCAACGCCAAGAGCCTGACGATCACAGATGCGAAGAACGATGTGTTCTCCGGCATCATCTCGGGCAGCGGCACACTGACCCTCACTGGCGGCACGCAGACGCTGTCGGGCGCCAATACCTATACCGGCGCTACCAGCGTGAACGGCGGCACGCTGCGGGCCGGGGCCGCCAACATCTTCGGCACGACATCGGCCTTCAACGTCGCCTCCGGCGGCACGTTCGACCTTGCCGGCTTCAACCAGACCCTCGTTTCGCTCAACAATGCCGGGATCGTTCGCCTGGGCGGTGCTGGTCCTGGCACCAAACTCACGGTGACCGGCAACTATGTCGGCAACGACGGTACCGTCTATCTCAATACGGCGCTTGGCTACGACAATACCTCGGCCACCGATCAGCTCGTCGTCAACGGCTCCACCTCGGGCAACTCGTCGCTGGTTATCACCAATGTCGGCGGCGCCGGCGCACAGACAGGCAATGCAGGCATCAAGGTCGTCGATGTTCTCGGCGCATCGAACGGCACCTTCTCGCTGCTCGGCGACTATGTGTTCGAGGGCGACCAGGCGGTGGTTGGCGGGGCCTATGCCTACCGGCTGTACCAGGGCACCCAGACCACAGCCGACGGCGATTGGTACCTGCGCTCCGAAATCATCGACGCCGGCCCGCTCTATGCGCCGACCGTGCCGCTCTACGAGAACTATGCCAACGCGCTGCAGGCGTTCAACGAACTGGGCACCCTGCAGCAGCGCGTCGGTGGCCGGCAATGGCTGAATGGCGGGGAGGGCAGCACCGATGGCGCGCTGGCGCCCAACGCCATCTGGGCCCGCATGGATGCGTCGCAGGGGCATTTCGAGCCCGGTGTCTCGACCACCGGCGCCAGCTATGACGTGACCACCTGGCGGCTGCAGGCTGGGCTCGATGGCGTGCTGCACCAGGGTGAGGCCGGCACGCTGGTCGCCGGGGTGAACGCGCAGTTTGGCACCGTCAGCTCGGATATCACCTCGATCTATGGCGCGGGCTCGGTCAACGCCCTGGGTTTTGGCGTCGGCGGCACACTCACCTGGTACGGCGCGGGCGGGCTCTATGTCGACGGCCAGGCGCAACTGATCGGTTATTCGACCGATATCGTCTCCGACGACACCGGCGCCACGCTGGTCGAGGGCAACGATGCCTTCGGCTACGGGCTCAGCCTCGAGGCCGGCCAGAAGATCGGGCTCAACGACAACTGGTCGCTGACGCCGCAGGCCCAGCTCAGCTATTCGGCCGTGCGCTTCAGCGATTTCACCGACCAGTATGACGGCACGGTCTCGCTCGACGATGGCGGCGACACCCTGGTGGGCCGGCTCGGGCTTTCCGCCGACTACGAGAGCGAATGGCAGGACGCGGCCGGCGAGACCAAGCAGACCCACCTCTACGGCATCGGCAATCTCTATTACGATTTCCTCGACGGCTCGACGGTCGATGTCTCCGGCACCAAATTCGCCTCGCAGAACCAGGGGGTGTGGGGCGGTGTCGGTGTCGGCGGTTCGCTGAGCTGGGCCGACGAGCAGTACAGCGTCTTCGGCGAAGCGCTGGTGCGCGGCAGCCTCGACGATTTCGGCAATAACAACGCGATCGGCGCCAAGGTCGGGTTCAACGGCAGGTGGTAAGGGCGCTCAACGGCGCCCACCCACCTCATTCGCGATCCGGCTCCCGGCACAGCGCTTCGAATCGTGCCGCAGCGGCCGAGAGGCGGCGTTCGCGGTGGCGGAGGATCGAGAACTGCCGGGGTGGCAGCTCGATATCGAGCACCTGCAGCTCGCCGCTTCTGACAAACGGGGCGACCACCATCTCGGAGAGGGCGGCGGCGCAACTGCCCGAGCGGACAGCGCTGAGCACGGCCTCGTTGGTGGGCAACACCAGGGCAACCTGCAGTTCGGCCGGATCATAGCCGGCGGCGCGCAGCCCGGCTTCGAACACTGCCCGCGTGCCTGAGCCGCGCTCCCGCATGATCCAACTGAGGTCGCTGAGTGTCGTGCGAGCACCTGCTGTCGCAACCACCACCAGCCGGTCTCGCACCACCGGCGTGCTGGCCAGCACCGGCTCGTCGATACTGCCTTCGACGAGGCCGAGTTCCGCTCGTCCGTCGACCACGGCCGCAGCGACGGCGCTGGTATTGCCGACCTCGAAATTGATTGTGACGCCGGGGTATTGCCGCTGGAAGGCCAAGAGGCGCGGCGGCAGCCAGTAGTTGGCGACGGTCTGGCTGGCCAGCACGTCGAGGATACCAGTCCTGAGGCTGCCCAGTTCGCTGAGCACGGATTCGGTGTTGCGCACCTGCGCCAGGGTGAGCCGCGCCTCGGCCAGCAGCACGCGCCCCTCACGGGTGAGCTCGATCCGCCGCCCGACGCGATCGAACAGGCGCACATCGTAATAGGCCTCGAGCGACTTGATCGCCGCGCTCGCCGCCGACGGCGAGAGGCCGACGGCATTGGCGCCCTGCGTCAGGTGCTCGCGTTCGGCGACGGCGATGAATATCGAGAGCTGCTCCAGCGTCATCGTGCGATCCAGCAGAATGAAACATGCATTTCTATGTCATTATTCAGAATGATCGCAATGCCTATGCTGTCCGCGACTTGGTCTGGAGCATGCTGTGCTAGCGAGGCGGAAAATCGTGGCTGTCCTGCCTGGGCTGGGACTGGCCCTGGGCGTGACGGCAGTGGCCCTGGGCGCGGAGGCGCTGCAGGAGCGGTTGCTGGGCGCGCGCTGCGTTGATGGCCTGGTCATCGCCATCCTCGCCGGCACGCTGATCCATACACTGATGGGCCTCGCGCCACGCTTCGTCGCCGGCGTACAGTTTGCCTCGAAGACCATCCTGGAAATCGCCGTCGTACTGCTGGGTGGCACGATCAGCGCAGCTGCCCTGGCGCAGTCGGGCATCGAACTGATCGCCGCGGTGGCGGTGGTGGTGCTGCTGGCACTGACCACCAGCTACCTGGTCGGCCGTTGGCTCGGGCTGGACGAGCGGCTGGCGACGCTGGTCGCCTGTGGCAATTCGATCTGCGGCAACTCGGCGATCATGGCGACGGCGCCGGTGATCGAGGCGCCGGCCGAGGACGTCGCCGCCTCTATCGCCTTCACCGCGGCGCTGGGTATCGTGGTGGTGCTGCTGCTGCCGCTGGCATTCGGCGCGCTCGGGCTGACGCAGTGGCAATACGGCGTGGTTGCCGGCCTCAGCGTCTACGCGGTGCCGCAGGTGCTCGCTGCGACCGGGCCGGTGGGCGTGATGAGCACGCAGGTCGGCACCCTGGTGAAGCTCATGCGGGTGCTGATGCTGGGGCCGGTTGTGCTGTTCGTCGGGTTGCGCCACGGGCGGAAGGGGGCGGTGCGACCGTCCTTCTCACTGCTGCTGCCCTGGTTCATCACCGGCTTCCTGCTGATGATGGCGGCCCGCTCGCTCGGGCTTTTGCCGGAGGCGACGTTGCAGCCGCTGCAGGCGGCCTCGTCGCAGCTGACTTTGGTCTCCATGGCAGCCCTCGGCCTGTCGGTCGACCTGCGCAGCGTGCTGTCGTCGGGCGGCCGGGTGCTGGCCGCCGGCTTCATCTCGATCCTGGTGCTGTTGGGCCTCGCGCTGGCCACAGCGTTGATGCTGCAGGCCGGCTAGCCGGCCGGGGACTCGATTGGCACGACCGACGCAATCTCCCGCCGGCACACCCATCAGCAGGCGCGGCGTCATTGCAGCACACATCGGGTTCATATACGGGCTACCAGCAGAGCCGCCGGCGCCCCAGGCGAAGATTACTGTCCGTCTGGCAAAGGACAATCGAATGGCAATGTCTTGGGCCCCAAACGGCAATATTTACCTTTCTCCGCATCATGACGACATTGCCTTCTCGCTTGGCGCGCGGATTGCGGCGGAGCCTGGTGGCCGGCTGGTGAACCTCTTCACACGCAGCGGTTATGTCGCCGGCGCGCCGCTCGCCTTGCCCCCGGATGTCGCGACGATCGAGCGGGTCACCACGCTGCGGGTCGCCGAGGACATGGCGTTTGCCGAGCGCTTTCGGTTGGAGCGGATCGATCTGGGGCTGGAGGATGCGCCAGTGCACGGCCGTTCGCCGTGGGACCTGGATGGACTGGCTGACGACATCGTGCAGGTGCGGGCGCCGCTGGCCGAGCTGTTGCGGGAGACTGAAGGCGCCCGGGTGTTCTGCCCCGCGGCGATCGGCGGGCATGTGAACCACCTGGCCGTACGGGCGGTGGTGATCGAGCTGCTGCCGGAGCTGGAGCGGCGTGCCGAGGTGCTGTTCTATGAGGACCTGCCTTATGCCAGCTCGAGCCGGGCGCGGCGGCATTGGCTGCCGGATTTCAGGGCAGCATTGGGCGTCCGGCGACTGCGGCGACGCACCTCGGCAGCGGGACCCGAGAAGCTGGCGGCGGTGAACCTCTACCCTAGCCAGCATACCAGCACGGTGATCTCGTTGCGGCAGTTCTCGCCGAGGACACTGTGGCCGATCGGGCCGCATGAGGCGGTCTGGCGGGCGTTCACGACTTCGTGATCGGAACTTTATCCCCGCCTTGCCGTTCCGCCAAGGCGAGATTGTGGCAGCGCGGCTGCTCGCAGACTCCTGACGCGTAAAGCAAGTCAGCATCGCTGCCATTTCAGGGCCCGTGCCTCGCCGCAAAGATGAACGGCAGATGAACGGAGCCTTTATTCAAGATTCAGCCAAAGTTCCCCTTTATCCGGCCAACCAACCGAACCGACCCGAAATTTTCCGGAGACGCATGACCATGCACCTCGCGACCAAACTTGCCGCCGCCGTGTTCGCCACCCTCTGTGCCGCGGCCCCCCTATACGCTATCGCTGCCGATCCGACCGGCACCTGGCAGGCCGATGACGGCAAGAGCCGTTACAAGATCACCGAGTGCGGCAGCGGCGCCCTGTGCGCGCGCCTGATCTGGCTGCGCGACAAGGATGATGTGAACCGGCAATACCTGAACCAGGTCATCGTGCAGGGCACTCAGTCCTCCGACAACAAATGGACCGGCACGGTCAAGAACGCCGGCGACGTCTATTCCGGCACGATGATCATGACCGGCAGTGACAGCCTGAAGGTCAATGGCTGCCAGGGCGTCTTCTGCCAGACCGTCAGACTTAGCCGCGTTTGAGGCGCTGCTTGAAATAGGCAGCCTTCAAGAACTGCCGTACTTGAAACCCGCGCCTCCGCCGGCGCGGGTTTTTTGTTGCCTACGCCTCTGCGATCATGGCGATCGAGATCTTGAGGCCAGGCACCCGAACCGGCAGCTTGGCGCCCTGCCGCGCCGGCGGATCAGCCGGAAACCACTTCAGCCACTCCTCATTCATCCCGGCGAAGTCGTCCTCCTCGGCGAGGATGACGGTCGCGCTCACCGCCTTGTCGAGGCTCGTGCCCGCGGCCGCGAGGATGGCGCTGATGTTGCGCAGCGCCTGGGCGGTCTGTTCCCCGATGGTTTCGCCCACGATCTTGCCGGTCTCAGGCGAATAGGGGGCAGTGCCGGAAACGAACACCAGCCCGGCGCTCTTTACCGCATGGCTGAAATAGGGGGATGGCTTGGGCAGGTGTTCAGAAGAAACGATGGTGCGCGGCATCCGCTTGGCCTCCAGCCGTGATCTCGGACGCGGATAGCGAGCGCGCCGTGAACCGTGGCTGAACGGCTGAGGAGCAGCCCGCCGAACCGTGTCGGCGGGCTCTCGTGCTTCTGGCTAGAGCTTGCCCCGGATCCCGGCGGTGACGCCGAGGCTGTAGCTGTCGCCGAGATGGTTGAGGCTGCTGCCGAGATTGGCCTCGCCATAGAGCGACAGCGCGTCGCCGGCCCAGTTGACCGAGCCGCCGAGCCCGATGCTGCCCCACAGCGGGTCGACCTTGCTGCTCAACGTGTCGCCACCGACGCTGGTCGACGTGCCCTGAAGGAACTCATAGGTCAGGTTGGCGATACCGTAGAGGCGGGTGCTCCCCGTCTCGCCGGCCGCGTCCTGCCACTCGCTCTCGTGGTCGACCGAGAGGCCGAGGCGGCCGAGCAGGCTGTCGCCGCTCTGGAGCGCTACGGTCGAGCCGTAAGAGACGAACTCGTTGAAATCCACCGCGGAATAGGCGAGCTGTGCCTGCGGCGTCACCGACCAGTTGTCGCCGAGCGCCACCTCCTGGCCGGCCTCGAGGCTGAGCGCGTAGCCGAACCCGGCATTGCCGGAGACGATGGTAGTGCCGAGGGTCTCCGAGTCCAGCGTGCTGTCGAACCAGGTGAGCTTGCCCTGGCCATCGAGATAGAAGCCCTCGTCGCCGTACCAGGTGAGCGTGGCGCCGAGGCCATAGCCGTTGCTCGCCACGCTGCCGCGGCCCGAGGCCGAGCTAATATCGGCGGAGATGATGCCGAACTGCGCATTGACGCCTGCGACCAGCGTTCCCGCGTCGGACTGGCTGAGCACGCCATCGAAGCCTGCCTGCAACTGCCAGGTGGTGACGTCGTAGCCGGCGCCGGTGCTCGAATCCGGCGCAATCGAGACACGGCCGGCTTCGATGCGGCCCCAGAGCCCGTTGCCATCGGACATGGTGCGGTTGCCGATGCGCTGCAGGAGGCTCTCGGTGGTGTTGAAGGCCTGCAGCGCTGCGCCGACATAGGCTTCGATGACAGGGGCGGCCGGCTGGAACACCGGCCCGTCGTCGATAATGTTGCGCAGGTGCCAGTCGCCATCGTCAACGTCCTGGTAGAGGCCGTAGAGATAAGCGCCGCCGATCACCGCCTGCTCGCCGTTGTGGACGATGTCGCCGCTGAGGTTGAAGGTGCCGGCAGAGGTGCCGCCAACCTCGATGATCCTGATGCCGGTGGTGGTCACACCGCCGACGCCACCGATATTGGTCACCTTGACGTCGGTCGTGCCGCTGGTGTTGCCGTTGACGACGAGACGGCCGGTCACGGAATTGTCGTCGCCGAGGGCGGTCTGGATCTCCAGCAGTCTGCCGGTGCCGATATGATCGCCGGTGAGGACAAGGGTGCTGTTGATGCCGATCCGGGTATCGCCGGCATAGGTGCCGGCACCGGTAAGAGTAAGCGTGCCGGGATTCGCACCGCTGTTCATCACGCTGAGATCGCCTGCGCCGCCGAATCCAACGGCGCTGATCGCGAAACCGTTGGTGTCCACGGTCAAGCCGCCCGCCGCGATGGTGAGTTCGTTGACGGCCAATGTGCCGGTGAAGGTGGCAGTGTTCGCCAGCGCGCGAAGCGTCGCATTATCGAACGTGAACAGAGCGCCGCCAGCGCCTTTGGTCAGGCCGGTCGTTTCCAGCACGCTGCCGCCGTTTACGTTGACCGATCCAGTGCCAGCAGCATTGAAGCCGAGGCGCACGCCGCTCAAGGCAGTCACGGTGCCACCGGACCAGATGTTGAGCGTACCCGAACCGGTGCCCCCTACAGTCAGTTGCCCGCTGGTTGTCCAGTGCGAGCCGCTTCCGGTCACGGCGACGGCCGCAAGGCTTCCATTTGCCGCGCCTATCGCCGCAGTCGAGCTGGAGAGCGTGCTGCCGTTCTTGACGGTTAGCGAGCCGCTCCCGTTGAGGATGACACCGTTGGTGGCACCAGACACCGCACCGCTGTCACCCAGCGCTGTAGGGCTGGCGATGGTCGTACCATCGCTGCTGTCCGGAACGCCGTTGGTCCAGTTCGATGCGTCTGTCCAGTCGGTGCTGGTCGCTCCGGTCCAGACCGTCTGCGCCGCGGCCGGCGCTGCAACAAGCATCACGATCATGCCGACCGAGGTGGCAGCCAGCGCCCTCTTGGTGGTCGCAGCCGAGAGGCAACTCAGATGGCGTAGCAAAACGTCTCGCTGCTCCGATGCAGCGCCTCTATCAATGATCACATCATTCCTCGTTAGTTGACGAGCGGCCTCGCCGGTGGTCTGCCCCACGTATCGCCAAGCTTAGGCGCGATAAATCGCTCAATCTGGGCAATGACTTATTCGCAATGACGACAACGTTAGCTCATGCTGGCCGCCTTGAAAATGACGTTATTGATCACAGTTTCGACGACTTTCGACTAAGCTTGCAGGGCGACGCCCAGCGTGTTGGTTTGTAGCCGCGCTGCAGCCAGTGCAGCGTCAGTGCGGCGGACGTGAACTGTCTCCGCGGCAAGCATCCGGACGACCTGCTCTCTCACGACCAGATGCAGGTCGAGCACCCGGCCCACCAGCGCAACCGGGAGGCTGCCCGCGCGCCCGACA
Source organism: Devosia sp. Root105 (assembly GCF_001424865.1). Lineage (NCBI taxonomy): Bacteria > Pseudomonadati > Pseudomonadota > Alphaproteobacteria > Hyphomicrobiales > Devosiaceae > Devosia > Devosia sp. Root105. The sequence goes on from NZ_LMCR01000019.1 coordinate 359,822, forward strand.
AGTGCGGTGGCGAGGCGAGCCAGCTCGGTGCCGGCGGCCCGCAGGATCGCCGCCGCCGCCGCATCGCCGTGGGTGGCGGCGCGAGCCACGGCAACAGAAAGCGTGCCAATGCGGCCGCGGTCGCCGCCATAGACGTACTGGCGTACATCATCCCAACTGTTGCCGCCGATGGCGCCAAGCAACTCCTCGGCCAGCACCGAGTCGGCGCCGAATGAAGCGTGGCGGTCGTACCCGCGGAAGATGTGATCGAGGGCCCTGAGTGCAATCCACGCGCCTGAGCCGGCATCGTCGATCAGGATGCCCCTCCCACCGACGCGGATTCTCGATCCATCCGCCGCAATGTGGAGCCCGAACGAGCCGGTCCCGGCAGACACCAGGTGCCCCTCGCCCGGCGCGAACTGCTCAAGATAGGCGAGCGTCATGTCGTCGACTGCGAGGACACTCGTATGCGCAAGCGCCAGCGGCTGCGCCAGCACCGCCTTGACCTCGTCGGCAGCGCCGGGTCCAAACCCGGTCAGGCCGGCAATGACTCGTTCGGCGACCAGGCCCTGTTGCGCCAAGGCCTGGGCGGCGAGATGGGCGGCAGCGGATAGGCGGTCGCGTTCGAGCGGGTCGAACACGCGGCCCGATGCCCCGCCTGTTTCACCGCGAGCCACCACCGCGCCGGAGGGGTCGCACGCGACCCAACGGCTAGCCGTCCCGCCGATGTCCAAGCCAAGCCGAACCGGGATGCCCACGAGCCCCTAGCCCTTGACGGCGCCGGCCGACAGCCCGGCCACCAGGTAACGCTGTACCACCAGGAAGAAGGCCAGTGCGGGCAGGGCGAAGATCACTGCAGCCGCCATCATCTGACTCCAGTCGAGCGTATACTCGCCGCGGAACGAGGTGAGGCCCACCGACAGCACCCACTGGTCCTGCGAGGCGATCAGCGTGCGGGCGAGGAAGAACTCGTCCCAGCCCGAGATGAACGACATCGCGACCACCACGACCAGGCCGGGCAGTGATAGCGGCAGGATCACCCGATAGAAGGCGCCCAACTGCGAGCAGCCGTCGATCATCGCCTGCTGCTCGATTTCGACCGGGATCTGATCGAAGAAGCCTTTCAGCAGCCAGATGGCAAGCGGCAGGACGAAGGCGGTGTCGGCGATCGCCAGACCGACAAGGCTGTTGTAGAGCCCGATCTGCTGGAAGATCACGAACAGCGGCACGACGATCAGCGCGGCGGGTAGCAGTTGCGAGAACAGGATGATGACGGTGAACACCGAAGTGGTCCTGGTCTTGAAGCGTGACAGCGCATAGGCCGCATTGATGGCGATGATGCTCGAGAACAGCGAGGTGCTGCCGGCAACGATCAGGGTGTTCAAGAGCCAACGGCCGATGTCGCGCTCCTCGAAGATGGTCCAGTAGGAGTCGAGGCTGAACCCGCTCGGGATCAGGTTGGGCGGCCAGGTGAAGATGCTGTCGGTTTCGACCGAGGAGACGAACATCCAGTAGTAGGGAAAGAACACGATGGCTGCGAAGACCAGCGTCAGGGCAAACCAGAATGCGTTGAGGATCGACTTCTTGCGCGCCGGGGTCATTTGGCCTGGTTGCTCCGCATGATGCTCCAGAAATAGACGAGGCTGAAGGCCAGGAGGATCAGCAGCAGCACGGTGCCGACGGCGGCAGCGTAGCCGACGCGCTGGTACTCGAAGGCGGTATTGTAAGTGAGAACGGACAGCGTTTCGGTCGAACGGGCGGGGCCGCCGCGGGTCATCGCATAGATCATGGTGACGCGCCGGAACGAGTTGAGGATCAGCAGCAGGATCAGGATGACGTTCACTGACCTGAGGCCGGGAAGCGTCACATGCACGAAGCGCGTCCACGCCCCGGCGCCGTCCATCTTGGCGGCTTCGTACTGCTCCTCGGGAATGGTCTGCAGGCCGGCCAGGAGGATCAGCATGGCCAGGGGGAACTGTTGCCAGGCAGTTAGTACGACGAGCGCAGGCAGGGCGAGGTGCGATTGCGACAACCAGGCCTGCGGCTGCTCGATGACCCCGATCATCACCAGCAGGTAGTTGCCGACGCCGAACTGCGGGTCGAGCATCCAGGCAAAGATCAGGACCGCGACAACCTCCGGGATCGCCCAAGGCAGGATGAAGATCGTTCGGATGAAGCCACGGCCCTTGAAGTCGCGGTTGAGCAGCAGCGCGAAGCCAAGGCCCAGGGCATAGGTGCAGATGACCGAGGCGGCGCCGTAGATTGCCGTCACCCTGAGCGAATTCCAGAAATATTCGTCCTGGAACAGGGCATTGAAGTTGGCGAGGCCAATGAACTTGCCCGCGGAGTAGTTGAGGATCCGAGTGTTGAAGAAGCTCAGGGCGACGCCCTGCACGATCGGCCAGATCAGGATCACGGCCAGCAGGATCGCCACCGGCCCAAGCAGCCAGATCGGTAGCCAGTTGATGCGTTGCGTCATAGGTCTCGGCATTGGCGTTCTTCATATTGGATCGAGGGGCGTTTCGGGGCGGCCTGCGCCACCCCGAAACACGGGGGTTGGACGTTGCTAGAGTGTCGCTTTCCAGTTCTCCAGCTTGCCCTGCAGGCCGTTGAGCCCGTCCTCCACCGAGGTCTTGCCCGAATAGATTTCAGACAGGGCGTCGACCACCATCTGACGGAACTCGGCAGCCTGGATCAGGTAGCCCGGAGGGGCGTAGCCAATGCCGCCCGGATACTGGGCCGCGATGTCGGCCATCTTGCCGACCCAGGCGTTCTTGGCGAGGAACTCGGGGCTGGCCTGCACCTTGGTGCCGGGGATCTGCAGCAGGTCCTCGAGCCAGTGACGCTGCGCGTCTTCGCTGAGATAGGCGGTCAGTAGCTTGCAGGCCGTTTCGGGGTTGGGCGACTTGGCCGGGATCACGTAGAAGGCGCCACCGGTGATCGCCGCGTGGGTCGGCGTCGGCACCACCTCGAAGTCGATATCGGCCATCATTTCGGGTTTCTGGCTCTGCACCTGAGTCATCAGCCAGGGGCCTTCGAACATGATTGCGACCTTGCCGTCGAGGAACAGATCCCGCGCCTGGATCACCCCGAGGCCGACCGGAGCGAGTTGCTCATCCATGAAGCGCTTGATCCAGCCGATTGCCTCGACGTTCCTTGGGTCATTGGCCGTGATGGTGCCATCGGGCTGCGACCAGTCCGAACCAAAGCCGAGCACCCACTGCATCGAGTTGATGTAGACGTGCAGCGGCGCGGCCATGTCGTTGCCGAAGGCATAGCCATAGGCGCCGGTCTTCTCCTTGACCGCTTTGGCTGCGGCGTAGAGCTCTTCCACGGTCTTGGGCATCTCGGTGATGCCTGCATCGGCCAGCAGCTTCTTGTTCACCACTACCGACCAGGGGCTCATGGTGAGCGGCACGCCATAGGTCTTGCCGTCGACCTGGGCAAAGCTCACCGAGGGCAACAGGCGGTCACCGAAGCCGCCGTCGGCGATGCACTGGTCGAGTGGCGCGAGCGTACCGGCGTCGATCATCGGCGGGAGCATGGAGGTGAAGGCGGTCATCAGGTCGGGAACCGCGCCGCCGGCGATTTGGGTGGTGACGACCTTCTCGAAATCGGCAGACGGGATCTGGGTTGGGGTGACCTTGATGCCTTCGGCGGCCTCGAACTGGGCGGTGTTGGTCTTGAACCAGACGCCCACATTGCCCTCTTCCCACATCCAACTGGGCACGCTGAGGGTCTGCGCCTCGGCGGCGCCTATGCACAGGCTCAACATCACGGTTGCTGCCGCGGATAACAGAATGCGCTTCATTTGCTAGTCTCCCTTGCTTGTAGTGATTGGGGCCCCCGCCCCGCATCAATGCCCGCGTCCAAAGCGACGCGGAGAATTCCCCCGGCATCCACCAGTCGTGCCTTGGCCTCAGCGGTGGGGAGGCCTGACAACCGGACGAAGATCGCGAGCTTGGTGTCATGCCCGGCATCAACCAGAGCCTCGCCGGCCTCGGCGATCGAGCACCCGGTGGCCTGCGCCACGATGCGCACCGCACGAGCCCGCAGCTTCTCGTTGCTGGCCCTGAGGTCGACCATGAGGTTGCCGAAGGCCTTGCCCATCTGCACCATGCTGGCGGTGGTCAGCATGTTGAGGATCAGCTTCTGCGCCGTACCCGACTTCAGCCGGGTCGAACCGGCCAGAACTTCCGGCCCCACCTCGGGGGCGATCGAGATATCCGCCTCGTGTGTCATCGGCGAGCCGGGGTTGCAGGTGACTGCGATGGCCGTCGCCCCGAGGCTCCGCGCATAGCGCAGGGCTGAGGCGGCATAGGGTGTGCGGCCCGAGGCGGCGAGCCCCACCAGCACGTCCTTGCAGCTGAGCGTGATGCGCTGCAAGTCGGCCACGGCGGCGGCTTCGTCGTCTTCGGCCCCTTCGACCGCGTGACGCAGGGCATGGTCGCCGCCGGCGATCAGCCCCACCACCATCGATGCGTCGACACCGAAGGTGGGCGGGCATTCGGATGCATCCAGCACGCCAAGCCGGCCGCTGGTGCCGGCGCCGGCGTAGACCAGCCTGCCACCCTCGCCAAAGGCGGTAACGATACGCTCGACCGCCACCGCGACCTCGGGCAGGACCTTGGCGACCGCAACCGCAACGGTGCGGTCCTCGTCGTTCATCGCCTGCACCAGCTCAATGGCGCTCATGCGGTCGAGACGGTCGGTGCGGGGGTTGCGCGCCTCCGACACCAGGCCATCCAGCTCCGACAGTAGCCTCGGTTCCACCTTGCTTTCCTCCCGCGACACCGTTCTAGACCGACAGCTGCACCGGCTGGCCGAGGCGAGCCGCCTCGATCAGGGCGCTGATGATCCTGGTGTTGGCGAGGCCATCCTCGCCAGTTGCCAGTACGGGCTTGTCGTGCAGCACCGCCTCGACGAAGTGCACCACGGCGTCGAGCACGAAGCCGGTCAGATGCGGCCCGAACGGGGGTACCAGCATGTCCGGGAAGGAGCCCTTTTCGCTGGTATAGAGTTCCATGGTGCGGTTGTGCGACCCGTCGATATTGATGGCGCCCTTGCTGCCGAGTAACTCGAGCTTGAGGTCTTTTACCGTGTTGTAGGTACGCGGCAGGATCCAGGCGTGTTCGAACACGGCGACCGTGCCCTTTGCATACTCCACAGTGGCGACATGGAAGTCAGGCGCATCGACGCCCAAGTCCTTGAGTACCCCGTCGCGCGAGACGACATAGGCGCGCACCGGCTTGTCATCGAGAATCCAGCCGACGACGTCGATCATGTGGCTGCCCAGGAACCACAGGGCCGACGAATTGCTCGACCACTTCAGCATGTCCTGCGGCACGGCGACGGTGTTGCTCAAACGCGCGTAGACGTAGGACGGCTTGCCGATATCGCCGCGCGCCAGGGCGTCGCGTGCCGCCACCATCGGGGGGTTGGCCCGGTTGTGGAAATCGACCATCAGCTTGACGCCGGCCTTGCGGGCGGCCGCGATCATCGCCTCGGCGTCCTCGATGGTCGTGGCCAGCGGCTTTTCGACCAGGATGTGCTTGCCGGCTTCGACCGCGGCGAGGGTGGCGGCGCGGTGGGCGTGATCGGGCGTGGCGATCGAGACGGCCACCACCTCGGGATCGGCGAGCACCTCGTTGATATCAGTGGTGTACTTGCCGGCGCCATAGGTCTCAGCGATGCGCTTGGCGCGAGCCTCGTCGAGGTCGCAGACGTACTTGAAGTCCACCAGCGGATGGCGGCTGTACGCCTGAGCGTGCCTCTCTCCAAACAACCCGGCACCAACCAGGGCAAAACCGTTCTTCATAGTTTCCTCGTTTCGACATTCAGCGGCGCTTTTGGGTCGCCGGGGACTTCACTTCCAGAATTCGATATGATACCGGTATTATATCGCGGTATCAGGCGCAGAGCGAACAGTTGCGGCAGAAAGTATCGATCTCCGGAGGCTGGTTGCGTCGCTCCATCTCGCGCGGGATGGCGCGACTTGCCTGCGGCTGCGGGATTCCTCGGGAAACTTCATGCGCCCCACCCGGCGTTGCGTATTCCGTGCTATCCGCGGGGGAACTGGTGACCTCGTACTCGGTCATTCCTCCCTCGCGGTCTGATTGTGGTATGATACATGTCTTACAAAACTCGTCAATAGAGCGTCATGGATAAGACCGGTACTCTTGTTGGTCTGCTATTGGAGCGGATCGAAAGCGGCGAATACCCGGCCGGCGAAGCTGTGCCCTCTGAGCGACAGCTCGGTGAAGAACTCGGCCTGTCGCGTACGACGATCCGCCGCGCCATCGACGACCTGGTGCAACGGGGGCGGTTGCAGCGCCAGCCGGGGCGCGGGACTTACGTTACCGGCGGCAGCGCGCCCGCCGAGGCGGTAGCCGGCGCCCAGCGCATCGTTTCGGTGATCATTCCGACATTCTCGAACCCGTATTACGGCGAGATGGTCAACGGCATCGAGAAGGAAGCCCGGCGCTACAATCTGCGCGTCATGGTAGGGCAGTCCGAATACTCGACTGCCAGCGAGAGCTTGCAGGTCGGCCAATCTGCCGCCGACCCGACGGTGTGCGGTGCGCTGGTTGTGCCCAACTCGGTCGAGCAGTCTTCGAGCGGCGTGCAGCAGTTCATCGCTGCGGGCAAACCGCTCGTCTATATCGGCCGCTGGCCCAGGGGAGTGAACTGCGACGGGGTCTGTGTCGACTACCGTATAGCCGCCCACCAGGCGGTCGAGCACCTGATCGGGCTGGGTCACCAGCGGATCGCCTATGTGGAGGGCCTGCCGCACCTGCCGGGGTTCTCGCCGTACGACGGCTACGCCGACGTATTGCGAGAGCATAAGGTTGCTATCAAGCCGGAGCTGGTGCGGTCTTACGATCTGCCATCGGAGGCCGCGGGCCAGCAGTCCGTAGCCGATCTGGTCTCGCGTGGAGCGGAGTTCACGGCGATCTTTGCCCGCAACGACGTGACCGCGATGGGAGTGATTCAGGGCCTCCGCCAAGCGGGACTGCGCGTGCCCCAGGACGTTTCGGTCGTTTCGATCGCCAATAGCCTGTGGTCGCGTTCGCTCGACCCACCGCTGACCAGTGTTAACCCACACCCGGGTGCTGTCGGGCAGCTTGCCATGCGCATGCTGTGCGATCGGCTGGAAGGCACCTATACCGGGCCGGCGATCCGCACGACCGTGACGCCCGATTTGATCGTTCGGGCGTCGACAGCTGAACCGTCATAGTTGGCTGGCGAAGCAGGATAGAGGATCGACATGGCAGCGATCAGCATCGTCCCGTTCACCGATCTCAGCTCGTCGCAGCGGGAAACCGCCGCCGAGATCCTGGTCGCGGCGCTGGCGCATGTGCCGGCCGCCTGGAAGACGCTGGACGAGGCGCGCGAGGAGATCGAGAAGCTGATTGCCGACCCGGAATGGGCTGGCCTCGCGGCGGTGGAGGGCGATGCGGTTTGCGGCTGGGTCGGCGCGATCGCCAGCTATTCACACGCTTCGGAGCTTCATCCGCTGGTCGTCGCGACTGATCGGCAGGGGCAGGGGATTGGCAGCCAACTGATCGTCGCCATCGAAGACCGGGTCCGCGCCACCGGCGCGCTGACGTTGTTCCTCGGCAGCGACGACGATTTCGGCGGTACCACGGCGTTCGGCGCCGATCTCTATGCCGATACACCTGCCATGCTGCGCGAGCTGGCCGCCACACCGGGCGGCAAGCACCCGCTCGAGTTCTACCGAAAATGCGGGTTTCGGGTGATTGGGTTTATCCCGGACGCCAACGGCCTCGGAAAGCCCGACATCTGGCTGGGGAAGCGCCTGTAGGACCGGACTCGTCGTCGTGAGGCGGTCCCCTCACCTCGGTTGCAGCGACGCCAGATAGAACTCCAGCATCACTGCAAGTGGCGCAGGGTTACGTTTCAGGCGGCTGCGCAGAGCCGCGCCTTCCCAGCAGTTGACCAGCAGCTCGGCGAGCTCGCGCGTGTCGCTGTCGGGAGCAATGCTGCCATCGGCCTTGGCGGCGTCGAGGCAGAGCTGCAGGCGATCGGCGATCGAGGAGAAGCACCACTCGATCTTCTGCCGGAAGGTGTCGCTGACTCCGGAGAGCTCCTGACCAAGGCCGCCCATCAGGCAACCGAGATAGCCCTCGCGCTCGTAGGAATTCTCGACGTTGCGGAAGAACGTCCGTATGCGGTCGAGCGGCGCAAGCGCCGCGTCGTGGACACAGCTGTCGAGCACGGCATGCACATCGGCGACATAGGCATCGACGACCTGGAGGGCGAAATCCTCCTTGTCGGCGAAGTGGTGATAGAATGACCCTTTGGGCACGGAGGCGGCATCGAGCACCGCCTGAATACCGAGGCTGTTGTAGCCCTGCTGCAGCAACTGCTGCAGCCCGACATCGATCATCCTTCGCTTGGTGGAATGCATGATCTGCGATGACCGCGTTCGATTCACGCGGTCACCCTGCGCGCTCGCCTGCCAATATCCAAGTGCTCTCAGCCCGAGGTCCGGGCGATCATGTGGTCGATCACCTGACTATGCTCGTGCTCGGGGCTGAACATGATGATGCTGGCGTCGCAATCGACCCGCACATTGTGGCCAGGCGGCCAGTAGAACAGGTCGTTCTCCTCGACGGTTTCCTCGTTGCCATCAGCATCGGTGGTGGTGAGCCGGCCGCGCAGCACATAGCCCCAGTGCGGGCATTGGCAGAGGTTGCCATCGAGGCCCTCGAACAGTGGTGCGGTGTCGACCCCGGCGCTGAGCGTGAAATGCTCGCCGCTGATCCGGCCATAGCCGCTGACATCGCCGAAGCCGCGCCGCTGCCGGATGATCGCGCCCGGCAGTTCCAGCCGGATTTCGACGTCGCCTTTCGAAACGTGCATCCTCTCCTCCGTTAGACCGAGTGGTCTAGACTGACTGGTCTAATTGTGAGATCCCACGGAGTCAATCGGCTGGAGTGGCGAGGCCGAAAATGTGATCGGGGAGGCGTTGATGCCTCCCCGATGGTCCTTATTCCGCCGCCTGCGGTACGGCGCTGGGGACGCGGCTGGTCGCCGACCGCGGCCCCACTGCTGCGATCAGCGTGGTGACCACTGCCAGCGCCGCAACGAACGCTCCACCGGCAATGTAGGGCTCCCAGCTGAAGCCCGGCGCTGCCGTGAAGATGGCGGAGACCGCCGCGAGGACAATGCCGCCGCCGATCTGGAACGAGGCGAACAAGAGCCCCGAGGCAAGGCCCGACTTGTCGTCTTCGACGTCGGCGAGGGCCGCGACCTGCACCGAGGGGTAGGTGGCGGCGTAGCCGAGGCCGAGGAACAGCTGGGTGATGATGACCAGGGCGATCGGATCGAACCGCCCGATGGCCAGCACCCAGAAGACGTAGCCCACCGCCTGCAGCGCCACGCCGATGGCCATCACCTTGGTCGTGCCGTTGCGTTGTGCCACGCCGGCGAGGCGCGGGGCGAGGAACATCACGCAGGCGCCGCCGAGTGCGAAGCTGAAGCCGGTAGCGAAGGCCGACCAGCCATAGACATGCTGGTAGTAGAGCGTCGCGAGGAACTGGAAGCCGACATAGACCCCCTGGAACAGCGCGGCGACGATGTTGGCGTGGCTGAGCTTACGCCGCTTGAAGATCGACAGCGGCACCATCGGATCGTGATGGCGGGCCTCGACGACAAGGAAGATGACGATCAGCGCGATGGACGCGGCCAGCGGTCCCCAGGTGAGCGGGGCGGTAAAGCCGGCGGCCGAGGCGTTGGTGACGCCGAACACGAACAGCAACAGGCCCGGCGTGATGGTGATGGCGCCGGCCCAGTCGAACGAGGCGCGTGACTTGCCGCTAGCCTTATCAGGCGGCAGCACGAACGGCGCGATGAGCAGGACGAGGATGGCGACCGGCGCCGCCATCACCAGCGTGGCGCGCCAGGTGAAGACGGTGACCGCGCCACCCAGCACCATGCCGAGCACGAACCCGGCAGCCCCGGTGGAGGCGAAGAGGCCAAGCGCCTTGGCCCGGGCCTGGCCCTCACCGAACACGCTGAGCAACAGGGCGAGCGCCGCTGGCGCAGTGAAGGCGGCCGCAATGCCCTTGATCAACCGGGCGGCGATCAGGGTCGGACCAGAGTCGACGAAGGCGCCGGCGATCGAGGCGGCGGCGAAGATGCCGAGCGCCCAGAGGAAGACGCGACGGTGGCCGAAGATATCGGCGACCCGGCCGCCCAGCAGCAGGAAGCCGCCATAGCCCAGCACATAGGCGCTCACTGCCCATTGCAGCACATTGGGCTCGAGCCCGAGTTCGGCCTGGATGGCGGGCAGGGCGACGCCGATGGTGGAAACGTCCATGGCGTCGAGGAAGTTGGCGGCGCAGAGCAGGAACAGAGCCAGCCCGGCGACACCTCCGATCTTGGTAGAGGTCATCGAAATTATCCCTTTCGCAATGCCGCCGTCGCGTGAGGGAGGAGCGCCGGCCGGCAGAGGGAGCGGAAACTGACGAGCTGCCATCCATATTGCAAATTGATAGTGATCATGCGAGGTATCACTGGCAATGATGAATGATACCGCCCTCCGCAAGATCGATCTGAACCTGCTGCTGGCCTTTTCGGTGCTGATGCAGGAGCGCAATGTTAGCCGCGCCGCCGAGCGGCTGCTGCTGGGTCAGCCCGGCCTCTCGGCGGCGCTGAAGCGGCTGCGCGAGGCGCTGGACGACGAGCTGTTCGTGCGGGTGGGGCGTGGCTTGCAGCCCACCCCGCGGGCCCTCGATATCGCTCCGGCGATCGAGGACGCGCTGGGCTCGATCGAGCGGGCCATCCGCATGCCGGATGCGTTCGACCCGCTCAGCTATGAGGGCACTTTCCGCATCGGCATGTGCGACAACCTCGAAACCGCGTTCTTCGGGCCGCTGGCGGCGCGGATCCGCCGCGAGGCGCCCAGGGCGAAGCTGGTTTCGGTGGCTTCTCACACCCACCACCCGGGCCAGCAGCTCGATGATGGCGATTTCGATCTCTCGGTCTCGGTGCACCCCGAGCCGGCCTCGTGGCATGTGCGCCAGCCGCTGTTCCACCAGAGTTCGGTTTCCATCTATGATCCCGATCAATTGAAGCTGACGGCACCCCTCACCTTGGCCGATTTCACCCGCGAGGCGCATATCGCGGTCTCCTTCGAGGGCGACATGGCGGGCGATGTCGATGCGGCGTTGAAGAAGGTTGGGCGGACCCGCTCGGTGGTGGCGACAGTGCCACGGTTTTCGGCCCTGCCGACGGCGCTCAGCGCCATGCCGGCGATCGCCACCATCCCCGAATCGATCGCCCGCTGCATGGCATCGCTGCATGGCCTCGCCATCTCAAAACCGCCAGTGGAGCTCGAGGCCTCGCCGGTGTCGCTGCTCTATCGCCGGGTCGACCGGGCCGACGGCCGCGCCCAGTGGTTCCGCCGGGTGTTCGTCGAGGTGGCGCGCGAAGCGCTGAAAACCAGCGGCTGCAGCTGCGATATTGCGGTGGCGGCTTGAGGCTGACCGTGCGTAGGCTGGTGGGCCGGCGAGGGCTGCCCCCCACCCCTGTCCCCTCCCCGCAAGGGGGAGGGAGACGCTAGTCTCGATATCAGTGTGGGGGTCTCCCTCCCCCTGGCGGGGAGGGGACAGGGGTGGGGGGCCACACGCACCGGATGCAATGGAGGCAAACAGTATGACCGACACCGTCCGCGAACTGCGCCTGGTGATCACCGTCGACGATTTCGAAGAGGCGCTGGCGTTCTGGCGGGACAGCATGGGGCTGAAGGAGCAGATCTCGGTCGGTGACGATGACGGGCATGTGGCGATCCTCGGCGCCGGGATCGCGACGCTCGAGATCAGCGACAAGAAGCATGCCGAGTTCATCGACAAGATCGAGGTCGGCCGAACCGTCGGCGGGCAGTTCCGCGTGGCGCTGCGCTTCGACGACGTGCCCGCGGCCACCGACCGGCTGGCGGCGGCGGGAGCCAAGGTATTGGGGACGCCACGGCCGACGCCCTTCCGCTCCACCAACTCGCGGCTCGAGGCGCCCGATGGCGTGCAACTGACCTTGTTCGATGCGGAGTGAAGCGTGAGCGACTACCAACTGATTGAGCGGATCCCGACCATTGAGGAATATCGCGAGCTGCGCCGGCTGTCGGGGCTGAGCGGCAAATCCGAGGAGGCAGCGGCACGCGGTCTGCCCAACACCATCCATGCGGTGGTGATCGAGCACGCCGGCGAGACCATCGGCATGGGCCGGGTGATCGGCGACGGCGGCACCGCCTACCAGGTGACCGACATCGCCGTGCTGGAAGCGCATCGCGGCAAGGGGCTGGGCAAGCAGATCGTCGCGGCTTTGGTCGATTGGCTCAAGGCCAACGCGCCGCCGACCGCCTATGTCAGCCTCATCGCCGACGGCCCGGCCAAGGCGCTCTACGCCCAGTACGGCTTTGCCGAAACGGCGCCAAAATCCGTCGGCATGTACCTGTGGGTGAAGTGAAGCGGTCGCGGTCCTCGCACCTCAGCGGGCGGCGACATGCGGCTGCAACCGGGGGCGCGGCTCCGCCCGGTCCGATTGGGTGAACGGATAGCTGTCGCGGATATGGGCGTTGAAATACCGCCCCTTCGATGGCGAGAGCCGGAGTGCGTCGTACTCGACCGCGGGGACTTCGAAATAGTCGTAACGGCGGCCCGAGGGGCGGAACCAGACCGAGAGCGTCTGGGTCTCCGGGTCGTAAGCCATGTCGGCGATCACGGTGGATGGCATGTGGAATTCCTCCATGCCCCTCACAACGCGCCGCACGACCGTCCGTTGCCCAGTTGGCGGGGGCTATTCCAGCTCCGCCACCGAAATATCGACGTCGAGGTCGGGCCAGCGCAGGCCCGTGCCGCCCTCGGTGAAGCGCCAGTTGAGGCGGGCGGCGGGCGGACCGTCGCGGAGGCGGGGATAGCGGGTGAGCGGAGCGATCAGCTCGCGCCCGTCCTCGAGTTTGACTTCAAGCGTAGCGGTGCCGAAGCGGACGTCGATGGCCCGGGAGCCGGTCTTGGTCGTCGTGCTCATTGGTCCTCCTCCTCAGAGCATCCAAGGCGCTGTCCGGCAGGATTGGAGCCTCCCGCCTTGAAAGCGCAACAGATCAAGGCCAGCCTAGCTGCGTTCCGGCGAGTGGAGAAGGTGCGAACTGCGGCTGTCCCGTCCATCGCCAGCGCCATGTCGGCGCCATCGTGATTCCCTTCCGGTCCCTGTTCATCCCACATTCAGCCATCTTCCCGCATAACCCTCCGATGAAACAGAAACTGACATTGGCGGCCGGCGTATTGACGCTGGGGCTGGCGTTCGGTGTTGCCGCTCCCGCGGTGGCGCAGGAATGCCTGTCGAAGCGCGAGATCCAGCAGATGATCGACAATGGCGAGCTGGTGCAGCTGTCGCAGGCGATTGCGCAGTCGGGCGTCGACGGCAAGATCATCAGTTCGCAGGCGCGCGTCTGCATGGTTGGCGGCCAGTGGGAATGGCAGGTCAACGTGATGGACGAATATGGCGAAAGCAAACCTGTGAGCTTGCCCGCTCAGTGAAGCCTCACATAAAATCAACGTCGGACACTTCTCGCGCGTAGGGCCGGCCGTTGCCGGGCGCGGGAGTTGTCGTGGCGGCAATAGGGGACTTTTCGATGCGCATTCTCGTCGTGGAAGACGACACTAATCTCAACCGGCAGCTGAAGGATGCGCTGACGGAAGGCGGCTACGTTGTCGACGTGGCGTTCGACGGCGAGGAAGGCCATTTCCTCGGCGACACCGAACCCTACGACGCCGTAGTGCTCGATATCGGCCTGCCGCAGATGGATGGCCTTTCGGTGCTCGAGGAATGGCGCCGTGCCGGCAAGAAGATGCCGGTGCTGCTGCTGACCGCGCGTGACCGCTGGAGCGACAAGGTGCAGGGCATCGACGCCGGCGCCGACGATTACGTCGCCAAGCCCTTCCACATGGAAGAAGTGCTGGCCCGCGTTCGCGCGCTGGTGCGCCGGGCCGCCGGGCAGGCCTCCAACGAGATCAGCGCCGGCTCGGTGCGGCTCGACGTCAAGGCCGGCAAGGTGACGGTGGACGGGCACTCGGTGAAGCTGACCAGCCACGAACTGCGGCTCCTCAGTTACCTGATGCACCACAAGGGCAAGGTGATCTCGCGCACTGAGCTGACCGAGCACCTCTATGACCAGGATTTCGATCGCGATTCCAACACCATCGAGGTGTTCGTCGGGCGGCTGCGCAAGAAATTGCCGGACGATTGCATCCAGACGGTGCGCGGGCTGGGCTACCAGATCGCCGAGGACTGACACCATTCGTAGCGGGAGAGCACCGGCGGACTATCGGCCCGAGTGCCTTCTCCCGTTGTGGAAGAAGGCGCGACTGAAAGCTCGGGGGCAGGGTGGTGACTGACGCGCCGGTGCAGCCCGTATCGCAGCGCAAGGGGTCGATTGCCGCCTCGCTGTTCCTGTTGTCGGCCGGCTGGCTGATCGTAGCCTTGGTGGCGACGGCGTTCCTGCTCACCGAGCTCTATTCGCGGGCGCTCGACAACAGCCTGGTCGAGACGCTGGAGTTCCACGTCGAGACGCTGACCGACCTCAGCCTCCTCTCCGACACGCCGAAATCGGACCAGATCAAGGTCGCCGATCCGCGCTTCGACCGCACCGGCTCCGGCTGGTACTGGGCGATCCGCGACGAGACGGGCGAACTGCTCAACTTCTCCAACTCCTATGTCGGCATGGTGCTGGGGCCGCTGCCGGGGCCGTTCGACGCGACCAACTCGAAGTCGGCGGTGCTGACCGACCCGTTCAACATCAAGATCCGGGTGATCGAGCGGGCCGTGACGGTGAACGGCATGCCGCTCCACATCATGGTCACCGGCTCGCTCGACGAAATCCTGTCGCTGGTCGACGAATTCCGCGGCCAGACGCTGATCGTGCTCGGCGCGGTGGCGATCATGCTGGCGGTGATGTCGACCATCGTGGCGCGGCTGGCGCTGCGGCCGATCGGGCGACTGCGGCGCGAGGTGGAGCAGGTGCGCGAGGGCGATGCGGCCTCGCTCACCGGCGCCTACCCGGCCGAACTGGCGCCGCTCTCCGAAGAAATCAACGAACTGCTGCGCTCCAACGCGCAGATCGTCGAGCGGGCCCGCAATCAGGTGGGCAACCTGGCGCATGGGCTGAAGACGCCGATCGCCGTGCTGCGCAACGAGGCCAACGCCGACAAGAAGAACGGCCTCGCCAAGGTGGTGGCTACCGAAACCGAGAAGATGAGCCAGCTGGTCAGCACGTATCTCGATCGGGCCCGGCTGGCGGCGCGCTCGACCGTGGTGGGCAAGAAAGCCGACGCAACGCATGTCATGCTGCGGCTGACCCGGGTGATGCAGAAACTCAACCCGCAGGTGACCATCGCCATGGTGCGCCCCGACGCCTCGCTGCCCTGGTTCCGCGGCGATGAGGGCGATCTCGAGGAGATGGCCGGCAACCTGCTCGACAATGCCTGCAAATGGGCAAAGTCCTCGATCGGCGTCACCGTGGTGGCTGAGCGCAGCGGCGGCGCTGCGAACCTCCTGATCAAGATCGACGACGACGGACCGGGTCTGACTGAGGAGGAAGCGACCAAAGTGTTGCGCCGCGGTGTCAGGCTGGACGAGAAGACCCCCGGCTCGGGGCTGGGCTTGGATATCGTCAAGGAACTGGTTGACGTCTACGGCGGCTCCCTGCAATTGAAGCGCTCAGTGCTGGGGGGCCTCCTGGCAGAATTGCGGCTTCCGGCCGCAAAGGTTGCGGGTTTCCGCACTTTTGCCTCAATACGTAAGGAATAAGGGCCCCGGCCACCCCTCGAGACCGACATGCAGCAGATCGTCCGCGCCGTTCCCCTCTTCGCCATGCTCCTGCTTGCCGGTTGCAGCATGGGCCCCTCGACGTCCGACGTCGCCCTGGGGCCGACGCTGCCGCAGCCGAACTCGACGCTGGGGACGCAGCCAACGATTACGCCGGCTTCGCTGCCGGCGCCGGGCGCGATTCAGTCTGCCAACACCACGATGAACGACGTGAGCGCTTTCCTCGACCCATCAGTGCTTGGCCAGCTCTCAGCCAAGGACAAGTCGGAAGCCGCGAGCGCCCAGTTCAACGCCCTGACCTTTGGTCGCCCCGGCGCGCCGCGCGCCTGGACCGGCGACAAGGGCACATCCGGCAACGTAACCGTCGGGCCCTATGTCCGTGTCAACAACATCGACTGCCGCGATTTCACCCACACCGTGACCATCGGTGGCGCGCCGCACGCTCGCAAGGGCACGGCCTGCCGCGAGGTCGACGGCACCTGGAGCGTCGCCGGCTGAGGTCGGCGCGGTCGCTGCATGCATCGTCGCCTGACAGCGATGTGATCGGCAGCGGGCTTTCGGATAGTCTTTTGTTTACCGTCGCGCGCTAGGTTCGAGGACTATCCTCGGACCCTGATGCCCGCCGGTTTTCATGCCCAATACTGCCACTCGTCTTTCATCGTCTGAGACTGCTCGGTCGCAGCGGGCCGTGCGGCCGTTCTTCGGGCTGATCGATGCGGTGATCGTTCCCGGTACGGCCGGTTTCGATTTCGACGGCGGCATCGCCGAAGCGCATGCGCGGGGCATCTGGACCTGGATGGTGCGCGATGTGGCGCCCGACCTGATCGACCCCAATGCGGCCGATGATGACCAGGCGGCGCGCCAGGCGCTCGATCCCCTCGTGCCCGAACTGCTGCAACGCGCCCGCGCCGCCATCTCGGCGGTCGGCACCCCTGACGCGGAGCGCCGGATCCAGCTGCAGATGGGCGGCGATGACGCCTTTCGCCGCGTCGGCGTGGTGCTCAATGCGCTGAAATGCCGAAGCCTGCTCGACAAGGCCCAGGCCTTTGGCCGGGCCGCCAACGGCATGACCGACGAGATGGCGCTGGGCGTGGCGCTGCAGTCGATGCCGCTCAACGATCATGCCGTCTCGGCGCTGCTGTTCCAGGCGGCGATGGGGCAGGTGAGCCACCCCGGCCGGATGATGGCGGCGGCGATTCGGCTGGCCGGCTCCGCCACCGAGGCATCGATGCAGCGCGCCGGCTTCGCGCCGCTGATCGAGGCGATGCTGTCGCATGCGCAGGCCCAGATCCCGGCGCTCGACCAGCACGGCGCCTTTGCCGATATCGATCTGACCTGCCGCGCCATCGACCGCTTCCATCGCTTGATGCGGGCGGTGACCGGCTATGTGGAACTCGGTCGGCTGACCCGCTGGTCGACGGCGGTCGCCGCATTGACCAAAACCGTGTCGGAGCTGGTCGAACCGAAGCTGCGCGACGTGTCGCCGAACGTGAACCTGGCGCTGCGCCGCCATTCCGGCCAGGACCGGCTCGATGGCGACCAGGTGCTGGCGGCGCTCAATGGCTGCTACGTGCTGGCGACGATCCGCGATTGCCGCGATTCGCTGGCGCTCAACGCCATGTTCGACCAGACCTGGACCCAGGTGGGTCAGGCGCTGGAAATGCACGTGCAGCGCAACCTCGAGCTGTTTCGGCAGAACCCGGGCGACCGGGTGATCGGCGCCCGGCTCGATGCCGCCATCAAGATGGCCGAACTGCGCTTCAACCCCGATTATGCCGACGTACTGCGCCGGGCGCGGGAAACGGCTGAGAAGCGGGCGAGCTGAGGCAAGCGGAAGCTAGCGCCGCCGGTGCGCGCTGACTCCCACCCCTGTCCCCTCCCCGCAAGGGGGAGGGAGACCAAAACACCGGCGTCAGTGGGAGCGTCTCCCTCCCCCTTGCGGGGAGGGGACAGGGGTGGGGGTCAGGCCGCACCGGACCCTATGCCGGCCCCGCTGCCCGCAGCACCGCCAGGAACTCCGCCCCATAGCGCTTGAGCTTGCTCTCCCCGATGCCATTGATGGTGCCGAGCTCGGCCATGGTCTGTGGCCGTTCCAGCGCCATGGCGCGAAGGGTGGTATCGTGGAAGACCACGTAGGGCGGGACGCCCTGCGACTTGGCGAGGGCGGCGCGTTCGGAGCGCAAAGCTTCGAACAGCGATTGCGCGGCCGGCGGCAACTGGACGGCGTTCTGCAGCGCGCGGCGGGTCTCGGTGGCCTTGCGCGGACGGTCGCGGCGCAGGGTGATCTTGCGCTCGCCCTTGAACACTTCGCGCGAGCCCTCGCCGAGGTGCAGGGCGCCGAATGAATGGTCGACAGTGATCAGACCCATGGCGGTGAGCTGACGGATGACCGATTGCCAGGAGCGCTGGTCGAGATCCTTGCCCTGCCCGAACACCGGCTGGTCCTGGTGGCTGAACTGGGTGACCTTGTCGGTCACCTTGCCCAGGAGCACGTCGACGATGTGCCCGGCGCCGAAGCGCTGGCCGGTGCGGTAGACGCAGGCCAGCGCCTTGATGGCAGCGTCGGAGCCATCCCAGGTTTCAACCGGCACGAGACAGGTGTCGCAGTTGTTGCAGTTGCCGGGGTGCGGCTCGCCGAAATGCGCGAGGATAGCCTTGCGGCGGCATTCCGGGGTTTCGCAGACGGCGAGCAGCGCCGTGAGCTTCAGCCGCTCGACGCGCTTCACCTCATCGGGGGCGCTGCCCTCGTCGATCATGCGGCGGCGCTGCGCCACGTCGGCCATGCCGTAGCACATCCAGGCCTCGGCCGGCAGGCCGTCGCGTCCGGCGCGGCCGGTCTCCTGGTAATAGGCCTCGATGGACGACGGCAGGTCCATGTGGGCGACGTAACGGACGTCCGGCTTGTCGATGCCCATGCCGAAGGCGACGGTGGCGACGAGGCAGAGCGACTCTTCCTTGAGGAAGGCATCCTGGTTGGCGGCCCGGTCGCGGGCGTTCATGCCGGCATGATAGGCGAGCGCACGGATCCCCTGCTTGTTCAGCCATTCGGTGGTCGCGTCGACCTTGGCGCGGCTCAGGCAATAGACGATGCCGGAATTGCCGGTGTGGCGGGCGAGGAAGCTTTTCAACTGCGCCCGGGCATTGTCGCGCTCGACGATCGCGTAGCTGATATTGGGCCGGTCGAAGCTGGTGGTGAAGATGCGCGCGTCGCTGAGGCCGAGCCGCTCGACGATATCGTCGCGGGTGGTGGGGTCGGCAGTAGCGGTGAGTGCGATGCGCGGCACCCCGGGATAGTCGGCGGCGATCGAGGCGAGCTCGCGATACTCGGGGCGGAAATCGTGGCCCCACTGGCTGACGCAATGCGCCTCATCGATGGCGATGAGCGAGATCTCGACGCCCTGCATCATCGACTTGAAGCCGGGGAGCACCAGGCGCTCCGGCGCAACGTAGAGCAGGTCGAGCTTGCCGGATTTGAGATCGCGGAGGGTGCGTGAGGAGTCTTCGGACGAAACCGAGGAGTTGAGCGTTGCAGCGTTGACGCCGGCCTGCTTCAGCGCCTCGACCTGATCGCGCATCAGGGCGATGAGCGGCGAGACGACGATGCCGACGCCCTTCCGGGCCAGCGCCGGAACCTGAAAGCACATCGACTTGCCGGCGCCGGTCGGGAACAACACCACCGCGTCGCCGCCGCCAGTGACGTGGCGGACAACATCCTCCTGCTGGCCGCGAAAACTCTGGTGCCCGAAGACGGTGCGCAGGATTTCGGCGGGGTCGCGAGCTGGCGTGTCGAAGAGCGACTCAAGCATGGCGGCATAGAGCCAAGCGCCGGGGTGCGGGGTCAAGGGTGTTGAATGCCGCGCTTGCGGCGCACCCCCTCCGAGCTGCGCTAGTTCGCTATCGCTCACAAGCTTCGCTTGCCTCCCCCATCAAGGGGGAGGTGGGGGCCGGCGAGTGGGCGGGGATGGTGCCTCACTCACCGGCGGGCACCTCCCCCTTGATGGGGGAGGCTGGGAGGGGGTGGGGCCGACCCGTCGATCTGGCCCACCCTGTACCGTTACTTCGCGTCGATGAACGCCAGCGCCGTCTCGACCAGCTTGGGCGAGTTCATCATGGTGTAGTGGGTGACGCCGGGGAGGATGGCGAGGCGGTTCTGGTTCATGCCGGAGCCATCCCACAGCGCATCCTGCAGGCCGCCGCCGAGCAGCTCGAAGAACTTCGCGACATGGCTGGTGCGGACCGCATCCCAATCACCATAGACCAGCTGGGTTGGCACCTTGAGGTTGGGGACATCGGCCGAGAAGTCGTAGTCCTTGCCCATATATTGCATCTGGTCGAGCAGCTTGGGGAAGTTCACCTCGGGGTCCGGGTTCACCGCGGCGAAGCCCTGGTAAAGCGGCGAGGGCTTCAGCATCTCAAACTGGCTGGCGTTGAGGCCACGCATGCCCTGCTGGTTGTAATCGTGCCAGCCGGAGAAGGCGAAGGGGGCCGAGGCGATGACCAGCTTGTTGATCAGCTCGGGATGCGCCAGCGCCAGACGCAGGCCGATGGTGCCGCCCATCGAATAGCCGACGACGTCGACCTTCTCGAGCCCCAGCGATTTGATCACTTCGGCGACGTCGCCAGCCATGTTGTCGAAGCTCATCGGCCGGTCGAGCGGGCCGGTGTGGCCGTGGCCCTGGGCTTCGACGGCGATCACCTGGTGGGAGGCGGCGAGGCCGGAGAGCACCGGGCCGAACGCGTCGATGGTCATCAGGCCGCCATGCAGCAGGACGAGCGGCGCGCCCTCGCCATAGGTGGCGTAGTAGACCTTGCCGCCGGTGACGGGGACATAGCCGGACGTGGTTGCGGTGAGCATGGGAGCAGTTCCTTCTTGAGCAGTTGCAGTGAGGACCGGCAGGGCGGAAGCAAAGCCGGTGAGAATGGCGAGGGCAAGGACGGTACGACGTAACATGGGAAGTCTCCGTGGGTTGGCAGGCGTTTGGGTATGGCTTCGCCGATGCCCGCGATTGCGAGCTGGCTCGACTGATGGTTCTGTGGTTCCTCCCCTCACCCGTCCCGGCTTCGCCGGTCCACCCTCTCCCCGACGGGGAGAGGAACAGAGGCGGTCACACGGCACTCTCCGGATTCTTCTCCCCGTCGGGGAGAAGGTGGCGCGTAGCGCCGGATGAGGGGTCTTCTTGCTAAGTGGTCAGCATTTCGATGGCCTTCTGCACGCGGCGGAGGCGGGTTTCGGGGGCTTTGGCGCCTTCGATGGCGGTGACGTGGGCCTTCTTGTGGCTGGGGGCGAGCTTGGTCCAGGCCGCCAGCGCGACGGGATCGGCATCGAGGGCGGCCTGCAGGTCGCCCGGGGCCTCGACGACGCGAGGCTTATCATCGAGGGTCAGTTCGACCTCGTGCGTCTCGTTGCCTTTGACCCCGGTGATGCCGCGGATCTCGGCGCTGACGCCGACCAGCAGGTGTTCACCCATGGTGGCCACTTTGCTGCGCCAGGTGTGGCCGGCGAGGCTGACGACGACCAGCGGGTTCTTGCCGCCATTGAGCGCATCGCGCACCTGAGGCGGCACGATGATGCCGGTATTGTTGCCGGACAAGAGGATGGTGGTCACGAACTTCATCTCGTTGCTCCAGTCGTGAGGTGGGCGGCGAGCTTGTCGAAGCTCTCCAGCACACCTTCGCGGAAGCCGCGGCGGACGACGGCGTCCTTGTTGGCGGCGGTATCGAAATAGGCGTCGAGCGTCAGGCGGGTGCGGCCGTTGCCGAGGTCGGTGAGGGTAATGACCCGCAGAAAGCTCGGCGGCGGGTTGTTACCGAAGGCTTCCGCCTCGAGCTGGCGGTTGCGGTAGACGATGCGCTCGGGCGGGCTCACCTCGATGAACTCGCTATCGGCCGGGTAGTCCTTGCCGTCCGGGCCGCGCATCACGTGATACCAGCGGCCGCCGGGGCGAAGGTCGAGCTCCACCACCGGGTTGGTGAAGCCCTTCGGACCCCACCACTGGCTCAGGTGGTACGGATCGGCGAACATCATCCAGACCAGGTCGCGCGGGGCATCGAATTCGCGCTCGATCTCGAGGCGACGGTCGCTGGGGATGCTGGTGGGGTCGGAGAGCATGGTTCAGGCTTCTTGAGTGAGGTCGGCGAGCAGTTGGTCCATGATGGCGAAGCCGTGGCGCATGCCCTTCTCCATCCCGGAGGCGACCATGCCGTCGCGATCGGCAACGCTGTCGTAGTTCGAGACTGACCGGTAGTGCGTGACGGCGCCGTCTTCCTCGAAGGTGTGAGTCTCGACCAGGGTCTTGCCGATGAACATGTTCTCCATGCCAAAGGTCCAGACGAACTTCTCGGGCTCGTTCACCTCGCGGTACTCGCCGATGAAGATGTAGACCTTGTCGCCATCGTGGGACTCGATGCGCCACTTGCCGCCGGGGCGGACATCGAGCGCGGTGATGATGGCCTTCTGGCCTTCATTGCCCCACCAGCGGGCCACGTGTTCAGGCTGGGTCATGACCTTCCACACCAGGGCGCGTGGGGCGGCGAAAGTGCGGGTGGCGATGACGATGGGTTCGTTCGCCGGGGCTTCGATCTTCAGGTCGTCGAGCGGCATTTTCAGCTCCTTGAGTTGCTTGAGGTAGGCGTCGAGGCGATCGAGGCTTTCGGCCCAATACCGCCAGTAAAGTACGAACCAGTGTTCCGTTCCGGCGCTTTGCCCTTGCCGTTGGCGCAAGGCTTCGCCGTCGCGCTGTCGGCGGTAGTCCGAGAGCGCTATGACCTTGGGTCGCTGCATTGGGTTTCAGCCCAAGCGGGCTACCGGATCAGTTCCGGGAGCCGCCGGGGTCTCCCTTCTGCAGTTCGGCCAGGTAATCGCCGAGGCGATCGAGGCTCTCGTCCCAGAAGCGGCGGTAGTTCTCGACCCAGTCCGCGACCTCGGCCATCGGGGCGGCCTCGAGCCGGCACGGACGCCATTGGGCTTCCTTGCCGCGGGAGATCAGCCCGGCCTTCTCGAGCACCTTGAGGTGCTTGGAGACGGCGGCCATCGACATGTCGTAGGGCTCGGCCAGTTCGCTGACCGTGGCCTCGCCGAGCGCCAGCCGGGCCAGGATGCCGCGACGGGTGGGGTCGGCGAGGGCAGAAAGCGTGGTGGACAGGTGGTCGGTCATTTCGGTCTCTTGGGGTCAGGCAGCGGCGCGCGCGGTATCGGCGCCGGAGAAGAAGTCGATCAGCACGGGAGCGACGAGCTCGGCCGCCGCGTCGTGGCTCTGGCCCGGCAGCGAAGCGAAGCGGGCGCCGGGGATAGTTTCGCGGGCGAGGCGGACCGGTTCCTTGAGCTGCTTGAAGGTCTTGTCGCCGCTCATGATGATGGTCGGGACGCGGATCGAGCGGGCCGCCTCGGTGGGGAAACCGTAGCCTTCCATCACCGCGGTATCGTGCGGCAGGCTGAGGGCATTGTGCAGCATCGCCTTCCAGTGCGGGTTGAGCCGCATCATCGGCATCATGATCGAGGGCATGCCGATCATCTTGACCATGAAGTACTTGGCGAGGTCGGGCCGGCGGTTCTCGGCGGCGAGACGCTCGACTTCGACCTGGTAGCCACGCGGCATCGGCCTGCCGCCGGGGACATCGGTGAAGGGCGGCTCGAAGATGGCGAGCCGATCGACCGGCAGGCCGCGGGCGGCGGCGAACAGTGCGATCGCACCACCGGACGAGGTGCCGTAGAGACTGGCCGAGCCGCCGGCGATGTCGATCAGCGCGGCGAGGTCCTCGTACTCGCGGTCGGGCGAATAATCGGTCGAGACATCGCTGTCGCCGCGGCTGCGCCGATCATAGTTGTAGACGGTGAAGTGCGGGGCGAGCAGCGGCGCCAGCTTGGGCATCGGGCCCATGTTGCGGCCGCACCAGGCGCCGTCGATCAGGATGACGGCCGGGCCGGAGCCGCGCACGTCGTAGGCGATTTTCGTGCCGTCGCGAGAGGTGAAGGTGTTCATGGCGGTTACTCCTGCTGGAACGCCGCGGTGGCGCTGAGGGTGAAGAGGTAGAGGTCGAGCTTGTCGCTGCCCTCGCTGACGGTGGTGGCGAAGCCCTGCTTGACGGCCTGGTCGCGGGCGAGCAGCGAGGTGAAGCGGACGGTGACATGGACGCTGGTGAGGCGGCCCGTCTGGGTGAGGGTCAGCTCGGTGACCATCTCGGCGGGCGGCAGCTCGTCGCCGAAGCGGTAGCCCTCGGGGGCATCGCGCCAGACCAGCCGCTCGACCGGTGAAATCTCAAGGTAGGCGCTGGTATAGCCGTACTCGTGGCCGGCGCCGAAGCGCATCACCTGGCGCCAGGCGCCGCCGACGCGCAGGTCGACCTCGCTCACCGGATTGGTGGCGCCTTTCGGGCCCCAGAAATGCACCAGGTGGCGCGGCTCGGTGTAGCAGCGCCAGACCAGGCTGCGCGGTGCCTCGAAGCTGCGGGCGATGAGGATGACAGGATCGTTCGCCGGCGTGGTGACGGCGGAGGTCTTGGTCGGCGCAGTGCCGGTGAGTTCGACGCAGTCCATTGCTCAACCCTCAAGTTGATAACTTACTGGTTGAATACACCTCGCAATGATGGTTGTCAACCGATCGGTTAAGGAAAGTTTCAGGCGGGGAGAAGCGCCGCGGACAGCAGCTTGATCGAGCGCAGGCGGTTGTCCGGATCGGTCGGGCCCATCTGCACTGCATCGGGGAAGCGCAGCTCGAGCTCGAGCTTGCCATCGGCAGGCGCTGGGAGCGGCAGTGAGAACTGCTGCGGGGTGGGCGCATTGAGCGAGACGGTATCGAGCAGCGTGCCGTCGGCAACGATCTCGACGCGCTGCGGGACAGTCGCGCCCCCTTTCTGGATCGCGACCATCGATAGCTGCAGGGTCAGCGCCGTGGCGGGCTCGGCATAGGCGAAGCGCAAGCGGGCGCTGGTGCCGACGGCATGGTTGCCGTCGCCGGTCGGACCCTCAAGACCGCAGACCCGGATCAGCTTGGCGGCGTCCTTGTCCTCAGGGGTGAAGCGGACGGTCGTGCCAAGGGTGTAGCTGCCACTGACCGGCTGGTTGAGGCAGGTGGTCGTCTTGTCGAGGTAGTAGGCGCGGTAGTCGGGCGGCACGTTGGGGTGCAGCATGAGCCAGACCACGCCGAGTTCGAACAGCGCGACGAGACCGACGAGGATGTAGGCGGCGAGGCGAAGCGGATTAGACAAGGCTCAGATACCCCGTCAGCCAGCCGATGGTGGTGAAATAGCCGCCGGCGAGCAGGCCGAGCAGCGCCACGGCGAAGAGCCAGCGGCGGCTGGCCAGGAGTTCGGTGAGCATCAGCGGCATCGGCGCCAGCGCCGCGGTGAAGCGGAGCACCGAAGCCATGCCGGCGAACAGCGGCAGGGTCAGGCAGATCAGCGAATAGACCGCCATGCCGTAGCGCTTTCGCACCAGCAGCACGATCGACAGCGCATAGCCGACCAGCACCGCTACGGCGAGCTGCTGCGGCGGCGTCGGCATCCACCCTTCTCGCGGGAAGCTGGTGAGGGCGTTCCAGACGAACACCAACGGGTTGCCCGTCGGACGGGACCAGGCGCGTTGCACATGGCTGAAGGCCAGGGCGTCGCCGATGTGGAAGTGGAGGTAGGCCATGTAGGCGAAGAGGCCGAGCGGCGCGATGAACAGCGCCAGCAGCTGCTCGGGACGCTTCAGCACGGCCGGGATGAAATCGCGCCAGCTGCCGCCATTGGCGCGGTGGGCCTGCCAGATCGCGATCAGGATGGCGAAGACGATGAACACCCCGACGATACGGGTGGCCGAGAGCAGTGCGGCGAACAGGCCGGCCAGCAGGAACTGCTTGTTCTGCAGCGCCGCGAAGACGCAGAGGCTGAGGAACAGGAACAGCACCTCGGTATAGAAGGTGGTGAGCCAGATCGAGAACGGGCCGGCCAGGAGGAAGGCCGAGAACAGCGTGTAGGCGCGCAGGTCCTTGCCGAGCAGCGGCCAGGCGACGCGGGCCGAGGCGACACACAGAAGGATCGAGAGGCCGGTGGCAGCGACGATGGTCTGCAGGCCCGTCAGCGTGCGGACGATGGCGACGAGGATTGGGTAGAGCGGGAAGAAGGCCCAGTTGCCGGCGTTGATCATTGTCGGCACCGGGAACGGATCGTAGCCGGTCTGCGACAGCTTCACGTACCAGGAGCAATCCCACCGGCACATGCCCTGCGCGAAATTGGCGATCGAGGCATCCGGGACAGTGGCGGCAAAGGCCAGGTAGCGGATGGCGAGCCCGGCAATGGCCAGAGCCAGCGGGATCAGGATCAGGACGACGCCAAGCGGCAGGGTTCGTGGGGGACGCAGTGCGACAGCGTCGCTCATTGATGCATTCCGGGTGCGGAAACGGCCAGAACTCGTAACGCATTGCGGCGAAATCATATCCATTCCGCCGGTGCATAGCTCCTATGCGACAACTTTCGGCGCTCAACGGCGTTGCGGAATTCGTGTTTGGTATCCCGATCCCTCCATAGCGATAGTGCATGTTTTCTGTTTCTCACCATCGGCTCGATCGGCGAGCCTTTCTCCGGGCTGCTGCCGCAATGGCGGCGCTCCTCTCCACCACCTCCCTCACCCGTGTCGCCTTCGCTCAGGAGAGCGAGACGGAAGCGTTTGACTATGACGTGCTGACCGAGCGGATGCGCTTAATGGCGGCGGAGCCGTTCAACCCGGCCGTGCCGGAATTGCCCAAGCTGTTCGCCGGCCTCGACTATGACGGCTACCGCAAGATCCAGTTCGACGCGCAGCACGCGCGCTGGCTCGACAACAATTCGGGCTTCCAAGTGCACGCCTTCCCGATGGGCTGGCTGTTCAAGGAGCCGGTGGGGGTGTTCGAGGTGGTCGACGGCCAGGCATCGCCGTTCGGCTTCTCCAACGCCGATTTCATGTTCTACGACCAGGCGATGGGCCAGGAAGCGGCGGCCGAGGCGTTCCCCGGGATCGCCGGCGTGCGCATCAATTACCCCGTCAACGTTGCCGACAAGATGGACGAGCTGGTCTCGTTCCTCGGCTCGAGCTACTTCCGGGCGCTGGGGCGGAACAACATCTACGGCCTCAGCGCCCGCGGCCTCGCGATCAACTCGTGGCAAGCGGGACCGGAAGAGTTCCCACGCTTTTCGGCGTTCTGGCTGGAGCGCCCGAGCGAGGGCAAGCCGCTGGTCGCCTATGCGAGCCTCGAGGGCCCGAGCGTCACCGGCGCCTATCGCTTTGAAATCACTCCGGCGAGCGACAGCGCGCAGGAGACGGCGATCGACATCACGGCGCGGCTGTTCTTCCGCGCCGATATCGGCGAGATCGGCATCGCGCCGCTCACCTCGATGTTCCTGTTCGCCGAGACCAACCGCTCGAGCTTCGACGACTACCGGCCGCAGGTGCATGACAGCAACGGGCTGATCGTCGAACGCGATGGCGGCGAGGTGTTCTGGCGGCCGCTCAACAATACGCCGCAACTGGGCAACTCGTACCTGTGGGAGAACAACCCGCGGGCCTTCGGGCTGTACCAGCGCGATCGCAGTTTCGAGACCTACCAGGATGCCGGCGCCCATTACGAGCGGCGGCCGTCGGCTCGGGTCGAGCCGGTCGGCGACTGGGGCCAGGGCAATGTGCGGCTGATCGAGGCGCCGTCGCGGCTCGAGGCCGAGGACAATATCGTGGCGTTCTGGGTGCCGTCCGAGCCGATCAAGGCCGGCGACGCACGCGAGTTCCGCTACCGGCTGATCTGGGGCGACCTGTTGCCCAAGGACGATGCGCCGCTGGCGCATGTGGTGGAAACTAGGGCCGGCCAGGGCGGCGTGTCGGGCGTTGCCAATGACGCGAAGCTCAGAAAGTTCGTCATCGACTTCGCCGGCGGCGAACTGACGGCCATGCCGACCGAGGCCAAGCTCGATGTCGTCGCGACGGCAAGTTCGGGCGAGATCACTTCGACGGCGCTGTCGAAGGTCGACGCCAACGGCGTGTGGCGGCTGGCGCTCGATGTGATGATCGAGGGCAGCGAGCCGGTCGAGCTCAAGGCCAATATCGTCAGCACCGGCCGGACGATCAGCGAAACCTGGCTCTATCAGTGGAGGGCACTGGCATGAAGCACGACCGTTCCGACGTTTTCTCGGGCGCGCTTCCCGATGCTCCGCTGGCCATGCCCAAACAGGTGCTGGAGCGGCGGCGCAGCTCACTGTTGCTGACGTTGCGGGCCGCCTTCGCCGCCGCGTTGCCGCGGTTCTGACGGTTTTGACTTGTCGCGCGTTCGAGCCGGAAAAGTCTCACAACTTTTCCTGAACGCGCTCCAGGAGCCTCACCCATGCCGACCACAGGGCCCCGATAGATGGCGAAAGCCCACCTGACCCGAGCCCTGGCTCTGGGCGCAGCAGCGCTCTTGAGCCTTGGCGGCGGCTGGCTGTACATGCGCTTCATCGGCAATGACGGCACCAGCCCGCTCGACGTGCTGCGCACGACGCTGTTCACGCTGGTCGGATTCTGGCTGGTGTGGGGTGGTGTTGCCGGGGTGCTGGGGATCCTCGCGCCACCCAGGCGGGTTACGGGCAGCGCCGGACGACCGCTCGGCATGACGGCGATCCTGATGCCGGTCTACAACGAGGATGCGGCGGCAAGCTTTTCGCGCGTCGCAGCGATGAACCGCAGCATCGTCAACCTGGGGCTCGCCGACCGCTTCCATTTCGCCATCCTGTCGGACAGCAACCGAGAGGAAGTGGCCGCAGAGGAGATCGTCTGGTTCGAGCAGCTGCTGAGTGAACCGATGGCCGAAGGCCGGGTGTTCTATCGCCGGCGCGAGCGGAATATCGGCAAGAAGGCCGGCAATATCGAAGATTTCATCTCGCGCTCGGGCGGTGCCTACGACTATGCGCTGATCCTCGATGCCGACAGCCTGATGGATGGCGCGACGATCGCCGCGATGGCCAGGCGCATGGATGACGATCCGCGGCTCGGATTGCTGCAGACGGTGCCCGAGGTGATCCACGCCCATAGCCTGTTCGGCCGGGTGATGCAGTTCTCGGCGGCCTATCTCTCCCCCTATTTCGCCCGCGGCACGGCGCTGATGCAGGGCGAGGAAGGGCCATACTGGGGCCACAACGCCATCGTGCGGGTGCCGGCCTTCGCCGCGAGCTGCGGGTTGCCGGTGCTGTCGGGCAAGCCGCCGCATGGCGGGCACATCCTCAGCCACGACTATGTCGAGGCGGCGCTGTTGTCGCGCGCCGGCTGGAAGGTCGAGGTCGACCCGTATCTGGGCGGTTCCTATGAGGAGGGCCCGGAAAACCTGATCGAGTATGCCAAGCGCGACCGGCGTTGGTGCCAGGGCAACCTGCAGCACCGGCGGGTGCTGGGCGCGCCGGACCTGAAAGTCTGGAGCCGCTTCACCTTCATCCAGGGCATCATGGCCTATGCCGCCTCGCCACTGTGGCTCGCGCTCATGGCGGCCAGCATTCTCGCGGCGGCGCTGCCGAGCAAATACTGGTGGCGCGACAATGAGACCGGCATCTGGGTGCTGGCCGTCGCGGTTGGCGTGGCGCTGCTGTTGCCGAAATTCCTGATCCTCGTGCGCTCGACGCTGGGCGGTCGCAACCGTGGCTTCGGCGGAACGATCCGGGCGGCGCTGTCGGTGGTCGCCGAGATCGTCATCTCGACGCTCCTGGCGCCGATCATGCTGTGCTTCCAGAGCAAGGCGGTGATCGAGATCCTGTTCGGGCTCGACGGCGGCTGGCCGGCGACCAATCGCGACGAAGGCCGGGTGAGCCTTTCGACGGCGTTCGCGGCGAGCTGGTGGGTGATGGTGGCGGGCGCCGCGGTGCTGGCAATCTCGACCGCCTTCGCCAGCGACCTGGTGCCCTGGCTGCTGCCGGTGGCGCTGCCGGCGATCGGCGCGCCGCTGTTGATCGCGGCCACCTCGCACGGCATCGCCAGCGGGCGGAAGCCGATCCTCTTCACCACCACCAGCGAGAGCGCCCCCGCGCCGATCATTGTCGAGCAGCAGCGGATCTTCCTCAGTTGGACGCAGCCGGGCCCTGCCCTCGCCGAGCCCATTGCCGGAACGGCCACCGTCCATGCCTGAGACCCTCGCCACGCTGAAGCGCGCTCCGCTCATGGAGCGCCTCAAGGCCTTTGCCGGCTTCGCCGTGACCGACGAGCGGGCGACACCGCGCGCTGGGCGCGATGCGCGGCTCGACATGTTCCGCGGGCTGGCGCTGGTGATGATCTTCATCAACCACGTGCCGGGGACCTTTTACGAGACCCTGACCAGCCGGAATTTCGGTTTCTCGGATGCCGCCGAGGCGTTCGTGTTCATGTCGGGGCTCGCCGCCGGCCTCGCCTATTCCGGACGTTTCGTCAGCGGCCCGCTGTGGCCGGCGATCGCCAAGGTGTGGGCGCGGGCGCGGCAGCTCTATTTCGTGCACCTGAGCATCACCATGATCGCGCTTGCCATTTTCGCCGGCGCGGCGTGGTGGTTCGGGCTCGACGAGGTGCTGGAAAAGAACAACATCGCGCCGATCTTCGGCTTCCCGCTGCAGACGATGATCGGGCTGCCGCTGCTGACGCACCAGCTGGGCTATCTCAACATCCTGCCGCTTTACATGACGCTGCTGCTGGCGACG
The DNA here is from genome assembly GCF_001424865.1 of Devosia sp. Root105. Lineage (NCBI taxonomy): Bacteria > Pseudomonadati > Pseudomonadota > Alphaproteobacteria > Hyphomicrobiales > Devosiaceae > Devosia > Devosia sp. Root105. The sequence continues at coordinate 390,281 of NZ_LMCR01000019.1, forward strand.
CCGCTGGTGATTGCACTGGGCTTGCGCTGGCCGGTGCAGACGATGCTCGGCTCGATCCTCGTCTGGGCGGTTGCCGGCCAGTTCCGGCTCAACCTGCCGAACTTCCCGACGCAGGGCGGCTGGTTCTTCAATCCGTTCTCCTGGCAGATCCTGTTCGTCATCGGCCTGCTGTCGGGCATGGCGATGAAGCAGGGGCGGCGGTTTGTGCCGAAAAGCCCGGTGCTGTTCGGGTTGGCCGCAGCGTTCCTGTTATTCGTGCTGCTGTGGGTGAAGGTTCCGCCGCTCGGCGATCTCGGCCGGCAGGGGCTTAGTTTGCTCAGCAAGCTCGGGCTGCCGTTCTACGTCACCTGGTTCGACAAGACCTTCCTCGCCCTGCCCCGACTGCTGCATGCGCTGGCGCTGTTCTATGTCGTCGCCTCGCTTGGCGTGATGTACCGGATCGCCGAGTCGCCGCTCATGACGCCGCTGCGGCTGATGGGGCGGCAGGGGCTGGCGGTATTTGCGACAGGGACGGTGCTGAGCCTGTTGCTGCAGGCGGTAAAGACCGGCGTCGGGGGCGGCCTGCTGCTCGATACGCTGCTGCTCGGCAGCGGCCTGCTGCTCCTGGTCGGGCTCGCCTATGTGCTGACGCGCACACAGGAAATGACGCGCGCCGCGACCCGCCCGGCGGGTTGACACAACTCTCACATTTCAGAGAGCGGCCACAGCTGATGCAACCTTGCGCCTTGCTGCATGGCTACGGCTGGGACTAGCCTGCTGATCGAGGGAGGGGATGGCCTGTACTCGAGCGCGGGAGCGTTTTGGTGACCCGACGGCGACCACTCTATAGCCGGTCACAGAGGCCGCGGAACACGGCCGGTTCCGCTTGGGTGGCGCGCGACGGTGTCAGTCCGGTCTATCTCGATGATCCCCAAGAGACTACCCAACCGACATTGCGGTTTCGTGTCAGTCAGTGGTGGAGTGCGCTCTACCAGCGGCACCAGGGCCCGGTGCTGGTGGGCGCCGGAGCGCTGGTGACGCTTGCGCTGATCGGCGCCTATGATCTCGTCGCCCCCGACCCGCAGCGGATCAGCGACTGGCAGTTCATGACCGCGGTCAACAAGGTGGTGGACGAGCGGCCGCGCGGACCCTCGATCGAGTCGGTAGCCTATGCGACGGTGATCAAGTCGGTGGTGCGGGTCGACGGCTACGAAGACAGCACCGACGACCCGTCGGTCGCCAAGCCCGAGGGCCAGGCCGAGATCCCTGCCGAAGGCAAGGTGGAAGAGGATTTCCACGAACGGTTCACGGCGGTCGGCACCGGCGTCGTCATCGACGACCAGGGCACCATCCTCACCAACCTCCATGTGGCGGGGGCTGCCAAGAAGCTGCGGGTACAGTTCTGGGATGGCAGCGAATCCGAGGCGATGATCATCGGGGCACGGCCGGAGAGCGACCTGGCGATCATCCGGCCGCTGAACCTGCCCGACGAACTCGAGCCCGCGACGCTGGCGACCAGCGCCGGCCTCAACCCGGGCGACGAGGTGGTGGCAGTCGGCTTCCCGTTCGGCATCGGCCCGTCGGCTTCGGCCGGCGTCGTGTCGGGGCTCGGGCGGGCGCTGGCTGAGAACGGCGAGCCCAAGCTGCAGAACCTCATTCAGTTCGATGCGGCGGCCAACCCGGGTAACTCGGGCGGACCGCTGGTCAATGGCGACGGCGAGGTGGTGGGGATCGTCACCGCCATTCTCAACCCATCCGGACTTCGCACTTTTGCCGGCATCGGCTTTGCCGTGCCGATCGAAAACGCCGCCGCGGCGGCAGGAGAAAACCCGCTCTAGTTCAGTTGTTTTTTGTCGCGCGGTCGAACCGCAAAAGTCTGCAACTTTTGCTGACCACGCTCCACCCGAACCCCGACGGAGAAAATGGTCGACACATCGAAAGACTCCGGCACCGCCGCCGCTTCACTGATGGAGCAGGTGCTGTACGAGGTGAAGAAAGTCGTGGTCGGGCAGGACCATTTCCTCGAACGGGTGCTGGTGGCGCTGCTCGCCAAGGGGCACCTGCTGGTCGAAGGCGTGCCGGGGCTGGCCAAGACGCTGACCGTCAACACGCTGGCCGACGTGATCCAGGGCAAGTTCAAGCGGGTGCAGTTCACCCCCGACCTGGTGCCGTCGGATCTGGTCGGCACCCGCATCTACAACCAGAAGACTGGCGACTTCTCGACCACGCTGGGCCCGGTATTCTGCAACCTGTTGCTGGCCGACGAAATCAACCGCGCCCCCGCCAAGGTGCAGAGCGCCCTGCTAGAGGTGATGCAGGAGCGCCAGGTCACTATCGCCGGCGAGACACACAAGGTGCCCAACCCGTTCGTCGTCATGGCGACACAAAACCCGATCGAGACCGAGGGCACCTATCCGCTGCCCGAGGCGCAGGTCGACCGGTTCATGATGAAGGTCCTCGTCGGCTATCCGAGCGAAGAGGAGGAATTCGTCATCGTCTCGCGCGTCACCGGCCTCATGCAGGCGGTGACGAGTGGCGACCACCGAGCAACTGGTGGCCCTGCAGGCCAAGTGCCACAGCCTGTTCGTCGACCCCTCGCTGATCCAGTTCGCGGTCAAGGTGGTGAGCGCCACCCGCAACCCGGCGGCGGCCGGGCTCGGCGACATGCAACGCTTCCTGACCTATGGCGCGAGCCCGCGCGCCTCGATCAACATGATCGAAGCGGGGCGGGCGCTGGCGTTCCTGCGTGGCCGCGAATACGTGCTGCCTGAGGACGTGCTCGATGTCACCCCGGACGTGCTGCGGCACAGGATCGTCCTCTCCTACGAGGCGATCTCGGAATCGATCACGCCCGACCAGATCATCGGCCAGGTCCTCAAGGCCATTCCCGCTCCCGAAAAACCCCTGGAGGCGCATGTCCGCATCGCCGCAGCAGGCTGAAAAGCTCCTCGGTCGCCTCGAGTGGACAGTGATCCGCAAACTCGACGGGTTGCTGCAGGGGGATTATCGCACGCTGTTCCGCGGCTTCGGGCTCGATTTCGCCGACCTGCGCGAATACCAGACCTATGACGACGTCCGGCATATCGACTGGAACGTCACGGCGCGCACCCAGGTGCCGCATGTCAGGATCTACAACGAGGACCGCGACGTCACCGCCTGGTTCCTGCTCGACCTCAGCCCATCGGTGGATTTCGGCTCCGACCAGGTGACCAAGCGACAGATGCTCACCGAGTTCGCGGCGGTGCTGACGCGGCTGTTGACCCGGCAGGGCAACAAGGTTGGGGCGATCCTGTTCAACGGGCAATCGGACTATGTGATCCCGCCGCACACAGGTCGGCGGCATGTGCTGCACCTGATCGACAAGGTGCTGGCCAACCCGCGGCTGCTGCGCTCGCCCGAAACCGATCTCAACGCCTTTATCGGCCGGGCGATGTCGGTGATGCGGCGGCGCTCGATTGTCTTCGTGGTCTCCGATTTTATCTCGCAGCCGGGCTGGGAGCGCGGGCTGTTCCGGTTGAGCCAGCGGCATGAGGCGGTGGCGGTGCGGCTGCTCGATCCGCTCGACATGGCGCTGCCCGATGTCGGCATGCTGCTGTTCCAGGATGCGGAAACCGGCGAGCAACTGTTCGTTGACACGGTGGACAAGGGGTTCCGCCGGCGCTTCGTCGCCGCGGCGGCCGCCAATGAGGAGGCCCAGATGGAAGCCTTCGCGGCGGCGGGGCTCGACGTGCTGGAACTTTCGACTTCGGACGACCTGGTCGATGCGGTGCTGCGCTTTTCACATATGCGCAAGGTGCAGTCGCGGCTGGGTGGTGGTGGCAATCTGCCCGCGATGGCGGGCGCCTAGGCCCCGACCCCATGGCGGGGGTGGGACGGTTTTGACGGTGGTGACGCGATGACCTTCATCTGGATGGACATGCTCTGGCTGCTGCTCCTGGTGCCGCTGCTGATCGGCGCCTATGTCTGGATGCTGCGGCGCCGGAAGAGGGCGGCGTTGCGCTACGCCAACCTCGCCATCGTCAAGCAGGCGATGGGCAAGGGCGTCGGCTGGCGCCGGCATGTGCCCCCTCTGCTGCTGCTGGCAGCGCTCACGGTGCTGATCGTTGCCGTGGCCCGGCCGGCCGCGGTGGTGGAGCTGGCTTCGTCGCGGGCGACAGTGATCCTCTCGATGGATGTGTCGGGCTCGATGCGGGCCCGCGACGTCGAGCCATCGCGCATCGTCGCGGCGCAGGAGGCGGCCAAGGAGTTCATCCGCAAGCAGCCCGCCGACGTGCAGGTCGGCATCGTTGCCTTTGCCTCGGCGGCGGTGCTGGTGCAGGCGCCGACCATCGACCGCGAGGCGCTGTACCAGGCGATCAACAGTTTTGATCTGAGGCGGGGCACCGCGGTGGGCTCCGGGGTGCTGGTGGCGCTGGCCACCATCTTCCCCGACCAGAACTTTGACCTCGACGGCAGCGGCAACCAGCGCGACCAGTTGGGGCTGCCGAGCTTCGGCGGCGAACGCTTCGGCGCGACCAGCGGCGCCGACGGGCTGCTGAGCGGGACAGCGACGGAGCCGCCGGCCAAGCATATGCCGGTCGAACCCGGCTCGTACGAAAGCGCGGTGGTGATCCTCCTCACTGACGGCGCAACCACCACGGGCCCTGACCCGGTCGCCGCCGGCCGGCTGGCCGGCGACTATGGGGTCAAGGTGTTCACCGTGGGCTTCGGCTCGGCCTCGGGCGACGTGGTGGATTTCGGCGGCCGCTCGATGCGAGCGCAGCTCGATGCGACGACGCTGCAAGCAATCGCCGACGCCACGGAGGGCGAGTATTACGAGGCGACCAGCGCCTCCGACCTCGCCGGGGTCTACGACTCGCTCTCCACCCGGCTGATCAGCGAGAAGAAACTGACCGAGATCGCCTTCGTCTTCGCCGGGGTTGGCGCGCTGCTGGCCATGGCCGCCGCGGCGCTGTCGATGCTGTGGTTCGGGCGGATCGCCTGAGGCACGGCAGCGCTGCCAGCGGCCCACCAGACTGGGTGTCATCGCAGCGAAGGCAACTGGGCCGGCGCTCTAATCGGTAGACGTCACCGCCCCGGCCGTGCCGGACTATGGGGCCGCCTCTCCAAAGCCGACAACCTCCTGTAACAGCGCAGACGCCAGCCTCAGGCTGGCGCCGGTGCTGACGAGCAGGGCCGGCAGGGTTAGCCATTCCAGGGTCCAGGCGGCGCCAGACCGTTCGTTCTCGTGCAGCATCGCGTGGGTGAGCGTGCCGGAGAGACCGGCGGTGTGGTGCGCCAGCGCCACCAGCAATTCGGCCTTCACTGGATTGTTCTTGTGCGACATCGCTGACGACGTACCGCCCGCAGCGAGGGTTACCGCGCCGACCTCGCTCTGCGCCATCAGCGCGAGGTCAGTGCCGATCTTTCCCAGCGTTCCAGCGAGCATTGCTACCCGCGCGCCGAGGCCGATCAGCCGATCTCGCACCGTGTGCCAGCACGGTGCGGCGCCGAGGTCGAGGCGGCTTGCCAGCGCTTCGGCAACGCGGTCGCCCTGCCCCTCAAAGCTGGATCGATTGCCGATCGGACCGCCGAGCTGGACAACGAGCAGATCCGGGGACAGTGCGGCAAGTGTCGCCCGGTGCCGCGCCAACGCCTCGTCCCAACTGCGGAGCTTGTCGGCTACGGTGAACGGCAACGCGGCCTGCATCCGCGTGTGCGCCATCACGGCGGTGGCACCGTGTTGCTCGACGAGGCTTGCGAGTTGCATCCTAACTGTGTCGATACGGCTTTGCAGCACCGGCAGAATATCCCGGAGCTGCAGCACGAGGGCAGTGTCGATCGCGTCCTGGCTGGTCGCGCCCCAATGCAACGCTGGCCGGCTTGACGCCGGGAGGGCGGCGCGAAGCTGTGACAGCAGCGCCGGCACCACCACGCCATCCCGCGCCATTCCCGCCAGCAGCCCGGGCCAGTCGGGGACGAACTGCTCCACAGCCAGCGCGATCTCCTGGGCCGCAACCTCATCGATCAGGCCGGCCTCCGCCTCAGACTGCGCCAAGGCAACCTCGAAGCGCAGGATTGCCGTGAGCTGCACCTCGTCCGACAGCAGCGCCTCGAGCTCCGGATCGCCCGCCAATGCCCCGAGCAGCCGAGACATCAGACTGACCCAAGGGCCATGGCGATGCCCTGTCCGACACCGATGCACATGGTCGCAAGGGCCAGCTTGCCGCCGCTCAGCGACAGCTCGAGCGCGGCAGTGCCAGTGAGACGGGCGCCGGACATCCCGAGCGGGTGTCCCAGGGCGATGGCGCCGCCGTTCGGATTGACGTGCGGGGCGTCCTCGGCAATCCCCAGTTCACGCAGCACGGCGATGCCCTGGCTGGCAAACGCCTCGTTGAGTTCGATGATGTCGAAATCCTGCGGCGTGAGGCCGAGCCGAGCGCAAAGCCGCCGGGTCGCCGGGGCGGGACCGACGCCCATAATGCGCGGTGGCACGCCGGCGGCGCAGCCGCCGAGCACCCGGGCAATCGGAGTGAGGCCGTACCTCGTCGCAGCTGCCTCGGACGCGATGATCAGCGCAGCGGCGCCATCGTTGACACCGGAGGCGTTGCCGGCGGTGATGGTGCCGCCCTCGCGGAACAGCGTCGGCAGTCGAGCCAAAGCCTCGAGCGTGGTATCGGCGCGCGGGTGCTCGTCGCTGTCTACGAGCAGCGGGTCGCCCTTGCGCCTGATGATGCTGACCGGCACGATTTCCCTCGCCAACCGTCCGTTGCCCTGGGCCGCGACCGCCCGCTGCTGGCTGCGCAGCGCGAAGGCGTCCTGGTCGGCGCGGCTGACGCCGAAAGCTTCGGCGACGTTCTCGGCGGTTTCGGGCATCGAATCGACGCCGTACTGCGCCTCGAGCACCGGGTTGATGAAGCGCCAGCCCAGCGTGGTGTCGTAAATCTCGGCATGGCGCGAAAACGCGCTCTCGGCCTTGGGCAAAACGAACGGCGCGCGGCTCATCGACTCGACGCCACCGGCGATGATGAGTTCAGCCTCGCCGGCCTTGATGGCGCGGGCGGCGGTGATGACCGCGTCCATGCCAGAACCGCAAAGCCGGTTGATGGTGGTGCCGGAAATCCCGACCGGCAGGCCGGCCAGCAGCAATGCCATGCGAGCGACATTGCGATTGTCCTCGCCGGCCTGGTTGGCGCAGCCGAAGATCACGTCGTCCACAGCGTCCCAGTCCACGCCGGTATGTTCCGCGAGCAGTGCCTTGAGCGCCACGGCACCCAGGTCGTCGGGCCGGACGGAGGCGAGGGCGCCGCCAAAGCGGCCGATCGGGGTGCGGCGGAAGGCGCAAATGAAGGCTTCGGCCATCTCACAGCTCCGGGGTGACGAGGTCGCCGACATTGGCGGTAACAAGCAGTTCGGCGCCGGTCACCGCCTGTAACTCGTCGATGCTCATCCCGGCCAGCTTCTCGCGCAATACGAAACGCCCAGCTTCGATGTCGATGACGGCAAGGCTGCTATAGACCCGCGTCACGCAGCCGACGCCGGTCAGCGGCAGACTGCAGCGCTTGACCAGCTTGGGCCGGCCATCCTTGGTGACATGGTCAGTGATCACCGCCACGCGCTTGGCTCCATGCACCAAGTCCATCGCGCCACCGACCGCCGGCACTCCCTTCGGGCCGGTCGACCAGTTGGCGAGATCGCCGTTCTCGGCCACCTCGTAGGTACCGAGGATGGCCACGTCGAGATGGCCGCCGCGCACCATGGCAAAGCTATCGGCGTGGTGGAAGAAGGCGGCGCCCGGCCGCAGCGTCACAGCCTTCTTGCCGGCATTGATCAGGTCCCAGTCTTCCTCGCCCTCGGCCGGGCTCTCGCCGAAGTTGAGGATGCCGTTCTCGGTGTGGAAAATCGCCTGCCGGCCCGGCGGCTGGAACTTCGCCACCATTTCGGGAAAGCCGATGCCGAGATTGACATAGGCGCCGTCCTCGATGTCCTGCGCTGCCCGCCAGGCGATCTGGGCGTTGGAAAGCTTGCTCATTGGTAGGCTGCTCCGACGCGGATCAGCGCCTCTTCCTGTTGCGGGGCGGGAACGACGACCACCCGCGTGACGAAGATGCCGGGGGTGATCACCTGCTCGGGGTCGATTTCGCCGGGCGCCACCACCTCGCTTGCCTGGACGATGGTGAGCCTCGCCGCTGCCGCCATCAGGGGCGAGAAGTTCCGCGCCGCCTTGCGGTAGGTGAGGTTGCCCATGGTGTCGGCACGCTCGGCCTTGAGCAGCGCCGCGTCGGCCTTCAGCCAGCGCTCCTCGACATACATCCGACCCTCGAACTCGGCAGTCGGCTTGCCTGCTGCGAGGTCGGTGCCGAAACTGGTCGGGGTATAGAACGCCGGAATGCCGGCGCCACCGGCCCGGATGCGCTCGGCCAGCGTGCCCTGCGGCACCAGCTCCAGGGCGATCTCGCCGGCCAGATACTTCTCGGTGAAGGCGCGCGGGTCGGACGAACGCGGAAACGAGCAGACCATCTTGCTGACCATCCCGGCATCGATCATTGCGGCGATGCCGATGCGGCCATTGCCGGCATTGTTGTTGATGAGCGTGAGGTTGCCGGGCCTGCCGGTCGCCTTGAAGCGGTCGATCAGGGCGTGGATCAGCTCGATCGGCGCCCCGGCCCCGCCGAAGCCGCCGATCATCAGCGTCATGCCATCGTCAATGCCGGCGATGGCCGCGGCGAGATCGGGAACCGTCTTGTCCATGGCAAAAGTCCTAGAAGTCGAAGAACACCGTCTCACCCTCGCCCTGCAGACGAATGGCAAGATCATAGCGGGCTCGGCCGTCGACCTCCGATCGCCTGGCGATCAGCGTTTGGCGCCGGCGCGGGTCCATGATGCGGCTGAGCACCGGGTCAACCGCATTGGCGGCTGTCTCATCGTCGAAATAGAGCCGCGTCTGCAGCGCCATATTGATGCCGCGCGCTACGATCCACAACGAGACATGTGGCGCCATCGGCTGGCCGTCGGGACCGATGACCCGACCGGGCTTCACCGTATCAAACGCGAACGCCCCTGCCCCGTCGCAAGCGGCGCGCCCCCAGCCCTGCCGATGCACGCCGTCGCTGTCGGCCTGCCAGAGTTCGACGACCGCATCACCGAGCGGCGCACCGGACCCGTCATGGATCGACGCGGCAATGGTGACGCGCGGACCATCACCGGCGGCGATCGGTCCCGAGCCGAGGTCGGGCCGGTTCGGGCCACCTATCCCCTCGAGGCTGGGCGTCATCCCGATGTGCACATAGGGGCCGGCCGTCTGCGACGGGCTCTCCTTGAGCGGCGGCAGCCGGTTGAGCATTAGTTGCCCTCCATCCGGTTCTCAAACAGCGTGGAGCGGCGCCCTCGCAGCACGATGTCGAAGCGGTAGGCCAGGGCGTCCATCGGCGTGGTGTTGTACCGGTCCAACCGGGCGATCAACTGCTCCACCGCAACGCGATCCGGGATCGCCAGCGCAATCGGATCCTGCCAGATCATCGGGTCGCCCTCGAAATACATCTGGGTGATCAGCCGCTGCGCGTAGGCGTGGCCGAACACCGAGAAATGGATATGTGCCGGCCGCCAGTCATTGCCGCCATTCGGCCATGGGTAGGCGCCCGGCTTGATGGTGCGGAAGTGATAGTAGCCGTCATCGTCGGTGATGGCGCGGCCGCAGCCGCCGAAATTGGGGTCGAGCGCCGCGACATAGCCCTCGCGCTTATGCCGGTAGCGGCCGCCGGCATTGGCCTGCCAGAATTCCACCAGCGTGCCGCGCACCGGCCGGGCGTTCTCGTCAAGCACCTGGCCGTAGACGATCAGGCGCTGCCCGATCGCCTCACCCCCGTCCTGGCTGAAATTGCGGATCAGATCATTGTCGAGCGGCTGGATGATGCCGTGCCCGAAGGTCGGGCCGGTGAGTTCGGATTTCGTTTGCCCCAGCGCCAGCAGCGCCTGTCTGGGCGCCCGCAGTGTCGTGCTCTTGTAGCCCGGGGTGTCCGCTGGTGGATGCCAGGCGCGGTCGCGCTGGTAGAGCTGACCTTCGTCACCATAAGGCGGGACGATGCTCATGGCCGCGTCTCCAGTTCTCGCTTGGCGATGCGAAACGCCCGGTTGGCGGCCGGCACCCCCGCATATGCCGCCACGTGCAGGAGCGCCTCCTTGATGTCATCGGGCGTCGCGCCGGTGTTGGCGGTGGCGCGCACGTGCATCGCCACCTCCTCGTCGTGGCCGAGCGCGGCGAGCAGCGCGATGGTGACCAGCGAGCGCTCGCGCTTCGTCAGCCCCGGGCGCGCCCACACCGAGCCCCAGGCGCCCTCGGTGATGAAGGCCTGGAAATCGGCATCGAACGGCGTCTTCGCCGCTTCGGCACGGTCCACATGGGCGTCGCCGAGCACGGCGCGGCGGGTCTGCATGCCGATGTCGAACGGATCAGGCATGGCCGACCTCCAGGAGATAGTCACGGATGAGCCCAGCCACGCGCTGCGGCTGGTCGATACACGGCAGGTGGCCGGCATCTTCGATGGCCGCAAAGTGCACGGCGCACAGACGCTCCGCCATGGCGCGCACCAGTTCGACCGGGGTCGACTGGTCGGCAGCGCCGGCGAGTACCAGTGTCGGCTGCTTAATATCGCCGATCTCGGCGGTGAGGTCGGCATCGCGCAGCGCGGCGCAGGTGCCGAGATAGCCCGCTTTGGGCGTGCGGAGCAGCAGGTTGCGCCAGCCTTCTATCTCGGCCGCGCGGCCGGCGCGCAGCGCGTCGGGGAACCAGCGCTGCATCACGCTATCGGCGATTGCGTCGAGTCCGTCGGCCTCGACCGCCGCAATACGACCCGACCACAGGGCCGCGTCGCCGATCTTCGTCGCCGTGTCGCAAAGGACAAGGCCGGTGATCCGCCGGGGATGATCGAGGGCGAAACGCTGGGCGATCAACCCGCCGACGGAAATACCGACCAGCGCGAAGCGGTCGATCTCCAATGTGTCGACCAGTTCGCGCAAATCGGCGGCGAGTTCGGCGATACTGTAGGGACCGGGCGGTACGCTCGACAGGCCGTGCCCCCGCTTGTCGTAGTTGACCAGCCGGTAGTCCGGCGCCAACTCGTCGACCACCGCATCCCAGATGCGGATGTCGGTACCGAGCGAGTTGCAGAAGACGATCGGCAGGCCGCGCGGCTGGCCGCTGAGCCGATAGTGGACGGTGCCGAAGCTGGCAGCGGCGAAGGCCATCTCAGGCCGCCAGCCGCGCCAACAACGCCTTCACCGCAATGGGGTATCCGGCTGCCCCGAACCCGGCCATCACCGAGGTCGCGACCATCGATACATAGGAGCGGTGATAGATCGGCTCCCGCCGATGGATGTTGGAGATGTGGAGCTCGATGATCGGACCATCGAACTGCTTCAGCGCATCGAGCAGCGCCAGCGAGGTGAAGGTGAAGGCCGCCGGGTTGATGATGATCCCTGCCCCTTCGTCGATCGCCTCATGCACCAGCTCGATCAGCGTCTCTTCGCTGTTGGTCTGGTGGAAGGCGACCGGCGTCGCCCCCGCTGCCTCGCGGCACATCGCCTCCACCTCCGCCAGCGTGGTCGTGCCGTAGATTTCCGGCTCGCGTTTTCCCAGCCGGTTGAGGTTGGGACCGTTGAGGACATAGATCGGCTTCATGGCGTGATACTCGGGGAGACGTAACCGAACAGCTTGGGCAGCCACAGCACCGTGTCGGGCACGAAGGTGAAAACGAACAGCGCGATGATCAGGCCGACGAGGAACGGCGCCACATCGGCGACCAGCGCCCGCATCGGCGTATTGGCGATACGCGTCATGATGAACAGCAGCAGCCCATAGGGTGGTGTGATCAGCCCGAGCATGATGTTGACCACCACGACGACGCCGAAATGCACCATGTCGATGCCGAGCGCCTGCGCCGTGGGGATCAACACCGGGACGATAACGAGGAGGATCGTCGTCCCCTCGAGCACGCAGCCGATCAACAGCAGCAGGATGTTGACGGCGATGAGGAACATCACCGGGTCGAGATCCCAGGCCAGCAGCGTGGCGCTGATGGTGCGCGGGATGTTCTCGATAGTGACCACGTAATTGAAGACCAGCGCGCCGGCGATCAGCATGCCGATCGAGGCTGTGGTCTTGGCGCTGGTCAGTACCGAGTTGTAGAGGTCCGGCAGTTTGACCGCCCGATAGATGAACACCGAGACGATCAGGGCATAGAAGGCAGCGACGGCTGCCGCCTCGGTCGGCGTGGTGACGCCGCCATAAATGCCAAACATCAGCACTGCCGGCATCAGCAGCACCGGCAGCGCCTGCCAGGTCATGCGCGGCAACTGCCGCAGCGGCACCGGCTCCTCGACCGGGAAGTTCCTGATACGGGCAGTGATGGCGACCTGCAGCATCATGACGCCGGCCATCAGCAGCCCGGGCAACACGCCGCCGAGGAACAGGTAGCCGATCGAGGTGTCGGCAACGAGCGCATAGAGCACCATGGGAATGGAGGGCGGGATGATCGGCCCGATAACCGCGGTGACGGCGGTGAGCGCCGCGGCGTAGCTGGGCGTGTACTTGCCGTCCTTGGTCATCATGTACTGCATCATCTTGCCGGAACCGGCAGCGTCGGCGATGGCCGAACCGGACATGCCGGCGAAGACAATGGACTGCAGGACATTCACCTGCGCCAGCCCGCCGCGGAAGCGCCCGACGACAGCATTGCACCAGTTGAGCAGACGCGTCGACAGACTGCCGGAGTTCATGATCTCGGCCGCGAGGATGAACAGCGGCACCGCCAGCATGATGTAGTTGGTGTACATGCCGTTGAGCAGCTGCTCGGCGGCGATGCCCATGTCCTGGCCGCGCATCAGCAGGTAGAGGATCGAGCCGGTGATCATCGACACGCCCATGGGCAGGCCCATGAAGGCCAGCACGGTGATGAGGCCGAGCGAAAGGGCGAAGGCGAGCGACATCGGCTCAGATCCCGGACTTGATTTTGGTGACGTCGATCGCCTCGCCCGGCCGGCCCCAGATCGCCTGGTAGCCCAGCCAGAGCTGGCGCACGATCATGGCGATCGCGAACAGGCCGTAGATCGAATAGAGCCAGTCGAACCGGATCTTGAGGTAGGCGGTTTTTTCCACCTTCATGAAGCCGATGTAGTCGAGCACCGCCGGCAGCGAGATGGCAAAGAAGAACACCACCGTCACCGCGCAGATCACCACCATGGCACGACGGGTGCGCTCGCTGACCGTCGAATAGAGCAGATCGAAGCGGATCTCCTCATAGTCCCGCACCACGAAAGCGGTACCGAACAGCACCAGCCACACCCACATGATGACGCTGATCTCGTGGGTCCAGCCGATGGGGAAATTCAGCAGGTAGCGGAAGATAATCTGCACGATGAAGACGACGAACATCGTCGCCAGCATTGCTGCGAGCAGGTTCTCCGCGCGGGCATGCAGCCAGGCGCCGATCCGCGTGAGTGAGGCCATCTGCCGCTCCGGACAAAAGGATGGGCAGCGCCACGAGGCGCCGCCCATGTAAAGCACTAGAGCGCGTTGATCTTGTCGAGCGCCCCTTCGGGCCAGCTCTTGGCGAGCTCGGACTCCAGGTAGAGCTTCTGCGCATTGGCGCGGAAGGCGTCGACGTCGGGCGTGTGGATCTTGAGGCCGTCGGTCTCGAACTTCTTCAAGAGCTCTGCCTCGCGCTCGACGTGCTTGGCCTGGCTGAAATCGATCGCCGCCGTGGCTGCCGCCTGCAGGGCATCCTGGTCGGCCGGCGCCAGCTTGTCCCAGGCCGCCTTCGAAATGACCAGCAGGTCGTAGCCGACGAGGTGGGAGGTGAGGACGATCTGCTTCATCACCTCGTAGAACTTCATGTTCTCGACATTGGGCAGCGGATTGTCCTGCCCGTCGATCGCCCCGGTCTGCAGGCCCGTATAGACCTCGGCATAGGCCATCGGCGTCGGATTGGCGCCCAGCGCCGTGCCGAGGAACTGCCAGGCATCGCCACCCGGCATGCGCAGCTTCACGCCGGCCATGTCGGCGGGGGTCTGGATTTCCTTGTCGATGCGCAGGCCTACCTGGCGAATGCCGAAATAGGTCGGTCCGAGGATGCGAATACCGAGCTGGTCTTCGGCCATCTTCTTGAACTCGGCACCCAACTCGCTGTCGAAGAACTTGCGCAGGTGCTCGGCGTCGCGGAACAGGTAGCCTGAGGTCAGCAGCGACCAGGCCGGGATCTGGTTGGAGACGTCCTGCGGCGCGATATTGCCCATTTCTAGGTTGCCGCGCTGCAGCGCTACCAGCTCGGTGCCCTGCTTGAACAGGTTGCCGCCGTAATAGGGCTCGAGCGTCGAGAACCCAGCCACGCCCTCGCCGAACTGCTTCATCATCTCGGCGCGGATATCCTGCTCCGAGAACACTGCCGAAAAGCGCAGCACCGGCTTGTCCTGTGCCAGCACCGGTGTCATCGCGCTGACTGCCAGAAGCGCTACGGCGCCGAACAGGGTTGCTCGCCGTTGAATACGGAACGTCATGTCCATCCTCCACTTGGGAACCTGTCGGCCCCGCTACCCGCGTCGCGGGCAATCCCTCGATCAACCCGCCTGAACGGGCACTCCCTCGCCTTCAGGATCTTGTTGTCCATCCAGCTTCAGTCACTTTGTACGAAATGGTTCGTACATGTCAATCGACGGCATTGCCTGTCGACCGCTCGCCATCCGGCTGGACACTGAACCTACGTCTTGTCATTCGTCAATATCCATTTTATCGGATGATCGTGGTATTATCCGATATCAAGAGGTGGGCATGGACGACGCGGTTGCGGTGGACAGCATTGGCGAGATGACCTTCCGGACCATCCGGAGCGACATCATCCATGGCGTGCTCCGCCCGGGCGACAAGCTGACGCTCGACCGGCTAAGGCAGCACTACGAAGTCAGCGTCGGCACGCTGCGCGAAGTGCTGACGCGGCTCGCCAGCGAAGCTTTCGTCGTTGCCGAGGGCCAGAAGGGCTTTGCCGTCGCGCCGGCCTCCGAAGCCGACCTGCGTGAACTGGGTGCCCTGCGCCTGCTGCTCGAGGAGCATGCCCTGGCGCTCTCGCTCGCCACTGGCGATCTCGAATGGGAGGGCCGTGTCGTTGCGGCGCACCACAAGCTGGCGGCCATCGAAAAGCGGCTGCTCGCCGGCGAGAGCAACCGCACCCCCGAGTGGATCCGCTACGATCGCAGCTTCCACGAGTCGCTGATCTCAGCCTGCGGCTCACGCTCACTGATGGCGATGCACACCTCGGTGTTCGATCGCTTCGTGCGCTACCACATGCTGGCCGGCAGCTTCCGCGGCAAGCCGGTCGCCGACGATCATCTCGCTTTGCTCGAAGCCGCCCTCGCCCGCGACGGCAAGACCGCGCAGAGGCTGCTCGACGCGCACGTGAACAAGGGCATCGAGCACGTGGTCCGGAGCGGCGCGATCGGCCGGTAGATCACCTCGACGATCAGGCCGGGGCGCGGAAATGCGCCATCATCGCTGCGCGGTCGGGCGCCACCCCCGTGAACAGCTCGAAGGCTTTCACCGCCTGGTAGACCGCCATGCCGGTACCGCCCAGGGTGCGGCAGCCCAGCCGGCGCGCCGCCTGCAGCAGCGCCGTATCGGCCGGGAAGTAGATGATCTCGGCGACCCAGTGCGAGGCACGCAGCAGTTCGCCTGGAAACGCCAGCCCCGGGTACTTGGCCATTCCCACCGGCGTGGTGTTGACCACTCCGCTAGCGCCCGCAAGCGCCAGCGCCGGATCGTCCGTTGCGTCGACCTCAGCGCCGAAGCGCTCGCTCAGCCGTTCGGCGAGGCCCCTGGCGCGACCGAGCTCGGTTTCGCACAGCGTCAATTTGTGCCCGCCCAGCGACAGCAACGCGTGCCCCACCGCCGCGCCGGCGCCCCCTGCCCCGAACTGCACAATGGCCTCCATCGACGCTCCAGCGAGCCCCTCGCGAAAACTCTCGGCAAAGCCCCAGCTGTCGGTGTTATGGCCAGTGCGGCGGCCGGCCTCGAGCACCACGGTGTTCACCGCCCCGATCGCCGCGGCCTCCGGGGCAAGGTCGTCGAGCTGCGGCAGCACGGCCTGCTTGAACGGGTGGGTGACGTTGAGGCCGGCAAAGCCCAGCGCCTCGGCCAGCTCGATCATCGCCCCGAGGTCATGATCGGCCAGACCGAGCGTGTCGAAGTCTATCAGCACATAGTTGTAGCCGACGCCGAGGCGGCGGCCCTCGAGCTCGTGCATGCGTGGCGTCTTCGAGGCTTGGATACCGCGTCCCAGCAGCCCGACGACGAATTGGCGACCACCCGCTGATTGTGCCTTGCGGCGCGTCGCGACCAGGTCGCCCAGCTGCCTCCGGGCCTCGTCGACAACGGCTGAAATCACGTTCGTCTCCACCAGCCGCCCGGGGCGCCGCCCGGATCGGACGTCACACCCTTGTCATTCGGCCCGCCCCACCGATAATGGTCTGGCTACGTACGCGCAGTGATGTACGAACTGGTTAGTTTAGTCAATCTCTCCGTCGGGAGGGACGGAGGAACGGCTTACATGGCGCCCAAGGCCGCAAAACCCGAGGCTCAGAGCGGGGTCCGCACCCAGGACCCTGAGGGGACGCGGCACAACATCATCGAAGTCGCCTCGGAGGAGTTCGCCCTCAACGGCCTGTCGGGCGCCCGAATCGACGAGATCGCGGCGCGCACCCGGTCGTCCAAGCGGATGATCTACTATTACTTCGCCGACAAGGAAGGCCTCTACCTGGCCGTGCTGGAGAACGCCTATCGCAAGGTCCGCGAGGGCGAGGCCAAGCTCGACATTGGCGGGCTCTCGCCGCTCGATGCGCTGCGCCGGCTGGTGGAATTCACCTTCGAACATCACCACAAGCATGAAGATTTCATCCGCATGGTGATGATCGAGAACATCCACCACGCCGAGTACCTGGAGAAATCCAAGGTCATCCGGCAGCTCAACGTCACCGCCATCGGCACCATCGAGACGCTCTATGAGCGTGGCGTGGCGGAAGGGCTGTTCCGCCCCGGGCTCGACCCGATCGAACTGCACTGGCAGATCAGCGCCCTGTGCTTCTTCAACGTGTCCAACCGGGCGACGTTCTCCAAGCTCTTCGGCCGCGACCTGAGCGCACCCAAGGCCCAGGCCGCATTGAAGCGCAACGCGGTCGACATGGTGCTGCGCTACATCGTTCGGCCGGAGAAGCTGCCCACCGAGTAGGGGCCGCCAGCGGCAACTTGACCGCAGCCCGATCAGCCTCTACCGATTATGTACGAACTAGTTCGTTTATTGGAGGAGACGATGCGGACCTCGATTGCCACGGTCTCGATCAGTGGCGAGCTCCCCGACAAGCTGGCTGCCATCGCGGCTGCCGGCTTTGACGGGGTCGAGATCTTCGAGAACGACTTCCTCGCCTTCGACGGCAGCCCGGCAGACGTCGGCCGGATGGTGCGCGACCACGGCCTCGAGATCAGCCTGTTCCAGCCGTTCCGCGACTTCGAGGGTATGCCGCCATCGCACCGGCAACGCACCTTCGATCGCGCCGAGCGCAAGTTCGACGTCATGCAGGAGCTCGGAACGGACCTGCTGCTTGTCTGCTCCAATGTCTCTACCCTGGCGCTGGGCGGCATCGACCGGGCGGCCGACGACTTTCGTGAGCTGGGGGAACGTGCCGGCATGCGTGGGCTGCGCGTCGGCTATGAGGCGCTGGCCTGGGGCAAGCACATCAACGACCACCGCGATGCCTGGGAAATCGTGCGGCGAGCCGACCGTCCCAATATCGGCCTCGTGCTCGACAGCTTCCACAGCCTGTCCCGCCGCATCGAGATCAACTCGATCCGCTCGATCCCCAGGGAGAAGCTGTTCATCGTTCAACTGGCCGATGCGCCGCAGATCGACATGGACCTGCTGTACTGGAGCCGCCACTTCCGCAACATGCCCGGCGAAGGGGACCTGCCGGTGGCCGAGTTCACCGCGGCAGTGGTCGATACCGGCTATGACGGCTACTTCTCGCTGGAGATTTTCAACGATCAGTTTCGCGGCGGGTCTGCGCGATCCATCGCCGCAGACGGCCACCGATCACTGATTTACCTCGGCGATCGAGTGCGCCGCTCGACCGGGTCGGAGACGTTGCAGCTCGAGCCGATTCCCGACCGCATCGAGGTCAAGGGCGTGGCTTTCGTCGAGTTTTCAGCCGATGCGACCGATGCCCTCAACCTTGGCGCACTACTGACCACGCTGGGCTTCACGAGGATCGCCGAGCACCGCTCTAAGCGGGTAACCCTCTACCAGCAGGGCGAGATCCGGATCGTCATAAACACCGAGGGTTCCGGCTATGCGCACACCGCCTTCAAGTTGCAAGGAACGTCGGCCTATGCACTGGCCCTCATCGTCGACGACGCCAGCGCTGCCATGGCACGGGCGCTTGCCCTGGGCGCCGAGCAATTCCAGCAAGCCGTGGCACCAGATGAACTCGAGATCCCCGCCATCCGCGGCATCGGCGGAAGCCTGCTCTATCTCGTCGATGGCGCCAGCAAGCTAGGCCGGTTTCAGCAGATCGATTTCGAACCAGCCGGTCTCGATTTCGAGGAACTGCCGCGACCAGCCGGCCTCAACAGCATCGACCACCTGGCGCAAACCGTTCCCTATGACCAGATGCCGACCTGGCTGCTGTTCTACAGCTCGATCTTTCTGGCCGACAAAACTCCGATGGTAGATATCGTCGACCCTTCGGGGGTCGTCCGCAGCCAGGTGATCGAGAATAGCTCGGGGGCGCTTCGCATCACTATGAACGGCGCCGAGAACAGTGCGACCCTCGCCGGCCACTTCCTCGCCGACAAACTCGGTTCGGCCGTCCAGCACATCGCCTTTGCAACGAGCGACATCTTCGCCAGCGCCGCCGCGCTCGACAGCAACGGCTTCCGCTCGCTGCAGATCTCGCCGAACTACTACGACGACGTGGAAGCCCGCTTCGGCCTCGAGCCGGAGTTCACCGGCCGGCTGCGCAAGCACAACATCCTCTACGACCGTGATGAGTGGGGCGAGTACCTGCAGCTCTACAGCACCACCTTCGGCCAGGGCTTTTTCTTCGAAGTGGTGGAGCGCCGTGGCTACCGCGGCTACGGCGCCGCCAATGCCATCTTCCGGATCGCCGCGCTGAAGAAGGCTATCCGCCGGCTTGCCGGCTAGGGGGTCATCGCGCCCGTTCGCGCTGATTGTACTTTCGAGTGCCAGACTGGCGCAGTCGGGAAACCTCCCACGCGCCGGCGGGGAGACCCGACCGCTATGGCCCGCGCCCCCTCCCAATGACCGGCGACATTGTGGCGCTTGCGTGTCGATGTAATTCTGATAATCACACTCATGTTTTGAACAGACGGCAGGCGGTCGGGGTGACCAGGGTGCGACTTGAGGATTTAGAGGACATGACGGCGCTGCCGGAGGCGACGGCCAAGACCGATGCGCAGGTCGGCGTGCCGAGCTTCACCACCGAGGAATTGTTCGGCGGCGCCACCGAGATCGGCATCGCGCACCAGGGCCTCACCTACCGGCTGCGGATCACGCGGCAGGGCAAACTCGTCCTCAACAAATAGGAGCGCCCATGCGCCTCACCCATGCATTGCTGCTGGCGACGCTGTGCGCCACGCCGACCCTGGCGCAGGACGCCCCGGCGGCTCCCGGCCTGGCGCTCGAACTCAACGCGCTGACATCAAGCGAAACCGGCTGTCGCGTCACCTTCCTCGCCACCAATAGGCTCGGCACCGAGCTCACCCGCTCGGTCTTCGAAATTGCGCTGTTCGGCGCCGGCGGCAGTATCGAGCGGCTGGTGTCGCTGGATTTCAAGGCGATGCCCGAGGGCAAGACCCGGGTGCTGCAGTTCGATATCGGCGAGCTCGGATGCGACAAGGTGAGCCGGGTGCTGATCAATGACGTGGTGGCCTGCGAGGGCACGGGGCTCGACCCCAAAGTTTGCCTCGCCGGCCTCAGCACCGTGTCGCGCCTCGACGGCGTGGAGTTCGGCATCTGATGGAAACGGTGATCGAAGCGGTGGAGCCGGTTGCGGCGGCGCACGACATGTCGATGTTCGCGCTGTTCATGCAGGCGGATTGGGTAGTGAAGTCGGTGATGCTGGGGCTGCTGTTCGCCTCAATCGCCTGCTGGGCGGTGATCTTCGCCAAGGCCGCCGCCTATGCCCGCGCCAGACGCGAAATGAAGGCATTCGACAAGATCTTCGCTTCGGGCGAGCCGCTGAGCCAGATCTACGCGCGGCTGAAGGATGGCCCGCGCACCGGGCTCGGCGCGCTGTTCGCGGCGGCAATGGAAGAATGGAACGGCAGCCATGCCGAGAACGCCGCCAATTCGGGCGGCCTGCAGGCGCGGCTCCGCATCGTGCTCGATACCACCGTGGCGGCCGAGAGCGAAAAGCTCGATCGCAGCCTGTCGCTGCTGGCGACAGTGGGGAGTGCAGCGCCATTCGTCGGGCTGTTCGGCACGGTGTGGGGCATCATGAATGCCTTCACTTCGATCGCCGCGGCGAAATCCACCAGCCTCGCCGTGGTGGCGCCCGGCATCGCCGAGGCGCTGTTCGCCACGGCGCTCGGGCTGCTCGCCGCCATTCCGGCGGTGATTGCCTACAACAAGCTCAGCGGCGACGCCGGGCGGCTGATCGGCCGGCTCGAGGCGTTCGCCGACCGGGTTTCGGTGCTGCTGTCGCGGCAGCTCGATGCGCGAGGCAACGCCTGATGAGCATGTCGCTGCAGAGTGCCCGTGGGAAGCGCGGCCGCCGAGGGGCGATCAGCGAGATCAACATGACGCCGCTGGTGGACGTGATGCTGGTGCTGCTGATCGTCTTCATGGTGACGGCGCCGCTGCTGACCTCGGGTGTACCGATCGACCTGCCGCAGACCAACGCGCCGGAAATGAAGGTCGAGGGGACGAAGCCGCTCACCATCTCGGTGACGCCGGAAGGCCAGGTCTATCTCGGCGAAGACGAAGTCTCGCTCGAGACGCTGCTGAGTTCAGTGGCGGCAGCTGCGGGCGACGCCGGCACGCAGCAACGGCTCTACATCCGGGGCGATGCGACCGCCGATTACGGCCTGATCATGCAGGTGATGGGCGACCTCAGTCGCGCCGGCTATGCCCGCATCGGGCTGATCACCCAGCAGCGCGAACCATAAGATGAAGAAGGCCGCCCTCGCCTCTGCCAGCATCCATATCGGCCTGATCGCCGGGGCGTTCGTGTTCCTGAACCTCGAACCTTCGATCGACGAAACGGCGGCGGAATCGGTGGCGGTCGAGATCATCTCGGTCGACACGGCGACGAGCAATCCGACCGAGGAAATCAGCGAAGCGACGGAGACGCTGGTCTCGGCCGGCGCCGAGGTCGAGGCAGAAGAAGTACCGGAGACTGCCGACGCCGAAATGGTCGAGGTGGTGGAGGCCGAACCGGCCAAGGCGGTCGAAGCCGTGGCGGCGCGGGTCGAGGTCGCCGAGATCACGCCGGTCGAGAGTGAAGAGATTGCTTCGGCCGAGGTGCTGACTGCGGCGGCGGATCCGATCGCGCCGGTCGAAGCAGCGATGCCGCAGATGGTGGATGCGGCGGCGACGGTGGTGGCCGACAGCGTGGCGCCGTCGCAGTCCGATCCGCTCGAAGAGGCGCGCACCGCGACCATAGCTCAGCTGACACCGGAGCCGGCGATGCAGCAGATCCCACCGGCACTGGTGCAGCCGGTGGAGGTGGTGAAGCCGCTGGAGACGGCAAGCCTCGCACCGGTGGTCGAAGACGAGCTGCAGGTGGCGCCGATCCCCAAGCCGCGCATCGTGCGGAAGGCGGTCGAGGCGAAGGCCGAGCCGGCGAAGGAACCGCCCAAGGACCAGCCGGCCGAAAAGCCGAAGCAGGCGAAAAAACCGGCCGAGAAAAAGCCGGAGAAGAAGAAGCCGTCGCAGCAGGCCAGCCTCGGCAATGGCGGCGCGGCCGAGGCCGATACCGCGGCAAAGAAATCCGGCGGTGGCGCCGGCAAGAAGAATGACGGCGGCAGCGCGGCGGAGAGCAAGTACCCCGGCCTGGTGCAGGCCAAGGTCACCCGCGCCGCCAAGTACCCTTCGAAGGCGCGCGGCGACGCCGGCGAAGCTTTGGTGAGCTTTACCGTCGGCGCCAGTGGTACAGTGACGAAAGTCGCGCTCGCCCGCAGTTCGGGAAACGATGCGCTCGACAACGCCGCGCTGGCGGCCGTCGACCGCGCCGCGCCCTTTCCCCCGATTCCCGAGGCAGCGGGACGATCGAGCTGGTCGTTCACCGTGCCGGTCTATTTCAAGAAGTGAGTTCGATGATGACCGAAGACAAGAAGAAGGACGTGCTGCTCGAGACCACCGCCGAGGCGGTGCGCGAGGCCAAGACGCTGATCCGCTCGGCGCGCTCGGGCTCGATCGCGACGATCGAGCCGGGGACCGGCTGGCCGATCGCCACCCGCGTCGGGGTCTCGACCGATTATGACGGCGCGCCGATCATCCTCGTCTCGAAGCTGGCCGCCCATACCGGCGCCCTGCTCGCTGATCCCCGCTGCTCGCTGCTGATCGGTTATCCCGGTAGGGGCGACCCGCTGGCGCATGCCCGCGTCACCATCGCCGCAGAAGCGCGCGAAGTGGAGCGCGACAGCGAGGAGCACCAGCGGCTCGATACGCGCTACCTGATCCACCAGCAGAAGGCCAAGCTCTACTCGGGCCTCGGCGATTTCCGCTACTTCCGTCTGGAGCCGAAGAGCGCCTCGTACAATGGCGGGTTCGGTCGCGCCTATGCCCTGACCCGCGACAACCTCCTCAACGCCAACCCGGCCAATCCGGAGCTGGCAGCGAGCGAAGCGGATGCCATCGAGCACATGAACGACGACCACGGCGAGGCCGTGGGGCTTTATGCCGAGCACTTTGCCAAGGCGGCGCCCGGCAAATGGCGGCTGATCGGCGTCGATGCCGAAGGCATGGACCTCGCCGACGGCGACGACATCCGCCGCATCTGGTTCGAGAGCGAGCTGACCTCGTCCAAGGACATGCACATGACGCTGGTGAAGATGGCCGGCGAAGCCCGCCGGGCGCTCAACCGGCCGCTGAAGGACGCGAGGGTCGCGTCGTGAGGGCCCTGATCTCCGCCGCGCTGCTGCTGATGGCATCACCGGCACTGGCACAGCAGGCGAGCCTGCCGGGCGGCGCCTCGGCGCTCAACGAAGCGCATGGCAGTTGGACGGTGAACTGCGCGCTGGTCGAAGCCGGCAAGGACTGCGCCTTCTCACAGACCGCCGGCAACCCGCAGACCGGCAGCGCGCTGGTGGCGGTCGAACTGGCGGCGCCGACCGGCAACAAGGCCGAGGGCATGCTGCTGACGGCGTTCGGGCTCAGGCTCGATGCCGGGGTGCAGCTCGGCATCGACGGCCAGCAGTTGGGGCAGGCCCGGCCGTTCCTCACCTGCGTGCAGACCGGCTGCCTGGTGCCGCTCGATTTCGACGAGGTGGCGCTCAGCGCCATGAAGGTCGGCACGGTGCTCGAAGTCACCGGCGTCAAGGTCGACGATGGTCAGCCGGTGACGGTGACACTGTCACTCGCCGGCTTCACTGCCGCCTACAACCGCACGGCGGAACTGGCGCAGTAGCGTTTAATCTTGACTCAGATACTCATCTTTCATAGAGCGTGAACATCGGTCCATTTAGACCGTGGAACAGCCAGCCAAGCGGCGTGCGGCGCGCCGACAGCCAGCCAACAATTTCGGTTTCTTTTGGGGGCAGGCATGTCTTATCGGCCGCTTGTCGCGCGTGCGTTGGCACGCGCGAATATCTCACCTTGGCATCTCATCGGCATCAGCGTGGTGGCGCTGCTCTGCGCGGTTCCGCAGCCGGTCGCGGCGCAGGAACTGACCAATGCGCAGACCACCATCCTCAAGCGCATCACGGTCACGGCGACCCGCTCCGCGAAAAGCGTGCTGGACGTTCCCGCGACGGTCACGGTCATCGACAACGAGACCCTGAAGAAGCGGATGGTCCGAGACATCCAGGACCTGGTCCGGCTCGAGCCGGGCGTACAGGTTGATCGCTCGTCCTCCGCCACTCAGCCGTGGGCGCAACTGGGCGGCTTCACCATCCGTGGCGTCAGCGGCAACCGGGTCAAGATGCAGGTGGACGGTTCGCGCACCATCGAGAGCATCATCGACGGCGGCCGCGACGTGATCGATCCGTGGAACATGAAGCAGGTCGAAATCGTCAAGGGCCCGGCCGGCGTGCTTTGGGGTGCGGATGCGCTCGGCGGTGTGGTGTCGTTCCAGACGCTCGATCCCGAAGACCTGCTCTATGACAGCGACAAACCCTGGGCCGTCGAGGTGAAGACCGCCTATGACAGCTACGACCGGAGCTTCCGCCAGCAGATCAACGCCGCATACGATTTCGGTAACGGCTTGCAGGTTTTGGGGTCGCTCGGCCATGTGTCGTCGCACGAGGCTACCCTGTCGAACGCGCGCGCGGATGGCGGCATCTGGGGCTGCGCCCGCGCCCCCAAGTGGTCATGCGACAAGTTCTTCCCGACCGATGCCGAGGCCTACAATGCCATGGCGAAGGCGGTGTGGACGCCCAATGACGAGCATCGCGTCGAAGTTACTGCGGAGTTCAACAACCGCCAGACCGATGTCGAGCAGGTGGATACGTCGGCCAATGCCGTCACTGGCGTGCCGGCTACCTCCAGCCAGTACATCTCGCTGCAGTATACGCGCTCGGTGATCGTCGAACGTCCGCGCTTTGCCATCGAACACGAGTGGCAGGTCGGCGCCGATTGGCTCGACAGCGTCAAGTGGAACCTCAGCTATTCGCCGCAGCGTCGCGGCACCGACAGCTTCAGGCGCCAATACTATGCCCTTGCCTTGCCCCGCACGGTCGAGACCCATTCGGTCCGCGACTACGGCGAAGCCTTCCTCGAGGCTGAAATCCAGGCGATGTCCAGCTTCGATGTGGGCGGAACCAGCCATTCGCTGACCTATGGCTTCCAGGGCGACATCGCGAACACGTACTACGATGACTACACCGACACCGTTACCAAATATGTCGGGCCCCCTCCCACCAGCAGCAGCTCGCACGCCACCTATAGCGGCTTCAGCTTCCCGGATGTCGAGACGGTTCGCGCCGACCTCTACATCCAGGACGAAATCAGGCTGTTTGACGAGAAGCTGACGATCACGCCGGGCTTGCGCTACGCCACCTATTCGATCGACCCGACCAAGGGCAAAGCGCCCCCATATCTGCCCGGCTTCAAGCCTGAGAAGATCGACTCGCAGACGCTGATCAAGAGCCTGTCGGCCAAGTACCAGTTCACCGACGCCGTCTCGGCCTACGTTGCCTACAACGAAGGCTACAAGATGCCGACCAGCCAGCAGCTGTTCGTCTCGAGCCTCGATCCCTTCTCCGGCGGCGAAGTGATCCCGAACCCGAACCTGCGCCCGGAGACAGTGAGGAGCTACGAGGTCGGCGTGCGCGGCGAGTTCGAGAAGGGTTGGCTGAGCGCCACCGCATTCCACTCAGACTATACCGACTTCATCGAGCGTCTGCAGGAGGTCGCGCCAAATACAGACGTCTACACCTCGATTAACCTGTCCAAGGTGAAGCTGTCGGGCATCGAGCTTGCGGGAGAACTCGAGGTCTACGAGAACCTGTTCTTCAACGCGGCCGTTACCTACCAGTATGGTCGCCAGCAGACGTCGCCCACCGCAGCGGAGAACTGGTACGAGCGGGCGACACCACTGACGGCAGTGTTGGGCCTGCGCTACGAACTGCCCGAGAACAACCTCGAGTTCGAGGTATTCGGCACCTTTGCCGATGGTGTGCAGCACCGGAACGACCCGAACGCCTTCAAGCCGGGCGGTTACGCGATCTTCGATGCTTTCACCACCTGGAAGCCGACCGAGGACATCGAGATTACCGCCGGCATCCAGAACCTCTTCGACACCCGATACTTCCCCAACACCATCGCCAGCTACAACATGCCGGGTTTCCCGGGTGGCACCAACGCCAGCAACGCTCCTCCGGAGCTGCAGACGGGTCCGGGCCGCACCTTCAAGGTCGGCGCATCGGTGAAGTTCTAACCACACCCACTCCGCGGGAGGGCCTCGTCCATGGCTCTCCCGCTTTTTTGTTCTCCGGAGATCCTCGTCATGATCCGCGTGCTTGGCCAGTTCTGGCGCCTTCTGGGGCTCTGCATCAGCGGGCGCGGCGGCAAGCTCGGGCTGGCACTGTTCGTCGCCGTGGTGGCGCTGAAGCTGCTGGGCGTCTATGCGACGCTGAGGATCATCTCCTGGACCAAGGATTTTTACTCGGCGCTGGAGGCGGTGGACGCCAAGGCGGCGCTGACGCAGATCGGCATTTTCGGCATCATCGTGCTGCTGAACTCGATCCGTGAGCTCAGCTCGCAATACCTCAACAAGCTGGTGCTGATCCGCTGGCGCAGGTCGCTGACCGAGGCGGTGCGCGACCGCTGGCTGCGCGGCAAGGCCTATTGGCGGATGGCCGACGGCAGCGCGGTGGACAACCCCGACCAGCGCATCGCCGATGACTGCCGGCTGTTCGTCAGCGGTGTGCTGTCGGAAGCGCTCGATCTCATCACCAATATCGTCGCCATCTTCTCCTATGTGGCGCTGCTCTGGCAGCTGTCGTCGTTCCCGCTGTCGCTCAACTTCATCGGGCTCGATTTCGAGATCCCGCGCTACATGCTGGTCGCCGCCTTCGTCTATGTGGCGCTCTGCTCGCTCCTGACCCACGTGCTCGGCAGCCCGCTCAAGAACCTCTATGTCGAGCAGCAGCGGCGCGAGGCGGACTTCCGCTTCGCGCTGGCCCGCATGCGCTCCAATGTCGACGAAATCGCACTGCTCAATGGCGAGGCCGCCGAGCGCCGCACGCTCGACCAGCGCTTTGGCGGGATCATGAGGAACTGGCGCCAGCTGATCAACCGCGAGCTGATCCTCAGTTGCTTCACCCACCCCTACAACCACACCGTGCTGCGCATCCCGCTGTTCGTGGCGCTACCTGCGTTCCTCGCCGGCAGCGTCAATTTCGGCGGGTTGATGGAGGTGAGCAGCGCCTTCTCGAGCGTCGTCACTACGCTCTCCTGGTTCATCTTCTCCTATAAGGACCTCGCCGATCTCGTCGCTGCCTCGTCGCGTCTCGACGGCTTCCTGCGCTCGACGGAAGGCAATGCCGGACCGGCACCGGTGATGCAGCCGGGAAATGGACCGCTGCGCATCTCGGGGCTCAATCTGACGCTGCAGGATGGCCGGGCGCTGCTGGGCGTCGACAACCTCACCGTCAATCGCGGCGAAGCAGTGTGGCTGGCCGGTGCTTCGGGGCTGGGCAAGACCACGCTGGTCAAGGCGGTCGCCGGGCTCTGGCCACATGCCAATGGCCGGATCGAGACGCCGCAGGGCAGCATGCTGTTCCTGCCACAGCGCACCTATGTGCCGATCGGCGACATCATGGATGCGGTGGCCTATCCGGCGACCGCCGAGGCGTTCCTGCCGGAGGCCCGCCAGGCGGCGCTCGAAGCCGTCGGCCTCGGCGATCGGCTGAACGTGACGCTCGGCACCGGCGAGACCGGCACGGGCGGCCTGTCGGGTGGCGAGCTGCAGCGGCTGGCGCTGGCGCGGCTGCTGCTCCATCGGCCGGATTTCGCCTTCCTCGATGAAGCGACCAGCGCGCTCGACGTCGCCGCCGAGACCGATCTCTTGGCACTGCTGCGTCGCGAACTGCCCGACAGCGCTTTCATCCTCGTCGCCCATCGGAAGCCCCAGGGCCTCGGCACGCTCACCACCGTGGAACTGGGCGCCGCTCCGGCTGCTCCGGCCACGCCTCTCGAACCCATACTTGCCTAAGGAATTTTCAAATGCTCGACAAACCGGCTTCCCTGCCTCGTGCCCGCCTCGATGCCAGCGCCCGGGATGTGCTCGCTACCCTCCCCGCCATCGGCAGGCTGATGGTGACGGCGCGGCACCTCGGCGCCACGCATGAGCGGATCGGCGCGGTCGAGAGCGTCAGCTTCGAGGACGGCTGGGCGGTGATCGGCGGGGCCGAGCACGAGAGCCGGATCGAACTGGCGAGTGTCGCCGAAATCATCGTCGACCGCACCAGCGTGATGAAGGACAAGGCCTATCCGCGCATCGACCTCAACCGCGCCGATGGCAGCTATATCTGCGGCATTGTCGGGTTCGACGGGATCGAGCCGTTCGACGCGGCGGTAGCGCCGCTCGGCATCGGCACGGCGATCGAAGCCAAGCCCGACACGCCCCCGGGCGAGCGCATCGAGGCGAGCGAGACCGACCCCGGCCGGCTGCCGCTCGAGGATGCGCAGGCGGCGCGAGCGCAGGTGGTGATCGGCTTCAGGCGCCCCGGCTTCCAGCAGTTCTGGCGCGGCACCATCGAGACGGTGAAGTCGGCAATGGGCTTCATCAACGTGATGCGCTCGGATTTCCACCTGCACCTCAAGGCGGGCGCGGTGGCCGAGTGGCACCGCGACTCGGTGACGGGCGAGCGCGAGGCATTCAATGCCGACGGCGAACCACTGGGCCTGACGCTGCTCAGGGCGAACTGAGGGGTGCTCCCCTCCCCCTTGAGGGGAGGGGCGGGGGTGGGGGTGGTGAGGCGGCCTCGGTGCTGACTGCACCACCCCTCCCTCAATCCCTCCCCTCAAGGGGGAGGGAAGCGACGACTGAGGGGCTGGTGTCATAAGGCAAGAGCGCACCCCCTTAGCCCAAAGCGCAATTGCCGCTTTGGGCAAGATATTATAATAGCATTGGTGCGGGGCTGGAGGAGTCGTGCCAATGCAGGTGGAGTTGAACGGGCGGGTGGCCCTGGTCACCGGCGCGGCGGGGGCGATCGGCCGCGCCATCGCGCGGCGGCTAAGCGATAACGGCGCCAGCGTGGTGGTCGCCGACATCAACCGGGAAGGGGCCGAGGCGTACGCCGCTACCCTGCCCGGCGCGATGGCGGCGGTGATCGATATCTCCAGCCGGGATTCCGCCGAGGCGGGCGTGGCGGAAACGATCGCCCGCTATGGCCGGATCGACATCCTGGTCAACAATGCCGGGATCAACAGCTTCGTCCATCGGGTGAATATCGACAGCTTTCCGCTCGAGGAGTGGGAGCGCATCACCCGCGTCGACCTCGACGGGCTCTACCTGATGAGCCATGCGGCGCTGCAACCGATGGTGCAGCAGGGCGAAGGCGGGCGGATCATCAACATTGCCTCGGTGGTGGGGCTGGCGGCGATGCGGCTGCAGAGCCCCTACGTTGCGGCCAAGGCCGGCATCATCCACATGACCCGCTCGATGGCGCTGGAACTGGGGCCGCAGGGCATCCTCACCAATGCCATCGCGCCGGGCTCGATTATGACCGAGGGAACGCGCTCGCTGTTCTATGGCGCCGATGGCAAGTTCGCCGGACGCACCGCCGAGTTCATGCAGCATTTGCCGCTCGGACGCCCCGGCACCCCCGAGGAAATCGCCGAGGCGGTGCTGTTTCTGAGCTCACCCGGTGCCGGCTACATCAACGGCCAGGTACTGGCGGTCGATGGCGGCTGGACCGCCGGCTACATGATGTGAGGCCGGACATGCGGATCGAACTCCAGAACACATTCGTTGAGTTGCGGGGTGAGCAGAACCCGGTTGCCATTGCGGTGCTCGATGCGCTGAGGAGCAATGGCGCAACGATTGGCGCGGTGGCGCCGGTGCCGGATATCCTGATCGTGTCGCTGCCGCTGCTGCCGGTTGCCGGGTCCGATCCGGCGGCGCAGCTGCAGTCGGCAAGGGCCACCGGCGAGGCGATGTTCGCGCGTGGCAGTGGGCGCGTGCTGTTTCTCGTTTCTGCCGCGGCGGGGATGCCGATGCGGCGGCATGCCGAATTCTCGGTGGCAATGGCCGGGGTGCTGGCGACGGTGCGCACCATGGCGATGCAACTGGGGCCGAAGGTGCTGGTCAACGCGCTGGGCGTCGGCGCGATCGGCGAACCGCTGCTGGCTGGCGATGCGGCGATGCTCGGGCATGCGTCGGTGAAGCGGCCGGGATCGGTGGCCGAAGTTGCCGATACGGCGCTGTTCTTCTGCGACCCGCTCAACAGCTACACCACGGGTCAGATGCTGTCGGTCGACGGGGGATGGAGTACCGGCTATGGCCGCAATTTCTGAGCATCTCGAACTCAGGACCGGGGCGCTGGCAATCGATCTCGCACCGGCGATCGGCGGCAGCATTGCGCGTTTTCGGATCGACGGCATCGATGTGATGCGGCCGCTCTCGGACGCCAACCGCAGCGCCGGCAACGTGCTGGGTATCGCGTCCTTTCCGATGATCCCGTTCGCCAACCGGATCGGCGGCAATGCCTTCACGTTCGAAGGGCGGCGCTATGGCTTTGCCACGAACAACCCGCCGGAAATCTACCACGTGCACGGCACTGCCTGGCATCGGCCATGGACGGCGGAGCAGACCGGACCGGGCAGCGCGGTGCTGACGCTGGAGGTGGCCGACCCGTCGTCCTATTCGTACCGCGCCGAGCAGCGGTTCACGCTCACCGATACCGGGCTCGAACTGGTGACGCGGGTGACCAATTCAGGCGAACGCCGGATGCCGTTCGGCTTCGGGCATCACCCCTGGTTCGACCGGGATGCGGATACGAGGCTGCAGTTCGGGGCCACCAGCTTCCATCTCAACGAGCCCGAGGGAATGATCGGGCAGCGGGTGTCGCTGCCGCCCGAGGTGTCTTTCAACACGGCCGCGCCGCTGCCGATCTACTGGCGCTGCAGCGACTATGGCGGCTGGGATGGCAGCGCGACGCTGCGCTTTCCGGGCCGCGGCGCCGGGATCACCATGAAGGGCGATACACCCTACAAGCATGTGATGTTCTACGCCGATCCGGCGTTGAACGTGTTCTGCGTCGAACCGCAGACCAATGCGTCGGGGGCATTCAACCGGCCGGATGGGTTCGGCGATCCGGAGGATGGGGTGATCGTGCTGGGGCCTGGCGAGAGCACCGTGGGGACGTTGCGGTTCGAGCCGTTTCGGATTTGACATTGCTGGCGTCGGTGCGGGCTGACCCCCACCGGATAATCAGCTAGGACGCCGCCCGCACCGTCTCCGCCTGCGCCGCCGCCACCGCGCGCAGCACGCGATCTTCACCGCCTTCGCCGCGCTTGAACGTGTCGACAATGCGGCCATCGGCGATGGTGAGGCAGCGGTCGCAGAGGCCGAGCACTTCTTCGAGCTCCGACGAGACGACGACCAGCGCTACGCCCTTGTTGGCGAGCTCGACGACGAGCCGGTAGATCTCCTGCCGGGTCGCCGCATCGACACCCTTGGTCGGCTCATCGAGCAGCAGCACTTTTGGGGCGCGCATCAGCACCCGGGCGAATAGCAGCTTCTGCTGGTTGCCGCCCGAGAGATGCGCCACCGAGGCCTGCGGCGACGACGCCTTGACGTTGAGCTGGCGCATCGCCTCGAGGATGGCGCTCCGCTCCCGATCGCCGCGAACCATGCCGCGGGCCGAGAGCGGGTCGAGATTGCCGATGGTGATGTTGGCGCCGACGGGCAGGTTGAACAGCAGGCCATCGCGCTTTCGATCCTCGGTGAGCAGCGCAATGCCGGCGTCGCGTGCATCGCGCGGCGAGCGGATGGCGATGGCTTGCCCATCGACTTTCACCGTGCCCTCGGCGGGGACGCGGCCAAAGATGCCGTGGAGGATCTCGCTGCGGCCCGAGCCGAGCAGCCCGGCAAGGCCGACGATCTCACCCGCGGCCACCGAGAAGCTGACATCGCGCGCGCCGTAGATGGCCCCGGGCTTGCCGGCGACGCTCAAGTGCTCGACTGCCAGCATGGGGCGCGCGCCGACCGGCGCCTCGTGCGGGGGGAACAGCTTTTGCAGCCGCTGGCCCGACATGGCGAAGATGAAGCGGTCTTCCTCGAATTCCTCGCGCCCCAGCTCGGCGGCAACGCGTCCATCGCGCAGCACGGTGGCGCGGTCGCAGACGGCGAGCACCTCGGGCAGCCGATGGGTGATGTAGATCATGGTGACGCCCTGCCGTTTCAAACGGCGCAGCACCTCGAGCAGTGCGTCGACCTCGGTGCCCGAGAGCGATGCGGTCGGCTCATCGAGCATCAGCACGCGCGGTTTCAGCGCCAGGGCGCGGGCGATCATCACCAGATGGCGCTGGGCCGAGGTCAGCGAGGCGACGATGGCCTTCGGGTCGATCGTGAGGCCGAGATCATCGAGAATGGCGCGGGTACGATCCTCGAGTTTGTGTCGGTAGATCAGCACGCCTTCACCCAGCCCGGTATGGCCAGCGAAGACGTTCTCGGCCACCGAGAGCTGCTCCAGCACCTCGATTTCCTGCGGCACGTAGCCGACGCCGGCGGCGCGCGCTGCGGCCGGCGAGGCAAAGCTCACCGGCTGACCAGCGAGGGTGATCTCGCCAGTATAGGAGCCAGCCGGATGGACGCCGTTGAGGATCTTCACCAGCGTCGACTTGCCGGCGCCGTTCTGGCCGAGCAGCGCATGGATTTCACCGGCCAGCACGTTGAAATCGACGCCACGCAGCGCCTGCACGCCGGCGAACGCCTTGACGATGCCGCGGGCGGAAAAGATCGGGTCCATGGGTGCTGCCTCCGCGACAAATCAAGAAAGGAAGAACCGCGCCGACCCCCGGGTCAGGGGAGGCCGGCACGGTGGGAGCCGGTTTACTGGCCGGCGCTTTCGAGCATGGCGTAATAGGGGTCGAGATCGGTCGCGGTGATGACCTTGGAGGGCAAGACGTTCATGTAGGTGACCGTTTCACCCTTGGCCAAAGCACCCAGCAGTTCGGCAACCTTGGCGCTTTCCTCATAGAGCGGTTGCGCCACGATGCCGTAGGCGGCGCCGGACTTCACCAGGTCGAGATTCTGCCGGATGTAGTCCATGCCGA
Source organism: Devosia sp. Root105 (assembly GCF_001424865.1). Taxonomy (NCBI): domain Bacteria; kingdom Pseudomonadati; phylum Pseudomonadota; class Alphaproteobacteria; order Hyphomicrobiales; family Devosiaceae; genus Devosia; species Devosia sp. Root105. Next base: position 423,238 of record NZ_LMCR01000019.1, read on the forward strand.
TGATCACCACGTCGCGGCCGGCCTTGCGGGCCGCGCCCGACCAGGTCTGGATCGAGTTGCCGGTGGTGCCGAAGGCGGCGTTGACGTCCGGGTTGCCCTGGAGAATGGCGATGGCCTTGCCCTCGGCAGCAGAGGGCTCGAAACCTTCCATCTGGGTCTCGAGCACTTTGATGTCCGGGTACTTTTCCGCAATGGTCTTGCGGAAGGCATCGGACATGGCGTTTTCGGTATCGTTCGAGGCGCCCTGAGTGAGGGCGACGGTGCCCTTGCCGCCGAGCTTGTCGCCGATGGCGATGGCGGCATTGGTGCCGGCAGCGGCGATATCCTGCGCGGCGGCGGCCTTCAGCCCATCGACCGTGCCCTCGGGCGGCAGCACGTGCCAGGTGACGACCGGCAGGCCCTCCTTGGCGAGCTTGGTGATGTACGAATAGATCGCCGGATCGGGGCCGTAGACGCCGACGGCGTTGAACTTGGTGCGCGACAGGGCCGCTTCGGCGAGCGGCAGAGTGGCCGGGATATCCCAGTTGGTGGCAGAGGGGTCGCCCACCACTTCGCAGGTGTAGCCGAGCTCCTTGCACTTATCGAGGAAGCCCGCCTGCATCAGCCGATGCACGGGATGATCCTTCATCGCCTGCACCCAGAGCAGGTTGACCTCCTGGGCATAGCCGGCGCCGACGGTGCCGAAGCTCGCAACCAGCGCCGCGGCGCCGAGCAAGCCTTTCACCAGTGTCCTCTTCGAGATGTTCATGGTTCCTCTCCTCCATTGGCCCGCGGGTTGCCGCGTGGCGTGAACGGTTGCGCAGACGCCCCTCAGGCGCCCGATGTCTTGCTGTCGGATTTCTTTCTTGCTGCGGTCTTGGCGCCGGCGCCGACGGTGAAGTAGCGGCGGCGCAGGATATCGAGGCCTACCGCCAGCACCATGATCACGCCCACCGCGATCTGCTGCCAGTTGGAGTTGACGCCGATGACCACGAGGCCGGACTGCACCACCTTGAGCATCAGGATGCCGACCACGCCGCCGGCAATGGTGCCGGCGCCGCCGAACAGGCTGACGCCGCCAACCACCACGCCGGCGATGACGATGAGCTCCCAGCCCGAGCCGATCGAGGTGGTGCCGGATTGCAAGTCCGCCATGACGAACATGCCGGCCACGGCCGAGAGCGCGCCGACGGTGATGAAGGCACCGATCTTATAGATGGTGGTGTTGATGCCGACGAGGCGCGCCACTTCGGGGTTGCCGCCGGTGGCATAGAGGTTGCGGCCGAGCACGGTGCGGCGCAGCACGAAATCGGCGACGATGGCGGCGACGATGAAAAAGGCGAAGCTCCAGCCCAGCCCGAAGGCAAAGGTGCTCATGCCGAAATCGGACACTTCCTTGGGCAGCGGGTAGACCGGATAGCCGCCGGTGACGAGCTGGATCAGCCCCTGCCCGATGAACAGCATGCCCAGCGTCTGGATGAAGGCCGGTATCCTGAATTTTACGACGATGATGCCGTTGATGAGCCCGATAAGGGCCCCGACGCCCATGCCACCGAGAATGGCCAGCGGCACCGGCCAGGCGAGCGCCGTCATCAGCTGCGCGGCGATCACCGCGGAGACGCCGGCGACGGAGCCGACCGACAGGTCGAACTCGCCGGCCACCAGGAGGATGGTCTGGCCGATGGCGATGATGCCGACGAACGACACGACGTTGAGGATGGCGCGGATGTTGCGCTCGGACAGGAAGGCCGGCTGCATGAAATAGAAGAACGCCACCAGCAGCAGCAGCGCCGCGATCACCCCCACCTCGCCGATGGCGATGAAGGAGATCAGCCGGTTGCGCAACGAAGACGTGGTTGGTTGCTCGGTCGTGGCGGGCGCCGCGCTGTTCATGCTTTTCCTCCCTGAGCGGCGGCGCTGTTGCGGAGTGATCCGGTCAGCGCTTCGCCATGCCCTCATCAGCTATTATACTATTATAAGTGTCAAGACCTCTCGTGCACTGGTCTGACCAGTTATCCGGCGAGCCACGATCTGCATCGATGGTACCGGAACCATTCGATGACGTCAAAGGAAATGGTACCGGAACCAATGCTGGCGCGAAGCGCTTGTGACGACTATGATTCCGCGCGTTTTCGGGAGTAGCGCATGGCCAGGTCGGAAGACGGCGGCGACAAGAAGCCGCTGGAGCGGTTGGGGGTGCGCGAGATCGCCAAGCGGGTCGGTGTCGCGCCGATGACCGTGTCGCGCGTACTCTCGAACCCCGACATGGTCGCCCCGGCGACCCGCGCCAAGGTGCTGGAAGCCATCGAAGCGGCCGGTTTCGTGCCCAACCGCCTGGCCTCGAGCATGAAGGGCAATGGCCGGATCATCGGCACGGTGGTACCGCCACTGATCAACTCGGGCATTGCCGAGCAGGTGCAGGGCATGTCGGACGAGTGCCAGCTGGGCGGCTACTCGATGCTGCTGGTGCAGGGCGAGTTCACCACCGAAGCCGAGGAAGCCTCGATCCGCACCCTGCTTGGCTGGCGGCCGGCGGGGATGATCCTGCAGAGCTTCGTGCAGAGCGAAGTGGCGCGGCAGCTATTGGTGTCGAGCGGCGCGCCGGTGGTGGAGATCTCCGAGATCAAGGGGCGCCAGCCGATCGACATGGTGGTGGGCGTGTCGAACTTCGAGACCGCCTATGCCATGACCATGCATCTCGCCGCCAAGGGCTATAAGCGCATCGGGTTCGTCTCGACCCCGATCCACGGCAATGACCGACTGCAGCAGCGGCGCACCGGCTACCACGCGGCGCTCACCGAACTCGGGATCGAGAACCACGCGTCACTGGAAGTGGAAGTGCCGATCACCGCCGCCGGCGGCGCCGAGGCACTGGTGACGCTGACCGGGCGGCACGCCGATATCGACGCGATCTTCTTTTCCTCCGACACGCTGGCGATCGGCGCGGTGCAGGAATGCCACCGCCGTGGCTGGGCGATTCCCGGTCGGATCGGCATTGCCGGCTATGGCGACATGGACCTGGCGGCGCAGCTCTATCCGCCGCTGACCACGGTGAAGGTCAACCGCTACGAGATGGGCCGGCGCGCCGTGCGGCAACTGCTCGACCGGCTGGGCGGCAAGCAGAAGCTGGCGACGATCACCAGTTTGGGCTTTGAGATTGTCGATCGGGAGAGCGCTTAGCGGGGTCTGCCCCTCACCCTAACCCTCTCCCCTCCGCAGGGGAGAGGGGACGTACTTTGCACTGCCGGTGCCACATCGCCCCCTCTCCCTCTGGGGAGAGGGTCGGGGGTGAGGGGCTGTCGTTCAAAAACACCCCTACCGCTTAGCCTTAGCCTTGTTCTGCGCGTCGGTGCCCAGCCGCTGTTCCCAGCCCTCAGTGTGCACATTGAGATAGGCATGCGGATCGTAGGGGTGCTGCTTGATGGCGTCGATGTTGAGGTCGATGCCGAGGCCCGGCGCGTCGGGCAATGACAGGTGGCCGTTCTTCGGATCGATGCTTGGCCGCCAGGTGACGAGGTCGAAGGTCCAGGCGTCGTTGAAGGCGTCGAAATGCTCCTGGATCAGGAAGTTCGGCACCGCGGCCGCCAGTTGCAGGCAGACCGCCGTCGCCACCGGGCCGCCGCTCTGGTGCGGCGCGATGTGGCTGCCATGCGCCAGCGCCAGGTTGGCGACCTGCATGGACGGGCCGATGCCGCCCAGCGACATCGGCTCGGGCTGGAAGATGTTGACGCCACCGCCGGCGGCGAGCGCGTAGAACTGGCCGACCGTGTCGAACATTTCGCCGGTCGCCACCGGAATCGGCGAGCGATGCGCCACCTCGTGCACCGTCTCCTGCCGATCCCGCGAGGTCGGCTCCTCCCACCAGTAGATATCGAGGTCGGCGAAGCGCTCGGCCGCCTTGATCGCCGCGATCTCGGTGAAGCGGGCATGCACGTCGATGAGGATGCGGGTATCGGCGGGCAACTCGTCACGCAGCTTGCGGCAGATATCGTAGCTGAGCTCCAGTTCCTCGCGGGAGATGAAGCCCTGCGCGGTGCCGAAGGGGTCGAGCTTGAACGCCTTGAAGCCCTTGGCGAGCACGGCTTTCGCCGCCTCGAGGAAGTGCTCGGGGGTCCGTTCGGTGCGATACCAGCCATTGGCGTAGCCAAGCACGCTGTCACGCACCTGGCCGCCGAGCAGCTGGTGGATCGGCACGCCGAGGCTCTTCCCCAGAATATCCCAGCAGGCAACTTCGACCGCCGCCATCACGGTGCGATGGATATGGCCGCCATCGAGCGACACGCTGTCGAGCATGCGCTTCCACAGCGCGCTGATGCGGCGCGGGTCCTGGCCGATGGCGAGGTGCTTCAGCTCATGCACCCCGGCCTCGGTGGTGGCGATGAAGCCGTTCAGCGTGCCTTCGCCGATGCCGTAAATGCCAGCGTCGGTGTGCACCTTGACGAACAGCCAGTTCTTCCAGCCGGCACCGACGGTGAAGGTTTCGATCTCGGTGATTTTCATGTGCTTTTCCTCCCCTCGGCGCGGGGGCTCCACCCCACCCTTGATCCCTCCCCATCATGGGGAGGGAGAGACGACTGCGAGTCCGGACCCCTGCCCCATCAGTCAGATCTCCCTCCCCCTTGTGGGGAGGGATCAAGGGTGGGGGTGGCCGCAAACTCGATCGCTATTGCAGCCCCACTATCCTCTCAACCACCGCCTCGACCGTCAGCCCATACTTTTGCTGCAGGGTCGGGACGGCGCCGCATTCGATATAACGGTCGGGCAGCCCGATGCGGGTGACCTTCCTCACTATCCCGGCATCGAACAAGGTCTCAACCACCAGGCTGGCGAGGCCGCCGACGATCACATGGTTCTCGGCGGTGACCACCTGCCCCACCGAGGCGGCGAACGCGGCGACCGTCTCCGCATCAAACGGCTTGATGGTCGGAACGTGGAGGACCGCGACGGAGATGCCGCGCTTTTCCAGCAGCGCCGCGGCATCGATGGCGCGCTCGCTCATCATGCCGGTCGAGATGATGCCGACATCCTTGCCGTCACGCAGCTGCCGCGCCTTGCCGATCTCGAACTTGTAGCCGGGCTCGAGCACCACCGGCACGGCGCCGCGCAACAGGCGCATGTAGACCGGCCCCCGATGGTCGGACATCGCCACCGTGGCAGCGTCGATCTCGGTGGCGTCCATCGGATCGATGATGGTGAGCCCGGGGATCATCCGCATCAGCGCCAGATCCTCGATGGCCTGGTGCGTGCCGCCATAGCCGGTGGTCAGCCCGGGCAGGCCGGCGATGATCTTCACATCGAGATTGGAGTGGGCCAGCGCGATGGCGACGAAATCGAAAGCGCGACGGCTGGCGAACACGCCATAGGTGGTGGCGAAGGCCTGCTTGCCGGTGCGGGCGAGCCCGGCCGCCACCGCGACGAGGTTCTGTTCGGCCATGCCGACATTGAAGAAGCGGTCCGGATGCGCGTCGCGAAACGGGTGGATATCGGTGTATTTGCCGAGATCGGCGGTGAGCCCGACAATGTTCGGCCGCTGCTGCCCGAGGCGGGCCAACGCCTTGCCGAATGGCGCATCGACCGATTGGCGGCCACCGCCGGCGGCTTCGTTCTCCCCCATTGCCAGCGTGCGGCCGGCTTCCATGGCCCGGCTCATCGCCCGGCTCCCACGCTGTGCTCGAACTCGTCGATGATCGCATCCCACTGGCCGACATCGACGCGGAAGAAATGCGACTTCTCGCTCTGCTCGATGCGCCGGACGCCTTTGCCGGGCAGCGTGCGGAGCACGATGGCCTTGGGTTTGCCGTTGCGCTGGCGCGCCTTGGCGAGCGTTGCGACCACGGCATCCATGTCGTTGCCGTCGATCTCAAAAGTCTCCCAGCCGAAACTCCGCCATTTGTCGGCCACCGGCTCCATGTCGAGCACCACCGGGCCATCGGCCTGGATGCCGTTGCAATCGACCAGCGCCACCAGCCCATCGAGCCGGAAATGACTGGCGGACATGGCGGCTTCCCAGGTCGAACCCTCCTGCAGTTCGCCATCGGAGAGTTCTACGAAGACGCGGGCCTCCGAACGATCGAGCCGCAGCCCGAGCGCCTGCCCGACCCCCTGCCCCAGGCCATGGCCGAGCGAGCCGCCGATCACTTCGACGCCGGGTGTCGTATCGAGCGTCGACATCTCGAGCCGGCTGTTATCGGCGCCATAGGTGACGAGCTCATCGACCGGGATAATGCCGGCTTCGGCGAGGGCGGCCCAGAGCGCGATCGAGTAGTGCCCGGTCGACAGCAGGAAGCGATCGCGGTCGGCCCAGCCGAGATTCTCGGGGTCGTAGCGCAGCTCGTGGAAATAGAGCGCGGTGAGCGCATCGGCGATGCCGAGGCCCTGGCCGATATAGCCGGCGCCCTGACCACGGGCCATGGTCAGCATGTGGCGGCGCAGCTGTGTGGCGCGCGCCTTGAGCGCGGCGATATCGGCCTCAGCCGGAGGCGAGTTGCGGGTCATCAGATCAATCCTTGTCGAGGCCGCCGGACATGTTGAGCCGCTCGGCGGTCATGTAAGGCGGTGAATCGAGGCAGAGCCACACCACCGACTCCGCCACCTCGGCGATCTCGGCGCGACGGCCCAGCGGCACGCGGCGGGTGCGCTCGTCGAGGAAGGCCTGCAGGTCGTTGCTTCGGCCGTTGACGCGGGCCAGCTCGACTTCGGTCGAGCGCTGCATCTCGGTATCCATCATGCCGGGCGCCAGCGAGTTTACCAGCACGCCATAGGGGGCCAGCGCCACGGCGAGGGCGCGGGTGATCGAATCCACCCCGGCCTTGCTGGCGGTGTAGGCGGTGTAGTCGGGCAGCGCCATGCGCGAGCCCGGCGAAGTGATGTTGACGATGCGGCCGGCGCGCTGCTCGCGCATCACCCGCCCGGCGGCCTTCGAGGCCATGGCGAGCGCCGTGACGTTGAGCGCCAGGGTGCGGGTCCAGGATCTGTAGCTCGACTCGAGGAAGGGCTCGATGACGCCGTAGCCGGCATTGTTGACGAGGATGTCGATGCCGCCCCAGCGCGCCACCACCTTGTCGACGGCTGCTTCGGGCGCCCCCTCGAGGGTGAAATCACCGACAATCTCGAGCACCTGACCGCCGACGGCTTCGACCTGGCGTGCCGTTTCGGCGGTGCCGGCGGCATTGATATCGGCAATCCCCACGGCGCAGCCGCGCATCGCCAGCTGGATCGCAACTTCACGCCCCAGCCCGCCGGCGGCGCCGGTGACCAGCGCACGTTTCAGGAATGCCTCGTTCGTATTCGCGGCCAAGACGGCGTCCTCCCCTCGGACATCTTGACGCGACTGATACCGGTACCATAAATTGAAGTCAACGGACTTGCCGAAGGGGATTCAATGAAAGTCACCGCGTTGGAGACACTGACGATCGCCGAGTTCCCGTTCCTCTGCTGGCTCAGGGTGCATACCGACGTGGGGATCGTCGGGACCGGCGAGACCTTCTGGGCGCCGGGACCGGTGGCGAGCTACATCCATGACAATGTGGCGCCCTACCTGATCGGCAAGGACCCAAGGGATATCGAGCTGCACGACCGGACGCTGGGGAGCGTCTATGTCGGGGCGCGCGATTCCGGCGCCGAAGTGCGCGGCAACTCGGCGGTGAACATCGCGCTGTGGGATATTTATGGCCAGGCGCTGGGCGAGCCTCTGTGGCGGCTATTGGGCGGGCGGACGCACCAGACGGTGCCGATCTACAATACCTGCGCCGGCTACAGGCATGTGCGTGCCAGCAAGAAGAACTCGCTGTTCGAGCGCACCGAGGACTGGTCGCTGCAGGCAGGCGACTCGAACGATGGGCCGTATGAGGACCTGCTGGCCTGGCGGTTCGATGCAGGGAAGCTGGCGAAGAGCCTCCTCTCCGAGGGTATCGGAGCGATGAAGATCTGGCCGTTCGACATCGCCGCCGAGGCCTCGAACGGCACCCGCATCTCGCTCAGCGACCTCGACACGGCGCTGGAGCCGTTCAAGCGGATCCGCGACGCGGTCGGGCGCGACATGGAAATCATGGTCGAGCTGCACGGCCTCTGGACCCTGCCCCCGGCGCTCCGTATCGCCGAGGCGCTGAAGCCCTATGATGTGGCGTGGCTGGAAGAGCCGATCCGCTACAACGAGCTCGATGCGATGGCCGAGCTGGCGCGGCACACCTCGACGCCGATCGCGGCGAGCGAACGACTGGCCTCGCGGCAGATGTTCAAGCAGCTGATCGACAAGCGCGCCGCCTCGGTGATCATGATCGACCTCGCCTGGTGCGGCGGGCTCTCCGAAGCCCGCAAGATCGCCAACATGGCGGAAGCGAGCGAGCTGCCGGTGACGCTGCACGACTGCACGGGACCGATCGTTTATGCGGCGAGCTGCGCGCTGTCGGCGACGCTGCCGAACGCCATCTACCAGGAGGCGGTGCGAGCCTATTTCACCGGCTGGTACACCGAGATCGTCGCCGACCTGCCACCGGTGACGGCGGGCCGGGTAGCGCCGCTCGATGGCGCCGGGCTGGGGATGCGGCTGCGGGAGGAATTGTTCACGCGGCCGGATGCGACGGTGCGGCGTACGGGGGCTGCCGGCTGAGCGTGGGGCCCCACCCCACCCTTAATCCCTCCCCATCGAGGGGAGGGAGAGACGACTGATAGTTCAGCGGACTCGATCGGCCTCCCTCCCCCTTGTGGGGAGGGAATGAGGGTGGGGGTGCCCCACGCGCCGAACTCAGGGTTGGCGCAACTCCCCCACCGCCGCCTTCAACCCCCTGAGCACCAGTGCGGTATCGACCCCTGCCCCCACCAGCGGCACGCCGCGAGCGATCCAGCGGCGGGCGGCTTCGGCGGTGCCGGCGAAGATGCCGGTGGTGACGCCGGCGGCTTTGCAGGCATCGATCACCTGCTCGATCGTCGCGACGACCTTGGGGTGGCCCATTTCGCCCGGCACGCCGAGGGCGTGCGACAGGTCGAGGGGGCCGAGAAAGATGCCATCGAGGGTGGGGAGCTTGAGGATCTCCGGCAATGCGGCGACGCCGCCGGCGCCTTCGACCATCAGCAGTACGGCGACATCGCGGTTGGCCTCAGTGAACCACTCGGCGCGGCCGGAATAGTCGGCGCCGCGGACGAAGGAGTTGGCGCCGCGATTGCCATCGGGGGCGAAGCGGGCAGCGCGCACGGCGCGCTCGGCTTCGGTGAGCGAGCCGATCTGCGGCACGATCACCCCGGCAGCGCCGGCATCGAGCGCAGCACCGATTTCGGTCGGTTCGCTGCTGCGCACCCGCACCAGCGGATAGATGCCGCGCGCCATGGCAGCGAGGATCAGCGGACCGAGCGCTTCGCTGCCATGCGCGCCGTGTTCGAGATCGAGGATGATGCCGTCATAACCGGCGAGCGCCACCAGTTCGACCAGCTCCACCGACGGGATGATCGAGAACGGCGCCAGCAGCGGCGCCGCGGTTTTGAGGCGCGCACGAAGCGGCAATAACGGCATGACAAACCTCCCTCATTCGCCCCTTTCCTAGCCCGCGCGGCCGGCCGAGGCGACAGGAACTTTCCGCCTAGACATTATGCTATTATAATCTATGCTCGATTGTGAGGATGCGAACAGTACCCGGAATCGGGACGACGCAGGGAGGCTCAGCGGTGGCGATTTCGGCGATGCGCAAAGGCGCACAGCAGACTGGCGCGGGCAATCTGCCCGACAAGCAGGTGCTGATGGGCCTGTTCGAGCAGATGGTGCTGCTGCGCAAGTTCGAGAGCGTCGCGCAGGTGGCCTGCCGCAAAGGCGAAACCCCGGGGTTCCTGCATCTCTATATCGGCCAGGAAGCGACCGGCGTCGGCGTCTGCGCGCATCTGCGCCGGTCCGACTGGGTCACCTCTACACATCGCGGACACGGGCACGCGCTGGCCAAGGGCGCCGACCCCAGGCGGGTGATGGCGGAGCTGTTCGGCAAGGCCGATGGCATCTGCGGCGGCCGCGGCGGCACCATGCATCTCTACGATCGCTCGGTCGGGCTGTTCGGTACCAACGGCATTGTCGGGGCCGGCATCGGCCACGCCGTCGGCATCGGCATGAGCGCCCGGGCGCAGGGCCGCGACGATATCGGCGTGGCGTTTTTCGGCGACGGCGCGGCCAACCATGGGGCGTTCCACGAGGGGCTGAACTTCGCGGCGGTCAACCACGCGCCGGCGATCTTTGTGTGCGAGAACAACCTCTACGCCACAGCGACGCCGCTCAAATCCATCACCCTCAACCCCGAGATCGCTACGAAGGCCGACAGCTACGGCATGCCGGGCGTCGCGGTGGACGGGAACGACGTCTTCGCGGTGTGGCTGGCGATGCAGGAAGCCACCGAGCGCGCGCGCTCCGGCAAGGGGCCGACGCTGATCGAGGCCAAGACCTATCGCACCGTCGGGCACCATGAAGGCGACCCGGTGATCGGCACCTACCGCACGCAGGAAGAGGTCGACGCCTGGATCAAGCGCGATCCGATCGACATGTTCCGCAAGCGCCTGGTCGAGGATTACGGCATTGCCGATGCCGACGATCTTGCCGATATCGAAAGCCATATCGACAAGGTGGTGCAGGAGGCGCTGGAGTTCGCGCGCAACTCGCCGGAGCCCGATCCGGCGACAGTGCGGCGGCATGTCTATGCCAACCCGATCAACCCGCCCGAAGCGCTCAAGGCACGGCCGGCCGGCGAGACGCGGGTGCAGGGCTGGCTCGAAGCGGTGCGCGACGGCATTGCCGAGGAAATGCGGGCCAACTCGGCCATTCTCTATTTCGGCGAAGGCACCGGCGAGCGCGGCGGCAGCTTCGCCCATACCAAGAACCTCTGGCACGAGTTCGGGGCCGAGCGGCTGGTCGATACGCCGATCTCCGAGCAGGGCTTCACCGCTGCGGCAGTCGGCGCTTCGGCGACCGGCACCCGCACCGTGTCGGACCTGATGTTCGCCGACTTCGCCTTCGAAACCACCGGGCAGATTTTCCTCCAGGCGGCCAAACTCCGCTACATGAGCAATGGCGAAATGAGCGCCCCGATGGTGGTGCGCGCCGGCGCCGGAGCACTGCGCAGCTCCGGCCCGCATCACTCGGGCATGTACCATCCGCTGTTCGCCCATATGCCGGGCCTGATCGTCTGCGTGCCGTCCAACCCGGCCGACGCCAAGGGCTTGATGAAGACGGCGCTGCGCGGCGGCGATCCGGTGATCATGCTGGAGCCCAAGGCGCTGTTTGCCTCGAAGGGCCCGGTGCCGGTGGGCGAGGATCACTATGTGCCGTTCGGCTCGGCCCGTATCGCCCGCTCCGGCACGGACATCACCATCGTCGCGGCCGGCCAGATGGTGGCGCGGGCGCTGGAGGCAGCCGACCTCCTCGCGGCGCAGGGCACCGACGTGGAAGTGGTCGACCTTCGCACCATCATGCCGCTTGACGTGAACACCATTGTCGAGAGCGTCAAGAAGACCCACCGCCTGCTGGTGGTGGACGAGGCGTGGGCGATGTGCGGCATGGGCGGCGAGATCGCCCAGACGATCAACGAGCTGGCTTATGACGAGCTCGACGGCCCGGTTGGGCGACTGCACACCGCGCCGGTATCGCACCCGTTTGCGCCCGTACTGGAGCGCGCCATGCTGGTCGACGCCGCCAAAATCATGGACGGGGTGCGCAACATCATCGCCGGCAAGGCGCCGGTGCCGGACCATTGGCACACCACCGGCATCGTCGCCGAGGCGGCAACTGCGGCTCCAACCCCGGCCCCGGCCGCAGCACCGGCGCCCGCCGCGGCTCCGGCCCCCGCGGCCAAATCCGACGACGAGCCGATCAACATGCCGTTCGGCGACCTCACAGTGTCCGAGGGCACGCTGGTCAAATGGCTGAAGGCGGTCGGCGATGCTGTGAAGGAAGGCGACGTGGTCGCCGAGATCGAAACCGACAAGGCGGTGGTGGAGATCGAAGCGCCGGCTTCGGGTACACTGAGCGCCATCGACCAGCCGGTCGGTGCGGTCGTGCCGATGGGCGGCCGCATCGGCGGCATTCGGAAATAATCAGCGACTGCCGAGGGCAGCGGAGGAAGCGATGAAGATTCTGTGCGTCAACTGGCAGGCTGCCGACGATGCCGAGCTGGAACGCCAGCACTACCCGGATGTCGAGTTCATTCTCGCCCGCTCGACGGCAGATGTCGCGGCGGTGCTCGACCCCGAGGTAGCCAAGACCGTCGATGCGGTGATCAACCATTCGCCGACGCTGAACGTACCGCTGCCGCCGACGGCGTTCCCCAATGCCAAGATCGCGGTGCGCTCTGGCGTCGGCTTCGACAATATCGACACGGCCGGCTGGGGCGCCCGCAACATTCCGGCCTGCAACGTGCCCGATTATGGCACCACCGAGGTGGCCGACCACGCCATCGCGCTGATGCTGGCGCTGACCCGCGGCACCTATAGCTACCCGGCCGAGATCGCCGTCGACGGGCTCGAGGGCTGGCATTTCTCCAAGGCGCCGCTGATCCGGCGGCACAAGAACGCGACGTTCGGCGTCATCGGGCTCGGCCGCATCGGGCTTGCCGCGGCACGGCGCGCCGCCGCTTTTGACATGAAGGTGGTGTTCTACGATCCGCATCTGTTGTCGGGCGTCGACCTCTCGACCGGCTATGAGCGGGTGCATTCGCTCAACGAACTGATGGCCAGGGCCGACGTGGTGTCGGTGCATGCGCCGCTCAGCACCGAAACGCGTGGGCTGCTCGGGACCGAGGCGTTTGCCGCGGCCAAACCCGGGCTGATCGTCATCAATACGGCGCGCGGCCCGATCATCGACGTCACGGCACTGGAAGCCGCGATGCGCCAGGGGACCGTGGTGGGCGCCGGGCTCGACGTGCTGCCGAATGAGCCGGGGGATCTCGACCACCCGCTGATCAAGGCCTGGCGCGCCAATGAGCCGTGGATCAAGGACCGGTTGATCGTCACGCCGCACGCGGCGTTCTACAGCCCGGCCTCGATGATCGACCTGCGGCTCAAATCGATCGAAGTGATCCACGCCTACCTGACCGAGGGCCGGCTCACCAACTGCGTCAACCGCGAATACCTGAAGCGCTGATGGCCGCCACCGCACTCCAGCCCCGCCGCGCCGCCTCACCCTATGCCCGCCGGCTGGCGCGGGAGCGCGGCCTCACGCTGGAGGTGCTGACGGGCAGCGGACCGAATGGCCGGATCGTCGCTGCGGATGTTGCGGCCTACACCGCCCGCCCCCTTGCCCCGGTGGCAGCCAGCGGTCCGCAGGCGTCGGCGCTCGGCACGACGATCCAGCTGGCAACGCTCTTGCAGTTGCTGGCCGGTTTCGCCGACGCCGATACGCCGTTCACACTCGAGGACGTAGTGCTGCGGGCGGCCGGATGTGCGCTGGACGATGTGCCGGAGAGCCATAGTCTCGCCGGAGCGCCGGTGGCGCTGGAACAGCAGGTCGGGCAACTGGTGTTCGCCGATATCCGCGGGGGTTCGCTCGGGCCGTTGCGGGCGCGACGGCTTGCGGCGGTCGAGGCCGGTGGCGACCAGTCGGAGGAGCCGGCGGCGCTGTCGCTGAAGCTGCTGGCGGCCTCCGATATCCGCCCGGTGGTGATGCCGCTGAAGCCCGGGCGCAACATGCGGCTGGTGCTGGCGGCGGGTCCGGCGGCGGGGGAATGCCTGTTGTCGTTCGACGCGGCCGCAGTCAGCGAGGATGCGGCGACGGAGTTCCTGACGCGGTTCAAGGCGTATCTGGAGTTGCCGCTGCGGTTGTTGGCTTAGCGAGTTCGGTGGATAGGTACCAAACCATCCCCACCCACCGCGTGTCATCCCAGCGAAAGCTGGGACCCAACTCGAAGGCGGCGCAGGTGGATGGATGGGTCCCAGCTTTCGCTGGGATGACACCGAGTTTTGGGTAAGCGCCGGGTGTCACCTCAGCTGCCCCCCACATAGACGGGGACGACGTGAACGCGCCGGTTCGCTGCAACGAGTTCGTGCTATTATCATAGCCACACCTATGGGGCATGGCTGAGTACATGGACGACCTGAACGCGACGATTGATCTGTTGCCGAAGCGCGCGCTGGCGCGGGCCCAGGGGCCGCTGTACCGGCAGCTCGCGGATATCCTGCGCGAGCCGATCACTTCGGGCGCCTTTCCGGTCGGCGGCGAGTTACCCAAGGAAGCCATGATCGCCGAGCGGTTCGGGGTCAGCCTGATCACGGTGCGCCAGGCACTGCGCGACCTCGAGGCCGACGGGCTGATCAAGAAGCGGTCGGCGAAACCCGCGGTGGTCACCTCGGCCGCACCGCCGGTGACGCTGAGCTGGACGTTCAAGAACTTCGCCGACATGGCGGCCTTCACCAAGGACGCGTCGCTGAAGATCAAATCGTACAAGAAGGAAAGCTCGCCACTGTTGCAACGGCATTTCGGGCTCAGCAAGGATGAGCAGGGTTATTGCCTGCGCTCGATCCTTGGCGTCGGCAAGCAGAAGAAGGCGCAGATCACCACCTACTTCCCGCCCGATATCGGCTCGCAGTTGAAGAAGGAAGATTTCAACGACGTGCTGATCTTCCGCGCGGTGCAGCGCCGGCTCAACATCCGCATGGCGGTGGCGCATTGCACCATTCGCGCCGAGATCGCTGACGCGGTGGTCGCGGCGGACCTGGGGGTGGCGGAGGGCTCGGCGATCCTCGCGGTGGAGATGATGTACCAGTCGTCGGACCAGCGGAACGTCGAGTTCTCGATCGCCCGGCATCCGGCCGAGATGTTCTCGATCACTTACGACGCGCCGAACGACCTCGCCTGACCGGCCGTCGAAAAGTCTGATGCGCCAGCCAGCATCGGCATGGACAGCATTATAGAATTATAATAGCATCATAGCTGTTGGATGAGTTGTTTCCGCTCGTCCGGCCGGAGCGCGACAGTTGAGGAGCTGCCGCGTCACGAGGGGAAGCCTGAACACATCGTTTCTGTCGCTGGTGGCCATCGCCGCCGGTGAACGGATAGTGATGCTTGATACCGGTATCAACGTGGTCGGACCTGGCGCAGAGATGGCGAATGACCGTCGCGCCGGGCTCCATGAGGAGGAACAAACATGAACAAGCCAGGCAACGGCCTGTTGCTCCCGCGCTCGATGAGCATGGGGCGCCGTGACTTCCTGAAGCGGACCGCAGCGGCAGGGTTCGCTGCGGCCCTGGCGACGCCAGCGCTCGCCCAGAATGCGAAGATCAAGATCCCGCTGGTATCGTGGATGTGGAACGAACCGGGCCGCGGCGACGCCTGGCGGGCGATCCTCGCGAAGTTTCACGCCGAACAGAGCGATGTCTTCATCGAGGAAGCCGGCGCGCCGTTCAACGAATTCACCAACAACATGCTGATCCAGTCCCAGTCCGGGAAGATCAACGGCGCCCTGTTCCACACCACCCCCGACCTGGTGGTGCGTCTGCTGCGCGGCGGACACCTGGAGCCCTTGCAGGATATCGTCGACAAGCTCGGCATCGGCGACAAGCTGAGCGCTGCACATGACCACCTGCGCATCGATGGCAAGGTGCACGGGCTCGACATCGTCACGGTGAAGTTCGGCCTGCTCTACAACTCGGCCATGTTCGAGAAGGCCGGACTCGGGGCGCCAGCCTCGGTCGAGGAATGGGTGGAGACATCGACCGCGCTGACCAAGTCGCCGGACCAGTTCGGCATTTACTCGCCCCACCTGATGAGCGAGCCAGGCGACTTCTGGTTCATCCTGCAGCAATGGGCGGTGATGTTCGACGGCGTCTGGGCAGATGGGCGGAAGCCGCTGGTCAACACGGCTCCGGTGATCGAGGGGCTGAAGCTCTTCAAGACCATGTACGACAAGGCGATGCCGAAGGGCACCGACACGGCAACCGCCAACCAGATGTACGCCAATGGCCGCATCGGGCAGCAGTTGATCGTCTCGGCCGCGGTCAACATCTGGTCGAGCTCCGGGCCGGACATCTATCCGTCGTTGCGCAGCGTGGTGCCGCCCGGCCCCAGCGGCAAGGCGATCACCCGCATCCATCCGATCTGCGTCAACGCCAACGCCTCGGACGACGAGAAGGCCGCCGCCAAGGGCTTTGTCGAGTGGCTGTACAAGCCCGAGAACTATCAGGAACTGATGGAACGGTGCCTCGATGTGGTGCCGCCCTATCCGGAGGCGATCCGCCAGGAATACCTCGACAAGCAGTTCTGGGCCGAGGGCTACCTCGCGGGCAAGGCGATCACGCCGCTCGAGATCATGGGCGACTACATCTTCTTCAACCAGGAGTTCGGCAACGTCGTCATGGACAAGTTCTCCGAAGTGCTGGTCGCGGACCGGCCGGTCGAGGACGCCATGGCCGATGCCCAGCAGGAGCTGGAGAAGGCATCCGAGCGGCTGTTCGAAGGCTTCACCCTGTAACGGCTGAACCGAGCGTGTCGGGGGCGTTCCACGGGAGCCGCCCCCGACGGTGTCTGGGGCGAGATGCTGCACGCGCCCCTTATGTCGACCTCCGGGAATATCGAGCGCATGTTTCAATCAGCGACTGCAGAGGCGGTGGAAGAACGCGCGAGGCAACGGCGTGGGTGGAGCCGACACCACTCCCTGCCCTACACACTGGTCTTCCTGATCGTCGCCTATCTCGGCGTCTTCATCCTGTTCCCGATCGCCCAGCAGTTCCTGACCAGCTTTTCCAACAACGTGGTCGGCGTCGACAAGGTCACCTGGGTGGGCCTGCGCAACTACGAACGCCTGTTCGAGGACGAAGACTTCTGGTTCGCCGTCCAGGTCACCTTCACCTACATGGCCTTCGTGGTCGTTGGAGCGGTGTCGCTGGGGCTGCTCGCCGCTTTGTTGCTGAACCGCAAGTTCCGCGGCCGCAACCTGGCGCGGAGCGCCATCGCGGTCCCCTGGGCCTTCCCGGAAATCTCGGCCGTTCTGGTCTTCCTGTGGATGTGCAATCCGACCTTCGGGGTGATGAACGTCTTCGCCCGGCTCATTCCCGGCATCGAAAACAACCTGAACTGGCTGTCCGACCCCAAGCTGGCGATGCCGTTGGTTATTGCGCTGTCGATCTGGAAGGCGTTTCCGTTCACCTTCCTGGTGATCCTCGCGGCGCTGCAGGCCATCCCGCGCGAGACCTACGAAGCAGCAGAGGTCGACGGCGCCAACCCGTTGCAGGTGCTCCGCCACATCACCATCCCCGAGATCACCCCGACCCTGCTGCTGATGGCAGTGCTGATGTCGATCTTCTCGTTCAAGCAGTTCACGCTGATCTGGCTGACCACCGGCGGCGGCCCGTATGGCGGCATTACCGAAACGCTGGTGCTGCGCATCTACCAGACGGCCTTCCGGTTCTTCGACCTGGCCTATGGCGCCACCCTGGGAGTCTCGGGCTTCGTCATCGTTCTCGGGCTCACCCTGCTGTTCGTCTATGCCCAGCAGCGGCAAGACCGTGCGAGGAGGCGCTGAGATGGCGGCATCCTCGACTGCTGCGGTCCACAAGCTGCGCCGGCTTGGTAAGGGGGTGGCGTTCTACGCCCTCATCCTCGGCTTCTGCGCCGCAGTGCTGTTCCCGGTCTACTGGATGATCGTCAATTCGATCCAGCCGCTGAGCCACGGCATGCAGTTTCCGCCGCCACTGATCCCCAAGGAGATCAGCTTCCTGCCGTTCATCACGCTGTTCGAGAACTTCCCGGTGGCGCGCTGGCTGGTGAACTCGCTGCTCCTGGCGGGGATGACGACGCTGATTGTCCTGGCGCTGGCGGTCTTGGGCTCGTTTGCCATGACTTTCCTCAGGTGGCGCGGCAAGGCGGCCTTCGGCTTGCTGCTGCTGATGACCCAGATGCTGCCCGAGGCGCTGGTGGTCATTCCGGTTTACGCGATGTACCGCAACCTCGGTCTGTCGGACAGCCTGCCGGCCCTGTCGCTGGTGGACGCGGCGTTCATCCTGCCGATCTGCATCTGGATCCTGAAGAACTCCTTCGACTCCATCGCCGAGGAAATCTATGAAGCCGCCCTGATCGACGGCTGCTCGCCGCTCGGGGCGCTGGTCCGCACGCTCTTGCCCTTGTCCGCGCCAGGGCTGGTGGCGATCAGCGTGGTGTCGTTCTTCTATGCCTGGAACGAATACCTGTTCGCGGTCACGCTGGTCACCTCACCCGACATCCGGCCGGTGGCCGTGGGCCTCGCCTCACTCAAGGTGATGCTCGATACGCCGATCGACCGCGTGCTGGCGGCGGCGCTGTTCTTTTCCATCTTCCCGGTCATCTTCTACCTGCTGATCCAGCGCTACATCGTCGCCGGGCTCAGCGCCGGGGCAGTCAAAGGGTAACCATTTACATGACCTGGGACATCACCTGCGTCGTCGACGCCAAGGCCGAGCTCGGCGAAGGCACCATCTGGGACCCCAAGGCGGGGGTACTGTGGTGGATCGACATCTGGAGCAAGCTGATCCACCGCTACAACCCGAAAACCGGCGAAGACGACACCTGGGAAGCGCCGGAATATCTTGGCTGCATCGGGCTCAGGCAGAAAGGCGGACTGGTCGTCACCATGGTGTCGGGCTTCTATTTCTTCGACCCTAAGAGCGGAGCGTTCGAAGCGATCGTCGATCCCGAAGCACACCTCGCCGATACCCGCTTCAACGATGGCAAACCGGATCGGCAGGGACGCTTCTGGTCGGGCTCGATGTTCGAGGCGCCGGGCAAGCCCGTGCAGTTCATCGGTTCGCTGTACCGGATGGACAAGGATCTCTCGGTGCACCGGATGATCGAAGGGGTCGGCTGCTGCAATGGCCTCGCCTGGAGCCCCGACAGCAAGACCATGTATTTCTCCGACAGCCACACGACGATCGTCCGCGCCTATGATTTCGATCCGGTCACGGGCGACATCGAGAACCAGCGCACCTTCATCGACCTCAACGGCAGCGGCGGCATCGCCGACGGCGCCACGGTCGACGCCGATGGCTGCTACTGGGTGACCATCCCGGTGACCAGCAAGGTCAACCAGTACGACCCGCAGGGCAAACTGATGCAGTCGATCGTGTTGCCGACGGACCTCCCCACCTGTTGTGAGTTCGGCGGCGAGAACCTCGACATTCTCTATGTCACCACCGCGGTGCTGAAGCGGCCGGCCGAGCATTTCGTCGGCCAGAGCAATCCGGGCGGGCTGTTCGCCATCGATGTGGGGACCAAGGGGTTGATGCTGCCGGCGTTTGGAGGGTGAGACTCATCCTTGGAAGGGAGAGCTGCCCGGGGTCTCGGCAGTGCGCTTCCGCCACCACCGGGTGTCATCCCAGCGAAAGCTGGGACCCAACTCGCAGCTGGCGCAAGCGGTGAAATGGGTCCCTGCTTCGCAGGGATGACATCGAGTACGTGGGCACGGACTGTGCTCCCGCAAACGCCTCAACTCGCCAGCAACAGCGGCTTCTTCGTTTTCACCTGCAGCCCCTGCCCGACTTTGCGCTCGAGGTAGCCGGCATAGAGCGACAGCGGCCAGCACAGCATGAAGTAGATCAGCGACACCGTGCCGAACACCAGCACCGGCTGGAAGGTGACGGTGTTCACCTGTGTTGCGGCGCGGGCCAGTTCGGTGAGGCCGATCAACGAGGCGACAGAGGTGGTCTTCACGATCTGCACCATGAAGCCGACGGTGGGCGGCAGCATCAGCCGTATTGCCTGCGGCAGGATCACCAGCCGGAGCGTCGGCAGGAAACGGAAGCCGAGGGCGGTCGAGGCTTCCCACTGCCCCTTGGGCACCGCATCGATCGACCCGCGAAAAATCTCGCCGAAAAAGGCGCCGCCATTGAGCGAGAAGGTGATGGCGGCGGCCGCCCAGGGGTCGGGCCGGAAGCCGAGCAGCGACGAGCCGTAATAGGCCATGAACAGCTGGATGAGGATGGGCGTGCCCATGAAGAACTGGATGTAGCCGGCCGCCAGCCAGCGCAGCGGCGGCAAGGGCGCGACACGGAACGCCGCGACGACAAGGCCGATTACCCCGCCCCCGGCGAAGGCGATGAGCGCCAGGAGGATGGTCCAGCGCGTCGCCATGATCAGGAACATCAGCTCGTTGGGGCCGAAATCGCGGAGGCTCATTTCAGCTCTTCCAACGGAACAAGAGGCGCCCGATGCCGGCGAAGATCAGGCTCGCGGCCTGCACCAGGACGAAATAGATCACCGCGATGACGATATAGACCTCGAAGCTGCGGAAGGTCTCCATCACCAGGTTGTTGGCGATGGCGGTGAGCTCCTCGGCGGCGATGGCGCCGACGATCGAGGTGCCCATCAGTTGCAGGATGAACTGCGCCGAGAGCGCCGGATAGACGGCGCGCACCGCCGGCACCAGGACGACATGGCGGATGATGCGATAGCTGCTGAGGCCCAGCGACTTGGCCGCCTCGATCTGGCCTGATGGCACCGACTGCACGCCGGCGCGGAGGATTTCGGTGGCGTAAGCGCCGAGGTGGATCGAGAGCGCCAGGATCGCCGCGGTGCCGCTCGAAAATTTCAGCCCGATCAGCGGCAGCGTGAAGAAGACGAAATAGAGCTGGATCAACAGCGGCGTGTTGCGGATCAGCTCGACATATGCGGCGATCGGCCAGGACACCCAGCGCGGGCCGAAACTGCGGCCGATGGCGCCGAGTATGCCGATGATGGTACCGCAGAGGATCGACAGCACGGCGAGCTGGACCGTCTGCCCGACGCCGACGAGCAGCCGGTCGAGATGGATGAGGACCGGTCCGAACTGCAGGGCCGTTTGCATGCGCGTCCTGTCGAAGTCGGTGAAGTGGCGGGGCCGCTGTCTGGGCCCCGCCCGCGGAGTTCAGGATCGATGATGCGATCAGAAGACCGGCAGGGCCGGCAGCGGCTGGTTGCGGTACTTCATCGACAGCGCTTCGAGCACACCATCGGTCTTCTGGGTAAACAGCCAGGTGTTGATCCACTGGCGCAGGTTGTCGTTACCCTTGGCGACGCCAATGCCGAAGTAAAAGGTCTTCAAAATGTACTTCTGCTCGAAGTCATCGCCGTTCTGCGCCTTCTTCAGGTAGATCTCGCCGTAATCGCCGCCACCCATGGCGTCGATCTGGCCGGAGACCATGGCCTGAAGCAGCGACGAGTAATCGTCGAAGCGCAGGATTTCGATGCCCGGGTTGGCTTCGGCGGCCGCGGTCAACAGGCCATCTTCACCGGTGCCGCGGGTCAGGCCCACCTTCTTGCCGACGAGATCGGCGTGGCTCTTGATCGCCGTGCTCTTGGGGGCGATCACCACTGCCGACTGGCCGGCATAGGGGATCGAATAGTCGATCTGGATGGCGCGGGCCGGGGTGATCGAGAAGATCGAGATCACCACATCGACCTGCTTGGTGAGCAGCGACGGAATGCGGCCCGGTGAAGTGACGGTGACGAACTCGACCGGCACGCCCAGCGCCTCGCCCATCTTGGTGGCGACTTCGATGTCGAAGCCGGTCGGCTTCAGTTCGGCATCGAGAAAGCCGTAGGGCGGTGTAGTGGTGTCCACCGCGACGATCAGCTTGCCGCGTGCGATGATCTCGTCGACGGTCTGCGCCAAGGCAGCCGCCGGCAGCATGGCGACCAGCCCTAATACGAGCCCGGCTACCACCCGCTTCAATCGATTTGGCATGTGTTCCCTCCCAGATGCCCAAAATGCGCCAAGTCATCCCCCGTCGTCCGGTGGCGCAGGGCCGCCGACGGCGATAGTCACGTGTCCCGACGATCGATATCGAGCCCTCTGCTCCGCCCCTCAGCGAAGCATCCTCCGACGGACTTGGTCCGTTTCTTATAATGGTATGCTATTATAATCTTTAGTGAACGTCTATGCTGCTAATGGCGGGGCCGGAGTGTTTGTCAATCACCCCCGCAGTAGGCTAATTGCGGCGGGCGCGAGAAACAGGCGCCGAGGGACAAGAGCATGATCTACGAGTTGCGCATCTATACCTGCCTGCCCGGCAAGCTGCCCGACCTGCAGCGCCGGTTCGAAGACCACACGCTTGGTATCTGGAAGCGGCACGGCATTGAGCAGGCCGGGTTCTGGACCACGGTGATCGGCAACTCGATCAACGACCTCACCTATATGGTGCGCTGGAACTCGATGGCAGAACGCGAGACCAAATGGGCGGCATTCCTCGCCGACCCGGACTGGCAGGCGGCACGCAAGGCGTCAGAGGCGAACGGACCGCTGCTGGGCAATGTGTCGAGCCAGTTCCTGACGCCGACGAGCTATTCGAGCGTGAAGTAGTAGACTGCGAGGCCGGTGGGAGCTGCCCCCCACCCTTGATCCCTCCCCGCAAGGGGGAGGGAGACGCAAACTGAGATGGCCGTGAGAGGGTCTCCCTCCCCCTTGCGGGGAGGGATCAAGGGTGGGGGTCAGCCCGCACCGGCCCTGCGAGTTCACCGATAAGCCGGCAGCCAGTTGCCGTGCGCTTCGATCAGCCGGTCGACCAGGCTCCAGATCTCGTCGAGCGACAGCTCGGCCGCGGTGTGCGGGTCGAGCATGGCGGCGTGGTAGATGTGCTCGCGCTTGCCGGTCACCGCCGCCGCGACCGTCTGGCGCTGCACGTTGATCGAGAGCTGCATGATCGAGGCCAGGTGATCGGGGATGCGGCCGATGCGGGTGGGCTGGATGCCATTGCGATCGACATGGCAGGGCACTTCCACCACCGCATCGTCGGGCAGGTTCTCGATCAGCCCGCGATTGGGGACGTTGCCGTAGATCAGCCCGGGCTCGCCGGTGGTGAGTGAGCGGATGATGCCGGCGGCATACTCGTTGGATTGTTCGACCTCGAGCGGTGCATCGCCTTCGAGGTCGCGGCGCAGCTGGTGCCAGTCGGCGATCTGCTCCTCGCAGCGGTAGAGATATTCGCGGATGCGCAGGTTGTACTGGTCCAGCAGGTCCGGCCGGCCGCGCTTCAGGAACCACGAGTTGTATTCGGAGAAGTGGACGCTCGACTCGGTGACGAAGTGGCCGACCCGCTTCAACAGGTCGAAGCGCACCCGGTCGTCGTCGGGGATCGGGCCATGCTGGGCGATGGCCTTCAGACGCGGATAGAGGTCCTCGAAGGCGCCATCGGGCAGCACCTTGCCGAACTTCAGGTAGAAGGCGACGTGGTTGATGCCGGCACAGAGATAGCTGAGGTCGGCGGGGTTCTCGCCCAGGAGCTCCGCCAGCTGGTGCGAGGTTTCCTGTACCGAGTGGCAGAGGCCGACGGTCTTGATGTGCGGGAACTGCTGCTTGATGGCCCAGCAGTTGATGGCCATCGGGTTGACGTACTGCAGGAGCGTTGCGTCCGGGCACACCTCCTCCATGTCGCGGCAGATGTCGAACAGCACCGGAATGGTGCGGAGGCCGCGGAAGATGCCGCCGATGCCGAGCGTGTCGCCGATGGTCTGGTTGAGCCCAAAACTGTCGGGCACCTCGAAATCGGTGACGGTCGCCGGCTTGTAGCCACCCACCTGCATCATCAGGATGACGAAATCGGCATCCTGCAACGCGGCGCGCCGGTCCATCGTGGCCTCCACCTTGAGGTTGGTGAGCCCCAGGGTCTGGCCGATGCGGTTGGCGACGACATAGGATGTGGAGAGCCGGGTTTCGTCGATATCGAACAGACTGATGGTGGCGTTCTGGAGCGCTGGATTGGAGAGCACGTCGCCGAGGATCGACTGGGCGAAGACGGTGCTGCCGGCGCCGATGAGACAGATTTTGAGCATGAGTTTTTCCTTCATCGCTAAGCGATGTTGAGGGGGTGGCTGGTTGGAGGCTGCGGGTCAGGGGTTACTTGATGCCGGTCGCGGCGAACCCCTGGATGAACTGCTTCTGGGCGAAGAAGAACGCCACGATGATCGGGGCGATCGAGATGATCACGGCGGCCATCATCAGCGCCCATTGCGCACGATAGAGCCGCTGGAACAGCGCCAGCCCGACCGGCAAGGTGGTCTTTTCGAGGTCGGACGGCAGGTAGATCAGCGCGCTGAACAGGTCGTTCCACGAACTCATGAAGGCGAAGATGGCCAGGGCGGCCAGCGCGGGCTTCGCCAGCGGCAGGTAGATCGAGAAGTAGATCCGGAACAGGCTGGCGCCATCGAGCCGGGCCGCTTCGAGCAGCTCGAGCGGGATGGTGCGGAAATACTGGCGCAGCAGGAACACGCCGAAGGCGCCGCCGAGGAAGCTCGGCAGATAGAGCGGCACGTCGGTGCCGTAGAGCCCGAAGGTTTTGAAGATGATGAACTGCGGGATCACCGTCATCTGGTAGGGCACCATCAGCGTTGCCAGCAGCACGAGGAAGAGCAAGTCCCGGCCTTTGAAGCGGACGATGGCGAAGACGAAGGCGCCCATCGAGCAGGTGACCACCTGGCCGATAGTCGAGAGCGCCGCGATGCGCAACGAATTCCAGACCAAATGCTGGAACTCCATCAGCTCCCAGGCCTTGCCGAAATTCTCGAAGGTGATCTGGCGCGGGATCAGGTCGCGGGTGAACTGGTCGGCCGCTGGCTTCAGCGCCGTCGACACCATCCAGACGAACGGCGCGACCATCAGCACCCCGCCAGCGATCAGCACGAGATAGAACCAGAGGTTCTCGCGCAGGTGCTTGGCGAGGAAAGCCGTGGTCGGCAGCTCGGTGGCCGGGGCAGAGGCGGTGACGGCGCTCATCCCTGTTGCCCCCAGCGCTTGTTGAGCCGCGAATAGATCAGCGTCAGGCTCAAGACGATCACCGCCAGCACCACCGACTGGGCCGACGCGTTGCCCATGCGGAAGTAGTTGAAGCCCTCGCGGTAGATGTTGAACACCAGCATGGGCAGGCTCGAGCCGCCATTGCCGGTCTGGGTGAGGATGTAGACGTAATCGAAGGCCTGGAAGGCGTGGATGGTGCAGAGCACGGCCTGAAAGAAGATCGAGGGCAGCAGCATCGGTATGGTGACGGCGAGGAACTGCTGGAAGCGGCTGGCGCCATCGATGGTCGCGGCTTCGTAGACATCGCGCGGGATGGCCTGCAAGCCGCCGAGGAAGATGATCATCCCCTCGCCGATGGCGCCCCAGACATTGACGATCACGACCGAATAGAGCGCCATGTCGGAGCCGAGCCAATGCACCGGATCGCCGCCGAACGTGGTGATGATGGCGTTCAGGACGCCCTTGTCCTTGGAGTAGATCCAGGTCCAGACGAGGCCCACCGCGGTGGGCGAAGTGACCACCGGGATGAAGTAGATCAGCCGGAACAGGCTGACGCCGCGAATGCGCTGGTTGAGCAGCACCGCCACCACCAGCGAGATCGAGAGCGTCGCTGGCACATAGATGGCGGAGAACAACGCGGTATTGCCCAACGCCTTAAGGAAATTGCGGTTCTCGGGTAGCGCCAGGTAGTTGTCGAAACCGACCCACTTGGCCGGACTCAAGAGGTCCCATTGGAACAGGCTGATGCCGATGGTGGCGGCGATCGAGCCGAAGGCGCCGAGCGCCAGCCCCAGCAAGGTCGGCAGCAGCAGCACGATCACCCAGAAGCGCTCGGCGCCGCGCGGCGATACTCCGATCTGCGACATCTCAGCTGCCCTCGCCCTGCCCATCAGCATCGTGAGACTTGATCTTGTCGCGCTTTCGAACCGGAAAAGTCTGCAACTTTTCCTGAAAGCGCTTGGCCCGGGCGGCCGGCAAGCCGGTGGAGGTCGCCCGGGTCCCCTGGCGGGTTACTGGTTGTTGGCGAGCGCCGCGTCGGCGTTCGGCACGATCTCGGCGAGCGCGTCGTCGATGCTCATCTCGCCGGTCCAGACCAGCGCCAGCGTATCGCCGACAGCGGCCGACCATTCCTCATAGCCGCGGAAGCTCGGCTTGGTGTGGGCGTAGGCCAGCGCATCGAGGAATACCTTGTGGGTGCCGCGCGCCTTCTGCTCGAGGAACACCGGGCTGTTGGCGACCTTGTCGATGACCGGGATGGCGAAGCCGAGTTCGGTGAGCTTCGACTGCCCCTTCTCGCTGATGACGAACTGCACGAATTTCCAGGCCGCATCCGGATTGGGTGTCGTGGCGCTGACGACAATGCCGGCGCTGTTGACCAGCGTGGCGCGACCGGCCGGGCCCTTGGGGAACGGCGCCACGTCCCACTCGAAGGCGAGCTCGGAATAGGCCGGAACCACCCAGTGGCCGGAGAAGGTCATTGCCGCAACGCCGGCAAGAAAGCCATCGCTGCCATAGCTTTCGAGGTCTTCCTGGCTCATCACCGAGCCATCGTTCAGGCGGAAATCGGCGAGGAATTTCCAGGCGTCGGTCGCCGGGGCGTCACCGAGCGTGGTCTTCTTGAAATCCGTGCTGATCGGCGCGCCGCCATAGCTGTAGACCACCGGGCCCCACATCGGCTCCATGTCCCACAGCTCAGTGCCAAGCCCCCACTGGTCGGTCTGGCCGTCGCCATCCTTGTCGATGGTCAGCTTCTTGGCAGCGGCGCGGAGGTCGTCGAGGGTCCAGCTGTCATCGGGATAGGCCACGCCGGCGGCGTCGAACATCGCCTTGTTGTAGAACAGCACGATGGTCTGGAAATCGCGCGGCAGCCCGAAGGTGCCGGCGCTCAGTTGGTAGGCGGCGAGCGGGCCGGGATAGACGCCATTGAGCGTCTCCGGGGCCGCCGCGAGATAGGGCGAGAGATCGAGCAGGCTGCCGCGCGACTGCCAATCGGGGTAAAGCGGCGCATCCATGGCGAAGACGTCGGGCGGGTTGCCGCCCACGGTGGTTACCCGCAGCTTGTCCCAGTAGCTGTCCCAATCGGAGACCTCGACCTTCACCTTGATATCGGGGTTGGCAGCCTCGAATTCGGCGACGATCGCCTCCCACACGGCGATCTCCGGCGGATCGCCCCACATCATATAAGTGAGGTTGGTCTCGGCGAAGCTCGCCGTTGCCGACAGTGCCAGCGCGGTGAATGCGGTGGCCGAAAGCAATGCCTTCATAGGTGCAACCCTCCATCTGATCCCTGTTGCCGGAGAGCGCTTTCCCTCTCGCCATCCGGCCGTGGAACCCACTGTCTGGCAAAGCGGACGCGTAATCTTCCGGAATTTCGGTGTTATTCTTCCGGAAAAGTAGCGACTATGAGGGTTGTCGTTGCCGGCATCAGGGAGGGACGCCATGCCAAACGCACTGCGCACCACTCCCAGCGACGTGCCGATGTCCGACAATAACGAAGAGATCCTGCGGCACGAGTTCTGCGTCGAGACGCATCTCGCCGACGCTATGCCCGAGAGCCACTGGCACGACCATATCGAGCTCAACTACCTGTGGTCGGGGCAGCTCACCTACCTGATCAACGGACGCCGGCTGGTGCTGAATGCCGGAGAGCTGGCGATCTTCTGGGCGGCGACGCCGCACCAGGTGGTGGCGGTGGAGGAGCAGCAGCGGTTCAGCTGCGCCTATATGCCGTTATCGTTCTTCCTCAGCCTGCCGCTCGAGCCCGGCTTCCGCCAGGCCATCCTCGATGGCGAGGTGTTCTACAGCCACGAGCATGACGAGGGCGACCGGCACATGTTCGCGCGCTGGACGCGCGAGTGGCAGGATGCCGACACGGCACAGCGGCACATCCTCGAGGAGGAGGTGCGGCTGAGGGTACGGCGCCTCTCCTGGTCGCAATCGATCGCCCGGGCGGGAGGACGCGCCCCGGCCCCAGCCATGTCGCCCTCGGGCCACCGGGCGGTGGCAATGGCGGAGCGGATGACGCGCTTCATCCACGACCATCTCGATACGCCGGTGAGCGTGCGCGACGTGGTGGCGGCATCGGGGCTGCATGCCACCAATGCCGGGGCGGCGTTCCAGAAGGTGCTGGGCATGTCGATCGGCGAGTATATCCGCCGGCATCGGCTGCAGCACGCGATGCGGCTCCTGGTCGATACCGACATGGAGATCGCCGAGGTGGCGTTCGAGTGCGGCTACACCTCGCTGGCCCGACTCTATGATGCGTTCCAGAAACGGCTGGGCAAGACGCCCCGGCATTACCGGCTGGAATTCCATGAGGGGCGCAGTGCTGCGAAACGGGAAACGGCACGGCTCGTTCTTTGACGTCAATTCGTCATGGACATGTCATATCACGCCTCGGTTTCGCCCTCCCCGGGCGCGGTGAGTCTCCCGCCCGCGCCGCCCGCCACATCGGAATCAACGCCCGTGAACACCACCTTCAGGAATGCCCGCCTCGTCTTGCCGGACGCTGTGATCGAGGGAGAGCTCGGCATCGCCGATGGCCAGATCAGTGCCGTGGGCGAGGCGAGCGGCGGCGCCGAGATCGATCTCGAAGGCGACCTGCTGCTGCCGGGGCTGATCGACCTCCATACCGACAATATGGAGCACCACTTCCAGCCGCGGCCGGGGGTGCGCTGGCCATCGACCCTCTCGGCGGTCCTCGCGCATGACTGGCAGATGCTGGGCGGCGGTGTCACCACGGTGCTCGATGCCCTGTCGCTGGGCGATTATGACAGCGGCGGCGCGCGCACGGCGATGCTCGATGCGGCGATCACCGGGCTGACCGAAGCGCGCGACGCCGGGCTGGTGAAAGCCAACCACTACCTGCATTTCCGCTGCGAGCTGTCGGATCCGGCACTGCTGGGGATCGTCGAGCGCCATATCGACAATCCGGCGCTGCGCCTGCTCAGCGTGATGGATCACACGCCGGGGCAACGGCAGTGGCACAATACCCAGCTCTATCGCGAATTCCGGCGCAAGAAGAACTCGCAGGTGTGGACCGACGAGGAGTTCGACGCCTATCTCGCCGACCGCCGCGCCGACCAGACCACCTATGTGGTGCCCGGACGCGCGGCGATCGGGGCGCTGGGCCGGGCGCGCAACCTCCGCATCGCCAGCCATGACGACACTTCCATTGCCGATGTCGAGGAATCCTACGCCGACGGCATCGCGATCAGCGAGTTTCCGACCACGCTGGTGGCGGCGCAGCGGGCGCGTGAACTCAAGATGCAGATCGTCATGGGGGCGCCCAATGTGGTGCTCGGCCGCTCGCATTCAGGCAATGCCAGCGCCACCAGCCTTGCCGATGCCGGGCTGCTCGACCTCCTCACCTCGGACTATGTGCCGGCGAGCCTGCTGCATGCGCCGTTCATCCTCGCTGGGCGCGGCATGCCGCTCCACGAGGCGATCGCCAAGGTCACCGCCAACGCCGCCGATGCCATCGGCATGGCCGATCGCGGCCGGCTGGCGCCGGGCCTCAGGGCGGATCTGCTACGGGTGCGGCTGGTCGGCGATCAGCCGGTGATCCGCGGCATCTGGGTCGGCGGAAAACAGCTGGCCTGAGCTTCCGGAAAGTCGCAGACTTTTCCAGTCCGAAAGCGGGACCGAATTAGTGACTCCTGAATGTCGAATGGCTCCGAGCTCGCTCGACCAGTTGCGTTGCCAACCGGAAACGAGCAAGCAGGGACCATGACGTTCAGCGATGACGAACTGAAGCATTTCGAGGATGTGGGGGCGGAGCTGCCATCGGGCGGCGTATCGGCCTATGTCGAAAATGACGGGGCGCAGATCTGGCACGCCAGTTTCGGCGCCGGCCCGGCGGTGATCCTGCTGCATGGCGGGCTTGGACATGCCGGCAACTGGCAGCACCAGGTGCAGCCGCTGGTCGATGCCGGCCACCAGGTGGTGGTGGTCGACAGCCGCGGCCATGGCCACAGCTCGCGGGACGGCCGCCCCTACAGCTACGAGCTGATGGCGACCGACGTCTTTGCGGTGATGGACGCGCTGGGGCTGAAGCGTGCGGCAATCGTCGGCTGGAGCGACGGGGCGGTGATCGGCCTGATCATGGCCGACAAGGCGCCGGAGCGGGTCAGCGGGCTGTTCTACTTCGCCTGCAACGTCGATGACAGCGGCACCTACCCGTTCGAGATGACACCAGTGATCGGCCGTTGTTTCAACCGGCACGTAAAGGACTATGGGCGGCTCTCAGCGACGCCCGACGCGTTCCAGGCATTTGCCGATGCGGTTGGGCTGATGCAGCGGACCCAGCCGAACTACAGTGCGGCGCAGTTGGAGGGAATTCGGGTACCGGTGACGGTTGCCCAGAGCGAGAAGGAAGAGTTCATCCGGCCGGAACATGCGGCGTATCTGGCGCGGACGATTCCGGGGGCGGAGCTGGTGCTGCTGCCTGTGGTGAGCCATTTCGCCCCGCTGCAGCGGCCGGAGGTGTTCAACGCGCAAGTGCTGAGGTTTCTGGGTCGCGTTGGCGCCTAGACCACGCGCTCACAGTTTTCGCTTCCCTCCCCCTTGAGGGGAGGGATTGAGGGAGGGGGTGGTGCGGTGATCACCGATGGACCCGCACCCCCAACCCCTCCCCACAAGGGAGAGGGGAGCAGCAAGTCAGCGCTATGGGCTGAGATGGCTCCATAAACTCGATGTCATCCCAGCGAAAGCTGGGACCCATTTCACCGCCCGCGCCAGCCGATAGTTGGGTCCCAGCTTTCGCTGGGATGACACCCGGTGGGGGTGGAGAGTTGGTGGGTATCGGTCGAGGCTGGTGAGGAAGGCAACCCTCAGCTCCGCCAGTGCGCCACCGGTTCGCTCAGGGTCTGCAGCGATTCCGCCGCCTCGCCGTCGATGCGCCGCAACAGCAGGCGGGTGAGTTCCAGCCCCGCGGCGTAGACGTCTTCCTCGATGGTATCGACGTTGGGGAAGACGGTCGACAGGATGTCCGAGGTCTGCTTGCAGATGAAGCGGATGTCGCGGCCGAGCAGGACGCCGCCATCCTCGAGGCCGCAGAGCATCGAGATGGCGCGGGTTTCGCTGTCGCAGATGATGCCGTCGGGCCGATCCGGCTTGTCGGCGAGATCGCGGCCGAACTGGCGCATCTCGGCCGAGGCGGGGCGGATGCCATCCTGCACCACGACGCGCCCGGTGATGCCGCGGCGGGCCACGGTGCGCTCGAAGGTGCGGACGATGTTGTGGTAGTTGTTGGTGGTGCCGTCGCCGACTGAAATCAGGATATCGCGCGCCCCGGTATCGGCCAGCCGCTCCACCGCCAGTTCGGCAAACGCCTCGGAATGGAAATCGTGGAAGGCGTGCGGCGTGAAGAACTCGGTGCGGCCGTGGCTGACGAACGGGAAATCGTGATCCATCATCAACTGCACCCGGCGGTCGCGCGCTCCGGTATGGGTGATGATGACGCCGTCGGCGGTGCGGTTCTCGAGGATATAGCGCACCGTTTCGACTGAGCGGCTGCGGTCGAACTCGGGCATCACCGTCAAGTGGTAGCGGGTACCGCCGATGGCATCGCCGATGCCGCGGATCATGTGGCGTGAGAAGTCGATGGCTTCGTCCGAGCCATCGAGCACCAGGGCGATGACGTTGGTCTTGCCGGTCCGCAGGCGCACCCCGGCGCGGTCCGGCACATAGCCGACCTGCGCTGCCGCTTCAGCCACCTTCTGGCGAGTTTCTTCCTTCAACGACGCGCCGCCACGCAGCGACAGCGACACCGTCGACAGGCTCAACCCGGTCAGTTCCGAGATGGTCTTCAGCGTTGCCCGCTTGCCCGACGGCTTGCGGATGCCCCTGCTGGCTTCTGGCCTGAACTTCGTCATCGTCGCTTCTTGGACCCCGCCTCCTCATACACCGGCCACCGGGTGGCGGGAACTGCAGAAAATTGCATCGATGCAAACGATGCAGACGACGAACCAACCGTCTAATCAGCGTCTATCACATTGAATTTGCTATGAAAACTCAACATGACGTACGTCACTCGAAGAATTCTGCACCAATCATTGCAACGTTGCAATAAATGCGCTTAGCTCTCCGCGCACTCAGGAGGTGCCGCGCAGCCCACGCATGAGGGTTGCGACGCCAAACCCTTGGAGGAGGAATTCATGCTTAAACGGACTCTCTTGGCGTCTGCGGCGGCGCTGGCGCTGCTGGCAGCCACTGCCCCCGCACAGGCGGTGAGCATCATGTACGCCGAGTGGCTGGCCTCTCTGGTCGAGCCCGGTATCGCCAACTACGAAGCCGCGACCGGCGAAAAGGTCGAGGCGATCAAGCTGCCGGGTGCCGCTTACGACCAGCGCACCTCGCTCGATCTGGCTGCGGGCACCGCCGCCGATGTGATCCAGCTCGACTCGTTCATGGTCTCCGAGTTCGCCTCGTCCGGCTATCTCGAGCCCCTGACTGAGTCGGCCAAAGGCTGGGACCAGTACAAGTATTACATGCCTGGCCTCTTGGACGTCGCGTCCTATGACGGCGCGGTCTATGCGCTGCCGACCGACACCGACGTGCGCATGCTGTGGTACGATAAATCCAACTTCGAGAAGGCCGGCATCACCGTGCCGTGGGAGCCCAAGAGCTGGGCCGACGTGCTCGACGCTGCACAAAAACTCAAGGACGCGGGCGTGCAGTATCCATTCCAGCTGCCGGCCGGCATCAAGCAGGGCGAAGGCGCCACCATGCAGGGCTTCTACATGGCGCTGCTCGGCGCCGATGTGCCCGAGGGGGATCGCAACCGCCTGCTCAACCGCGAGACCGGTCAGTGGATCGGTGACAGCCCGGCGATCCGCAAGACGCTCGAACTCTACCGCAAGGTCTACCATGACATCGGCCAGCCGGCCGACCTTAACTACGCAGCCGATCCTGGCGCCGCGGTCCGCGAGGCGCTGGCCAACGACCAGCTCGGCATTCTCGCTTCCGGCTCGTGGGAAGATGCGTGCCTGTGGGATTGCAACGGCGTGAACCTGCCGAGCCGCGAAGAGCGCGACGCGATGGTGGGCTGGACACCGTGGCCGGGCTCGGGCGATCCGGGCAACAAGGCGACCACCAACATCTCGGGCGGCTGGACCATCGCGGTGAACTCCAAGGCCGCCGACAAGGCCAAGGCGTTCCAGCTGCTCACCACCATCTTCGACGTCGGTAACTTCAAGGACTGGACCATCAAGAACCACCGGATGGGCGTCCGCACCGACATCTCGGAGTCGCCCGAGTACATGGCCGATGCCTACCTCGCCAAGGCGACGTCGCTCGCAGCCGACACCACCGGCCGCGACACCATCCCAGGCTACCAGACCGTTTCGGCGCTGGTGCAGACGATGACGACGGAAATCCTCGACGGCGCCAGCGTCGAGGACACCGTGAAGAACTACCACGATGCGCTCGTCGACGAGTTCGGCGCGGAGAAGGTCATCACGTACGAATAAGCGGATCCTCCCGACGCGGCGGCGCCCCCCACTGGGGTGCCGCCGTGACGGTTGATGTCGGCCCTGCCGGCGCGGGTCCAGTTTCGTCCTCTATTCGAACGAGCCGTCCATGAGACACCAGGCCAACCCCTGGATCACCAGCAACCTATGGTTGCTCAGTGCCGCAATGCTGCCGGCGATCATTCTGGTCGGTGCGCTGCTCTTCTTCACCGGCTGGGCCGTCACCTTCAGTTTCACCGACCTCGGCCTCACCGG
This sequence comes from Devosia sp. Root105, assembly GCF_001424865.1. Classification (NCBI taxonomy): domain Bacteria; kingdom Pseudomonadati; phylum Pseudomonadota; class Alphaproteobacteria; order Hyphomicrobiales; family Devosiaceae; genus Devosia; species Devosia sp. Root105. The sequence continues at coordinate 456,635 of NZ_LMCR01000019.1, forward strand.
CCGCAAGGCTGTCGAGTGGTCCTGGGTGGGCCTCGAGAACTACGAGCGGCTGTTCACTCGCAAGGGCTTTCTCGAGTCGCTCTGGACCACGGTGATCTTCGTCTTCTTCTCGGCGATTGTCGGCCAGTCGGTGCTCGGCTTCCTGCTCGCAGCGACCCTGCGCGGCACCGTCTCCACTACCCGCAGCGTCGTCGAAATCTGCATCATGCTCGGCTGGCTGCTGCCCGACATCGTCGCGGCCTTTCTGTGGTCCGCCACTACGTCGCAGACCGGGCTGATCAATTCGCTGTTCGTCGTGCCGTTCGGCCTCAAGCCGATCAACTTCATCAACGATTTCGCCCTGCCGGTCGTCACGCTCGCCAATATCTGGAAAGGCACGGCCTGGAGTTACCTGCTGTTCGTCGCGGCGCTCGACTCAGTGCCGAGGGAGATCATCGAGGCAGCCAAGATCGACGGCGCGACCCGCTGGCAGCGCGCCTGGTTGGTGGTGCTGCCGATCATCCGGCCGCACATCGCCACGAACCTGTTATTCATCACCATCTGGACCTTCACCTACTTCCCGCTGATCTTCGCGATGACGGGCGGCGGGCCGGGCCGGCAGACGGAAACGCTGGCGCTGTTCCTCTACAACCAGAGTTTTGCCCGCGGCAATCTCGGCTTCGGCAGCGCCATCTCGGTGGCCATGCTGCTGATCGTCGGCGCCCTTTCCACCGTCTATCTACGCATGCTGCGGGAGCCCAAGTAATGGAACGCACGACGCTCTCGCGACCGATGGCGATCGCGCTCGCCTTCATGGCGGTGATCTGGGTCAGCCCGTTCGCCTGGCTGTTCAGCAATGCCTTCGACACTGCCGCGACCGGGCGGCTGGTCTGGCCGCAGAACTTCGGCATAGGGAACTTCACCGGCGCCATCGGTGGCGATGCGGGGCGAATGTTCCTCAACTCACTGCTGATCGCCGCAGGAACGGCAACCATCAGCGTGGTTGTCGGCGCCGCCGCCGCCTACCCGTTGTCGCGGCTCAGGATGCCAGGCAAGAACGCCTTGCTCTGGACGCTGGTGCTGCTGCGCATGCTGCCGTCGGTCGGCGTGCTGGTGCCGCTCTATTTCGCCGCCCAGCGATCGGGGCTGTTGAACCAGTTCGGCGTCATGCTGGCGCTGAGCTGCCTCAACCTGCCGTTCACGCTGCTGCTGCTCAAGAACTTCTTCGACACGGTGCCGATCGAGCTCGAAGAGGCGGCTTATGTCGATGGCGCGTCGCTCTGGCAGATCGTTACCGGCATCGTGCTGCCGATGTCGCGGGCCGGCCTGGCAGTGGTCTGGTTCTTCAGCTTCACCGGCGCCTGGAACGAGTTCCTCTTGCCGCTGATCTTTTCGCGCGTCGAGGCGGCCTTCCCGATGTCGGTGGGCCTTTACGGCGCGTTCGGGCGGATGGGGGCCATCGACTACGGGTTCCTCGCCGCCTTCTCCATCATTTATGCGGCGCCGGCGGTCGGCGTGTACTTCCTGCTGCGGCGGAACATGAACACCGGGTTCGCCGGTGTCGGGGTCAAAGGATAGCCTCAATGAACACTCTCGCGACCAAGCTCGGTCTCCTCGACGATGACATCAAGCAGGAGGAGAAGCTCTTTCGCCTCTGCGCCGACCTCAAGGCCAAGATCCTGACCCCGATCGAGGGTGACTTCGCCTGGCGCTACACCGAGGCCGAGCTCGACGCGGAGGCCGCGCTCAAGGCGGATATCCGCAGCTGGCAGCCCTTTACCGACAAGACGGTGTGGGCGAAGAAGCAGGGGCACACCTGGTTCGCGGCAGAGGTCACCGTGCCGCCGGCGGCCAAGGGCAAGACCTTCGTGTTGCGCTTTTCCTCGCAGTGGCAGGACCGGCCGGGCACCACCGATCCGCAGTGCCTCGCCTATCTCGACGGCCACGTGGCGCAGGCGATCGATGGCAATCACACCGAGCTGGTGATTGCGCATGACGCAAAACCCGGAACCAGGCGCGCGCTGCTGGTCAACGCCTTCACCTTCTTCGACCGGCCGCTGGTCGGCTTCAAGGTCGAACTGCTGGTGCGGCACGAGCGGGCGGAGAAGCTCTATTTCGACCTGTTGACCCCGCTCGAAGTCGCGACCCGGCTGACCCAGATCGATGGCCGCCGCCATGCCATCATGAACCTGGTCGAGCAGTCGCTGCGGGCGCTCGACCGGCGTGGCGGGGTGACGCCGGAATTCGAGGCTTCGCTCGGTGCAGCCGAGAAGATCGCCAAAAAGATCTACGAGCTGGTCGATACCGAGGTGCAGCCGACGGTTTCGGCGGTGGGACATACCCATCTCGACGTCGGCTGGCTGTGGCGGGTGATGCATACCCGGGACAAGACCGGCCGCAGCTTTGCGACGGTGCTGGCGCTGATGGCCGAGTACCCGCAATTCGTCTTCATGTACAACCAGTCGGTGCTGTTCGACTTCTTGAAGAAGGACTACCCGGAGATCTGGGCCGGCGTGGTCGAACGGGTGAAATCCGGGCAGTTCGAGATCGAAGGCGCTATGTGGGTGGAGCCCGATGCCAATATCGTCTCGGGCGAATCCATGGTGCGCCAGATCATGCGCGGCCGCCGCTTCCACCTCGAGCATTTCGGCGTGGTGCCCAAGACCGTGTGGCTGCCCGACACGTTCGGCTATTCGGCCAACATGCCGCAGATTCTCGAGCGCTCGGGGCTCGAGTATTTCATCACCTCAAAACTCAGCTGGAACGATACCGACCGGCACCCCTATGACACGTTCTTCTGGCGCGGCATCGACGGCACCAAAACCAAGGCGCAGCTGATCACGGCGCAGAAGTTCGACAGCGAGCGGATCTTCACCACCTACAATTCCGATCTCTCGGTGTCCGAGGTGATGGGGGCCTGGAAGCGCTATGAGCCGAAGTCGGTGAACGACGAGGTGCTGGTCTGTTACGGCTATGGCGACGGCGGCGGCGGGCCGACCCGCGCCATGATCGAGCGCGGCACAAGGCTCGAACGCGGCATCCCCGGCGCGCCGAAGGTGAAGCTCGAAGGCATCGGGCCGTTCCTCAAGCGGCTCAGCAAGCGCATGGACGAGAACGCCATGCGCTTCCCGACCTGGAACGGCGAACTCTATCTGCAATACCACCGCGGCACGCTGACCAATGTGGCGAAGAACAAGGCCAATAACCGCCGCGCCGAGCGCGTGCTGCGTGAGCTCGAGTTCCTCAGCGCCATGGCGATGCGAACCGGGGCGCCCTACCCCAGCGAAAAGCTCAACGAGTTCTGGGAGCTGGTGCTGATCAACCAGTTCCACGACATCCTGCCCGGCACCTCGATCGCCGAAGTCTATGTCGACAGCGATGCCGAATATGCCGGACTGTTCTCGACGCTGGCGTCGGGCAACGGGCCGTGGCACAGCGCGGCGAAGGCCATTGCGCCTACGGCCAAGGGCGGGTTGCAGCTGTTCAACTTCACCGGGCACAAGCGCGACAAGGCGCTGGTCCGCGTCGCGGGCGCATCCGAAGGCTCGGCACTGAGCCAGGGCGGTGCAGCCCTGCCGCTGCAGAAGCTGGTTGGTGCCGATGGCAGCGTGACGCTGGCGGCGCCGGCCGACTTGCCGGCGCTCGGCTGGGCCTCAGCCTCGCTGGTAGCCGGCAGCGCTGCGCCGAGATCGAGCCTCTCGGCTTCGGCCAAGCAGCTCGAGAATGAGCTGATCCGGGTCAGCTTCGACAAGCATGGCGAAATCACCTCGGTGGTCGACAAGCAGCATAGCCGTGAGCTGATCGCCAAGGGCGAGACGGCGAACCGGCTCGTCGCCTACGAGGACAAGCCGCTCAACTGGGATGCCTGGGATATCGACCGCTATTTCGAGGAGCAGTTCTGGAGGCTCTCAGAAGGCAAGGCGAAGATCGAGGTGGTGGAGACCGGTCCCTATCGCGCGGCGCTCCGCATCGAGCGGCAGTATCTCAACTCGAAGGTGGTACAGGTGGTCTCACTGGAAGCCGGCGCCCGGCAGGTGGAATTCGACACTTTCGTCGACTGGCAGGAGCGCCAGACCGTGCTGAAGGCGGAATTCCCGTTCGACCTCAACATTTCCGAGATCCGCTCGGAGATCCAGTTCGGCCATGTGAAGCGCGCCACGCACCGCAATACCAGCTGGGACCGGGCCCGGTTCGAGGCCAGCATGCATCGCTGGGTGGATATCAGCGAGCCGGATTTCGGCGCCGCGCTGCTCAACGACAGCAAGTATGGCTATGACGCGGTGGAACAGCTGGTGCGCATCACGCTGCTACGCGGCGCCACCTTCCCCGACCCGGCATCGGACCGCGGCGAGCACCGCATCAAATATGCGCTCTTGGTGCATGACGGGGTCAGCGACCTCTCAGACGTGCCGGTGGCGGCCGAGCGGTTCAACAACCCGGTGGCGGTGATCGGCGATGTCTCAGCACAGGCCTCCGCGCCCGCGGAAAGCACGAGCTTCTCCTTCGCCTCGGTCGACAAGCCGAACGTTACGCTGGAGACGGTGAAGAAGGCCGAAAAGAGTGATGCGCTGGTGCTGCGGGTGTTCGAGCACGCCAATGCCCGCGCCACCGCCACGATCAGTTTCGGCGTGCCGGTGAAATCGGCGAGGCTGGTCAACCTGATGGAAGAAGGCGGCGAGCCGATCGCACTCAACGGCAACAGCGTGACGCTACAGCTCAGGCCGTTCGAGATCGCGACGCTGCTGCTGGACGTAGACGCCAGCTGATCCCGGATATCTTCGCGGATTCTCGCTCCCCCTTGAGGGGAGGGGTTGGGGGTGGGGGTCCATCGGTGATCACAGGACCACCCCCTCCCTCAATCCCTCCCCTCAAGGGCAGGGCTATCGCATATGGCGGCGATGGGCAGCTCTTGCCTTCTCCCCTTGTGGGAGAAGGTGCCCGAAGGGCGGATGAGGGGTCCGCGCAACGAAGTGTAGCGCTCATCCGGCCTTCGGCCACCTTCTCCCACAAGGGGAGAAGGCCATCCAACTACTGTCAGTGCTCCATATGCGATAGCCCTGCCTCAAGGGGGAGGGAGGCGATCACATCGTCACTCAGCTGGTGAGCCCGACCACTGAGCCGGCACCGCCAAATGATACCCTAACTTACTTCCCACGTTTCATGCGGCCGCCTCCCACCCGGAGGCGGCCGCTGTCGTTCGTGCAACCTCCAGCCAGCGTTGTCCAGATTTCTGCAAATTTGCAATGAACTATTGCAAGACTGATTTTCGGCTGCTAGCGTTCGGCACGATCCGATCCCGGCAGCACGGTGAAATCAGCCAGCGAAGTCTGGTGGCCAGTTGCAGGGGGCGATCGGGACCGAGGAATCCTGAGGAGGAAAAACTGGACAACACGGTAGGACGTTTGTTTGCGGCAACCGGGCGCCTGGCGCGGCTTGCCCTTGCCACCACGGCGCTCGCCACACTGGCGACGGCCGCTCCGGCCGAGGAGCTGACCGGCACCATCACGGTGTGGAGCTGGACCGCTCCCGCCGATGGGCTGGAAGCGGCGGTTGCCGGCTTCAACAAGCTGCACCCGGGCGTGACGGTGAAGGTGGAAGACGTCGGCAACCCAGCGATCTGGGACAAGATCACCGCCGGCATGGCGGCGGGCGGCGCCGGCCTCGCCGACGTGCTCAACATCGGCATCGACTATATCGGCAATTACATCGAGACCTTCCCGACCGGGCTCGTCAACCTGAGCGAGGTCGGCGCCGACGACCTTGCAGCGCAGTTCCCCTCAGGCATGTGGGCCAGCGGCTCGTCAGCCGATGGCGGGGTCTACGGTATCCCCTACGAGGTCAACACCTCTGGCTTCTTCTATAGGAAGGACCTGTTCGACCAGGCGGGCGTGGACATCAACACGATCGCCACCTGGGATGACCTGCTGGAGGCCGGCAAGAAGATCAAGGAGGCGACCGGTGCGCCGCTGATCTCGATGGACAAGGCAGCGACCGTCGCCGACTCCGCCGGGCTGTGGCAGCTGCTGACCAACCTGCAGGGCAGTTTCTACTTCAACGCTGCCGGCGAGATCACCATGAACGGGCCGGCTGGCCTCCGCTCACTCGAGTGGATCAAAAAGGCCAATGATGCCGGTGTCGTCGCCGATATCCCGGGCGGCTGGGACAACTTCATGCTGCAGATCAAGGGGCAGACCAATGTCGCGGTGATCCCGGCGGCCTCCTGGGCGGCCGGGGTGTTCGAGAACGAAGCTCCTGACATGGCCGGCAAGTGGGGCCTGAGGCTCCCGCCGGCGGTCGAGGCCGGCGGGCTGACCGCCGCGATCTCGGGCGGTACTTACCTCTCTGTAGCGGGCACCAGCCCGAACAAGCAGGCGGCCTGGGAGTTCGTCAAATATGCGATGGGTACGCTCGAGGGCCAGCAGGCGACCTACGCGGGCGGCGGCATGTTCCCCGGCTTCAAGCCGATGCTGGAGAGCGACGGCTTCGTCAAGAAGAGCGCCTATTTCGATGCCGAGGTGAACAAGTTCTTCATCGATGAGCTCGGCCAGAACACCCCGACGGTGAACTACACCACCGATTATGCCCGGGCGCTCAAGGCCTATACCGATGCCCAGACCCAGGTGCTGCTGAGCGGCGCCGACCCCAAGACCGTGCTCGATGAGGCCGCCGCGCTGGTTGCCGGCCAGACCGGCCGGACCATCGCCAACTGATACGCTCCGCCTGAGCGTTACGGCGGCAGGATTATGGACTTTCCTCCCGGTCCTGCCGCCACCCTTCCCTTCCGGTGAACCAGATGACGTCGTCCAAGCTGCAGCCGGCCACGCGCCGGCGCTGGCGAGGCTCCTCGCCGCGCCTCACGCCCTACCTGTTCCTGTTGCCCATGCTGGTGCTGTTCGCCGGCTTCAAGGTCTACCCGTACCTCTATGCGGCCTGGCTGAGCCTCACCAAGATCATCAAGGGCCAGACGACCTTCGTCGGGCTCGGCAACTACGGGCGGCTTGCCACCGATCCGATCTTCTACAAGGCGCTCAGCAACACGCTGATCATCCTCATCACCCAGGTGCCGCTGATGCTGGGGCTGGCGCTGCTGCTGGCCGTGGCCTTCAACTCGGCGCTGCTCAAATTCCGTGCCTTCTGGCGCACCGCCTATTTCGTGCCGATCGTCATGGGGCTGGTGGCCTACGGCATCCTGTTCTCGACGCTGCTCAACAGCCACCACGGGCTGGTGAACTTCCTGCTCGAGGCCGTTGGGTTGCCGCGGGTGCCGTGGCTGGCCGACCCGGTGTGGGCCAAGGTGTCGATCATCATCGCGCTGACCTGGCATTACACAGGCAACAGCGCGGTGATCTACCTGGCGCAGCTGCAGTCGATCCCGGGGGAGCTCTACGAGGCGGCCGAGATCGATGGCGCCACGGCGTGGCAGCGCTTCTGGCACATCACCCTGCCCGGGCTGCGTCCTGCCATCACCCTCACCGTGGTGCTCTCGACCATCGGCACGCTGCAGCTCTTCGACGAGCCCTACGTGCTGACCAATGGCGGGCCCAACAACGCCACGCTGACCATCGGCATGTACCTGTACCAGAACGGCTTCAAGTACTTCGACTTCGGCTACGCCTCGGCCATCGGCTACGTGCTGACCGGCATTATCGGGGTGATTGCGCTCATCCAGTTCCGGTTCCTCAGGGAGAAACAGGCATGAGAACCGACCGCAGCCCTCAGACGCGCGCCGCGAGCCTCGCCGTCAGCATCGTCATCGCCATTGGCGGCCTGCTGATGCTGGCGCCGTTCTACTGGCTGATCGTCGCCAGCACGCACCGCACCAGCGACATCTTCTCCAACCCGCCGAACCTCGTGCCCGGCGACCAGCTGTGGGTCAACCTCACGAACCTGTTCGTCGGCGAGGGTTTTGGCCAGGCAGTGCTCAACTCCACCCTGGTGGCGACGATCTATGCGTTGCTGGGCGGGCTCGTCTGCACGGCGGCCGGCTATGCCTTCGCCAAGTTCCGCTTCCCCGGACAAGGGGCGCTGTTCGGCATCGTGCTGGTGATCCTGGCGCTGCCCTCGCAGGTGACGCTGGTGCCGCTGTTCCAGATCATGGTGCAGCTCAACTGGCTCAACACCTACCAGGCGCTGATCCTGCCCAACCTGGCGCTGCCCTTCGGCATCTTCCTGATGCGCCAGACCATGCAGTCGGTACCGGATGAACTGATCCAGGCGGCGCGGGTCGATGGCGCCGGTGAGTTCCGGATCTTTGCGCAGATCGTCCTGCCGACGATGCGGCCGGCCCTGGCGGCGCTGGGCATCTTCCTGTTCCTCGCGCAGTGGAACGACTTCGTCTACCCGCTGATCGTGCTCAGGACCTCGGACGCCTACACGGTGCCGGTGGCGCTCGCCTCGCTGCAGGGCCTCAGCGACACCGACTATGGCCAACTGCTGGCCGGCACCATGGTGTCGGTGCTGCCGGTGCTCGGGGTGTTCCTGTTCCTGCAACGTCATTTCGTCGCCGGCATCCTCGCCGGCGCGGTCAAGCAATAGCATTAGGAGACTGGCACCGTGCTGCTGGAAGACTACGCATCCGTCATGGCCCCTGCCGTCACCGGCATCCCCGGCGTCGAGGTGACAATCGGCACTGGCTGCCGGGTGATCGGCAAACAGAGCCTCGGCGAGCTCGAGATCACCACGATCGAGACCGATGGCGAACTGATCCGGGTGTCGCTCGAAGTGCCGCTCGGCGATATCGAGGGCTATTGGTACCCCAACGCTTCCATGCGGGCGCTGCCGGCCGACTGGAGCGGGCGAGACAAGACCAGCATCATTTCCTCGAGCCCGCTCGGCTGTGTCTATGACCGGCACTGCAAGGCCATCCTCGCCTTCTGCTTCGACCAGCAGATCGAGGAGAGCCAGTTGCGCTTCGGCGTCTCGGAAGAACACAAGAGCTTCGTCATCTATTACGAGCACGACCCCAAGGGACCGCGCACCATCCGGCTCGCCACGGCACGGGCCGGGCTCGATCATGCGGAGGCGGTCGGGCTGCTGCGCGACTGGCTGCGCGACGATATCGGTGAGCCCTTGCCGGTGCCCTTCGCCGGGACCGTGCCGGTCTACTGCACCTGGTATGCCTATGCGCAGAACATCGATGCCGAAAAGATCGAGCGCGACGCGGCCCTGGCCACTGCCCTCGGTTGCAAGGCGGTGATCATCGACGACGGCTGGCAGAAGCTGGCCACCGGCCGTTGGTATGCCGGGTGCGGCGACTGGATGGCCGACCCGCAAAAGTTCCCCGATATGCGCGGGCATATCGACAGGCTGCACGGGCTTGGCCTGTCGGTGATCCTCTGGGTGGCGCCGCTGCTCCTGGGCGAGAAGAGCGATGCCTATGCCCGGCTGAAGCCGTTTGCGCCCTACCACAATGCCGACGGCTGGCGCGCCTCGGCGCTCGATCCCAGGTACCGCGAGGTGCGGGAGCACTTCGTCGCAACCTGCATCCGCTTGATCCGCGACTATGGTGTCGACGGGCTGAAGATCGATTTCCTCGACGGCGTCGTCGCCTATCAGGGGACGCCGACCGGCGGCGATATCCCCGATGTGGGGCAGGCGCTGCATGCCACGTTGCAGCAGCTCAAGACGGAGTTGAAGGCGGCCGGGCTCGACGAGGCGCTGATCGAGTTCCGGCAGGCCTATGTCGGGCCGGCCACCGCGCCTTACGCCAACCTGCTGCGGGTCGGCGACTGCCCGGTCGATGCCAACCAGAACCGTCGCGCCACCGTCAATATGCGGATGATCGCGGCCGGCCAGGTGATCCATTCGGACCCGACCGTGTGGGACCACCGCGCCGGCGCGGAGCCGGCGGCGCGGCAGTTGCTCAACGCCTATTTCAGCGTGCCGCAGGTCTCCATGGACCTGTCGAGCCTGCCAGCAGTGCAGCGCGACGCGGTGCAGGCGGTGCTGCAGAACTGGATGGAAGACCGCGAGACGGTGCTGTTCGGTGAGGTGAGCGCCGGGCTGCCGTCCGAGGGATATCCGGTGGTACAGGCGCGGCACCAGGGTCGGCTGGTGGTCGGGGTGTATCAGCCGCTGGTGGTCGAGATCGACCTCGACGGCGTCACCGAGTTGCGGCTGCTCAACGCGACTTCCCACGAGCGGATCGTTGTGCGATGGACCGGCAAGTCTCGACGGCTGAGCGGCATCGCTCACTCCGCCCGCGGCGATGTCGGCATGCCGCTCGAAGTGGACACTGAGGGGCTTACCGAACTCAGCATTCCGGTGTCTGGTATTGCGACGCTCAGTGTCTTGAACGAGTAGCCACAGGGGAGCCAGTGGACAGGTCCGACGACAGCAATGGGCCGCGCAGCCAACGTGGCCGCAGCAGCGGCACCGAGGGTGCGGCGCACCGGCCACGCCCCCGTTCGCCGGCCGCCAATATAGGGCTTGCCGCGGTCGCCGAACTCGCCGGGGTCAGCGAAGCGACAGTCAGCCGGGTGCTCAACCGCAAGTATGGCGTATCGACCGCAACACGCGAGGCAGTCGAAGCGGCCCTGCGCAAGGCGGGCTATGAGCGGCAGCTGAAGGGTGAGCTGGTGCTGCTGCTGGTGCCCGGTGTTGCTGAATCGATCTTCGCCGACCTCTGCGAGGCGATCGAGAACGAGATCGCGCCTTATGGCTTACGCGCGGTGATCTGCCCCGGCACGCAGCGCGAGCGCGACTATGTCGAGGCGATGATCGATGCCGGCATCGCCGCGGTGGTGTTCCTGTCGTCGAGCAATACGGTGCGCAATGCCGATCCGGTGGCACGGCAGCTGCTGCAATCGCGCGGCATCCCGTTCATCTGCGTCAATGGCGGCTTCCCCGATACACCCTCGCCGGTGTTTTCGACCGACGACTGGCGCGCCGCCGAAATGGCGGTGGCGCATCTCTACGACCTCGGGCATCGCCGAATCGGCATGTGCGCCGGGCCGGTGGGCAACACCCCGGCCGATCGCCGCGTCGAGGGGTTCGTCCAGGCGATGGACCGGCGTGAGCTGCCCAATTCCGAGGATTTCGTGGTGCGGCAGTACTACAATGTCGAGGGTGGCCGGCACGCGGCGGAGGAACTGCTGCAGATGGGCGTGACGGCGATCGTGGCGTCGAGCGACGACATGGCGCTGGGGGCGATGCGCGCCATCCAACGCGCTGGGCTTCGGATCCCCGGCGACATCTCGGTGATCGGCTACAACGATTCCTACATGCTGGATTTCACCGACCCGCCGCTGACCGCGGTGCGGCAGCCGGTCGAGCGCATTGCCGAGAACACCACCCGCGCCATCGTGGCGCTGACCGCGAACCGTTCGCTGCCGCTGGCCGAAGTGCTGATCGATCCGGAATTCCGGCTGCGCGGTTCGACCGCGCCGGTGACGACGAAGTAACCCCGGAAATTAGAGAGGCCCAGACTAGGAGGTGGAACTCCAGCTGGGCCTCAGTCATCGGGCGGCGAAGCCCGACAACGGGGTTCACATAGACCCATGAGACCGATGAGTCCAGCAGCGATTGGTGCGGCAATGCGCCGGGGCGGGCAGTCGGCGCGCCCTCTCCCGCTTGCGGGGGAGGGGGACCAGCCGAAAGGCTGGTGGAAGGGGGGGCCGCAGACACTGAGCCTGCCCCGTCCGCCCACCNCTCCCGCTTGCGGGGGAGGGGGGACCACGCGAAAGCGTGGTGGGAGGGGGGTGCCCACGCACTGATGGTAGGCGGTGAGCTACGCACTGACGGTGGGCGGTGCCCCACGCTCCAATGGTGGGCGGACGGGGCAGGCTCAGTGTCTGCGGCCCCCCCTTCCACCAGCCTTTCGGCTGGTCCCCCTCCCCCGCAAGCGGGAGAGGGCGCGCCGACTTCGCGGGCCGGCTCACTTGATGGGACCGTCCAGTAGCCTACTCAGGCCAGCGATCGTCCGGGCGCCAGAAGCCGAGTTTGGGGGTGTTCCACTCGTCGGTGGGGAGGAACATCGTGCCGGGAGTGCGGAGGTTCGCTTCGATCGCCTCGAGGTTGAGGTCGATGCCGAGGCCCGGCTTGTCGGGCACGGTGACGTAGCCGTCGGCCATGTAGTTGGGCTCGAGGCCGGTGACGAGGCTCTCCCAGAACGGCAGGTCGAGGCCGTGATGCTCGCAGGCGAGGAAGCTCGAGATCGCGGCGGCAGTGTGGATATTGGCCATGAAGCCGATGGGCGAGCCGGCGCAGTGCAGCGCCGTCGGGATGCCCTCTTCTTCGGCGTCGTCGGAAATGCGCTTGGTTTCCATCAGGCCGCCCGAGGTGAGCAGGTCCGGGTGGACGATGTCGAAGGCGCGGGTGCGGATCGCCTCGCGGAAACCATCACGCAGATAGAGATCCTCGCCGGCGGCGATCGGGGTCAGCAGCGCATCGGCGATCTTCTTGTGGCCCGGTATGTCGAAGCGCGACACCGGGTCTTCCATCCAGGCGAGATCGAACTTTTCGAGCGCCTTGCCGAGGCGGATGACCTCATCGGAGGTGAGATAGCCTTCGCCGAAGTGATCGACGCAGATCTGCACGTTGGGGCCGACGGCCTGGCGGACTTCGCCGACGACATGCGCGGCGCGTTCGATGGTGGCATCGGTGAGCTTGACGCCGCGGCCATGCATCGGTGCCTTGAACGGCCGGCCCTCCTCGTAGGCGAAGTCGTATTTGGCGTCGTTGCCGATCAGCGGGCTGTCACCGGTCTCGAACAACGACGGCCTCAAATCGAACTTGATCCAGGTGAGGCCCCGGTCACGACGGCCGAGCACCGCGGCAACGAAGTCCTCAGGGGTCGGATCGTCGGGGGTCGGGGTGTCGCCGTAGAGGCGGACCTTGTCGCGATGCTTGCCGCCGAGCAACTGGTAGCACGGCACACCATAGACCTTGCCGATCAGGTCCATCAGCGCGATCTCGATGCCCGAGACACCACCGCCTTCGCGGCCCCAATTGCCGAAGCGCTTGATGGTGCGGAAGATCATGTCGACGTTGCAGGGGTTCTGCCCGACCAGCATCGACTTGAACTGCAACGCGTTGCTGGCATGGCCGGCGTCGCGCACTTCGCCAAGGCCATAGACGCCCTGGTTAGTGTCGATCCTCAGGATCGGATAATCGTAATTGGCTGCCACCACGGCGAGCCGCATGTCGGTGATGCGAAGTTCGGACGGGTTGGAGTGGGTGGTTATGGCGTTTTCAATCCGCCCCAGCTGCTTGTCGGTCATCTTGCTTCTCTAGGTTATCGTTTATTTTGGTCGCGCTTTCGAACCGGAAAAGTCTGCAACTTTTCCTGAAAACGCTCCGTTTCAGCGGCGGTGCGTATAGGCGGGGAGCATCAGGTCGGCGAGGTCGTCCATGATGGCGGCGGCCTCGGCGCGGGCGGCAGCGTCGAGCGCGCGGAAGCCGGATTGGCGGACCGCAGCGCTGGGGATGACGCCGCGCTGCTTCAGCACCTCCTTCATCAGCGGCATGCCGTAATTGCTCTCCATATCGAGCAGCGGCAGCAGGCGCTGGAAGATGTTGCGGGCGCGCCTGTCGTCCCCGGCTTCGATGGCGTTCCACAGCGCCACGTGCACGTCGGCGATTTCGCAGGCCGGCATGGTGCCGGAGACGCCGTGACGGACTTCCTCCATCAGCGTCTTGCCGGCCTTGCCGCCCATCACGCCCTCGAGCTTGTCGCCGCAGAGCCGGATGATCTCGCCGACGGTCTGGGCCGGGTAACCCGACTCTTCCTTGACGAAGCGAGCGGTGGGGATCTCGCTCACCAGCTCGGCGATGAGGCCGGCGCTCAGCGGCGAGGCGCCCTGCCCCGAGACGTTCTGGATCACCAAGGGCAGCGTGGTGGCGGCGCCGATGGCCTTGTAGTGCGCCTTGATATCGGCCGGGCTCGAGGGATGCAGCGTCGGCGGCAGCGACATCACCGCGTCGGCGCCGATCGTCTCGGCATGGCGGGCGAACTCGACGGCGAGGTGGTAGTGCGGCGCCGACACAGCGACGATCACCGGCACCTTTCCCTTGGCCTTACCGACGACGATCTCGGCGGCGCGCCGGCGTTCGGCTTCGCTGAGATAGAAGCCTTCGCTGGCCAGCGCGTTGGCGACGACGCCATGGACGCCTGCGGCAAGACAGAAATCGAGCGTGCGCTCGAGGGCCGCCTCATCCAGCCGGAAGTCGTCGGTGAACGGCGTCGTGACGATCACGAAGATGCCGCGGTAGTCGTTGCGATCCATGGGTATTGCCTTGTGTTTTGGATCAGGCGGCGATGCGCGGCCCATCGGGAATGCGCTGGACCTCCCCGTCCTGCGCAACGTATAGGACGATGCAAGATCGTATCAAATGTGTCAACATCGTATACGATGTGAGGTTGCCATGCTCCAGGACAGTTCCGCCCCCCGCAAGCGCCGCGGCGATTCCGACCCCAAGACCGAGACCAGCTACCAGCGGGTCACCAATCTGCTGCGCAGCGAAATCCTCGCCGGCGATATCCCCCTCGGTGGTCGGCTGACCATGACGGCGATTGCCGACCGCTTCGGCGTCAGCGTGCAGCCGGTGCGCGAGGCGTTGCAGCAGCTCGAGGGCGAGGGGCTGGTGGAGATGATCCCCAATCACGGGGCGCGGGTTCGCCAGCTCGACCGCAACCGGCTGGTCCACTCCAGCGAGATCGGCGAGGCGCTTGAATGCTACCTCGCCCGGCAGTTCGCCGAGGAGGCGTCGCTGTCGTCGCTGCGCCAGCTCGAAGCCTTGCAGGTCGAACACGATGCAGCGATCGAGGCGATGGACTGGGCCCGCATCGACGCCGGCAATCGCGTCTTCCACCGCTTCATCAACACGCATGGCGGCAATCTCGAAGCGGCCGATCTCATCGCGCGTTATTATGGCCTCAGCGAAGGCCTGATGAACAAGCACGGTCGCGACAAGGCGTTCGCCGAGCGGGTGCGCGCCGAACACCACGCGCTGCTCGAAGCGTTCCGCCGCCGCGATCCGGAGGCCGCCGCCCGGATCAACGCGGAACACGTCCGCGGCACCGTAGCCGCGGTGCTCGCGGCCTTCGAGACGACCCAGCGCTGAACGGCGGATAGTTGGGGGCAATGCTCACTTGGGTACCTCCCCCACATGCACCCTTGTCATCTCTCCGAGACTTTGTATGATAAACAGACATTCTTGCAAGCCCTCGTACAAGCGGGAGCACGGACTCGTGGTCCGGGGCGGCCAAAAGGACGGAGCAGTTCATGTCGGTAGTTTCGCGTCAGCCGGGCGGCACACGGGGCAACAGCCTCGGCGGCCTCATGCAGGTGCGCGGCATATTGGGGGGCATCGTCGCCGATCTCGGGCGGCGGGTGGTGGCGGGAGAATGGAAATCCGGCGAGACCCTGCCCACCGAGGCGGAACTGATGGCCGAGCTCCAGGTGGGCCGGTCGGTGGTCCGCGAGGCGATGCGCATCCTCAATGCCAAGGGCCTGGTGCGCAGCCGGCAGATGGAGGGCACGACAGTGATGCCGCGCGCCAACTGGCGGCTGCTCGACCCCGACCTGATCCAGTGGCGGATCGAAGCTGCCGACAAGAAGACGCTGCTGAAGGACCTGTTGCAGGTGCGCCTGGCGCTCGAGCCCGGCGTGGTCTGGATCGCCACCGCCACCGGATCGGACGAAGCCAAGGCGCGCATCCATGCCGCCTGGAAGGCCAAGACCGATGTCCTCACCGAGTCGTCGTCCCCGCAGGAACAACGCGACCATTTCATCACTCACGATCTCGAATTTCATCGCGCGTTCCTCGCAGCGGTTGGTTCGGAGATCCTCGAGCAGCTCTTTTCGGTGATCGAAGCGGCCCTGTCGCTGATGATCGACGGGCAGATGCAGGCGAGGGGTTCGACGACCACCCTGGTGGGGATGGAGGAGACCAACCAACTGCATCAGGACGTCTATGACGCCTTCGCCGCCGGGGATGCCGACAAGGCCGAGCGGGCGATGCGCTACCTGATCCAGCGCGCCATTATCGACGCCAACGAGGGCTTCGCGCTCAGCGAGTGACGGGCCCCGCAAAGGGACGACATGACAGAGCCGACAGGGGAGCAACGCCAGCTGTTCAAGCGGGTGGCGGAGCGGCTGCAACAACACGATTTCAAGGGCTGGTTCTACGGCGACTCGGTGGGTTTTGAAGGCCTGATCGCTGCCGGCGACATGCTCGGGGTAAAAACCTGGCAGGATTTCTCGCAAGGCTTCTTCCGCGCCTGGGCCACCCGCATGGAGCCGTTCCAGCTCGACGACAACACCGCGCCCGGCCACGCCATGTGCGAGATCGTCAGGCGCACCGACGACCAGGTGCTGTTCGCGGCGGTCAAGAAGCTTGCCGAACACCTCTATGCGCGCCGCCGCGTGCGCGGCGTCAGCATCACCTTCGAGGATACGCTGCGCGCCCTGCGCCAGCCCTATGGCGGGGTGCTCCTCTCAGCCGCGGACCAGCAGTTCATGCAGGACCCGGGTGCCGGCATCTGGCTCGACTGCATGCATTTCGATCCGCCGTTCTACGCGCATCTGGCAGCGATCGGCGGCGGCGGCGAGTGGTCGCAGCGCGCGGTCGACGAAATCCTCGGCTATTGCGACCTGCTGTTTGACCCCGAACTCGGCACCTACAACCACTACTGGCTGGAAAAGACCGAGCGCTCCTATATCCGCGGCTGGGGTCGCGGCCAGGGCTGGGCGCTGCTCGGGCTGCTCGACGTGGTCGAGCATGCCAGCGAGAGCTCTGGGAATTACGACGAAGTGGTGTGCCGCACGCAGAACCTGGCGCTGGCGATGCGCGACTGGCAGCTCGATGACGGCAACTGGTGGGCCATGGTGCACGAGCCGGCTTCCGGCCCGGAGTCGTCAACCGCCGCCTTCATGTCATGCGCGCTCTACCGGGGTATTCGGTTGGGCATTCTGCCGGCGGACGAGTTCCGGGCCGCGGCGGACAAGGCCTATGATGCGATGGTCAAGAACCTCGACGCCGAGGGTAACCTCCAGGGTGTCTCAGCGGCGGTCTATGCGGCGCTGGTGCAGCAGCATTACTGGCACGTGCCGCGCGGCTACATCGTGCCGTGGGGCCAGGGGCCGGTGCTGACCGCGGCATTGGCGCGGGTCAGGGTGGATGAGCGGTAGGCTGCTGGCAGACGGCCCCCTCCCATCCTCCCCCAAAAAGGGGGAGGTGCCGCACCGAGTGCCTGGCACTACCTAGCCACAAACTCGACTCTTCACCTTCCCCTTTATGGGGGAGGCCGGGAGGGGGCCGTCTCTATCAGTCGACTAGCCGTCCACCCTCACCCAAACTCCGGCGCCGCCATCCCCTTCACCCCGGGCCGGCAGACCAGCACGTTGCCCGACTCGGGCGCTGCCGCCAGCTCGGCCTCGGTCGCGCCATAGCTCGCCGTGGTGATGTACAAATCGCTGAGGTCCGGCCCCCCGAACGCGCAACTGGTGGGCTTGGCCACCGGCACCTCCAGCACCAGGTCGACGTCGCCGCGCGGCGTGAAGCGCACGACACAGCCGCCGTCCCAGCGGGCGTTCCACAGGCACCCTTCGGCATCGACGGTGGAGCCGTCCGGCACGCCGCGATCGAACCTGGCAAAGGGGCGCTTGTTGCTGATCACGCCGTCATCGAGGTCGAAATCATAGGCCGAGATTATCCCCGAGGCGGTGTCACAGAAGTACATGGTGCGGTTATCCGGGCTCCAGCACACGGTGTTGGAGATCCAGATACCGGTGTCGTGGGCGGTGAGCGTCAGGTCCGGATCGAGCCGGTAGAGGGTCCCCGCCGCTTCGAGCAGATCCATCCCGCCACCATTGGGCTGCAGGTTGTTCTGCATGGTGCCGAACCAGAAGCGGCCTTTCGCGTCGGTGCCGCCGTCGTTGGAGCGATTGTAAGGTTTGGCCGGGTCGGGATCGAGCAGGTGGGTCAGTTGCTTCGTGGTGAAATCGAAGCTCGAGATGCCGCTATGGGTGGCGACGATCAGCCCGCTGCCGTCGCGTCTGGCTCGGACGCTCATCACCATCTGCGGCATGGCGTAAGTGTCGCTCTTGCCGCTGGCCGGATCGTAGCAATGGAGCTTTGCCGGTTGCGGCACATCCACCCACCAGAGCTTTTGCCGCCGCGCATCCCAGAAGGCGCCCTCCCCCAGGAGGTCATGGCTTTCGACGGCAGTTGAAACCGAAATGGACACGAACGTTCCCCTCTATTCGTACATGCGGATGGTGACGCCGCCATCGATCACGATGTTGGCGCCGACAATGAAACGAGCCTCGTCGGAGGCGAGCATGGCAGCCACTGCCGCCACTTCGTCGGGCCGTCCGAGCCGCCCGACGGGCTGCTTCGCCTCGACCTTGCGGCGGGCATCGGGGTCCGGGTTCTCGGCGAACATCCGCTGGTTCAGCGGCGTATCGATATAGCCGGGCGAGATGGCGTTCACGGTGATGCCACGGTCGGCATATTCGAGCGCCAGCGACCGGGTCAGCCCCAGGAGGCCATGTTTGGCGATCGGATAGGGGAAGGTGTTGCGGATGATCTGGAACGAGTGGTTCGAGGCGATGTTGACGATGGCGCCGCTGCCCCGCGCCAGCATCGCCGGCAGCACGGCGCGGCAGCAGAACCAGGCGCCGTCGAGATCGACCGACATGCAGCGGGCCCAGTCGGCATCGGTGATCCCGAGCGGATCGCCGAACACCGCGATGCCGGCATTGTTCACGAGGATATCAGGGGCGCCGAGGGTCGCGGTGGTCTCCGCTACCATGGCCTCGACGCTGCTGGTATCGGCGACATCGCAGTGGATGTATCGCGCCCCTGTACCGGTCTCCGCCCGCAGCGCCGCAGCCGTCGCCTCGCCCAGCGCCGAGCTGATTTCGGCGACGGCCACATGCGCGCCTTCGGCTGCGAAACGGCGGGCAATGGCCTCGCCGATACCCTGACCGGCACCGGTGACAATGGCGACCCTGTCGCGCAAACGCTCCAAAACGATCCTCCCCAACTCGTCCACACCCGTCATTAGTGGGGCGCGTTGACTTTGTCAGATAAACAGATAAACATCCCAGTCGTCAACGGAGACCATCCCAATCAAAGGGCGGGCCCGTTCCGAGGATTTCACATCGGTCAGGGAGGACCAAATGACCAAAACGTCTCGCATGCTGGGGCATGCGATGCTGGCTGCCGGCATGTTCGGCATGGCTTTGAGCGGCGCTGCGCTGGCGCAGGAGAAGCTGATCGTCGGCATCTACAAGTCGGGGACGCAGCAATACTTCATCGATGAGGCCGCGGGCTTCACCAAGGCGGCGGAAGCGGCCGGCTACACCGCCAAGATCATCAATGTCGAACTCGACGCCAACCTCGCGATCAACGCCATCACCGATGCGATCGCCTCTGGCGCCAAAGGCATCGGCATCACCGCGCCGGACCAGGCGATCGGGCCGGCGGTGACCAAGGCTGCCGCCGATGCCGGCGTGCTGCTGGTCGCCACCGACGACTCGCTGAAAGACGGCGCCGGCAACGCGGTCCCCTATGTCGGCTTCGACGGCAAGGACATGGGCACCAAGGTCGGTGTCGCCGCCGGCGGGCTGCTGAAGGGTGCGGGCTGGCTCGAGGCCGGCAATTACGGCATCCTGTCGGTCGAAGTGCAGACCCTGTCGGTCTGCAACGACCGCACCAACGCCTCGCGCGATGAAGTGACCAAGGCCGGCGCCGATGCCGCCAGGATCTTCCCGGTGGCCTATGACGGCACCACCAATTCATCCCTCGAAGCCGCCGGCCCGGTGATCACCGCGCATCCGGATGTCGAGAAATGGGTGGTGTTCGCCTGCAACGACGAGGGCGCGCTGGGCGCCGTCAACGCACTGGCCAATGCCGGCTTCTCGCCCGACAACATCATCGCAGTGGGGCTGGGCGCCTACGAAGCCTGCCGGCCCTGGGCAGCGGGCCAGCCGTCGGGCTTCAAGGCGGCGCTTTATATCAGCGGCGTCGACGTGGGCGAAGCTGCAGCCAACGCGCTGATCAACGCCATCGAGAAGGGCGAGCCGCTGCCGCCGAACACGGTTGCCGCGACCTCGATCGTCGACCCGACCAACTACAAGGATGCGATGCCCTGCACCTGATGCAGCGCTGAACGCTCGGGCGGGCCACCTTGGTCCGCCCCCTTCCCCCACTGGTATCTCTCGTGATGACCGATACACCTGTTCTTGACATCCGCGGCGTCGGCAAGGCGTTTCCCAATGTCCGCGCCCTCAGCAATCTCAGCTTCGACGTCCGGCGCGGTGAGGTGATGGCGTTTGTCGGCGAGAACGGCGCCGGCAAATCCACCCTGCTCAAGATTCTCTCCGGCGATTACCGGCTCGACGAAGGCACCGTGCTGCTCGATGGGCAGGAAGTCAGCCATGCCAACCCACTGGCGGCGCGGCGCGCCGGCTTCCGCCTGGTGCGCCAGGAGCCCGAGATCGTCCCGCATGTCAGCGCGGCCGAGAATATCTTCGTCGGCGAGTTGCCGCAGCGCGGCGGGGTCGTCGACTTCAAGCAGTTGCGCGCCGAGGCCAAGGCGTTGCTGGTCGAATGCGGCTTCGACGGCCTGCTCGACCTCGACGCCCAGGGCGACAGCTTTTCACCGGCGCAGCGCCATATCGTCGAAATCGCCCGGGCGCTGAAGCCCGGCGTCAAGGTGATCGCCTTCGACGAGCCGACTTCCTCGCTCACCGCCGACGAGACCGAGCGGCTGTTCGCGCTGATCCGCAAGCTCAGAGCGCGCGGCCTCGCGGTGATCTACGTCACCCACCGCCTGCATGAGGTGATGGCGATCTCCGATCGTATCGTGATTCTGCGCGATGGGCGGCTGATCGGGGTCAAGGAAACCACGGCGACGACGCCGGACGACGTGGTGCGGATGATGGTCGGGCGTGACCTCTCCTATGGCTTCTCGCGCGCCGAGACGACGCGCGACGAGGTGGTGCTGGAGGTGCGCGGCCTCAAGAGCCGCTGGCACCGCGACATCAGTTTTCAGATCCGCGCCGGCGAGATTCTCGGCTTTGCCGGACTGGTCGGCGCAGGGCGGACCGAGCTCGCCAAGGTGATCTTCGGCGAGTACCACCGCAGCGCCGGCGAGATCCGCATTGCCGGCAAGCCCGCCCATATCCGCTCGCCCTCCGACGCCATCCGCGCCTCGATCGGCTTTGCGCCGGAAGACCGCAAGGGCGAGGGACTGATCCTTGTCCGCTCGGTGATGGAGAACGCCTCGATGGCGGTGTTCTCGTCGCTCGCCCGCTGGGGCGTGCTGCGCAACCGGATAATGGTCGAGACGGTCGAGCCGCTGATCAAGAGCCTCGAGATCAAGACGCCTTCGCTCGAGCAGGAAGTCGGCAAGCTCTCGGGGGGCAACCAGCAGAAGGTGGTGCTGGCCCGCTGGCTCGCCGCCAAGCCGAAGGTGCTGATCCTCGATGAGCCGACGCGCGCCGTCGATGTCGGGGCCAAGGCCGAAATCTACCGGCTGATCGACAGCCTCGCCCAATCCGGTATCGCCATCATGCTGATCTCGTCGGAAATGCCGGAGCTGCTGGCGCTCGCCGACCGCATCGTCGTCATGCATGGCGGCACAATTTCCACGCCGATCGAGAAGCACGACGCTTCCGAAGAGGTGATCCTCAACCACGCGCTCGGCCAGCGCGCCGCCTAAGCACCAGAGGGCGTAATGACCAACATGACCAACTCTTCCATCCAGCCGACCAGCAGCAGCAACCCGCTGAAAGCGACCACCCGCTTCGTCGGCGCCGAGAACCTGTCGCTGATCATCGCGCTGGTGCTGCTGGTGGCCCTGATCGCCTCACAGACGCCGTTCTTCTTTGCACCGCGCAATCTGATGAATATCGGCATGAACCTGAGCGTCGTCGGACTGCTCGGGGTTGGGATGACCATCGTCATCGTCTCGGGTGCGCTCGATATCTCGGTGGGCTCGATCGCCGGCGTCGCCTCGGTGGTCTCGGCCATGCTGGTGACCTATGTGGGCACGGTGCTGGGCGGTGTGGCAATGGGCGTCCTGGCCGGCGCCATCCTCGGCGTCGTCAACGCGGCGATCATCACCTACCTGAGGGTCAACGCAGTGGTCGCGACCCTTGCGACGCTCTCGGCCTATCGCGGACTGGCGTTCCTCATCGCCCCGGAAGGCCGGCCGATCGGCGTGCTGGACCAGAATTTCGCCTGGCTCGGTTCCGGCCGCATCCTCGAAGGCGGCGGCTTTCCAGGCGTTCCGGTGTCGCTGATCCTCCTCATCATCATCGCCGCCATCGGCCACTTCGTGATGAGCTCGACGGTGTTCGGCCGCTCGGTTTATTCGATGGGCGGTAACCCGGCGGCGGCGCGACTTGCCGGCATCAACCTCAACCGGATGAAGTTCTATATCTTCACCATTTCCGGTGCGCTGGCGGGTCTTGCCGGTGTGCTGGTGACGGCGCGTACCAGCTCGGGCCAGCCGGCCTCGGGCACGCAGGGGCTGGAGCTCGAAGCGATCACCGCGGTGTTTCTCGGTGGCGCCATTCTTGCCGGCGGCAAGGGCACCATTGTCGGCACCATGCTGGCCGTGGTGCTGCTGGCGACGCTGTCGAACGGCATGAACCTGTTGGGCATCCCGACCTTCTACCAACTGGTCGCCAAGGGCTTCCTGCTGGTGGTGGCCGTGGCGATCGGACAGTGGCGCATGGCGCGGGCCGAAAAGGCCCAGGCGCGTGCTGCCGCCGCGACAGGGAGCTGAGGATGAGCACAGTCCTCCTCGAAAACGACCGGATGCGCGTGGTGGTGGAGGCGGGTTACGGCGCTCGCGTCACCAGCCTCTTCGACAAGCTCGGTGGGCGCGAGTGGATCGCGCAAGGGCGGCCGAGTCCGAATACCGGCGAGGACGCCGACTATGGCGCGGGCGAGGCGGTCGGCTGGGACGAGTGCTTCCCCACAGTCACGCCGTGGGACGCCAGCCACACCGCGTGGGGGCGGAAGCTGCGGGACCATGGCGACCTGTGGGGCCGGCCGTTCACGGTGGAGGAACAGACGCCGACGGCGCTGCGCCTCAGCTATGCCGACCCGCAGTTCCGCTTCAGCCGCGAACTGCGGCTCGACGGGGCGTCGCTGATCGCGCGTTACCGGGTGGAAAACCGCGCCGACACATCGCTGCCCTATCTCTGGGCCCTGCACGGCCTGCTCGCTGTCACCGACGCCGACAGCATCGAACTGCCTGAGGTCGAGACGGTATCAGCCACTTACCTGTCGCTCGGCGACACGTTCCTCAGCGTGCCTGAGCTCGCCTGGTCGAAGCCGAATGGCGTGCTGCCGTTCACGCTCGACAAGGTGCAGCCGGCATCCTCGATCTTTGCCGGCAAGTTCTACGCCGGCGTGCCGAGCCGCACCGCCCGGGTCGGGCATGCCGGGCAATGGCTGGAACTGGCTTGGGACAGCGCGATCGACCAGCTCGGCGTCTGGCTGACCTATGGCGGCTGGCCGGGCCCCGGCGGCCACCACGAGATCGCGCTCGAGCCCACCAATGCCGCCGCCGATACGCTCGGCGAAGCCATCGACGCCGGCGCCAAGCCGCTCGCCCCAGGCGAGCGGCGCGACTGGCGCGTCACCCTCTCCCTCACATCCTAATCACCGGACCCCGAGATGACCGAAGAACCGCACATCCTCTACAGCGTCGAAAACGGCGTCGCGCATATGCAGATGAACCGGCCGAAAAAGCTCAACGCCATCACGGCGGCGATGGGCGGCGAGTTCGTGCGCATCTGCCGCGAGGTCGACTATCGCGACGACATCAAGGTGCTGGTGATTTCCGGCGCCGGCGAGCGCTCGTTCTCGGCCGGCAGCGATGTCGGGGCGCTCGACGACCTGGGCGAACCGTGGGAACAGCGCAACCGCGCCGAGTATGACCGCGACTATATCGCGCCGCTGCTGAAACTGCGGAAGCCGGCGATTGCAGCGATCGACGGCTATTGCCTCGGCGGCGGGCTGGAAGTGGCGATGAGCTGCGATATCCGCGTCGCCACCGAGCGCTCGAGCTTCGGGGCGCCGGAAGTGCGGCGCGGCTGGCATGCCGGCTCGGGCAATACCTCGATCCTGCCGCGGCTGATCGGCTATGGCAATGCGGCGCGCTGGGTGCTGACCGGCGACATCTTCCCCGCCGCCGAGGCGCATCGCGTCGGCTTCGTGCAGGATCTGGTCAGCGTCGAAGAGCTGTGGCCGCGCGTCCATGCCATTGCCGACCGGCTGGCGAAGAACCCGCCGATCGCCGTGCAGTCAGCCAAGAACATCATCAAGCAGAGCCAGGGCACCTCGATCATGCAGGGGCTGGCCTGGGAGAATGACGGCTACACCCTGTGCATGGGCACCGAAGATGCGGCCGAGGGCATCAAGGCCTTCGCTGAAAAGCGCGACCCCGTGTTTCGCGGGCGCTGAGAGACCACTGACATGAACGACCACGCTCCCCTCAATCGCGGCCCGCTCACCGGCCTCAAGGTGCTCGACCTCACCATCGCGCTGGCCGGCCCGATGTGCACGCAGCGCATGGGCGAAATGGGGGCCGACATCATCAAGGTGGAAGCCCCCGGTGGCGGCGACTTCTCGCGTTACTCGACCATGGCGGGGATCACCAAGTTCGGCGACGCCACCACTTTCATCACGCTCAACCGCAACAAGCGCTCGCTGATCCTCGACCTCAAGTCGGATGCCGGGCGCGAGGTGCTGTACCGCATGGTGAAGGATGCTGACGTGCTGGTGCAGAACTTCCGACCGCGCGTCGCCAGCAAGCTTGGTATCGACTTCGCGACGCTCAGCGCCATCAACCCGCGGCTCGTCTATGGCTCGATCAGCGGCTATGGCGAGGACGGGCCGATGAAGGATCGGCCGGGCCAGGACCTCTTGGTGCAGAGCTTTACCGGCCTCACCATGAATGCCGGCCGGGCCTCCGGCCCGCCGCACCCCTCGCCGCTCTACATGGTCGACGTCTCGGCCTCGCACCTCCTCACCGAGGGGGTGCTGGCGGCGCTGGTGGCGCGCGGCAGCACCGGGCGCGGGCAGGAGATCAAGGTTTCGATGGTCTCGGCGATCATGGAGATGCAGATCCAGGAGCTCACCTCCTACATGTCGACCGAGGCCCCACCGACCCGTTCGGCGAGCCCGCAGGTATCGATCTGGATGGAGCCGCCCTACGGTATTTATGCCTGCACTGACGGCCACCTAGCGCTGGCGCAGGTCGACCTCAACGTGCTCGCCGAGGTGATCGGCGTGCCCTCGCTGAAGACGCTCAAGACGTCGCGCCCGAAGCAGACCGACAGCGCGGCGCTGATGCAGTGGCGCGACGACATCTACGATGCGGTGGCGGCAAAGCTCGCGACCGATACGGTGGCGCACTGGGATGAGCTGCTCACCGAGCACGGGCTCTGGTGCGGCGTCGTCAACAATTACGAGCGGTTCCTCAGCCACCCGCAGACGCAGCGTTATCTCACCACCATGACCCACTCCAGCGGCGGCGAGTATCGCACCGTGGCGCCGGCGATCCGCTTTTCGGAGCAGCCGGCCCCCGAACTGCGCGGGTCGCCGCGCTATGGCGAGCACAGCCGCGAAGTACTGCTCGGCGCTGGCCTGTCGGTGGCCGAAGTGGATAAGCTGATTGCCGACCGCGTCGCGGTGACCGAGGTGGAGAAGGCGTGATGGCTGGGCGGCTCGACGGCGAACATGTGCTGGTCACCGGCGGCAGCCGGGGGATCGGCGCCGCCATCGTCGAGAAGGCGCTGACCGAGGGCGCGCGGGTATCGATCGTCGATATCGAAGAGCAGGCGGGGAAGGCCTTCGCCGCCTCGCTCGGCGCCGACGATCAGGTGTATTTCGGCCGCGGCGATATCCGGATGGCCGACGAAATCAAGGCGTTCCACACAGCGGCGGTGGCCAGGCTCGGGCCGGTGACCGGGCTGGTCAACAATGCCGGACGCAACTCCAACGCCGATCCCGTGACGATGACCGAGGCGCAGTGGGATGATGTGTTCTCGGTCGACCTGAAATCGGCGTGGCTCTGCGCCCGCGAGGTGCTGCCGGCAATGCTCGCGGTGCAGCGCGGCAGTATCGTCAACATCGCTTCGGTGCATGCGGACCACACCTTTCGGGGCTACTTCCCCTATGCCGCGGCGAAATCCGGACTGGTGGGGCTGACGCGCTCGCTGGCGCTGGAGGTGGGACCGCAGCAGATCCGGGTGAATGCGCTGTCGCCGGGCTGGACCGAGACCCGGCTGGTGGCCGAGTACTTCGCGACGCAGCCTGCCGCCATGCGCCAGCAGGTGCTCGACGTGCACCCGATGGGCCGCATCGCGACACCGATGGAAATCGCCAACTGCGCGGTGTTCCTGCTGTCTGATGAGGCGAGCTTCGTCACCGGCGCCAACTGGCGCGTCGATGGCGGCATGGGGGCGCGGTTCGCCGGCTAAGCGGCTCGAAAACCTCGCTTCTTCTGTTGTCGCTCGCGGCCCGATGGGCCACTGTCAGGCCAATAGAACAAGGGAGTGACGATGACCGAACTGGGTGAAACGCGGTCACTGGTCTGGGCGCATGGCGTGGTCAGCGTCGAGAGCCTGGGTGGGATGATCGGGCCGACGCTATTCGTGTTGCCCGATGGCCGGCAGGTGGCGCCGTTCCAGGTGGCGCCGTGGGCGAACGAGCCCGGCGGCGAAGCGTTGCCCGGCATCCTCAAACGGCTGCGTGGCGAGTGGCCTTGCGTGCCGTTCGGGGTAGACGGGGACCGCCCGGCGAACAACGACTGGCCGGGATCGACGGCCCGCCCGACGGTCGACACCGACCCGCATGGCTTCAGCTCCAACCATGACTGGCAGTTCGAGGCCGCGGCTGATGGCAGCATCGGGCTGAGCATTGCCTATCCCGAGACGCATCCGATCAAGGCCCTGCACCGCCGCGTCACGCCGGACCCGCAGACGACGGCGCTCGACTTCGAACTCGTGATCGAGGTGCGAGCCGACTGCACCTTGCCGCTGGGCCTCCATCCCTCGTTCCGGCTGCCGACCAAGGTCGGGGCCATGCGTATCGAAGTCGGTGACGAGATCACCGGCGCCACCTTCCCCGGACCGGTCGATGACACCTCGATCTTCGAACAGGGCCGGTTCCAAACGCCGTGGCGCGATGTGGTGCTGAAGGACGGGACGCGGCTCGATGTTGCCCGGGTGCCGCTGGCGCAGGCGACCGAGGAAATCCTGCAGCTGCTCGACATGCCGGGGACGGCGTCGCTGTGGAACAGCGCCGAGGGCTACCGGGTACGGCTGAGCTGGAACAAGGAGCACTATCCGAGCGCGCTGCTCTGGATGTCGAACCGCGGCCGGCAGATGGCGCCGTGGAACGGCCGGCATTTGGCGCTGGGGTTCGAGCCGATCTGCTCGGCCTTCGATCTGGGGCCGCAGGTGTCGGCGGCCGACAATCCGTTCTCAAGGCGAGGCACGAAGACGGCGCGGCGGTTCAGCGCGGGCGAGCGGTTCATAACGCGGTATCGGATTGCGGTGGAGGCGGCGGACCTGGTTTAGGGCCGGGTCGCCCCTCGCCCACCGGCCCCCACCTCCCCCTTGATGGGGGAGGCAAGCGAAGCTTGTCGCTTCAGCGACTTAGCGAAGCTCGGAGGGGGTGGTGCCGCACGAGCGATCTGGGTGTGAACAACCACCGCGATGCCGGAGCTTGGGGCGCCCCCCTCCCAACCTCCCCCACAAGGGGGGAGGTGCCGTTCGGCGCGTGGGGGACGATACAGCCAAACAGGCCGACCCTCACCCCTCCGGCGAAAACCGCACCAGCACCGTCCGGATCGCCCGCGGCTGCACCTCCACCGTAAGTGCCTTGCCGTTGAGCTCCAGCGCCGCACCCGGATGCTCGGTCGGGTCGGCACTGCGAGCCGCGGCCGGGTTGCCGGTGAAGGTGACGGTCTGGCTCGCCGGCTTGGCCGAGAGGTTCTGCAGGCGCAGCGCCACCCAGCCGCTGTCCTCGCCGGGTTTGGCAGTCACGAGCACCGGTGATGTCTCGTCGGTGCCGAAGAAGCTGTCGCTCAGCTTGCCCGTCGGCTTGATGTCGCGCATTGCCACCGGCGGGGTCGCGACTTCGGCGGCGAACTTCGCCGCGGCGGCTGCATCGGCCGGACCTTCATGCGTGATGAGGCGATAGCGCAGCGGGATGCGGCCGGATTGCGCCGACTTGAAGTTCACCAGCCAGTGGTTGTTGAGCGCCCAGCTCATGATGGTCGGGCTTTCGGGCTCGAGCGTGCGGTTCCACTTGCCGGTGGTGATGCCACCCAGATGCACCAGCGGTGCGTCGAGCGGCACGACGGTGACGCCGCGTTGCTTGTCGCTGACATCGACCCAGCGTCCCACCGGGTACCAGTCCTTGGCGGCGCCATCGAGCTGGTCGGCGTTGGGCACGGCCGGGATGCCGTTGAGATCGAGCAAGAAATCCGGCTTGCCGAGGTTGAACGGGAAGGCGACGAATACCGCCTCGGCATCGGCGTGCTCGAGCTTATCGATGCTCCAGTCGACGACGACGCATTTTGTATCGGCGTCGAGCGCATAGACGACCGTTGCAGCAGAGACGCCCGGGGCTTCGATGTGGACAGTGATCGAGGCGCGGCCTTCGAAGAGCTTGGCCGCATCGAGCGTTACCCGGGTGGCGGTTTCGCGCTTCCAGGGCGTGTCCGTGTGGCCGGTGAAGAATTCCGGCTTGTCGAAGCTGATATCGGCGATGGCCAGCCGATCGTCGGGGGAATCGACGGTCTCGTAGACGTACTCGCCCGGGCCCCAGCCCTGGTACTTGCCGGCGAAATCGTGGCCCTGCGCCTTGTCGAACAGCTCGGCAATGGCGCCGGTCTTGCCGTCGATGCGGATGCGGTAGTGCCGATTCTCGATGGTATCGCCATTGGCCTTGAGGTCGCCGGCGGGGACGCCCGTTTTGAGATCGAGGAAGGCATAGCCCATCGGCGGGATGGTGCCGGCAACGCGGCGGATCTCCGGATAGGGACGCGGGCCGCCCCAGGTGCTGCGGCGGTTGAAGAAGGTGTCGAGCATGCCGACCGGCGCGGCGCCGCCGCGTGGCTCGGGTTCCTCGACGATCACCTGGCGCTCCCAGGGCAGCGTGTTGAACACCAGCACTTCGTCGATGCCCGAGGCCTTGAAGGCTTCCTTGGGATCGAGGTTGCCGAGGTTGAAGATGCCTTCCGGACCCTTCGTACCGAGCGGCGCCGCCAGCGCAGTGGCGGCCTTGGCGACGGTGCTGTGGCCTTCCATCGCGGCGGTGTAGGCGAAACCGGCCTTGCGGTTCCACTGCGCCTGGCTGAACAGCGAGTGCGGCGCTTCCACCGACGAGTAGGCGCCCCAGGTATGCTCGTCGAACAGCGTCATCGACTCGTAGATGTTGGCCGCGCTCTGGGCGTTCCAGTCGCCCTGCCCCTTGCTGCGGCGCCAGGCTTCGAGCGCTTCGCCGATGCCGACGATCTCGTGCGCAGCGCGGTTGACGCCGACCTCGAAGGCCGAAGAGCCGACCCCGTCGGCCCAGTGATCGGTCCAGTCGCCGCGCTGTGTGCCGATAACCTTGGCGTACTTGTCTTCGAGCAGCCGGCCGAAATCGGTGACGGTGATGAACTCCATCCGGACGTTCTTGCGCTCGTCGTTCCAGCGGCGGACGAAATCCGGCATGCGGGCATCGGGCGGACCGTTATCGACGCGCACCGGATGGGTGGATTCGCAGTAGAGGAAATCGAACGGATAGCTCGCGTCGTTCTCGAGCTCGTCGATCCAGCGCGGCAGCAGCCGATCGACCAGATCCCAGTTGCCGAGCCCGGCCTGGCTGCGGCCGAAAAGGTAGTGGTAGCCATTCCAGGCCAGCACCTTTTTGCCGCTTGGGCCTTCCCAGCGGAAGGCGCCGGGGAACGGTTTTGGGCGAGCGCCGCGGATCGGGTTGATGGCGGCAGTGTAGAACTTGATGCCGAGCTCGGCCAAGAGGTCGGCATAGAGCCAGCTGACGCCATTGACGTCGTCCTGCATGGCGGCCTCGACATGGAAGCCGAACTCGTCGCGCAACGCCCGCAGCGGGTAGAGCGAACGGTGCATCTGCTCGACATTGAGCAGCGGCGTCATGTTGTACTGCATGCCGGCAATATCGATACGGCCCTGCTCGTGCCAGTGGCGGAAGCGGGCCACTTCGGCGGGGCTCGCCTGCCGGAGGTAACGGAGGAACGGCCCGGTGGTCTCGACGGTCCAGCGATACTGCGCTTCGGCCGGATAGCGATCGGTAGCCTCGATCAGATCGAGCGCCTGGCCGACGAACTCGCCGTGCTGGCGCAAGGCCAGCTCCTGATAATCGGTGAAGCCGATATCGGTGTGGGCATGGTTGCAGATGTAGATCGTCTTGATCTTGCTCACGGGGTTTCTCCTCCAGAGAGTCGACTTAGCTCAGGGCGATGCGGGTCCAGGCGCGCGGCGCGATGGTGAAGGCGACCGCGCCACCGGTTACCGGCAGGGCTTCGCCGGCGCCACCCGAGAGCAGCGTGCGGCTGGCCTTGCCGGGCTTGAAACTGCCGGCCCCGACCTTTGCCTGCACTTCGACATCACCGGGGTTGAGCACGGTGATCGCGACCCCATTGCCGTCGGCCTCGAGCCGCGTCAGCAGCGCGGTGCCGAGGTCGAGCGTCAGCAAGCTCGCCGCCGTGCTGCGGACCGCCCCGCGTTCGGCGTAGACATGAGTCGCCAGCGGCTGGGCATAGCTCAGCGCCGCCTGGGCCGAGGCGCCGAGCTCACGACGCGGCGCCGGCACCAGGGTGAAGCGGTACTTGGTCTGGCCACCCTGGTCGGCCTGAAAATTGGTGCTCCAGTAGTTGTTGGTGAGCCAGGCAACCAGCGTCGGGCGTTCGCGGGTGACGCGGCCATCCGGATCGCCGAAGCGGCCGAACGTGTAACCGCCCACCTGCCAGAGCGGCGCATCCGGGCAGGCGACCGTCACCTCGGACTTGGCATCGCCGATGCGGATGAAACGCTGCGCGGTGATGTAGTGGCGGCTGGCATAGGGCAGTTGCTCGTCGTCGAGCTTGGCGACGGCGCCGCCAGTCTCGTAATGCGCGTCCCAGCCCGCGGCGAGCGCCGTCGGCATGGGCAGGTAGATGGCGTGCGGTTCGACGATCGGTTGCTTCTTGACCGTGGCCTCGACATGCAGCACCGGTTCGTCGCCGACGAGGCGGTAGAGCACGTCGACCTTGTCGCCATTGGGCAGCTCGAAGCTCTGGACGATGCGGGCATTGCCGCGCTCGACCGCCTCGCTGCTGCCGACCAGCTTGCCGTCGAAGCGCTCGGCCTGCCACTCGCGGTGCCAGGCGAGGTGCCAATCAGGCGACTCGAGATCGGGCTGGCCGAACATATCGGTGCGGATGCCGGAGGCGACGCGCTCCAGCACCGGCACACCAAACTTCAGGTGCTCGGTCGCGGCGCCGGCATATTCGGTGTCGTCGAGCTTGAGCGAGGTCAGCCCGCCGGCAGCATCGAAAGTGACCACGAGGCGGCCGTTGGAGAGCACGCCATCCCTGGCCGAGAGCTTGCCATTGGGCATCACGGCGGCCTTGGCGGCCGGGATGGTGATGTAGCTCAGCGAGGGGATCTCGATCGGCGCGGTGTAATAGGCGCCATGCTCGGGCAGGTCGGAGGTCACCACGTCCTGGCGCTGGATGCGGTGCGACGAGGGGCCGGTGGGGACCAGATCCTCGAGCCCGAAGCCGCGCTTGGGGTCGGGCGCATCGGTCATCGGCGGCAGGTAAGGCAGCCGCACCGACTGCTTCACCGCAAAGCCGTGCGGGTTGTAGACCAGCAGTGTCGGCTCGTCGCCGCCGGCCTCGATGCCGAGGCGTTCGAGGCCGTCGCGGCGCAGCATGCGGGCGACGCTGGCGCCTTCAGCAACAGTCGCGAGCTTCAGCAGTTGCTGGGTGCGGGTTTCGGGCGAGTATGGCTGGGTGATCGAGCGGTCGGCGCCCCAAGTGTGCTCGGCATAGAGCGCGAGGCCCTTGCGGGCGACATCGTGCAGCATGGCGCGACGGCGCGGCGCCTCGGCTGGATGCCAGGCGTCGAGGCCGGTCGCGGCATCGAGATCGCGCTGGCCGCGCATCGCCTGCGCGGTTTCGTGCGCCGTGGAGCCGGCGCCGAAATTCCACCAGTCGGTCCAGTCGCCGCGCAGCGTCTGCATCGTTTCGGCCGGCTGCTGACGGACACGGTCGAAGAACTCGCTGATCGTCCCGAGCCTGAGCTTGATGCCGCCGGTCGAGGCGTTGCCTTCATTGAAGTTGCGGATGAAATCGGGCAGCGCCGCCTGCGGCGAGCCGTTGTCGTGGTAGCGGACATTGGTGATCTGCATCATCAGGAAGGGGTGCGGATAGCCGGTCGCCTCCCACTTCCTGGCCCAGCGCGGCACGCGGATCCGGGCCTCTTCCATGTTGGTCGGGATCTGCAGGCTGCGATCCGAGGTCACGCCGTAGATGAAGCCATTATAGGCGGTGATGCTGCGGCCGCCCGGCGCCTGCCAGTTGAAGGCGCGCGGCCAGGGTTTCAGCGCATGCCCATAGTGCTCGTTGATGGCCATCGAGATGCCGGTGATGCCGTGATCGAGCAGCGCATCGACCACGCCCCAGGGCAGGCCGTTGACGTCGGTGTTCATCGCCGAGCGCACCGGGATGCCAAGGTCGCGGAAGAATTTCAGCGGCTTCAGCACATCGAGGACCATTGAATGGTCCATCAGCGGGGTCATGTGCCAACCCATGCCAGCGACTTCGATCTGCCCGCGTTTCACTGCGGTGAGGAAGCGGTCGCGGTCGGCATTCCCGGCGTGCACCCACCAATCCATGGTTCCGCCAGTGACCTCGCAGGTCCAGCGGAATTTTGCGTCATCGGGATAGTCGGCCGTGCGCTCGGCGATATCGAGCGCCTCGTCGATGAAGCGGCGGTGCAGCTCCATCACCACCGGCTGCGGATGGGTGTAGCCGATGTCGGTATGGCTGTGATGGACGAAGAGGATTTCGTTGATCATGGGTGGCTCTGATGAACGGGGTGAAGAGGGAGCCGCCTAGAAGGCGGCGAGTTTGATCGACATCGGCGTGCCGACATCGAAATGCTGCAGGGGTTCGGACAGGGTGCCGGTGGCGTGATCGACGGCGAAGACCGTCAGCCGATCGGAATCCTGGTTGGCGACGACGAGGTGCCGGCCCGAGGGTGAGAAGGCGAGGTCACGCGGGGTCGTGCCGCCGCTCGGCCGGCGGCCGGTCTGGGTGAGCTTGCCGGTGGCGTCGTCGATGCGGAGCGCCAGGATGTCGTTGCAGACGCGCAAGCCGACGAACAGGTGCCGGCCATCGGCGCTGAGCACGATGCCTGATGGCTGGACGATGCCGCCATCGAGCGAGGGGATAGTGAAGGCGTCGCGCTGGGTCAGCGCGCCGGTTGCCGGGTCGACGGCGAGGCTGACCACGGTGGGGATCAGCTCACTGACCATGAAGATGGCGCTGCCATCGGCCGAGAACACCAGGTGGCGCGGGCCGAGACCGGGCGGCAGCGTAAAATCGCGAGACGGCTCGGGGCTCAAACTGCCGTCGGCGCCGAGCCGGTAAGCGACGAGTTGGTCGATGCCAAGGTCGGCGACATAGACGATGTCGCCTGAGGGAGCGGGCAGCACGCAGTGGGCATGCGCCGTGGTCTGGCGCGCCGCGTTGGGACCGCTGCCGCTGTGGCGGACACTTGCCACCGCAGCGCCGAGCGAGCCGTCGCTGGCGATGGGAAAGACGCTGAGCGCCGCGTCGGGCCAGCCCTCGGGGTTGGCGCCATTGTAGTTGGCGACCAGCAGGAATTTTCCGTCGGTCGAGAGGCTGGCGTGGCAGGCCTCGTTGCCGCGCGTCGGCTGGCGGTTGATCAGTCGTAGTCCACCCGGCTCCACGGCGTAGGCGGCAATGGCGCTTTGCTGGGTGCCGGTGATCTCGCAAGTCGAATAGAGCCGGCCACGCGCCGCGTCGGTCACCAGCCAGGCGGTGTCGTCGACGCCGCCGACCAGATCCACTGCACTCAGCCGGCCGGTTTCGAAGCTCAACCGGGAAATGCCTGCGCCATTGGCCGCGCCGTATTGCGGCATGGCACGCGTCAGGCTCCCGGTGAATGCGTAAATCGGCACGACGTCCCTCCCGCTTTCCCCGTCATTGCCCCCTCGCGCCCGATCGACGCTTGCCAAGCCCGTTCGTTTGGAACAGGATCGAGGGCAATTGACACAACTAGTATGGTAGACCTACAACGTCTTGGCAAGGGCGGACGACGCCGACGCGGGATGCGACAAAAGCAGCACCCGAATCGATCAGCGAACCACCGCCCTGCCCGTTCGAAACGCCGAAAGCTGCACCCGAATGAAGATTGTCGACATCAAGGCCACCACCGTCGCCGTGCCGCTCGAGGCGCCGCTGCGGCATGCGTCGGGCGCCCATTGGGGGCGGTTCGTGCGCACCATCGTCGAGGTAGTGACGGACGAAGGGATTTCCGGCTGGGGTGAGCTCGGCGGCGGCGGCGAGAGCGCCGAAGCGGCGGTCAAAGGCCTGCTGCCCTACCTGAAGGGGCATGACCCGCTGCAGCTCGAGCAGCTGCGCTGGAAGATCATGAACCCGGTGGCGAGCCTCTACAATTCACGCATGCAGCTGCATGCGGCACTGGAAATGGCCTGCATGGACGTGGCCGGCAAGGCGCTGGGCATCCGCGCCTGCGACCTGATAGGCGGGGCGCTGCGCGAGTCGATCCCGTTCGCGAGCTATCTGTTCTACCGCTACGGCAACGAAGAGCAGGGGTTTGGCGACGAGTTCTCGGCCGACGCGCTGGTGGCCGAAGCCAAGCGGCAGAAGCAGTTGCATGGCTTCAAATCGCACAAGCTGAAGGGCGGCGTGTTCGCTCCAGAGCACGACGTCGAAGTGTTCTCGGCGATTGCCGAGGCGCTGCCCGGCGACCGCTTCCGGCTCGACCCCAATTCGGTGTGGTCGGTGGAAGAGTCGATCTGGGTGGCCAACCAGATCGGCCATATCCGCAACGACTATTTCGAGGATCCGTGCTTCGGGCTCGAGGGGATGCGGCGGTTGCGCGATCGGATTTCCATTCCCACCGCCACCAACACCGTGGTGGTGAATTTCGAGCAGCTCGCCGCCTGCATCAAGCATGACGCAGTGGATGTGATCCTCCTCGACACGACGTTCTGGGGCGGCTTGCGGCAGGCCTACAAGGCCGGCCAGGTGCTGGAGACCTTCCAGTTCGGCGCCAGCGTCCATTCCTCAGGCGAGCTCGGCATCCAGCTTGCCTCGATGCTGCATCTCGGCGCGGCGCTGCCCAACATGAGCTTTGCCGCCGACGCGCATTACCATCACCTGCTCGACGACATCATCGTCGGCGGCAAGCTCAAATATGTCGACGGCGAGATCGCGCTGCCCAAGGGGCCGGGGCTCGGCGTCGAGGTCGACCGCGAAAAGCTCGCCCAATACGCCGCCTATTACCGCGAGGTCGGCGGCTACACCTATGACCGCGATCCGCAGCGTCCGGACTGGTACTCGATCCAGCCCGAGATGCGCTACGCCGACCCAGCCGGACGATAAGAGGCGCCATGGCAACCGTTACCCTCCGGGACATCATCAAGATCTACGGCGAGTTCGTCGCCATCAAGGGTGTTGACCTCGACATTGAGGACGGCACTTTCGTGGTGCTGGTCGGGCCCTCCGGCTGCGGCAAATCGACGATACTGCGGATGATCGCCGGGCTCGAGACGATCTCCCATGGCGAGCTGAGGATCGACGGCAAGCTGGTCAACGACCTGCCGTCACGCGACCGCGGCATCTCGATGGTGTTCCAGTCCTACGCGCTCTACCCGCACATGAGCGTGAGCGACAATCTCGGCTTCGGGCTTCGCATCAGCGGGGTGCCAAAGGACGAGATCGCCCGGCGCCGCGGCGAGGCGGCGAAGATGCTGGGGCTCGACCCCTATATGGATCGCCGGCCGAGCCAGCTGTCCGGCGGGCAGCGGCAGCGCGTCGCCATCGGCCGCGCCATGGTGCGCGAGCCCAAGGTGTTCCTGTTCGACGAACCGCTTTCCAACCTCGACGCCAAGCTGCGCAACCAGACCCGTATCGAGATCAAGCGGCTGCAGCGCCAGCTCGGCGCCACCGTGGTGTTCGTCACCCACGACCAGGTCGAAGCGATGACGCTGGCCGACAAGATCGTCGTGCTGAACGACGGCCGCGTCGCGCAGATCGGCACGCCGCTCGAGGTGTTCGAACGCCCGGCCAACATGTTCGTTGCCGGCTTCATGGGCGCACCCTCGATGAACATGCTGAAGGCCGAGGTCGGGCCGGGCAATACCATACGTGCAGCGGGACTCGACATCCCGGTGCCGGCGGACCGCTTCACCCTGCCGGCAGCGGGTACGGCGGTGACGCTGGGCATCAGGCCCGAGGATATCGTGCCGGAAGGGCACGGCACGCGACCGGAGCTGGGCGCCAATTTCAGCGCCGAAGTGAGTTTCGCCGAGATGCTCGGCAACGAAAGCCTGCTGTTTGCCGAGCTCGGCGGGACCGAGATCGTCGCACGCATGCAGCACCCACGCGCCCTTGAGCCCAACCAGCAGGTGCGGTTCCGCATCGACGGCGCGCGCGTCCACGTCTTCGACAACGAAAGCCAGAATTCGCTGCTCCGCTAAGGCGCAGCGGGAACAACGACAAGGGAGAGAGACATGTCGTTACTAAGGACTTTTACAGCAGCGGGCCTTGCCGCCGTACTGTCGGCGGGCACCGCGTATGCTCAGGATCTGATCCTCAACTCGGACAAGACCGAGTGGAATCCGGGCATCACCGCGATGATGGACGCCGCCGGCACCGCCGCGGGCGTCAAGGTCACGGTGCAGGACATCACCCCGACCGACAAGTATCAGGCCTATATGCAGACCTCGATCGCCGGCAACAATGCCCCGGCGTTCTTCACCTGGTGGAACGGCCAGCAGCTGAGCGACCTGGTGGCGACGGGCATTCCCGCCGACCTCAGCGCCAACTGGGATGCCGCCATCGCCAATGGCGACTATTCCGAAGCGCAACGCGAACTGGTCAGCGTCGACGGCAAGCCCTACGGCGTGCTGCTGAACGTCGCCAACTGGGTGGTGTTCTACAATACTGCGGCCTTCGAGAAGGCCGGCATCGCCGCCCCTCCCACCACCTGGGAAGAGCTGATGGCCGACGCCGACAAGCTGAAGGCGGCGGGCTACACCCCGTTCAACGGCCCGACCTCGGGCGGCTGGATGCCGTTCATCTGGTTCAGCCAGTTGGTGCTGGGCGGCGATCCGGACGCCTTTGTCGGGCTGACCGACGGCACCGTCCCCTATGACGGCCCGGCCGTGCAGAACGCCTTCAAGGTGTGGGGCGAGATGTATGCCAAGGGCTACTTCACCGACCCGCGCGAGCAGGACGACCAGAAGTTCTTCGTCGATGGCACGGCCGCCATGTATCTGATCGGCGACTGGCACTCGGGCTCGTTCGCCGAAGCCGGGATGGAGCCGGGCAAGGACTTCAAGACCTTCCTGATGCCGTCGCTGTCGCCGGATGTGCAGCAGTCGGTGATCGTCGAAGCCTCGCCGATCGTCGTCTCGAAGGCAGCGCTCGATGCCAACCCCGAACTCGCCAAGGCCGTGCAGTCGATGATGGGCGTCGATGCCTCGAACGCGCTCGGTACCAAGATCCAGGTCTACAACGGCAACCTCAAGGCTGCCGCGCCGAACGCCACCATCCAGGCCAACAAGGACATGGTGGCAGCCGCCAAGCCGCGGGCGCTGGTGCGCTGGTGGGAAGCCGTGCCGTCGCAGATCCAGGGTGACCTGGTCGCGGCCATGGGCGCCTTCATGTTCAACCCGACCCCCGAACAGGCGGCCGAGTCGATGAAGACCATGCAGACCATCAACGCCGACTACTGGGCCAGCAAGTAAGCAGGTTCCTCCCAGCCGGTCGCGCTTTCGGGCGCGGCCGGTCCTTCGATTGGAGCGTCTCGGATGATTGCCACCGCCTCGGCCCTGCTCTCGCCGCAAGTGTTGAAGGAAGCGCGCCAGCGCGAGCGGCGGGTCGCCTGGCAGCAGACCCGCATCGCCTGGCTGTTCATCGCCCCGGCGGTGCTCATGGTGACGCTGTTCCTGCTGACGCCGGTGGTGTTCAACGTCATCCTGAGCTTCACCAAGTGGCAGAAGTTTACCGGGCTCGACCAGTTCGCCGGCTTCAATAATTACGCGCGGCTGTTCCGCCTGCCGTACTTTTCGGAAGCGCTGGCCAATACCGCGGTCTGGGTGGTCGGCGCCGTGGTGTTCCCGCTGGCGGTTGGCCTCGGGCTGGCGCTGCTGCTCAGGAACATCCCGTTCCAGGAAACCTTCAAGAGCCTGTTCTTCCTGCCGCGCGTGCTGGCGCCGACGGCGGTTGCCGCCATCTGGTACTATGTCTACGCGCCGCGCGGGGTGCTCAATTCGGCTGTTTCGGGCATCACCGGCACGCCGTTCGATTTCGGCTGGCTGTACGATCCGGCGACCATCACCGGCTCGGTGATCGTCACCTTCGTCTGGCAGACCGTCGGCATCACCATGGTGCTGCTGCTGCTCGGGCTCGCCGCCATTCCCAAGGACCCGATCGAAGCAGCGCGGGTCGATGGCGCATCGAACTTCCAGATTTTCCGCCACATCGTCTGGCCGCTACTGCTGCCGACGGTGCTGGTGGTGACCATTCTCAACGTTGCCGCGGGCTTCACCACCTTCGACCTGCTCTGGGTGATGGCGACCTCATTCCCCGGCAAGCGTACGCTCTCGCTCGCGGTCTACATGTATTACGAGAGCTTCTCCAACGGCGCCTGGGCCTATGGCTCGGCCGTCGCCGTGGTGCTGGGCGCCATGGTGATCACCGTCAGCGCGCTGCTCGCCGTGGTGCAGGCGCGCGTTAGCAAGAACATCCGGTAGGCAGATCATGGCAGTCGACATCACCGACAAGGCGTTTATCTCGGGCCTGATCGCCAAGGAAAAGCGCACGCAGCGCCAGGGCGGCCGCTGGCTGGTGCTCCCGATCCTGGCGCTCACCATCGCCTACCTGACGCCGCTCTATTACCTGTTCGTCACCATCTTCAAAACCTCCGAGGAATACGCCAAGAAGGGTGTGCTGGAGCTGCCGGACGGCCTCGCGCCGCTCGCCAACAACGTGGTGCAGGCCTGGACCATCGCCAACCTCGGACAGGCGGCGATGAACTCGTTCAGCTACGCACTGGTCGGCGCGGTGCTGTCGGTGTCGTTTGCCGCGGCGGCGGCCTACGGGATGACCCGGCTGCACCTGCTCGGGTCGAACGGCTGGTTCATGCTGATCTTCACCGGCACGCTGTTCCCGTTCCAGATGTACCTGGTACCGCTGCTGTTCGGTTATCAGCGGCTCGGACTGGTCAACACCTGGTTCGGCATGCTGCTGGTCTATGTGGCGATCTGCATTCCGTTCCCGCTGCTGGTGCTCAGGAACTCGTTCTCGGCGATCACCCGCGAGGTCGACGAGGCGGCGCGGATCGAGGGCGCCAGCGAATGGCGGGTGTTCACCTCGATGATCGTGCCCAATGCGATGGGCCCGCTGATCGCGCTGTTCCTGCTGCAATTCACCTTCATCTGGAACGACCTGCTGTTCTCCTCGATCCTCGCCAACGGCATCGAGGTGCGCTCGATCATGGTGGCGCTGCAATCGCTGCAGGGCACCTATTCGACGCTCGGGCCCAATGTGGTGATTACCGCGACGCTGATTTCGAGTATCCCGACGGTCTTGCTGTTCATCGCCCTGCGGAAGTACTTCATGGCAGGATTGCAGCTGGGGACCAAATGACGGCAGAACGACCATGAAAGCCCCCAAGGGGATATCGGCGACGGAGTTCGGAAGCGAAGCCAGCTACGGCACGCGGCAGGATGGCGGCTCGATGGCCAGCCAGGTCTATGACCGGCTGATGCAGCAGATCCTCGATATGCAGCTGCCGCCGTTCCAGGAACTCTCCGAGGCGCGGCTCGCCGCCGAGTTCGGGGTCAGCCGCACGCCGGTGCGCGAGGCCTTCGCCAGGCTGGCACGGCGCGGGCTGGTGGAAATCCTGCCGCAGCGCGGCACCATCGTTTCGCCGCTCAGCGAGAACCTGATCGCCAAATCGCGATTCATCCGCGAGGCGCTGGAGCGCCCGCTCGCCCGGCTTGCCGCCGAGCGGCTGACGCCGGAAATCGCGGCGCTCCTCAAGCGCGAGATCGTCCTGGAGCAGACCTTTGCCGGGCTTGGCGACGACCAGGACTTTCTGCAGTCGGATGACCGGTTCCACTCCCTGATTGCCAAGGCAGCCGGATTCGAGACGATCTGGGACGATGTGCGCGAAGCCAAGTTCCACATGGACCGCATCCGCCGGCTGTCGCTGCTCAGCCAGGAGCACATGTATTTTATCGTCGGTGAGCACGAGGAAATCCTGGCGCGGCTGCAGGCGCACGACGCCAAAGGCGCCGACGAAAGCATGACCGTGCACCTCGCCTCGGTGATGCACGAACTCGACGTGATCCGCTCGGCGCATCCGGAGTATTTCGTGCGCGAGGCGGCTGGGGTGGAGCAGTAGGTCGGGGTTCGAACCCGATGATAGGCCGGTGCGGGAAGAGCACCCCCACCCCTGTCCCCTCCCCGCAAGGGGGAGGGAGACGCTCTCACCGGCGTCAGTGTTTTGGTCTCCTCCCCCCTTGCGGGGGGAGGGACAGGGTGGGGGGTAGTCTTCCCACACCAAGCTATCCACGCGCGTGACGCCGTCTCCCCAATGCGGTGAGCCCCCTAAACCCCGCGCCGCTTGATCACATCGCGGTACCACAGCGCCGAGGCCTTGGGCGTGCGCTGCATGGTGTCGAGGTCGACGTGGACGATGCCGAATTTCTGGGTGTAGGCGGCGGCCCATTCGTAGTTGTCGAGCAGTGACCAGAGGTAGTAGCCGCGCACATCGGCGCCTTCGTCGATTGCCTTGGCGATCCACTCGAGGAAGGCCCCGACATAGGCGATGCGCTCATCGTCCTGTAGCGGATCGGCCAAGGTCTTGCCGTCGGAGACGCCGTTCTCGGTAATGAAGATCGGGCGGTCGAAGCCATAGTCGGTCTTGACCATCTGGATCGCGTCGTAGACGGCCTTGGGGTAGAACTCCATACCGTTATCGAGGAAGTTGCCGCCCGGGTGCCACTCGTCGGCGACCCACCATTTCGGGTTGTAGTGCTCGGCGCTGACCACGACGCGCGAGTAGACGTTGAGCCCGACATAGTCGATCGGCGTGGCGATCAGCTCGAGGTCGCCGGCCTCGAGCTCAGGCATGGTGCCCTCGGCGGTCAGCCGCTGGGTGAGACGCTCGCTGTAGCCGCCGCCGAGCAACGGGTCGAGAAAGAAGCGGAAGCCGCTATCCTCGTCCTGTTCGGCTAGAGCCTTGTCCTCGGGCTTGTCGGTCGCCGGATGGCGCTGCCAGATATCGAGGACGATGCCGATCTCGCCCGGGCTGCCGGCAGCGCGGAACGCTTCGACGCCGCGGCCATGCGCCAGCAGGGCATGGTGCATCGCCTGGCGCGCCGCCTTCTCGTCGGTGCGGCCGGGGGCGAAAGCGCCCATGCCGTAGCCGACCCAGATGGATATCGGCTCGTTGAGCGTCGCCCAGCGACGGACGCGATCGCCGTAGCTGTCGAACACCAGCGCCGCATAGTCGCCGAACCAGCCGACGACGTCGCGCGTCACCCAGCCGCCCCGACCCTCGAGCGCCTGCGGCAGGTCCCAGTGATAGAGCGTGACATTGGGGGCGATGCCCTGCTCCAGCAACTCATCGATCAGCCGTGAATAGAAATCGACGCCGGCCTGGTTCACCCGGCCAGTCCCCTCGGGCATCAGCCGCGACCAGCTGAGCGAGAAGCGGTAGCTCTCGATGCCGAGCTCGCGCATCAGGGCGACATCCTCGCGGTAGCGCCGATAGTGCTCGACGCCGCGATTGCCGGAGACATCGCCTGCCACCTTGCCGGGGGTCTGGGTGAACGTGTCCCAGATCGAGGGGCCCTTGCCGTCCTCGTTCCAGGCGCCCTCGATCTGGTAGGCGCTGGTGGCGACGCCAAAGGTGAAGTCCTTGGGCAGCAGAATTTTTGGCAAAGCAGAACCGTCCTGTGAAACGGGAGGGGAAAGACTGAACTGATGTGAGTGGGAGAGAACCGCGACGCCGGTGCGCGCGGACCCCCACCCCTGTCCCCTCCCCGCAAGGGGACGCGGTAGCGCCCTGAGGGGAGGGAGACGATGGAGCGGAAGCCCCCGTGTGTGCGGGCTTACTTCGCCGTGACAGTAAAACCTTGCTCGGTGGCGTAGTCGGCGATGCGCTTCTGCCAGGCGGCAAAACCTTCGGCGATGCTGGTCTTGCCCGAGATGGCCTGGCCGACGGTGTCCTTGTAGACGCTGCCGACATAAGGCTGGAACGGCAGCCAGCTCCAGCCGACCACCGAGTTCTTGGCCGACTCGGCGAAGATCTGGCGCGCCTTCTGGCCGCCGAGATAGGCGATCTCCTCATCGAGGAAGGCCGGGTCTTCCCAGGCAGCATTGGTGGTGGGCAGCAGGCCCTGGTCGTTCTTCAGCGAGGTGACGCCTTCCGGGCTGCTGTTCATCCACAGCGCGAACTCGACCGCCGCTTGTTTGTTGACGCTCTGCTCGAGGATCACCGTGCCGGAGCCGCCGAACTGGCTGGTGCCGACATCGCCCTCGTTCCACACCGGCTGC
Source organism: Devosia sp. Root105 (assembly GCF_001424865.1). Classification (NCBI taxonomy): domain Bacteria; kingdom Pseudomonadati; phylum Pseudomonadota; class Alphaproteobacteria; order Hyphomicrobiales; family Devosiaceae; genus Devosia; species Devosia sp. Root105. Next base: position 499,449 of record NZ_LMCR01000019.1, read on the forward strand.
GGCGCGACCCGCCACAGGCCTTCGTTCTGCGGCAGCACCCCGGTGAGCGCCTGGAGGCCCCAGGCCCCGACCACCCAGGTGGCCATCTGGCCGGCGCCCAACTGCTTGAACCAGGCATCCGAACCCATGACGGATTCGATCGTCAGCCCCTTGGCGTTGAGATCGGTCCAGTAGTCGGCCCACTGCCTGGCCTTGTCGGAGTTGAAATCGAGCGTCACGTTGGTGCCGCCCTCAAGGGTCCACGGCGCGGCACCGAGCTGCCACAGCCCCATATAGGCGGCGTCGACCAAAGCCGGATCGATGAAGGTGATGAAGTGCTCGGGGTTCTTGGAGTGGATCGCTTCGCCGGCGGCGGCGAACTCGGCCCAGGTGCGCGGCACCGCGACGCCGGCTTCATCGAATACGTCCTTCCTATAATACATCACGCCCGGACCAAAATCCTGCGGGATGCCGTAGATGCCGCCATTGATGTCGACCAGCCCGACCACGCCGGGCAGGAACAGCTCGCGCACGCTCTCGCCGCCATGCTTGGTGACATCGGCGAGCGCGCCGGTGAGAGCGAAGTTGGGGATCGCGTCATACGTCATGTGGGCGACGTCGGGGCCGCCGGAGCCGGCGTCCACGGCGTTCTGGATCTTGGTGTACTGGTCGGCGCCGACACCGACATTTTCCACCTTCACCTTGATGTTGGGGTGACCAGCCTCGAACAGGTCGACGGTCTTCTGGATGTCGGGCAGCCAGGTCCAGAAGGTAATCTGCACCGGCTCCTGGGCGTTGGCGGCGCCGGCGAACAGGGCCGCTGCCGCGATCCCGGCGGCGAGGGCAGCCCGGACGAGGCTGCCGGTCTTCAATCCGATCATAACGACTTCTCCCTTTGTCATTGTTGTCGTCGTTGGCGCCCCGCGCCGGATGGCGCGGGGGATTGGAAGCGCGCTCATTGCTTGACCCCGCCGGCGGCGATGCCGGACTGCCAATGGCGCTGCAGGAACAGGAAGGCGACGATCAGCGGCAGCACCGCGAGGAGCGAGCCGGTGATCACCAGCGGATAGAGCGGCTGCGATAGATTGACGCCGCCGGCATTGGCGAGCTTGTTCCACAGGCTCAACCCCACGGTGAGCGGGAACTTGTCGGACTGGTTGAGGACGATCAGCGGCAGGAAATAGTTGTTCCACGTGGCGACCAGCTGGAACAACAGCACGGTGACGAAGCCGGGCGCCAGCAGCGGCAGTGCAATGGTCCAGAAGATCCGCGCCTCGCCCGCCCCGTCGATGCGGGCGGCCTCGATCATCGAGTCCGGCACCGCGTCCTGGGCGTAGACCAGCATCAGGAACAGCCCGAAGGGGCTGGCCAGCGCCGGGATGATCACCGCCAGCTCGGTGTTGATCAGGCCCCACTGGCTGAACAGCATGTAGGTGGGGACAGCGAGCGCCGTACCCGGCACGGCGCTTGCGCCGAGCACCGCCATCAGCACGCCGCGGCGGCCGTGGAAATCGAACTTCGCCAGCGCGTAGCCGCCCATCGCGGCGATCACCGCGGCGCCGCCGGCCCCGACTACGGCGTAAAGAACGGTGTTGCCGAACCAGCGCAGGAAAATGCCGTCCTGGAAGGCGAAGAGGCTCTGGATATTGTCGAACAGCGCAAAGCTCGGCGCGAAGGCGAGGCCGAAGGTGGCGAACAGATCGACATTGGACTTGGTGGCGTTCACCAGCAGCCAGCAGAGCGGCAGCATGAAATAGGCGAGCAGCATCCACATGACGATGCTCAGCACCACGGACTTGCGCGGCTTGAGGCCGGTGTTCTCGCTCGTCGCCATCAGATCAGCCGATCCCGGCGGGCGATGCCGAGCTGCACGACATAGGCAATGGCGACGGTGAAGCCGCCGAGGATCACCGCGATCGCCGCAGCGTAGTTGGTCTGGCTGCCGGTGAAGGCCAGGTTGTAGGCATAGAGGTTGGGCGTCCAGTTGGTGGTGATGACGCTGGGCCGCAGGGCCTGCAGGATGCTCGGCTCGTTGAAGAGCTGCAGGCTGCCGATCACTGAGAAGATCAGCGCCAGGGTCAGTGCGGGACGGAGCGCCGGCAGCTTGATCGAGAAGGCCTTGCGCCACTCGCCAGCGCCATCGATATCGGCGGCCTCGTAGACCTCGGTCGGTACGGCGCGCAAAGCGGCGTAAAAGATCAGCATGTTGTAGCCGACGAACGACCAGGTCACGACGTTGCCGACGCTGCCCAGCATCAGGCCGGGGCCGAGAAAATCCGGCGCCGTCGCGCCGAAAAAGCCGAACACCTGGCCGGCGAGGCCGAACTGGCCGCCGAAGATGTAGCCCCACATCAGCGCCGCAACCACCGCCGGCACGGCATAGGGGAGGAACAGCCCGATGCGGACGATACGGCTGCCGGCGAGGCGGCCACTGTCGATCGCCAGCGCCACGAACATGGCGACCGCCAGCATGATCGGCACCTGCAGGAAGAAGAACAGCAGCACCCGCAGCACGCCGTCATGCAGCAGCGCATCGCCGAAGGCGCGCGCATAATTGCCGAGCCCGACGAACACCGTGCCGCCGACCATCTGTTTGCGGAAGAAGCTGATGACGATGGCGTAGCCGAGCGGGATCACCACGCTAATCGCGAACACCGCGATGAACGGCGCGAGGAAGAGATAGGCGGTGACCGAAGCGCGCGCCTTGGCCTTGGGGCGGTGGAGGGTGGTGGGGGCGGTCATGGCCCGAACACCCTGGCGTTGGCCTGTCGCCGACTGCCGGCAGACGGCCCCCTCCCTCGCCATTCGAGCGTAGCTCTCATGGCCTTCTCGCCTAAAATCGCTCCACCGGAGCGATTTTCCCTGCGGGACGGCTCGAAGTCCCCCATGAAGGGGGAGGTGAAGAGTCGAGGCTGTGGCTTGATCGTGCCCAATACTCGATGCGGCACCTCCCCCTTCATGGGGGAGGATGGGAGGGGGCCGTCTCTCTCGGCTTTCGCGTGAAGGATCATCGCCCTGCCCCGCGTTCGCGCAGCACGCGCACGTCCCAGGGCCCGAGGTCTAACACCTCGACCGGCGCGCCGCTTAGCACGTCCTCAACCGGCATCGGCGGGGTGATCGACCGAGCTTCCCAGCCAAAGTTGTGGACGAACCACAGCCGCTCGCCGGCAGCGTTGCTGGCGCCATGGACGGTCAACGCGCCGGGGACGAGTTGATCGGCCCAGGGATGATCCGGCGCCAGCCATCGCGCCAGCGACTCGGCGAGGTCGAGGCCGGGGAAGCTGCCGAGATAAGTGACGCGCCCGGCGCCGTGCCGGTGCGTGGTGGCGGCAGGCCAGCGGCCGAAATGCGGATGCTGATAGCTGGCGAGCACCGTTGCACCATCGGGGATCAGGCCTTCGACAAGGCCTTCGGCGGCGCCCGAGATGTCGCCGCTGACGGCGACCGGCTGCACCAGGTTGCTGAACTCGTCGTACCAGGCGCCGGCGGCGGCAGCGAGGCCGGCCGGCTGCCGGTCGAGTTTCGGCCGGCCGATCTCGTCGGCATAGCCGGTGCGGATACCGAGGACGAGATGACCGCCCGCCGCGGCATAGGCGGTCAAATTGGCGATCAGCGCGTCGGAGGCGAGATAGAGCGCCGGCACCACGAGCACCGGCAGTTCGGCCGCGAGTATCGTGGGGTCGGTGATCTCGAAATCGGCAGCGTGCATCACCCGGACCTGATGGCCGGCGCGGTTCAGCCCGCCATAGAAGCGATAGACGATGCGCTCATAGGCGGCGCGATCCGGCGGCCCCTGTTTTTCGGGCTTGGCGCCCGGGTCCTGCATCGGCGGGTGGTATTCGAAGGCCCAGCGGGTAGGCATCGAGAACAACAGCCCGGTCGTCGCGTCGGGCACGATGCCTTCGACCGCCTGCCCTGCCTGCTGGATCTCGCGGCCAAGCGCTGCAACCTGCTCGTAGACCCGGCCGGGCACGAAGCTATGCGGCAGCACGCCACCCCAGAATGTCTCCCAGGAGCCGTGCATGGTGTGCCAGTGCCAATATTCGACAGCGCGGGCGCCGCGGGCGATCATCGCCCAGGCGACCTGCCGCCACTGGCCATCGAAGGCGGGATAGTTGAACCACGGGAAACCGACACTGGTGGCATTGGTCTCGGTGACCATGAAGCGCTGCTGGCCGATGGCCCAGGTGCGATCGGAAATGAAGAACGGCGCCCAGCTGCCGGACGGCGGGAAGGCGTAGTCGCCGACGATGTCGGGACCGAGCTGGTCCTGGGTGGCGAGGTACTGGTTGGAGGCGATGACGTCACCGGTGGCGCCGATGGCACGGTCATCGACCGCAGGCCGCATCGGGTCGATGCAGGTGGTGATGAACTGGTCGGGCGTGGCGTATTCGCGAACGATCGCCGTCTGCCAGGCGATGTACTCGGTGGTCAGTTCAGCCTGATAGCGGCGCCAGGCCAGATCGTATTGCGGCACGTGGTTGCCGTCTGGCACCCATAGCTCGTCGATATCGTTCAGCCGGTGCGCCCAATGGGTGAGGTTCCAGGCCTGGTTGATGGCCTCGACGCCGTTGTACTTTTCGAGCAGCCAGCGCTTGAAGCCGGAGAAGACATGGGGGTTGTGCGGCACCTGCTGGCCGGGCTCGTTGTCGACCTGAAAGCCGACCACCGAGGGGTGCGCGGCATAGCGGCCGACCACGGCGCGGATGATGCGCTCGGCATAGCGGCGGAACACCGGATGCGAGCAATCGGTCTCCTGCCGGGCACCCCACGGCACACGCACGCCGGTCTTCTGTTCCGCCGCGATCTCCGGGTGCTTGAGCATCAGCCAGGGCGGCACGGCGTAGGTCGGGGTGCCGAGCACCACCGAGATGCCATGCGCGTGGGCGCCGTCGAGCACCGGCTGCAGCCACTCGAGCTCGAACTCGCCTTCGCGCGGTTCCCAGGTGCTCCACACCGACTCGCCGACGCGGATCAGGTTGAAGCCGGCTTCCCGCATCAGGCGGAAATCCTCGGCCAGGCGCTCGACCGGCTGGTACTCCGGGTAATAGGCGGCGCCAAACAGGATGCGGTCCCCGATCCGGAGCCCTGACTTCGATTCCACGCCTCACTCCCTCGTGGAGACGCGGTTGGTCGCGCCATTGGGGCAAATTGTTTGCGCAAACAATTCTGATGTCAATACGACTCGCGGACGATCGCGATAAGGACAGTCATCATGTCGTTTCCGCTGGTGATGCTGGATGTCCGGCTTGCGTCAGCATGGCGGCGTGCATATTGTTTGCGATAACGAAAGGCAGCCGATGGCACGACCGGACAGCAAGGCGCGCGCGCCGACAATGATGGATGTGGCGCGGCTGGCGCGAGTCTCACCGCAGACGGTGTCGCGGGTGCTGAACGACTACGCCTTCATCAAGGCCGACACGCGGCAGCGGGTGCTGCAGGCGATCGACAGCCTCGACTACCGGCCCAATATCGCGGCGCGGACCCTCGCCACCAGCCGGTCGCGCACCATCGGCGTGGTGGCTACCGATTACCTGAGCTTCGGGCCAGCCAGCGCGCTGTGGGCAGTCGAGCAGGCGGCCCGGGAAGCGGGTTACGCGGTGTCGATCGTCAGCCTGCCCGAGTCCAACTACCGCACCATTTCGGACGCACTGCAGCGGCTCGCCAGCCAGGCGGTCGAGGGCATCGTAATGATTGCGCCGCAGGACGTCTCGGCCAGCGCGGCGTTCATGTCGTTCGACAATGTGCCCGTGGTGACGCTCAGCTCGGTCGATACCGGCGAGCACACCTCGATCATGACCGACTCGGTGGAAGGCTCGCGCCTTGCTACCCGGCACCTGATCGAACTCGGACACACCGCGATCGCGCATGTCGCCGGCCCTGCGGGGTTCACAGTCTCGGACTCGCGCATCCATGGCTGGCGCAAGGCGTTGGGCGAAGCGGGCCTCGTGGCGGTCGAGCCGGTGGTGGGGGACTGGTCGGCGGCGAGCGGCTATCGCGCCGGCCTCGAAATCGCTGCCAATCGCGAGTTCACCGCAGCCTACGTCGCCAATGACCGGATGGCGCAGGGGGTACTGCTGGCACTGCACGAGAGCGGTCGGCGGGTCCCCGAGGCGTTCAGCGTGGTCGGCTTCGACGACGTGCCGGAAGCCGCCTATTTCATCCCGCCGCTCACCACCATGCGGCAGGATTTCGCCGCGCTGGGCCGGCGCTGCATCGAGGCGGTGCTGGTCCGCATCAACGGCGAGCCGCCGCTGGAGGCGGACCCGTTGCTGCCGGTGCTGGTGGTGCGCGCCAGCACGGCGCGAGCGCCTGGCTGAGCGGTTGCCTGATCAGCCGATGCCGGGGACCGGCGAAACCTTGCCGCTGAGCCGCGCGCCGACGAACAGGCTCGCCGGGAAGGCGCTGACGAAGCGGTGCATCAGGCCGGCGGTGAGCGGGCGGGTGGCGAGGCCGGCCAGCACCGACGCAGTGAGGATGCGCAGCGGAAACTGTTTGTGCCAGGCGGCCGCGTAGCGCTGCCCGGCGAGTTCCCGCCCGGCCCTGCTCCACTCGGCGACGCGCGCCAGTTCTGATGCCAGCAGCCAGCCCGATTGCAGCGCCATGGAAATGCCTTCGGCAATGATCGGGTGGGATTCGCCGGCGACGTTGCCGACGCTGAAGGTGTCATGCGCATAGCAGTCGCGAATACCGGGCCAGATCGGACCGGCGGCCAGCCATCCCCCATCGAGCGTGGCGTCCCGCAGGACCTCGGCGACGCTCGGGCAGGCTGCTGTGATGTGCCGGAACACTGCTTCGCCTGCCGGCAAGCCACGCTGTGCCGCCCGGATGGCATCGAGCCGGTCGCGGCGAATGCAGCACGAGAGCGACATGCGGCCCTGGTCGGCCCAGACCATGCCGCCATAGCCGCCGGGAAAGACCAGCAGCGGCATCAAATCGGGCGGCAGCGCGGAGCCGCGAAAATGCGCCTTGAAGCCTAGGAAATCCGACGGGAGGTGCTGCCGCCTCGGCTGGCTCGAGAGCCCGCCTGCCTCCCACGAGCCATGGGCGACAATAAGCACCGGCGCCAACAGGGCGCGCCGTTCCCCGGAGCGCTCGATGCTGACGGCCATATCGTCGCCGTCGCGAACCGCGGCGGTGGCCTGCCAGGGCTGCAGCAGCGTGGCCCCGGCCGCCGCCGCCGCCTCGAGCAGCAGCAGGTCGAGCACGTCGCGACCGAGCGCACGGCCGAAGGCGTCGGTTTGGCCGCGCGGCATCCGGGCTTCGATGCTCGGTCCGGCGGCGAACAGGGCAAGACGGCGGATCTCGGGGCCGGCGAGAGCGCGCGCCCGGGCGCCGACACCCAGCCGGTCGAGCAATGCCAGGTTCACCGGGGAGATGAACTCGCCGCATACCTTGTTGCGCGGAAATGCGCTCTTTTCGACAAGAGCGACAGCGCGCCCCTGGGAGGCCAGGGCGATAGCGGCGGAGGCCCCGGACGGACCACCGCCGATGATGACCGCGTCATATCTCATCGTGCAGCACCGGAGGCGTGGAGCGCGCGGAGAAGACATGGGTGAACAGCCCGACCGTCCCCTCCCGAGCCGTCATCGCCTGGCCACCGGGCCACAATCGAGAGAGCTCCTGCCCGGCAAAACCGGCGCGGACACTGGCGGCCGCATCGTGCAGTGTCACGGCGTTGGCGCCGATGGCGCGCAGCAGCCCGGTCGCGGTGAGTGCGGCAGCGTTCCGGCTCGGCTCGGTTGCAACGAACACCGGCGCGAGCCGCGATGCGGCCGCCAGCAACCGCGTCAGCCCGGCCTCGGCAAAGTGATGCAGGAACAGATTGGCGGTGACGAGATCGAACCCGGTGCTCGGGGACTGTTCCATCCACACGAGCGCATCGGCGGTCACCGTTTCGGCCTGCCAGCCCAGATCGGCGAACGCGCCCAACCGCCGGGACGGCACCAGGTCCTGCTGGTCGAGCAGCACGATCTCGCCGCCCGGCCAGTGCCGCCGCATGCGTTTCAGCACCGCGAGCATGAAGCCGCCGTCGCCGCAGCCGATCTCGAGGATGCGCCGCGGCGGCCGCTGCAGGTCACGCCGCAGGCGCCTGCACATGATCGCCGCCTGAAACATGATAGCGTTGATCCGGGCCAGGTCGCGGCGCGACCCGATCGCCTCGGGATCGCTCGCCGGCAGTTGATCGAGCAGTTCCGGCGACAAGCGGCGCACCGGCATCCCGGCCATTTCAGGCGGCGTCGGCGGTATGGAACATGAAGGTCTCGGCGGTGAGGCCGGGACCGAAGGCCATGCCACAGCCGATCTGGTCGGCCTGTCGATGGGCCAGCATGTCGGCAAGCACGAACATCACCGTCGCCGAGGACATATTGCCGTTCAAGCGCAGCACCTCACGCGATGGGCGCAAAGCCTCGCCGTCGAGGCCCAGCGACCGCTCGACCGCATCCAGCACGGACTTGCCGCCCGGGTGGACGGCCCAGAGGTCGACATTGTTGAGCCCCCGATTGCCCAGAATGTCGGTGATGCGGGTGCTCAGCGTGTCGTGGATGGCGGCGGGCACCTGGCCGGACAACACCATATCGAAGCCGTCATTGCGCACCGTCCAGGTCATCAACTCGCGGCTGTCGGGGGCAACGACGGCGCGGAAACTGTCGAGCGCGATGCCGGTGGGCTCGGCCGTGACCAGCGCCGCAGCGGCCCCGTCGCCCCAAAGGATGAAGGTCAGCAGCCGTTCGATATCGGTGGTCTCTTTCAGGTGCAGGGTGCAGAGCTCGACATTGACCGCCAGCACCCGCGCCTCAGGATCCGAACGCACGATGTGATGGGCGAGCTTCAGGGCATTGACTGCCGCATAGCATCCCATGAATCCGACGATGGTTCGCTCCACCGAGGGCGACAGGCCGCAGCGCTCGATGATCTCGAGGTCGATCCCGGGCGAGGCGAGGCCGGTGCAGGTGGTGACGATGAGGTGGGTGATCCGGGCGGCATCAGGCCCGAGCTCCAGCCGGTCCACCGCCTTTTGCGCCAGCACCGGGGCGGCTTGGGCGAAGAGGTCCATCCGGGTAGCGGTCGAGGGAAAGTTGCCACGGGTGAACCGGCCGGCGCCATCGACCGCCGGGCCGTTGGGGTCGTCGGCGGAGGGGAAGCAGCAGTAGCGGTGCTCAATGCCGCTTCGTTCTGCCATCCGGGTGAACACCGCCTGGCGCCTGGGGTCGTCGGCAAGCTGGGAGGCGGCGAAGCCGATGGAGAAACGGTGCACATCGTAATCCGGCACCGCGACAGCGATCTTGTTCACATAGGCCTTGGCAGACATGATGGCTCCTCGGTTGAGACCCAAGGGAGCGGAGAGCACTGTTCCCTGGGCACTCAGGGTCAACACTTGCCGTGGTGGTTTATTCCATCAAACCGACACCAAGGCGTGGCGGCGGCAGTCCCTGGGCCCGTCGCGGCACGAGTGCCGCCGCAGGTCTTCAGCCCCTATCCCTGCCCTGGCGGGAGCCGGCCAGGCACCCGGTCCACCAGCAGGTGCCGCGACTGCCGGACATCGCTTTCCATCTGGGCGATCAGCGCGTCGACACTGGCAAAACGGCGCATGTTGCGCAGGCGGTGCAGCAGGCGAAGCTCGGCGCCGAGGCCGTAAAGCAGTTCGTCGAGATCGTGGATATGGGCTTCGACGCGGATCGAGGCGATATCGGGAAAAGTCGGGTTGGCGCCGACGCTGACGGTGGCGCCATAGAGCGTGTCGCGATGCGAGAACCGCGCGACGCTGCAATAGACGCCCTCGGGCGGGAACCGGCTGCCCGGGGCCAGCGCAATGTTGGCGGTGGGGAAGCCGAGGGCGCGACCGCGCTTCTCGCCGTGAACGACGTTGCCGCTGATGATCAGCTCGGCGCCCGGATCAGGAAGCGTTGGAAAGGGCAAGATACTGGCTCTGGTGGAAGACCAGCGGCGGGATGTGCGGGAAGAGGCTGGTCTCGCGCACTTCGAGCAGGATGATCTCGTGGTCGCCGCCCTCGAGCCGATTGCTGATGGCGCAATCGAGCCAGAGCGCCGCGCCCCTGACGAACAGCGCGCCATCGGGGGTCGCCTCGAACTCGACGCCCTGGAAGCGATCGCCGTTGCGCGACGACAGCTGGCGCGAGAGCCGCTCCTGGCTCGCGCCCAGCACACTGAGGCCGATGCGCGGCAGGCGGTCGAGCCGCGGCCAGGTGGCGGACTGGCGCGCCACGCAGACCGAGACCAAAGGCGGATCGAGCGACACCGAACTGAACGAGTTCACCGCCATGCCGACGGGCGCCGCGCCATCCATGCCGCACATTGCGACGACACCGGTCGGGAACATCGAGAAGGCCCTTCTCAGGGCCAGCGTCGCCTCACCTGCCTGCACCGCGATTTCCTCCCATATAGTCAAGTTTGAATAATTGGACTGAAGCTAGTCAATTTGTTAGAGGGAGACAAGCGCCTTCCCCGGTTTCAGGAGCCAGCATGTCGAACATTACCCGCCTGGTGGTGCTGGGTGCCGTGCGCCAGTTCGAGCCGGTGCATGGCTATTTCCTGCGCCGCGAGCTGATGACGTGGCATGTCGACGAGTGGGCCAATATCCAGCCCGGCTCGATCTACAACGCACTCAAATCGCTGAAGCAGGACGGCTACATCCAGGAGAACGGCACCGAAGCCGCCGGCAAGCGGCCGGAGCGGACGATCTACCAGACCACTCCGAATGGCGTGGTCGAGCTGATGCGGCTGTTGCGCCAGACGCTGTGGACGGTCGAGACCTTCGACACCAAGCCGGTGATGGCGCTGACCTCGTTCATGTTCCTGCTCAGCCGCGCCGAAGTTGTGGCGGCGCTGAAGGTCAGGATCGCCGAGATCGACGCCAAGGTAGCGAGCAACGGCTTTGATATCAGCGACGTGGCCAAGTCGAGCACCACGCCGGCCTATGTGCGCGAGATCTTCGAACTCTCCTCGTTGCGGCTGAGGGCCGAGCAGGAATGGGCCCGCGGCCTCTACGACCGCATCCTCAGCGGTGCCTATACGTTTGCCGACGAGATCCCCGCCGGCACGCAGCCGACGGCAGGCCGGGACAGCTAAGTCACGGCCCGCCGCAGCGGCCATCACTGCAGCTGGCGGTGGCTGGCGCCGGGATGATCGGGGCTGAGGATCGGGCTTTCGGTGCCCACCAGCCGTTCGCGCAGGCTTTCGCCCTCGTAGTCCGACGCCGCCACGCCCCGGGCGCGGAGCACCGGCATGACCTGTTCAACGAAATCGAGGGTGGACGTCGGCTGGATCAGCGGGGTGAAGAGGAAGCCGTCGAGGTCGGCGCCTTCGGCCATCTCGCACATGATGTCGGCGATCTGCTCGGGTGTCCCGACGAAGGGGTTGGTGCGTACGCCATGGGCATGCCAATCCTTCAGCACGTCGCCGACGGTCTTGTCGCCGAAGCGGGCGACCTGGGTCTGCGACAGCTCGGTGTGAAGCGCGCTCATCTTGGTTGCGGGATCGTAAGACGACAGGTCGAGGCCGGTGAACCAGGCATAGGAGGCGACGGCGACATCCGGGGTCTGGGCGTCGAGGATGGCCTGGTGCTTTGCGCGCGCCTCGGCTTCGGTCGGCGCGACGACGCAGGAGAAGGCGCTCATCAGCTTGATCGAGTTGGGGTCGCGGCCATTGGCCTCCGCCTCGTCACGGATGGCCTTCACCTGCCCGGCGAGCTTTTCGATCGAACCACCGCCGAGGAAAATGCACTCGCCATGCTTGCCGCCGAACTGCTTGCCGCGGTCGGACGAGCCGGCCTGGAACAGCACCGGGGTGCCCTGCGGCGAGTAGGCGGTGTTGCCGAAACCATGCGAGCGGAAATACGGGCCGTCATGGGCGATGCGGTGCACCTTGGCCGGGTCGGCATAACGACCCTGCTTGTTGCGCTCGAGCGCATCGCGTTCCCAGGCGCCTTCGAACAGCTTGTAGACGAGGCTCATGAAGTCGTCGGCCATGTTGTAGCGCTCGTCATGCGCCACCATCGGCACGCCGAAGGCGGCGACGGCGGTCTCGGCGGTGCCGGTGGTGACGACGTTCCAGCCAATGCGGCCATTCGACAGGTGGTCGAGGGTCTGCATGCGCCGGGCAAAGGCATAGGGCTGCTCGAGCAAAGTCGAGCCGGTCATGACGATCCCCAGCTTCTCGGTGGCGCCGATCAGCGCCGCGCCGACAATGGCAGGGTCGAGCCGCGGCAGGTCGAGGCCCTCGGTGGTGCTGATGTCGGGGCGCGTACCCTTGACGTCGGCCCAGCCCCAGGCATCGGCGAGGAACAGGAAATCGAGCTTCGCATCTTCGCAGATGCGGGCGATCTTCACCCAGTAATCGAGCCGGTCGAAATTGTGCCGTTCGCTGTCGGGATGCCGCCAGGTGGACGTGCCGGAGTCGTTGGTCTGGGCGTTTTCAAACAGCCCAAAGCGTAGCTTCTTCATAGCAATGTCTTTCGTCAGAGTTGGGTCCGGATCGGGCGCCTCAGCGCCCGATGACGTCCTCGTCGCTCCACCACAGGAGGCGTTTGCGGAGCAGGGCCAGCAGCGACACGAGAAGTACGCCGAGCAGGCAGAGCAGGGCGATACTCGCCCAGGTCACGGGCAGGTTGGCCTGGGCGGCGGCGATGGTCACCAGCGAACCCAGCCCTGCCTGCTGGCCGGCGGCCACGAATTCGGCCACCGCTGCGCCGACCACCGCCAGTGGCATGGCGATGCGAAGGCCGGCGAAGACGAAGGGCATGCAGCCGGGGAGCCGGAGATCGCGGAAGATCTCCCAGCGGCTGGCATGCAGGGTCTTGAACACGTCGAGCGCCTTCTGGTCGACATCCCTGAGGCCGGCCAGCGAGTTGACCAGCATGGGGAAAAACACCACGAGGCCGGTGACGATGTACTTGGGCAGCATGCCGAAGCCGAAGGCGACGACCAGCGCCGGGGCGATGGCGACGACCGGCGTCACCATGATCACCACGATCAGCGGCATCACCGCCTTCTCGACGATCGGCAACTCGCTCATCGCCACGGCGAGGAGGAAGCCGCAGATGATACCGGCGCCGGCGCCGATAACCACCTCCTGGCAGGTGACGAGGAGGTTGGCCCAGTACATCCCGGGGTCGCTGGCGAGGCTGTTGCCGATCGCGTCGAGCGTTGGCAGCACATAGGGATTGTTGATCGCCACCAGCTGCCAGAGCACGGCGACGATGACGAAAGTCAGCGCCGGCGGGCCCCAGTCGAAAACGATGCGGGCCATGTTGAAACCGGATGAATTGCGCCGCGGCGCGGTTGCGACAGCGTCAGACACGGGCAGCCTCCATCACCTTGCGCAGGGCAGAGCGGACATAGCCTTCGAGGTCGCGGAAGGCGTCGGTGGCGTAGAGCGCCTCGTTGCGCGGCCGCGGCAGGTCGACATCGATGATCTCGGCAATGCGGCCGGGATGCGAGGCCATCAGCACGATACGATCGGACAGGATGATCGCCTCGGGCACCGAGTGGGTGACGAACAGCACCGACTTGCGGTTGGACTGCCAGAAATCGAGCAGGCCCATGCGCTGCTGGTCGCGGTTCATCTCGTCGAGCGCCGAGAACGGCTCGTCCATCAACAGGATCTCGGGATCGAAGACGAAGGCGCGCGCGATGGCAGCGCGCTGCTGCATGCCCCCCGAGAGCTGGGCCGGGTAACGGTCGAGCGCATGGCCGAGCCCGAAGCTCTGCAGAATCTCCCGGGGATCACGCAGTTTCCGCCCGGCATTGGCGCCGGGGTTGATGCTGATCGGCAGGCTGACATTGTCGAGAATGGTGCGCCAGGGCAGCAGTGCGGGAGACTGCGGGACGAGGCCGATGGCCTTGTCCTTCGCCGCCTCGCGCACCGATTTGCCGTTGATCGAAACGCTGCCGCCATTGGCTTCGGAGAGCCCGGCGACCAGCTTGAGCAGAGTGGACTTGCCGCAGCCGCTCGGCCCGATCAGCGAGACGAACTCGCCTTTTTTGATCGATAGCGACACGCCGTTGAGCACCGTCACCCGGGACTCGTCGCCACCAAAACTCTTGGTCACGTTGGAGACCTCTACCCCGATATCATCGGGGTAGGGGGCCGGCGCGCTCTGGAGATGAGAGACTGCAGGCATCGTCGCGATCACTTCTTTTCCGGCCAGATCAGCTTCCCGTCGGCATAGAGCGCGGCGACGAGGTCAGGATCCATCATGTCGGCGAGCGGCGGCGGGTTCTTCAGGCCACCGAAGCTCTGCACCATCTGGTACTCGCTCTCCCACTCGGCGATGGTCTGGACGCCCGGCGCGCCATACTGGCTGGTGCGCACCCACTCGGACTCGACGCCCCAGGTGCGGGCCTGCTGATCCCTTGGGAAGGCCGAACCCTGGTTGTTGTCAGCCGCGAGCTGGCTGATCATGTCGACGCATTTGTCTTCCTCGGTGAGGCAGAACTCGAGCGCCTTGAGGCTCGCCCGCATGAAATCGGCCACCACCTCGCGGTGCTCAGCGAGGAACTTCGAGTTCACTTCCATGACGTTGTAGGTGCCCTGGAGGCCGAGATCGGCGGGCAGGAACTGGTTGAAGGGCAGACCCATGGCCTTCAGCGTCTGCGGCTGGTTCGAGGCATAGCCGACGATGGCATCGACCTGGCCGCGAGTGACCACGGTGGGGTCGTAGTTGGTCATCTTGATCAGCTCGACCTTCGAGATATCGACGCCGGCGGCATCGAGCATCGCCGCGGCGATCGGGGTGATGTTGATGAAATAGCCGAGGCGCTTGCCTTCGAGATCCTTGAGGCTTTTCACCGCTTCATTGGTAAAGATCGAGAACGGCGAGGTGCTGCCATAGGTGGCGACGGCGGTGAGGTTGCGGCTGTTGGCGGCCGCCAGCATCACGTCGGACGCCGAGCCGAGCGCGGTGAACTGCGCCTGCCCCGAGGACACCAGCAGCTGGCCGTTGCCGCCCGCCGCGTTGATATCGACGGTGAGACAGAGCGCATCGAAATAGCCGAGCTCCTTGGCGAGGAACACATCGACCTGGCCGGCGCTGGCCGAATAGCCGTAGCCCGAGATGTAGGTGATGGTGCCGGCAGCCTGGTTGCGCGCGCACTCGTCGGCGCTGATCAGCACATGATCCGGCAGCTCGCCGGCAGCCTGCGCCGCGGTAGCGCCAAAGCCGCCGATGGTCAGCGCCAGGGTTGCCGAGCTCAGCAGCAGGCGAGCGTGCATCCGCCCTGCCCGATTGGTTACGTGAGACAAAGAGTCCTCCCAAAGTCACGTCCGTTACCTCCAACGGACGCACATTCGTAACCAATCAAATTTGACTATGCAAACTTTTTGATTTTGGGATGGGGATAAGCGGGGGTGGGGATGGGAAATGAGGTGCTGGTGGAGGTGGTTAGGTGGACCGGTTGGCTAGCCGCTATCGCTGGTGCGGGCTGACCCCCACCCTTGTCCCCTGCCCCTTGCGGGCAGGGCTATCGCATATGACGGCGCTGGGCACCTCTTGCCTTCTCCCCTTGTGGGAGAAGGTGCCCGAAGGGCGGATGAGGGGTCCGCGCAACGAAGCGATGAGTACGCGGAGAGAACCCCTCATCCGGCCTTCGGCCACCTTCTCCCACAAGGGGAGAAGGCCATCCAACTACTGTCAGCGCCACATATGCGATAGCCCTGCTAAACAAGGGGAGGGAGACCAAAACACCGGCCTATCAGTAAGCGTCTCCCTCCCCATGTTTAGGGGGAGGGATCAAGGGTGGGGGTCAGCCCGCACCGGCCATCCAGTCGGACTACCGCGGCGTAACCACCGGGGTGCCCGAAACGGGATCCGCGTAGACCTCGCAGTCGAGCCCGTAGACGTTGCGGATCAGCTCGGGCGTGACAACGTCCGTCGGCTTGCCCTCGGCGACGATCCGCCCTTCGTGCATCACCACCAGGCGGTCGCCATAGCGGGCGGCCTGGGCGATGTCGTGGAGGACGACGATGCTGGTCCGCCCTGCCCCATGCAGCTGGCGCACCAGGTCGAGGGTTTCCACCTGGTGCTTGATATCGAGGAAGGTCGTCGGCTCGTCGAGCATGACGTAAGGCGTGTCCTGCGCCAGCGCCATGGCGATGAAAGCCCGCTGCCGCTGCCCGCCGGAGAGCTCGGCCACCGGCTTGAAGCGCAACTCGGCGAGCCCGGTGGCGGCGATGGCCTGGTCGACCAGCTCGATATCCCGGGGCGAGCGGAGACCGAGCAGCGACTGATGCGGGGCGCGGCCGTAGCCCACCAGTTGCTCGACGGTGATCGCCGTCGGCACGACCGGGCTCTGCGGCAGGTAGGCAATGGTGCGTGCGACGCGCTTGGGATGATTGCGCAGCACGTCGAGCTCATCGGCATGGATGGTGCCGGTGCGCGGCTTCAGCAGCCGGCCGATGGTCTTGAGCAAGGTGGATTTGCCGCAGCCGTTGGGGCCGATCAGGATGGTGACCTCGCCGGTGGCGATGGTCAGGTCGATGTTCTCGACGATGGCGCGGTCGCGGCCATAACCGGCGGTGACGCCCTTGACCAGGATGCTCATGAGTCCTGCTCCGAAGTCGTCGTCAGCATGATGTAGATGAAGAACGGCGCGCCGATCAGCGCGGCGAGGATGCCGGCCGAGACCTCGATCGGCGGGGCGATGGCGCGGCCGATGCCATCGGCCAGCACCACCAGCAGCATGCCGACCAGCGCCGCCACCGGCAGCATCAGCCGGTGCGAGCCGCCGACCAGCCGGCGGGCAATATGCGGCGCCATCAAGCCGATAAAGCCCATGACCCCGACCACGGCGACGGAAACGCTGGCGAGGAGCGTGGCGACGAGCAGCAGCAGCAGGCGCTGGCGCGGCACGTTGAGCCCGATCCCGGTGGCGGTGGCCTCGCCGAGTGCAATCAGGTCGAGCCGGTAGGAGAGCAGCAACGCCACCGCGCTCAGCACGACGAGCGGCAGCCAGCTGACCGCGACATGGGCCCAGGTACGACCCCAGAGCGAGCCGGTGAGCCAGATCATCGGGGCCGAGCTTTCGCTGTCATTGGAGACGATCAGCAGGTAATCGACGCCGGCCTCGAAGACGAAGCCGACGGCGACGCCGATCAGCGCCAGGTGGATGGCCGAGAGGTTGCGATAATGCGCCACCACCATGACGAAGGCGGCGGCCACGAGGCCGCCGATACAGGCGGCGAGCGGCATCCAGACCTGCGGGATGTCGGGGAACACCAGCACCAGCACCAGCGCGAACAGCGCAGCGCCGGAGTTGATGCCGATGATGTTGGGGCTGGCTAAGGGGTTACGGATCACCGCCTGGATGATGGCGCCCGACAGCGCCAGCGCGGCGCCCGCCAGCAGCGCCAGCACCATGCGCGGCAGGCGCGACTTCATGATGATGTAGGTCTGCTGCTCGCCATCGAGGTTGAACAGCGTGTTGATGATGGTCTGGGTCGGGATCGGCACCGCGCCGACGCTGAGGCTCCAGAGCGCGGTGGCAATGACCAGCACGATCAGCGCGGCGATCAGGACGAGGCCGCGAAGCGTGCTGCGAGGTCTCGCGGAAGCGTGCACCACGGTGCTCATGCCATGTGCCTCGCGCGGAGCGTGGCATAGAGGAAATACGGCGCGCCGATCAGCGCGCAGATCACGCCGAGCGGGGTTTCGTAAGGAAAGCGCACCAGCTTCGACACCACGTCGGCTGCCAGCACCAGCCCTGCCCCGCCCAGCGCCACCGCCGGCACCAGCAGCCGATGGTTGGAGCCGAACCACAGACGGCATAGATGCGGGATCACCAGCCCGACGAACATCACCGGCCCGGCCGCGGCGACGCTCGCCCCGGTGAGCACAGCGGCGAGCATGGCGCCGATGAAGCGCATGCGGCGCGGATCGACGCCCAACCCCTGCGAGGCGCCATCGCCGAGCGCCAGGATGTTGAAGCTGTGCGCCATGAAGGTGCTGACGGTCAGTCCGCCAGCGGCCCAGAACACCAATGGCAGCGCCTGGTCGAAACGAGCGGCGGAGATATCGGCCGAAGTCCAGCTGAGGACGAGCCGGGAGAGGTTGTCCTCGAGGGTGAAGGTAAAGCGCACGAAGGCGAAGCTGAAGGCGCCCACGGTGACGCCGGCGAGGATCAGCCGCATCGAGTCGAGCCGGCCGCCTAAGCCGCCGGCGATGCCGAAGGTGACGGCGCCGGCCACCACTGCGCCGATGATCGCCATGGTGTCGAGATTGCCGATCACCAGCGCCGGGAACACCAGCGCCAGCGCCACCCCGAGGGCCGCGCCCTGGTTGATGCCGAGCACCGATTCCGAGGCCAGCGGGTTGCGCGTCACCGCCTGCAGCGCCAGCCCGGCGAGCCCCAGGTTGATACCGATCAGCCCGGCGATCAGGGTGCGCGGCAGCCTGAGGTCGACCACCGCCGAACGCGCGAGGCTGCCGTCATCGACGAACAGCAGCTGCAGCACGTTGCCGATACCGACATCGCTGCGCTGCCCAATGGTCAACGACAGCAGTGCTGCGATGAGCACTGCTGCCGCAAGGAGCGCAAAACGGATGGCGACGGGCAAGCTTATTTCTTGAGGTTCTTGACGATCTCGACGAGGTTGGCGCCGCTGACTTCCGAAGCGATGACGCCGCGCAGGCGCGACCACTCGTGGGCGTTCACGTCGAACAGGTTGCCGGTCTTGACCGCTTCGACATTGTCGTAGAGCGGCTGGCCGACCCAGCTGTCGGTGAGGCCGGGATCGGCATATTTGCCGCGGATGATCACCTGCGGGTTGATCTCGGATAGCTGCTCCAGCGAGGTCTTGACGATGGCTTCCTCGTAGGTGTGCCCGTCCGGCGTCGGCATGTTGTTCTTGAAGCCGAACCAGCTGAGCAGCGAGCCGTTATAGCTCACCGGCGAGTGGAGGAAGATGCCTTCGCCATTGTCGACGATGAACTGCGCCGACCAGGCGGAGACATCGCCGATGGCGGCCTTGAAGCCCTCCATCTTCGTCGTGTGCTCGGCCAGCCGCGCCTCCATTTCCGCATCCTTGCCAACCGCATGGGCGATGGTTTTGGCGGCCTCGAGCGCCACCTGGTAGGTGCCGGTGAGGCTGTCGAAGGCGATGGTCGGGGCGATCTCGCTGAGTGCGCCGTAGATCGCTTCGTGCCGGCTGGTATCGGCGATGATCAGGTCGGGCTGCAGCGAGGCGATAACCTCGAGGCTCGGCGACTTACGGGTGCCGACCGATTTCCAGTCGTCGCCGATAACAGCGGTATAGGCAGGCACGATCGACTCTCGCGTGTCGTCGTCGGCGATGCCGACCGGCGCGACGCCCACCGCAGCGAGGCTGTCGACGAAACTGTATTCGAGCACGACGATGCGCTTAGGCGCATCCGGCACCTCGGTGGTGCCGAGGTCGTGCTTGATTTCGACGGCCTGCGCCAGGGGCGCGACGGCCAGCATGATGGCGCCGGCAAGAACGGCGAGAATGGCTCGGTTGAACATGGACGACCCCGGGGCTGATTGGCGGCATGTTCTCTGGCCGAAAACATGATTTGTCAAATCATGTTTGATTGGCGCGAACACGGAGTTCGTGGGACCTTCCCCTCACCCTGACCCTCTCCCCAGAGGGGAGAGGGGACGCACTTCGCACCGGCAGCGCCACATCGCCCCCTCTCCCCTCTGGGGAGAGGGTCGGGGTGAGGGGCAGAGCACCAAGAGTCACAATCTGACGTGCACAAACAAAAACCCGGCCTCTCGCGAGACCGGGGGTGGTAGCAAGCAGCGGCAGTGCGCTTACTTCTCGATGGTGACCGCGTCGAAATACGGCACGTTCAGCGGCGAGCGCCAGAAGCCTTTCACGTAGGGCTTCATCATCATGTACTGGTTGCGGTGATACTGCGGCAGGATCACTGCATCGTTCATGATCAGCGCCTCGGCGGCGCGCATGTCGGCCAGCGACTGCTTTTCGTCATTGGTCGACTTGGCGTCGGCGATCAACTTGTCGTAGTCGGCGTTCGACCAGTTGGCGAGGTTGTTGGCGCTGCCGGTGACGAAGTTGTCGAGGAAGGTCATCGGGTGCGGGTAGTCGGCGCCCCAGCCCATCTGGGCGATCTGGTACTCGACCTTCTGCACCTCGGGGTAGAACACCTGCCACTCCGACGCCTGGATTTTGACGTCGATGTTGAGGTTCTTCTTCCACATCTGCTGGATGGCTTCGAGGAGCTTTTCGATCGGCGGCGACGAGTAGGTGACGAACACCGTGTCGGGGAAGCCGGCGCCATCCGGATAACCGGCCTCGGCAAGCAAAGCCTTGGCGGCATCGACTTCGGCGGTCGGGGCGAGGCCGAAGCTGTCCGAGCCGTCACGGAAGTCTTCACCGGCAACGTTCATTCCGGGCGGGACCAATGCCATGGCCGGGATATCGGCCGACTGCAGCACGAACTCGACGATCTCCTCGCGGTCGATCGCCATCGACAGCGCCTTGCGGACGCGGACGTCGTCGAGCGGCTTCTGGTGCGGGTTGAAGAAGGCGTAGGTGGTGCCGAGCGCCGGCACGACGAGGAAGCCATTATTGTCTTCCGAGGCGAGGCGCGGGATTTCCGGCGCAGGCACCGCCTCGACGCCATCGACATCGCCGGCCTCATAGGCGGCGAGCGCCGTCGCGGGATCGGGGATCAGGCGGAAGGTCAGCTTGTCGAGGCTGACATTGGCGGCGTTGTAATATTCCGGGTTCTTCTCGAGGACGATGGATTCACCAAAGTTCATCGCGGTGACGCGGAACGGGCCGGTGCCGATATAGCTGGCTGGCTTGCGGGTCCAGCCTTCGGGATCGGCGGCAACGATATCCTCGCGCACCGGATAGAAGGTGGAAAAGCCGAGCAGCTGCAGCATGTAGGGCACGCGCTGCTTCAGGGTGAAGGTGAGCGTGTGGTCGTCGGTGGCCGAGATCGCCACGTTGTCCTTGCTTTGGTCGGCGTAGAACTCTTCGGCGCCGGCGATGCCGTAGAGCATCTGGCTGTTCTTGGCGCCCGAGGCCGGGGTCAGGACGCGCTTCCAGGCATAGACGAAATCACCTGCGGTCACGGGCTTGCCATCCGACCACTTGGCGTCAGCGCGCAGCTTGAAGGTGTAGGTGAGGCCATCATCGCTGATGGTCCAGCTCTCGGCCAGAGCCGGCACCACGGCGCCATCCGAGGCGTATTTCACCAGGCCCTCGAAGGCGTTGCCGATGATCGGCGTGGCAAAGGTCTCGGCAGTGGTGCCCGGATCGTAGGCGGCGGATTCGTTGTTGACCACGTAGGTCAGCTCGCCGGCGGCCCAGACCGGACCGACCGAGGCCAGCAGAGCCGCGGCAACCAGCGGCAGCAATCGCTTCAGCATAAGTTTCTCTCCTGTTTTGCGGGCCGTTGTCCGGCCCTGTTGAAAGTCAAAAAACGGTTCAGGCGGCGACCGCCTGGCCGGCCATCACCTCGGCCGCATAGTGGCAGGCGGCGAGGTGACCGCCGCCGACATCGCTGAGCGGCGGCTCGACGCGAGCGCAGAGTTCGGTGGCAAAGGGGCAGCGGGTGCGGAAGCGGCAACCGGATGGGATATCGATCGGGCTTGGGATCTCGCCGCGCATCGGCTCCACGTCGCGGCGCGCCTCGGGGTCGGCCACCGGGATCGAGGCCAGCAGCGCCTGGGTGTAGGGGTGGGCCGGGGCGCGATAGAGCGTGTCGTTGGAGGCGAGCTCGACGATCTTGCCCAGATACATCACCCCGATGCGGTCGGAGATGTGGCGCACCATCGACAGGTCGTGGGTGATGAACAGGTAGGTGAGGCCCAACTCCGCCTGCAGGTCCTCGAGCATGTTGACCACCTGGGCCTGGATCGACACATCGAGCGCCGAGATCGGCTCGTCGCAGATCACCAGTTCGGGGTTGAGCGCGATGGCGCGGGCGATGCCGATGCGCTGGCGCTGGCCGCCGGAGAATTCGTGCGGGAAGCGATGGGCGTGGTCGGCGTTGAGGCCGACCCGCGCCAACAGCTCGGCGACCCGCTGCGCCCGCGAGGCAGCAGTGCCGATGTCGGCGATTTCCAGCGGCTCGGCGATCAGGCTCTGGACCGTCATGCGGCCGTTGAGCGAAGCATAGGGATCCTGAAAGATCATCTGCATGCGCCGCCGATACGGCACCAGCTGCCGCTCGGGCAGATCGGCGATATCAACGCCATCGAACAGCATCTGGCCGGAGGTCGGCTGGAACAGCCGGATCAGGGTGCGCGCCAGGGTGGATTTGCCGCAGCCGCTTTCGCCCACCAGCCCGAGCGTCTCGCCCCGGCGGATCTCGAGGTCGACGCCGTCGACCGCCTTCAGCAGTGGCCGGTTGCGGCCGAGCAGATCGCCCGGCAGCGAGAAGTGCTTGGTGAGGTTCTTGAGTTCGACCAGCGGGGTATCGGTCATGCGGGAACGAGCTCGGCGGTGATGCCGGCGACACGCGGCGCTTGGGGGTGGTGCAGCCAGCAGCGGGCGCGATGCGCCGGACCAGCATCATAGAGCGGCGGCAGCGCGGCGTTGCACTGCGCCATGGCGTGCGGACAGCGCGGCGCAAACGGGCAGCCTTTGGGGGGGCGCAGCATATCGGGGGGCGAACCGGGGATCGGGGTCAGCCGGTGGTGGGTGTCGTCGCGGAGATCAGGGATCGAGGCGAGGAGACCCTGCGTATAGGGATGCGATGGGCGGGCGAACAGCTCGCGCACTGGCCCCTCTTCCATCACCATGCCGCCATACATCACCAGCACCCGGTCGGCGGTTTCGGCGATGACGCCGAGATCGTGGGTGATGAGGATCACCGCCATGCCGAGCCGGCCCTGCAGCTCCTTGAGCAGCGCCAGGATCTGGCGCTGGATGGTGACGTCGAGAGCCGTGGTTGGTTCGTCGGCGATCAGGAGTTTCGGATCACAGGCGAGCGCGATGGCGATCATCACCCGCTGCCGCATGCCGCCGGAGAACTCGTGCGGATAGGACTTCAGGCGCTTGGCCGCTGAGGGGATGCGGACCAGTTCGAACAGCTCGATGGCGCGGGCACGCGCCGCGGCGCGACTGACCTTGCGATGCCTGAGGATGGTCTCGATCACCTGCTCGCCGACGGTGAGCGTCGGGTTCAGTGAGGTCATCGGATCCTGGAAGATCATCGAGATGTCGTTGCCGCGCAGGGCGCTCAGCTCGTCCTCATCGAGGGTCAGCAGGTCACGGCCCTCGAACAGCGCGCTGCCGTCGATGACGCGACCGCTGCTGCGGAGGAGGCCCATCAGGCTCATGCAGGTGATCGACTTGCCCGAGCCGGACTCGCCGACAATGCCGAGGATCTCCCCGGCGCGGAGCTCGAACGAGACGCCGCGGACCGCCTTCACCTCACCGCGCGAGGTGAAGAAGCTGGTCGAGAGGTTGCTGACCGAAAGCAAGGGCGTGCTCATGTGCGCAACCGTGGATCAAGGGCATCGCGCAGGCCGTCGCCGAGGAAGTTGAAGGCGAACATGGTGAGGCTGATGGCGGCGGCCGGGAAGAACAGCTGATAGGGATAGGCGCGCAGCGTCTCCACCGCCTCGGAGGTCAGCGTGCCCCAGCTGGCTTCCGGCGGGGTCACGCCGAGCCCGATGAAGCTCATGAAGCTCTCGATGAAGATGGCGCTCGGGATCAGCATGGTGAGCGTCACAAGGATCGGGCCGACCGAGTTTGGCAGCAGGTGCCGGACCAGAATGCGCGGCGTCGAGGCGCCCATGGTGCGGGCAGCAGCGACGTAATCCTGCTGCTTCAGGGTCAGGATCTGGCCGCGCACGATGCGCGCCATATCGACCCAGTAGACCGAGCCGATGGCCAAGACCACCGACAGGAAGCCGGAGTTGAACACCACCATGATCAGGATGACGTAGAGGGTCAGCGGGATGGTCGAGATCACCTCGACGATGCGCATCATGATGGTGTCGGCCTTGCCACCGAGATAGCCGGCGAGACCGCCGTAGAATACGCCGATGAAGAAGTTCACCAGCGTGGCGACGAAGGCCACGGTCAGCGAGATGCGGGCGCCATAGAGCTGGCGGGCCAGCACGTCGCGGCCGAGCTGGTCGGTGCCCAGCAGGTTGCTCATGTTCCACTGCCAGCCGCTGGGGGCGAGCGCCGTGCCATCGGCAAAGCTCAGCTGCTGCTTGGCGGTATCGAGCACCACCTCCCGATCGCCGAACTTGAACTGCTGCTGCTTCTTGATCAGGTCTTTCTTGGCCGGCCGGAGCAGCCCGGCAACTTCGCCTGATGGCGTCACCTCGTAGAGGTTGAGGTTGCCCGAGTTGAAAAAGAAGCGCGTCGTCGCGCCGGCGCTGTCGGTGACCTCGTAAGTCTGGAACAGCGGCGGCACGTTGGAGAGTTTGAGGTTTTGCTCGAAATAAGTGTGCCGCGACAGCATCGGCCCGAAGATCGCGGCGAGCACCAGGAGGATAATGAAGCCGAGCCCCAGCATGGCCGGCTTATTGGCCCAGAGGCGCTTCCGCACATCCTGCCAGAAGGTGAGGCTGGGTGCGGCAATGTATTCCGCAGCGGCGCCGTCGCGCGTCGCCGGGGCCCACATTTCAGGCGCGATCTCAATGGCGACCGTTTGGTCGGTCATTCGGTCGGTCATTTGGCGTCGGCCCGGTATTTGATGCGCGGGTCGAGCACGAGGTAGAGCATGTCGACGATGAAGATCATCACCATCAGCACGGCGGCATAAAAGATGGTGATGCCCATGATGGCGGTGTAGTCGCGGTTGGTGATCGACAAGACGAAATGCCGGCCGATGCCGGGCAGCGCGAAGATCTGCTCGATGACGAAGGAGCCGGTGAGGAGGTTGGCGACCACCGGGCCGAGCACCGTCACCACCGGGATCAGCGAATTGCGCAAGCCATGCTTGAACAGCACGGTGCCGCGCTTCAGCCCCTTGGCCTTGGCGGTCATCATGTAGTCCTGCTGCAGCGTCTCGAGCAGGCTCGAGCGGGCCAGCCGGGCGATGAACGAAATCCAGAACCCCGACAGCGCAAACACCGGCAGGAAGTAGCCGCGCCAGTCATCGAGCCCGAAGGTCGGTACCCAGCCGAGCCGCAAGGCGAAGACATAGAGCGCCACGGTGGCGATGACATAGGAGGGAACGGCGACGCCGATGGTGGCGATCACCATCACCAGCGTATCGGGCCAGCGATTGCGGTTGAGCGCCGCGACGATGCCAAGCGGCACGCCGAGCGCCACCACGCAGATCAGCGCCAGGGCGCCGGTCTTCATGGTGACCGGCAGGCCCTCGGCGATGATCTCATTGACGCTCATCCCGGCATATTTGAACGACGGGCCGAGATCGAGGCTCAGCACACCCCGGAGGTAATTGAGGTATTGCAGCCAGAGCGGATCATCGAGGTGATATTTGGCGTTGAGCGCCGCCTGGATCTCGGGCTGCAGCATCTTTTCGGAGGTGAACGGGCCTCCGGGCACGGCATGCATGAGAAAGAAGGTCAGCGTGATGATGGCGAACAAGGTCACCAGCATCAGCAACAGGCGCTGCACAACATAGGCCGTCACTTGGACAGGCCCGCTTGGCCCCGGACTCGCAAAACTTTAGCCCCACTATAATCGGGACATATCAGCACCTTGGCGGCGCCGGCGCAACTGGTCAGATGGTGAAGCGGCTGCGCAGGATCAGGAAACAGGCAGCGGCAGGGACGACGAGGGCACGGGCGGCTTCGACCTTTTCGGCCGGATAGGCGCCCTCGACCTCGAGCAGGTTGACGCTCCCCAGCATTTCGCCGCCGGCGACCACCGGGATGTTGATGGCCGAGCCGCAGCCGAGTGAGCGGATCAGCGTCAGGTCGGGAAAATCCTGCTCCATCGCCTTGACCGAGTTGGCCGAGTAGATGAAGCGCTCGGTGCGCATCTTCTCATAGGTGTCGTCGAAGACGATCGGCTTGGTGCCGAGCACCGGATAGGCCACCTCGTCGCTCGAATAGACCCGTCGCACATAGCCGCCGGCCGGGTTGTCGGCGGTCATGGTGAAAAGCTTCACCCCGACCAGCGCCTCGGCCAGCCGATGCAGCGCCAGCCCGACATCGCGCTCGGTCTTGTAGGTAGCGAGCGCTTCGGCAAAGACGTCATGCGGCGACTGGTGCAAGGCTGGGTCTCCCGGGAAGGCGTTGAACGCCCTTCTCAAATCAGACTCGGGTCGGAAAGGGAACCGGGGTGCGGCAGGAACGCACTCGCTTACACGCCGCTCACCAACTCGATGCGGGCGGCCCGTCAGATTGCCAGATATTCGCGCCTCAACGCTTCGTCGGCGAGCACATCTCTGGCAAGGCCGGTGAAGGCGACTTCGCCGGTGTCGAGGATCACCGCGCGATCGGCGAGGCGGAGCGCGGCGACGGCGTTCTGCTCGACGATGATGGTGGTGATGCCGAGCGCCTTGATCTCGTTGAGGATGCGTTCGATCTCCTCGACGATGACGGGGGCGAGCCCTTCATAGGGCTCATCGAGCAGCAACAGCTTCAGGTTGCGGGCCAGCGCCCGGGCGATGGCCAGCATCTGCTGCTCGCCGCCTGACAGGGTCACGCCTTCCTGGCGGCGGCGCTCGGCGAGCCGGGGGAAATGCGAGTAGATGCGCTCGAGCTCCCAGCCGCGTCCGGGGGCGACCTGGGCGATGGTGAGGTTCTCCTCGACCGTCAGGCCCTGGATGATGCGGCGATCCTCCGGCACCAGCTGAATGCCGGCGCGCGCCGCTTCGAAGGACTTCATTTTGTGGATCGGCTGGCCGTCGAGCCAGATCTCGCCCGCCTGCAGGGCCGGGTTGTCGACCCGGGCGATGGTGCGCAGCGTCGAGGTCTTGCCGGCGCCGTTGCGGCCGAGCAGCGCGAGAATTTCGCCATGCCGGATGTCGAAGCTGACGCCCTGCACGATGTAGCTCTCACCGTAATAGGCGTGGATGTCCTTGGCGGCAAAGAACGGGCCGTCATGCGGCACGACGCGCTCGGCGCTGCGGGCGGTGGTGCTGAGATCAGTGTCCATGGCGATCGCGCTCATCAGTGCACCGCCTCGAGCCGGTGGGCGCCGCCGAGATAGGCCTCCTGCACCTTGATATTGCCACGCACCTCATCGGGCAGCCCCTCGGCAATGATCCTGCCGCCCGACAGGACGGAGATCTTGTCGGCCAAGGAGAACACGACATGCATGTCGTGTTCAATGATCACCTTGGTCATGCCGCGCGCCTTGATCTTCTGTAAGAGGTCGATGGTGGTGTTGGTGTCGTGCCGCGACATGCCGGCGGTCGGCTCGTCGAGCAGCAGCAGGCGCGGATGCTGGATCAGGCACATGGCCAGTTCCATGCGCCGCTTGTCGCCGCGGCTCAGCGCCCCGGCATGGGAAAGCCGGCGATCGGCCAGGCCAACATCCTCGAGGATCGCCTCGGCTTCGTCGCGCAGCGCCGCTTCGCGCTCGACGCTGCGCAGCACATTGACGCGGAAGGCGCCATCGCGCTTGGCGAAGGCCGGCACCATGACGTTCTGCAACACCGTCAGATCGGGGAAAATCTCGGGGGTCTGGAACACCCGGGCGACGCCGAGCTGGTTGATCTGGTGCGGCTTCTTGCCGGTCAGCACCTGGCCGTCGAACACCACCGCCCCGCTGGTCGGCGCCAGCCGCCCGATGATGACGTTGAGCAGCGTGGATTTGCCGGCGCCGTTCGGCCCGATAATGGCGTGGGTCTGGCCCTCTTCGACCTCGAGGTCGATGTCGGACAAAGCATGCAGCCCGCCGAAGTTCTTGCTGACGTCATCGACATGCAGGACGACATTGCGTTCGGTGGTTGTCATCTTGGCGCTACTCCGCCGGCTGGACGCGCATGGCGCCGGCTTTGGGTGGGTTGCCTCGGCGGAACAGCGCGCCGATGCGGCGTACGCCCTCCATGATGCCGCCGGGCAGGAACACCACGACCAGGACGAACAGCAGTCCCAGCGTCAGCTGCCAGCCTTCGCCGACGAACTTGCTTGATATGGCGACGATGGTGTCGTGCAGCGGGGCGGGAATGAAGTCGAAGAAGCGGCTCAGGATGCCCTCGTTGAAGGACGAGAAGATGTTCTCGAAATACTTGATCAGCCAGGCGCCCATCACCGGCCCGATCAGCGTGCCGACGCCGCCGAGGATGGTCATCAGCACCACCTCGCCGGAGGCCGTCCACTGCATGCGTTCGGCGCCGGCCAAAGGATCGGTGACTGCCAGCAGCGCCCCGGCGAGCCCGGCATACATGCCCGAGATGACGAAGGCGGTGAGCGCGTAGGGACGGGTGTTGAAGCCGGTATAGCTCATCCGCATCTGGTTGGATTTGATGCCGCGCAGCATCATGCCGAAGGGCGAGGCGAAGACCTTCTGGGCAAAGAAGAAGGCGATGAGCAGCACCGCGGCGCAGAAATAGAAGCCGCTGAGCCCGCTCAGCGTCACGCCGAACAGGCTTGCCGTCGGCAGCCCGGCGCCGCGAGTGGTGAAGGCGAGGTCGATGAGGCGCGGATCCTGCAGCGTCAGTTGCAGCGAGGTCTCGCCATTGGTGATCGGGGTCAGCACCGAATAGGCGAGATTGTAGCTCATCTGGGCGAAGGCCAGCGTCAGGATCGAGAAATAGATCCCCGACCGCCGGAGGCTCAGGAAGCCGATGACCAGCGCGAACAGCCCGGAAATCAGCACCGCGAGGAGCAGCGCCGGCAGCGCGTCCATGGTCAGGAGCTTGAACGACCACACGGCGGTATAGGAGCCGACCCCGAGGAAGGCGGCATGGCCGAAGCTCAGGTAACCGGTGAGCCCGAACAGGATGTTGAAGCCGATGGCGAAGATCGCGTAGATCGCGAATTTCTGCATCAGGCCCGGATAGTTGGCGCCGAACGGCGCCGTCCATACCGGCATGGTGACGACCACCAGGGCGAAGAGCGCGAGGATCAGCGCGTCGCGGCGGGAGAGCTGGAACAGCGCCATGGTCAGTTCTCCATCATGCCGCGGCGGCCGAACAGCCCGCGCGGCCGGACGAGGAGGATCACCACTGCCGTCAGGTAGATGATGATCTGGTCGATGCCGGGCAGGATCGACTTGATCTGGTTCATCGAGGCAAAACTCTGGAGGATCCCGAGCAGGAACCCGGCGGCCACGGCGCCCGGCAGCGAGCCCATGCCGCCGACCACCACGACGACGAAGCTCAGCACCAGGAAATCCATGCCCTGGTGATAGTTGGGCGGCAGCAGCGGCGTGTACATCACGCCGGCGAGGCCGGCGACCACCGCGGCAAGCCCGAACATGATGGTGAAGCGGCGGTCGATATTGATGCCGAGCAGCCCCACCGTCTCGCGGTCGGCCATGCCGGCCCGCACCACCATGCCGAATGTGGTGAAGCGCAGGAAGCCGAACACCGCGGCGATGACGCCGGCCGAGAACAGGAAATACACCAGCCGCCACAGCGGATAGGTCAGCGCGCCCGGCGCGAGGCCGATCAGCGCCCCCACATCGGCGGCGCCGCGCAGCGCGGTGGGCATGGCCTGGCTGATCGGGTTGGGCCCGAAGATTGCCTTGACGATCTCCTGCAGCACGATGGCGAGGCCGAAGGTCACGAGGATCTGTTCGGCGTGCGGGCGCTTGTAGAAATGCTTGATCAGCCCGCGTTCCATGACGATGCCGATGACCAGCATCACCGGGATGGCGAGGAGGATCGAGAGCGGCACCGACCAGTCGATCAGCACCGCCCCCCAATCGCCGAACCAGGTCTGGGCCAGCGGCGTGCGCACTTCGAGCGCGGTGCCCCAGGCCGTGGTCTGGGTGGGGTCGATGGTGACGGTTTCAAGGGTGATCAGGTAGCGGAAGGTGACGGCGCAGAAGGCGCCGAGCATGAACAGCGCGCCATGCGCGAAATTGACGACGCCGAGGGTGCCGAACACCAGGGTCAGCCCGAGCGCGATCAGCGCGTAGGCGCCGCCCTTGTCGAGGCCGTTGAGAAGTTGCGCGAGTATGGCGTCCATGGTCCGCTGCCCTGTTGGTGCCAGAGTAGCCGCTCCGGCTGGATCGCAGCCGGAGCGGGCCTCAGGTGTCGGTCAGCAGGCGACCGCGGTATCGGGACCGAGCTCGCCGCCGAAGATCGCCGGGTCGTAGGTGACGCTTTCCTTGGAGGCGGTGGCGACCACTTCGAGCAGGTCGAACGGGTTGGCCGGCGCTTCCTTGCCCTTCACCACATAGACTTCCTTGAAGCACTGGTGGTCTGTGGCGCGGTAGCTGGTCGGACCATTCCCCATGCCGTCGAACTCGAAGCCCTCGAGGGACTTGATGACCTCTGGCGGATAGAAAGTGCCGGCGCGTTCGCAGGCATCGGCATAGAGCAGCGCCTGGACGTAGGAGGTGTGGGCGGCCTGGCTCGGCGGCTGGCCGAACTTGGCGCCGAACGACTTGGTGAAGGCCTTGCTGGCGTCGTCGGGCAGCTGCCAATCCCAGTTCGAGGTGCCGTAAATGCCCTTCATGGCATCGCCGGCGCCCTTGGCCATCAGGTCGGAGACCAGTGGCACGACAATCTCGAACTGCTTGCCGTTGGCCTGCTTGTCCTTCATGCCGAACTGCACCGCCTGGGTGAGCGAGTTCACCATGTCGAAGCCGTAATGGTTGAGGATCAGCACGTCGGCGCCGGAGTTGAGCACCGGCGTCAGGTACTGGCTGAAATCGCCGGCGCCCACCGGGGTGCGAACCGGCGCCAGGGTCTTCCAGCCGAGCGCCTCGGTGGCGTTCTTCATCGACTCTTCCTGGGTCCAGCCCCAGGTGTAGTCGGCGGTCAGGTGGTAGGCGACGCGATCCTTGCCGTAGGCATCGCCGAGCACTGGCCCCAGTGCGATGCCCGACTGATAGGCGTTGAAGAAGTGACGGAAGCCGTAGCGCTTCTTGTCCTTGCCGGTGGTGTCGTTGGAGTGGGTGAGCGCCGCCATGAAGATGACGCCCTTTTCCTGGCAGAGCCCCTGCACGGCGATCGCCACTGCCGAGGAGGAACCACCGGTGATCATCACCGCGCCATCGCGCTCGATCATGCGGCGCGCCGAGTCGCGGGCCGCATCGGCCTTGGTCTGGTCGTCGCCGGTGACGCCCACCACCTTCTTGCCGAGGATGCCGTTGCCCTTCAAAGTCTTCGACGAGAAGAACGGGATCAGGCCGCCATCGCCGCCGCCATTGAGGTGCTCGACGGCAAGCTCGTAAGCGCGCTGCTCGTCGGCGCCCTCATCGGCATAGGCGCCGGTCAGCGGCATGTTGAAGCCGATGGTGACAGTGTCACCGGTCGGTGCGTTGCAGAATTCCTGGGCATAGGCGCCCCGGGTGAAAATCAGCGGCGAGACACCGGTCGCCAGAATGCCGGCAAGGCCGCCCTTCAGCACGCCACGGCGGCTGAAGTTCCCAGAATTGGTCATTAGCTCCTCCTCATGCGCGGCGGGGCACGGTGCATTGCCATGCGCCTCACAGCGATGCGCCACTATCCGGCGACCTGCAAAGCTGCGCAACAGGTGACTGATATTGCTCAGCAATTCTGTAAATCATTGGCCTTGCCTGACTGCATATGTGTCAATAGATTGACAATCCAGGGGGGATGAATGCGCGCGCCGATCGGCCTCAAGATCAGTTCACGTCGCCGGGCCCTGGGCGTGTCGCAGGCTGCGCTCGCCCGTCGGGCCGGGATTTCCGCGAGCTACCTCAACCTGATCGAGCGCAACAAGCGCCATGTCGGCGGCTCGCTGCTGATCCGCCTCGCCGAAGAGCTGGGGGTGGAACTCAGCGAACTCAGCGGCGATGCCGAGCACCGGCTGATTGCTGAACTCGACGAAGCTTTCGCCGATCCGGTGCTCGAGGGCATCGACATGCCGGCTTCGCGTGATCTGGTGGCGCAGCAGCCGGCCGCTGCGCGCGCTATCGCCCGCCTCCGCCGCGCCTATCTCGGCGCCACCGCCAATGCGGACAGCTATGCCGACCGGCTGCGGACCGATCCGCTGCTGGCGCAATTGCTGCACCGCATCCTTTCCGGCATCACCGCCGTCCGCTCCACCGCCGAAATTCTCGAGGATGTCACCGATCTCGAGGAGGGCGAGCGCAACCGGTTCGTTGCGACCATCACACGCGAGACGCGCGGGCTCACCGACGTGGCGCGCAGCCTGATCGGCCAGTTCGAGATCGATGCCCGGGGCCGGCGCACGCTGTCGCCGATCCGCGAACTCGACGACCTGATCTTCGAGCGCGACAATTACTTCCCTGGGCTCGAGGCCGTCGCCGCCGAGTTGCGGGCCGAGATAGAAGCCAGCGGCCCGTTCGGCGAAGCGGCGCTTTCCGCCTGCCTCGCAACAAAGTTCGGCGTCAGCATTGCCCGCAGCGCCGGTCGGGAGGTGGATGCTGCGGGTTTCCCCGGCCAGTATCACTTCAACTCCAATACCCGCACCATGTGGTTCCAGGCGAGCGCCGGCGCCGCCACCCGGCAGTTCCAGCTCACCCGGCTTTACGCCGAACTCAGCGCCGCCGACGCCATCGAACGTGAAGTCGACACCCCGCAACTGTCGACTGCCACGGCGCGGCGGCTCGGCTATCGGGCGCTCAGCTCTTACCTCGCAGGCGCCATGGTGTTTCCCTATGCGCAGTTTCTCGCCGATGCCGAGGCGCAGCGCTATGACATCGAGACGCTGCGCCAGCTCTATACCGCGAGCTTCGAGCAGGTGGCGCATCGCCTGGTTTCGTTGCGCAAACCGGGCGAGCCCGGACTGCCGTTCGGGTTCCTGCGCTCCGATGCGGCGGGGCGATTGACCAAGCATTTTCCCCTGCCCGGCCTGCCGCTGCCAAGCGCCGGGCACGCCTGCCCGCGCTGGGTGATCTACGGCGCGTTCCGTACGCCGCGGACGCTGGCCCGGCAGATCGCGCAGTTCGCCGACGGCTCGCGCTACCTGTTCATTGCCAGCGCGCAGCCGCGGCAGGGCGCCGGCTATGCCGACCACGCCATTCCGACCTCGGTGATGCTCGCCTGCGATGTGCTGCATGCCGATCGCACGGTTTACGGCGCCGGCCTCGATCTCGGCGACAGCAGCGCCGACGTACCGGTCGGGCCGAGCTGCCGGCTCTGCCCGCGGCGCGATTGCGCCGACCGGCAGGAAGAAGCCTTCACCACCGCCGGCGAGCCTGCCGCCATTCGGGCGCCGCTGGTGCCCCGGCGTTTCGACATTGGCGAGCCGGACTAGTTATGCCTAAGTAGGCCAAGCCTGATTGGGAGGTCGGGCAGGAGGGGGAGATTTGGCTGTCGATGTTCTCATCGCCGAGGATGAGCCGAGCATTCTGAGATCGCTCGACTTTATCCTCCGCCGCGCCGGCTGGTCGATCGAAGCGGTCACCGACGGCGACGCCGCGCTCAGCGCGGTGCGCCGCAGCATGCCCAAAGTGCTGGTCCTCGACGTGATGCTACCCAAGCGCTCGGGCTTCGATGTGCTGAAGCAGATCCGCGCCGATGACGCCTTGCGGCAGTTACCGGTGCTGATCCTCACCGCCAAGGGGCAGGCACAGGATCGCCGCACCGCCGAGGAGCTCGGCGCCGACCGGTTCGTCACCAAGCCCTATGCCAATGCCGAGGTGGTCGGGGCGGTGCGCGAACTGATGGGCCTCGCTCCGGCGGTGGAATAGACCGATGGAGCGCCGGAAGCTCGAAAGCGCGGCGCTGTTCCTCAGCCTCCTGGGTGTTTTGCTGATCCTGCCGCCACTCGCCGTGGTATTTCAGCTCGAGCGGCGCCTGTTCGGCGTGCCGTTCGAGGTGATCTACCTGTTCGTCTGCTGGCTGGGGCTGATCGCCGCTGCCTTCTGGCTCGGCCGCCGTCTGCCGCGCGAAGCCGAGGCCGAACCACCAGCCGAGGGCGAGGACTGATGCTGACGCCGGACGTGGTCATCGCCGTCGCTATCGGTTACGTCGGCCTCCTCTTCCTCATCGCCTATGTCAGCGACCGGCAGGCGCGTAACCACAAGGCGGCGTTCCTGCGCTCGCCCTTCATCTACACGCTCGCCATCTCGGTCTATTGCACCAGCTGGACCTTTTACGGCGCCGTCGGCTCGGCAGCGCGCAACGGGCTCGAATATCTCGCCATCTATCTCGGGCCGACGCTGGTGTTCATCGGCTGGTGGTTCGTGCTCCGCCGGCTGGTGCGGATCAGCCACAAGCAGCGCATCACCTCGATCGCTGACCTGTTATCGGCGCGGTTCGGCAAGTCGAGCCGGCTGGCGGTGCTGATCACCGTGATCGCGGTGATCGGCATCGCGCCCTATATCGCGCTGCAGCTCAAGGCCGTCACCTCGTCGCTGCAGGCCATTGCCGGGGTCGGCGAGTTTCCCGGCCGGACGCTGCGCGGCATTGACGAAGTCGGCCTGGCGCTGGCGGTGGCGGCCGGCATGGCGCTGTTCACGATCCTCTTCGGCACGCGCAACGTCGATGCCAAGGAGCAGCATCACGGCGTCGTCGCCGCCATCGCCTTCGAAGCGATCGTCAAGCTGGCGGCGCTGCTGGCGATCGGCATCTTCGTCATCTATGCGGGCGGCGGGCTCGAAGCGATCTTCTCGCGCGCCGAAGCGGCCGGGATCGACATCTACTCGACCGGCAATTTCGACGACCGCTGGGTGGCGATGAACGTGCTTTCGGCGGCGGCGATCCTCTGCCTGCCGCGGCAGTTCCAGATCACCGTGGTCGAGAACTCCAACGAAAATCACCTGCGCACTGCCGGCTGGGCCTTTCCGGCCTACCTGCTGCTGATGAGCCTGTTCACCCTGCCGATCGCGCTGTTCGGGCTGACCTCGATGCCGGCGGGCGCCAACCCGGACATGTTCGTTCTCACCCTGCCGCTGTCGGCCGGACAGGAGGGCCTGGCGCTGTTCAGCTTTATCGGCGGCTTCTCGTCGGCGACCTCGATGATCATCGTCGAGTCGATTGCGCTGTCGATCATGGTCTCCAACCACATCGTCATGCCGATCGTGCTGCGGGTGACCCAGGGGCATGGCGTTGCCAGCGCGCGCGGCGTCAGCCGCCTGCTGCTCAATTCCCGGCGCTTCTCGATCGCGCTGATCCTGCTGCTCGGGTTTCTGTATTTCTACCTGACGCGCGATTCCGACGCGCTGGCGCCGATCGGGCTGATCTCGTTCTGCGGCGTGGCGCAGTTCCTCCCCGCCATCATCGCGGCCCTGTTCTGGCGCGAGGCCTCGCTCAAGGCCGCGACATCAGCGGTAGCCGTCGGTTTCGTGGTCTGGGCCTGGTCGAGCTTCATGCCGTCGTTCCAGAGTTCGTCGCCGCTGGTGGCTCAGATCATGGCCGAAGGGCCGTGGGGGCTCACCTGGCTGCGGCCCGAGGCGCTGTTCGGCGTCGAGGATATCGACCCGCTGGTCAACGTGGTGTTCTGGAGCCTCTTGCTCAACACCGCGACGCTGGTGGTCGTTTCGCTCTTCACCTCGCAATCGGCGCTGGAACGGGTGCAGGCGGCGCTGTTTGCCGATCTGTTCCGCCGCCCGGGCACCGGCGCGCCGGCGGTGATCCGCGGCTCGGCGACGGTCGAGGATCTCTATTTCGTCGCCGAGCGGGTGCTTGGTTCGCCGCGCGCCAAGGCGCTGTTCGAGGGGGTGGCTGGCGCGCCGCCGCCGCAGTTCATCGACCGGCTGGAGCGCGAGCTCGCCGGCTCGATCGGCGCCGCTTCGGCGCATGTGATGCTCAGCAAGGTGGTGTCGGGCGACGCGGTATCGCTCGAGGAAGTGTTCGAGATGGCCGGTGAGACCCGGCAGGTGATCGAATATTCGCAGGAGCTGGAGCGCACCTCCGCCGAGCTCCGCTCGACGGCGCAGAAACTGGAGGAAGCCAACACGCAGTTGCGCGCCATCGACACCGAGAAGGACGAGTTCCTGAGCCAGGTCAGCCATGAGGTGCGCACCCCGATGACCTCGATCCGCTCGTTCTCGGAGATCCTGCTCGAGGAACAAAAGCTGACCGCCGACGAGCGGCAACGCTTCGTCAAGACCATCCATCAGGAGAGCCTCAGGCTCACCAAGCTGCTCGACGACATCCTGGGGATGAGCGCGCTAGATCACGGCGAGCATGGCTGGGACAACACACCGATCGAGGCCGAGCGCTCGATCGATCGCGCCATTGAAGTCTGCTCGGCGCTGGCGCGGCAGCGCCGCATGCAGCTGACCGTTGGCAGCCGCGCGCCGAGCGCGGTGATCTCGGGCGAACCCGACCGGCTCTGCCAGGTGCTGATCAACCTCGTGTCCAACGCCATCAAATACAATGATGCGGCCGAGCCGATGGTCGAAGTCCGCTCGCGGACGGGACGTGGGCGCTACCTGATCGAAGTTGCCGATAACGGCCCCGGCATCCCCAAAGCCGAGCGTAAACTGATCTTCGAAAAGTTCGCGCGTGGGCAATCGGGCGGCGTCACCGCGCCTGCCGGGGCCGGCCTCGGCCTCGCCATTTCGCGCCAGCTGATCGAGCGGATGAACGGCAAGCTGGAACTGCTGCCAGGCACCGGCCAGGGCGCCTGCTTCCGCATCACCCTGCCCCTGCTGTAGAAGCAGGTTTGCCAGGC
Organism: Devosia sp. Root105; assembly: GCF_001424865.1. Classification (NCBI taxonomy): domain Bacteria; kingdom Pseudomonadati; phylum Pseudomonadota; class Alphaproteobacteria; order Hyphomicrobiales; family Devosiaceae; genus Devosia; species Devosia sp. Root105. The sequence goes on from NZ_LMCR01000019.1 coordinate 536,048, forward strand.
GGCGGGGGCGATTTGGGCTTGCGATTATTCGCCCGCTCGATGAGTATCCGCCCAATCGGAGGGCAAAGTTTCATGGCTCGTCAGGACACAGCAGTTACGCGTCTCGACGATGCGGCCAGGGCCGGATGGCTCTACTACGTCGCCGGCAACAATCAGGAGCAGATCGCCAAAAAGCTCGGCGTGTCGCGCCAGACGGCGCAGCGGCTGGTGTCGCTGTCGGTGAGCGAGGGGCTGGTGCGGGTGCGGCTGGACCATCCGATCGGGCGCTGCATGGAATTGGCCGAGCAGCTGCAGAAGCGCTACGCGCTCGATTTCGCCGAGGTGGTGCCGACCGATCCAGAGGCGCCCGGGGCGATCCATGGCGTGGCGATCGCCGCCGCGGCGCTGATCGAGCGCTGGCTCAGGAGCGACAAGCCGACGGTGATGGCGATCGGCACCGGACGGACGCTGAAAGCCGCGATCGAGCAACTGACACCGATGGAGGCGCCGCAGCACAAGATCGTGTCGCTGACCGGCTCGATCGCCCCCGACGGCTCGGCCGCCTTCTACAACGTGATCTTCAACATCGCCGAGGCGGTGAAGGCGCGCAGCTTCCCCATGCCGCTGCCGGTCATCGCGTCGTCGGCGGCCGAGCGTGACATGCTGCTGAGCCAGCCGATGATCCGCGAAACCCATGCCCTTGCACAGCAGGCCAATGTCACCTTCGTTGGCATCGGCGACCTCGGACCCGAGGCGCCGCTGGTGGTGGATGGCTTCATTTCGGCAGCCGAACTGAAGCTCTTGCAGAAGGCCGGGGCGGTCGGTGAGATCGTCGGTTGGGCCTTCGACGCGCAGGGCAAATTCATCAGCGGCCTGACCAATGACCGCGTCGCCTCGGCGCCATTGCCGTCGCGGGAGAGCTCGATGGTGGTGGCAACGGCCGTCGGCGAGCGCAAGGTCCCAGGCATCCGGGCCGCCCTGACCCGTCGGCTGGTCAATGGCCTGATCACCGACGAGCAGACCGCTGAGGCGATTCTCGCGGCTGATTAGGTCGCTTTCTGCTGCACCAGCGGGGCTAGTTGGCCTCGGCCTTGGCCTACCCACCGGATGTCATCGCAGCGAAAGCTGGGACCCATCCATACGCTGGCACGGGCTGAGAGTTGGGTCTCAGCTTTCGCTGGGATGACATCGTGGGTGGGGTTGGCATCGGCGAAACGCCCCAACGGTTCTGCCGTTTCCCAACAGCGAAAAACGAACCTGAGCGGGATGCCGAACGCATCACCCTCCGGATTCCCGCGTTTTCCACCCGCTTGACATCATACTAAAGTTTGTGAGTAATTGCTCAACGGCGAGACAAATGCTCGCCTATGGGAGGACATTGATGAAACTGCTTCCGCTTTTCTCGAGCGCGCTGGTGCTTGCGCTCGGCTCGACGGCCTATGCCCAGACCACCCTCACCATCGCCACCGTGAACAATGGCGATATGGTTCGCATGCAGGGGCTGACCGACGATTTCACCGCCAAGAACCCGGATATCCAGCTGCAGTGGGTGACGCTCGAGGAGAATATCCTGCGCGAGCGCGTCACCACCGATATCGCTACCAAGGGCGGCCAGTTCGACGTGATGACCATCGGCACCTACGAAGTGCCGATCTGGGCCAAGAACAGCTGGCTGTTGCCGCTCGACAATCTCGGCGATGCCTATGATGTCGACGATCTGCTGCCGGCCATCCGGGGCGGGCTCAGCGCCGACGGCAAGCTCTACGCCGCGCCGTTCTATGGCGAGTCGAGCTTCATCATGTATCGCAAGGACCTGATGGAGAAGGCCGGGCTGACCATGCCGGATGCCCCGACCTGGGACTTCGTCGCCGACGCCGCCCGCAAAATGACCGACCGCGCCGCCGAGATTAACGGCATTTGCCTGCGCGGTAAGGCCGGCTGGGGCGAGAACATGGCGTTCCTCACCGCGATGTCGAATTCGTTCGGCGCACGCTGGTTCGACGAAGCCTGGAAGCCGCAGTTCGACCAGCCGGAATGGAAGAACACGCTGCAGTTCTATGTCGATCTGATGAAGGATGCCGGCCCGGTCGGCGCCTCCTCGAACGGCTTCAACGAAAACCTGACGCTGTTCCAGCAGGGCAAGTGCGGCATGTGGATCGACGCCACCGTCGCCGCCTCGTTCGTCACCAACGCCAAGGAATCGACGGTGGCCGACAAGGTCGGTTTCGCTCTCGCCCCCGACACCGGGCTCGGCAAGCGCGGTAACTGGCTCTGGGCCTGGTCGCTCGCCATCCCGGCCGGCTCGCAGAAGGCCGACGCGGCGCAGAAGTTCATCTCCTGGGCAACCAGCAAGGACTACCTCGCACTGGTCGCCGCCAAGGAAGGCTGGGCCAACGTTCCGCCGGGCACCCGCACCTCGCTCTATACCAACGCCGACTACCAGGCCGCGGCGCCCTTCGCCAAGATGACGCTCGACTCGATCAACGCGGCGGACCCGACCAATCCGGCGGTGAAGCCGGTGCCCTATACCGGCGTGCAGTTCGTCGCCATCCCCGAGTTCGCCGGCATGGCGACCACGGTCGGCCAGCTGTTCTCGGCCGCACTTGCCGGCTCTACCAGCGTCGATGACGCGCTGGCCCAGGCACAACAGAGCGTCGACCGCGAGATGAAGGCGGCCGGCTACTACTGAGGTCTCTCCTCCCGAGCGACTGCCCGGCGGCCACGCTGCCGGGCTTCTTCGGATCAGGGCTGCGGTCACCGCGGCTCCACCCACGCGCAGCGTCATACCGGCGAAGGCCGGTAACTATCCTGAAATACTTGCTCTCGCTGTGGACGCCGAGAGAATTCAGGACAGGCCCCGGCCGTCGCCGGGGTGACCTGGTGCGGGGAGTAGATTGCGCAAGACTGCCGGTGGGGACCGGCGCATTTTGGGGGAACGGCATCATGGCCACCAAGCAGTCACATCGCCTCGCCCGCTGGATGATGGCGCCTTCGGTCTTTGTGCTGCTGATCTGGATGATCGTGCCGCTGGCCCTGACCATCTGGTTCGCCTTCCAGCGCTACCGGCTCACCAACCCCAACATCAAGGGTTTCGCCGGTTTCGCGAACTTCGAGTTCTTCGTCACCGACCCGGCCTTCTGGCCGGCCATCATCAACACGCTGCTGATCGTGGTCGGCGTGCTGGTGATCACCGTGGGTCTCGGTATCCTCCTCGCCTTGCTGCTCGACCAGCCGATCTGGGGCCAGGGCATCGTCCGTATCCTGATGATCTCGCCCTTCTTCGTCATGCCGCCGGTGGCGGCGGTGGTCTGGAAGCACGAGCTGATGAACCCGACCTGGGGCGTATTCGCCGCGGTCTCACGGTTTTTCGGGCAGGAGCCGGTCAACTGGCTCGGCAATTACCCGCTGCTGTCGATCATCGCCATCGTCGCCTGGCAGTGGCTGCCGTTCGCGACACTGATCCTCCTGACGGCGATGCAATCGCTGAGCGAGGAACAGAAGGAGGCGGCCGAAATGGACGGCGCCAATGTGTTCCGGCGCTTCTGGTACATCATCCTGCCGCACCTGGCGCGGGCGATCACCGTGGTGATCCTGATCCAGACGATCTACCTGCTCGGCGTCTATGCCGAGATCCAGATCACCACCGGCGGCGGCCCGGGCTTTGCCAGCACCAACCTGCCGTTCCTGATCTACAACACGGGCGTGTTGGGCGGAAACATCGGCGCCGGCGCGGCGGGCGGATTGGTGGCCGTGGTGCTCGCCAACATCGTCGCGATCTTCCTGATGCGGGCGGTGGGGAGGAATTTGGATGCGTGAGGGATCCCGACCGACCATGGATGTGCCAGTCGTCTCCCTCCCCCTTTGCGGGGAGGGATCAAGGGTGGGGGGCGCCCCTCGCTCGGAGCCTGCTGCCACCCCCACCCCAGCTCCGCTAAGTCGCTACGCGACCAGCTTCGCTACCCTCCCCGCAAGGGGGAGGGAGACCAGCCGCAACCAACGAGTGGAGGCATAAATGGCCCGCGCCGTATCCACGCGCCGCAAGCTCACCATGACGGTTCTCGTCTGGCTGGTGGCGCTGATCGTCTTCTTTCCGATCCTCTACACCATCATCACCAGCCTCAAGACCGAGGGCGAAGCCGCGGCGGGGTTCTCGATGATCCCGTCCTTCACCTTCGAAAGTTATGCGGCGGTGCTCGACCAGCAGGATTACTTCCGGCCGTTCTTCAACTCGGTGGTGATCTCGATCGGTTCCACCATCGTGGCACTGCTGATCGCGGTGCCGGCGGCCTGGGCGATGGCGTTCACGCCGACCCCGAAAACCCGTGACGTGCTGATGTGGATGCTCTCGACCAAGATGATGCCGGCAGCAGGCGTCCTGGTGCCGATGTACCTGATTTTCCTCAATACCGGGCTGCTCGACACGCTGCTGGGCCTCACCATCATCCTGACGCTGGTGAACCTGCCGATCGTGGTGTGGATGCTCTACACCTACTTCAAGGAAATCCCGGTCGATATCCTCGAGGCGGCGCGCATGGATGGCGCGACGCTGGGCAAGGAATTGGTCTATGTGCTGCTGCCGATGGCGGTGCCGGGCATCGCGTCGACGCTGCTGCTCAACGTCATCCTCGCCTGGAACGAGGCGTTCTGGACCCTTCGTCTCTCTACCGACGATGCGGCGCCGCTGACCGCCTTCATTGCATCCTTCTCTTCGCCGCAAGGCCAATTCCTCGCCAAGCTTTCCGCCGCGTCGGTGCTGGCGATCCTGCCGATTTTGCTGCTGGGCTGGTTCAGCCAGAAGCAGCTGGTGCGCGGTCTCACCTTCGGCGCCGTGAAATAGGGGATTTCAGATGGGCTCCATCACACTCGAACACGTCAACAAGACCTTCGGTGGCCATCCGGTCATCCCCGATGTTTCGCTCGAAATCGAGGACGGCGAGTTCGTCGTCTTCGTCGGGCCCTCGGGGTGCGGCAAGTCGACTCTCCTCCGACTGATCGCCGGCCTCGAGGACACGACCTCCGGCGCGATCAAGCTCGACGGCGTCGACGTGACCGACAAGGGTCCGGCGCATCGCGGCCTCGCCATGGTGTTCCAGTCCTACGCGCTCTACCCGCACATGACGGTGCGCCAGAACATCGCCTTTCCGCTGAAGATGGCCAATATCGACAAGGCGATCGCCGAGCAGAAGGTGGCGGATGCGGCGCGGGTGCTGAACCTCACCGACTACCTTGATCGAAAGCCCCGGGCCTTGTCCGGCGGGCAGCGTCAGCGCGTTGCTATCGGCCGCGCCATTGTGCGCCAGCCCAAGGCGTTCCTGTTCGACGAGCCGCTGTCGAACCTCGATGCGGCGCTGCGCGTCAACATGCGCATCGAGATCACCGAACTGCACCAGCAGCTGAAGACCACCATGGTCTATGTGACGCATGACCAGGTTGAAGCCATGACCATGGCCAACCGTATCGTGGTGCTGAACGCCGGGCGGGTCGAGCAGTTCGGCACGCCGCTCGAACTCTACAAGAGCCCGGCCAACCGGTTCGTCGCCGGCTTTATCGGCTCGCCCAAAATGAACTTTCTCGAGGGCGCCGCGGCCGGCAAGTACCAGGCCGAGGCGATCGGCGTCAGGCCCGAGCATGTGCGCATCTCGCGCGATGCGGGGGAGTGGCAGGGCAAGGTCGGCGTCGCCGAGCACCTCGGCTCCGACACCTTCCTCCACGTCCATGTCGATGGCGTGGGCCTCCAGACGGTGCGCACCGGCGGCGAGAACGACTATCATCCCGGCGAACAGGTATGGCTCTCGCCCGAGCCGGGCCGTATCTATCGCTTCGACCGCGCCGGCCAAGCGCTCCGTTGACCACCCAGGAATAGACCCATGCCGCTAGAACTCTCCGCCGAAGACCTGCCGGAGATCGCTGCCGTCGCCAGCGTGCCCCGCTACCAGCGCGGCTCGCTGACGCCGGGCATCGTGCATTTCGGCGTCGGCAATTTTCATCGCGCCCACCAGGCGGTGTATCTCGACAGCCTGTTCAACCTGGGGCTCGACCACGACTGGGCCCTGGTCGGCGCGGGCGTGCGGGCCAACGACGCCGAGATGCGAGAGAAGCTCCTGGGGCAGGATTACCTCACCACCGTGGTGGAGCAGGAAGCCGGCGGAACGAGCGCCCGCGTCACCGGCGCGATGATCGACTTCCTGCCGGTCGGAGACCTCGCCGCGATCAGCGAAACGCTGGCCGACCCGAAAGTCCGGATCGTCTCGCTGACCGTCACCGAGGGCGGCTACTATATCGATCCGGCCTCGCAGCGGTTCGACGCCAACCACCCCGATATCGTCGCCGACAGCGTCAACCCGGAGGCACCGAAGACGGTGTTCGGGCTGATCCTCTTCGGCCTGCAGCTGCGTCGGGAGCGCGGCATCCAGCCGTTTACGGTGATGAGCTGCGACAATATCCCGGGTAATGGCCACGTCACTGAGAATGCCGTGGCAGGGCTCGCCGAGCTGATCAGCCCGGAGCTCGCCAGCTGGGTGCGCGCGGCGGTGGCCTTCCCCAACGGCATGGTCGATCGGATCACCCCGGCAACGGGACAGCGCGAGCGCGATGCGCTCGAGGCCGATTTCGGCATTGTCGATGCCTGGCCGGTGTTCTGCGAAGAGTTCAAGCAGTGGGTGCTGGAAGATCACTTCCCGGCCGGCCGCCCGGCGCTCGAGCAGGTCGGGGTGCAGTTCGTCGCTGATGTGGCGCCCTACGAGCACATGAAGATCCGCATTCTCAATGGCGGGCACGCCACCATCGCCTACCCGGCCGGATTGCTCGACATCCATTTCGTGCATGAGGCAATGGAGCATCCGCTGGTTCGGGCCTTCCTCGAAAAGGTCGAGCGCGAGGAGATCGTACCGGTGGTGCCGCCAGTGCCCGACACCGATCTCGGCGACTATTACAAGCTGATCGAGCGGCGATTTTCCAACCCGAAGATCGGCGACACCATCCAGCGGCTCTGCCTTGATGGCTCGAACCGGCAGCCCAAATTCATCCTGCCATCGGCGGCGGATCGGTTGGCGGCGGGACAGTCGGTGACCGGGCTGGCGCTGGTCTCGGCGCTCTGGGCCCGCTACTGCTACGGCGAAAGCGACAGCGGCAAGCCGATCCCACCGAACGACCCGAACTGGGAGCGGCTGACGGCGCTGGCCACCGAGGCCAAAATCGATCCGGTGGCATGGCTGTCGATGGGCGACATTTTTGGGCCGCTCGCCACCAACCCGACTTATGTCGCGGCCTTCACCACGGCGCTGTCGAGCCTCTGGTCACGCGGCACCAAAGCGACGCTCGAAGCTTATCTCGGCGGGACCCTTTAGCCCCAAGCAGACCAAACTTGCCGAAGCGGATGTCGCCCGGCTACCGATAAGCCGGGAGGGCAGCATGGCGCCGATCAAGCTCGTCATTTTCGACTGCGACGGCGTGCTGGTGGACAGCGAGCCGCTGGCCATGCGGGTGCTGCTCGAGCTGATCGCCGAGCAGGGCATCGCCATCGAACGCGAAGTGGCGTTCCGCTCGTATCTCGGGCGCAGCCTCGCCTCGATCTCCGAGAGCCTGAACCAGAGCCATGGCGCCCACCTCAGCGCTGCCGCGCTCAGCGGCATGCGCGACCGGCTCTATGCGCTGTACCGCCGCGAGCTGAAGCCGACCGGCTGGATCGGCGAGGTGGTGGCGGGGCTCGCGCTACCGTTCTGCGTCGCCTCATCGAGCCAGCCGGAGCGGATCCGGCTGAGCCTCGAGCTCACCGGCCTCCTGCCCCGCTTCGAGGGCCATATCTACTCGGCCAGCATGGTCAGGAACGGCAAGCCGGCGCCCGACCTGTTCCTCCACGCAGCGCGTGAGATGGGCGTCGCGCCGGAACACTGCCTCGTTATCGAGGACTCGCCGGCCGGTATCCTCGCGGCGCAGGCGGCCGGCATGCGGGTCTTCGCCTATGTCGGCGGCAGCCATATCGAGCCAAGCGGCCTCCGGCCCGAGATCGAGGCGCTGGCCCCCGATGCGATCATCGAGGACATGCGGTCGCTGCCCGGGCTCCTGGAACTCCACGCAGCGCGCGAAACTGGCGAGGCGGCGATGCTGGTTGCCGTGGATGTGGGGACGGCGAGCGCGCGGGCCGGTCTCGTCACGCCGTCGGGGCGCCTGGTCAGTCGGGCGGAACACCCGTTGGAGCTGAACCGGGTCGGTTCGGACATCGCCGAATACGATTCCGAGCAGATCTGGGATGCGGTCGCCGACGCGGTGCGCACGGCGATGCGGCTGGCGGGCGTCGCGGCGCACGAGGCGGTGGGGATCAGTTTCGATGCGACCTGCTCGCTGGTGGTGCGCGACCGCGATGGTGCTCCCCTGCCGGTCAGCCCGGGCGGCGCCTCGCGCTGGGACACCATTGCCTGGTTCGATCACCGGGCGCAGGCGGAAGCCGAGGCATGCACGGCAAGCGGCCATCGGGTGCTCGATTTCATCGGCGGCACGATGTCGCCGGAGATGGAAGTGCCCAAGCTGATGTGGCTGAAGCGCCATGCGCCTCAGAGCTGGGCTCGGGCCGGCCAGATGTTCGACCTCGTCGATTTCCTGACCTGGAAGGCCTCGGGCTCGAACGCGCGCTCGGAGTGCACGCTCACCTGCAAATGGACCTATCTCACGCATGAAAGCCCGAGTTGGCAGCGGGATTTTCTGGCTGCCATGGGTCTCGCTGACCTGTTCGAGCGCGCCGCGCTGCCCGAGACGGCGAGCCGGATCGGCCAGTCGTTGGGGCCGATGACGGCCATTGCTGCGGCGAAGCTTGGCCTCACCAGCCGCTGTGTGGTCGGCGTCGGCCTGATCGATGCCCATGCCGGCGCGCTCGGGGCGTTGGCGAGTTATGCCAAGGATCCTGCCAACCTCCACCGGCACATGGCGCTGATCGCCGGCACGTCGAGCTGCGTCATGGCGCTGTCCGACCAGCCGATGCCGACGGCCGGCGTCTGGGGGCCCTATCACAACGCGGTGCTTCCTGGCGCCTGGCTCAACGAAGCCGGCCAATCGGCGACCGGCGCCCTGCTCGACCACGTACTGCGGACGCATGCGGCGGGGGGCGACCCGACCCCCGAGCTGCATCACCGGGTGATCGCGCGGGTGACCGAGTTGCGGGCCAGCGAGGGCCCCGACCTGGCGCCACAGCTCAATGTGCTGCCGGATTTTCACGGCAATCGCTCGCCGCTGGCCGACCCGCGCGCCCTGGGGGTGATTTCCGGCCTGTCGCTCGACAGCGACTTCGACAGCCTTTGCCGCCTCTACTGGCGCACCGCGGTAGCGATCGCCGTGCAGGTCCGGCACATCCTCGATACCCTCACCGTGCGCGGCTACGGCATCGAGACGCTTCACGTCACCGGCGGACACAGCCACAACCCATTGCTGATGGAACTCTACGCCGACGCGGCGCGCTGCACCGTGGTGGTTTCGACGGCGGAGGATCCAACCCTGCTCGGTGTCGCCATTGTGGCGGCCACCGCAGCGGGCCTACATGCCGATCTGCCCGCCGCCGCTGCAGCAATGGCGCAGCCCAGCACGGAACTCTCGCCCCACCCGGAAGCGCGCACTGGTCTTGAGCGCGACTATCGCATCCAGCTCGCTATGCAGCGCCATCGCGCCGAGCTTGTCGCGTTGGGGATCGCTGGAACCTGATACGTCAAACAACGAGCCGGCCAGCCTGATCAGATACGATCAGGCTGGCCGGCAGGAACGAAGACGGGGCCACGGGCCTTGCCGGAACCCATCAGCATGGCCACCGCACCGTGGCCGAGCCGTCCAGCTTCGTGGTTGAGAAGTTGATGCGGTACTCGGCGTCACCGGTTGCCCGGTAGATCTCGGATCGGTGGGAGCCTTGAAATTGATGCGATTGTTACCGGCACCAAGGTGAATGTCGTCGATCCCGTCAGAGCGAATCCCGGAGATCGCGACGCGCTTTGGGGGGACACAGGTCAGACTCGCACAGCGCCACCGCGCCAGCCTGTCTCGTTGGCAGCAGCGGGCCAAAGTCGCCGCAACCAACCTCCGGTACTGACGGCGCCCGCTGGGACTCCAGGCGGGCCTACCAAGGAACAGCGGGGAGCAGCGAGGCCGGCACCAGTTCACGCCGTTGGTCTCAGCCGAGCTCCAGGGTCGTGATGCCGAATATCTCGTGGAGCATGAGCGCCGGCGCTGCGCCCAGATACATGCGGGCGGTTTCGAAGGCGGGGGTGAGGCCGAGGCGGCGGGCCATCGCGGCGGAGGCGCGATTGGGCTCGGGGATGTCGATGAAGATCATGTCGGTGGCTGCGGGGGTCACCAGCGTCGCCAGCAAGGTCTCGGCGATCGCCGGGGTATCGGCGAAGAGCGGGCCGATCTTCCAGCCGTCGACGCAACGGCGGATGGTGCCGAAGCCGCGCAGCGTGCCGTCTTCGAAATAGCCCTCGGTCTGACGTGACGGCGACGGGGCGAGCCAGGCTTTGAGGAAGCGCTCGCGGTCGGCGGCGACATGCTTATTGTCATAGGCCAGGACGGCGTCCATGTCGGTGACCTCGATCGGCCGGACGAAGGAGCGGGTCGTCACCAGGCCGCGAAGCGAGCCGCCCCAGCGCACGGTCTTGTGAGCGAAGGCGAAGCCCGATTTGCGATAGTTGTCCTGCTGCGCCACGACGCCATCGAGACCGATGGTGCGGCCGGCGGCACTGGCGATGCCGGCGTCCCAGATGGCCTTGCCGTAGCCTTTGCCGCGGTGTGCCGGGTGGACGATGTAGAGGCCGAGGAAGGCGAAATCCGATCCGTACTTGACGACCGAAATGCAGCCGATGCGAACCGTGCCCAGCCAGCCCATCAGGAAGCCGCCGGGATCCTGCGCGTAGAAGGCGCCGGCATCGTCGAGCCCCGGGTTCCAGCCTTCGTCGCGGGCCCAGCCGAGCGCCACGTCGAGGTCGCTCAAGGTCATCGGTCGGATGGTCAGGTTCATGCCGCCAGCGTAAGCGCGAACCGCCTCGATGGCGACCTGCCCGAGCTCAGCGCCACCAACCTTTCGCCGAGTTTGACTGCAGCGGCGACACCATCGATCGCCGGCAGGTTGAGGAGCAACAGCCGCATCTAGGCCCGCGCCCGCTGCCGCCTGATGAGCAGGATGATCCCCAGCGTCACGAGGATCACGGCGAAGGAGAACAGCGTCGTCACCGTTCCCAGGGCGTAAAGCACCGGCGTCGTGACATTGGTGGTCATGCCGTAGATCTCGAGCGGCAGCGTGTTGAACGTGCCGGCGGTCATCAGTGTGCGGGCGAACTCGTCGTAGGACAGGCTGAAGCCGAACAGGCCGACGCCGATCAGGCTGGGGGCGATCATCGGCAGCAGCACGTGGCGGAAGGTCTGCCACGGTGAGGCGCCAAGGTCGCGCGCGGCCTCCTCGTAGGACGGCGAGAAGCGATTGAAGACGGCGAACATGATCAGCACGCCGAAGGGCAGCGTCCAGGTCAGGTGCGCGCCGAAGCCCGAGGTCCACCAGGCGGGGCGGAAGCCGATCTGCTGGAACAGCACACCGATGCCGAGGCTGACGATGATCGAGGGAACGACGAGGCTGGCGATGGTCAGGTAAAAGAGCGGCGTGCCGCCGAGAAACCTGCGGCGAAAGGCGAGCCCCGCGAGCAGCGCGACGAGGACGGTCGAGACCATGACCATCAGCCCGAGCAGCAGCGAACGGCTGAAGCTGGCGCCGAAATCGCCGACCGCCTGCTTTTCGAACAGATTGCCGAACCAGTGCACCGAAACGCCGTTGAGCGGGAAGGTGAGACCGCCGTTGGGCCCCTGGAACGAGAGGATGAAGATCGCCGACATCGGACCGTAAAGGAACAGCACGAAGAGCGCGAAGAAGGCGGCGAGGATATAAAAGCTGAACGGGCGTTTCTCGCGCTGCTGCATCTCAGAGCTCCTTGCGGATGTCGACGATACGCAGGATGCCCCCGACCAGCAGCAGCACCAGGACGAGCAGCACGACGGCGTTGGCCGCGGCGGCGGGATATTGCAGCAGGGACATCTGGTTCTTCATCATCAGCGCCACGGAAGCGCTTTGTCCGCCGCTCATCACCTGCACGGTGGAGAAATCCGCCATCACCAGGGTCACCACGAAGATGGTGCCGATCGCCATGCCGGGCTTGGCCAGCGGCAGGATGACGTTCCACATGATCTGCCACGCACTGGCCCCGGCGTCGCGCGCCGCCTCGATCAGCGAGCGGTCGATGCGCATCAGCGTGTTGAAGATCGGGGTGACCATGAAGAGCGTGAACAGGTGCACCATGGCCAGCACCACGGCGAAATCGGAATAGAGCAGCCATTCGATCGGCTGCGAGATGACCCCCATCTCGACCAGCGTCGAATTGACGAGGCCATTGCGGCCCAGCACCGGAATCCACGAGATCATGCGGATGATGTTGGAGGTGAGGAACGGCACGGTGCAGACGAGGAACAGCACCATCTGCATGGTCGCCGACCTGACGTGGAAGGCGAGAAAATAGGCGACCCAGAAGCCGATGAAGAGCGTCAGCGCCCAGACGATGGCCGCGAATTTCAGCGTATTGAGATAGGTCTTCCAGGTGACCCAGGAGCCGAGCGTCTCGACATAGTTGGTGAAGACGAAGCCCGGATACATCCGGGCAAAATCGTAGTCCCAGAAACTGACGAAGACGAGCAGCAGGATCGGCAGCAGCAGGAAGAACCCGAGGATCAGCCAGAGCGGGATCGACTGGAGGTACGAGGCGAGCCGGCCGAAGGAGAGCGGCGTTTTGCGCGTCTTCGGCTTGCTGGTCGGCACGGCGATGGATTGATCGGCGACGGCCATTTTGGCTCCCGGCTATCAGTCAGGTCACCCTCCCCCTTGCGGGGAGGGATGGGGTGGGGGGCGCAGCACGCTCGGTGCAAGCATCTCCCCCCGCCCTAGTTTCGCTACGGACCTGTCGGTCCCAGCTGCACTACCCTCCCCGCGAGGGGGAGGGTGGCGGTCGGTGGCTCATCAGGCCGCGATGAACTCGTTCCAGCGCGTGACCATGTAGCGGTCCTCATCCATCACCGAGTTCCAGCAGGCGACGTGGCCCATGCGCTCGAGGAAGGAACCGCCGTCGCGCACGGCGCCGGCCTTTTCCATCACCGCGCCATCGGGCGACAGGATGTCGCCGACTGCTGCCTTGCCTTCGATCCAGAAGCCCCATTCGTCTTCCGACATGTACTCCTTGGCGGTGTCCATGGCCGCCGAGTAGTAGCCCTGGCGGTTGAGGTAACCACCGACCCAGCCCGAGGTGTACCAGTTGATGTACTCGTAGGCCGCGTCGAGCTGGGCGCCCGAGAGATGTGCGGCAAGGCCGAGGCCGCCGCCCCAAGAACGATAGCCTTCCTTGAGCGGCTGGTACTTGCAGGCGATGCCCTTGGAGCGCACGGCGGCGACGGCCGGCGACCACATGGACTGGATCACCACTTCGCCCGACGCCATCAGGTTGACGCTCTCGTCGAAGCTCTTCCAGAAGGCGCGGAACTGGCCATCCTGCTTGGCCTTGATCAAGAAATCGATGGTCGCATCGATCTCCGCCTTGGTCATGTTGCCCTTGTCGGCATATTTGATGTTGCCCATCGCCTCCATGATCATGGCCGCATCCATGATGCCGATCGAGGGGATGTTGAGGATCGAGGTCTTGCCCTTGAAGGCGGGGTCCATGATGTCGGCCCAGGTGGTGATCTCGCGGCCGACGAGGTCAGGGCGGATGCCCAGCGTGTCGGCGTTGTAGATGGTCGGGACCATGGTGAAAAAGCCGGTCTCCGCCTTGGCGAATTCCTTGGAATCCGGTGCATCGACATAGCCGACGGTGTGCGGCGCGGTGCCCTGGGCGATGACACTGTCGGGCGTCAGCTTGCCGGTTTTGAACAGCGGCACGATCTTGTCGTAGTATTTGAGCTTGGTCACATCCATCGGCTGGATCACGCCGGTCGGGTAGACCTTCTTGAGGATCCAGTATTCGATATCGGCGATGTCGTAGCTGTCGGGCTGGGTGACGGCGCGCTGCGCGGCCGCATCGGAATCGGTCGCGGTCATTTCGAGCGTGATGCCCAGGTCCGCTTTGCACTTTTCGGCGATGGCGTTGAGGTTCGACACACCGGTGCCGAACTGGCGCAGGGTGATCGGGTTCTGCGCCCAGACCGTCGGGAAACCACCCAGGGCGCCGGCGCCCGCGGCAGCGCCGGCCAGCGCGGCCGCTCCCTTGAGCATGCTGCGTCGCGAAATCATGGCCGCCTTGGCTGTCTTGCTGGATTCAGTCATAGCCTAAAACCCCTGTTGCTGATGGCTTTACGAATTGGGGCGGCCGAGGATGATCGCATCCTCGGCATCCCAATAGAGTGGCACCGCGTCTCCGACGGCGACCGGCTTCGAAAAGAAGCTCTTGTCGTCGACGATGGCGGTGAAATCCTCGATGCCGGCGCCGTCGACCGAGAGCTTCACCGAGGCGCCGCGATACTCGATGTTGGAGACGATGCCGGTGAAGCCGAGCCCTTCGGCAGGAGTCGTCCCGACGCGCACATGATCGGTGCGGATGCCGACATCGACGGGTGAGCCAACGGCGAGCGGCGCCCCCGAGGCAGCAAAGCTGCTGCCGCCCGGCACCTCGACGCTGACGACGCCATCGGCGACCGATCGGGCGCTGCCGGTGACGACGTTGTGATCCCCCATGAAGCGGGCGACGAAGGCAGTTGCGGGCCGCTCGAACACCTCGCGCGGCGCCGCCGCCTGCTCGACCCGGCCGTTGTTCATCACCACGATGAGGTCAGCCAGCGCCATGGCCTCTTCCTGGCTGTGGGTGACATGGACGAAGGTGATGCCCAGCCGCGTCTGCAGCTTCTTGAGCTCGGCGCGCATGCGGATCTTGAGGAACGGATCGAGCGCCGAGAGCGGCTCGTCGAGCAACAGCACCTCGGGATCGGTGATCAGGGCACGGGCCAGCGCCACGCGCTGCTGCTGGCCGCCGGAAAGCTGGGCCGGCCGCCGCGAAGCGTAGCCATCCATCTGCATCAGCTTGAGCAGCTCGAGCGCCTTGGCCTGTCGCGGCGCCTTCTCGATGCCCTTCATCTTGAGGCTGAAGGCAACGTTGTCGATCAGGTCGAGATGCGGAAACAGCGCGTAGGACTGGAACATCATCGCCGTGCCGCGCCTGGCCGGCGGCAGGTCGGTGACATTGGTGGACGACAGGATGATATCGCCGTCGGTCGCCGCCTCATGTCCTGCAACCATGCGCAAGGTCGAGGTCTTGCCGCAGCCCGATGGTCCGAGCAGGCAGCAATAGGTGCCGGCCGGCACTTTGAGATCGATCGAATCTACCGCAAGCGCATCGCCGTAGCGCTTGGTCAGCTTCACAACTTCCAGGTCGCCCTGCGCCATGCACCGCCCCGTAGGCCACCTCTTGGCCGTCGGGTAAGCAACTGCAAGAGCTGTGCCAGCGCGCGGCGCCCCAGGTATCGCGCCCTAGGCCATTGAAATCACGCGATGGTTCAGGGACGAGTGGTCCCTCGCCGTGTCTGCATCATTTCTTCTCAATGCCTAAAATATAGGCGAGTGCATTCGATATTGGCAGACTTTGTATACGAAACGCCGATAGCGGTGTGTCCAGTTCTCGGCTAGATTCGACTGGGTTCGGGAGTTCGGCATGCTCGAAAGCGACGAGATCGATGAGAGTGAGGGTCGCCCCGCGGTGCGGCGCTCCGCGCTCTATATCGGTTTGCGCAATGGCATCCTCGGGCACGGCATCGACCCCGGCACCAAGTTGCCCGAGGACGAGCTGGGCGCGATCTATTCGGTAAGTCGCACCGTGGTCCGCGCGGCGCTGCAGGCGCTGGCGCATGACCGGCTGGTGCGGCTCGAACCCAATCGGGGCGCCTTCGTCGCCAAGCCGACGCGCACCGAAGCCCGCGAAGTGTTCGAGGCGCGAGCGCTGGTCGAGCCCAAGGTTGCCGCGCTCGCGGCAGGGATCGCGACGCATGCCGACGTCGAGCGGCTGCACCGGCACCTCGAGGAGGAGCACAAGGCCGTGCGCGCCGGCAAGGATGGCGAGGCGGTAATGCTCTCGGCGCAGTTCCACGTCGCCATCGCCGAAATCGCCGGTCAGTCGATCTTCACCGAAATGGTGCGCGATCTCTGCTCGCGTTCATCACTGATCATCTCGCTCTACTGGCGGCGGCGCGACACGATCTGCGAAAGTCACGCCCATCATGCGCTGGTCGATGCCATCGCCAAGCGCAGCGCGCTGGATGCGTCGGAACTGATGACCAGCCACCTGGTGGACCTGCTCTCCGGGCTCGACCTGTCGGAGCGCCAAAGCTCGGGCAAAAAACTGGCAGATATCCTTACGGGGCGGTCGCCGGCGCGAGGATCCGCGCCCTAGAGACTTCTCCGTGACGGCACAGGGACATCGGATATGGACAGGCACCGGGCTCGCAGTGGTCCTCCACCGCGCAGCGGGGGAGGGGAACCAGCGAAGCTGGTGGAGGGGGCGGCCCAAAAAACCGGCGCTTCCTGCCGCCCCCTCCACCGCCTTCGGCGGTCCCCCTCCCCCGTTTCACGGTGGAGGAGCACCGAGAGCCCGGTGTGCGTAAGGCATATGCGATAGCCCCGGGGAGAGCACAGGGACAGGGATGGCTATCTCGTCGTTGGGAGTTTGCCTGGCTGGACAATAGCTTTGCGGGCGGCGAGACCGTCGCAGAGGCGGTGCAGAAGCCACTGCGCGGCCCGGATGAGCGCCTTCATCGTGCGCGCTCCGCCAGAAATGCGCGCCAACCACCGAAGCGGGTGATCTCCTCTGCCTCGGCTACCGCATGGGACTCGCACAGAAAGCCCGAAACCGCCGTGCCGTCATCGAGGGAAATCTTGCCGATACCGAGCGGCGCGGGGATCCTGGCGACGAAGCGGCCGAACGCGTCGGATGGCAGGGACCACACCTCGACCTCGAGACCGGGTCCATCAAAGCCTGGTTCGCGCACCATCCCCGGCTTGGGCGGGGTGGTGTTGGGGAGGGCGAACAGCCGGTAATCGGGGGCCGTGCGACAGCGCTTGAGCAGGTGTCCGCCCGAGGAGGTGAGTTCCGTATTGAGCGGCAGGCCGGTGAGGTGGGCACCTACGACCACGATGGGGAGCGGGCTCTCAGCTTGGTTTTCGGGCATGTTCAGATCTCCTCTAGGACGATGATGACATCGCCGGTCTTGATGTTGCGCCCCGGGCCGGCGCGGACGTCGCGGACAGCGCCGGCGGCGTGAGCGGTGACGGTGATTTCCATCTTCATGGACTCGATGATGGCGACCGGCTGGCCGGCCTCGACATGGGCGCCGGTCTCGACCAGGATCTTCCAGATATTGCCGGGGACCGAGCTTGCGACGCCGAAGTGGCCGGACGGCATTTCGGCGGTATCGGAAGCACTTGCGTCCTCCTCCGCCACGAAGCTGTCGAGACCCTCGTCCTTCCAGCGCTGGCGCTCGGCTTCGAACGC
The DNA here is from genome assembly GCF_001424865.1 of Devosia sp. Root105. Classification (NCBI taxonomy): domain Bacteria; kingdom Pseudomonadati; phylum Pseudomonadota; class Alphaproteobacteria; order Hyphomicrobiales; family Devosiaceae; genus Devosia; species Devosia sp. Root105. The sequence goes on from NZ_LMCR01000019.1 coordinate 553,561, forward strand.
CGTCTGCTGCGTGTGCTTGAAGGCCGCGATGCTGCCGGCGTTGCGCGCGAGCTCGGCGGCATAGTCGGCGTACGAGAGGCTGGTCTCCTCGACGCGGATCGGATAGCCGCCGTGCGGGAAGGCCGCGCGGGCTTCCGTCAGTTCGTCATGGCTGACCGGGAAGAAGCGAATCTGGTCAAAAAAGTCGAGCAGCCACGGGGATCTGGCAAAGGCCGGCGTCTTCCGCCAGGTGTTCCAGACCTGGATGGTGCGGCCGAACAGCTGGTAGCCGCCCGGGCCTTCCATGCCGTAGATGCACATGTAGGCGCCGCCAATGCCGACGGCGTTCTCCGGGGTCCAGGTGCGGGCCGGGTTGTACTTGGTGGTGACGAGCCGGTGACGCGGGTCCATCGGGGTCGCCACGGGCGCACCGAGATAAACATCGCCGAGACCGAGCACGAGATAGCTGGCATCGAAGATGGTTTTCCTCACCGCCGCGAGGTCGGGCAAGCCGTTGATGCGGCGTATGAACTCAATGTTGTCCGGACACCACGGGGCATTCGGGCGGACCAGCTCCTGATATTTCCGCATCGCCAGTTGCGCCTCCGGGTCGTTCCAACTGAGCGGCAGGTGGACGATGCGGGAGGGAACGGTGACCTGCTCCGGGGCGGGGAGGGACTGCTCGATCTCGGACAGCAGGCCGAGGAGGCGGTCGCGGGAGAGGCGGGTCGAGTCGTAGTGGACCTGCAGCGAACGGATACCGGGCGTGAGATCGATGATCCCGTTCCCGGCGCCGAGCCTGCCCTCCCCGTTGACGGCTTCCATCAGCAGATGAACGCGCAGGCGCAAGGCGAGATCGAGCGCCATCGGGCCGTACTCGACCAGGAGGTTGTCGTCACCTTGCCGTCGGTAGACGACCGGCACAGGCCCGTTGTCGGAATACCCCACAATCGCGGAGCCGGCTTCACTTGGCCGATGAACCGCGGGGCCGGCGATCTTGTCATCAGGGCGAGCGACGGGGACAAAGCGGATGGTGTCGCCGGGCTTGAACTGGCCGAGCTTCCACAGTTCGTCACGCGCCATGACGGCCGGGCAGACGAAGCCGCCGAGGCTTGGCCCGTCCGGGCCGAGGATGATCGGCATGTCGCCGGTAAAGTCGATGGCTCCGACGGCGTAGGCGTTGTCGTGGAGGTTGGAGGGATGCAGCCCTGCCTCGCCACCATCCCGGCGCGCCCATTTCGGCGCCGGGCCGATCAGGCGCACGCCGGTGCGGGCCGAGTTGAAATGGACTTCGTAGGCCGTCGAGAACAGCGCCTCGATGTCCTCTTCGAGGAAGAAGTCGGGAGCGCCGTGCGGGCCGTAGAGCACGGCGACGTCCCAGGCGTGCGTCAACACTACCGGATCGTTGGCAGGCCGGGCCACCTGCGGCAGGCCGGCGAGGTGCAGCACCTCGCCGGTGCGCAGGGTGCCGGTCGCATGACCGCCGAACTTGCCGAGCGCGAAGGTGGCGCGCGAGCCGAGCACTTCCGGAGCAGCGAGACCGCCGGAGATCGCGAGATAGGATCGCTGGCCGGGGCCCTCGATCGCGCCGATGCTCAGCACCTGTCCGGCGCCGACGTCGATTGGCTGGTTGTGCGGCAGCGGTGCGCCATCGAGTTTCATCGGCATATGCGCCCCGGCGAGAGCGACGACGGCAGGAGCGTGGAAGCGCAGGGTCGGGCCGGAGACGGTGAGCTCCAGCGCGGCCGTCTCGTCGGCATTGCCGACCAGCCGGTTGGCGTGGCGGAAACTGCGCTCGTCTATCGGCCCCGAAGGCGGCACGCCGACATGCCAGAGGCCAAGCCGGCCGGGCAGTTCCTGCAGCGAGGATTGCGCGCCGGGCGCAATGACTTCGACGACCTCGGGGGTGAAGGCGAAGCTGCGTAGTGCCGTGGTCGCCACCTTGCCGGAGGCGAGGAGGTCGGACGCCGCAACGGCTCGCAGATAATCGAGATTGGTCTCGATGCCGGCGATGCCGGTATCGGCAAGGGCGGCCTGGAGCTTCGCGATGGCGGTGGGGCGATCAGCTGCAGCGACGATGATCTTAGCCAGCATCGGATCGTAGTAACTGGTGACCTCGGTGCCGGTCTCGACCCAGGTGTCGACCCGCGCGTCGCCGAACTTCACCTCGGTCAGGAGGCCCGCGCTGGGCTGGAAGTCGGCGTGCGGAATTTCCGCATAGAGCCGAACTTCCATGGCGGCGCCCCTGGGGGACAGCGGCAGCGGGGGGATCACGTCCTCGCCGGCGGCCTGGCGGATCATCCACTCGACCAGATCGATGCCGAACACGGCTTCGGTGACCGGATGTTCGACCTGCAGCCGGGTGTTGACCTCGAGGAAGTAAAACGCCTCGCGATCGGGATCGTAGATGAACTCGACGGTGCCGGCGGAACGGTAACCGACAGCCCGGCCGAGGTTCACGGCGGCCTCGTGCAGCCGATAGCGGGTCGTGGTGGAGAGCCCGGGCGCCGGCGTCTCCTCGACTACCTTCTGGTTGCGGCGCTGCAGCGAGCAATCGCGTTCACCCAGCGCAATCACCCTACCCTTGCCATCGCCGAACAGCTGGACCTCGACATGGCGGGCATCCGACACGAAGCGTTCGAGATAGACGCGCGCATCGCCAAAGCTGGCGCGGGCGGTGCGCTGCACGCCGTCGAAGGCAGCACGCAACGCTGCGGCGTCGGCGCACAGCGACATACCGATGCCACCACCGCCGGCGGTGGATTTGAGCATGACCGGGTAGCCAATGACATCGGCCGCGGCAATCGCCTCATCGGCAGTGGCGAGAAGCTCCGTGCCGGGAAGGAGCGGCACACCGTTGGCCTTGGCCAGCTCGCGCGCCGTGTGCTTGAGGCCGAACGCTTCGATGTTCTCGGGCGTCGGGCCGATGAAGGTGATGCCCTCGGCTTCGAGGCGGCGGGCAAAGCCGGTGTTCTCCGACAGGAAGCCGTAACCGGGGTGGACGGCTTCAGCCCCGGTTGCCTTGCAGGCGGCGATGACGGCCTCGACATTGAGGTAGCTCTCGGCGGCCGGAGCCGGCCCAAGCCGCACGGCTTGGTCGGCGAGCTGCACCGCCCTGGTGAAGCGGTCGGCGTCGGAATAGACCGCGACCGAAGCGATACCCATGCGCCTCAGCGTGCCAATGATGCGGACCGCGATCTCGCCGCGGTTGGCGATCAGGACTTTAGTGAACATCACTGGGCGTCCCAGATCAGGACCTGGATGGGCGTCGGATTGAAGCCGTTGCAGGGGTTGTTGATCTGCGGGCAGTTGGAGATGACGCAGAGGACGTCCATCTCGGCAATGAGCTCGACGTAATCGCCGGGTCCGCTCAGCCCATCGACGATGGTCATTTCGCCCGAGGGCGAGATCGGCACGTTCATGAAGAAATTGATGTTGGGAACGATGTCCCGCTTGCTCATGCCGTGCCTGGTCACCTCGATGAGGAAGTTGTCGCGGCAAGCGTGCAGGTAGCGGGTGTCGTGACCGAAGCGGACGGTGTTGCTCTCGCATGAGCAGGCGCCGGCCATGGTGTCGTGGCGGCCGCACGTGTCGGCGACCACGGTGAGCATGGTATTGCCCTCGTTGGAGACGAGTTTGGTGCCGACCCCGATATAGGCCGAGCCTTGGGTGCGCAGGGTATCCTGAGCGCTGTAGCGTTCGGCGAAGTCGTCGGCACGATAGAAGATGGTGTCAACGGCCTGCTGGCCCTCGCTGTCGACAATGCGGATGGTCTGGCCCCGCTTGACGATGCCGGACCACGGCGCTTCGGCAGGGATCAGGTGGGACTGGCTGGCGGTATCCTCGGTGCGCATCTCAGGCCTCCGCGCGGGCGTTGTTCTCGAAGCCGCGGACGGCCTCGGCGGTGGACATACGGCAGAGATCATCAGCCGTGACCTCGGTGACATAACGGGTCACCTCGACGGGGTTCGGCGCATAGGCCGGCCCGGGATCGAGCGGGTGCGGACAGTTGGAGAACGCGACAAGCAGGTCCATTTCGGCGCGCAGGTCGACATAATCGTTGCCGTTGAGCAGGCCCGGCTGCCAGGCGAAATGGCCGTCTTCGTCGGAGACGCGGATCGGGGCGAACAGGGTCAGCGCCAGCGGAATGTCACGGCGCGACAGGCCGAGCTTGCCGGCGGCGAGCACGAGATTGTCGCGGGTGTTGCGGGTGGCTGTCCCCGGATATTTCGCAGCGTTGGCGGCGGCGGTGGAGCCGCCGAGGAGCACGTCATGGGCGCCGCCGGACGAGTCCTCGGTGATCGACAGCATCACCCGGCCCATGTCGGAGAACAGCACCCGCCCCTTCTGGGTACGGGTGTCCCACTGCACCTTGACGGTGTCCGGCAGATTGAGCCGCTCGCTGCTATCGTGCGCGCTCCAGCAGACGAGAGCGACCGAGGCGGGACCATGGGGTTGGGCAACGCGCAGCGCTTCGCCCTTGCGCAGCACGGTCGACCAGTACCAGCCAGCGGCGATGGTTTCGGTCGCAACGACGCTGCCCGGCGCGATGGGCGCGGCTGGCACAGCGCTGGCTTCGGGCAATGCCCTGGTGGCGAAGGCGAGACCCTTTTTCTGGTGCTCTTCGTAGCGGGCGCGGTCGGCGGCGATCTGCTCTGGGGTTCGGCTCATGCCGGATCTCCTTGAGGGGATGGCGCCGGGTCGTCCCGGCCAATGCCCACCTCATGGATCGGGTCGTCCCGATCGGGGCTATCGGCAAATGCGTCCGGATCGAGCTGGCCTGCGCGACGCGGCGGCCAGATGTCGATGTCGCGGCTGAGCGAGGCGCCGTAGCGTTCGCGCTCGTCGGGCCGGTTGCGTGGCCGCTCGAAGGCGATGACGCGGGTGCCGAGCGTAAAGGCTTCACGCATGTCGTGGGTGACCATCACCACGGTGAGGTTGGTCTCGTTCCACAGACGTTTCATCAGCACATGGATTTCAGCGCGGATGCCCGGATCGAGCGCGCCGAACGGTTCATCGAGCAGCAGAACGCGCGGCTGCATGATCAGCGCCTGCGCCAAGGCAAGGCGCTGCTGCATGCCGCCCGAGAGCTGGGCCGGGAACTTGGTTTCGCTGCCGGCGAGGCCGACTTCGGCAATGAGTTCCCGGGCCTCCTCAACAGCGGCGCGACGCGCCGGACCAACGAGCCGGGCGCGGAAGCGGGAGGCAGCGAATTCCTTGCCGAGCAGCACATTGCCCAGCACGGTCAGGTGCGGGAACACCGAGTAGCGCTGGAACACCACGCCACGGTCGGGTCCCGGTTCGGGTGACAGCGGCGCGCCATCGAGCGTGATGGTCCCCTGCGTCGGGCGTTCCTCGCCGAGCAGCAGTTTGAGGAAGGTGGTCTTGCCGCAGCCCGAGGGGCCGACGAGCGCGACGAAGGCCCGGTCCTCGATGGTGAGCGAGACCTTCTCGAGGACGATCTGGTCGCCGTATTCCTTCCACACATTGTCGACGACGATCATGACGCCTTCCCCAGGTCGGACCAGGGAAAGACCCGGATGCGGAGCAGATCGAGCAGGACGTTGGTGAGCACGGCCAGCAGCGTGATCCAGATCACGTACGGAAAGATCACGTCCATGGAGAGGTAACGGCGGACCAGGAATATCCGGTAGCCAAGCCCGGAATCCGCCGAGATCGCCTCGGCCGCGATGAGGAACAGCCAGGCCGGGCCGAGCTGCAGGCGGAGGCAGGTGATGAGCCGTGGCAGCACCTGCGGCAGGACCACGCGGATGGCGATCTGCCATGAGTTGCCGCCAAGCGTTTCAGCCTTCACCGTCTGCTCGCGCGGCAGTTCCATGACCTTGAGCGCCAGGTCGCGGATCATGATCGGCGCGACACCGATGACGATGAGGGTGATCTTGCTGGTTTCGCCCAGCCCCATGACGATGAACAGGATCGGCAGCAGCGCCAGCGGCGGCACCATCGAGACGGCGGCGAAGAACGGCGCCAGCAGCGCCCGGGCGTAGGGGAACATGCCCACGATCATGCCGAAAACGAGGGCGATGAGCGTGGAAATGCCCAGCGCCGAGAACAGGCGGCCGAGGCTCGCCCAGGTATCGGACCACAGCAGGTATTCGCCGGTGCGGGGGTCGGGGGCGAAAGCCATGCGATTGACCGCGTCAGCGAGGCTGGTCAGCGCCGGCAGCAGCTTGTCGGAGGGGTTGTCGGCGAGCCGGGCCGCCGAGCCCAGCGCATAGGCCAACAGCAGGGCAGCAAACGGCAGCAGCGCCAGGATCAACTGGTTGGTTCGCGATGGCTTGAGGTTGATGAGACGCATGGAGTGGCTCGGATGATTGAGACGTCACCGACCTCCCCCGCCCCTGAGGGCGAGGGTGCCGAGCGCGGCGAGACGGGTGGGGAGCACAGACTTACAGCGTCCCTGCCGCCGCTTCCTTCATGTAGACGTCGGTGAACCGCAGCTTGACGTTGGCCGGATCCCCCAGCACTTCGCCGCCCGGGAGCTCGATGCCGATGACGTCAGCGGAAGCGGCGCCGGAGCCAAGCAGGCCCTTGTCGAACAGGAAGGCGCGGACCTTGTCCATGGTGGTCTGGAGGTCAGGAGAAGTGACGAAGGTCACGGCTTCGGCGGGCGTCGGGAACAGTTTCGTCGCCGCAAGCTGCGCTTCGAAGCCCTGCTGATCGGTACCGGAGGCCGCGCCCATGGCAGCGCGCGCCGCGGCCCCTTCGGGCGTCTGGGCGGTCATGATGGCCATGGTGTCGTACCAGATGCCGGCCAGCGCCTTGCCGAAATTGGGGTTGTCGGCGAGCACCTGGGTGTTGGCGACCATCATGTCGATGATCTCGCCGGGGATCTGCGCGCTGTCGAACACCTTGTGAGCGCCGGGCAGAGCAGCGATCTCCGAGACCATCGGATTCCAGGTGACCATGGCGCTGACATCAGGGGTCTGGAAGGCGCCGACCATATCGGGGTCGGAGGTATTGACGACATTGACGTCGCGCTCGGTCAGACCGACGCTTTCGAGGGCCCGGGCGAGCAGGTAGTGCGAGACCGAGAACTCGACGAGGTTGACCGGCTGGCCCTTGATGTCGGTCAGCGCGGTCTTGTCCTTGAGGATCACCGCGTCGTTGCCGGCCGAGAAGTCACCGATGATGACGGCGGTGGTGTCGACCCCGCCGGCGGCGGGGATGGAGAGGCCATCCATGTTGGTGAGGGTCACCGCGTCATAGGCGCCGGCCGTATATTGGTTCATCGACTCGACGTAGTCGTTGAACTGCGTGACCTCGATGCTGATGCCGTATTTGTCGGCCCATTTCTTGACGATGCCGTTGTCGGCGGCGTAGCCCCAGGGCATCCAGCCGACATAGATCGACCAAGCAACCTTGAAGTCGTTCTTCTGCTGCGCCTCGGCGCCGGTGCCTGCGGCAGCAACGAGCATCGCGAGGGCGAGGGCGGAAACCAGTCTGGTGAACTTCATGCACAATCCCCTGTTTCGACTTGGGGATCGGCGAAGCGCGTAAAGACCCGCGCTGCCAATCCCTTGGCTTACGAGGTCTCCCGGGCTTTTGTCCCGCCGTGTCCCGGAGGGATGTCTCCCGCTCCGGTGAGTGCTCTCGGACCAGACGCGCCGGAAAAGATGGCGCCGGAACCCTAGCTCCTAACTCTGCATACAACGGAGCAAGGGCCATGCCAGAATCGAATATCGTTATCTGTCAGTGCATTAGTAAGATCGTCCGTCTCCAATCCCGACGCTCGGCGTCGAATGCAGGGCATCGTGCACATAAAGTGGGCGCTGCCACTGTGCTGTGCAGTACCTGCTATTTGGTGATGGCAGGAGCCCCGGCATTGGCTCCGAGGTAGCGCTCCTCCCACCAGGTAAAGAGCAGGTCGCGGAGCGCCGCGCCGTCGTCGTCGCCGTAGAGCGGCAGCCGGGCCGCGTCGAACAGGGCCGCTTCTTCCCCGGTCAGCGTGACCGCAAGTTCCTCGATGCGGATCGGCACGTTGGTGAAGGCCGGCGCGTAGGCGGGGTCGCGGGTGAGTTCGCGGTCCGCCTTGATGTGGGGCTGGCGGAAATCCCTGGGTGTCCGCTGGCTGCGCAGCACCGGCGTCGGCGGGACGGCGGCGAGGTCGGCTTCGGTCGCCTCGAACACGGTGAGGCGGATCGGCTTCAGCGAGAAGTTGGAGGTGCGCATGACGTCGGCGCCGCAGACATTGGGCACGGCGAGCACATCGGTCAGCGCCAGGAGATCGACATGGTCCCCTGCCCGGCTCGACTGCCGGGTGATCGTCGCCCGCCCATCGGCGCCGATCTCGGTGTTCATGAAGAAGTTGAAGCTGTCATGCACGTCGTCCGGGGTCAGGCCGTACTCGCGCTGCGCCTCGGACTGGATGTCGTGGCAGTTGGTGTGATCGTGAAAGCCATAGGCGCTTTCGTAAAGATAAGCCGAGCAGCGCGGGAACAACACGTCGTTGCGTTTGACCGTGTCTTTCAGGATGTAGAGCAGCGCCCGCTCGCGCGGCGGCTGGCTCCACAGGAACGCGCCTTCGGTGGGGTTGAAGCCATGCACGGTGCGGGTACGGCCGCAATGCATGAACTCCTTGTAGTCGTGCAGGTTGAAGGCGTTGAAATCGACGCATTGCCCGCCCTCCACCTGCTCGATGCGCAGGATCTGCCCGGCGAGCAGTTCGATCGCCTTGCCGGTGCCCGGCTGCAGCATCAGGGTCTGGAGCACGGTTCTCATTTGGCGCGCCGTTCCGCGTGCTCGCGAATGGCCAGCTTCACCAATGCCGCACGGTCAGGCGCCACGCCTTTTGCGATGGTGCGGTCGATCAGTTCGAGCTGCTGCTGGTTGAGCTTGAGAATAATGGTCCTTGCCGGCATGCGCCTCTCCCGTTCGAATACCAAAACTGTATACATGATTGACGGAACAACGATCCAGTTTCATGCAGATCAGCCATGCGATTCTCGCATGTTGACCGCAAGTGTCTGCAAACTGCTGCAGTTTTTGCTGTCCGATGGTGAAATCTGGCATACTTGCAACTCACAATCTCGTATGCATGAATGGATCGACAACACGAGGTTTGAATGACCAGACCATCCCCCCGCACCGATATCGCTCACGAGGCGCTGAAACAGGCGATCCTCGAGCGGGCGCTGCAACCGGGCACTAAACTGCCCGAGGATGAGATCGGCGCACATTTCGGCATGAGCCGGACGCTGGTGCGGGCAGTGCTGGCGAAACTGCAATCAGAAGGGCTGGTCGATGCTCGGCCCAAGCGCACGGCCATCGTCGCCCAACCGACCCTGGCGGAGGCCCGTGACGTCTTCGAGGTGCGGCGCGGGCTGGAGGCCCAGGCCGTCGACCTCGTCATCAAGCGCTGGAAACCAAGCTTTGGCGCCGAGCTCGAAGGGCTGGTGCGCGAGGAGGATGCGGCCCGCGAGCGGCATGAAGAACACGTTGCCGGGCGCCTGGGTGGTGAGTTTCACATCCGGCTGGCGAAACTGAGCGGCAATGTCCTGCTCGAGCGCTACATGTCGGAACTTGTGACCCGCTGTTCGCTGATCCTTGCCGTTTACGGCTCGCCGCACAGCCACGATCACAGCGGCCCCAACGAGCATATCGAGATCATCGCCGCGCTGCGTGCCGGCGACGCTGCCAAGGCCATCGCCCTCATGGATGCGCACATGTCCGCCGTGGAGCGTCGGGCCATGCACGATACCGACCCCGCCGGCGCGGCGCTCGGCGACGTGCTCGCCCGCTATGCCGGCGCGATCGCCGCGCCCGCCGGCGCCATCCCGCTCAAGCGCAAGCGCGCCAGATGAGCGGCCACCTGCATTTCGACTTCGCCGAACTGGACCCGCGCGAGCGCTACAAGCTGCTGATCGGGACGGTGATCCCGCGGCCTATCGCGTTCATCACCACACTGAGCCGCGACGGCCGGCGCAACGCCGGGCCGTTCAGCTTCTTCAATGTTCTCACCCACGATCCGGCGATCGTCGCCATCGGCATCGAGAACTACGACGACATGCGCCTCAAGGACACGGCGCGCAATATCCGCGAGACCGAGGAGTTCACCGTCCACATCGTCGATGACGCACTGGCCGCGCAGATGGAGATCTGCGCCATCAAGTTCGGCCCCGATGTCGATGAACTCAGCGAGGCCGGCCTCGAAACGGTACCCGGCAAGGCAGTGCGCAGCCCGCGCATCGTCTCGGCCCCGGCGGCGCTCGAATGCCGCCGGCACATGACCATCGAAGTGGGCAAGGCGCGCGAGATCGTGCTCGGCCAGGTGCTGGGCATCCACATCCGCGCCGACATCGTCGATGCGGCACGCCTCCACGTCGACCAGATCAAGATGGATGCGATCGGCCGTCTCGGTGGCCATGGCTATGCCCGCACGCGCGACCAGTTCGACATCCGGACGCTCAGCGTGGGCGAGTACGAACAGCTCAAGGCCGACCGCCTTGTGACTGAGACCGGCGCCGCCTAGCCGCGCGCAGGAACGACCCGACTAAACGGAACGCCGCGCCAACGCGTGGCCGAGACGGTGAGCGCATGCCGCGCTCCCCGGACGATGAAACCTGGACTCATGGGGGTGCAACCTTGTCCAACTTCTCAATGAACCGCCGACATTTCCTCGGCACTGCTGCCGCCGGATCGCTGCTGCTGGCGAGTGGCATGAAGGCGCAAGCTGCAACGCCGCTGACCATCGGCATGATCTATGTCGGGCCGGTCACCGATTTCGGCTGGAACCAGGCCCATGCGGTCGGCGCCGCCGCGCTGAAGGCGCTGCCCGATGTCACCGTGGTGGAGGAGGAGAATGTCCCCGAAACCGACGCGGTCGCCCAGTCGATGGAATCGATGATCAACCTCGACGGCGCCAAGCTGCTGTTTCCGACCTCGTTCGGTTATTTCGACCCCTTCATGAAGGAAGCGGCGAAGAAGCATGCGGACGTCGAATTCCGCCACCCGACGTCGCTGTGGAACAAGGACACCGACCCGCTCAACCTCGGAGGCTACTTCTGCTACCTCGACCAGGGCCACTACGTGAACGGCGTCGCTGCAGGCCTCTCGACCAAATCCAACAAGATCGGCTTCATCGCCGCCAAGCCGATCGCGCTGGTGCTGCGAAACGTCAACGCCTTCACGCTGGGCGTCAAGAAGGTGAACCCCAACGCCGAGGTGCGCCTCATCATCACCGGCGAGTGGAGCCTGCCGGTGCGCGAGGCCGAGGCCGCCAATGCGCTGGTGGATGCCGGCTGCGACGTCATCGCCTGCCACGTCGACAGCCCCAAGGTGGTGGTCGAGACGGCCGAGGCGCGTGGCGTCAAGAGCTGCGGCCATAATGCCGACCAGGCCTCGCTGGCCCCCAACGGCTTCATCACCGGCGCCGAGCTCAAATGGGGCACGGTCTATACCGAGTACGCCAGGCTGATCGCCGCAGGCGAGAAACTGCCCAACGTCAACGAGGGCGGCTACGACAAGGACATGGTCTTTTCCACGCCGTTCGGCGTGGGAGCGACCGAAGCGGCGATCGCCGCAGCCACCAACGCCATTGCCGAAACCAGAGCCGGGACGCCGATTTTCGTCGGCCCGCTCACGGACAATACCGGCAAGCTCATCAGTCAGGAGACGCTCGGTCTCTATGACGGCGCCCTGTGGGGCACCGACTACCTGATCGAAGGCGTGGTCGGCTCGATCACCTGAGAGCCTCGGTGTGCGGGCCCGCTACGGCGAGCCCGCGCACCGATCCAACTGCTTGGGGGCATTGGTGGAGGGCTGGCTCCGCCAATGCCTGAAGCCCACCCGAGCTTAGTTGCCGGCCCGACCCGTCTCGAACAGGAACCAGGTCCGGCGTTCGGCTTCGTCGATCCAGACTTCGACGAGGCTGGTGGTGGCGGAATCATTGTGACCGGCGGCGAGTTCGTGCACGGCACGCAGCAGGCTGACGAAGCGTGAGTTGTCATCGGCCAGTTCGGCCAGCATGTCGGCCGGGGTGACGAACTCGGCATCGTTGTCGGAGAGGCGCTGCAGGCGGCCGATCTGGCCGATCGAGCGCAGGGTGCCACCGCCGATCTTGCGGGCCCGTTCGGCAATATCGTCGGTGATGGCGAAGATCTGGTCGGCCTGCTCGTCGAGCAGCAGGTGATAATCGCGGAAATGCGGGCCCGACATATGCCAGTGGAAGTTCTTGGTCTTGAGGTAGAGCGCGAAAGTGTCGGCCAGCAGTGCGGTCAGCGCGGCGGCAATGTCCTTGACCGCGGCTTCGCCGAGATCGGTGGGGGTGTGGAGCGGCGCGGCGCGCAGTGCACGGGTACGAGCGATGTCCATTCTGTTTCTCCTTGAGTGAGTGGGTCAGGCGACCGGGTCGATCGGGTTGATACGGTTGACGAGCAGGGGATCCTGTTCGGTGAAGGGGAAATCGGGGAGTTCGGCGCGCGACACCCTCAGCGTTGCGGCCAGCACTTCGGGCGGAAAGCTGCCGACAAGGGTGCGGAAACCGATATCGCCGGGGTCGGCGCGATCAAAGAAGATCAGGAAGTGGGCGTCGCCGGCGCCGATATTCTCGATGTGATGCGGATAGGCTGGCGGGATGAAGTAGACGTCGCCGCTCTGCAGCTCGTAGGTGTCCGTCGTTCCATCCGGGTCGAGGATGGTCATCCGCGCCCGGCCCTCCAGCACGTAGCCCATCTCGGCGGTGGCCGGGTGCCAGTGCGGCTCGCGCATGCCGACATCCGAGATGCGGACCGAGTACATCGCGATATCCTCGAGCACCGGCCACAACCCCGCCTTGGTCTGGCGGGCGGAGCCGGCGGCGGCGTCGATCTGCGGCAGGTTGGTCTCGACGCGATACTTCAGCGCATCGACATGCAGGGCCTGCAGCTCGATCTCGGCCTCGCCGTCGACATGGACGATCTCGGGCTCGATCGGGCGGGTGGTGATGCTGCCGATCTCCTGGAAGAAGGCGGTCGGCGCGTCGAAGGTGTTGCCGAGCACGGCCGGCGTCATGGCCGCGAAGCTGCCGCCAAGACCGAAATCCTCGGGCTTCTCATGCGAGAACGCCAGGATAAACTCGGCTTCGGCCGGGCCGATATTGCGGATCGAGTGGAGGCTGCCGCTCGGGGCGAAGAACATGTCGCCGGGCCGGACGACGAAGCTGTTGCGTACAGCGTGATTGCGGACGATGGTGACCAGCGCCTCGCCGCGGACGCAGTAGCCCAGTTCGTGGGCATTGGCGTGCCAATGCGGTTCGCGCAGCCCTTCGGGCGCCAGCAGCAACCGGCGCAGCGACAGACGCTTCAGGAGCGGCAACGCCGTGCTGTCGATATGAACCGTCGATCCCGACGCGTTCGCATAGCTGGGCGGCTGTAGGCTGATTGAAGCGACATGCCGCGAGGTATTGGGTTTGAAGTCCATGTCTCGTCTCCTCAGGTCGGGTTGACCATCGGAAGGTGGACTGAACGCGGCGCCGGCAGAATCCTCCGCAGGTTTGCGTGGCTCATACCTGAGTACAGGGTCGAGCCAACCAGCGCACGATGGGCTGCCGATCCCGGGGCGCGTTAGCTCGATAGTCGAAGCAGCCCAGCGAACGGAGACATCCAATGGAGCGCTCGATCACGGCCGGCAACCCTACCGGCACGAGCTATGAAGGCCTTGCACCATTGCTGGCGTTCGTTGCGGGCTATGTCGACGCCACGACGTTCCTGGCGTTCGGTGGCCTGTTCGTGGCCCAGGCCACCGGCAGCCTGGTGGTCGCAGGCTCCGCCTTCGAAGCCGGTGGCGCCGATATCCTCAAGCTCGCGGCCATCCCTGCCTTCATTCTGGCCGGTATTGTAACGACCGCGGTGGTGCGCAGCTTCGGCCCCGACCGGGAGCACGCCCTCGCGGCTGCGCTGTTCATGGAGACAGTGTTGGTAGCCGGACTGGCGCTGTCGGCGTTGCTGATCCCGCATGACGCGCTGCTGCCGGGGCTGTTCGGCCTAGGCGCCATGGGCGTGCAGAGCGCGCTGGTGCGCCTGTTGCTCAGCGGCGGGTCGACCAACGTGATGACCACCAACCTGACGCAGCTTTCGATCGACATCGAGGGCGCCCTTGCCGGTCTCGCGCGCAACCACATCGACCGCACGGCACTCGCATCGCTGCGCCGGGTGGCGCTGTTGATCCTGGGCTTTCTCGCAGGCGTGCTGGTGGGCAGCGTCGGATTTCATATCGCCGGCAGCGCCGGTGTGGTGCTGATGGTGGCCGTGCTCGCGGCACTGGCGCTGTGCGCCTGGATCCACGCTTTGCCCTGAGGCGACCCAAACCTCTGTATGATGGCAAATCTCCAGCGCCGCGGCACATTGCGTGCCGATAAGCCCGCCGCACTATCCGAGTTGCTCGGAGCGCGGCATGATCGGGTCGCCCGGACCACGCCGGGCGCTAGAGGATACGCGCGTCAATGTCGTCACAAGCCGTCGCAGAAGGTGGAGCAGCGCCGGGTGGCAAGCGGCCGCAACCGCTGATCGGCGCCAATGGCTATCGCCTCAGCGCTGCGGCGCTGGCGCTCGCGATCTTCCTCTTCGATATCCTGTCGCCGCTCGAAGGCGCCATCGCCGTGCTCTACGTGCTCGTGGTGTTCATGGTGGCGCGCACTGGCCGACGCAGGGAGATCATCGCCGCCGCTGCCGCCTGCCTCGGGCTCACCCTGCTGGCTTATTTCATCTCGCATGGCATCAGCCATGCCGGCGCACCGACGCTGCGCGCGCTGGTCAGCATCGCCGCTATCGGCGTTGCGGCCCTGCTGGCCCTGCAGAACCAATCGGCCACCGCCACGCTGGTGCGCAGCGAACGGCGTTACCGGCGGATGTTCGACGCCACGCGGATCGGCGTGATGCAAGAGGACTGGTCGCGCGTTCGAAGCGAACTGGCCGATGCGAGTCCCGCTGACCTCGAAGCGCGTGCGCCGGGCCTGATCCGCATTGTCGACGTCAATCCGGCATTCCTCGCCATGGTTGGCGTCGGCGCGGGCAGCTTCCGTGGCACCGTCGACGACATCCTGAGCGCCGGCGATCGCACGTTTGCCGGCGCGCTCGCCGCTTTCGCCCGTGGCGACACCCACTATGAAGGCGAGACCGAGATCATCGCCACCGACGGCCGGCGCGTGCCGGTGCTGTTCGCCATCACCCTTCCAGCAACGCCTGAGGATGACGGCAACGTGCTGGTCTTCGTGGTCGACATCACCGAACGGCGCGAAGCGCATGACGCGCTGCACCTGGCGCAGACCGAGCTGGCGCATGCCGCCCGGGTGGCGACGCTGGGTGAGCTGACCGCCTCGATTGCCCACGAGGTCAACCAGCCGCTGATGGCGGTGGTGACCAATGGCGAGGCCGGCATGCGCTGGCTGCGACGCGAGCCGCCGGACCTCGGCGAGGTTGAGAAGGCAATGGGCCGGGTGATCTCTGAAGGCCGCCGCGCCAGCGATATCGTCAAGCGCATCCGCGCCTTCCTCAGCAAGGCGCCGGGTCAACCGGCCGAGCTGAGCGTCTCCTCGCTGATCGAGGACGCTTCGGCGCTGGTCGAGCGCGAGCTGGCCCGGGCGGGCGTGCAGTTGCGCATCGAGGCGCCGGACGGATTGCCCACGGTGCTCGGCGACCGGGTGCAGTTGCAGCAGGTGCTGGTGAACCTGATGGTCAACGCCAGCCAGGCCATGGCAGGCCATCCCGGCAACCGCCACTTGACCGTCAAGGCATGGGCAGACAGCGGCAAGATCGCGATCACGGTGTCTGATACCGGCCCCGGCATCGCGGCACAGGACCTGCAGCGGCTGTTCGACCCGTTCTTCACCACCAAGGCAGACGGCATGGGCATGGGGCTCGCGATTTGCCGGACCACCGTCGAGGCGCATGGTGGCTCTCTCACCGTCGAAAGCGAGCCACCCGATGGCGCGACCTTTCGCATATCGCTGCCAGCCCAGGAGGCCAGCCCATGATCCGGCAGACATCGGGGCGCGGCGCCTCGGCAGAAGACCCCACAGTGCCGTTCGTGGCGGTCGTCGACGACGATCCGGCAGTGCTCGAAGCGCTCGACAGCCTGCTGCGCTCCATCTCGCTCGCAACGCGGTTGTTCGGCTCGCCGGCCGAGCTGCTGGCCGCACAGTTGCCCGATGCGCCGGGCTGCATCGTGCTCGATGTCCGGCTGCCGGGCGTCAGCGGGCTGGATTTCCAGGGGCAACTGGTCGAGCGCGGCATCGGTCGGCCGATCGTGTTCATGACCGGGCACGGCGATATCCCGATGAGCGTCCGCGCCATGAAGGCCGGGGCGGTAGATTTCCTGTCCAAGCCCTTCCGCGACCAGGACATGCTGGACGCGGTCTCCGCCGCCATCGAACGCGATCGGCAGCAGAGGGCGGCGGCGGCCAGCCGCAACGATCTGACGGCGGAGTTCGAAACGCTGACGGCGCGGGAGCGCGAGGTCATGACCCACGTCGTGGCTGGCCTCATGAACAAGCAGGTCGCCGGCATCCTGGGGCTCAGCGAGATCACCGTGAAAATCCATCGTGGCAACGTCATGCGAAAGATGGGTGTGCGGACGCTCGCCGACCTGGTGCGAAAGGCCGAGGCGCTCGGGATCAAACCATGAGGGGGAGAGGGGCAAACCTGCGTATGATTCCGCGGGACTCGCAGCTGCGCCATAACGACGGTGGACGCAGGGCTTGGCCACATGGCCGAGCCTCAGCGACACGAGAAATTTGTCATGCACAGTGAAAAGACCATCGCCATCGTCGACGACGACGAGGGTGTCCGCATTTCCCTCGCGAGCCTCCTCCGTTCGTTCGGCTACCAGGTCAGCACCTATGGCTCCGCCATCGCATTCCTCGAGAGCGGCGCGGCGCCGGACTGCATGGTCGTCGACATCCAGATGCCGACGATGCAGGGCGACGAGCTGCAGGCGAGGCTCATCGCCGACGGGCAGTTCATTCCGATGATCTTCATGACGGCATTTCCGACCGAGGCAGTCCGCAATCGCGTCCTCGCGGCCGGCGGCCGGGCTTTCCTTGAGAAACCCACCGATACCGACATCCTCGTCCATGAGGTCGAGCGGGCCATGGCCTGACATACCTTGGTATGAGTGCGCCACCCCAGCGTAGAATTCGGCCGACGACGAACCGGCCCTAGGCTCCGGGCGTTGTATCACCTCAACGCAAGGAGCAGCAGATGAGCAGCGGCTACATCACCACCCGGGACGGCACTGAGATCTTCTACAAGGACTGGGGCAGCAAGACCGCGCAACCCATCGTCTTCCATCACGGCTGGCCGCTGTCGGCCGATGACTGGGACGCGCAGATGCTGTTCTTCTTTTCGAAAGGCTATCGCGTCATCGCGCATGATCGACGCGGCCACGGGCGTTCGAGCCAGACCGACACCGGCAACGAGATGGACACCTACGCCGCCGACGTCGCCGAACGGGCCGAAAAGCTCGATCTGCGCAACGCCATCCATATCGGCCACTCCACCGGCGGTGGCGAGGTTGCCCGCTATGTGGCGCGCTACGGCAAGGGCCGGGTTGCCAAGGCGGTGCTGATCGGGGCGGTGCCGCCGATCATGGTGCAGACCGCCAGCAATCCAGGTGGCCTGCCGCTCTCGGTGTTCGACGGTTTCCGCTCAGCCCTCGCGGCCAACCGCTCGCAGTTCTACCTCGATGTGGCATCGGGTCCGTTCTACGGCTTCAACCGACCCGGTGCGACGGTGATCGAGGGCGCCATCCGCAACTGGTGGCGGCAGGGCATGATGGGCGGGGCCCAGGCACACTACGAGTGCATCAAGGTCTTCTCGGAGACCGACTTCACCGAAGACCTCAAAGCCATCGAGGTGCCGGTGCTGGTGATGCACGGCGAGGACGATCAGGTGGTGCCGATCGCCGACTCGGCGCTGTTGTCGATCAAGCTGCTGAAGCAGGGCACGCTCAAGACCTATCCGGGCTATCCGCACGGCATGGCGACAACTCATGCCGACGTCATCAACCCGGACCTCTTGGCCTTCATCACGGCATGACGGTTTGCGGCGGCCACCGGCCACCAGTGGCCGCCGCAACGCCGGCGGATTTTGTCAGAGGCGCGATCGCGCCCGCAGAGCATCCGACGGCGTGTGACCGAAACGCTCGGCATAGTAAGCCGAGAAGCGACCCAAATGCCAAAAGCCCCATTTCATCGCGATCTCGGAGACGCTGCCGTTGGCGCTGTTGAGGTCGCGGCGTGCGCCATGCAGCCGATGCTGGCGCAGCCAGGCGCTGGGGGTAATGCCGATCGTTTCCGTGAAGGCTTCGCGCAGGCTTGTAGCCGGAACACCAAGCTCCTGCGCCATATCGGCGACCGACAGCGGTTCACGATGCTGATCCTCCATCAGGCGCAATGCCTGCCGGTAGAGAGCATAGGCGGCTCGAGGGCGCAGCGCGGTGTCGTCGCTGAGCAGGAAATGCTGCAGCATGGCGTGCAACCGGTCGAGGACGAGGCCCGGCAGCAAGGCGTCAAGCTCCGGCGGGGCCTCGTTCCTGCCATAGATGGCCAGCAGCGAACTGAGCCACTGTTTGGTGGCTTCGGTTTGGGCTGAGCCGAAACAATAGCGCACCGGCGGGATGTCCTCCGCTGCGACACCCAGCTGTTGCGCCTCGACTGTAACGATCAGCACGTCACTGTGGTCGGGCGCCACGGCGGTGACTTCCGTGCCGCCGCGGTAAAGCGAGATGACATCGGTGCCGCGTCGGGCCGCATTGACGCGCCACTCCGCCGAGTTCGACAGGGACGCGACGAAAACGGCGCAGCCCAGTGGGCTTGCGATCTCCTGCGCCACGGCCAGGTTCACGCGCTCCCGGGTAATGCTGATCCCCGGCAGGCTCAACGTCTGAACCTCGCCGGCGAAGCTGCCGCGACGCAGTTGGCTATAGCGCTGATGCCAACCCACCAGCGCCGCTTCCTGCACGGAAGCATCCGCAAAGCACTGTCGCGTGAGGTGGTGGGAACTTGTGCGCATCGTGTGGCCTTCGCCTGAACGTAGCAGAGCGCATAGATTAGGCAAGTCTCGTTGTTGCCTACGATTTAGGCAGGATTTCTGCTCAAACTGGATATTCAGCCTCAGTCCTGCCTCGCTAGCCTCTCCTCGAAACGCGATGGAGACCCCGCATGGCCCGTTCCCTAACCCTATCAGTCTGCCTCGCCTGCGCCCTTGCCGCGGCCGCGCCGACCTTGGCCCAGGAGGCCGAGTTCAAGCCCGAGAGCGTCGGCGTCAAGGCGGCGATCGACCCTGGGCCAAACGTTTTCGTCAACAAGCAGGAATGGGGTGGTGCGGGCTCGATCAACGTCTATTCGGCTGCCGACCTGACCTACAAGGGCAACATGAGCGCGGGCTCGATGGGCCAGGTGCTGATCTCGCCCGATGGCAAGACGGCCTACAGCCAGTCGAGCTACCTCAAGCGCATCATGTACGGCGACCATGAGCAGGTTCTGCAACTGTTCGACGTCGCAACTTTGACCCCGACCAAGGAAATAATCCTGCCCAACAAGGCGGCCATGGTCGCGGCCTACACACCGCTGCTGACGCAAAGCGCCGATGGCAAGTTCGTCTATGTGCAGAACGCTACCCCGGCAACGTCCGTGACGGTGGTGGATGTCGCGGCGGGCGAGGTGGTGCAGGAGCTGCCGACACCGGGTTGCTGGGGCATCTACCCGTCGCTTGCGGGCTATTCGTTCTCCGCCATCTGCGGTGACGGCACCTTCGCCAGCTTCGCACTGGGCGAGGACGGCAAGGGCATTGCCAAGACCAGCAGCGAGAAGATCTTCGACGCCGATGCCGACGCACTCTTCGTCTCGGCCGAACGGATCGAGGGCAAGCTCGCCTTCATGAGCTTCAAAGGCAATCTCTACGTCCTCGACGATGCGACCGGCACGATCACGCTGAGCGACAAGATCGCCGTCACCGAAGGGCAGGAGGGATGGGCGCCGGGTGGCTACAACCTGTTCGACTACAACGACCCCAACGGCGTCATCTTCCTCACCATGCATGACGAGGCCAAGGAGGGCACGCACAAGAACGCGTCGAAGGAAATCTGGGCCTACGACGTCAAGAACAAGAAACTGCTCTACCGATCGCCGGTCGAGCACGTCATCTCGCTCACTGTCAGCGATGACCCGGTTCCGGTGGTCTATGGACTCAACGAAGACGACGGCAAGGTCATCCGCTTCGCGTCCGATCCGGAAGCCAAGTTCGTCCTCAAGCAGACGGCCGAACACGAGGACACCGGCTTCGCCACCGTCGTAGCGGTGCGCAATTGAGCGCCGACTGGACAAGCCTCGTCGCGGCGAGTGCGACAGCGTTCACGACGCTGATCTTCGCTCGTGCAGCGCTCCATAAACTGGGTGATTTCACCACGTTCACCGGTTTCGTCGCCGACTACCAGGTCGTGTCGGAGCGACAGGTGGCGCCGGTCTCGATGGCACTCGCCGCCGCCGAAGTGGTGGTGGTTGCGGCGGCTTTCCTGCCCGGGCTGCAGCCGCTGGGCAGCGTCGCTGCGATCGGGCTCTACCTGCTCTACGCCACGGTCATCGGGCTCAACGTCGCCCGTGGGCGGGACCGGGTCGAGTGCGGCTGCGGCGGAGCAGCCCAGCCGCTGAGCTGGACCCTCGTTGCGCGGAACTTCGTGCTGGCGGCCATCGCGGCAATCGGCCTTGCCGGCCCGATCTCGGCCCTCAGCGTGGCCGAAGCGGTAACCGCGATCGTCTCCGGCTTCACGCTTTTCGTTGGCTACCAGCTCGTCGAGCAGATCATGGCCAACTTCACCCAGATGCGCCTCAAGCGCTGACCGGGCCGGAACAGGAGTATCTCAAATGGATGCCGTTACCTTCGCAGTGATCGTGCTCTGGCTGGTGGTGATCGGACTGATCATTGTGCTGTTCGCCATGGCCCGGCAGATCGGCGTGCTCTACGAGCGCGTCTCGCCGATGGGGGCACTGGTCAACGAATCCGGCCCACGCATCGGCGACATGACCCCGCTGTTCAGCCTCACGAGCCTCAATGGCGGCGAGGTGGCGATCGGCCCGAAGCCCGAGCGCTCGACGCTGATGTTCTTCCTCTCGCCCACCTGTCCGGTGTGCAAGAAGCTGTTGCCCATCCTCAAGTCGGTTCGGCAGGCCGAGGGCAAATGGCTCGATGTGGTGCTGGCGAGCGATGGCGACGTGGCCAAGCACCAGCGGTTCATCCAGACGGCCGATCTCAAGGCCTTCCCCTATGTCGTGTCGACCGAGTTGGGCCTCGCCTACCGCGTCGCCCGACTGCCGTTTGCGGTGCTGCTCGACAGCAAGGGAACGGTCAAGGCGAAGGGCCTCGTCAATAATCGCGAGCAGCTGGAAAGCCTGTTCAACGCCCATGAGATGGGGATCGATTCCATCCAGGGCTTCCTCGAGACACAGCCCGCTCAAGGCTGATCCCCCGAACGGAGAGAAAAATGTTCAACATCGTTGATACGCTGCTCGAATGGATGGACAGCCGGGCCGAGTCCGGCGCCCGCCGGGTGGCGCAACGCACGGGGCGCCGAAGCTTCCTCACCAAGGCCGGTGCGGCTCTACTTGGTGGCGCGCTCCTGCCGATGCTGCCCTACGACCGCAATTTCGGCGAAGCCCATGCCCAGGAGGGCGCCTCCACCGACGGCGACCAGACCGAGTGCGAATACTGGCGCTATTGCGCGCTCGACGGGAACCTCTGCAACAGCTGCGGCGGCACGCTCACCGAATGCCCGCCGGGCGCAGAGGCTTCGAAGGTCAGCTGGGTCGGCACCTGCCGCAACCCGAACGACAACAAGGACTACCTCGTCTCCTACAACGACTGCTGCGGCAAGGCGTCGTGCTCGGGTTCGTTCTGCTTCACCTCCGAGGGCGAACGGCCGGGCTACCGGATGGGTCTCTACAACGACATCAACTGGTGCATGGCCAATACCTCCAAGGGCTACCACTGCACCGTCGCGGTACTCGTCGGCCTTGCGGATGCGTAATCTCTGCGCCCTTGCGGCGGTACTGCTGCTGGCGGCCTCCGGGCCGGCGGCAGCGGCTGACGGTGAGGCAATCTTCAACGATATCTGCTCGGCCTGCCACCAGCCGGACGGCAGCGGCCAGCCGGGGCTGGCCCCGCCGCTGGTGGACGCCGCTTTGTGGTCGAGGTTGGGCGGCAAGGCGCCCGGCTACGTGGTCGGGGTCGTCCTCGCGGGCCTTACCGGGACGATCGAGGCGGCCGGCCAGAGCTATATCGGTCTCGTCATGCCGACGCACGACTTCATGAGCGACCAAGAGATCGCAGCGGTTACCAACTACGTGCTGCAGGACCTCAATCAGATCGGCACGCCCATAGATGCCACGACCGTTGGGGACGTCCGCGCTGCAGTGCCCACCCACAAGCAACTGCGCGACATCCGCAAGGGCGGTAGCTGACATGCGCGTCCTGGCAGTTCTTGCAGCAGGTCTTGCACTTGGCCTCGCTCTGGTCTCGCCCGCGCTGGCACAGCAAGCAGGCCGCAGCAATTTCATTTTGCGCTGCGCCGGCTGCCACGCCATGGATGGGTCAGGAAGCGAGCCGGGCGGTATCCCCGACTTTCGCAACTATGTCGGTGCATTCGCCCAAACCGAGGATGGCCGTCGCTACCTCATGCACGTCCCCGGTGTGGTGAGCGCAAGCCTCACCGACAAGCAGATCGCCGATGTGATGAACTATGTGATGGAAACCTGGGGCGGAACCTCTTTAGCAGCGGACCACCGACCCTTCACCGGAGCCGAGGTCACGACGCTCAGGGCCGAGCCGGTGGGCGATGTGGTGGCCTATCGGCGGAAAGTGGCGGCGGATCTGTTGGCGCAGGGGATCGCAACGGCAGGCTATCCCTGGCCTTAGGGCCGATCACTCAGCGGGGCGACCGTTCACCCGGCCTGCCCCTGCCCGTCCCACGATGTCACGCTGGTCGAGAGCCGCGAGGTCGCGCGGCATGGCGAGGTGCTTCACCTCGGTCCCTGGTCGGTAGTGGTCTCGTGGCAACGCAAATCCCGGGGGACCGACCGCGATGTCGGTACCAGATCGACCCGAGTTTGTTTTGGAATCGAGCCAGCCCGATTTTCGTGTCGCGCCAAAATGAAGTTGGGTCGGCTAAGCCCATGAAAAGGCTCAACCCACCAAAATTTCTTGGGTCAACCCCGCCAAAGGAACCTGGGTCGATCAGGTCGTACTTCCAAAATTTCTTGGGTCGACTGCGCACCGGGTGTGGCCACCCCTCCTTCGCCGCTGCTCGGAATCGTCGGTAGACTGGACGCCACGATCTCCCTCTTGTCGGATGGCCGCCAATAACCGTGATGAGCTCCACGCGCTGGTTGCTAAGCCAACGTCCGTTCTTGGGCGCGGAGGGGTCACCGTCGGGGGCCGGTTCGGCCCAAAAGCGGCCATTGGCGCTCCTAGAAATCCGTGGACAAACTCGTCGCGATCCACCTCTCGGCTTCCTCGCGGCGAGCGGCTTCGGATTGAGAGACTCGGGCTACCGCGTCGCTACCGAGGATAAGGTGCTCTGGCACGTCGTCTCGGCGCGAGAGGTCGAACAGGACCTGCGCGACCCGCATCGGATCACCCGGTTCGTTGCCGGCTATGTGCTCGGTCAGCTTCATAATCATGCCAATTGTCGGTTCGTATTCCTCGAGCAGCGTCGGCACGTTTCCTCGCGCCACCCGTGTCCAGTTGGTGCGGATGCTGCCGGGCTCAACCGATACGGCTTTCACCCCGGATGGCGCGACTTCCTTGGCTAGGGACTCGGTGAATCCACTCACCGCCCATTTCGCGGCGCTATAGGCGGTTGAACCCGGACCGCCAAAGCGACCGGAACTTGAGGAGATGTTGAGGATGTGCCCTGCCCTTTGCCGCCGCATCACCGGCAGGACAGCTCGCGTCAGGTTGACCACTCCGAAGAAGTTGGTTTCCACCTCGTTGCGAAAGTCGACCTCCGGCGTCTGCTCGAAGGGCGCGAGGTGAGCGTATCCGGCATTGTTGATCAGCACGTCGAGCCGGCCGAAGCGTTCCAGCGCCTTTGCGACGGCCCGCGATGCGGCTGCGCTGTCGGTCACATCGAGCTCCGCCAGCGCCACGCTCGAACCATACCGCTCCACCAGATCGCCGAGTCGGTCGACCCGACGCGCCGTGGCGACCAGTCGGTCGCCCTTCTCCAGTACTAGCTCCGCGGTGGCGCGTCCGATGCCATTGGCGGCACCGGTAATCAGCCAAACCTTGCTCATTTGCTTCGTCCTTCAAGTGCGTGTGTCGTGATATCGATGACTGCCGAAGCGAAGGCGTCGGGCGCTTCCTGAGGCAGGTTGTGGCCGATGCCGCCGGCTAGCGTCCGGTGCTCGTAGTGGCCGGTGACTCGGTCGCGATAGGTTGCGGGCTCGGGGTGCGGGGCGCCATTCGCGTCGCCCTCGAGCGTTATAGTCGGTACCGAGATAAGCGGCCGCGCCGCCAGCCTCGCCTCGAACGCGTCGAGCCTGGGGTCACCTTCGGCCACACCGAGCCGCCATCGATAATTGTGGATCACGACGTCGACATGGTCGGGATTGTTCAGCGCCTCAGCCGTGAGGGCGAACTGGGCTTCGTTGAATGCCCAGCGCGGCGAGGCCAGCCGCCAGATCAGCCGGGCGAAGTCCACGCGGTGCGCCGCATATCCCCGGCGGCCACGCTCCGTGGCGAAGTAATACTGATACCACCAGCGTAGCTCCGCCTCCGGCGGCAATGGCGCCTTGCCGGCGTGCTGACTAGAGATCAGGTACCCGCTCACCGACACCAGCGCCGTCACCCGTTCCGGCCAGAGCGCCGCGACACAGCAGGCGGCGCGGGCGCCCCAGTCGGTACCGGCCAATGTCGCTCGTTCGAGCCCCAAGGCATCCATCAGCCCCAACACGTCGAGTGCCAGCGCCGCCTGCTGACCGTTGCGCAAGGCCCGGGCGTCACGAAACCGCGTCGTGCCGAAGCCGCGCAGGTAGGGCACGATCACTCGAAACCCGGCGCCGGCGAGGCGCGGCGCGACCTGCACATAGGTGTGGATGTCATAGGGCCAGCCGTGGAGGGGGAT
Source organism: Devosia sp. Root105 (assembly GCF_001424865.1). Taxonomy (NCBI): domain Bacteria; kingdom Pseudomonadati; phylum Pseudomonadota; class Alphaproteobacteria; order Hyphomicrobiales; family Devosiaceae; genus Devosia; species Devosia sp. Root105. The sequence goes on from NZ_LMCR01000019.1 coordinate 578,653, forward strand.
CACGGCTGGCCCGTCGACGGGGCCGAGCTCGGCGTAGCCGATGCTGAGTTCGCCCACATCGATTTGTCGAAGGTGGTCAGTCAGCGTCGTCATGCGGCACGGGACCGTTGAGAACGTGCGCCACACGGGTGGCCTCGAGCAGCTCCAGCGCTGCTCCCACCCTCTCGGCCACGTCGAAGCGGAAATGCCGGTCGGGCTGGGTGTGCTCGTAGTCGTGCAGTTCCTCGACGCTGACGCCGGCGGCAGCCGCGAATTCCTCCCGACTGGCGCCCAGCGATAGCCGGCGGTTCTTGTCGCCGCGAGGCAGGCGATCATGCGGATCGTTGGGAAAGGTCATTCCGGCCTCCTCAGTGATAGCCGTTGCCAGCGATATAGTTGATCAGAGCTTCCTCCTGGCTCTCCTCGGACTTGAGGATGGCCGAGAGCGCATCGCGGATATCGAGCGTTCCGACGAGCCGGCGGTCCGAACCCACCACGGGCAGGTTCTGCAGCCGCTGACGCACCATGTATTGCCAGGTCTCGTGCAGATCGTCGGCGGGCGAGGCAGTGATGACCGTGTGGGTCATCACCGCCGTGACCGGCAAGTCGACCAGTCCGGCCTGCGCGAGATGCCGCACCAGATCGGACTTGCTCACCACCCCCGTCGGACGCTCGTCCGAGCCGCACACCACGATGAGGCCCAGCCGTGGGTTGGCCAACGCTTCTGCGGCCAGCCGCACCGTGCTCGTCTCATCGAGTGCCTTGAAACGCGAGCGCATCTGCTCGTCGAGGTCGCGGACGAACATCCTCGCCTCCATCAGGCGGCGCGAGGCTGGCTGCGGGCCAGCCAGTCGTCGAGCGACACGGCACCGATGAAGGGATCGTCACCCACCGGCACCAGCGTGCGTTCGCTGATCGTGACGCCGAAATACTTTGCCTTGGGGTCGGCAATCACCAGTCGTTCATCATGGTTCACCGCCAGTACGCGGCCGACCACATCGCTCAGGCGATAGGCCTGCGGTCCGGCCAGTTCGGCGCGGCCGTTGACCGGTGCCCTCAGCGCCAGCTGTGCCAGCGTTTCGCCGACATCGTCGGCAGCCACCGGCTGCATCAGCGCCGGCGGCAGGCGCACCACTTGGTCTTCGCCGGTCGAGAACCCGGCAACGCCATTGAGGAATTCGTAGAACTGGGTGGCCCGGAGGATCGTGTAGGGAATGCCGCCCTCTTCGATCAGTTGTTCCTGCAGCGCCTTGGCACGGAAATAACCGCTGTCCTGCAATTGTTCGGTGCCAACGACTGAAAGCGCCACATGGTGCTTCACACCTGCCGCCTTTTCGGCGGCAAAGATGTTGTTGCCGGCGTTGAAGAAGAAGTCCCAGGCCGCCGCGCTGTCGAACGATGGCGAGTTGGCGACGTCGACAACCGCGTCGGTGCCTTCCATCGCCTCGGGCAATCCGTCGCCGGTCACCGTATTGATCCCGGTCGACGGCGAGCCCGCGATCACGTCGTGGCCGCCTTGACGCAACCGGCTGACCACGCGTGAACCGATGAGACCGCTGCCGCCGATAACCAGAACTCTCATAACTTGCTCCTGTTGTTTGCTCGATGCCGAATTGCCCCTGAAGTCTGTCTCCGGAGCCGGCTGCCGACCATCGTGCCTGGGCTGAGCCCGCCTATACCGAAGGTCTAGGTGCAACAGCCGCTAGGGCTGCAGCGCCTAGACGACCGGAAAACGAAGCCTCACCGCGGTGCCGGATCCGAGGGCGGATTCGATCGCAATGCGTCCGCCGGCGCCCTCGACGAAGCGTCGGACGCCCGGCAGGCCCATGCCGCCGCCGGTCGGTTTGGTGCTGAAGCGAGGCTCGAAGGCACGCTGAATGACTTCCGACGACATGCCGGTGCCGTCGTCGGCAACTACCAGCTCGATTTCCGCGCCATCCGGTCCTTCGGCGAGCATCGCCGAGATCGACAGGGTGCCGCCTACCGGCATGGCGTCCCGGGCATTCACCGCCAGGTTGAGCAGCGCGTTCTGCAGCTCGATCCGGCTGATCCGCACTCGCGGCAGCAGTCCGACCAGCAGCCGCACATGCACATGGGGTCCGGTCGCGTAGCGCAGCAGCGAAGCCATCTGCATAACGCACTCGCCGATGCTCACGTCATCATCCGCATCGTTGCGGCGCACGGTATGGCGCACCAGCGCGCCGGCACGGTCGAGCGCGTCATCGGCCTGCGCCAGCATTGTGCTGAGGGCCATCGACCCCGCAGCATCCTTGTGGCGAGAAACGAGGCGTACCGCCGACATGGCGATCTGGATGTAGTTTCCGAGGTCGTGCACCAGTCCGGCCATGCCATCGTAAGGCAAAGGCGGGATCACTTCGGACCTGCCGCCGGGTACAAAATCCGTCATTTTGCTCTCCTGTAGACCCAAAGGGGGCGGCGAACCGAACAGGTCCGCCGCCTCGGCCTTACGGCTGCGAGAACACGAAGCGCAGGTAGCCCGTGGCCTGGCCAACGGCGCCGCGGACGGCCGGCGTCAGCGCGAGGGCGTTGAGCATCATGAAGTCGTGGATGGTGCCGTTGTATCGGACTGAGGTGACACGAACGCCGGCCTCGGCGAGCTTCCGGCCATAGGCTTCGCCCTCGTCGCGCAAAACGTCGTTCTCGTCCACCATCAGCAGCGTCTGGGGCAACCCGCTCAGCTCGTCCTTGCTGGCGTTGACCGGCGAGGCGTGCGTCTGGGAACGTTGCGCGGCCTCGGGAATATACTGTTCCCAGTACCAGGCCATCGCGTCCCGGGTCAGCCACGGGCCGGCGGCAAACTGCTCGTACGAGCGAGTCGACATCGAGGCGTCGGTCACCGGGTAGAGCAGGACCTGGGCCCGGAAGTTCGGCCCCTTGCGCTCCTTGGCGAGCAACGCAATCGCCGCCGCCATGTTGCCGCCCACGCTGTCACCGGCGATCACGATGTGCTGGCCGTCGATCATCAGTTTGTCGGCATTGTTGGAGACATAGTTCGCCACCGCGTAGCCCTGCTCGATCGCTACCGGGTAGCGAGCTTCGGGCGAGCGCTCGTAGTCGACGAAGACCAGCGCCGCGTTGGCGCCAGTCGCGAGCTCGCGGATCAGGCGGTCATGCGTCTCGCGGTCGCCCAGCACCCAGCCGCCGCCATGCATGTAGATGATCGCCGGCAGTACGCCGGTCGCTCCGGCCGGGCGGACAACGCGGATGTTGATGCTGCCGGTCGGGCCGAGCGGCAGCGCCACATCCTTGATCTGCACATCGAGCAACTTTACGTCGGCGGCTTTCTGCACGCTCGTGAGCACGCCACGCGCTTCGGTGGGCGTCAGGGTCTGGATCGGCTTGCCACCCGCAAGGCCTTCGACGAAGGCGCCAGCAGTGGGGTCGAGGATCGGGGTGGGAGTGATCGGCTTGTTCATTTCGGCTCCTATGGAGTTGGCAAGAGCGTTCGCTGCTCTCGTCCACCATCTGGCGGCGGCCCGTCGCGTCGGGCCATTCGCCCTCGCAGCGAGCTGCGCTAGTGCCGAGGGTGTAGGCGGCTCGACCCGGGGGCAGGAGTGCAACACCCAGCAGCGAGGCGATGCCATGCCTCCGCAGCGGTCATCCTCCGCCTGCGCACAAATGGCCGCTTCGACGGCTTCGGCGATGCTCGCTTCACGGCCAAACCCGGCCGACATGGAGACAATCAAATGCAGAAGACTCTCGGAGTTATCGCGATTGCAGCGGCCGCCGTGCTTGGCGCTACCGGTGGCGGCATCGCCCAGGATGTGACCAAGCCGACCATCGTTCTGGTCCACGGCGCCTTCGCCGATTCCTCGGGCTGGGGCGGCGTCATCGCGGAGCTCAACAAGGACGGCTACACTGCCATCGCCGCCTCGAACCCGCTGCGGACGCTTGCTGGCGACGCAGCTTCGGTCGCCGACCTCGTGAAGTCCATCCCGGGTGACGTCGTGCTGGTCGGCCACTCCTATGGCGGCCTCGTCATCACCGAGGCGGCGAACGGCAACAAGAACGTCAAGGCGCTGGTCTATGTTGGCGGCTTTATCCCCGCGCCTGGCGAGTCGGCTTCCGTGCTCTCAACTAAGTTCCCGGGCTCGACGCTGGGCGCCGCGCTGCAGCCAGTGCCGCTGGCCTCGGGCGGCGCCGACCTCTACATCCAGCCGGCGAAGTTCCACGCCCAGTTCGCCGCCGACGTGCCCGAGACTGTCACCGCCCTGATGGCGGCGACCCAGCGCCCCGTCACCCAGGCGGCGCTCGAGGAGCTCACCGCTGTCGCGACCTGGAAGGACGTGCCGAGCTACTCGATCTATGGCTCGCTCGACCTCAACATCCCAGCCGCCGTGCAGGAGTTCATGGCCGACCGCGCCGAGGTCAAGAAGGCCGTGGCGATCGAAGGCGGCTCGCACGCCCTGATGGTCTCTCATCCGGCCGAAGTCGCCGCGATAATCGAGGAAGCGGCTACAGCGAAGTAAGCATCGCGACAAACTTGAGCCGGCCGGAGGTGCGCCCCCGGCCGGTGTCGTCTGCCCGCTACAACAGGCCTTCCACGCTCATTGCTTCGCGCACCGCCGCCCGCCGGCTGAGCCGGTCGCCGAGAGCGACGATTTCTTCCGGGATAGTCACGCCGAAGCGCTGCGCCCAGAGCAGCATCACAAACAAGTAGAAGTCGGCGACGGATGGGTGATCTCCGAGCAGATAGTCGCCCCGCATCCGATCGGAGAAATATTGCATGTGCCGGTTGATCGTTTCGGCCGCATGCGCCTTTTCCGCGACCGATCTGTTATGCCAGAACGGCTTGAAGGCGCGATGGATCTCGGTCGAGATGAAGGTCAACGCCTCCAGCAGGCGGGTACGCCCGAGCGGCCCCTCGAGCCCGAGCGCCGGGTAGCGGCCGGCGATCCAGTCCAGCACGGCAATGTTTTCGGTCACCACCTCGCCATCGTCGAGCACCAGTGCCGGCACGTAGCTCTTGCCGGTGATCTCGGTGATGTCGCGTCCGGTCGCGGTGCGCTTGGTGCGCAAGTCGACCTGCTCGCGCTCGAACTGCATTCCGGCTTCAAGCAGGGCGATGTGGTCGGCAAGGCTGCAGGCCAGCGGGGCATAGTAAAGCTTCATGGTCTTGATCCTCTGTAGGGAGACCTGAAGTTGTCCCCGCGAGGATCGCGGCGCGATATTATGCTAGGCGGGGAGTGCGGCTCGACCTGAGGGTAGGTTCGTCCATCGAAAAGCCAGTCCCGTCAGCCTCTTAAGGCAGTCAGAATTCGTTCAGACAGCGTTCATGTTGATGGCGGAGCCGTGTCAACCGGACGAGACAGCGATGGCGAACACGCGGGATTTTTCCGGTTTCTCCCCGTGGCCGACGAAGGGGCAGGCGAGCGCTTTACCTGTCCGGCTCCGCCCCGCCCCGCCCGGGGCATGGATTTCCACTAGATACGACGGAAGTGGTTTGTGGTTAGCCTCGGCGCCAGTGAGGGACGACCGGAGCAGCCGGCAATGACCATAGCCCACCCAGACCTGACGGGAGCCGGTATAACCGCCGCAAACGCGGCAAGGGCGGTCGAGCGCATCCTCGGCAACGCTTGGGCCGCAGATATCGACGGCCGGCTCACCTACGCGAACGGTGGAAGCCCTGCGGGAGAAGCTGCCTGGTGCCGGCTCGCCCATCCCGACGACCTCGCCCGGATCGAGGCAGCCTGGCGCCAAAGCCTCGACACCGGCGAACGTCTCGACGTTGAGCACCGCACGCGGCGCGGCGACGGCCGGCTCGGCTGGGCGCGAACCACCGGTGAGCCGGTTCGCGACGGCTCCGGCGCCATCACCGGCTGGTACGGCGCCATGGTCGATATCGAAGCCCCCGGTCTCGCGTCGGAGATAGAAGCATCAATGCATCCCGAGGACCGCCCGCTGGTTGAGCAGGCCGCCTCCCGGGCTTTCTTCCACGGCACCCCACAGGTCAGCAGCTACCGCCAGCTGCAGCCTGACGGCAGCTATGCCTGGGTCGAGTTCCGACTCGAGCCACAGGCGAGCCCACGTCTCACTATCGCTCCAGCCACCGCCCGTGGCGACGACCGCTGGACTGTCGCCTCGTCATTCGGCGAAACCGAGGAGGCCGTCCGCGCGGCCAGGGCGGTCGAAGACCTCTATGGCGGGGCCTGGGCCATGGACGCTACCGGCCAGTTCACCTACGCCACACCCACGGCCCAGACTTCGATTGGGATGACGCTCGAGGGCCTCAACGAGCTGCTCGACGGCATCCCGTTCCTCGAAGGCGGCCGGCAGGGCTGGCAGCGCAGCTGGCATCCCGACGATGCTCCGCTTGCCGCCGATGTTCTGCGCAACTCGCTGCGGACTGGTGAAAATTGTCATTTCGAGTACCGAGTGCTGCGGGCCAATGGTGCCTTCGTCTGGCATCGGGTTGCGGCGCGACCGACCCGCAATGCCGACGGTCGCATTACCGGCTGGTACGGCGCGATGCTCGATATCGACGTCTACCGCCTTACCGAACAGGCGCTGCGCGAACGCGAGCGTCGCTTGCAACGCCTCGTCGACACCGTGCCAATCCAGATCTGGTGTGTCACGCCCGACGGCGAGCCCGCCTACATCAACAAGACGATGACCGACTATATCGGCCTCGACCTCGCTTTCTTCGACGCTCAGGGAGGCCTGCGCGAGGCGATCGGCACCATTGTGCACCCCGATGACCGGACGCTCCTCGCCAACGCGCTGCACCACTCCTTCACCACAGGTGAGCCGTTCCATCTGCATTACCGCAACCGCCGTCACGACGGCGCATGGCGGTGGACAGAGGGGCAAGCAGCGCCATTCCGGGCTTCCGACGGCAAGATCGTCCAGTGGTACGGCGTCAACGTCGACATCGAGGACATGGTGGTGGCGCAGGACTCGCTGCGGCAGAGCGAACAGCAGTTCCGGCAACTGGTCGAGACACTGCCGGCTATGATCGACTGTGCTGCTCCCGACGGCGAGCCCATCTTCCGCAGCCAACAGCTCCGCGAGTACCTGGGCTATGACCTCGATGCCCTCGACGGCACGGGAAAGTCTCGGCTGGCCGGCACGCTCGATGCGGGCGTCCATCCCGACGATCTCGCGGCGGTCAAGGAGGACTATGGCCTATCGCTGCGCACCGGCCAGCCATACGCCCGCAAGCACCGGCTGCGGCGCCATGATGGCGAATACCGCTGGGTCGAGACCCGTGCCGCGCCGATGCGCAGCGCCGATGGCACGATCCTGCAGTGGAACGTCATCTGCCTCGATATCGACAGCGAGATGCGGGCCGAGGAAGAATTGCGGTTGGCGCGGGAGAGCCTGGCCCGGGCCAGCCAGGCGGCGAGCCTTGCCGAACTTTCCGCCTCGATCGCCCACGAAGTGAACCAGCCTCTAGCCGCCATCGTCGCCAATTCGCATGCCTGCGAACGGTGGCTGAAGGCCGATCCACCCAACCTTGAGCGGGCGAGGATCACGGCCGAGCGCATCATCCGCGACGCCAACGCGGCTGCCGATATCGTCAGCAGCATCCGCTCCCTGTTCAAGCAGTCTGCCGACACCCGTTCCAGCATGGGGCTCGACCGCCTCGTTGCGGAAGCTCGAGAGCTGATGGCCGAAGATGCCGCCCGGCGGCGCGTTCGCCTGACCGTTCAGGTCTCGGCCGACCTCCCGGATGTCGTGATCGATCGCGTGCAGATCCAGCAGGTGATCATCAACCTGCTGCGCAACGGCATCGAGGCGATGGAGTCGGCGACGGGACCGCGAGACTTACGGATCGATGTCAGCGCCGCCGATGGCCTGGTGCGAACCGAAATCAGCGACACAGGCTCTGGGCTATCGAACCCCGAGACGATCTTCGAGCCGTTCGTCACCACCAAGGGCGGCGGCATGGGCATGGGACTGGCGATCAGCCGTTCGATCGTCCAGTCGCATGGCGGTCGACTCTGGGCCGAGCCGAATACGCCGGCGGGAGCCAGATTTATCTTCACCCTGCCGGTCGCGGCCAACGTGCCGGAGACGCAGACTTCGCCATGACCAGTAACGACAAAATCGCCTTCATCGTTGACGACGATGCGCCGATCCGCGAGGCGCTCACGGAGCTGCTCGATTCACACGGGATACGTTCAATGCCGTTCGCCTCGGCCGCTGAATATGTCAGGGCCGACAAACCGGACCTGCCTGCCTGCCTGATCCTCGATCTCGAACTCCCAGGTATCACAGGATTGGAACTGCAGCGCCAACTGGGGGAGGGCGAGCATCCACCCATCGTCTTCATCACCGGTCACGGCGACATCCCATCATCGGTGCGAGCGATCAAAGGCGGCGCGGTGGATTTTCTCACCAAGCCATTCAGCGACTCCGACCTGATGCGAGCAATCGATCAGGCGATCGCGCTCGATCGCGCCAGGCGGACCGAGCAGACTGAACTGCTGGCCCTGCGGCGTCGCTACGACGAGTTGACCCCGCGAGAACGCGACGTGCTGCCATTGGTGGTCAGCGGGCTGCTCAACAAGCAGGCCGCGGCCGAGCTCGGGATCAGCGAAGTGACCCTGCAAATCCATCGCCGCAACGTCATGCACAAGATGGCGGCCGCGTCGCTGGCCGATCTCGTCCGCATCGCCGAGCGCCTGCAGGTCCCGGTCACCCATTCCCGTTTGGGAGTGACCGATCGTGACCACTGAGCGAGCCGTGATCGCCATCGTCGACGACGATGCGCGGGTATTGGAGTCCCTGTCGGAACTTCTAGAATCTGCAGGATATGTGGCTCGTTGCTATCTGTCGGGACAGGCTTTGCTGGAGGGGGGCACAGCCGACATCGACATGCTGATCACCGACATCGGGATGGTCGGTATGGATGGGTTCGAACTCCGTGACCGGGTGCTGCGCGTGCGGCCGGACCTGCCGGTTTTCCTGATCACCGGGCGCCATGAGGTTGCCGACCGTGCCTCGAACGTTGGCGGCCTGTTCCGCAAGCCGTTCGACGCCGGTGAGCTACTGTCGACGGTGGTGGGCGCCCTCAAATCCAGAGACGGAGGCAAGCATGGGACTTGACCAAGGACAGACAACCAGGGTTGTGGCGTCGCAGTCCGTCACGGGATTGGACCTGAGGCCGGCGGTCTTCATCGTCGATGACGACCAGCGAGTCCGCGAGGGTCTGACCGAGCTTATCCAATCGGCAGGATATGAGCCCTTACCCTTCGCGTCAGTCGGTGAGATGCTTGAGAGTGGCTCGCTGAAACGGCCGGGCTGCCTGATCCTCGATGTTCGCATGCCGGGCAGCAGCGGACTGGATATCCAGCAGCAACTGGCCCGTGGCCCCAATCCGAAGCCGGTCATTTTTCTCACCGGGCATGGCGACATCCCTATGACCGTCCAGGCGATGAAGGCGGGTGCCATCGACTTCCTGACCAAGCCGGTGCGGGACCAGACGCTACTCGATGCCATCGCCGCGGGAATCGCCCGGGATGCCGCCCAACGGGCCGACGCCGAAGTAACACGTCGGCACGCCGAGCGTGTCGCTACTCTGACGCCTCGCGAGCTCGAGGTGATGGAAAAGGTCGCGCATGGCCGCCTCAACAAGCAGATCGCCTTCGACCTCGGCATCAGCGAAGTCACGGTGAAGCTTCACCGCAGCAACGCCATGCGGAAAATGGGGCTCGGTTCGATTGCCGAGCTAATCCGAGTCTGGAGCATCTCCTCCGGCACACAGGCTCCGTGACCGGATGTCGGCAATTGGCGCGATAGCGTTGAAAAAGCGGGCCGAAGGGCGTCCATGGCGCCACTACGGCCGACGTGCTGGGATGAGGTTCCGGCAGTGGCCAGTAGCGAGAACGGTTTCGCTGCCGAAGGGCCTCTCGGCGGCTGGCCGCGCAAGATCGTTTCAGCCAGTTTGGCAGCTGATGACCCGCGCGGACTTTTTCAACACTATCCGCCCAAAGCGGAAGTCAGACAGCGGTCAAATCTAGCCTGCCATTGAGGAATTGGGCGGCGAGGAACGATGCAAGCTCGTGACCTTGGGACTCGATAGCCGCGACGACGCCTGCAGTACCCAGAACTCGATCGGCCGATTGAGCACGTCTCCCCAGTTGGCCAAATGACTAGAAGCAACATCGGCGGCAGTTAGCGATCAACGCAGACGGCGGCACCGCGCTCGACCGGGACAGCCTGATGGACCATCAGGATGGATGATAGCCGCATCACCGGTTCGGCTGGTAGGTGACGCTAAGCCCTCATCAGCAAATGAGGCTCCACCTGCTGCCGGTCGTAGATGGTGTCAAAAACGGTCGCCAATCTTGAAAGCGTCCGCAGCGCCTATCAACAGCTGTTGGCGAGAGGCAACTCTCCGTCCGCGGCCAATGTTCTCAAATTGACGGGCGGCTCGAAGAGCACAGTGTTGAAGCACTTGGCAGTGGTCCGGTCAGAACGCCTGAATGCGTCCCATGACGACGATCCCTCCGCGAGCTTTCTTGCCGACATCGCAGAGCCGGTGCTCAAGAAGCTGTGGGCTGCGGCTAAGCGTCATGCCGAGGGAGCGCTGGCGGCCGAGGTCCGCGAGTTTCGAGCGGCCTATGCCGGCCTAAGAGAGGATTTCGAGTTGCTAGAGGCTTCTGAAGAGGCAGCGACAAAACGTGCGGAGCTCGCCGAGAACCGGCTGGACCAATTGCTTCAGAGCACGAGCGAGCTTCAGGCGGCCGCTCAATTGTTCCGTGCGCAAGCGTCGGCGGTGTCAAGTTCGCTCCCAGCGCCTACAGCCGCGGTTCCTGAGGAAACGTCCACGCTACTCGCCCTGCTCGCTGTGTTGAGCGGGGCCGACGAACCAATTGCGACCAAGGTGCTTTACGCTGAGCTCGAGGCTCAGGGACACAAGCCACACGAGGCGCAAAAGGCCAGAACCCATTCGATCGACCGCGGGTACATCGGGCTAAGCCTGACGGAAAAGGGCAGAAATCGGGTCCGCAGGGACGAACCGAAGGCAGCTGCTAGCTGACGCTACTGCCGGCAACCTTGCAGTCGCCGCTCGGATCTTCGGATCCGAGCGCTGGCCGTGTCGAGCTAGCGGCCGACCCAACTTTCTTTGGAATCGACCCAATCGCGATTTGGCGTGACATTTCGGCTGACAGCTCGGGGAAGGATTGGCGCGCCCTAAGAGATTCGAACTCCTGACCCCCAGATTCGTAGTCTGGTGCTCTATCCAGCTGAGCTAAGGGCGCGCACGGCCGGTGGTGTTTCCGGCGAACGGCGAGACCCATACATGGGCCGCCGCAGCATTGCAAGCATCGACGCGCGAGGAATTTTGACGCTGACGTGACAGTTCAGGCGATGCGGATGGAACGGGGCAGCGTGACGTCGAAACGCGTGCCCAGCGGCTGGTCGACGAAGCTGAGCTTGCCACCATGCGCCTCGGTCAACTCGCGAGCGATGGCGAGCCCAAGACCGGTGCCGCCGGCCTTGGCGGAGCCCTCGAAGGCGACGAACAGGTTCTCGCGGGCCCGTGGCGGCAGGCCGGGACCGTTGTCGGTGACCGTGAGGGTGAGCCAGTCGGGCGTCTCGGCGATGCTGACCTCGACCTGAGGGCCGTCGATCTTGCCGCCGGCGGCCTCGAGCGCCTCGCGCGCATTCTTGAACAGATTGTCGAAGATGCGGGCAAACTGGTCGGGATCGGCGGAGATCGACACCGCGTCAGGCACGTGGTTGGTCCAGCGGATCGCGGGGTGGCCGACGAGGCCGGCATCGAAGGCGGCTTCATCGAGCAGCAGATGCAGGTCAACCGGCACCGGCCGCGGCGGGGTGGCGCTCTGGCGGCCATAGTCGAGCACCGACTGGGCGAAGCCGATGGCCTTGTCGATCGACAGCACCAGGCGCGGCGCGAGGCGCTGCACCTTGGGATCGTCGAGATTGGCCACCTGGTCGGAAAGCAGTTGCGCCGAGGTCAGGGTGTTGCGCAGGTCGTGGTTGATCTTGGCGACGGCGAGGCCGAGATCGGCGAGATGCCGGCGCTGGCGCAGCATCGAATAGATATCGGATTCCATCGCCGCCAGTTCGCGCTCCATGATGCCGATTTCGTCGCGCCGGTCGGATGGGGTGACGATCAGCGCGGCGTTCTCGGGCGCCTCGGAGAACTCCACCATGTTGCCGGTGAGGCGGCGGATTGGCGCAATCAGGATGCGCGAGACAAATACATAGAGAACCGCCGAAGTGATGATGGCGAGGATCAGCGACAGGAAGAACAGGTTGCGCGAATAGAGCAGCAGCTCGCTGCGCAACGGCGCCTCGGGCATCAGCACCTCGATGACCCGGTCGGGCATACCGTCTTCTTCGCCGACGATGCGCAGCGTGCGGTTGGAGCCGAGCACCAGGGTCTCGAGGGCGCCGAGAATCAGTGAGGCCGGATCGCGCTGGCGCAGATCCACCGTCACCGCCTCGCGCGGCATGGTGACGTTCTCGAGTTCGATCAGCTGGCTCTGGCCCTCGCGGCGATAGACGATGGCGAGGGCGCCGGCCGAGGTGAGCAGCCGGTCGGTCAGCATGCGCGGCAGGTTCATGGCGTCGGGCACGGCATCGAGCACGCGGGCAGCGACGACGCCGACGCGCAACCGGTCGTTGAGCCAGCTTTGGCGGAAGTTGGCGGCCGATGGCAGATAGATCACGATCTCAACCGCAAGGATCACCACGATGATGGTGGCGATGATCTTGACGGACAGCCCGGAGAACGGGCCAGGCATCGCGCGGTTTTGTTTAGCCATTGGGCGATGATTAGCGGGGAAAGCTGTGGCTTTCCAGCGTCAACAGGTGACAAACGGGCCTAGCCGAGCAGCTTATTGAGGCTGATCCACTGCCGGATGAGCGGCTTGGCCGTCCCGCCACGGCGGAACTCCTCGCCGAGCCGCACCGCGATCTCGGCGTAAGAGGGGTAAGGCGCAACCAGCTCGGCGAGCTTGTCGGCCCTGAGCCCACCGGTCATGGCGAGGGAAAACAACGCAACCAGCTCGCCGGCGCCGGGACCGACGACGCCAGCGCCGAGGATCCTGCCGGAGCGGTCGGTGATGAGCTTGGCGAGGCCATAGGTCGCACGTGAGGTGCGGGCCCGATCATTGTCGGCGTAGGACCAGCGGGTGACGCGAAAGCCGGCGCCGTGCCTCAAGCGGGCCAGCGCTTCGTTGAGGCCGATCTCGGCGAGCTCGGGGTCGGTGGAGACGACGCGCGGGACGCGCAGCGCGTCCGGTTTGGCCATAGCACCGAGGAGGACGCTGCGCACCACGACCTCGGCCTGGCGCACCGCCGCCTGCACCGACTGGCCGCCGGCGGCGTCACCGACCGCGTAGACGCGCGGATTGGTGGTCTTGAGGCCAGGAGACAGCAGCAGCAGCCGCGGATCGGCCTTGTTCATCCGGATGCCGGCCTTGTCGAGGTCGAGGCCGGCAAGGTTGGGCATGCGTTCGGCGGCAACGAGGATGTGCGAGACGTCGAGCAACTGGTCGTCCTCGCCGTTCTGCACGGCGACGCCGATGCCCATCGATCGGGCCTGGATGGCGGTGACGGTGGTGTGCGCCCGGAGGCGGACGCCCTCCTCTTCGACCCGCTTCAATGCGACGGCCGCCAGTTCGGGGTCGAAGCCTGCAAGCATCGGACCGTTCTCGACCACAGTGACCTCGGTGCCGAGCCGGGCATAGGCCTGGGCCAGTTCGAGCGCCACGCCCCCGCCACCGATGACCACGAGGTGGGTGAGTTTCCTCGTATTGTCGAGAATGGTCTCGCTGGTGAAATATGGCACCGCGTCGAGCCCCGGGATGGAGGGGATCGGCAGCCGCGCGCCGGTCGCAATAACGAAGCGGCGGGCGCGGATTTCACTATCCCCGACCGACAGGGCCTTGCGGTTGATGAAGCGGGCGGCGCCGCGGATGATCTCGACGCCGAGCGCTTCGAGCCGGCCCGCGGCATCATGCGGCGCAAGCGCGGCGATCACCTGCTCGACATGGTCGTGCACCTTGCGAAAATTGATCTTGGGCTCGTCCGCGGCGATGCCGAAAGCGGCGCCATCCCGCAGCGCCTGGGCGTGAGCGGCGGCGGCGACCAGCGCCTTGGCCGGAATCGCGCCGGCATGCAGCGCGTTGCCACCCAGCCGCGCCTTCTCGACCAGCACGACCGAGGCCCCATAGGCGCGGGCGGCCTCGGCGACGGCCAGGCCGCCGGATCCGGCCCCGATGACACAGAGGTCGGGCGTAAGGATATCGGCCAATCTCGCTCTCTCGACTAAGCCCCCGCGCCTCATTATCACCGGGTGACGGCCCAACAATAGTGGGCGGGATCAAGGCAGTGTGGAAATCGGCGGATTTCAGGGGCAGACAATGCCGCTCTGCCGCACGGTCCTCGCGTTGACTTCACCGAACCAATTCCCTATAAGCCGCCCCAATCTGCCGTAGGCGCCCAGATCAGGGCCCGGCCGGCAAGCACCTTGCTGCTCTCAAGTATAAGAGGAACCGCGCGCCGGCGTGGTCAGATCGTATGTCGAAACGCACTTTCCAGCCGAGCACGCTCGTCCGCACTCGCCGGCACGGTTTCCGCGCCCGTATGGCGACCAAGAACGGCCGCAAGATTCTGAACCGCCGCCGCGCTGTCGGCCGCGCCAAGCTCTCGGCCTAAGGTTTTGGCCGTGAACACGGCCATGCCACGGGATGGCGCTTTGCGGCGCCTCAAGAACCGGTCCGAATTTCTGAAAGCCGCCCGAGGCCAGCGCGTCGGGCGCGCTGCGTTTTCGCTGCAGGCGAACGCGCGTGAGCTCGACGAGCCGGGCATCGGCCTGGCCGAGCCGGGCATCGGCTTCACGGTTACCAAGCAGATGGGCAACTCGCCCCAGCGCAACCGCATCCGCCGGCGCCTTCGGGCTGCCGCGAAGGCTTGCGCGAGCGGGTTCGAACCCCAACATGATTACGTGCTGGTCGGCCGCCGCGAGGCGCTGAGCATTCCGTACGGCCAGCTGGTCAACGACCTGGCCGCCGCCATTTCCAAAGTCCACCTGAAGAAGAAGAGCTGATGCAGTCCGATAACAACCGCAACATGATCATTGCGATCGTGCTCAGCGTCGTGGTGCTGTTCGGATGGCAGTTCTTCATTGCCGGCCCGCAACTGGAGCAGGCGCAGAAGCGAGCGGCGCTCGAGCAGGCCGCGCAGGCGCCGGCGACCGATGCCAGCCTCGCGACGCCCGCCGCCGACGGCAGCACGCCCGCGGCGGCTGCAGCAACCGGCGCCACGGGGACGTTCGCCGACCGCGCGGCCGCGCTCGCGGCATCGCCGCAGCGGTTGAAGATCGATACCCCATCGCTGTCGGGCTCGATCAACCTCACCGGCGCCCGCCTCGATGACCTGCAGCTCAAGCAGTACACAGAGACGGTCGACCCCAATTCGCCGATCATTACCCTGCTGATCCCCTCCGGCGCCCCCGGCGGCTATTACGCCGAAACCGGCTGGGTGCCGGCAGCCGGCGGCACTGCGGCAACCCCGAGCGAGACCACCGTGTGGTCGGTCGAGGGCGATGCGCAGACGCTGACCGTCGCAACGCCGGTGACGCTGAAGTGGGACAATGGCGCCGGGCTGATCTTCCGCCGCACCATCAGCGTCGACGACAATTACCTGTTCACCGTGGCGCAGTCGGTGGAGAATACCGGCTCCGGCGACGTGGCGCTCTACCCGTTCTCGCGCATCGTGCGCCAGGGCAAGCCGCACGTGCAGAACTTCTTCGTGCAGCATGAGGGCCCGCTCGGCGTGCTCGGCTCGAACAACCTGGTCTCCAAAAAGTACGACGACGTCGTCAACGACAAGCAGATCGACGTCTCCAGCACTACCGGCGGCTGGGTCGGCATCACCGACAAGTACTGGGCGACGGCCGTGCTCTCGGTGCCGGGCGCGCCGCTCAACGCTCGCTTCTCGGCGACCCCCTCGGGCGCCCAGAACATCTTCCAGACCAGCTTCGTCGAAACCACACCGGTGCTGGTGCCGGCCGGCGGCACCGCTGAGAACAAGACCTACCTGTTCGCCGGCGCCAAGCGCGAAGGGGTGATCGCCAGCTACGAAAAGACCTACGGCTTCGACCGGCTCGAACTGCTGATCGACTGGGGCTGGCTGCACTTCCTGACCAAGCCGATGTTCTTCCTGTTGCAGTTCCTCTACGGAATCCTCGGCAATTTCGGTCTCGCCATCCTCGCGGTGACGGTCATCGTCAAGGGCCTGTTCTTCCCGCTGGCCAACCGCTCGTACGCCTCGATGGCGGCGATGCGGCGCGTGCAGCCGGAAATGAAGTCGATCCAGGAGCGCTTCAAGGACGATCGCCCCGCACAGCAGCAGGCGATGATGGAGCTGTACAAGAAAGAGAAGATCAATCCGCTCTCGGGCTGCTGGCCGATCCTGATCCAGATCCCGGTATTCTTCTCGCTCTATACCGTCATCTTCATCTCGCTGGAGATGCGGCACGCGCCGTTCTTCGGCTGGATCGTCGACCTCGCGGCGCCTGATCCGACTAACATCTTCACCCTGTTCGGGCTGATCCCGTGGAACCCGGTTGCCCTGCCGGTGGTGGGCGGACTGCTGCATCTGGGCGTCTGGCCGGTGATCATGGGCATCACCATGTGGGTGCAGATGAAGCTCAACCCGCCGCCGCCGGATCCGACGCAGGCGATGATCTTCAACTGGATGCCGATCATCTTCACCTTCATGCTGGGCACGTTCCCCGCCGGCCTCGTGATCTACTGGGCGTGGAACAACCTGCTCTCGGTGACGCAGCAGTGGTTCATCATGAAGCGCCACGGCGCCGAAGTGGACCTGCTCGGCAACATCACGGCGAGCTTCAAGCGCAAGCCCAAGGTCGAAGAAAAACCGGCCGGCGGCAAGGCCAGCTGACGCAACAGAGCCAGCTGACGCGGCAAGGGGTGATCAGGTGCTGGACAGCCTCTGCCTGATCACCGGCCCCCGCACCGGGGCCAACCACCTGATGCAGCTCGGCGGCAATTTCGCCGAGCTCAAGAGCTTCCCCGAACTGTTCAACAGCCTCGCCGAGCGGATCGAGCCGGACCACGTGCTCGACCAGGCGACGGACGCGGCCCGCGCCGAACACAAGCGCGTCCTCACCTTCAAGCTCTGGCACGATACGCTCGAGCCCGAGACCGTCGAGCAGCTGGTGCTGTCGCGGCCGGGTGTGCGGGTGATCTTCGTGGTGCGCCGGCAGATCGATGCCTATGTCAGCTGGTGCAAGGCGATCAGCGTGCACAAGTGGCAGGAGGTCGACACCTCGGCGGTCCGCCTCAGCCTCGACATCGCCGATTTCGCCGCCTGGATGGACGCGCAGGAGCGCTGGTACGACCGCTGGCGCAACTGGCTCAACCGGCGCTTCCTGCCCTCACCGATCCTGCGCTACGAGACCGACATCGACCAGCCGCCCGAGGGCGCGCTGCGGCGGTTCTCGGCGGCTGCAGCGCAGGTGGGGGTGACGCTCAAGGTGCCGGCAGCGCTCAGCACCACCGGGCTTGTGAAGCAGGACCGGGTAAAGGCGGCGGCCGACAAGGTCGACAACTGGCCGGCTTTCTCGAAGGCGATGGTGGCGCAAGGGCTTGAGAAGCGGGCTTTCGGGTATCCGGTGTAGAGACCGGAGGATCGGGCTGGATCGTGCCTCACACACCGAGCGGCACCTCCCCCCTTGTGGGGGAGATTGGGAGGGGGGTGAGCCACGAACACCGAACTAGACAAGGAGTTCCCGGGGGGTGAACCCGCCCGTCTCTGCAACAAGCCTGCGGCTCCACCCCCTCCCGGCCTCCCCCATCAAGGGGGAGGTGTGGCATCCAGTGCTGGGGACGATCGACGATAGAGCCTCGGGGCTATCAGCCCACGCTCCCCTTCCCTTCTCCGCCGCCCTCCCCTATTGAACGCCAATGAGCGAGACACAATCCAAGTTCAGCGCAGACCAGATCGAGGCGGGACGGCTGCTGTTCGCGCGGCCGTTCGTCTTCATCAAGGGCTGCGTGCGCATCGCCGACCTGCCGCCGGCCGACCGGATGGAGATTGCCTTTGCCGGGCGCTCCAATGTCGGCAAGTCGTCACTGATCAATGCGCTGACCGGCACTACCGGGCTGGCCCGCACCTCGAACACGCCGGGGCGGACGCAGGAGCTCAACATCTTCGAGAGCCAGTCGGACGACCTGCGCATCGTCGACATGCCCGGCTACGGCTATGCCAGGGCGCCCGAGGACAAGGTGAAGCAGTGGACCCGGCTGATCCACCAGTACCTCACCGGCCGGCCGAACCTCAGGCGCGTCTACGTGCTGATCGATGGCCGGCATGGCCCGAACGCTAATGATGCGACGGTGATGAACGAGCTCGACAAGGCGGCGGTGAGCTACCAGATCGTCGTCACCAAGGCCGACAAGCCGAACAAGACGGAGTTGGAAGCAGCGCTGGCCAAGACCCGTGCCGCGATCGCCAAACGCCCGGCGGCGCATCCCGAGATCATCCTGACCTCGAGCGAAGAGAAGGTCGGCCTCGAGCAGTTGCGGGCGGAGATCCGGCAACTGATGGAGCACTGAGGGCTCAGCGGCTCAGGAAGCTTCCCAGCCAGCCGGCTACATCCTTGCTGTGCGACGGCGTTGTGACCGAGGCGACGGCGGTGTCCACCACGGCGTCCGGGGCCTTGCCGCGGCGGAGTTCGGCGAGAGCGAGGGTGTAGTCGTCGAGGAATTCCGGGTGCGGCTGGAGGCTCAGGGCCTTGCCGTTCCGGTAGACCAGGCCGGCATTGGGCGTGAACTCGGAGCCGAGAAACACCTCTGCTTCTTTGGGCGGGACGATCACCTGATCCTGGTGCGAGCAGGCGATCGACAGCGCCGGCAGGTCGGTGGCGAGGAAGCCGGGACGAGCCTTAACTTCATAGGTGTGGCGGCCGAGGCCCCAGCCCTTCTCGGATTTGCGCACATCACCGCCTAGAGCGTCGGCCATGATCTGGTGGCCGAAGCAGATGCCGAGCATCGGGGTATTGGCGGCGTAGGCCGAGCGGATGAAGGCGCGCAGCGGGTCGAGCCAGGCGTAGTCGTCGTAGACGCCGGCGGCGGAGCCGGTGATCAGGATGCCGTCGAGGCTGGTCGCATCGGGAAACTCGGCGCCATCATAGACAGCCACCGTCTCGTAGTCGAACGGTTGGCCCGCCTCGTCGAACATGCGCTTGAACATCGGCGGGTAGGCGCCGAACTGCGGGCGCAGCAGAGCGGGAACTTCGCCGGTCTGGATGATGGTGAGCTTCATGGCGAGCCAAGAAATGGGGCGGTTCGCCGGGCTTGACAAGATGGCCGGGCAGCAAGGCTCTGTTGCATAGAAGAAGGCCCCCCATCCCACAACGTCTATCGGACGTGGGGGATGAAGGGCCAGTCGGAGGGTAGGCACTAATCTCAGGGAAACCCGGTCAGGCCGGGGTGAAAGTCAGAGCGAGGCCGTTCATGCAGTAGCGCAGGCCCGTGGGTTGCGGCCCGTCGTTGAAGACGTGGCCGAGATGTCCCCCGCAGCGGCGGCAATGCACTTCGGTGCGGCTCATGCCGAGCGTGGTGTCGGTGGCTTCGCCGACGGCGTTGTCGAGCGGCTGGTAGAAGCTGGGCCAGCCGGTGCCGCTCTC
This sequence comes from Devosia sp. Root105, assembly GCF_001424865.1. NCBI lineage: Bacteria > Pseudomonadati > Pseudomonadota > Alphaproteobacteria > Hyphomicrobiales > Devosiaceae > Devosia > Devosia sp. Root105. The sequence goes on from NZ_LMCR01000019.1 coordinate 598,292, forward strand.
GTACTTGGTCTTGGAATCGAACAGCGGCAGCTCGCAGCCGGCGCAGTCGAAGATGCCGGCGCGGTGCTCGTAGAGCAGCGGCGAGGAGCCCGGGGCTTCGGTGGCTTCGTGGCGCAGCACTTCGAACACCTTGGGGTCGAGCTTCGCCTTCCACTCGTCTTCGGTGAGATTGACCTCGAAGGTGCCTTCGGCAGCGCGGCTCGAGCCCATCGGCCGGAACATCAGGGCGGCCGCGCCGAGGGCAGCAATGGCGGTGCCGCCAAGGAGGAATGTCCGACGATCGACTTGCATGGGATGAGGCCTTTCAGCAGTTGCCGGCAGTCTATCCGCCCCGCCGGTGATGGGCATTCAAATGCTCGTGTCCCGTGAGGATCGCCCCACGGGACACGAAGCGGTTCACACCATCTATTCGCAGGTCGGACCGCGCCGGTTACATCTTGGGCAGCAGCACCTTGTCGATGACATGGATCACGCCGTTCGACTGCACCACGTCGGCGATAGTGACATTGGCGACGCCACCGGCTTCGTCGGTGATGGTCACCTTGCCGCCATCGGCCTTCAGCCACAGCTTGCAGCCGCCGACGGTGGTCACTTCGTGGGTACCGCCGTCATCCATCGCCATCTTGGTGATGTCGGCCGCCATGGCCTTGGCGGCGATAACGTGGCAGGTGAGAATCTTCACCAGCTGATCCTTGTTCTCGGGCTTCAGCAGGTTGTCGACAGTGCCGGCCGGGAGTGCATCGAACGCGGCATTGACCGGGGCGAGAACGGTGAACGGGCCAGCGCCCTTCAGCGTCTCGACGAGGCCGGCGGCCTTCACGGCGGCGACCAGGGTGGTGTGGTCGGCCGAGTTCACTGCATTGTCGATGATATCCTTGGTCTCGGACATCGGCGCGCCGCCGACCATCGGGTTCTCAGCAAGGGCCGCGCCGGAGAGAGCAGAGACCGACAGCATGGCCGAGACGGCAAGTACGCGAAGAGTGGAGAACTTCATTGTTGGTTCCTTCCTTTTGGCAGTGTCCGCATTGTTTTTGTGACGGGACAGCGGGAGATACGGCGGCTGCTGCAAGGCAGTTTCGGATCACATTTTCATCCGGAGCGTTTTATTCGGGCTAGCTGGCGAAACTATTCGCGGGCGGCTGCCGTACGCGCGTCGCGAACGCCGGCACAAACGAAACAGCCCGCCTGGATAAGGCGGGCTGCAGAAAAGCTGACGGATCGGAGCGCCGATCAGATGGGGGTCACGGTACCGACCGCGACGATCGGGCCCTGCGCCACGCCGGTGGGCGAGCCACCCTTCTGCTCCAGAGTCACGGCGAGGACGGTGCCGGGTTCGATACCGGCCTTGGCGGCGGCATCGAGCGGGATCTCCAGGCGCTGGTCGACCGGGATCACGCCCATCGATACCGCAGGCTCAGCGCCCTTGATGTACCAGAGCTCGAAATCCTTGTCAGGCACGGCGGTGCCCTTGAGCGAAGTGATGCGCACTTGACCGGAAGCCTGATCGTAGAGCGCGACGAACTCGACGCCACTGCCCTCTTGCGCCTGGATCGCGGCGACCAGCTGGGTGGCCAGAACATTGGGATCGACGCGCGGCTGCAGCAGGTTGACGCCGATGGCAACCACGGCCACCGCCGCAGCAGCGGCGGTGAGACCGCGCCACAAAGCCAACGAGTTCCACCAGCCCCCGGAAACAGCCGCAGTGGCGCCGAACAGGCGGCTCTCGATGCGGGCCAGGACGCCTGACGGCGCCGCGACTTCAGCGAACTCGTCGTCGAGGGTCGCGAGGCGGGAACGCCACAGGCGCAGGTCCGAGGCGAGCCCCGGCTCGGCGACGATGCGGCGTGCGAGGGCGGCTCGCTCGCCGCCTTGCAAGAGGCCGAGCGCGTACTCGGCGACCAGCACCTGGTCGTCCTCCCTACCGCCGCTGTGACCTTCCGTGCTCATGCCGACAGGCACTCTCTCAGTTTCAACAGGCTGCGTCGCAGCCAGGTTCGCATCGTGTTCAGCGGTACGCTGTGGCGCGTCGCCAGTTCCTCGTAGCTGAAGCCGTCGAGATAGGCCCCGCGCACACAATCGGCCTTGTCGCTCTCGAGTTCGTCGAGGCAGCCGTCGATGCGCGTGCGCTCCGAACTGTCGATGGTGGCCTGCTCTGGGTCAGGCCCGCCATCGGCGAGGTCAAGCACGAGGTCGATATCATCGCTTACCGGCTTGCGCGCCCGGAGGACGTCCAGCGAGTGGTTGCGGGCGACCGCCACCAGCCAACTGATCGGGCTGTAGCCACCCGCCACGTAGCGGTCGGCGCGCTGCCAGATCTTGACGTACACTTCCTGGAGCGCCTCTTCGGCTTCCGATCTGTCTTTGAGGATACGCAGCACGACGCCGAAAAGTTTCGCACTGGTGCGGCTGTAGAGATCACGAAATGCCGCGCGGTCCCGCAGGGCACAACGGGCAATGAGGTCGGCGATCTCGAGGCTCGCGGTGCTGCTCATGGGCGCGAACTTAGCCAAAGGCTGTGAGTATGCCTATCCCCACAGCGCCCGGTCACGAAATCTTCGTGTTTGTTCTGTTGATGCCCATGTCTGGTCGCGGGATCGAGGTGGAAAGTCTCACAACTTTTCCTGATCCGCTCCGGCACGGGGCTCAAAAGCGCTTTCGACTCCAATGGAATGCGCTATAGGACGGGACACAATGGATACACAGCGCGCCATGCCTGACATCGAGAGCTTTTCCCGCGACGCCGCCGTCCTGTCGCAGGCGCTGCCCTATATGCAGCGCTATGAGGGCAAGACCGTCGTGGTGAAGTACGGCGGCCACGCGATGGGCGATGTGGAGCTGGGCCAGGCCTTCGCGCGCGACATCGCGCTCTTGAAGCAATCCAAGGTCAACCCGATCGTCGTGCATGGCGGCGGGCCGCAGATCGCCTCGATGCTGAAGAATCTCGGCATAGAGTCGAAGTTCGAGGGCGGGCTGCGCGTCACCGACAAGCGGACGATGGAAGTCGTCGAGATGGTGCTGGCCGGCTCGATCAACAAAGAGATCGTGGCGCTGATCAATGCCGAGGGCGAATGGGCCATCGGCTTGTGCGGCAAGGACGGCAACATGGTCTTCGCCAAAAAGGCCACCAAGACCGTCAAGGACCCCGGCTCGAACATCGAGCGCGAGCTTGATCTGGGCTTTGTCGGCGAGCCGGTGGAAGTCGACCGCACGCTGCTCGACCTCCTCGCCCGCTCGGAGATGATCCCGGTGATCGCCCCGGTGGCGCCCGGCCGCGACGGCCAGACCTATAACATCAATGCCGATACCTTCGCCGGCGCCATTGCCGGCTCGCTCGGCGCCAAGCGCCTGCTGTTCCTGACCGATGTCGACGGCGTGCTCGACGCGAACAAGAAACTGATCCCCGAGCTGTCGGCCCGCGACGCGCGGGCGCTGATCGCCGACGGCACGATCAATGGCGGCATGATCCCCAAGGTCGAAACCTGCCTCGAAGCGCTCGATAACGGCGTCGAGGGTGTGGTGATCCTCAACGGCAAGACCCCGCACGTGGTGCTGGTCGAGCTGTTCACCGCGCATGGCGCGGGTACGCTGATCGTAAGGTAAGCTTGGGGGCCTTACCCCTCGCTGATAGCCCTCACACTCACCGGCCGTCATCCCGGCGAACGCCGGGACCCAGTGCGCCGAGCGTTGATCCGTCGCTGAATCGGCCGACCTAGCGGTGATGGACCGGCACGGTCGTTGCCCATCTAACCCTTCGAGCAATGGGTCCCGGCGTTCGCCGGGATGACGGCTGGTGGTGGGGTGGGATCGAGCTTCGCCAGGGGCTGATCACCGCGACCCACTGCTCAACCCCATCCAATCGCTCGGTCTCTCGGACCTCGCCGTCAGATCGTGTCCCACCCGCCGGGCGTGGCGGGTCTCGCCCGGCTGGCGGCTGGTGTGCGGCAGCGGGCGGCTTTCGGTGCGGCTGTGCATGACCGCGCTCACGGCTTGAGCCACGGGGATTCGACGCTCCAGAAGATGGCGTCGACGCCGAGATAGTCGGTGGCGAAGGCGGTGAACTCGTCCTTGGTGAAGGGCTTGCCGGTCTTGTCGTTCTTGTAGGTGAGGGTCGGCTCCTGCACGGCCATGCCGACGAAATCGAGCTTGCCCCTGTACTGGTTGAAGAACGGGTAGGAGTTCTTCATCTGGCCCTTGCGGTAGGGCACGATATCGGGGCCGCCGAGCCCGATGCCGCTGGCGGCGGCGCGCTCGAACAGTCGGCCCATATAGTTGTGGTCGTTCTCCCACTCGCAGGGCCAGAAGTTGACGTACTGCACCACCTTGGAGGTGCTGAACGCCTGGCGCGCGGTGGTGAGGTTTTCCAGTTCGGCGTCGAAGTAGGCGTCGCAGCTGAAGCCGGTCTGGTCGGCCTTCATGTCGATGTCGATCGCCGTCTCGGGCAGGTTGACGCCATAGACCTGGCCGTCGAAGCGGGTGGCCAGTGCCTTGAGCAGCTCCTGGTAGCGGGCGCGGACGGCGGGGTTCCACTGCATGGTGGTCCAGCCATAGGCCTCGGCCTTGCCCTCGCCCGGGTTGTCGAGCTGCGGCACGAGGCCACCGCCATACTCGGCGCCCTCGAGCACGTAATCGGGGATGTTGCGGGCCTCGGGCGAAAAGAACCGATCCTGGACCTGGATGAACAGTTTCTTGCCTAACTTGCCGGTCTGCTCGAGGTCGCGCTCGATGGCCGAGAAGTCGTACTCACCCTTTTTGGGCTCCAGCGCACGCCAGTTGTAGACTACCTGCGCCCCGGCAATGTCAGGGCGCTCGAGGATCGCCGCTGCCGCCGCGAGGTCGCCATTGCCGGTGTAGATGAAGTTCTCGGCAGCCTGGACGTTGCCGGCGATAGCCGTGGCGAGCCCGAAGATGGTGGCGGCGGTGATGCCGAAGATGGTGAGGCTGTTCACGACGACTCCTGTGCGTTTGGTGAGACGCGAGATGGAGCCGCACTTGGCCGGCACCGAGACCGACATGTGGCATTTTATGGAATGTCGTCAGCAATGGTTAGCCAATGGCAAACGGACTCGTCGAGCTCCCCTCCCCCTTGAGGGGAGGGAGGCTAGGTCGGTTTGGGCTGCTGCCAGGAAATCCCCATTTCGGCCCGCACCTCGATGCTGCCGAAGCGGGCCATGGGCTCGCGGCGGGCGATCGCCACGGCCTCCTCGAGGTCACGCGCCTCGATGACGAAGAAGCCGCCCAGGTGCTCCTTGCTTTCGATATACGGGCCGTCGGTGGCGGAGACCTTGCCGCCGCGCGAGCGGACGATGCGGGCAGTGCCGGGCTCCTTCAGCGCCAGGTCGAGGATCAGATGACCGCTGGCGGTCAGCTCGGCGTTCGCCGCCTGGTTGTCGCGATCCATGGCGGCGAGCTCTTCAGGGGTGGCGGCGTCGATCAGCGAGGGGTCGACATGGACGAGGCAGACGTAGCGCATCGGTTTCTCCTCTGGGGTTTCTCTGAGTGGTCGACCGGATGGCGACGGAATCGACATTCACACAGCAAAGAAAAAGGGCGCCCAGAGACGCCCTTTCGCATCAGGCTTCGACGACGACCGGTGGCGCCGCCGGTGCGCCGGCACTCTGGTCGGGGCGCTTGATCTTGAGGAACGGCACGAGGATCACCACCAGGCCGAACGAAATGATCTGGTAGACGATGGCCGGCGCCGCAGCTTCGGCGAAGGCGACATGCGGGGCGTTGCCGGCGGCAAAGCCAGCGGCGAGCTGGGTGAAGAAGATCTGCCCGACCAGCGCCACGCCGATGGCGCCGCCGACCTGCTGGAACGCCTGCAGCGCACCGGAGCCGGCACCGGCATCGCGGGCCGGGACACCCCCCAGCACCGACTGGAACAGCCCGGAGAAGCCGAGGCCGAGACCGAGACCGGCCAGCAGCAGCGGCGGCAGGAAGGTCCAGTGATCGACGCTGTCACCGAGCCCGCCGATGATGAAATCGAGCCAGGTGATGCCGACGACGAGGATCGCCGCGCCGAGCGCCAACCGAGTGCGCAGGTACCTCTGGCCGAGCCGGCCGATGAACAGCGAGACGGCGAGCACGCCGACCGAGAACGGCGTGTTGGTGAGGCCGGACTCGAGCGGGGTGAAGTTGTAGCCCGACTGCAGCAGCAGCGAGATGACCATGAACATGGCCGGCACGCCCGAGGCGAAGATAGTGGTGATGAGCAGGCCGAGCAGATAGTTCGGGTTGCTGATCAGGCTGAAATTGAGCAGTTGCGGCTGATCGATGCGGGCCCGGTGCCGCTCCCAGATGATGAACATGCCGGCGAATAGCAGGCCCACCGCCATCAGGCCCCAAAGCCAGGTCGGCCAACCCAGGGCGTGGCCTTCGACCAGCGGGAAGACCATGGCGACCATGGCGATGCCGAACAGGCCAATGCCGACGAAATCGTTCTTCAGCGTCGGGTGGCCCGGGGTGCGCGGGATCAGGTACCAGCCGGCGATAACGGCAAAGATGCCGAACGGGATGTTGACGAGGAAGATTGGCCGCCAGTCGAGATCGAAGAAGTTGGCGCCGATCAACAGGCCACCGACGATCGGACCGGCGACGGCAGCGAGGCCGGCGCTCAGACCGAACAGCGAGAACGCCTGGCCCTTTTCCTCGGGCGGGAAGGTGACCTGGGCGATGGCGAGCACCTGCGGGGTCATGGCGGCGCCGGCGAGGCCCTGCAGCACGCGGGCGATGATCAGCCACTCGATCGAGGGCGCCAGGCCGCAGAAGGCCGAGGCGAGCGTGAAGGCCGCGACGCCGATGAGGAACATGCGGGTGCGGCCGACGATGTCGCCGAGCCGGCCGAACGGCAACAGGCCCAGCGCGAAGGCCAGCACATAGGCGGCGATGACCCACTCGATCTGCGTCGGGTCGGCGCCGAGATTCTGCTGCAGGCTGGGGAGCGCGACGTTGACGATGGTGACGTCGATGAGATTCATGAAGCTGGCGAGCAGCAGCACGGCGAGCGCCACCCAGCGGCGCGGATCGGCATCGGCCTTGGACAGCGGCGGATGGAACTGCGAAGAAGGGAATTGCGAAGACATGGACTAGTTCCTGGTCGGTGTGGTTGAGCGAACGGCGCGGCGCAGCTCAGCGCACAGGCGTTCGAAATACTGGGGTGAGGTATCGGGGCCGCGGCCGAAGCCGACCAGCGCCCCGATGAACATGCTGGAGGCGGCCTCGGGATCGAGGTCCGCCCGGAAGGTTCCGTCGGCGACGCCGTCGACGAAGATCGCGGCAACCATCTGGTGCCACTTCAAGAGGATCGGCCGCATGGCGGCGTGGATGACTTCGTCGCGCCGTGCCCGCTCCATCAGCTCGGACATCACGGCGAGGGTGTCGCGCTGCTCGTAGAACATCTCGTGGAAGTCGAAGAACTCGTGCTCGAGCCGCTCCAACGGCGACAGGTGGGCGCGTGGCCGCACCAGCGACTGAGCCCGGAAGTCGTCGCGCATGGCACCGGCGACGAGGCCGATCAGCGCCTCCTTGGTGGGGACATGATAGTGCAGCGTCGCGACATTGATGCCGACCCGCGCCGCGATATCGCGGGTGCGCAGGCCCTCAAAGCCCTTCTCGGCAATGAGGTCGCGCGCTGCGGACGCGATGGCGCGGCGACGATCGTCGGTGTTTTCCCGTTTCGGGGCGGGGCTGGTGACGGTCATGGCTTCCTGGCTCGCCGACAATGTCGCGCCAGACGCCGTGATTTCGACGTTTCGCGCCTGGCAGCGCAGCCACATACACCTCGTCGCTCTGTCAATCAAGTGATTGATTGAACGGAATCGTTGGATCGACTTATAGGCGGGCTTTCCGCCTTTCCGGTTTCTTCCCGGTGACAAGAAGATGAGCCAGCAGCTGGGCAAGCTGCCGCGACTGCCGGCCGGGTTTCAGGTTGAGCTCGATGCAGCGCTGCTGGGGCGCGGCGACGCTTCTACCAGCGCGTGGCGGGAGCGCTTCGCGATCATCGAGCGCTTGACCGCCGGGCTGCGCAGCCTTGCACCGAGCGCGGGGTGAAAGTTCCGGCGAAAGCTGCCATATTGGTCGGATGAACGATCTTACTCCTCCGCCCCGCTCGCTCTCCCACGTCACCGACTGGGTGTTCGACCTCGACAACACGCTCTACCCGCGTGAATGCAACCTGTTCGCGCAGATCGACATGCTGATCTCGCACTATATGGTCGGCGTCACGCAGCTGCCGTTCGACGAGGCGCGGGCGCTGCAGAAAGCCTATTACCGCGACTATGGCACGACGCTGAACGGGCTGATGCAACTGCACGAGGTGGACCCGGACCATTTCCTCAACACCGTGCACGCCATCGACTACTCGCCGGTAGAGGCGCATCCCGACCTGGTCGAAGCGATCAAGGCACTGCCGGGGCGGAAGTTCATCCTCACCAATGGCGATGTCGGACATGCGCGCGCGGTGCTCAACCGGCTGGGCAACGCCGACGCACTGTTCGAGGACATCTTCGATATCCGCGCCATGAGTTACAAGCCCAAGCCCCTGCCCGAAGCTTATGAGGCGTTCTTCCACAAGCACGGCATCGATGCGCGCCGCGCCGCGATGTTCGACGATCTCGAAAAGAACCTGGTGGTGCCGCACGATACCGGCATGACCACGGTGCAGGTGATCGCCGGCGAGGCCTTCGCCCATGAGCAGGTGGAAGCCTGGGAGCTGGAACGCACCGGCGGCGCCCATGTGCACTATGTGACGGCGGACCTGGCGGGGTTTTTGCGGAAGCTGCCGTAAGGGCAGGTTGTGGCGCACACAGTGGCTCCCCACGACCCCCTCTCTGGCGAAAACTAAGGACTTAGCTGCGCTAAGCCCAAGTTTTCGCTTTCTCCCCCGCCAAGGGGGAGAGTCCCGACTGATGCGCCAATGCCAATGGTGGCCACTGATCATCTCCCCCCTTGCGGGGGAGAATGGAATTTCTTGGGCTTAGCTTCTTGGCTAAGCCTTAGAAATTCCAAGAGAGGGGATGCGGAGCCACCGCGCCTCCACGCAAGGGGGCCGTCTCTGTCAGTCTGGTTCAGCTCGCCAGCGTCACTTCCGGCAGATTGTAGTGCTCGCGGATGACGTTCCAGCCGTCTTCGGCGCTGTCGACGACGGTGAACAGATGTGGGTCGTCCGGCGCGATAGTGCCGGCGTCGGCCAGCGCCTCGAAGTTGATCACCCTGTTCCAGAACTCCTTGCCGAACAGCAGCAGCGGCACGCGCTCCATGCGACCGGTCTGGATCAGGGTCAGCGTCTCGAAGAACTCATCGAGCGTACCGAAGCCGCCGGGGAAGATGGCGACGGCGCGGGCCCGCAAGAGGAAGTGAATCTTGCGCGTGGCGAAATAGTGGAAATTGAAGCAGAGGTCGGGGGTGATGTAGGTGTTGGGCGCCTGCTCGTGCGGCAGGACGATGTTGAGCCCGATGCTGGGCGCGCCGACATCGGCGGCGCCGCGGTTGCCGGCCTCCATGACGCCGGGGCCACCGCCGGTGACCACCACATAATCGCGGAAGTTCAGGGCGCGTGAGGTGAGCGAGGCGTATTGAGCGAAGCGCCGGGCCTCGTCGTAGTAGCGCGAGGCCGCTTCGAGGTTCTTTTTCTGCGTCTCGTTGCGGGCGGCCCAGGCGGGTTTGCCCGGCTCGGGGATACGGGCGCCGCCGAACAGCACGACGGTCGAGCGGATGCCGTGCTCGCGCAGGCGGAACTCGGTCTTCAGATATTCCAGCTGGAAGCGGACGCCGCGGGTGTCCTCACTGGTCATGAACTCTTCGTCGGAGAAGGCGAGCCGGAACGCCGCGGATTCGGTCTGCGGCGTCGAGGGCGCGCGTTTTGCCGCATCCACGTCCTCGACTGAGGTACGAAGCGGGGTATGGGCGCGTCTGGCCATTCTGGCGTCTCCGAATAGTGGCCTTGAGCTTGTCACGGCCGGGGTTAAGGATCGTTGACAGCAGGACCGGGCCGGATAATGTCCGGCGCGCCGTCCTGCCACCCGACCGAAAGCACTTGTCATGTCGTATGCCGATCTCGCCCAGACCATCGATGCCGCCTGGGAGGCGCGCACCGAGATCAGCTCCAGTACGCAAGGCGCAGTGCGCGAGGCGGTGGAGACAGCGCTCGAACTGCTCGACAGCGGCAAGGCGCGCGTTGCCGACAAGTCGGGTGACGGCTGGACGGTCAATCAGTGGCTGAAGAAGGCGGTGCTGCTGAGCTTCCGGCTCAACGACAACGCGGTGATCCAGGGCCCCGGTGGCACCACTTGGTGGGACAAGGTGCCCTCGAAGTTCGAAGGCTGGGGCGAGAACCGTTTTCGTGAGGCCGGCTTCCGGGCGGTTCCCGGCTCGATCGTGCGACGCGGCTCGCATATCGGCCGCGGCGTCGTCCTGATGCCGAGCTTCGTCAATATCGGCGCCTTCGTCGACGAGAACTCGATGGTCGATGGCTGGGCCACGGTCGGCTCGTGCGCGCAGATCGGCAAGAACGTGCACCTGAGTGGCGGCGTCGGCATTGGCGGCGTGCTGGAGCCGATGCAGGCCGGCCCCACCATCATCGAGGACAACTGCTTTATCGGCGCCCGCTCCGAGGTGGTCGAGGGCGTGGTGGTCGGCGAGGGCTCGGTGCTGTCGATGGGCGTCTATATCGGCGCCTCGACCAAGATCGTCGACCGGGCGACCGGCGAAATCCATATCGGCAAGGTGCCGCCCTACTCCGTGGTGGTCTCGGGCAACCTGCCAGGCAAGCCGCTCCCCAATGGTCAGCCGGGCCCGAGCCTTTATTGCGCGGTGATCGTCAAGACGGTCGACGCGCAGACGCGGTCGAAGACCGGCATCAACGAGCTGTTGCGCGACTGACAGGGACGGACGGGACAATGACGCTCGCAGAGGGGATCAACCCCGTCCAGCTTCTCGCCGACCTGATCCGCCAGCCCTCAGTCACGCCGGAGCTGCATGGCGCGTTCGACGTGCTCGAGGCGGCCTTGGTGCCGCTGGGGTTCAGCTGCGAGCGCGTACGGTTCGAGGGGGATGGGTCCTATCCGGTCGACAACCTGTTCGCGACGCGCGGCAGCGAGGGCCGGCATCTGCTGTTTGCCGGGCATACCGACGTGGTGCCGCCCGGCGATAGCGCAGCGTGGCGGCATCAGCCGTTCGCGGCTGAGATCGTCGACGGGACGATCTATGGACGCGGCGCCGCCGACATGAAGTCGGGAATCGCGGCGTTCATCGCGGCGATCGCACGGGTGCCGGAGGCGGGGCGCATCTCGCTTGCCATCACCAATGACGAGGAAGCCGACGCGGTCAACGGCACCGACAAGCTGATGGCCTGGGCGGAAGCTCAGGGTCACCGCTTCGATTTCGCCATCGTCGGCGAGCAAAGCGCCACGGCGCGGGTGGGCGACAGCATCAAGGTGGGGCGGCGCGGCTCGCTCAACGGGCAGATCCGGGTGACCGGCACGCAGGGGCATGTCGCCTATCCCGACAAGGCCAACAACCCGCTGCCGACGGCGGCGCTGCTGATCGGGGCGCTGACCGGCAAGCTCGATGACGGCACCGAGCATTTTCCGCCCTCGAACCTCGAATTCACCTCGGCCGATGTCGGCAACGAGACCACCAATGTCATCCCGGCCTCGGTGCTGCTGCGTTTCAACGTGCGCTACAACGACCGCTGGACGCCGGAGAGCCTGATCGCGGCGATCGAAGAGGTGATCGGGAGCCAGGATTTGCGCGAATGCAGCGCCGAGTTCACCGTGGTCGGCCGTCCTTCCCGCTCATTCCTGTCGCCGCTCGGTGGGGGCGTCGAAACGCTGGTCGAGACCATCGCGCGACGCACCGGCATCCCGCCGGAACTGTCGACCGGCGGCGGTACGTCGGACGCGCGGTTCATCGCGGAATACTGCCCGGTGGTGGAGTTCGGGCTGCCCGGCCCGACCATGCACAAGGTGGACGAGAATGTGCGAGTCGCCGATGTCGAGGAGCTGACGGCGCTCTACGCCCAGTTCATCCGTGACTATCTGGGGGGCGAGTGATGGCGAACGGCTTTCTCAGCGCCGTGGGCACCGCAACGCAGACGGCGTTCGGCCGGGCGCCGGCCACCGACAGCCCGGCGACGGCGAGCTGGACGCATGCCGTCGCCGGCATCGTGGTGATGGCGTTGCTGCAGGTGGTGCTGCTGGTGGTGCCATTCGCAGGCGCGTTGCCGGAGGCACTGCGGGCGGTCGTCGATTTCGCCCTGCTGGCGCTGGTGATGACGGCGGTGCCGTTCGTCGTGGTCGGCGCGGCCGGATTGCTGCTGGGCAAGCAGGAACAGCTGCCCGGCTTCTTCCTGTTCCTGGCGCTGGTGCTGGCGCTGAGCCAACTGGTCGGCCTCATCATCGGGGCGTTCGGCATCAGCGCCGGCACGGCGATGATCGGTATCCTCGGCTACTTCGTGGCGCGGGCGGCAAAGAGCCTGTTCGGCATGGGCTGGGCCGGCGCGATCCTGCTCGGTGCGCTGGTGGCCGTCGCCTCGTTCGCTGCGAGCTTCATCTTCCTGATGCTGCCGACCGGGCAGGCGATGATGGCGGCGCCGTGAACGCCTTCGGCGAGCTGTGGCGCGCCATTGTCGGCTGGCTCGACCTGTTGACGGCGCGCCCGGGCGCGGCGCAGAAATTCAACCTCACCGGTCTCGGCCTCATCAACGCCACCGGCTGTTTCTTTGCCGTGGTGCTGGCGCTGATCCTCATCGAGAGTTCGCTCAGCGGCTTTCCCGGCTGGGCGACGGTCGTCCTCAGCCTTGTCGCCAATGCCCTGCAGCTCGGCGTCATATGGGTGGTGATCGCAGTGACGGCGCGGGTGTTTCGTACGCCTGGAGTAGCGATGGCGGTGCCCGCCACCTACGCCGTGGCGTTCGTCCTCGGGGTGTCGCTGCCGCTGGCCTATCTCGGCGGATCGAACATTCTCACGGCGACGCTCGGGGTCATCGGCTTTATGCTGTTCCGGGTGGCGCGCGAGGTCGGCAAACTCGGGATCGGCATTTCCGCCGCGTTTGCCATTCTTTCGATTGTCGCGCTTGTCGCCACCCGAGTCGGGCTCTACATGCTGACCACCGGACTGAACGGGGTCGGCTAGTGCCTGAACGCAGCAACGATATCTGGAACGAGGTGGCCTCGGCCGCCCGCGGCGTTGTGGCGCTGGTCATCGGTGACCGCCGGGCCAACGGCTATTTCGACTTCTCCGATCGCGGGCTGGTCGGCAGCTTCATCGCCTTCCTGGTGGTGGCGCTGCTCAACACCGCGGTGCCGCTGGTGCTGGGCGTGCCCGGAACGAGCGGTACGGCGTTCCGGGCCATTGCCACGGTGATCATCGTGCTGGCGCTGCAGATCGGCGCGGCGGCCCTGGTGCTGCGCCAGTTGAAGCGGCCCGATGCCTTGGTGCCCTACATCGTGGTCGACAACTGGGCGACCTTTTTCCTGACCATCGCCACGACGCTGCTCGGACTGGTGGGCGCCGGCGGCGAGCTGATGTTCATCGCCACGGGCATCGTGATCATCATCATCATGATCAACATCGCCCGGCTGATCCTGACGCTGACGCCCTGGCAGATCGCCTCATTCCTCGTGGTGCAACTGATCAGCGGCGTGATTGCACTGTTCGTGGTGAGCGCGGTGTTCCCGCTGTCGCCGGAGCAGTTGGCCGAACTGACGGCCGGCGCTGGAGCGGCTACGGCCCCCTGAAGCGCTGTCAGTAATCCACCTTGGTGAGGTAGAGCCCGTCGGGCGGGGCGAGCGGGCCGCAGCGGGCGCGATCGCGCGCATCGAGGGCAGCGCGGAAATCGCTTGGGCGCCATTTGCCGTCGCCCACCAGCTTCAGTGAGCCGACCATCGAGCGCACCTGCGAATGGAGGAAGCTCCGCGCCTTGGCGGTGACGATGATCATCTCGGCCTGCCGCGACACGGTGAAGATGTCGAGAGTGCGATCGGGCGACTTGGCCTGGCACTCGGCGGCGCGGAAGGTGGTGAAGTCGTGCTTGCCGAGGATCAGCTGCGCCGCCCTGTGCATCGCATCGGCATCGAGAGGCACCGGCACGTGCCAGACGCGGCCAGCATCGAGGCCGGGCCGGGCACGTCGGTTGAGGATGCGGTATTCGTAGTGCCGGGCGATGGCCGAGAAGCGGGCCTCGAAGCTTTCATCGACGCGATCGGCAGTGAGAATGGCCACCGGGTGCGGCTTGGTGTGATAGTTCAGCGCCTCGCGCACCTTGAATGGATCCCAGTCGCGCTCGAGGTCGAAATGCACCACCTGGCCGAGGGCATGCACGCCCGCATCGGTGCGACCGGCGGCCTGGGTGACGACGCTTTCACCGGAAAAGCGCTCGATCGCCTCCTCGAGCAGCTGCTGCACGGAGAGATCGCCCGCCTGCCGCTGCCAGCCGCAGAAGGGGCGGCCGTCGTATTCGATCGAGAGACGGTAGCGGGGCATCGCTAGAAAGGCCCCCTCACGATGCCCGCTCCGGCAACGCCCCTGCCCCACGCAGGAACGTCGCGGCGTCCATGGCGCCCTTACCTTCGCGCTGCACCATGGTGAGGCGGACGGCGCCGGCGCCGCAGGCGATGGTGAGGTCGGGAAGGATGGTGCCCGGGGCGCCCTCTGCGGCGACCAGCGTCGAGCGCAGCGCCTTGATGCGGGTGGGCGTGCCGTTAAGGCTCAGCTCGAACCAGGCGCCGGGGAATGGCGAGAGGCCGCGGATCAGGTTGTGCACCTCGCTCGCGGGCTTCGTCCAATCGATGCGGGCCTCGGCCTTGTCGATCTTACTGGCGTAGGTAACGCCCGCTTCCGGCTGTGGGGTGAAATGCAGGCTGCCACGGTCGAGCGCGGCGAGCGCCCGGCCCATCAGGTCGGCGCCGACCAGCATCATCCGGTCGTGCAGCTCGCCCGAGGTCATGTCGGGACCGATGGGCATTTCCTCGATCAGGCCGACGGCGCCGGTATCGAGGCCCTCGTCCATCTGCATCACCATGATGCCGGTGCGCGCGTCGCCCGCCATGACCGCCCGCTGGATCGGCGCGGCGCCGCGCCAGCGCGGCAGCAGCGAGCCATGGAGGTTGAGGCAGCCGAGCCGCGGGGCCTCGAGGATTGGCTTGGGCAGGATCAGGCCATAGGCGACGACCACCCCCACATCAGCATCGAGCGAGGCAAACACCTCCTGCTCGGGCGCCTGCTTCAGCGAGCGCGGGGTGAACACCGGGATGCCGAAGCCCTCGGCCGCCTCATGCACCGGCGACTTACGCTCAGCCTGGCCGCGGCCGGCGGGTTTTGGCGCACGCGTATAGACGGCGACCACCTCGTGGCCGGTCGAGACGATCTCGGTGAGGGTGGGCACGGCGAATTCCGGCGTGCCCATGAAGATGATTTTCATACGACCTCTCAGTCGGGATTTCGGGAGGCGCCGATGTTGGTGGTCGCCCCCTCCACCAGCTTCGCTGGTCCCCACGCGGTGAAGGCCTGAGGCCTTCATCCGCCTCCCCCGCTACGCAGGGGAGGACCACCGAGAGTCCGAGCTCAGCCCGCCTTCTTGGCGAGGCGCTCGGCCTTCTGGAACTTCTTCAGCACGCGGTCGCGCTTCAGCCGGCTCAGATAGTCGATGTAGAGCACGCCATCGAGGTGATCGAGCTCGTGCTGGACGCAGACCGCCAGGCGATCCTTGGCGTCGAGCTCCACTTCCTTGCCGTCGAGATCGGTGTAGCGGACGGTGACCTCAGCCGGACGCTCGACATCATAGTAGAGCTCGGGGATGGAGAGGCAGCCTTCCTCGGTGGTGACGGTCTCGTCGGAGTATTTGAGAATCTCGGGGTTGATCATGACCAGCGGCGCGGCCGGCTCGTCTTCCTTGGCGAGGTCCATGACGACGATACGTTTCAGCTCGCCGATCTGCGGCGCGGCGAGGCCAATGCCCGGCGCGTCGTACATGGTCTCGAGCATGTCCTTGGCGAGCTGCTTGATGCCATCGTCGATCTTCTCGATCGGCTCTGCAATGGCGCGCAGGCGCTCGTCGGGCAGGATCAGGATGGGGCGCTTGGCCATGAACGTTCAGTCCTTCATCGGGGGTTGCCGCTGAATATGGTATTTCCCCGGCGCCGGTCAACGGCCAGCCGGTTTACGCTCTGTTTACGCCAATTGCGGCGCCGAAGAACAATGCAGGAACAACGGCGTCGAATCGTGTAAGCTGAGGCGATGGATCGAGTGCTTTTCGTCATCGCCGACTTCCCCGTCACGCTTGAGATCGCCGCCTATGCGGCTGTGGGAGTCGTCGCGGCCCTCTTGGTGGCGCTGCTCGTCGTAGTGGTGCGCCAGTCGCGCGCCCGGGCGGAAGAGGCAGAGCAGCGCGCCGAAGAGGCAGCCGCGGCGCAGCTCAAGGCGCAGGAGACCGAACGCTACATCGCCGACATGGTTCGCGTGCAGTCGGAGATGACCGGCCGGATGCAGACGATGAGCGAGATTTTTGGCTCGCGCACCTCCGACCTGGCACGGCTGGTGAACGAACGGCTCGACAGCCAGGGCCAGCGCATCGGCGCGGTCATGCAGGAGAGCAACGTCAAGACCAACGAGAGCTTGGCGAAGCTCCAGGAACGGCTGGCGGTGATCGACCGGGCGCAATCCAACATCACCCAGCTCAGCCAGAATGTGGTGTCGCTGCAGTCGATCCTCGCCAACAAGCAGACGCGCGGCGCGTTCGGCCAGGGCCGGATGGAAGCGATCATCGGCGATGGGCTGGCGCAGAACGCCTATGCGTTCCAGGCGACGCTGTCGAACGGCAGCCGCCCCGATGCGCTGGTCTATATGCCGAACGGGGCGCCGTCGCTGGTGATCGACGCCAAGTTCCCGCTGGAGAGCTGGCAGGGCTTTTCAGGTGCCGGTGACGGCGAGGACCCGCGTTTCGCGGCCAGCCGGTTCCGCAACGACATGGGCGTCCATATCAAGGCGATCTCGGAAAAATACCTGATCGCCGGGGAGACCGCTGACACGGCCTTCCTGTTCGTGCCGTCGGAATCGATCTTTGCGGACCTGCACGAACATTTCGAGGATGTGGTGCAGCGTGCGCTGAAGGCGCGCATCGTCATCGTTTCGCCGTCAATCCTGATGCTGTCCATCCAGGTGGTGCAGGCGCTGCTGCGCGACGTGAAGATGCGCGAAGAGGCCTATCGCATCCAGACCGAGGTGCGGGCGCTATTGACCGATGTCGGCCGGCTGGACGAGCGGGTGCGCAAGCTCCAGACCCACTTCACCCAGGCCGCCGGGGATATCGGCGACATCGTCACCTCGTCCTCAAAGATCGTGAAGCGCGGCGAGCGGATCGAGGCGATGGAGTTCGATGAAGCCCGGCCGGAGCCGCAGCGGCTCGCCGGCGAATAGCCTGCTCACATCGCCTCACAAGCGTGCGAGCGTCATCCCCAAGTCCGGTTGCACGCCTTAGCCTCCCCCGCGTCAAAACGCAGGAGGACGGCGAAATGGACGAGAGGGATACACCCCAGATCTCGCAGGAGATGATCAATCTCTTCGACGACTACACCCACCTGAGCCTCGACCGCCGTAAGTTCATGGACAATCTCGCTAAGCTCGCAGGCTCGATGAGCGCGGCGACGGTGGCAGCGGCGCTGATGGCATCAAACGCCAAGGCGCAGGGTCTGGTGCCGGAGGACGATGCGCGGCTGGTTGCCGAGGACGTGACCTATCCGGGCGCGAAAGGCGAGATGCGCGGCTACCTCGCCTACCCTGCCGAGGGCGGACCGTTCGGAGCGGTGATCGTGGTGCACGAGAATCGCGGGCTCAATGCGCACACCAGGGACGTGGCGCGGCGCGTGGCGCTCGAGGGCTTCGTGGCGCTGGCGCCCGACTTCCTCTCCGACCTCGGCGGCACGCCCGCCGACGAGGAGGCGGCGCGGCCGATGTTCCAGCAGTTGCCGGCGGCAGACGTGGCGGCCAATGGTGTCGCTACCATCGCCTGGCTGAAGACCCATGCGAAGGTCAACGGCAAGGTCGGCGCCATGGGCTTCTGCTGGGGCGGCGGGACGGTCAATAACCTCGCGACAGTGGCGCCCGACCTCCTCGCGGCGGTGCCCTACTATGGCGGGCAGCCGGATGCCGCGGCGGTGCCCAACATCAAGGCCAAGGTGATGGCGCACTATGGCGGGCTCGATGAGCGGATCAACGCCGGCATCCCCGCCTTCGAGGCAGCGCTGAAGGCCGCCGGGATCGACCACCAGATCTTCATCTACGAGGGCGCCAACCACGCCTTCAACAACGACACCTCGGCCGCGCGCTACAGCAAGGAAGCGTCCGACCTGGCCTGGTCGCGAACGATCGGGCTGTTCCGCGAGGTGCTCGCCTGAGCGCAGCCGGAGAGCGCGGGGACGGAGGTGCGCCCCTGCGCCACAAGAAAGCTCGGAGAGCGCCTTCTCCCACGTGGGAGAAGGCAGCCGGCCGTTACTTCCGCCAGCGCAGCGGATCGTCGATCGGCCGAGGCGATGGTGGCAGGCCGATATCGCGCCGGAGGCTGTCGGGGAGTTGCGGCTCACGGCGCAGTTTTCCCGAGCGGATCCAGGATAGCAGCCAGTTTCGCCAGCCGGGGCGACGGGCAACGTCGCGGCTGGAAGCGGGGGCAGTGGTCTCAGATTCTGTCATAGCCAAGCAGGCGCGTGGCGCCTGTCTCCTTGTTACGAGGGGAAGGCGCCAGCGAATGAAAAAGGCCCTCGGCCCGGCGATATCCGCCGGAGCCTGGGCCTTTGCCATCGTAGCGATGTGGTTAGAGGTGCGCCGGCAAGCGGCGGCTAAGCCCTATCGTCGGCGCATCACAAAACTCGCAGACATGGTCCATACCTCCATCGACCGCGGCACTGAGCGCCACGGACAACATGGAAGCTAGGCGGCCTGTCCGCTCGACGCAAGGCCGCCGCCGCGCGGAGCTAGCCGGCCAGTGCCTGCAGGGGCGGCGGCAGGATGCTGTCGAGCAGCTTGGTCCTGCCCTCGGTAAGCGCAGCGAAGGTCCGGATGTCTTCCGGGCGGCTCAGCAGATAGCCCTGCGCCGTCTGGCAGACCTCGCTCTTGAGGAACGCCAGCTCCTCGGCCCGTTCGACGCCTTCGGCGACAACCGGAACGTTCAAGCCGCTGCCCAGACCCAGTACCGCCCGCACGATGGCGGCCGACTGGTCATTGTTGTCGACGGCGCGGATGAAGGACTGATCGACCTTGATCTTACTGAACGGGAAAGCGCGGAGGTTCGCCAGCGACGAGTAGCCGGTGCCGAAATCGTCCATGGCGATGCGGACGCCGAGCGCCCGGATCTGCCTGAGCGTCGTTACGGCCCGCATCATGTCGCGGATCAGCGCCGTTTCGGTGATCTCCACCTCGAGCCGGGCCGGCGACAGGCCGGTGCTGATCAGCACCTCGTGCACGGTCTGCGCGAAGGTGGGCGAATGCACCTGCACTGCCGAGACGTTCACCGCCACCGAAAGCGGCGACTTCCAGCGCGCCGCTTCGCTGGCGGCGGCACGCAGCACCCACTCGCCGATCTGCAGGATCAGCCCGCTCTCCTCGGCCACCGGCACGAACACCGACGGTGGAATCTCGCCGCGTTCCGGATGCTTCCAGCGGACCAGCGCCTCGAAGCCGGTGACTTCGCCCGACTGGATATCGACCTGCGGCTGATAGACGAGGCGCAACTGATTGCGCGACACGGCGTGGCGCAGGTCATGCTCGAGCATGCGGCGGTCCCGCACTTCGGCGCCCATGGCGTTCTCGAAGAAGCGGTAGATGCCGCGCCCATCCTGCTTGGCGCGATAGAGCGCCGTGTCGGCATGAGTCATCAGCTGCTCGGCGGTATCGGCGTTATCAGGGAACAGTGCGATGCCGATCGACGCGGAGATCAGTGCACCGCCGGCCGATTGCTCGTTGTTGCGGCGGAAGCCGTCGAGGATCTGCTCGGCGATGCGACCGGCGCGGGCCGGCGTGCCGATATCCCCAAGCAGCACTGCAAACTCGTCGCCGCCCAGGCGCGCGGCGTCACCGACACCCTCGATGGCGCCGAGCAGCGCCTGGCCGACGCGCTGCAGCAAGGCATCGCCGGCGGCGTGCCCGAACAGGTCGTTGACCTCCTTGAAGCGATCGAGATCGAGGCAGAGCACGGCGAAGCTCTGCTCGTGACGCCGCGCGTGGCTGATCTCGTCCTCAAGCTTGCGCGAAAAGCTCACCCGGTTGGGGAGGCCCGTCAACGCATCATGGTGGGCGAGGAAGCGGATATGCTGCTCGGCCTGCTTGCGGGCCGAGAGATCGCGGATGGCGATGGCCTGGTGTGGCTGGCCGGCGAAATCCACCTGGCGCAGGATGACTTCGGCAGGCACCGCGCCGAAGCCGGTCTTCAGGTCGGTCTCGACCGCGATGTTGGGTCGCTCGAGCAGCATGGAGCAAGCGGCCGAACCGAGGAATTCCGAAAGCTGCCGGCCGCTGACCGAAGCCTGCGGCAGGTCGACCATGGAGAGAAAGCTCTGGTTGGCGGTGACGATTTCGCCACCGCGCACCACCAGGAGGCCCTCCACCGCGGCATCGGCGAGGCCGCGCATGCGGTCGCTCTCGGCGAGAGTGCGGCGGCGATCGAGCAGGTCGAGGTAGGTACCACCAAGTGCAAACACCAGGATCATCACCGAGACCAGCGCGACGACGATCGATAGCCATTGCGGCGTCTGGTCTTCGGCAGAGACCACCGGGAAGCAGTTCTCCAGCCCCGCTGCTCCCATGGCAGTGAAATGCATGGCGCAGATGGCAAGCGTGAGGAGGATCGTGGCACGGATGCGGTGGCGCAGGGTGTGTCCGTTCACTGCGAAATAGATCGACGCTCCGGCAAGGGCCACGCCCAGCAGCACGGACACGGCGACCAGCGGCGAAGCCCAGGCAATGCCGCCGCCGATCAGCAGCGAGGCCATGCCGGTATAATGCATCAAGGCGATACCGAGGCCGATGACGGCGCCGCCGAGCACGGAATCGGAACGGCGGGTGCCGAGCGCGGCGAACCACAGGCCACCCCCGACGATCGAGATGGCGATGCTGAGTGAAACCAGGGTGAGCGGCAGGTCGTAGCCAACCGGCATGCCGGCATTGAACGAGAGCATGGCGACGAAATGCGTCGCCCAGATGCCGAAGCCGACGGAGAAGGCGGCGACTGCCAGCCAGACCCGTTGCATGGCGCCTGTGGTGCGGCGGGCATGATGGAGCAGGGTAATGCCGGCAAAAGCGGAGAGCGCACAAACCAAAGCCGCCAGGGCCACCAGGCGGAGGTCGTGTTGCTCGAAGAGCGTAGTCAGTACAGTTTGCAAGATGGCGCGTCCTTCTGGAGCCAATGCCACTGCTCTCGGCCCCCACTGGTGAAGGGAGTGTTGCGCCCGCAGCTGTGACTTGTACTTAATCGCTCACGTCTGGAGACGCCGTAAACGGAGGCTTAAGATATGGGCTGAACCCGTCGCTGGGTGTGTGCGTTACTGCTCACTGAGGGAGGCGCCGATGATCTCGAACCATTTTCGCGGCTTGATCGCCGAGGACACCCCGGCCGGCAATGACGGCGACACACCCGGCTTTGCCCAGCCTGTGAGCCAGACCGAGATCGAAGAGCTGCTCTATGGCGACGACTGGCCGGCGGTCGAGCGGCTGGCGCGGCTGCTGGCGATCCGCGACGAGCTCAGCAACCTCGAAGCGACGGATTTCGGCGATGACGATCCGCGCACCCTGATCGGCGCCATCGACGAAGCGGTCGCCCAGCTCAATGGGCTCGCCGGCGAAGGCATGGACCCGACCTCGGTCGACCACGATCCGGCGGCGCATCGCGAAACGCTGTCGCCCGATTCCGACGAGCTCGAGGCAATCGAGGCAGCCGATGAGGCCTCGCTCGAAGACGAGCCGGAAAGCGCTATCGACAAGAGCCAGTGGATCGACGGCGACGGGCTGGAGCGGGGCGAGGGTTAGTCTGGAGCGGACTGCACGCGATTCATCTGTTAGCGCCTCCCTCCCCCTTGAGGGTGTTCAGACCGGAGACAAGGTGGACGGGTGTTCGGAGACATGGTGGACAGTTTGGGCTGTGTTGTCTCGCAGGTCGATCTGAGCGATGCGATGGCGTCG
>NZ_LMCR01000020.1:0-2500 GCF_001424865.1 Devosia sp. Root105
GAGCGTGAGCTGCTGAAGATCAAGCGGATCCGGACGGCGGATTGCGTGGTCGGTGGCTTTCGCTACGGCGCCGGCAGCAAGCTGGTGGGGTCGTTGCTGCTCGGGCTCTATGACGAGGCCGGCAAGCTGCACCATGTCGGCTTCACCTCGGCGCTGGCCGAGGAGAACAAGCCCGAGCTGACGCGGCGGCTCGCGGCGTTGGCGGATGGCCCCGGCTTTACCGGCCGAGCGCCGGGCGGACCGAGCCGCTGGTCGACGGAGCGGACCGAGCGCTACGAGGCGCTGCGCCCCGAGCTGGTGGTGGAAGTGTCCTACGACCATGTGAGCGGCGAGCGCTTCCGGCACGGGACGCGGCTGCTGCGCTGGCGTCCTGACAAGCGTGCGGACCAATGCGGGATGGAGCAGCTGGGACGGTAGCCCCCTAGGCTTGCACCGTCGGCGCCGCCCGCGTCCCCTCGCCCCTCCTAGGGGCGCGATAAGGGCACCGCCGGGGCTTTTGGCACGGCACGCGTCTGCTGCGCTGGCGTCCTGACAAGCGCGGGGATCAATGCGGGCTGGCTCAGCTTGGGCGATGGCTTGCGGCGCGTTTGAGCGCATAAAGCAAAACCCCGCCGGCTTACGCGGGCGGGGTTTTGTTGTTTTCTAGTCGTTAAGAGAACGCATGTTTTTGGCAGACCTGGCAGCGACCTACTCTCCCAAGCCTTGAGACTTAGTACCATCGGCGCAAAGGAGTTTAACGGTCGAGTTCGGGATGGGATCGGGTTCTGGGCTCCTCGCAATTACCACCAGATCGGCGAAAAACATGCGTGTGAATTCTGGTTCCATGCTGCTGGCGGTTAGCCTGGCAGATGATTTTTGATCTTGGGTGCCGATCACTCGTTCCGTGCCGCTGTTTGCGGGCATGGATTAATGAGAACGATCAAGCCAATCGAGCTATTAGTACTGGTCAGCTTCACACCTCACGGCGCTTCCACATCCAGCCTATCAACGTGGTGGTCTTCCACGGCTCTCAAGGGAATGCTCGTTTTGAAGGAGGCTTCCTGCTTAGATGCTTTCAGCAGTTATCCCGTCCGAATATAGCTACCCTGCAATGCCGCTGGCGCGACAACAGGTCCACCAGAGATTCGTCCAACCCGGTCCTCTCGTACTAGGGTCAGCTCTTCTCAACATTCCTACACCCACGGCAGATAGGGACCGAACTGTCTCACGACGTTCTGAACCCAGCTCACGTACCACTTTAAATGGCGAACAGCCATACCCTTGGGACCTGCTCCAGCCCCAGGATGTGATGAGCCGACATCGAGGTGCCAAACACTGCCGTCGATATGGACTCTTGGGCAGTATCAGCCTGTTATCCCCAGAGTACCTTTTATTCGTTGAGCGATGGCCCTTCCACGCGGGACCACCGGATCACTATGACCGACTTTCGTCTCTGCTCGACTTGTCAGTCTCGCAGTCAGGCAGGCTTATGCCATTGCACTCAGCGGACGATTTCCGACCGTCCTGAGCCCACCATCGCGCGCCTCCGTTACTCTTTGGGAGGCGACCGCCCCAGTCAAACTACCCACCATGCGCTGTCCCGGATGCTGTTACATCGCGGTTAGACACCTATGACGATAAGGGTGGTATCTCATCTTGCGGCTCCACCGAGACTGGCGTCCCGGCTTCAAAGCCTACCACCTATCCTGCACATGCCGACACAAGTGCCAGCGCAAAGCTATAGTAAAGGTTCATGGGGTCTTTCCGTCTGACCGCAGGAACCCCGCATCTTCACGGGGAATTCAATTTCGCTGAGTCTATGCTGGAGACAGTGGGGAAGTCGTTACGCCATTCGTGCAGGTCGGAACTTACCCGACAAGGAATTTCGCTACCTTAGGACCGTTATAGTTACGGCCGCCGTTTACCGGGGCTTCATTTCAAAGCTTGCACCTCTCCATTTAACCTTCCGGCACCGGGCAGGCGTCAGACCCTATACGTCGTATTGCTACTTCGCAGAGCCCTGTGTTTTTGATAAACAGTCGCTACCCCCTTTTTTGTGCCACTTCTATCCGGTTGCCCAAATAGAAGTCACGCTTATCCCGAAGTTACGCGTGCAATTTGCCGAGTTCCTTCAGCATAGTTCTCTCAAGCGCCTTGGTATGCTCTACCTGTCCACCTGTGTCGGTTTAGGGTACGGTCTATGTTGGTGGAGCTATTTCCTGGAACCGGCTCATCGCACCCCCAATCCAATAAGGGGATACGAACCCGCGCGATCCGTCACTACCACCAGGCCCACGAATATTAACGTGGTTCCCATCGTCTACGCATGTCTGCCTCGACTTAGGGGCCGGCTAACCCTGCGCTGATTAGCATTGCGCAGGAACCCTTGGACTTACGGCGAGAGGGTCTCTCACCCTCTTTATCGCTACTCATGTCATCATTCGCACTTCCGATACCTCCAGGATCTCTCACGAGTATCCCTTCGCAGGCTTACGGAACGCTCCGCTACCGCTTGCAACAA
>NZ_LMCR01000020.1:7500-186769 GCF_001424865.1 Devosia sp. Root105
CAAGAGCGCTTCCGACTTCGTGCGCGCTACAGTGGAGAACCTGTTTGCCGAAGGCGGCGGCGAGGGCGAAGTCGCACTCGCCTACGCGCAGCCCGATACCGGCGTGCGCGACCTGGGCGTCGTGACCGATGGCGGGCTCTCGGGTATCGCCGAAAATGTGTCGATCCTGCCCAAGACCAAGCTGGCCGAAGACGCCGGGCTCGGTCGCTCCGAGCGCGTCATCACGATTCGCGAGACTGGTGCACTGAAAGAGCCGCTGCTCAAGAACGGCTTCGACAACCAGACCTACGACATGATCTCGGCGACGCTGAAGAATGTGCTGTCGTCGGCGAACGTGCCGAGTGGGGCGCGCCTGCGCATCCTGATGGGGCCGGCCCGCAATTCGCAGACCCTGATCCCGCACCGGCTCAGCATCTACTTCCCCGACCCCAAGACCGGTGAGATCAAGCATGCGGCGACCGCCGCACTGACCGACCGCGGCAGCTATGTGCTCGGACTCGAGCCGCCCAAGATCGAGTTCCCGGAAGAAGACACCGAGGAAATCAACGTCAACAACCTGCCCTCGGTCTACCGCTCGATCTGGGAGACGGCGCGCAAGCACGACATCGACGACGCCATCACCTCGCGTATCGTCGCCATGTTCGCCTACGATATCGACCTGACCAAGCGCATCAGCGCCGGCGACTCGATCGAAATTCTCGAGACCGAGAAGGATGCCACCGGCCACCAGGACCTGCTCTATGTGGCGCTGAAGCTCGGCACCACGACGCGCGAGCTGTTCCGCTTCCGCACCGACGACGGCACGGTGGATTTCTACGATCCGGATGGCGAGACCGGAAAGCGCTTCCTCACCCGCCGGCCGCTGCAGGGCGGCGGTCGCCTCGCCAGCCGCTTCGGCAATCGCGTGCATCCGATCTTCAAGTCCCGCCGCATGCATACCGGCGTCGACCTCGCGTCCAAGACCGGCACGCCGATCTACGCCTCGGGCGACGGTATGGTCGAGAAGGCAGGATGGGCCTCCGGCTATGGCAAGAAGGTCGAGATCAAGCATGTGAACGGCTTCGAGACCGGCTACGGCCACATGAGCCGCATCGCTGACGGAATGAAGCCGGGGGTGCGCGTCCGCCAGGGCCAGATCATCGGCTATGTCGGCTCCACCGGTAACTCCACCGGCCCGCACCTGCACTTCGAGATCAAGGTCAACGGCCGCTTCGTCGACCCCCTGAGCGTGAAGCTGCCGCGCGACAAGTCGCTCTCGGCGCAGTACGAGGGCAATTTCGAGCAGACCATCTCGCAGATCCGCGATCTGATGAAGCGCGACGCCGCCCCGATGACGGTTGCAGCGCTGAACTAGCAGCGCCTTCCCATATACAGGGACGTCATTCCCGCGCCCCGCGGGAATGTCCGCTTCTGAGCGGGCTCAGGCAGACGAAACGGCGCCCCGCCGTCGCGCCGGGAAGGCCCGGCAGTCGCGGCCCCTACGGGGCTTTCTTCCGCAGCTTGTTCTCCTGGGTGAACCAGGCGATCACCGCCGACAACAGCGCGAGGCCCGCATTGCTGTAGGCGATGGCGGCGAAGGCGGCGTTATTGGCGCCCTGCCGTGCCGTTTCCGCATCGGCGGCGAGCGGCGCATCGGGCTGCATGCCGAAGAACAGCGACAGCTCGGCAAAGCCGCCGAGCGAGCGCTCGAACACGAAGGCCGCGACACCGCCCATCAGCGCTACCGCGAGCAGGCCCGCAACGCGCGCCACCGCGTTGTTGACGCCCGAGGCGAGCCCGGTGTCGCGATCTTCGACCGAGGTCATCACCGCCGTCGAGAGCGGCGACACCACCGCGCTCATCCCCAGCCCCATCAGGATGGTGAGCGGCAAGACGCCAAGCCAGACATTCTGCAGCGGCGCCAGCAGACCGAGCAGTGCAAAGGCGATGGCGACGATCACGGCGCCCAGCGTGATCATCGGCCCGGGCCCGACCTTGTCGGAGAGCCGGCCGGCATAAGGCGACAGCACGGTGAGCGCGATGCCGAATGGCAGGAAAGCGATCGACACTTCTGCGGCGGTGACGCCCCAGCCGCCGATCAGCGTCATCGGCAGGAAGAAAGTCACCGCCGAGAGCGCGAAATAGAGCGCGAAGGTCAGCCCCTGCGCACCGGAGAAGGCGACGTTCTTGAAGTGGTAGAGCGGCAGCATCGGCGCCTTGCTGCGCGCTTCCCACCAGAGGAAGGCGATGAGCGCCACAAGGCCGATGCCGCAATAGGCCAGCACATGGCTCATGACCGGCGCATTGCCGCCGGTGCCGGTGAGCCCCAGCGCGATGAGCAGCAGCGCCACGGTGATCAACGCCCCGCCGACCAGGTCGAGCCGCCGGCCCGCCTCAGGCTGGTCGGCCGGCACCTTGAGGAACAGCAGCGCCAGCGCGATGCCGCCGAGCGGCAGGTTGATGGCGAACACCAGCCGCCAGCTCCAATCGCCCATGGTGGTGAGCACGAACCCGCCGATCACCGGCCCCAGAATCGTGGTGAGCGAGGAGAATGCCGACCACAGCCCGATGGCTTTGCCACGCTCCTCGCGCGGATAGGCCTTGGCGATGATGGCGAGACTGCCCGGCACCATCAGCGCCGCGCCCAGCCCCTGCACGGCGCGGGCAACGATCAGGAAAGTGGGGGTTGGCGCCACGGCGCAGACCAACGATGCGGCGACGAACAGCACGATGCCGAGCGCGAAGACATTCCGCAGCCCGAACCGATCCCCCGCCGCGCCGCCGATCAGCAGCAGCGAGGCGAGGAACAGCATGTAGGCGTTGGAGATCCACTGCGCGTCGGCGAGGCTGGCGCCGAGATCGGCCCGGATCGCCGGAGTGGCGATCGACAGCACCGAGCCGTCGATAAAGCCCATCGAGGAGGCAAGGATCGCCGCCACCAGCACATAGATGCGGTTCTCGGCCGGGCAGAAGCTGGCCGGCGCGGCACTCGATTTGACGTCGTTCATCCCCGGCTCCTCGAAGCGCTTCAGGCCCGGAGCCTACGCCTTCTCGATCCACACCGCGAGTTCGTTGCCGCCGGGTTCGCGGAAGTGAAAGCGCCGTCCACCGGGAAAATCGAACGCCGGTTTGGTGATCACCCCGCCGGCCTCCAGCACTTCGCGCGCAGCCAGTTCCAGGTCCTCGGTACGGATCACCGCCAAAGGCTTCTCGGTCCGCCCCTCGCCCGCATCGATGCCGGCATCGATGCCCGCATCATTGATCGCCTCGTAGGATGGACCGTAGCTGGTGAAGCTCCAGCCGAAGGCGTCGGCGAAAAAGCGGTGGCTCTGCTGCGTGCTGCTGGAGGGAAATTCGAGGTAGTCGATCTGGTAGCGCTGCTTCATCATCGTAACTCCAGTTGTTCCCTTTTTGTTCCTATCGCATCCCGGACCCATAGGCAATTATTCTGGAGCAGAACTTACTGCGGCCGCCGCGCGACCATCTCGAGCAGCACCGGATAGACCAGCTCCGTCCGGGCGCCTGGCATGCGTGGATCGACCAGGTCGTGCGGCAGAAGGTCGGAGCGCGGCAGCACCTCGAGATCCACCGCCCTGCCCTTGGCGCGCCACGCCGCCACCAGCTGGCGCGCCAGCGCATTGTTGACGGCGAAATCGGCGTCGTTCAGCAGCATGCCGAGCCCCGCGGCCTGCGGTGGCGCCTGCTGCGCGGCAGACTCCAGCACCTCGCCGAGCCGCATGAACTGCGCCAGCGCGTGGGTCGGGATGCGCGGATAGGAGTGCTCCATCCCCGGCGCCCCCTCCGGCTCGAGCGGATTCCATAAGAGCATCATATTGGGCATCCGGAGCAGCAGGTTGGCCGCGGCGCGGTTGGCCCAGGGCGGCACGAAATGCGGCCCGAGGAACGGCGAGACGGCGACGGTGTGCGCGACGTCGGCCCGGTACTGCGCCGCCCAGGCGGTCATCGCACCGCCGGCCGACATGCCGACCACAGTGACCTCGTCCCCCAGCCCGCGGGCCAGGTCGATCGCCGCATCGGTCCTCTCGACCATCTGCTCGGCGCTGAGCCCGGTGAGCGCCAGCGTCATCTGGTCGGCCTCGCCATGGCCGGGCCAGCGCGGCACGTAGACATTGTAGCCCGCCTCGAACAGCTGCCGCGCCAGGTCGTCCGCCTGCAGCGGACAATTGGTGAGGCCGTGCAGGTAGACCACGACCCTGGGCACGCGGGTGCCATGGGTGAACAGGCGTGAGCCGCACTCCGGATGGAGCGGCAGTTTCGCCTCCTCCGCCGCGATTGCCGCGAACGCTGTCGCCGCGGCCTCGTAGTCCGCAGCCGGATTGTTCATCGGGCGGTTCCCGCCGAGCGCCCCGGCATCGAGCGGCAGTTGCGTGAGCCAGGCGAAAGCGCCGCCGAGCAGCAGCACGATCGCCGTCAGTGTGATGGCTCCCGCTTTCAGCAGCCACGGCACCGGCTGCCACGCCGGCGCTGGCGGATAGACCTGGCCCAACAGCAGCGCTGCGATCACCCCGACTCCGGCCATGATCACCATCGCAACGAAGCCGGTGGTGAGGATGGTCAGCGCTGCGAGCTCGAGGATGCCGAAGCTGCGCACGCCGAGAGTCGCGACATCGACTGGCTCCCCCTGCCCGAACTCCGCGATCGCCAGCACTACCGGATAGGAACAGAGCCCGACCAGCGCCCCGGCGAACGCCGCCCGCACCAGCGACAACCGGCGCGGCCAGCCGATGAGCAGCCACCAGACGATTGCCGCCACGACGAAGCTACCGAGGAACGGCGCCACCCAGCTGGTATCGGCCTGCACCACGCCGGCGGGACCAGCGACAGCAAGCCCGGTCACCGGCGCGGCCGCGATCGCGCCAATCCCGAAGATCGCGCCGGCAACCGGCGTCCACCACCAGTTGCCGGCTCGGCTCATTTGCTCACTGCCGATTGGTCGGCGATACGGGCGAAGCGCTCGACCATCGCCGCCTTGAGGCTGGCGATCGCTTGATCGTCCCAGCCCGGCGGCTCGATCAGCGCCCGCCAGGCATCGATGTAATCGGCTGGCGCATAGTCGTGGCCATGCCCCGGCGGCGGCTCGAGCGCCAGCGCCATGTCCATGCCGAGCTGCAGGAATGTGACGACCGGATACCAGTTGAGGATCGGCGAAACGTCCGGCCCGCGTTCGCCCTTCAGCCAGTCCGGCTCGCGATGCAGCGACGTGTAGCTGAAGAACACGATCGGATCGCTGGCATGCTGCAGGAAGGCGATGCGCATCGGCCCCCACGGCACCCCGGGAACATCGAGACCGCCACCCTGGTTGGTGAAGCGGATGGTGGTCTGGTTGCCGAATTTCGGCAGCCACTCGGGCGTGCCCGCCTGCCGGTTGCTGGTGGCCCAGCGCCAGATGCCGCTGGTAAAGGGCGGGCCAACCCACAGCGCCCCCTGGAACGGATCCTGCAGCACATCGAAGAACTGCGCCGAGGCCTGCGAGGCGTGGGCGCCGAGGCTGAGGCCGTTGAGATAGAGTTTCGGTCGCTTGTCGTGCGGCAGCTTGGTCCAGTAGCCATAGACCACGTTGAAAAGCGCCTGCGCTGCCTCGGTGCCGTATTCCGGCTCGACCACCAGCGACAGCGGGCTGAGAAGGTACGAGTATTGCAGCGACACCGAAGCGATGTCGCCCGCTATCAGGTATTCGAGCGTATCCATGCCGGCCGGATCGACCCAGCCGGTGCCAACCGGCGTCACGATCAGCAGCACCGAGCGATCGAAGGCGCCGATCCGCAGCATCTCGTCCAGCGCCAGCTGCGCCCGCGCCTCGGTAGTCTCAGCCGAACGGAGCCCGACCGAAACCCGCAATGGCTCGAGCGCCGGGCGGCCAATCACCGCTTCGATCTCGGTCTTGCTCGGGCCGGAATCGGCGTAGATGCGCCCGTCGCGCCCGATCGTGCTCCAGTCGATCAGCGATTGGGCACTGCCCGATCTCAGCGGATCGGTCGGCGCCGTACCGAACTGGCCCGCAACGCCATCGAGCTGGAGAAAGAACGCATCGGCGGCGCGCAGCGCTGCGCGCATCAGCACACCGTTGAACAGCGTCGTCGCGATAACGCCGACCACCACGAGGCTCCCCACCAGCGCAACGCGCTGCGGCACGTAGCGCACCAGCCAGCGCGAGAAGAAGCCGACCCCGTATGCAAGGAGCTTGCCGGTGTAGATGAGGATGGCCGCCGGCAGCAGGGCGATCAACAGGACTGAGATCGGCAGGCCCGCTTCGACCGGCTGCATGCCCATGATCTCGCGCACCGAATTCTGCCAGCCGGTGGTCTGGTAGAGACACGCCGCCATCAGCACGAGGCAGCCCAGCGTCACGGCGATCTTCAGCCAGTGGGTGTATTTCGAACCCGGCAGCCTGAGGCCCATATAGCTCCACAGCCACTCGAGCGCGACGCCGATACCGTAACCGATGCCGAAGGCGCAGCCCGACAGCAACCCCTGGATCAGCGCTTCACGCGGCAGCAGCGACGGCGTCAGCGCCAGCGAGAACAGGATCGAGCCGACCACCAGCCCCATCTCGGAGAAGCCATCGAGCAGCCGCTTCAAGGACGCCGGTACCTGCACATCACGCCTCCTGCCGCCGCCCGGTCGCCCGGGTCATGGCCCTCGCTGAACTTGCCGCTGCGCTACCGCCAACCGATCAACATTGGGCCCGCAATTTAGTACGATTGCCGGTGACTGCTCAGAGCACCGGCCCAAGCATCGCCACGGTATTGTTCCAGATTCGCCGTGTGCCGCCCCATGCTTCCACTTCCGCGGCATGCACCAGCACGGACGCCTCGATATAGCTCTGCTGGCGTTGCCGCAGCGCCGCGGTGAGCGCTGTGTCGGCGATCAGCATGTTGTTCTCGAAGTTCAACTCGAAACTGCGCCGGTCCATGTTGGCCGAGCCAATCAGCGCCAGCTCGCCATCGACCGTGATGGTCTTGGAATGTAACAGCCCGCCTCGGTATTCGCGGATGATCACGCCGGCCTCGAGCAGCTCGGCGTAATAGCTGTGGCTGGCGGCTGCCACGACCCAGGAATCGTTGCGCTCGGGCACGATGAAGGTGGTCTCGACGCCGCGATAGGCGCTGGCGCAGAGCGCCGCCTGGATGGTTTCGTCGGGCACATAGTAAGGCGTGGTGATCACCAGCTCGCGCCGCGCCGCATTCATCACCGAAACGAAGATTTCCGGCATCGCCGAGGGGCGGACGGTGGCGCCGGTGCCGATCACCTGGGCAACGAAGCCGGGCTCGGCAGGCGGCAGCGGGCGCTGCAGCAACTGGGTCAGGTCGTCCTCGCCATGCCCCATCCAGTCCGACGCGAACAAATGCTGGTTCTGCCGGGCAATCGGTCCTTCGAGCCGCACCATCACATCGACCCATGGCGCGAACTTCGCCTTGGGGGCGAAGGCGGCATCGGCGCAGTTCTGGCTGCCGCAATAGGTGACGGCATTGTCGACGACGACTATCTTCCTGTGGTTGCGCATATCGAGCCGCCCCCAGATCGCGCCGATCAGCGGGTTGCCGATCGGCATGGCGCGGGCAAGCTGTACGCCGGCCGCCTGCATGGCGCGCCAGTGCTCGGAGCGGATCATCGTGCGCGAGCCGACATCGTCGGCCATCGCCCGGCAGGCGACGCCGCGCAGCACCGCCCGCTGCAGCGCTGCGACGATCTTGAGCCCATTGGTGTCGGGCAGCCAGATATAGAACAACAGGTGCACGTGGTCGGTGGCGGTGTCGATATCGGCGACCATCGCCTCGATCGCCGCGTCCGAACTCTCGAGCAGTTGCGCCCTGTTGCCGGCAACCGGCGGATAGCCACTGACCGAAGTGCCGGCGCGAAACAGCGGCAGTGTCCCCTCCGGCAGTTGCGCCTCGACACCGGGCGTGCCGAACGGTGGTGGCAGGGTCTCGAAGGCCTTACGAAGCCGTGCGGTGCGGGTGCGTCCGATATTGGTTTCGCCCACCAGCACATAAGCGATCATCCCGACCAATGGCGCGATGACGATGATCATCACCCAGGCGAGACGCGACACCGGTTCGCGATAGGGCCTGAGCAAGGCGCGGCCGACGAAGAACAGCTGCAGGCCGATTTCCAGCGCCAGCAGCAGCAACGCAACCGTCGATCCCTCCATGCGCCTGCCCCTTGCTCACCACCTCACGGAGACAATGGAATGATCAAGCTCAGAAAGTCGACAGGTGAGCTGCCGCAGTCGACTAAAATCGTCGTCAATCGGCATTAGGCAAGTTTAGACGGCCCCGCTGATACTGTGCTTTTGTAGTTCGGCCAGCCAATGAGGGGTCGCAGCAAGCAATGAGCGAGCAACATCGCCGTACGCCTCCGCCGCGCCATGGCGGCTGGGACGTCATCGCCGGCCTCGCCTTCGCCATCGTCGCGCTGCTGTCGGTGCCGCTTTCCGGCGTCGCCATCAACGAGCTCGTGGCCAGCCCGCAAGGCAGCGTCAGCTGGCTGACCCTGTTCGTCGGCGTCGGGCTGACCGGCGCAGTGTTCTGGTGGCTGCTGCTGATCCGGCCGCGCCGCTACACCCTGTTGCGTGGCGCCATCGCCGGCGTGCTGGTGGCGTTCTTTTCCTATCCGGTGGTGCTGACACTGGCCGATCTGCTGCGCCGCGGCAGCCTCGATCCCGAGACCTATGCCAGTCGCGGCAACAACCTGCTGCTGCGCACCATCATCACCCAGCTGACCACCGGCTTTGCCTCGACGCTGGTGCTCGCCTTCGTCGGCATCGTGCTGGTGCTGGCATTGCACCGCCGGCATCCGGAGACGATTCCGCAGCGCGACCGGCGTGGCTTCTGGCGCAGCGTGCCCAAGCTGGCGGCAGGCCTCGCGTTGTTCCTGGTGGTTGCACTGGTCGGCGCCTTCGCGGTGCTGACACTGCTGCCACTCGATACCGAGAGCCTCAGGGCCAACGCCGCGGCGAGCACCCCGGCCACCAGCTACGACGAAGCGGTGGCGAAAGTCGAAGCGGTGCGGGCCGAGGAAAAACAGCTGCCGCTCAATCCGCGCTGCCTTTCGAACCTCCTGACGCACGGCCGCAAGGTCGAGCGTGTCGTAGTGTTCTTCCACGGCCTGACCAACTGCCCGGCGCAGGCCGAGCAGCTCGGCACCAAGCTCTTCGCGCTCGGCTACAATGTCTACCTGCCGCGCATCCCGCAGCATGGCGATGCCGACCAGATGAGCCTGGTGCTCGCCAATCTGACGGCTGAAGAGCTGGTCGCTGTCGGCAACCAAGCGACCGACATCGCCCGGGGCCTCGGCGACGAGGTAGTCGTCACTGGACTATCGGCCGGCGGCATCATTGCCGGCTGGATCGGACAGCATCGCGCCGATGCCGACCAGTCGATCGCCATCGCGCCGTTCCTCAGCCCCAACCTGGTGCCCGGCTGGGCCAACCACGCAGCAACCGCCCTGTTGCTCAACGCCCCCAACGCCATGGTGTGGTGGGACCCGGCGACCCGCGACAACCCACCGGGCATGACCTACGCCTATCCGCGCTACGCCACCCACGGCCTGGCGCAGGCGCTCCGCCTCAGCATCGCACTGATGGACACCGCCGCCGCGAAAGCCCCGCTGTCGCCGGGGCTGGGCATGCTGATCAACGAGGCCGATGACGCGGTGAGCAAGGCCAAGATCGAGGAGTTGGTGCTCCACTGGCAGGACCACGGCGCCAAGGTGAACGTCGTGCGGCTGCCGCTGGCGCTGGAGCTCGGCCACGACCTGATCGACCCGCACCAGCCCACCGGCGATCCGGATCTCGTCTACCAGGTGATGGTCGACATGATGAACGGGGTGACGCCCACGATTCCCGAGACTGTTCAGTAGAAAGAGCGTTGCACGATTGGGCTGCGCCGGCGATCGTGGGTGCCCCGACTCTTGCCCCAGCCACCGGCTGTCATCCCAGCGAAAGCTGGGACCCATTTCGCCACCCGCGCGACAGGGGAGTTGGGTCCCAGCTTTCGCTGGGATGACACCGTAGGCGGGGTGATTGCAGTGGGTCAGCAGGTTCAGGACCGAGCCCAACTACCGTGCCGGTGCGGTGGAAGTGCCAAAAGCCCACCACCCAATGAGAAAGGGCCGGTCACTGGACCGGCCCTCATGCGTTACGCCGCGGCGTCGATTCCCGGCGCTTCGGCGGCGCCGCTGCCGAGCCGCAGTCCGCGCTCGCCGGCATCGATCACCACGCTCTGCCCGTCGCTGACCCGGCCCGCGAGGATTTCCTCGGCCAACCGGTCCTGCACTTCGCGCTGGATCACCCGCTTCAGCGGGCGGGCGCCATAGGCGGGGTCATAGCCTTCATTGGCCAGCCACTCGCGGGCCGCCTCGGTGAGCTCGAGCGAGATGTCGCGCTCCTTGAGCAGCCCACGCAGGCGCCCGAGCTGGATGTCGACGATCGCCCCCATATGGTCGCGCTGCAGCCGGTGGAAGACGATGATGTCATCGATCCGGTTGAGGAACTCCGGCCGGAACGAGGCCTTCACCACATCGAGCACCTTGCCGCGCACCAGTTCGACCGATTCGCCGTCCTTGAGGTTGACCAGATACTCCGACCCCAGGTTGGAGGTCATGATGATCAGCGTGTTGCGGAAGTCGACCGTCCGCCCCTGCCCGTCCGTCAGCCGCCCGTCGTCGAGCACCTGGAGCAGGATGTTGAAGACATCAGGATGCGCCTTCTCGATCTCGTCGAACAACACCACCTGGTATGGCCGGCGGCGCACCGCCTCGGTCAGCACTCCGCCTTCATCGTAACCGACATAGCCCGGAGGGGCGCCGATCAGCCGGGCAACCGAGTGCTTTTCCATGAACTCGCTCATGTCGAGCCGCACCAGCGCATGTTCGTCGTCGAACAGGAACTGCGCGAGGCTCTTGGTGAGCTCGGTCTTGCCGACGCCGGTTGGCCCGAGGAACATGAACGAGCCGATCGGCCGGTTCGGATCCTGCAGGCCCGCCCGGGCGCGCCGCACGGCCTTCGCCACGGCTTCGACGGCCTCGGCCTGGCCGATGACCCGCTTGCCGAGTTCCTTCTCCATGCCGAGCAGCTTTTCGCGCTCGCCTTCGAGCATGCGGTCCACCGGGATGCCGGTCCAGCGGCTGACGACGCCGGCGATGTGGCTGGGCATCACCACTTCCTCGACCATCGGGTTATCGGGCTTGCCGTCGCCATTCGGATCGTCGGCCGACTTGATGCGCTTTTCGAGATCGGGAATGACGCCATAGGCCAGCTCGCCCGCTTTCGCGAGGTTGCCGGTGCGCTGCGCCAGCTCGAGATCGGTGCGCGCCTTGTCGAGCTCTTCCTTGAGCTTCTGCGAGCCCTGCATGCGCTCCTTCTCGGCCTGCCAGCGCGCCGTCAACGCATTGGCTTGCTCCTCGAGGTCGGCGAGCTCCTGCTCGAGGCGCCCAAGCCGGGTCTTCGAGCCCTCGTCGGTCTCCTTCTTCAGCGCCTCGCGCTCGATCTTCAGCTGCATG
The DNA here is from genome assembly GCF_001424865.1 of Devosia sp. Root105. Lineage (NCBI taxonomy): Bacteria > Pseudomonadati > Pseudomonadota > Alphaproteobacteria > Hyphomicrobiales > Devosiaceae > Devosia > Devosia sp. Root105. Next base: position 19,003 of record NZ_LMCR01000020.1, read on the forward strand.
ATGCGGCGATCAAGTTCGTCGAGCTCTTCGGGCTTCGACTCGGCCGCCATACGCAGCCGCGCCGCTGCCTCGTCGATCAGGTCTATCGCCTTGTCCGGCAGGAACCGATCGGCAATGTAGCGCTTCGACAGGGTCGAGGCGGCAACGATGGCCGAATCCGAGATCCGGATGCCGTGATGCAGCTCGTACTTTTCCTTGAGGCCGCGGAGGATCGAGATCGTATCCTCGACCGTCGGCTCATCGACGAATACCGGCTGGAAACGACGGGCCAAAGCCGCGTCCTTCTCGACATGCTTGCGATACTCGTCGAGCGTCGTCGCGCCGACACAGTGGAGTTCACCGCGGGCGAGCGCCGGCTTCAACAGGTTCGATGCATCCATCGCCCCATCGGTCTTGCCGGCGCCGACCAGCGTATGCATCTCGTCGATGAACAGGATGATCTGCCCGTCGGCCGACGAGATCTCGTTGAGCACGGCCTTCAGCCGCTCCTCGAACTCGCCGCGATATTTCGCGCCAGCGATCAACGCGCCCATGTCGAGCGACAGCAGCGCCTTGTTCTTCAGCGATTCCGGCACGTCGCCATTGACGATGCGGATGGCGAGGCCTTCGACGATGGCGGTCTTGCCGACGCCGGGCTCGCCGATCAGCACCGGGTTGTTCTTGGTGCGGCGGGACAGCACCTGCACAGTGCGGCGTATCTCCTCGTCGCGGCCGATCACCGGATCGATCTTGCCCTCGCGGGCCGCCTCGGTGAGGTCGCGGGCATATTTCTTCAGCGCATCATAGCTGTTCTCGGCCGAAGCGGAATCGGCGGTGCGCCCCTTGCGTATCTCGTTGATCGCCTCGTTCAGCCCCTGCGGCGTGACGCCGGCCGAAGCGAGGATCTTGCCAGCATCGGTATCCTTCTCGACCGTCAAGGCGAGCAGCAGCCGTTCGACCGTGACGAAGGAATCGCCAGCCTTCTGCGCCGCACTCTCGGCGGTCTCGAAGACGCGCGCCAGCTCACGGCTCAGATAGAGCTGGCCGGCATCGCCGGACACCTTCGGGATTTTCTTGAGGGCAGCCTCGGTTTCGGCCCGCGCGATCCGGGCGTCGCCGCCGGCCTTGCTAATCAGCCCCGCGGCCATCCCCTCGTCGTCGTCAAGCAGCACCTTCAGCAGGTGGAGCGGCGCGAATTGCTGGTGACCTTGGCCAAGCGCCAGCTGCTGCGCATTCTGGATGAAGCCGCGCGCGCGCTCGGTGTGTTTCTCGATATTCATTCAACTCTCCTCGTCTGGCACGTCGGATCGCCCTGAATGAGGCACGTATCCAACGCCTGAAGCGTTGATTTGGCTCAAACGAAACCGTTGGAGGATCGATCAAACCAGATCAAGACCCGAGGCCCGCTCAGCGGCGCTCCCTGGTCTCGACGCTGATATGGGGAGCCTTTCGATTGAGAAAAGAGCCAACCCACGTTGCTGCAGCAAATGTCGCTGCTAGACTGCTCGAAAGCTTCGAGGAGGCCACGCCCATGTCAGCCGTCGCAACCCTGCAGAGCTATGTCGAACGGCATTTCGTCGAGCTGGCGGAACTCGCTGACCGCGCCGGTGCCGACATGGCCACCGTTGCAGGCCTTGTCGCCGCCGGCGCCGCACCAGAGCCGAGCTACCGGATCTGGCCCAACGGCGCCTTCTCGAGCCCGATCGGCGGGACCCATGGCGGCGAGCCCCAGGGCCTCCCGACCGACTGGTATGCCCCCGCCGCCGTCTGGTGGATCCGCCGGGCCCTCGGCATGAGCTTGGCGCCAGCCGAGATCGCCCAGCGCTTTGCCGCCGATTTCGTTGTAGAGTTCGTCACCCAGCTCAGCGCCCTGTCCGATGGGCAGCTGGCTTACCCCGATGTCTATGTCGGTGGTGTGCTGTCCCCGGACGCTGCAGCAGCGCTGGCCGCGGCCGAATGGGCCGACTGGATCAATGGCGGCTACGGCGTGTGCCTCCGGCACTGGAGCGCTGCCGATGCGATCGCCAAGATGCTGCAGCGCGGCCGCATCATCGCCCTGACCAATGGCGCAACCCGCGAAACGCTTAGCCCATCCGACCGGCTGGCATTGCTTGAGGCGCTGGAGCGGCTCGAAGCCGTGATACTGCCGTTTGCGCCGCACCAGCGCCCGACTGGCACGCCCGGCTTGTGGATCGACCGCATCCTCAAGCGCTACGGCCTTGGCCGTCCGACCGGCGACGCCACGGCAGAGCCGGCGACGTTGCGGCTCTGTGCCTGACGAAAAAGGCCGGGATCGCTCCCGGCCTTATGTCTTTCCAAGGCGTTTTCGGCCTATTCGGCCGGTGTATTTCCGGCCGTGAGGAAGGCCGGCAGCTCGCCGACGTCAGGCTGCGGGGCGCCGGCGGGATCGGCCCCGCCTTCACCGCCCTGCCCGCGCGACCGGCGACGTGGCCGGCGATCGCGGCGGCGCGGCTCGCCGTCGGCCGGCGGCGCCTCGCCTTCGGCGGCGGCCTGCGGCGCGGCGGCGACAGCGGTCTCGACCGCGGCCATCACCACCGGCTCGCTGCCGGGGATCGGCTGCTGCTGCGGTTGCTGCTGGTCGTGCTGCTGCTGCGGCTGCTGGTTGAACTGGCGCGGCTCGGGCGACGCGAACCGATCGTTGATCGGCGCGAAATCGTCGTCGTAATCGTCCTCGTCCGCCTGCTGACCGAACTGGTCGCGCTGCTGGTTCTGTGGCTGCGCGGCCGACAGGATGCGGAAATAGTGCTCTGCGTGCTGCAGATAGTTTTCAGCCATGACGCTGTCGCCGGAGGACTGAGCGTCGCGGGCGAGCTGCAGGTATTTCTCGGCGATGTGCGAGGCGTTGCCGCGCACCTTCACGTCCGGGCCGTTGCTCTCGTAGTTACGGCTCAACGGGTTGCCGTGTTTACGGCCACCATTGTTGTTCCGACCACGGGAGCGGTTCTTGTTGTTCTGTTGGTTGTTAGGTCTCATCGTCTCTTTTCAAGCCTTGGAAAAGAATACTGAAGGCAACATGGGGACATCGGCACCGGGGGCCGCAGGCGCAATATCCAGCGCGGGCGGTCTCGTTCCAGCAGTACCTGAGCTATCGCGTGTTGAACCACTTTTTGCTCATCAAGGCGTCTCGGTTCCTCGTCCGAGAATCGAACACTGCCAAATGCAGCTTCGCCGATGAGCGGGTGGCCGTCACCTTGGCGCGATCTCGACCGCACCGTTGACAGCACCCGGAACCTATCTGGTTCGCCCTGCCTTTCCAAGCACAAAATATGGGCGGCCCTAACGGATACTCAAGAGGCAGCGTTGAGACGGGCCACCAGCATGCGATCGAGCCCCGCCAGATCAGGCGCCACTTCGACCTCGGCAAAGCCGGCGCCAACGAAGATATCGCTGACCGTGTGGCCCTGGCCGGAGCCGATCTCGAGCAGCAGCACACCCTCGGCCGCAAGGAACAATCCGGCCTCGGCGGCGATCGCCCGATAGGCCGCGAGCCCATCCGGCCCGCCATCGAGCGCCAGCCGCGGATCGTGCTCGCGTACCTCGGGCATCAACCCGGCAATGACCCCGCTCTCGATATAGGGCGGGTTCGAAGTGATGAGGTCGAAGCGTTCGCCCGGCTCGAGCGGATCGAACCACGAGCCTTTGAGCGCGGTGAAGCGGCTGCCCACGCCATGCCGGTTGGCATTGAAGCGCGCCATCTCCAGCGCCTCGGCCGAGAGATCGACGGCCACCGCGGTGACATCGGAATACTCGGTCAGCAGCGAAATCGGGATGCAGCCGGTGCCGGTGCCCAGATCAAGGATGCGCGGCCTGTCGAGCGCCCCGATCACCTCGAGCCCGCGCTCGACCAGGAGCTCCGTCTCCGGCCGCGGCACCAGGGTCGCCGCGTTGAGCTTGAAGCTCAGCCCCCAGAACTCCTTCTCGCCGAGAATGCGGACCACCGGCTCGCCCTTGAGGCGGCGGGCGGCGAATGCCTCGAGCGTCTTCAGCTGCTTTGCCGGGACCTCCTCGCGCTCGCGATTGACCAGTTCCAGCCGGTCCATCTCGAAGGCTGCTTCGGCGAACAGCCGCGCATCCAGTTCCGCCGTGTCGATGCCGGCTTTCCGGAACAGGTCGCGTATCCCCCGCCATGCTGCGCCCACGCTGAGTGTCAGGAAATCCCCTCCATGGCGGCGAGCTGCGCCGCCTGGTTTTCGGTGATCAGCGCCGAGATCAGCTCCTCGAGCGCATCGCCGGCAATCACCTTGTCGAGTTTGTAGAGCGTCAGGTTGATCCGGTGATCGGTGACCCGTCCCTGCGGGAAATTATAGGTCCGGATGCGTTCCGACCGATCGCCCGAACCGACCTGCTCCTTGCGCGCTTCCGACCGCGCCGTGTCACGGGCGTTGCGCTGCTCTTCATAGAGCCGCGCCTGCAACACCTTCATGGCGGTGGCGCGGTTTTGATGTTGGCTCTTCTGGCTGGCGGTGACCACGATGCCCGACGGCAGGTGGGTGATGCGCACCGCCGAGTCGGTGGTGTTGACGTGCTGGCCGCCGGCGCCGGACGAGCGCATGGTGTCGATGCGGATATCCTCGGCTTTGATGTCGATGTCGATCTCTTCGACTTCCGGCAGCACCGCGACAGTCGCAGCGGACGTGTGGATGCGCCCCTGCGTTTCCGTCGCCGGCACGCGCTGCACCCGGTGCACGCCGCTCTCGTATTTCAGCTTGGCGTAGACGCCCTTGCCGGTGATGTTGGCGACCACTTCCTTGTAGCCGCCGACTTCGCCCGGGCTTTCTTCCAGGAGGCTGAACTTCCAGCCCTGGAGGTCCGCGTAGCGCTGGTACATCCGCAACAGGTCGCCGGCGAACAGCGCCGCTTCATCGCCGCCGGTACCGCCGCGCACTTCGAGGATGACACTTCTCTCGTCGGCGGCATCCTTGGGCAGCAAGAGGATGCGGATCTCGGCCACCGCCTGCTCGATCCTGGGCTTCAGCTCGCCGATCTCGGCGGCCGCCATCTCGGCCATTTCCTTGTCACCCGACCCGGCCAGCTCCTCCGCCGATTCGAGATCGGCGAGCAGCTTCTGGTAGGCCTGGATCGGCCGCACCACCGGCTCGAGCTCGGCATATTCCTTGCTCAGTTTGACGAACTGCTCGGCTGACGGTCCCGACGACAAAGCCGCCTCGATCGAATCAAAGCGCTTGGTCAGCGCGTCGAGCTTGTCCTGCGGAAGCGTAGCCATGAAAACCTAGATCACCAGCCCCTGCCGGCCGGCCCAGTCGAGCAGCAGCTCGCGGATACTGGGGCCATGCGCGCCTTCGAGCAGGGCGGCAGAGATGGAATTGCGAATGGGCGTGAGTTCGGTGCCAAGGATCATCTCCTTGATCGGACCGATGGAAGGCGGGCTCATCGAGAGCTTGGTCATGCCGATCGAGAGCAGCGCCAGCGCTTCGACGGTGCGGCCGGCAAGTTCGCCGCACATGGTCAGCGGCACGTTGTAGCGCCGCGCCATGTCGACGATGTGCTTGAGCGCCCTGAGCCGCGGCAGCGCGATCGGATCGTACGACTTGGCGACGCGCTTGTTGCCGCGGTCGGCGGCGGTGAGGAACATCACCAGGTCGTTGGAACCGATCGAGACGAAATCCGCCTCGGGCAGCACCTGGTCGAGCTCCCAGAGCAACGACGGCACCTCGATCATCGCGCCGAGCTCCAGCTTGCTCGGCACCGTCTGGCCGGCATGCTTCATGCGCTCGAGTTCCTTGTTGACCACCAGCCGGGTCTGCCGGAACTCCCAGGCATCGGTGACCATGGGCACGAGGATCTTCATCGGCCCGCCATTGGCGGCCTGCAGCAGGGCGCGGATCTGGATGCGCAGCAGCCCTTGCCGGTCGAGCGCCAGGCGCAGCGAGCGGAACCCCATGGCCGGGTTCTCCTCGGCCTCGTAGCGCAGGTACGGGATCACCTTGTCGCCGCCAATATCGAGCAGGCGGAAGACGATGGGCTTGCCCTCGGTGAGCCGGATCGCCTCGGCATAGAGTTCGACCTGCTCCCTCAACCGGGGGAGCCGCGAGGCGATCATGAACTGGAGTTCGGTGCGGAACAGCCCGACCCCCGAGGCACCGGTATCCTGCAGCATCGGCAGGTCGGCGACGATGCCCGAGTTGTGCAGCAGCGTGATCTCGTGGCCATCCCTGGTGATGGCCGGCTTGTCCTTGAGTTCGAGGTAATGCGCCCGGCGCTTGGCCCCCAGCCGCACCTTGTCGACATAGACCTGGATCATGTCCGGGGTCGGCCGCAGGTACACCGTGCCCTGCTGCCCATCGACGATGATGTCGTCACCCGTCTCCGACATCGAGACGATGTTCTCAGCCTGTCCGACCGCCACGAGGCCCAGCGACTTGGCGACGATCGCCACATGCGAGATGGCGGCGCCCTCCTCCAGCACCACCGCCCTGAGCCGGGTCCGGTCATACTCGAGCAGATCCGCCGGCCCCATGTTGCGGGCGACGAGGATGGCGTTCTCGGGCAGGTCCTTCTTGCCGGTGGCGCCGTCGCCGGTGAGCACGCGCAGCAGCCGGTTGGCAAGATCGTCGAGGTCGTGCAGCCGATCCTTGATGTAAGGGTCGGTCGACCGCATCATCCGGGCGCGGGTATCGTTCTGCACCCGCTCCACCGCCGCCTCGGCGGTGAGGCCGTTATTGATCGCCTCGGTCAGCCGGTCGACCCAGCCGCGATCGTTGGCGAACATCCGGTAGCTCTCGAGGATCTCGCGGTGATCCGAGAACGACTGCATGTCGCCATGGCTGAGCATCTGGTCGATCGAGACCCGCATCCGGTCGAGCGCAGCCGACAGGCGCTTCAGCTCGACCTCGGTATCCTCGGCGACGAAATTGGTGACGACGACACGCGGGTCGTGCAGCACGACCTTGCCTAGCGCCACCCCGTCGGTGAAGCCGTTGCCGGCGAACTGCCGCGGCCGCCTGAGGTCGATATCCTGGCCCGGCTTGATCAGCGCGTCGAAATCGGCGGTCGACATCATCTCGGCGAGCAAGGTCGCCGTGGTCAGCATCGCCTCGATCTCGTCTTCGCCATAGGCATGCGAATCGCGGTTCTGCACCACCAGTACGCCCAGCGTCTGGCCGGCGCGCAGCACCGGCACGCCGAGAAAGGCCTGGAACGGATCTTCGCCGGTTTCCGGGCGGTAGGCGAAGGCCGGGTGCGCCGGAGCGTTGTCGAGGCTGAGCGGCTCGGCCTGCGCCGCGATCAGGCCGACGAGGCCCTCGCCCAGCCGCAGCGTCGTCATGTGCACGGCGGTGGCGGCGAGGCCGCGGGTGGCGAACAGCTCCAGCGCGCCGTCGTCACGCAGCACGTAGAACGAACAGACGTCCGCGTGCATGTTGTCGGCGATGAGACTGACGATCTTGTCGAGCCGAGCCTGCGAAGCCAGCGGCTCCGCCATGGTTTCGCGCAACTGCTTCAGGAGCACGCGCGGCCCGCTGATCGCTATGGCCATAGTTCCCGCCCGGCGGCCCGGCGCCGCCCTATCGCCAGCGGCGCCGTGACCGGGGTCTAGGCGTCTCAGGCGTCCTGCTTGTCCAACCCGTAATACGTATGGAGCGCGCGAACCGCAAGTTCGGCATACTCGTCATCGATCAGCACTGAGGTCTTGATTTCCGAAGTGGTGATCAGCTGGATGTTGATCGACTTGTCGGCCAGCGCCTTGAACATCGAAGCGGCAACGCCCGCATGGTTGCGCATGCCCACCCCCACCACCGAGACCTTGGCGCCGCCCTTGGCGCTGGTCAGCGTGCGATACTCGAAGCGCCCGGCCTCGCCGGCAGCCTTCAGCGCCTTGACCGCCTTGTCGTGCTCGGCATCGGGCACGGTGAAGGTGATGTCGGTGGTCGAGCCATCCTCGGAAACGTTCTGGACGATCATGTCGACGACAATGGATTCGTCACTGAGCGCGCCGAAGATCGCCGCGGCAACGCCCGGCCGGTCCTTGACGTCGCGCAGCGTGATCTTGGATTCGGCCCGTGCCAGGGTAACGCCCGAAACGATCTGCTTTTCCATGATCTCTTCCTCATCGCATACGATTGTGCCGGGAACCCCCGGCGTGCCGTCCGGCGCGATCTGCGGCGCATTCGGATCGTCGAAAGTGGAACGGACGGTGAGGCGCACCTTATGCGCCATCGCCATCTCGACCGAGCGGATCATCAGCACCTTGGCGCCGAGCGAGGCCATCTCCAGCATCTCTTCGAACGAGATCTTCGAAAGCCGCTTGGCCTTGGGGGTGATGCGCGGGTCGGTGGTGTAGACCCCATCGACATCGGTGTAGATGTCGCAGCGATCGGCCTTCACCGCGGCGGCGACTGCCACCGCACTGGTATCGGAACCGCCACGGCCCAGCGTCGTCACCCGGCCCGACGGCGCAACACCCTGGAAGCCGGTGATGACAGGCACCACGCCATCGGCGAAGCGCTTTTCGAGTTCGGTCGGGTCGATCTCGACGATGCGGGCCGCGCCATGCGCGTCGTCGGTCTTGATCGGCACCTGCCAGCCCTGGAACGAGCGCGACGGGATGCCCATCTCGCTCAGCACCACCGCCATCAGCCCGGCCGTCACCTGCTCGCCCGAGGCGACCACGGCGTCATACTCGCGCGCATCGTGGAGTTTCGACGCGTCGTTGACCCAGCCGACCAACTCGTTGGTCTTGCCCGACATGGCCGAGACCACCACGGCGACCTGGTTGCCGGCGTCGACTTCACGCTTCACATGCAGCGCCGCCTGACGGATGCGCTCGACCGAGGCGACCGAGGTGCCGCCGAACTTGACTACGATACGGCCCAAGGCCCCTACCCCGACTGTTGCCCGGCTGAACCCGCCGGTACGCTCAGAATTCGGCCGGGGACATGCCACAAACAGCCGGGGTTATCAACTGCGGGGACGTCACCTATAGCTAGGCAGGCTGGAGGCCGAACCGATGACTATCGAGATTGCACGGCAGGCGCTGGAGACGATCAGTCGGCGCATGCGCGACAGGGACCCAGCAATTGCGGACCTTTTTGTGCCCCATGCGCTGCTTGTTGGCTCCGGGATGGGCGAAATCGCCCGTGGCCGGGGGGCCATCGCCGCACTGTTCGCCAGCATCCACGCAAGGGATTACACGGTTTCATGGGATTTTCCTGAGCTCGACAGCCGTGGCGACGCGGCACGCGTCTGGCTCTTCGCCGAAGGTCATGCGGTAATAGCGCGGGCCGGCGGTTTGGACCGCCTGCCCTATCGACTTGCCGCCGTCCTCGTCGCCGAGGGTGATGATTGGTGCTGGGAGCTGTTCCACGGCTCTGAGCCGCGGCACTAGCCTGCGCCGAAGCGTCCCCTTGCAGCCGGGGCCCGAGCGGCGGATATATCTGACATGACCGACACCACCATCAATCCCGACGAGATCGCCAAGTTTGCCGCCATGGCCGACGAGTGGTGGGACCCCAAGGGCAAGTTCAAGCCGCTGCACAAATTCAACCCGGTGCGGCTGGGCTATGTGCGCGACAAGGTGATCGCCCATTTTGGCAAGGACGGCACCGTGCGCCGCCCGCTCGATGGGGTGCGCATCCTCGATATCGGTTGCGGCGGCGGGCTGTTGAGCGAACCGCTGGCGCGGCTCGGCGCGACGATGGTGGGGATCGATGCCGGCGAAAAGAACATCCGCATCGCGGAACTGCACGCCCAGCAGTCGGGGCTAGAGATCGACTATCGCGCCGTGACGGCGGAGGCGCTCGATGCCTCGGGCGAACGGTTCGACGTGGTGCTGAACATGGAAGTGGTGGAGCACGTCGACAATGTGCCGCTCTACATGAAGAGCTGCGCGAGCCTGGTAAAGCCCGGTGGGTTGATGTTCACCGCCACCATCAACCGCACGCCGCGTGCCTACGCGCTGGCGATCGTCGGGGCCGAATATGTGCTGGGCTGGCTGCCCAGGGGCACCCACGATTTCTCGAAATTCCTGACGCCGGATGAGATCTCGGCGCTCTGCGTCCGCAACGGCCTGAAGATCATCGACAAGACCGGCGTCGTGTTCCATCCGCTGGCCGACGAATGGCGGCCGAGCCGCGATCTGGGCGTCAACTACATGGTGCTGGCGGCAAAGCCCGCCTGAAGCGGCGCCTGGAGCGTTTTCAGGAAAAGTTGCAGACTTTTCCTCCTCGGACTTGATCCGGGGATCGAAAGCGCGACCAAATCAAAGACTCAGCCGATCACCAGCGTATCGCGGCCGAACGCCAGCGTGATGGTGCCGCGGATCGGGTGGCCCGAGAGGTCTTCATCCCAGTAGAGAAACCAGCGGCCGGCGCCGTAGCTGCGGTCGAGCGCGTCTTCGATGGCGACATCGAACGGCTTCAGCGCCTTCAGCGCTGCCGACGCGGCCTCGCTCATCACGGCGCGGATGGCGCCGCCGGTGGCGGTGACCGCGGGGGTCAGGGTGGAATGGTGCATTCTATCCTCCTTGGCGCCCGGAAGCGCCGTTTGTGGAGGCCAATCTGCGTCGGCGGGCTTGAACCATGACTGAACGGCGCGTGTCAGGCGCCGTTCAGGAGGCTGAAGCGCATTCAGCGCTGGGTGAGCGTCGCAAAATCCTCGTCGCTGAGCACGATCGCGGCCGCCGCGGTGTTCTCCTCGAGGTGCTTCACCTTTCCGGTTCCAGGGATCGGCAGCATCACCGGTGAGCGCTTCAGCGCCCAGGCGAGTGCGATCTGGCTCGGTGTCGCGCCATACTTTCCGGCGATCGCCTGCTCGGCCGCACCCGGCCCCCGCTCGCCGCCGAGCGGCGCCCACGGGATGAAGCCGATGCCGTTGGCTTCGCAATAGTCCAGCACCGCATCGCTGCCGCGCGCCGTCGGGTTGTAGCGGTTCTGCACCGTGGCCACCGGGAAGAACCGCCGCGCCGCCTCGATTTCCTCGACCGTCACTTCGCTGAGGCCGGCGTGGCGCACGAGGCCATCGGCAATGAAGCCGGCAATGGCGTCGAACTGCTCGTCGCGCGGGATTGTCGGGTCGATCCGGTGCAACTGCCACAGCTCGAGCCGGTCGAGCTTGAGCCGGCGCAGGCTCATCAGCACGCCTTGCTTGAGAAACTCCGGACGGCCGAGGATTGGCCAGGAGCCGGGCCCATGTCGGGTAAGGCCGGATTTGGTGGCGACGACAGTGCCCCTGCCATAAGGCGCCAGTTCCTCGCCGATCAGCTGCTCGCTGACATAGGGACCATAGCTTTCGGCGGTGTCGATGAAGTTGATGCCGAGTTCGGGCACGCGCCGCAGCGTGCGTCGCGCTTCCTCCGGGTCATCGGGCTCGCCCCAGATGCCGGGACCGGTGACGCGCATGGCGCCGAAGCCGAGGCGATTTACGATGAGGTCGCCGCCAATGGCGAACGTGCCCGAAAGGGCAGCGTCGGGAGTAGACATGTAGGAAATCTCCGGGGGAGTCTGCTGGGAAGGAGGTCCCAAGACTGCATCCATCGGCACTTGCCGATCAATCCTGCCCTTAGGAGCAGTTGACGGCCAAATCCTTGAGCTGTCGCACTTTCGAGGTCGAACGGCGCGCTAGTTCGCTTCGTCCGGCACATGCGGCAGCGGCAGGAAATCGACGCCGTCGTCGATCAGCTCGGCCACTTCATCACGGGTCGCTTCGCCATAGATGCCGCGCGGGTCGGCTTCCTTGAAGTGGATCTTGCGGGCTTCCTCGGCGAACTTGTCGCCGACATAGTCGGCCTCGCTGGTGACCTTCTTGCGCATCACGCGCAGCATTTCACGAATCTCGGCCTGCTGCGGATGACCGCTCGACAGCGACAGCTTGTCGGAGTTCATCCGCGACACCGCCGGCGCCATCAGCGCCTTGTCCACCTTCACCGAATTGCAGATCGGACAGGTGACGATGCCGCGCGCCGCCTGCTCGTCATAGGCCTCGGCGCTTTTGAACCAGGCGTCGAACTTGTGGGATCTGTCACAGATGAGGGAATAGCTGATCACGCCGACACGTCCTCTCGGGCGAATACCGTGGGGCCCGAAGCGCTGAGCGTTAGCGAAAACCGGCGTGCGTTGGCAAGCGCTGGAACCTTGCCGCGGGCGTCATCCACCGCTGATAGCTCGATATCAGCGATGGCGATCCCCGGACCGTCGCCACCGAGCTCGCTGACGATCCGGCCCCAGGGGTCGATAATCATCGAATGGCCCCAGGTGGAACGGCCATTCTCGTGCGTGCCGGCCTGCGCCGCCGCGATCACCCATGAGCCGGTCTCGATGGCGCGGGCCCTGAGCAGCACTTCCCAATGCGCTTCGCCGGTCGGAACGGTGAAGGCGGCCGGCACCGAAATCACCTTGGCCCCGGCTTCCGCCAGCGCCCGGTGCAGCGCCGGAAAACGCAGGTCGTAGCAGATGGTCATGCCGAGCGGGAAACCCGGCGCTTCGCTCATCACCGCGGCATCGCCGCCGGCATAGGTCTCGCTCTCGCGATAATTCCTGAGCCCGGGGAGCGTCGCGTCGAACAGGTGGATCTTGTCATAGGTGGCGGCGATCGCGCCGTCGGGACGGAACAGCACCGAACGGTTGGCAAAGCGCCCGTCGGGCAGCGCCACGGCGAGCGAGCCGAGATGGAGGCTCACGCCGAGCCGTTTCGCGATATCGCCAATCCGGGCAATCGCCGGGTTAGTCTCCCACGGCCCGGCGACGGCTTTGAGCCCGTCACGATTCTCGGCGAACACCACCGAGACTTCCGGCGACAGCAAATAGGTCGCGCCCTGCCTCGCCGCCTCGCTGGCCAACCGCTCGAGCTGGTCGAGGTTGGGGCCGGGCTGGGTGCCGGAATTCATCTGCAGGGCGGCGACGCGCATTCAGCCAGTCCTAATTGGTGAGCAGCGGGTCGAGCTGGCCGCGGCGGTCGAGCGCCGCCATGTCGTCATAGCCACCGACATGGGTTTCGCCCACGAAGATCTGCGGCACGGTGCGGCGGCCATTGGCGCGCTGCACCATTGCCATGCGGACGTCGGGGTCGTCGGCATCGACCTCCTCGTAGCTCACGCCCTTTTCGTCCAGCAGCGACTTGGCTGCATGGCAATAGGGGCACCACTGGGTCGTATAGATTTCTACCTTCTTCATCTCGCCTACAAAAACGCTGGGGTTTGTTGACTTCTATATGGGGAGTTCCGCGCCCGTCACAACGCGTGCGAACGAGATCACATCGATTTTGATCACTCCGGCCCGCTTCAGCTCACGGGTGATGGCTTTGACGGTCGAGCCGGTGGTGATGACGTCGTCGACCAGCACCACGCCGCGCCCCTTGAGCCGGCGCAGCGCTTCGGCATGTGCGGTGAAGGCGCCGGCGACGTTGCGTTGACGCGCATCGTTGGAAAGCCCGACCTGCTGCCGCGTGCGGCGGCTGCGGGCGACGAGCCCGGTATCGACGGAAAGTCCAGTAAGGCGCGCCAGCGCCCGGGCCAGTTCAGTCGATTGGTTGTAGCGGCGCTCGAACTGGCGCCAGCGATGGAGCGGCACCGGCACGAGGACCGGTCCTTCCGCCCAGAACTCTGCCCCAGCCGGGTGCATCAGCCGGGCGCAGAACCCGGCCAGTTCCGGCCTGTCGCCATACTTGAGCCGGCTGACGATAGCGCGCGCCACCTCGTTATAGAGCACGGCGGACCGCGCCCGATCGAAGGGCGGTGGATCGGCGATGGCCTCGGCCGAGCGGGCATCGGGGCCGATCGAGACCTCGAACGGCAGGCCCAGCACCGGGCACCAGGGCCGGGTAATCGGCCGGAGGCTGGCAAAGCAGCGCGGACAGAGCGCCGCGTGTGCGGCGGTCGGCGCCCCGCAATCGAGGCAGGTCGGCGGATAGACCAGATCGAGCAATGCGCCACCCAGCCGCGCCATGGCCGCCGATCCCGCTTTGACTTTGCCCTGCCCCAATTCCATAACGCCGCAGTCTAAAGCGGGAACCGGAGAAGTGGCGAGACCTTTCCGGCTCGATCCCGTGACCAAACCAAACTCGAACTCAGTGCGGATCGACGAATGGCCCTGCCCCCGAAGGTTTTCGACCGCACGCTGATCGCAGAGCACTTGTCGCGGCGGCCGGCCGAGCCGGACGATTTCGTCACCCAGCTGGCGCTCGATGACCTGGCCTCGCGGCTCATTACCGTGTCGCGCGATTTCGAGCAGGCGCTGATCATGGCGCCGGATGGCGCGCGGCTACCACTGATGGGCCGCTCGGCCAGCGGCGCCTTCGCCTTCGAGCGCGTCTCGACAGTACTCGGCTCGCCCGATGCGCCGCTGGTCGATCCCGAGGCATTGCTGCTGCCGCGTGAGGGTTACGACCTGGTCGTCTCGCTGTTCGACCTGCAGGTGATCAACGACGTACCGGGCTTCCTCGCGCGCATCCGCGCTCACCTCCGGCCTGACGGACTGATGATCGCCGCGGCGCTCGGCGGCGACAGCCTGACCGAGCTGCGCCAGGCGTTCCTGCGCGCCGACGCCGAAACCTCCGGTGGCGCCTTCGCCCGGGTCGCGCCATTCATCCCGCTGGCCGATGCCGGCGGCCTGCTGCAACGCTCGGGCTATGCCCTGCCGGTTACCGACCTCGAGACCTATCCGATCCGCTATGGCGACCTGCTGCGGCTGATGCGCGAGCTCAAGGCACTCGGTGCGCAGAACCCGCTGGCCGACCGGCCCGGCCGCATGGCGACCAGGACCCTGATCGCCGCTGCCGGCGCCGCCTATGCCGAACTCGCGGGCGACCCGGACGGCCGGGTACGGGCAACGCTGGAAATCATCTGGCTCAGCGGCTGGGCCCCGCACGAGAACCAGCAAAAGCCGCTGCGCCCCGGCAGCGCCACGGTGCGGCTCAAGGACGTACTGGGGAACGGCTAGCGGGTGGTTACGCCTCAGATGTCGTTGATATTGTCGAGCTGTTCAATGGTGCGGCCCGACACGAAGTCGAACAACGAAATGACGCTCTCGCCGGTCAGGGACATGGCGACAAGCGCCCCAATTGCGATCAATCCGGCAACCAGTCCATATTCGATTGCCGTCGCTCCGCCGTCATCGGCGACGAAGCGTCTGATCTGACGGCAAACACCCCTCATCGCCCACCCTCAGAGCAGATCGCAGAGCGGAGCGATCAGCGGTTCGTCGGCCGGAGGCATCGGGTAATCGCGCAGCTGCTGCGGGCGCACCCACTTCAGGGCGGTGTGTTCGCGAGCCTGCGGCACTCCTTGCCACTTACGACAGACGTAAAGTGGCATCAGAAGATGAAAGCTTTCGTAAGAGTGAGACGCAAAGCTTAACGGAGCAAGGCACGCGCTCTGGGTGGAAATACCGAGTTCTTCTTCCAGTTCGCGGATCAATGCCGCCTCTGGACTTTCCCCCGGCTCGAGCTTGCCGCCGGGGAACTCCCACAATCCCGCCAGCTGCTTGCCTTCCGGTCGCTGGGCGATCAGCACCCGCCGGTCGGCATCGATCAGCGCGCAGGCGACGACGAGCTGGATCTTCACCCGCGGCCCCAATCCGGGGCGCGCCGGTAGCTGTAGGGGTAGACTTCACCGAAGCCGAGCGAGCCATAAAGGTTGAGTGCCGGGGTATTACTGGCCAGCACCTGGATGGCCGAATGGGTGGCGCCCTTCGAGCGCACCCAGTTGAGCGCCGCGCCCATCACTGCCCGGCCATAGCCCATGCCGCGCGCATTGGGGTGGGTGACGACATTGAGATAGATGCCGATGCCACTCGCGACCGCCGCCAGCGCCGCCGCCACCGGAAGGCCGGCCTTGTGATAGACCAGCACACCGCGCGCCTCGCAGGCGATATGCCCGAGGATCTCGCTCGCCACGTCGATCGTCGGCTGGTCATAGCCCGACATCTGCGCCTGTGCCCTGATCCATTGCGGATCGGTCGGCTCAAAATAGCGGGCCTGGAAATCGAGCGGGAAATCCTCGTCCGGCATTTCCATCGCCATGACCAGGCTCGGCTCGAATTCCTCCCACAACAGCCCATCGAGCACTTCGACGATCTCTGGTGCGGTGAGCGGGGTCACCCTGAACACCGGCGGGATGCGGTGGCGCTTCGACAGTTCGGCGAGCCGCATCAGGCGCAGCTCGGCATAGCCGCCGTCGCTCGGATCGAGGCAATGGATCGAATTGGCGCGCTTGGTATAGCCCTGGGCATAGCGCCACAGCCACAGCCCATCCTGCGCCTGCCGCAGCGCCGGCCATGCCGTAAGAGTGGCGCCTTCGATCTGACTGACGCTGAGTGGAACCATCAGGACCTGTAATCGCCGTTGATGGTGATGTAGCCGTGCGTCAGATCGCAGGTATAGACGGTTGCCGTGCCGGCTCCGAGCCCGAGCCCGACCCGCACCTCGATCTCTTCATTCTTCATGTAAGCGCTGGTCGCCGCCTCGTTATAGGCGGGGTCGCGCTCGCCCTGGGTGGCGACGCGGATATCGCCGAAGCTGATCTCGAGCCGGTCCCGGTCGGCCGGCTCGCCGGCCTTGCCCACCGCCATGACGATGCGGCCCCAGTTGGCGTCCTCGCCGGCAATGGCAGTCTTGACCAGCGGTGAGTTGGCGATCGACTGCGCGATACGGAACGCGCTCTTGTCGCTCTCGGCGCCCTCGACGGTGACGCTCACCATCTTGGTCGCGCCTTCGCCGTCGCGCACCACATGGATGGCAAGCTCGTGCAGCACGTCGGCCAGCGCCTCGGCGAACACCTCAGCGCGGGGGTCGGAGGCCGAACTGATGGCGGGGATGCCAGCCTTGCCGGTGGCGAAGACGAGGCAAGTGTCGGACGTCGAGGTGTCGCTGTCGACGGTCACGGCGTTGAAGCTCGTGTCGATTGCAGGCTGCAGCAGGCCCTGCAACACACCCGCCGCGATCGGTGCATCGGTGAATACGAAGCTCAGCATCGTCGCCATGTCGGGCGCGATCATCCCCGACCCTTTGGCGATGCCCGAGATCACCACCGGCACGCCATCGAACTCGACGGTGGCGGTCGCCACCTTGGCGAAAGTGTCGGTGGTCATGATCGCCTTGGCGGCATCCATCCACGGACCGGGCGCCAGGCGGGTCGCCATCTCGGAGGTGACGCCGGCAAATTTCTGCGCATCGAGCGGCTCGCCGATGACGCCGGTGGAGGCGAGGAAGATCTCATCGGGCGCAACGCCCAGCGCCTTCGAAACGATATCGGCTGAGAGGGAGACCGAAGCCTTGCCCTTCTGGCCGGTAAAGGCATTGGCGTTGCCCGAATTCACCAGCAGCGCGCGGGCCTTGCCGCCCCCGAGATTCTGTCGGCACCAGTCAACAGCCGCCGAAGGACACTTCGAACGGGTCAGCACACCGGCAACAACAGTTCCCTCGTCCATCGAGACGAGCAGAACGTCAGTGCGATTCTTGTATTTGATCCCGGCCTCGGCCGTCGCAAACCGAACTCCCGCGACATCCGGCAGTTCCGGGTAAGTCTTGGGCGCGAGGGGAGAAACGGGATGGGCCATGTTGCGTCCTATGCGGCGACAATAGGCCCATCCGTTTGCCTCAAGCCTTGCTGTGAAGCAAGTCGTTCATTTGCTCATAGCGCTTTCGAATGCGTGTCCCCGCAGAGGCGGGATTGCGAACTTGTCGGGTTCGCCAGGGCATCAAACTCAAGCCAGCCGGCCCGTCGCGATGAAACGGCCGAAACGCGACTGAATGCCCGGGATGATGAAGTAAACCATGGCGATCACCATCAGCGGCGCGACGACAAAGTTACGCTCCCACACCGGCCAGCCCTCGGTGAACGGCGCCACCAGATAGATGATCCCGGTGATCACAGGGTAGACGGCAACGAGCACCAGCAATGCCATGCGGGTGCGGGCCGCCAGCGACGGGCGGGCGGGCTTGGCAGGTGCAGCCACGGTGGCAGTGGCGGGTGCGGCAGAGACAGCAGATTGAATGGACATTTCCAGACCCCATATGAACGGTACGGCTCGTTACATAACGAAACGGAACGTAACGTTCAAGTGGATTCGAGCAGCTATTTCGTGTATCCCAGCCATGCACCTCCGTGGGGGCTTCAGTGAGAACCATGTCCAGCATCGAGAGCCAGTCGCGCAGATCCATCGGAGCCGCCCGCAACCCGGACAGCCACGAGGCGATCCTGGCCGCGGCCGAGGAAATCTTCTGCGAGGCCGGTTACGCCGGCTTTTCGATTGAAGCCGTGGCGCGGCGGGCCCGTGCCGGCAAACCCACTATTTACCGCTGGTGGCCATCCAAGGCGCACCTGCTGCTCGACGTCTATACGCGGCTCAAGAGTTCGCGCATGCCCGATCCGGATACCGGGACGCTCGAAGGCGACATTCGCAGCTTTCTGACCGAGCTGGTGCGCTTCTGGTCCGGCAATACCGGCGGGGTCTACAAGTCGCTGATCGCCGAAGCCCAGGCCGACGACAAGGCCGCCGAGGCGCTGCAGGCCTATTCGATCGAGCGCACGCAGCACACGGCTGGCATGTTCGAGCGCGCCAAGGCACGCGGCGAAATGCGGGCCGATGCCGACAGCCTCGCCGCC
This sequence comes from Devosia sp. Root105, assembly GCF_001424865.1. Taxonomy (NCBI): domain Bacteria; kingdom Pseudomonadati; phylum Pseudomonadota; class Alphaproteobacteria; order Hyphomicrobiales; family Devosiaceae; genus Devosia; species Devosia sp. Root105. The sequence goes on from NZ_LMCR01000020.1 coordinate 37,556, forward strand.
TCCGACCTGATGTCGGCCTATGCCTGGAAACTGTTGCTGACCGACCGGCTCGCCGACCAGGCCGACATCATCGACAAGGTCACCTCGATCCTGGTCCGCGGCCTCGTCAAATGACAGAACCCCGGCCGAGGCCGGGGTTCTGATCGTCTCGTATCTGGCCGAAGCTGTTACGGTGCGGTGCCGGCAGCGCCTTCGGCGGCCGGTTCGGCCTGCTTCTTGACCGCTGCGGCGAGCGCCGCGTCGGGGATGTCGAGCTTGGCGTCCTTCTTCAGCGCTGCGACCGCCTCGTCGAACGCCTTGAACATCACCTGCTGGCCCAGCTGCTGCTGCACCTGCTCGATCGGCGGAGGCGAGCTCATGCGCTTCTCCTCGACCTTGATGATGTGCCAGCCGAACTGGCTCTGCACCGGATCCGAAATCTTGCCCGGCTCGAGCGTGAAGGCCACGGCCTCGAACTCCGGCACCATCATGCCCTTGGAAAAGAAGCCAAGGTCGCCGCCGTTCTGCTTGCCGGAGGGGTCGGTGGTCTTCTCCATGGCCAGCACTTCGAACGGCTTGCCGCCGTCGAGCTCGGCCTTGACCGCCTTGGCCTCCTCTTCGGTGGCAACGAGGATGTGACGGGCGTGCACTTCCTCGACCGGCTTGAAGTCCTTCACCAGCTGGTCGTAGGCCGTCTTCACCGATTCCTCGGTCACCGCGGTCGCAACCTTCTGGGTGAAGTAGTCGCGGCGCAGCGAGCGCTCTTCGAGATACTGCAGGCGGCGCTTGAACAGGTCGGTATCGGCCATGCCGGCAGCTTTGGCCGCCTTGGCCATCACTTTCATGTCAATCAGCACGGTGACGAGGAAGGCGCGACGCTCCTCGGGCGGCACCTGCTGCAGTTCCTGCTGCAGGTCTTCGGCAGCAAACGCCAGGTCTGCCTCGGTAATGGTCTGGTCGCCGATGGTCGCGACCACCGTCTCGGGCGCCGCGGGGGCGGCTGCGGCCGGGGCAGCGGCATCCTGCGCAAGGGCGGCGACGGGGGCGAAGCCAAGCGCTGTGCCGAGCAGCAGCGCACCGGCCAGGGTCTTCAGAACTTTATGGAAACCCCGCGGGGCATGGACATTCATTGGGAATTCTCCTCGGATGGCGCAGAGCCCCCGGCCCGCGGCCGGCGAGGTTTGGCCCATTTGCGTTCCGTTGACAAGCAAAACACCCGCTCTTACATGTCGCACCACTTCAAAGAGTGTTGACGGGTGAGGACCCGCCGCCTGCCGGATGAGATGAAGCGCCTTAGCGCCACCCGGCCCTGAACAATCAAAGGACGACACGAATGGTACTGGCTGCAATCGCCAAGGCGATCTTCGGTTCGGCGAACGATCGGCAGGTGAAGAAGTACCTCCCGAGGGTTGCCGCGATCAACGCGCTGGAGCCGGAGTTCGAAAAGCTCACCGACGAGCAGCTGAAGGCCAAGACCCAGGAGTTCCGCGATCAGCTCGCGGCTGGCAAGAGCCTCGACGATATTCTCGAGCCCGCCTTCGCCACCGTCCGTGAAGCGTCCAAACGCGTGCTCGGCATGCGCCACTTCGACGTACAGCTGATCGGCGGCATGGTGCTGAACAACCGCTCGATCGCCGAAATGAAGACCGGTGAAGGCAAGACCCTGGTGGCGACGCTGGCGGTCTACCTCAACGCGCTGCCCGGCAAGGGCGTGCACCTCGTCACCGTCAACGACTATCTGGTGCGTCGCGACCTCAACTGGATGGGCCAGATCTACCGCTTCCTCGGCATGACCACCGGCATCATCGTGCATGGTCTCGACGACGCCGAGCGCAAGGCCAACTACGCCGCCGACATCACCTACGGCACCAATAACGAGTTCGGCTTCGACTACCTGCGCGACAACATGAAATACAGCCGCGACCAGATGGTGCAGCGCGGCCACGAATACGCCATCGTCGACGAAGTGGACTCGATCCTCATCGACGAAGCGCGCACCCCGCTTATCATTTCCGGCCCCTCGGCCGACCGCTCCTCGCTCTACGAGATGGCCGACACGCTGATCCCGCTGCTCGGCGAAGGCGATTTCGAAATCGACGAGAAGCAGCGTTCCGCCACTTTCACCGATCAGGGCATCGAGAAGCTCGAGGCCGCTCTGGTCGAGAACGGGCAGCTCAAGGGCGAGAACCTCTACGACATCGAGAACGTGGCGCTGGTGCACCACCTCAACTCGGCTTTGCGCGCCCACAAGATGTTCCAGCGCGAGAAGGACTACATCGTCCGCAACGACGAAGTGGTGATCATCGACGAGTTCACCGGGCGAATGATGCCGGGCCGCCGCTATTCGGAAGGCCTGCACCAGGCGCTGGAAGCCAAGGAACACGTCAAGATCCAGGCCGAGAACCAGACGCTGGCCTCGATCACCTTCCAGAACTATTTCCGCCTCTACAAGAAGCTGGCCGGCATGACCGGCACGGCGGCCACCGAAGCCGAGGAATTCGGCGATATCTACGGCCTCACCGTCACCTCGATCCCGACCAACGTGGCCGTCAAGCGCAAGGACGAGGACGACGCCATCTTCCGTACCGCGGCGGAGAAGTTCGACGAAATCGCCAACCTGATCGCCGATGCGCGTGGTCGCGGCCAGCCGATCCTCGTGGGCACCACCTCGATCGAGAAGTCCGAGATGCTGGCGGAGATCCTCCGCGGCAAGGGCATCAAGGACATCGCGGTGCTGAACGCCCGCCACCACGAGCAGGAAGCGCAGATCGTCGCCGATGCCGGTGTTTCCGGCGCCGTCACCATTGCCACCAACATGGCCGGCCGCGGTACCGACATCCAGCTCGGCGGCAACCTCGAGATGCGCATCGAGAAGGAGGCTGCGGGCCTCGAAGGCGCCGAGCGCGACGCCAAGATCGCCGAGATCAAGCGCACCATCGCCGAGGACAAGGCCAAGGTGCTGGCCGCCGGCGGCCTCTACATCATCGGCACCGAGCGGCACGAAAGCCGCCGCATTGACAATCAGCTGCGCGGCCGCGCCGGTCGCCAGGGCGACCCGGGCCACTCCAAGTTCTTCCTGAGCTTGCAGGACGACCTGATGCGCATCTTCCCGGTCGAGTCGATGGATTCGATGCTGAGCAAGCTTGGGCTCGAGCAGGGTGAATCGATCACCCACCCGTGGGTGACCAAGGCCATCGAGCGCGCCCAGGCCCGCGTCGAAGCCCGCAACTTCGACATCCGCAAGAACATCCTCAAGTACGACGACGTGATGAACGATCAGCGCAAGGCGATCTTCACCGAACGTCTCGAACTGATGGACAGCGAGGACGTCGCCGAGACCGTCAACGAGATGCGCCACCAGGTGGTGGACGACATCATTTCGAAGGCCATTCCGGAGCGCGCCTACCCCGAGCAGTGGCAGGTCGAGCAGCTGGTCGCAGCCGGCAAAACCTACCTCAATGTCGACCTGCCGGTTGAGGCGTGGACGCACGAGGAAGGCATCGACGTCGAAGCGGTGCGCGAGCGCATCACCAAGATCGCCGACGAGTCCGCTGCCGCCAAGGTGGCCCGCTACTCGCCCGACATCATGCGCCAGGTCGAAAAGTCGATCCTCTTGCAGTCGATCGACGGGCTGTGGCGCGAGCATCTCGTGACCCTCGACCACCTTTCGAAGGTGGTCGGCTGGCGCGGCCTCGCACAGCGCGACCCGCTGAACGAGTACAAGCGCGAGGCCTTCGAGCTGTTCGAGCAGTTGCTGGCGAGCCTGCGCGAACTGGTGACCACCCAGCTCAGCCACGTCGAAATCCAGATGCGCCAGCCCACGCCGCCGCTGCCGAACTTCGACGGGCTCGACGAAATCCACATCGACCCGACCACCGGCGAGAATGACGCCGATGACGACATCACCGGCACCATGCCGCGCGCCCTCGGGCCCACCCCGTCGCTGGCGGCCTTCGCCGCCGCTGGCGCTGCTGCCGGTGCCGGCGTGATCGAGGCCGATCCGGCCCTCAGGCCCATCGACCCCAAGCTGCTGGTCGGCGTCTCCCGCAACGCCCCCTGCCCCTGCGGCTCGGGAAAGAAGTTCAAACACTGCCACGGCGCGTTCTGACGCTGCTGCAAACTCCTGAACAGCCAACCGGCCGGTTCCTCCTGGGGACCGGCCGGTTTCGTTTAGCGCTGTGTGCTTGGCGTCCGAATGTCAGACCGAAACCGTCTCCCGCTTCGGACGCCGCACCGCCCGCACTGTCCCGACATTATTGCCGCCGCAATAGAAGCGGTCACCCCCATCGGCCTCGAGCCCCGAAACGCCTTTGCCAGGCGGCATGTCGAGTTGTTCCAGTACTTCGCCCGATTGCGGATCGACGCGCCTGATCTCGCTCTGCCCATCCTCCAGCGTCGCATGCCAGAGTTCACCCTCGACCCAGGTCACCCCGGTGACGAAGCGGTTGGAATTGATGGTGCGGAGCACTGCGCCGGTTTCGGGATCAACCTGCAGGATCTGCTTGCTGCGATACTGCCCGACCCAGAGCGAACCCTCGGCCCAGGCAAGGCCGGAGCCGCCGCCCGGCGACGGAATGGTCTTGACCACCTGCCCGCTCAGCGGATCGATCTTCTGGATCACGTCTTCGGCGAGCTGGTAGAGGTGCTCGCCGTCGAACGTGGTGCCGGCATGCGCCGCAACATCGATGCTCCGCACCGCTTCACCGCTTTCGGGGTCGAAGGCATTAATCCGGTCGCCCGAGGCGAACCACACGTTGGTGCCATCGAAGGTGACCCCGGCCACCGAGTCCACCCCGGGGAACGGACCGTATTCGCGAACAATCTCGGCATGCGCATGCTTCATCGGACTGACCTCTCACTATCGCTTCGAGTGAACACCTAGTCGCCCGGCAGGGGACCCGGGAGTAACAAAGCCGTCGGGAAACCCGGCACCGGCGGAGTGATCCAGCGCAGCGCCCGCCCGCGGCCGAACGACTGCACCTTGCCGGCCTCGGCCAGCTGCTCCAATGCCCGCTGCACGGTGCGCGGGCTGGTGCCGAGCGCCAGGGCGAGCGCCGAACTCGCCCACGCCTCGCCGTCCGCCAGGAGCGCCAACACCCCGGCATGCTGATCTTCCACCGGCGGCGCCAGCACCACGACCTCGCGCGCCGCGACGGGGGCAAGTGTGAAGCCGGCCATGGTGGCGTTGATCTCGGCGATCCGGACCAACTCGGACCGCAACCGCCCCATTTCCACCCGCAGCCGGGCGCGGTGCGATTCGTCCGCTTCCTTGCCGCGGAATGCCTCGGCGATCAGCTGGGCCCGCGACACGTCCTTGGGCCACGCTTCGGCCAGCGCGCGCAGCAGCGCAAACAGCACCGGGCGCGTTGCAAGGTGAACGACCACCCCCGCCTGCCGGACCACATTGCGCGTCGCGTCGACCACCAGGGCGCCCGACGCCAGCACCCGTTCGACACCGGCGAGGGTAAGGGCCCGTTCGCCGCCGCCCCCAATCAGCCGCGCTGCCGGCTCGTTCAGCACCCGGGCATCGGCCTCGATCTCGGCGACCAGCGAGTGGATGCCGGCCTGCTGTGCCGCCCCCAGCGCTCGATCGAACGCGGCATGCGCCGGCTCGGTCTGCACCCGCCGCATGGCGATGCCTGCGGTAACCAGCTGGTGCACAGCAACGCTCGCCGGCGGCAGCTGCTGCAGGTCGAGCTGCGCCAGGATCCGCTCGGCCTCGTCCACCCGCCCGATCAGCAGCAGCCGGCGCGCCGCGAGGTTGGCGGCATGCGCGGCGTTGGCCCGATCGCCCTGAGCCTCCAGCACGCGTTGCGCTGTTGCCAGCGCTTCGGGCTGCCAGGAGAGGTCGCGCGACACCAGCGCGATCTCCGCCTCGGCCACCACGCAGCGGGCCCGCGCCACCGCCTCACGGGCATGAAATGCCTTGCCCGCCGCCTTGAGCAGCGCTTTGGCCCGCTCGAGATCGCCCAGTTGCGCCATGGCGATGCCGCGCAACGCCAGCGCCGGCGCGTCGTCGCGCAGCGCCACGCGCTTCAGTGCGCCAAGCGGATCACCGGCCCCGAGCGCCCGCGCTGCGGCGGTGATCAGCGAGTCCATTCAAATCCCGTCACACTTGTCACTCTCACCCCGATCTGCCCCGCGCCTAGGTTCCGTTCACCGACGAGGAACGCAACCCCTCCAACAACGGGAGATCACCCATGACCACCCTCGAACTCTATGAAATCGCTGCAGACAAGTCCCGCCAAAGCAGCGTCAGCGGCGGCCTGATGAAACTGGCCGTCCGGCTCGCCACCTGGCGGGCCCGGCGCCGGACCATTCTCCGGCTGGCCGGCCTCGATGCCATCCAGCTCGCCGATATCGGCCTCGAACGCACCGATGTCGAGGACGCCCTCGACGGCGACGCCCGCCGGCTCTGGGCCAAGATTCGCCAGCGCAACGCCAGCTGACCCAACCTCTCACGCAAGGAGAACTGCCATGGAAGACAAGAACTACACCACCACCATCACCGTGAAGGCGAGTCCCGAAACCGTCTTTGCCGCCATCAACAACGTGCGCGGCTGGTGGTCCGAGGATGTCGAGGGCAACACCGCCATGCTCGGCGACGTCTGGTTCTACCACGCCAGGGACCTGCACCGCTGCACCCTCAAGGTGGTCGAGTGGCTGCCGAACCAGCGCGTCGCCTGGCGGGTGCTCGACAACCACTTCAGCTTTACCGCTGACAAGACCGAGTGGATTGGCACCACCATCGCCTTCGACATCGAGCCGGTCGGCGAAGGCGCGCGGTTGACCTTCACCCATGTCGGCCTGGTGCCCGACTACGAGTGCTACGACGTCTGCCACGATGCCTGGGGCACCTATATCCGCGGCAGTCTCAAGGCCCTCATCACCTCGGGCAGCGGCCAGCCCAATGTCGGCGCTGCCATCACTGCCGCCGAGCCCACGCTTCCCAACCACGGAGACCACGCCATGAACGACACCAGCTTCACCACCGCGTTCACGGTGGACCAGAGCCCCGAAGCGGCCTTTGCCGCCATCACCGATCCACGCGCCTGGTGGAGCGGCGAGTTCGATGGCGGCACCAAAAAGCTCGGCGACGTGTTCAGCTACCGCTACCAGGACTTCCACTATTCCAAGCAAGTCGTGACCGAACTGGTACCCAACAAGCGGGTCGCCTGGCAGGTGGTCGAGGGCACGCTGAGCTTTGTCGAAGACAAGACCGAGTGGGTCGGCACCACCATCATCTTCGACATCGGCTTGAAGGACGGCAAGACCGAGGTGGTGTTCACCCACGAGGGCATCGCGCCGGCCGTCGAGTGCTATGACACCTGCTCGGACGCCTGGACCTCGCTGATCCAGGGCAGCCTCAAGCAGCTGATCCAGAGCGGCAAGACCGAACTGATCGAGCTGGCCGCGCCGGCGGTGTGAGAAGCGACACTGTTCGATGTTGCGACGAGTCAAACGGTTGCCCGGTGGTTGACTGACCCCCACCCTTAATCCCTCCCCGCAAGGGGGAGGGAGACGCAAACTGAAGGGGTCGTATGAGGGTCTCCCTCCCCCTTGCGGGGAGGGGACAGGGGTGGGGGGGGGCCCGCACCAGCGTTAGAGGGTTCAACAGAGGGTGCCCCCTAAGGCGTATCCACCACTTGCCGTCGCGGCCGCCGCTCGCTCCAGGCGAGCACCAGCCCCGCGACGATCACCAGCGCGGCGCCGAGGAACACCACTTCGGCCGGCTGTTCGCCCCAGAACAGGAAGCCGAAGACGAAGCTCCAGATCAGCGCGAAATACTCGACCGTGCCGAGCACACTCGCCGGCACCAGGCGCGCCGATTCCACCAGCACATATTGCGCCGTGCCGCCGACGATGCCAGTGGCGACCACGATGGCGATCTGCAGCGGGTCCATGTCGGTCCAGAACGGGATCGAGGCCAGCCCCATCACCAGCGTGTAGAACAGGTTGAGCGAGAAGATCAGCACCATCGAGCTCTCGGATTTCGAGATGGTGCGCATCAGGATCATCGCCACCGACCAGAAGAACGCCGCGCCCAGCACCATCAGCGCCGGAATGCCGAAGCTCAGCCCGGCCGGATTGCAGGCGATCAGTACGCCGAAAAACCCGATCGCCGAGGCGCCGACCCGCGCCAGCGTCAGTTGCTCTTTGAGGAAGATCACCGCCAGGATGATCGTCAGCACCGGCGCGAAATAGTAGAGCGTCGTCATCTCGGCGAGCTGCAACTCGCGCCCGGCCGAATAGTACATGCACCAGGCCGCCAGCGTCAGGATGGCGCGCAGCAGCAGCATCGGCTTGTTGCCAGAGCGGATCAGCTCCAGCACCAGCTTCCGCCGCCCGATGATGAGGCAGATCACGACGACGACCAGGCTGCGCACGAACAGGATCTGCACCACCGGCAGCGCATGGATTACCGCCTTCACCAGCGCATCGTGCACCGAGAACAGCGTGTAGGCGAAAATGCCAAGCGCCATGCCCTTGAGCGAGGCGGACTGATGCGCGGACGTGGCGGCAGGTGAGGACACGAGGGACTCGGAGTGGTAGCAGAGGCGAATGCCCGCGCTAGCTCTAGCGGGTCAACACATTGCATGCACCGGCAAACTTTGAGCGGGGCGCTGCAGCTCCCCAAACTCGGTGTCATCCCAGCGAAAGCTGGGCCCCAACTATCCGCTGGTGCGGGTGGTGAGATGGGTCCCTGCTTTCGCAGGCACACGCGGTGGGTGTGGAAGCATCGCACCGCGGGAACGCTGCTCCTCCACCGTCAGGTGCAGGTCACCCGCACCTCGGCAAAACCGGCCTCGTCGGCCGAGAACACCATCACCGTGCAGCTGGTGCCGGCAATGGTGCCGAAACCGGTCTCGACCACCTGGCCGACGCCATCCATGGTGACCGTATCGGCCGTGATCAGGCCGGTCTTTATCACCGCCTTTGACTGGCAGATCGGATAGCTCTCACCCGGCGTCACCATGAAGCGGGTACCGAGCGGGATGCAATCGGTGGTCGGCAGGTTCGGGTCGATCTCGGCGGTCTCGGCGCTTGCGTCCGGGGCGCCGGGCAGAGCGGCGGGGGCCGCCGCGACGGCAGCCTGTTGCGCCGTCCACTCGCCCTCGAGCTTCACCATCCGGTCCTGCAGGGCCAAGAGGCCCGCCGCGGTGCCGTCGTCGACGGGCGCCGTCACGGCCTCGGCACGCTTGGCGAGCTCATCTACCGAGCTGCGCAGAGCCACCACCGCCTCGGTCACCGCCTTGGTCTTCATGTCGGTATTGAGCTGCACGGCGACAGCCCCGGCCAGCGCCACCAAGCCGACGATGGCGGCGAGGAACGGGATCAGCCGGTCGATCAGGACCAGGCGGCGATAACGGCGCATTCCGGCCCCTCCGCGTCTGCGCCAAAGCGATACTCGCCCCGGCAGGCTGCCACCCTGGGCGGGGTGCCCACCGCCTCGAACAGGTCGTGGCCGGCCTTGAGATTACGCCAGAACGGCGCCCAGGTGTTACCGCCCTCGGCGGCCAGCGCCATGGCCGTCATGCGGAACGGGAAGACGTGCACGTCGACGGCGTCCTGACCATGGCTCAGCGCAGCTTCGACCACCGCATAGACCTCGTCGACGTTTGAATCGGTGATGGCGTAGCAGCCGATCGAGGAGCAGCCGCCATGCACCATCAGCGCCGAGCCGGTGCGGCCAAGCTGCCGGTCGAAAGCATTGGGAAAACCGAGGTTGAAGCTGAGGTGATGGCGCGAATTGGGGTTCAGCTGGCTCTGCGCCACCCGGTAGAAGCCCTCCGGTGACTGCTTGTCGCCTTCCTTGAGCTTGGGCCCGAGATCGCCCGAGAATTTGCAGATGTCATAGTCGCGGAACAGCGCATAGCGCCCGCCGGCGCGCTGCAGCCACAGCTCCAGCTTGTGCTCGCGCTTGAAGATGCGGACATACGCCCTGTCGCCGAGCGCAAACCCGGCGGCCGTCAGCTCGGCAACGAACTGCGTGCGGTCATAGACGCGCTCGGTGGCGATGTCGCGATCTCCCGTTCGTTCGGTGAGCACGAAGCGCCCAACCAGCGCCGCCGAGAGGAGCAGGACCCCGATCGCGATGGCCATGCCAACATGGGAGCGATGGGACCGCATCGCAAGATGACCGTCTACGCTCGATGCAGGCGCGGCAGCGGAATCGGCGCCACCTTGCTCGGGTCGATCACCCCGGTCTCGGCGCCGCCGCCAAACATGCCGCCGAAGAAGCTGCCGATCGCCTCGCCACGCGCCTTCGCCGCAGCCTTCTCGTCAGCCGCCTTCTGCGCCTCGGCTGCCGCTTTGGCGGCCTTGTCGGCGAGGTTGGCGACTTCCTTGGCCATCGCCGCCTCGTCGGCGGCAGCCTTGGCCTTCACCGTATCCGGCACGTTCTGCGCTACCGTCACCGGGCAGCTGCCCAGCGCATCGAGCGCCGTGCCGCCTGGCACGTCGAACACGTATTCCTTGTTGCAGACATCCCAGGACACCGGCGCCTTCGAGATCTCGAAGCGGTCGTAGCCTTCCTTGATGTCCTTCCAGAAGCTCATGTTCGGATTGTCGGCATGCTTGGCGAGGTTCTGCGCCGACATGCGGAACGGATAGATCTGCAGCTGGAACGAGGCGTTGCCGCCTTTGAAGCTCTCGCGCGCCAGCGCGTAGATCTCGGCGATCGACTCGTCAGTCATCGAGTAGCAGCCGCGCGACGAGCAATCGCCGTGTACCATCAGGTCCGAACCGGTGCGCCCATAGGCGCGGTCGAACTTGTTGGGAAAGCCGGTGTTGAAGGCCAGGTAGTAGTTCGAGTTCGGGTTCATCAGGCCGGGCGTGACCGTGTAGAAGCCCTCGGGCGACTGGCGGTCGCCTTCCTTGACCTTCGGGCCGAGTTCGCCCGACCAGGCGCAGATCTGATAGGATTTGAACAGCTTGAAGGCGCCGGAGCTGGTCTGCTTCCAGACCTCGAGCTCCGAGCTTTCCTTGAAGATGCGGACCATCATCGCCGCTTCCGGCGACGAGCCAAGACCGGCGAGCCGGCTGACGGTCTCCTGCTTCAAGGGCGCCATCGCTTTGGCGTTGCCCGGCTTCAGACCGCCGCAGCCGGCGAGCAGCGCGGCCACGCTGATGGCGGCGCCAACAAGAAGGATGGAACGGAGCGTTCTGCCCAAAGTCAGCTACCCGAAATGCTTGTCTGCCCGAACAATCGGGTTACGAGCGGACGGTTACCATGTGGTAAGCCGGCATGGTTAACGGCCCGTTTACTATTGGCTTCATGCCCGCTGCTTCGGTGCCAATCAACTCAAATTGGTGCCAATCGCGAGGAATTTGTCACGCCTGTGTTCCCGGACCTCCAGTCGCCCCCGTGTGCCCGGGAAATCGGTCAGAAACTGGGTGATGGCGCGTGCGGTCGAGGCCATCACCTCTGCGTGATGGCGGTGCGCGCCACCGGCCGGCTCCGGGATGATGCCGTCGATCACCCCGAGCCCGAGCAGGTCGGGCGCGGTGATCTTCTGCGCCGCCGCCATATCGGGGGCGCGGGCTGCGTCGCGGAACAGGATCGCGGCGCCCGGCTCGGGCGAAATCACCGAGTAGATGGCGTTCTCGAGCATCAGCACGCGATTGGCCGTGGCGATGGCGATGGCGCCACCCGACCCGCCCTCACCGATGATGATGGCGATGTTGGGAATACCGAGCTGCAGACAGCGCTCGGTCGAGCGCGCGATCGCCTCGGCCTGGCCGCGCTCCTCGGCGCCGATGCCCGGATAGGCGCCGGCCGTATCGACGAACGACACCAGCGGGATATCGAAGCGGTCGGCCATGTCCATGATGCGCACTGCCTTGCGGTAGCCTTCGGGCCGCGCCATGCCGAAATTGTGCTTCAGGCGGCTCTCGGTGTTGGAGCCCTTCTCCTGCCCCAGGATCGCCACCGGCTGCCCGTTGAAGCGGCCAAAGCCGGCCTGCAGCGCCGGATCCTCGGCGAACTTGCGGTCGCCGGCCAGCGGTGTCCACTCTGATATCAGCGACTTGATGTAGTCGGAAAAGTGCGGGCGCTGCGGATGGCGCGCCACCTGCGTCTTCTGCCAGGGGGAAAGCTTCTTGTAGATATCGACCAGCGCCTCGTCGGCGCGGGCCGAAAGTCGCGTCACCTCTTCATCGATGGACACGGCCTGATCGGACGTGGCGAGGGATTTGAGCTCGGCGATCTTGCCTTCGAGATCGGCGACCGGCTTTTCGAAATCGAGATAGGACTGCATCCAACCCGCCAGATAGAGGAAGGGCGTCAACTCGCGCCCTAAAGTGGCCGGAAAGTGGCGATGCGGCCCCGCCGAGTCAAGCATCGAGCGGTGGCCGGGGACCCGTTCCACCGCTGTGTCATGCCGCGTTAACCAATGCATGACGCATTCATGACAACGCTGGAGCGAACGACCGGAACCATCCTTCGACCATGACGACCTATGCCCTGGTGAGCGTTGGCTGCCCGCATTGCAGCGGCCAGTTCCTCGAAAACGCCAAGCTGGTACGCCCCGACGGCGACGCCTGGTGTCCGCATTGCGAGAAACTGTTCACGCTGGACTCTGGCAACCTGGCGACCCGCCGCACCCTCGCCGAAGCCAAGGCCGCCCGGCGCCGGCGTAAGGACCGGCTTACCGAGCTGCGCGCCACCTGGAGCGACGTCCCTGCTGCACCGCCCAAGCCGATGCTGATGGGTGACGTACTGCGTGCGCTGGACGAACTGCTCGACCGGCTCGACGGCCTCACCCACAAGCGCTCCTGAGACCTACTGGCCAGTGATCCGGTAGACCAGGGTGAACCACACCTCGCGCGCCAGCATTGGCAATTGCGTGCCCAGCGTCTGTAACGGCTGGTCGGCGTCGCCGCAGGCCAGGCATCGATCCCCAGCTCGCGCGCCATGGTAACAGCGCGCCTCAAGTGCAGCGGATCGCTGACCACCAGCACCCGGGCCAGCTGACGCTCGGCCAGGATCGGTGCGGCGAAGTCGATGTTCTGCCTGGTCGTCTGCGACTGCGTTTCGACGAGGATCGCCTCGGCTGGAATGCCCGCCGCCATCGCCCACGCCCGCCCGGCCTCGGCCTCGCCGACCGCATCGTACGGGTTCTTGCCGCCGGTCATCACCAGCGTCCGCACCTTGCCGGCCTTGTAGAGCGCGACAGCGTGCCTGAGCCGCTCACGGAACACCGGCGTTGGATGATCCCCGGCCACGGCCGCACCCAGCACCAGCGCCGCATCGGCGGGACCGGGATCGCTGCTGTGGCCGAAGCTCCAGATGTCGAAAGCGATCCACGCCACAACGAGCACCATCGCCGCAGCGACGAGGCCAAGCACACGGAACAGCAGGCGCAGCTCTCAGCCCTCCGCCAGCGGATGGTGCGCTTCGACCAGCGATTTCAGCTTCTCGTCGAGGACGTGGGTATAGATCTGCGTGGTCGAGATGTCGGAATGCCCGAGCAGTGTCTGCACCACCCGGAGGTCCGCGCCGCCCGCCAGCAGGTGGCTGGCAAAGGCATGCCGCAACACGTGCGGCGACACCCTCGCCACGGAAATCCCCGCCCGGCCGGCCAGCCGCTTGAGTTCCCGCGCAAACACCTGCCGGCTGAGATGGCCGCTCTCGCCGCCCGCTGGAAACAGCCACGCGCCGGGCTCGAGCCGCGTCAGATACGCCTTCACCGCATCGCGCGCCCGGTCGGTGAGCGGTACGATCCGCTCCTTGCCGCCCTTGCCGCGCACGGTGAGAAAGCTGGCGTCGCGCATCACCGCGGCCCGCTTCAGTTCCACCAGCTCCGATACGCGCATGCCAGTGGCGTAAAGTAGCTCGAGCAGCAGATAGAGCCGCCCCGCCATGGCGCGCTCAGCCTCGCTCGCCTCCGGCGCTTCTATCTCGGCTTCCGCCAGGCTCAGCAGCCGATCGATCTCGGCGATCGACAGCACCTTGGGCAGGCTTCGCCTCGCTTTGGGCGAAGCGATGATTCGCGTCGGGTCGTCGCCGCGCACCGCATCGGCGGCAAGGAACTTGTGGAACTGCCGGATCGCCGAGAGCTTTCGCGCGCTCGACGAGGCGGCGATTCCCTCAGCTTCGAGGAAGGCGAGATACTCCGTCACCTGTTCGCGCCCGGCCGCGGTCGGTCCGGTGCCGCGGCGCGCCAGGAACCCGCAATAGTCGCCAAGATCGCGGCGATAGGCATCGATGGTGTTTTTGGCCGCGCCGCGCTCGGCGCTCATCATCTCGAGGAACGCGTCGACCAGATGGCCGCCGCTCATTCGATTCCCTGTTGCCGGGTCACCACTTCACCCTCCTCGGCCGGAGCATCGCTGGCGGGCTCGACCGACAGCGCCGGCTCCTCGGCAGCGGGCGGCGCGGCCGCCGGTGCTTCAGGTTGACGCGTGGTGTTGATCTCGCGCCGCACCAGCGGGTCGCGCTGCGTCGAGGGCACCAGGTCGCGCGCCGGAATGCGGATGGTCACGTCCTTGTCGCGCGGCTGGACGATGGCGACGAGCGCGAACATGGCCCCGTAGCCCAGTCCGACCAGGACCAGCAGGATGACGATCAGACGAATGAGAGTCGGCATGGCAATCCGCTTTTGTCACGCTACGGGCCAGTCTCCCCTGTTTGCCGGATGCGATCAAGGGTGCGCTAACCATAGTCGTCCGACCATAGCGGGCATTGACTTTATGCCGCCCTAACGGTTCAAACCGGCCGAACAGGGAAATGCGATGTCACGCGACGGCCCGACCACACGCGACGACCGGCGCGAGGATCTGCAGCGGCTCCTCGGGCACCGCCCGATCGTCCTGATCGGCATGATGGGCGCCGGCAAGACCACGGTCGGCCGCCGCCTCGCCGCCCGCCTCGGCCGCCACTTCGTCGACAGCGACGAAGAGGTGGAGAAGGCTGCCGGCATGACCATCGAAGACATTTTCCGAGCCCATGGCGAGGCCGATTTCCGCGCCGGCGAAGTGAAGGTGATCGCCCGGCTGCTGAAAGACCACAACATCGTGCTCGGCACCGGCGGCGGTGCCTTCATCAACCCCGAAACCCGGGCCCTGGTGAAGGAAGCGGCGATCTCGGTATGGATCAAGGCCGATTTCGAGCTGTTGTTCCAGCGCGTCTCGCGCCGGTCCAACCGGCCGTTGCTGAAGACCGCCAACCCGCGCGAAACCCTGCAGAAGCTGATCGACGTGCGCTATCCGGTTTATGCCGAGGCCGACGTCACGATCGTGTCGCGCGACGTGCCGCAGGACCAGGTGGCAAGCGAAGTGATCGACGCCGTACTGGCGCACCTGAGCAGCGAGACGCCCAATGGCTGAGCCGACCACCGTCCACGTGCCGCTGGACGAGCGCGCCTACGACATCCTCATCGGCAATGGGCTGATCGACAATGCCGGCGCCCTGCTCAAGGCCAGGTTCCCCGGGTGCCGCTTCGGCATCGTCACCGACACCGAAGTCGCCATCGCCCAGCTGCCGCGGCTCACCGCCTCGCTCGATGCAGCCGAAGTCGGCTACACCACGGTGGTGCTGCCCAACGGCGAAGGCACAAAGTCCTTCGCCCGGCTGGGCGAAGTGGTCGAGGCGATTCTCGCAGCGCGGCTGGAGCGCGGCGACCTGATCATCGCGCTGGGTGGCGGCGTCATCGGCGATCTCGCGGGCTTTGCCGCAGCGATCGCGCGGCGCGGCATGGATTTCGTCCAGGTGCCGACCTCACTGCTGGCGCAGGTCGATAGCTCCGTCGGCGGCAAGACCGGCATCAACTCGCCGCACGGCAAGAACCTGATCGGCGCTTTCCACCAGCCCAAGCTGGTGCTGGCCGACCTCGACGCGCTCGACACTTTGCCGCCACGGCAGCTCGCCGCCGGCTATGCCGAAGTGGTGAAATACGGGCTGATCGACGACGAGCCGTTCTATTTCTGGCTCGAAGACAACCGCCGCGAGATCTTTGCCGGCAACGCTGCGTTGCGCGCTGAAATGGTGGCGCGCTGCTGCGCCGCCAAGACCCGCTTCGTGCTCGCCGACGAGAAGGAGACCGGGGTCCGCGCCCTGCTCAATCTCGGCCACACCTTCGGCCACGCGCTCGAATCAGCCACCGGCTATTCCGACCGATTGCTGCATGGCGAAGGCGTCGCCATCGGCATGGTGCTGGCGCATGGGTTTTCGGCCAAGCTCGGCCTCGCGCCCAGCCAGGATACCGGCCGCATTGCCCAACACCTGAGCGCCGCGGGCCTCCCGACGCATTTGAGCGATATCCCCGGCGAGCTGCCCGATACCGATTACCTGATGAACGCCATCGCCCAGGACAAGAAGGTGGTGCGCGGCGCCCTCACCTTCATCCTGACTCACGGCATCGGCCGGGCCTTCATCGAGAAGCATGTCGACCCGGCCGCCGTGCGCGCCTATCTCGAAGAGGTCAGGAGCGGCCGTTAGGCCGCCCGAACCAGGTGGCCAGCGCCTCGGCCAGCCCCTGCCCGGCGGCGTCTCCGACCCACGCCACATAACCGTCGGGGCGGATCAGCACGGCCTCAGGTGCAGTGACCACTCCGAGGTCCGGCAGCTCCCACGCGCCGTCATATGCCGCGTCGACAACCTGCACGCGAGCCGCCCACGGCGCGATGTCGAGTGCGGAGGGCGTGCCGAGGTTGAGCAGCACCGGCCTGGCCGCGTGCAGCAGTGCGGAGCATCGCTTCGGGCCGCTGGCCGTAGCAAGATCGAGATCCGGCATGCGGCGCCCGAGCAGCGGATGGCCTTCGCCGAGCTCGTAGCGGATCCCGAGCCCGGTCAGGTCGGCGGCCACACGCCGGCGCGGCTCCCCCATCTCCAGCAACCCCGCCATGGTTTCGCGCAACGCCTTGGTGCGATCATCCTCACGCCGCAGCGCCGCCGCAGCCATGGTGTAGCGGAGCACCCTGGCCCCGACCGGGTGCCGTTCGGCGTGGTAGCTGTCGAGCAGGCTCTCGGGCGACGTCCCCTTGATCACCTGCGCCAGCTTCCAGCCGAGGTTCACCGCGTCCTGCACCCCGGTCTGCAAGCCCATGCCGCCATCGGGCGGATGGATATGCGCCGCATCGCCCGCCACCAGCACCCGCCGCTCGCGGTAAGTCGCCGCCTGTCGCGCCGCGTCGGTGAAGCGGGTGATCGAGGTCGGGCTGTGGATGCCGTAATCGGTGCCGTAAACGCCGATCAGCGCCTCCTGCACCTCGGCCAGCGTCGGCTCGCCGGTCTTGCCCACCTCCCGCTCGGTCACCAGCACGCGGACAGGACCGCTCTTGGCAAAGATGATCTGACCATCGCGGATCTCGTATTCGGCTCGGCCGATGGAATGAATACCGGTGGCATCCCGGCGAATCCCCAACTCTGGTGGTTCCTCGGCCAGTTCCGCTTCGGCGATCAGGTTGCTGGTGGTGGGGTCCGAGCCGGGGAACTCGATCCCCGCCACCTTGCGCACGAGGCTGCGCCCGCCGTCGCAGCCGACGAGATATTGCGCCCGCAGCACCCCGCCGTCGCTGAGCGCGATGTCGATGCCGGCCTCGTCCTGCGTAAAGTCGGTCACGGCGACGCCCCGATAGATCGGCACCTCGAACGTGTCGATCCAGCCGCCGAGGATCCGTTCGACGTGGTTCTGCCAGAGGCCGAGGGTGTAGGGGTAACGCGTCGGGAAACCGCCGAGGTCGAGGCGGACGCCGGCAAACCCCACCGCCTGCGCCACCTGCCCTTCAGCGAGGAACCGGTCGGCAATGCCGCGCTGCTCGAAGCTTTCGAGCGTGCGGGGATGCAGCCCGCCGGCGCGTGAGCCGACGACGTCCCCACTCGACCGTCGTTCGACGATCGCCACGTCGACACCGGCGAGCGCCAGCTCTGCGGCCAGCATCAGCCCGGTCGGGCCGCCGCCGGCGATCACCACCTGATGTTCGGACTTGCGCATCTTTGTCTCCGTTCAGATCTGACGAGGACACGCCTTTTACGGGATGGTCGGGGTCTTGAAGCAAGCCCCTTGTGCGTTACATATCAGTATGGGCAGAGGGCGAGATCGCGCTTTGCCACCCCTCCCTGACATGTATCCTGCCACCGAGCGCGAGACGCTGGGCACGATTCGAGCCCGCGCCGCGCCAAAAGACGCCGAGGGAAAACCATGTCCGATCGCCGCCCGCTGCTCGTCATCGACGGCGACTCGTTCGCCCACCGCGCCTATCACGCATTGCCCAAGACGGTACGGCGCAAGGGCGATCGCGGTGGTGGCGCCATTGTCGGCTTCGCCAACTACCTGATCCGGCTGTACGAGGCCGAGCAGCCACGCGCCGTGGTGGTCGGCTGGGATACGCTCGCCGAACCCAACTGGCGGGCGCTGGAATTCGCCCCCTACCAGGGCGGCCGTATTTTCGAGGATGAGATCGTCGAGCAGCTCGAGGTGTTGCCTCAGGTCGTCACCGCCTTCGGCTTCGTCTTCGGCAAGGCCGGCCGTTTCGAAGCCGATGATTTCCTCGCTACCGCCGTGGCAATGGAGGAGAAGGCCGGCGGCACGGCTTTGGTCGCGACCAGCGATCGCGACGCCTACCAGCTCGCCTCCGACCGGACCACCATCCTCGCGCCGATCAAGGGCGGCGAGATCGCCCGCATCGACCCGGCCGGCGTGCGCGAGCGCTATAAGGTGGAGCCCCGCCAGGTACCCGATTTCATCGCGTTGCGCGGCGACCCCTCCGACAAGATCCCCGGCGCCAGGGGCGTCGGCGAGGCCACGGCGGCGAGCCTCCTGCAGCGCTACCCGGATCTCGAAGCGATGATCGCCGACAACCGCTTCCCCACCCAGGCCGATGATCTGCGGCTCTATAAGCGCATCGCCACCATGGTGACGGATGCGCCGCTGCCACCGATCCCCGACGCCAAGCCGACCTGGGGCAAAGCCGCCGCCCTCGCTCGCGACTGGGAACTGAACAACCTCGCCGACCGGCTGCAGCAGCTGGCGGACCGAGTCTAGGGACCGACGGTCACGACGACTCTGCGATTGGCGCTGCCGTCACCAAACTCGCTGGTTTCTCCGTGGCCCACGGCCTGTTCCGAGGCAAAGTGCAGATTCCTGCCCTTGATGAACTCCAGCACCGCGTCAGCCCGCGCCTGCGATACCGCGAGGTTCGTTGCCGGTTCGCCGCCTAGGCTGGAGTATCCCGCCACGCCAAGTTCGCACTGGTCGACCGAGAGGTCCTTGAAGAAGCCGATCAGCTCCTGCGCCGTCGTCTCGGTCACGTTAGCCTCGCCATTCGCGAAGTCCGTCAGGGCGATCGTTGCATCTACCGCGCAGGTCGGCTCAGGTGGCGCGTCGCCTGCCGCTGCTTCCTCAACCGGCGGCACCATTTCCTCTACCGGCGTTGCCGCGGCAGCCGGCGGCGCCTCGTCCACAACCGGAGCCTCCTGCTCGGCCGGGACCTCTGCAGTCGGTGTTTGTGTCGTCGCCGCTGCCTCGGTGGCGCCGCCCGCAAGCCAACCGCCATCGGGAGCGGTGAAGCTTGCGGCCGCATTCCAGGCCAAAATCAGGGCGCCCTCCGAGGTCATGTAGATTTCCTTGGCTTCCCCGTCGGCAGCTGCAATCGTCGCCGCAGCCAGATCGGCGGCCATGCCGTCGATCGACACGCCCAGAATGTAGAGCGTCGTGTCGGCGCCCGTATCGTCGATGGCGTCATTGATCAGGTAAACCTTGACCACCGAGCCGGCCTGCAGCAGTTCATTCGGGATCGTGAAGGTCCGATCAGACGCGATGGTGTTCAAGTCGGTACGCTCGCGCGGCTTTGCGCCGTCCGGAGCGCGCAGCGTCCCGGTGCCGATGAGCGTGCCGTCGACAGTCACCGCATATGCTGGCGGGCCCAGCGGACCATCCTCGCCGACCAGCCGCAAAGAGACTTCATCGGCTGACGCGACACCACTGCCTAGAACGGCAGCAAGCAGACAAATACCACCGAGACGCATCCGCGCCCTCCCGTCTGTACGCCGCACCGATACTATTGCGCACAGAAGCGAGCGCGACAACAGCGTGTTGGACGCGCAAACCTGGTCCTTGCCGCGTACCGCTCCGATTACGGCGCGACCGAGATCACCACCCGACGGTTGGCGTAGAACGTCTCGCCGAACTGCTCGGTGGCGCCGGCGCCGGTGGCCGAGACCTTTTCGAACTTCAGCCCGGCCTGCCTGAGATAGGCGAGGACGTTTTGCGCCCGCTCGATCGCGAACAGCGCATTGGTGGCGTGGTTGCCGGCGCGGCTCGAATAACCGGTGACCAGCACCTTGCATTTCTGCTCGCCGATATCGGCGACGATCTGGTCGAGCCGCTCCATCAGCTTGGGGGTGAGGTCGTTCGAACTCTCGTTGAAGCCGACGACATTGTAGAGCTCGTCGCGGTTGCAGGCCGGATTGGCAGTCGGTTCATCTGCTGCGGCGAGGCTCGCGGTGGCGACCGGCTTATCCCCCTCGCCCGTTTCCGGCAGTTTCAAAGCGGTCACCGCTACGGGCGCCTTCACCGCCGCTGGTTCCTCGGCCACCGCCGCGACCTCAGTCGTCACCGGCTCGGCTACCGGCTGCGCCGCGGCAATCGTCGCATCGGGCAGCGGCCAGCCGCCGGTGGGCGCGCGCGACACGCCCTCCACGTTGCCGTCCTTCAGCACCAGGAACTCGCCCAACAGCTCGTTCTCAGTACTGGCTGTGGTGCCCTGCGTCGAAAGTCCAGACACCGTCACGGCGCGGCCGTTCACTGCTACGGCGGCGAGATAGAGGTTGCGGTCGCGGTTCGAGCCGTCGCCGCCATAGGCCTCGTTCACCAGCCGCACCCGGACCTCGCCGCCCGGCTTGAACAAATCCTCGGGAATATCGAAAGCGAAACTCTGCACATACGGGGTCTTGTCGGCGGCATCGGCAAAGCGGCCGGCGGTGGCGGTGTCGATGGCGGCGTTCACTGCGCCCTCACCCAGCACCTTGCCGTCGAACGTCACCTCGAACTTCGGCGGCCCGTCATAGGCCTCGCCGCCGATGATCAGCTGCAAGCTGCTGCCCGCGGCCAAGGCACCCGGCACTGCGCATAGCGCGAAGGCGGTCGCGAGGACCGCCGTCTTCAAAGTGGACATGTCGCCCTCCAGTCTGTCTGCAGACATCACTGCTAGGCAACGCCTTGGGCGATAGTTCGGAGACAAAGCGGCAGCCTGCCATGGCTTCGCCCGGCTTTGGCCGCAAAGCGGCGCACCGGTTGCAGCGCCGGGGCGCGGCACCCATATGTGCCGCATCCAACGATACCAGACGATCAGGCCGTAGAGGCGACCACCTCGACGGCCAGCGCATGGACGCCGGCTTTCAGCTCGGCGTCGAGCGCCTCCATCACGGCACGATGCTGTGCGAGGCGTGACTGGCCGGTGAACATTGGAGAGGCGATCCGGACGCGGAAATGCGTCTCGCCGCCCTCCCGATAACCGCCGTGCCCCCTATGTTTCTCGCTCTCGTCGATCACTTCAAGATGGGTCGGCGTGAATTTGACCGAAAGTTTTTCTGCAATCGTGTCTCGAACGGACATATGGATACCGGTTCAGTTTGAGGCGTGGCTGAGGCCCCGTAACTAGGATTGATGAAGCTGGATTCCAAGTATTTTGACCGCATCCGGATCCGATCTCGGCACCCGGAACCCGAAGCGCGCGCCGAAGTGCCGGCCTGCGGATGGGAGGGTTGCGACCAGCCCGGACTCTACAAGGCGCCCAAGGGCAACCGGGCCGTGGGGCAGTACCACCACTTCTGCCTCGAGCACGTGCGCCACTACAATCAGGTGTTCAACTTCTTCGCCGGGATGAAGCCCGAGGAGATGGAATCCCAGTTGCACGCCGAAAAGGAAACCGACGGCCGACCGAGCTGGGGGTTCGGCGCCAAGCCGGGCGCCGGCACCGGTCCGCGCATGCCGCGTGGCGCGCCGCGTGACCCGACCGCAAAGCGTGTCAACGACCCGTTCGGGGTATTCGCCCGTTATGCCCGCCACCAGCAGCGCGCCCCGGCCGAAGAGCGGGTAAAGCCGCTGCACGAGCAGGACCGCCGCTCGTTCGAGACCTTGGGCTTCAAGGGCTACGTCAAAGCCGAGCAGATCAAGGCCGCCTACAAGGCGCTGGTGAAAGTCCACCACCCGGACGCCAATGGCGGCGACAAAAGCTCCGAGGATCGGCTGCGTGCCATCATCGCCGCCTACGCGCACCTCAAGTCCAAAGGCTTTGTCGGGCGCTGACACCCGCTTCCTGCGGCGCCAGTCGGATGAATCTTTGTTATGGCGGTATTTGCGCCGCCAATAGATGCCGGCAGGTGCCCGTCGACGCGGCACATTGCGCCCGTGCCCGGCTGTCGCCAGATTGTCGCGCAGCCCTACCCCCGGGCACCCGATGCTGCTATAGAGCCCGGCAACCGCCAAGGCAGCCGTCTTGACCTATTTCCTTCCGCGAGCCTCGTGAAATGCCTGAATTCAACAATCTGCCGAACAAGCAATATTCCGTCCGCGAAACCTTTGGCATCGACAGCGATATGAAGGTCATGGGCTATGCGGAAACCGATCCGCATGTGCCGCCGCTGGATCCGGACTATCTGTTCGACCGCAACACCACCCTGGCGATCCTTGCAGGCTTTGCCTTCAACCGCCGCGTCATGGTGCAGGGCTACCACGGCACCGGCAAATCGACCCATATCGAGCAGGTCGCGGCGCGCCTCAACTGGCCGCTCGTCCGCGTCAACCTCGACGCCCACGTCTCGCGTATCGACCTGGTCGGCAAGGACGCCATTGTCCTCAAGGACGGCAAGCAGATCACCGAGTTCCGTGACGGCATCCTGCCCTGGGCCGTGCAGAACAACATTGCGCTGGTCTTCGACGAATACGATGCCGGTCGCCCCGACGTGATGTTCGTGATCCAGCGCGTCCTCGAGACGCAGGGCCGGCTGACGCTGCTCGACCAGAACCGCGTCATCACCCCGCACCCGGCCTTCCGGCTGTTCGCGACCACCAACACCATCGGCCTCGGTGATACGTCGGGCCTCTATCATGGCACCCAGCAGATCAACCAGGGCCAGATGGACCGCTGGTCGATCGTCACCACGCTCAACTACCTGCCGCACGACAAGGAAGTCGGGATCGTCCTCGCCAAGGCCAAGACCTATACCGGCGAGAAGGGCAAGAAGACCGTCAACAACATGGTCCGGCTGGCCGATCTCACCCGCCAGGCCTTCATCAACGGCGACCTGTCGACGGTGATGAGCCCGCGTACGGTGATCACCTGGGCCGAGAACGCCGAGATTTTCGGCGACCTCGGCTTCGCCTTCCGGCTGACCTTCCTCAACAAGTGCGACGAGCTCGAACGCCCCGTGGTGGCCGAGTTCTATCAGCGCGTGTTCGGCGAAGACCTGCCGGAATCGGCTGCCAACCTGGCGGTGACTGCCTGAGCTGGAGGCCCATGGTGGCCCAGAACATCTACGACGACCCGAAATTCCTTGCCGGGTACAGCGAATTCCCGCGCTCGCGTGATGGCCTCGAGGCCACCAGCGAGTGGCCGGCGCTGCGCGCCCTCTTGCCGGAGATCGCCGGCAAGCGCGTCGTCGATCTGGGCTGCGGCTTCGGCCAGCTGAGCCGCTGGCTCGGCGCTGAGGGTGCCCGTTCCGTCCTCGGCATCGACCTCAGCGAAAAGATGCTGGCGCGAGCCGTGGCCGAGACCAGCAATCCGGCCGTCACCTATGCCCGCGGCAACCTCGACGAGCTGGTACTGGCGCGCGGTAGCGCCGACCTGATCGTCAGCTCGATGGCGCTGCATTATGTCGAGGATTTCGACCGCATCTCCGGAACGCTGTACGGCGCGCTGGCGCCCGGCGGACAACTGGTGTTTTCCGTCGAGCACCCGATTTATGCCGCCCGCGCCGAGCCCGAGTGGGTCGCTGCCGCCGATGGACGCCAGGCTTTCGCCATCGCCGACTACCTGGTCGAGGGCCGCCGCGTCACCAACTGGATCGTCGACGGCATCGTCAAGTTTCATCGCACCATCGGCACCATGCTGAACATCCTCACCGGCGCCGGCTTTGAGTATCGCGCCGTCAACGAGTGGAAACCGTCGGACGCGCAGTTCGCCGCCCATCCGGAGTGGCGGGCGACCGAGCTGACCCGCCCGATGTTCCTCTTGATGTCCCTGACCAA
Organism: Devosia sp. Root105; assembly: GCF_001424865.1. NCBI lineage: Bacteria > Pseudomonadati > Pseudomonadota > Alphaproteobacteria > Hyphomicrobiales > Devosiaceae > Devosia > Devosia sp. Root105. The sequence continues at coordinate 61,726 of NZ_LMCR01000020.1, forward strand.
GCCTGCCCAACGAGAACACTGATGGCCCCTCCGCCGCGCTCCAAGCAGAACAAGCCCGACACCACTGCCCCGTTCAAATCGGCGATGGGCGCCGCGGTGCGCGCCATTGGCGGCAAGCGTGACCTCGAGGTGAGCTTCACGGCCGATCGGCCCATCCTCACCGCCGACAAGGCGCGGCTCGCCAACCTGCCGCGCCTGCCAACGCTGCGCGACATCGCCATTGCCCGTGGGCAAGGCGACGCCATGGCCATGCGGCTCGCCAGCCACGATCCCGAAACGCATCGGAAGCGCGCTCCCGCCGAGCCGGAAGCCCGCGCCGCCTATGATGCGCTGGAGCAGGCCCGCGTCGAGGCGCTGGGCTGCATCCGCATGCCCGGCATGACCGGCAACATCCACGAAATGCTGGAAGACCGGCTGTTCCGCCAGAACTTCGCCGAGGTCAACGACAAAGCCGACGCTCCGCTGGCCGAGGCGCTGGGCCTGATCCTCCGCGAACGCGTCGCGGGCGTCGCCATCCCGCCCTCGGGCAATGCCATCGTCGAATTGTGGAAGAAGGAAATCGAGCAGCGCGCCGGCAATTCGCTGACCACGCTCCTCACCAAGTTCGAGGACCAGGAGCTGTTCAGCCGCGCCACGCGGCAGCTGCTGCGCGACCTGAGCCTCGTGCCCGACAGCGATCTCGACGACGGCGACAGCGACGATTCCGAGCAGGGTGACGACCAGGAGCCGGAGCGCGGCCAGGACGACGAGAAAAACCCCGAGCAGGGCGAGGGGGAGAGCGAGGACGCCGAGGCCGACGAGGATCAGACCCCCGGCCAATCCGAGCAGGAAGGCGAAGTCGAAGGCGCGGAGATGGATTTCTCCGAGACCGACGAGGACGACAGCTCCGAATCGGGCGAGGACCAGCCTAATCCGCCGCCGCCCGGCGCCAACGCCAAAGAATTCCAGAACGTCTTCAACTACAGGATCTTCACCCAGAAGTTCGACGAGGTGGTGCGCGCCCCCGACCTCTGCCCGCCCGAGGAACTGGACCAGTTGCGCGCGCTGCTCGACAAGCAGCTCGAGAACCTCGCCGGCGCCGTGGCGCGGCTCGCCAACAAGCTGCAGCGCCGGCTGATGGCGCAGCAGAACCGCAGCTGGGAGTTCGACCTCGAAGAGGGCCTGCTCGATACGGCGCGTTTGACCCGCGTGGTCACCGATCCGCTGCAGGCGCTGAGCTTCAAGGTCGAGCGCGACACCGATTTTCGCGACACCGTGGTGACGCTCCTGCTCGACAATTCCGGCTCGATGCGCGGCCGCCCGATCACTATCGCGGCGATCTGCGGCGATATCCTCGCCCGCACGCTCGAGCGTTGCGGCGTGAAGGTCGAGATTCTTGGCTTCACCACCCGCGCCTGGAAGGGCGGCAAGAGCCGCGAGGCCTGGCTCGAGGCGGGGCGTCCGCCCAATCCGGGTCGCGTCAACGACATCCGCCATATCATCTACAAGGCGGCCGACGAGCCCTGGCGGCATGCCCGCCGTAACCTCGGCCTGATGATGCGCGAGGGGCTGCTCAAGGAGAACATCGACGGCGAAGCCCTGCAATGGGCGCATAAGCGCCTGCTCGCCCGGTCCGAAAATCGCCGCATCCTGATGGTGATCTCCGATGGCGCGCCGGTCGACGACTCGACCCAGAGCGTCAATGCCGGCAACTATCTCGAGGCCCACTTGCGTCAGGTGATCGAAGACATCGAGACCCGCTCCGCCGTGCAGCTGGTGGCGGTCGGCATCGGCCACGACGTCACGCGCTATTATCGGCGCGCCGTGACGCTGCTCGACGCCGAAGAGCTGGCAGGGGCGCTGACCGATGAGCTCGCCTCGCTGTTCGATGAGGAGGCCCCTGGCGCCTTCCGCAAGAGCCGATACGGATGACCGCAGCACGGCGTGCCTCGCGTCTCGCCGGAGCGGCACTGCTGATCGCAAGCGCAGGCGCCGCACTGCTGGTAGCGGCTGGGCTGGGCGCCCGGGCCGATGACGAGACGGTGACCTCGGTGCCGCTCTCCACCTTTATGGGCGCAGGCATCGGCCAGCGCGTGCAGGGCCTTGTCTGGCGCGGCGGCATCGAGATGCAGAGCCAGACCGACACCTTCGGCGGCCTTTCCGGCCTCGGCTTCACCGGCCCCGACGGACGGCTGGTCATGGTCTCGGATCGCGGCAATTTTGTTTCCGGCCAACTGCTCTACGACGAAGCGGCGCGGCCGATGGGGCTGATCGGCGTCAAGGTCGAGCCGATCCAGAATTCCAAGGGCAAGGAACTGCCCCGCGCCTATTCGCGCGATGCCGAGGCGCTGGCGGTGATCGTCCGCGACGGCCAGCCGAGCGCCGTGCGCGTCGGCTTTGAAAACCTCACCCGCGTCGCCGACTTCACCCTGGTCGACGGCGTGCCGCAAGGCGCCGCCCGCGAGGTCAACATCCCCAAATGGCTGAGCGACACCCGCACCAACGAGACGCTGGAAGCGGTCTGCATTGCCCCCGCCAACTCGCCGATATCAGGCTCCACCCTGCTCCTTACTGAAGGCATCATCGACGATGACGGCCAGCACTCGGCATACCTGCTCGGCCAGAACGACAAGGGCCCGCTGAGCTACATCTCGGGCGATGGCACCAACCCCACCGACTGCGCCTTCATGCCCAATGGCGACCTCCTGGTGCTGGAGCGCGGCATTGCGCTCCTCGCCTTCCAGATGCGACTGGTCCGCATCCCCGCCGCCGAGGTGAAGGCCGGCGCCCATATGAAGGGCGAGCAGCTGCTGCACGCCGCCGGCGGCGACATCGACAACATGGAAGCCCTCGCCGTCCACAGCGCCCCGGATGGCACCACCCGCATCACCCTGGTGTCGGACAACAACTTCAACGACTGGGAACGCAACCTGCTGCTGGAGTTCAGCCTGCCGGACTGAGGAGGTCGGGATGTCGGCAAGGGACGTGCTTGAGGCCTACACCGACCGCATCAACCGCCAGGACTTCGACCTCCTGATCGACCTCATCGCGCCCGATGCGACGTTCTGGTTCTCGAACGGCACCTATAGCGGCATCGCCGCGATCCGCGCGGCGTTCGAAGCGACCTGGCGAGCGATGGGGCCGAGCGAGCGCTACTGGCTCGATGAGCTGGAGTGGATTGCCGAAGGCGACAGTGCTGCGGCCTGCACCTACCGCTTCAACTGGGAAACCACCGTCGACGGCAAACGCCAGTCGGGCTCGGGCCGTGGCACCACAGTGCTGAAGCGGCTGGGCGACCGCTGGTGGATCGCCCACGAACACCTGAGCCGCTGGCCGGAGTAGGTCAGAGCCGGCTCTAAGCCGCGACCTTGAGCGGCGGCAGTGGCATCAGCTTGCCCATCAGCATCCGGTAAGGCGCCAGCAGCAGCAATGCCGCGAGGAACTTCACCAGGAAGTCACCAGCCGCCAGCGAGAACCATAGCGGCACGTCGGGCCCGAGGCTGAGGAACGGCGCCGGAAAGCCCAGCGAGCCATCCTGTGCCCCATAGATACCGTCGACAAAGCCGAATGACGGGGCGAAGGCGATGGAAAAGAAGATCGCCGTATCGAGCAGCGAGCCGAACAGCGAACCGGCGAGCGGCGGCAGGAACCAGTTCCTGCTGGCCCTCAGCCGCGAGAACACCGAGATATCGAGCAATTGCCCGATGAGGAACGCCGTCACCGAGGCGGTGGCGATACGCGCCGTGGTAGCCGGAGCTCCCCCGGCATTCCACGGCAGCGGGTTGAAGCTCAGGTAGAACGACAGCGCCACCGCCACGACGAAACCGCACACCACCACGAAGCGGGCCCGCGCCGCGCCGTCATAGCGGTTGACGAGGTCGGTGACGAGGAAGGCAAAGGGGTAGGTGAAGGCGCCCCAGGTGAGGAGATCCTTGAGGTTGATCGGGCCGAGCGCGGCGTCAACCGGGTAGAGCACGAGAATGTTGGACGCGGTGACGACCACGACCATGGCCGCGATGGCCGCGACAAGGCGAGCGAGCATATCCTGCACCTCTATGGAACCCGCTGACCGGCATCAGACCGGGGCGGTGGGTTGGAGCTTGCGCTCCGATGGGTCTTCTAGTCTCGATATCATTCCCGCGAAAGCAGGAACCTCTGTTTTGGTGCCTCACGCACAATCGCAAAACGGAGATCCCCGCTGCGCAGGGATGACACCGGTGGCGGACAGCAAGCCGGCCTCAAAACAAACCGCGCGTCCCTTTCGGGACGCGCGGCGAAAACTGAAAGGGCAAAGCTTACGCGGTCGCGAGAGCGGCGCGGACTTCCTTCTTCACCGACAGCGCGACGGGCGACAGCTCGGCGTCGTCTGCCTTGAGCAGGAACGCATCGAGGCCACCGCGGTGCTCGACGGTACGCAGCGCGTTCGCCGAGATACGCAGCTTGACCGTGCGGCCGAGCGTGTCCGACAGCAGCGAGACGTTGAGGAGATTGGGGAGGAAGCGGCGACGGGTACGGTTGAGCGCATGGCTCACCTTGTTCCCGGTCATCACGCCCTTACCGGTGAGTTCGCAGCGGCGAGCCATTGGAGTATCCTGTCAAAAGGCCCTCGGCGGGGGACTATCCCCTCGCAACGGGCTGGAGTCTGTTCTTGATTGCGGACGCTCCCATAGAGAACTGAGCCCCTCCCGTCAAGCTTGTGAACGCCGAATGCCTTGCCAGCCCGAGCCTCGCTCGGCATTTTGGCAGCAATATTGATTCGCTGCCTGGTGACGTCGCGTCGCCGCTTGGCGACGCCGCCAGAGGTCCGTTCCCGTGTTGAACGCCGGTTTCCGCCAGACGATGCGATTGGCCGCACGACTTGCCAGTTTGGGATTGGCGCTGCTGGCCCTGCCCGCCGCCGCAGCCGAGGTCAAGGCGCGCGCCGAGTACATGGTGACCATGGGCGGTACCCACATCGCCAATGTCCGCATCAATCTGACCGATAACGGCTCGGCCTATTCGCTGGTGCTCGACGCCAAGATCACCGGGCTGGCGCAGCTGGTGGCAAGCGGCACCGCCAAGGCCACTTCGACCGGGACCTCCACGGACAAGGGCCTGAGGGCCCAGAAGTTCGACATCCTGACCCGCGCCGGCGGCGAGGATTTTACCGCGGCCGTCACCTATGCCGGCGGCACCGTGGACACGTTCAAGGTGGCTCCACCGATCGTCAACAATATCGATCGCGTGGCAATCGAGCGGAAGCACCTCACCACCGCCAACGACATGCTGGCGCCGTTCGTCCTCAAGGGCGCCGCGCTCGACCAGCAGCTGTGCAACCGGCAGATGCCGATCTTCACCGGTGTCGAGCGCTTCAATCTGAGCCTCAAATACGTCAAGGACGATACCGCGACGAGCAAGCGCACCGGCTACCAGGGGCCGCTGGTGCTGTGCTCGATGCATTACACCCCGATCTCCGGGCACTATACCAACAACGAGATCACCACCTATCTCGCCAGGAACGAGCGCATCCTCGTCTGGTACGCGCCGCTCCAGGCAGCCGGCTACTACATCCCCTACCGGGCGCTGGTGACCACCGAAGCCGGTGACCTCTCGGTGGTGCTGACCGAGCTCGCCGAATAGCCGTACCCCCTGCGGCTTTCAGGAAAAGTTGCAGACTTTTCCACCTCGAAAGCGCGACCACATCAAAGACGTAGAGCATTCACCGATTCAACGAACGGTGAAATGCTCTGGCGATGAACGTCAGCTAAACCCTTGCCTCAGCACGCGTTCAAGCGCGCGACGGCATTTTCTCCTCCAAGGCTCGCGCCAAGGAGGAATTGATGACCATCGTGAAACTCGGCATCGCCGCTCTCGCCACTACGGTCGCGCTCGCTGGCGCCGCCAGTGCCCTCGACCTGAAGATCGCCACCCCCGGCCCGGGCAAGCTCGTGCCGACCAGCATCCAGCTCGGCATCATCCCGCCGCCCAACAATATCTGCCCGGGCAATGGCAAGCTCACCGCCTGGGTCGAAACCAACAAGCCCGGCACCATCAACATTCTGCTGGTGAAGAAGGGCGGCGCCGTCGGCGGTCCTTACGCTGTCACCACCGTGAAGGGCGCCAACGGCATCGTCATGGGCAGCTACACGCAGAATCTCGTGATCAACAATCCAGTCGACGCCGAATACCGCGTCGTCGTCGCCGGCACGCCCATCCAGTCCAACTGGGTCCCACTCGTCGCCGAGTGCTAAAACCCCGGGGCCGCTGCCCCCGACTTCCGCGCCCCGGACCACCGGCAACAGACCCGTGGTCCCTCGTGCCGGCATGCCTCCAAGTGGGGCTGCCGGCCGGGCGGCGGAAATCATGGTTAACCGGGTGTTACCAAAATCCGCGTGTCATTCCGGGACGGTCAACGGCTATTTTGCCAACGCGGCGGCGTGAGCAGCCATTGTTCAGGCACCTAAGGCATGAAGGCCACAAAAATCTTTGCGGGTGAAGGCTTTACGCCTCGTTCACACTTGGCCGATTCGAGCCCTAAACCGCCCGCAATTAACCGCTTCGAAACCTTCCTGAACGCGATTTCCGGGGATTGCGCCGGATGCCACAGGAATGCCGTGGCGCTAGCGGGTCGCTGACCAAGCCACCCACCATATGCTGTAGTGAACAAACACGGATTTCCGAGTCGCAACCGATTCCTTTCCGGTTTGTTCTTCGTTCGTACCAATGGTTAACGCCAGCGCCAGCGACCTCGCTTATTTGTTCCGCGACGAGACACTCGTTTGTTGGCTTTCGATCACCTAAATAGGGCGCGATGACTCCCGCTTCCGCCTCCTCGCTCAAGGCGATCCTTGGGCCCACCAATACCGGCAAGACCTTCTTCGCCATCGAACGGATGCTCGCGCACCGCTCGGGGATGATCGGCCTGCCGCTGCGGCTCCTCGCCCGCGAGGTCTACCACAAGGTGGTCGACCGGATCGGTGCCCAGCACGTGGCGCTGGTCACCGGCGAGGAGCGGATCGTTCCGGCCAAACCGCGCTACTGGGTCTGCACGGTCGAGGCCATGCCGCTCGACGTGCCGGTCGAATGCGTCGCCATCGATGAAATCCAGGTGGCGACCGATTTCGACCGCGGCCACGTCTTCACCAACCGGCTGCTGCATGCCCGCGGCATCAGTGAAACCCTGCTGCTCGGCGCCGCCACCATGACGCCGCTGATCCGCGCGCTGCTGCCCGATGCCGAGATCATCCAGCGCCCGCGCTTTTCCGAGCTGCTCTACGCCGGTTCGAAGAAGATCTCCCGCCAGCCCAAGCGCTCCGCCATCGTCGCCTTCTCGGCCACCCAGGTCTACGCCATCGCCGAGCTGATCCGGCGCGAACGCGGCGGCGCCGCCGTGGTGATGGGGGCGCTCTCGCCCCGCACCCGCAACGCCCAGGTCGACCTGTACCAGAACGGCGACGTCGATTTTCTCGTCGCCACCGATGCCATTGGCATGGGCCTCAACCTCGACGTGCATCACGTCGCCTTTGCCGACGACCACAAGTTCGACGGCCACCAGACCCGGCAGCTGACCCCAGCCGAGTTCGGCCAGATCGCCGGCCGCGCCGGCCGCCACATGCACAACGGCAGCTTCGGCGTCACCGGCCACGCCCCCGATTTCGACGAGGAACTGGTCAAGCGCCTCGAGACCCATGATTTCGAGCCGATCCGGGTGATACAATGGCGCAACGCGGAGCTGGATTTCGCCTCGATCGAAGACCTGCGCCATAGCCTCGACCAGACGCCCACGCTCAGGGGCCTGACCCGCGTTCCCGTCGCCACCGACCAGCATGCGCTGGAGTTCGTCGCCCGCAACGAGGCCGGCGCTGCGGCAAAAAGCGAGGCGGCGGTGCGGCTCTTATGGGAGTGCTGCGGCATCCCGGATTACCGCGATATCTCGCCGGCGCAGCACGGCGAGATCATTACCCGCATCTATCTCGACCTCACCCGCCACCGCCATGTCGACGCCGACTGGATTGCCGAGCAGGTGCGGTTCTGCGACAATGTCACAGGCGACATTGATACGCTTTCCAATCGGATCAAGCAGATCCGGACATGGACCTTTGTCGCCAACCGCAAGAACTGGCTTGAAGACCCCGCATATTGGCGCGAAAAGACCCGGGACATTGAAGATCGACTGAGCGACGCTCTGCACGAGCGTCTCACTCAACGTTTCGTCGATCGTCGCACTTCGGTGCTTATGCGCCACCTGAGAGACAAGCATATGGTATCGCCTGAAATTAACGACCGCGGCGAGGTGAGCCTCGAAGGCCACCTGATTGGCTCCATCGAGGGCTTCCGCTTCACCTTGGCTCGGTCGGAAGGTGGCGATGCCAAAGGCGTGGCGGCAGCCGCGGCGCAGGTCGTGGCGCCTGAAATCGCCAAACGCGCCGAGCGAGTCGCCGGTGCGCCCAACGAAGAGCTGGTGCTCGCCACCGACGGCTATGTACGCTGGCGCGGCCAGGTGATCGCCAACCTGGTCGAGGGCGAACAGCTGTTCACCCCGCGCCTCATCATCCTCGCCGATGAGAGCCTCACCGGCCCCGATCTCGAGCGCGTCCAGGATCGGTTGAACCTGTGGCTCCGCCACCTGGTCAACACCCAGCTCGAAAGCGTGCTGTCGCTCGAAGCACCGGCCGATCTCGAGGGCGCCGCCCGCGGCGTCGCCTATCGGCTCTACGAGAATCTCGGCATCCTGCCGCGCAGCGCGGTGGCCGAAGAGGTCAAGGGCCTCGACCAGGACGTGCGCGGCAAGCTCCGCAAGCTCGGTGTGAAGTTCGGCGCCTTCCACATCTACGTGCCGCAGAGCCTGAAGCCGGCGCCGCGCGAGCTGGCGCTGATCCTCTATGCACTGAAGCATGGCGGCGTGCGCCAGCCGGGCGTCGCCGAGCTGCCGCAGATCGTGCTGTCGGGCCGCACCTCGTTCCTCATCGACCCCGAAGTGAACGTGAAGCTCTATGAGCTGGCGGGCTTCAAGGTCGCCGGCCGCCGCGCCGTGCGCGTCGATATCCTCGAGCGCCTCGCCGATATCATCCGCCCGCTGATCGCGCTGAACCCGGTGACTCACCAGGGCGAATTGCCGCCGGGCGCCGCCGAGGGCAATGGTTTCCGCGTCACCGTCGAGATGACCTCGCTGCTCGGCACTGCCGGCGAGGACTTTGCCTCGATCCTCAACTCGCTCGGCTATCGCGTCCGCCGCACCCCAAAGGTCACGGCGCCCGTTGTCGTCGAGACAGCGACGACCACCGAGACGACCACGTCGGAGACGACCGAGACCACTGAAGCCACTGAGGGCGTTGAGGCGGTCGCGACTGAGACTATCGATACGACAGAGACCACGACCGATGCCGTAGTCGCCGATGTCGCCGATGCCGAGGTGAACGCTGCTGCCGCCGATGCGGTCGAGGGCGTGGCCCCGGCTACGCAGGTTGTCACCGAGACCGAAGTCGTCGCCGTCGAAACCGCCACCGCCGATCTCGGTGCCCCCGCCCCTGCCGAAGACACCAAACCCGCTGAGCCCGAGTTCGACGAGGTCTGGTTCCCGGCTGGCCGCCGGCCCGACAATCCGCGTCACGGCGGCGCCCGCAACCGCGGCCCGCGTGCCGATGGGGCGGAAGCGACCGCCGAGGGGGAAAAATCCGAGCGCCCGCAGCGCAATTTCCGTCGCCCCGAGCGTCCGGAAGGCGATGGCAAGGGCGGCGACGCCAAGCCCAACCGTCCGCGCTTCGAGGGCCGTCGCGACGGCCAGCGCCAAGGGGCCGGCAACAGCAATGGCGGCGGCAAGCCGTTCGAGAACAAGGGTGGCAAGCCGGGCGGCAAGCGCTTCGACAAGCCGCGTGAGGAGTGGAAGGAACACCGTCCGCGCGAGGATCGGAAACCGGCTGTGCTCGATCCGAACTCACCCTGGGCGGCGCTCGCCGCACTGCGGAACCCCAAATCCGAATGAAGACCGCGGAATAGTGGCGCTTGGAGAAGCAGCGGCTCGACAAGTGGCTGTTCTTCTCGCGCGCGGTGAAATCCCGCACCCTGGCGCAGAAGCTGATCGAGAGCGGCGCCATCCGGGTCAATTCCGAACGCACTGACCGGTCCGACCACAAGGTCGGGCCGGGCGATGTCCTCACCATGACAGTGCACACCCGCCTCTTGGTCTGGCGCATCCTCGACCCCGGCACCCGCCGCGGCCCTGCCCCGGAGGCGGCGCTGCTCTACGAGGACCTTTCACCGCCCCCGGTGCCCCGCGAGACAGCTCCACCGAGCCACGCTGAACGCGACATCGGCAGCGGGCGCCCGACCAAGAAGGAACGTCGCGACACCGATCGACTACGCGACGACGAGGATTGAACGGTTCGGCCCCCATCGTTCACTTTGCCGTTACGATCGCCGGCCTCGATTCCTCGCTCTCCCCGCCACAATTGCCAACCTGCACGCCCCGATGCGCATCGCAGCGTCGCGCGCCCGTGGCAGGGACGGATAACCATGTCGGAGAGCAAGGCCGATGCGTCGAAAGCCTGACCGCCCTGTCCCTTGCGGCGTGGGAGAAAAAGGGCTAGCACGGCCCGAGGCGTACGGCTTGCTGCGTGCGCCCGGCTGAAAGACCCAGCGGCCCTAGAAACTTGAGCAGGAACGCTCGCGAAGAATGACCTACATCGTCACGGACAACTGCATTAAGTGCAAGTACATGGACTGCGTCGAGGTTTGTCCCGTCGACTGCTTCTATGAAGGCGAGAACATGCTCGTCATTCACCCCGACGAGTGCATCGACTGCGGCGTCTGCGAACCCGAATGTCCGGCTGAGGCGATCAAGCCCGATACCGAGGGCGGCCTCGACAAATGGCTGGAGATCAACAGCAAATATGCCTCCGCCTGGCCCAACATCACCGAGAAGCGCGATGCTCCGGCCGATGCCAAGGAGTGGGACGGGGTCGAGGGCAAGTTCGAGAAGCACTTCTCCGAAGCTCCCGGCGAGGGCGATTGACCTTCGCCCCGCGAGGGTGGCTGGAAAAGTTCTGAGACTTTTCCGTCTCGAAGACGCGACGAGATCAGTGACCAGCCTCGGTTTTGCCGCCGGTTTGCCATGCCGATGAACCGCTTGGGCCCGGAAGCTGACCGGCTCCCGGCGGTCTTGATTCGCAACTTTTGATTTTGCTGAAATTTTGTGCTACGCTCCTCAAACGAATGGAGCTTGCCCGTCATCCAATGCGTGCCACTAGGCACCCTTTTTTTTGACACCAGCAATAATGGGGCTGCAGTCATCCGGTCGCGCGGACCGGAAGAGTGCGCGAAGGGTTTTTGCTTATCTATTCGGACGGGCGAACCAGCAACAACAGGACGGCCTCTCCGCGAAGAGCTGTCCGGCGGCGGCGTTAATAGGAGTATCCTCTATGGTCACCAAGAAGCCTCAGCAGCGGCTTGGATTCAAGACGGGCGAGTACATCGTCTATCCGGCGCATGGCGTCGGCCTCATCACCTCGATCGAGGAACAGGAGGTCGCGGGGCTGACCCTCGAGCTGTTCGTCATCTCGTTCGAGCAGGATAAACTGACCCTTCGCGTTCCCGTCGCCAAGATCAAGTCGGTCGGCATGCGTAAGCTCGCCGAAGAGGATGAGGTCAAGAAGGCGCTGGAGACCGTCACCGGCCGCGCCCGCGTCAAGCGCACCATGTGGTCGCGCCGCGCCCAGGAATACGAAGCCAAGATCAATTCCGGCGACCTGATCGCCATCTCGGAAGTGGTGCGCGACCTGTTCCGCTCCGACGACCAGCCCGAGCAGTCCTACTCGGAACGCCAGCTGTTCGAGCAGGCGATGGATCGGATGAGCCGCGAGGTTTCGGCCGTCAACAAGCTCACCCTCACCGAGGCTGTGCAGCTGATCGAGAAGAACCTCGCCAAGTCGCCGCGCCGCGGTCCGAAGTCGGACGCCGCCGACGCCGAAGAAGCGGCCTGATCGCGGCAGCAACCACCAGTTCAAAGGGGCCGGCAGCAATGCCGGCCCTTTTCGTTTGTGCACCTGGGAAGCCCCAGCAGCCTGCCGTCGCTGCGCTGGTGACCGAGGGCGAGGTTGGCGGCAAACTGCCAGTCCCCGGGGGTTGATTCCATGACTGCCAGACCGCGACAGATCTTCATCGCCGCTGCCGTGCTTGTCGGCCCCGATGGCCGCGTCCTGCTGGTGCGCAAGCGCGGCACCGACGTGTTCATGCAGCCGGGCGGCAAGCTCGAGCCGGGTGAAGCGCCATTGGCGGCGCTGCAGCGCGAGGTGCACGAAGAACTTGGCCTCGCCGTCGATCCGGCCACTGCCCACTATCTCGGCCGCTTTGCGGCTCCGGCGGCACATGAGACAGACGCCATGGTGGTGGCGGAGGCGTTCTGGCTCAGTATCCAGTCGACCCCCGCTCCGCAGGCCGAGATCGAGGAAGCCCTGTGGGTCGACCCGGCTGACCTGGGCGAGCTTGAGCTCGCGACACTGTCGCGCCATCACATCCTGCCGGCCTATCTCCGCAGCCGCTGAGCCCCGCTACTTCGGGATCGGCCAGAACGCCCGGACGCGCTCCTGGTAGGCGAGGAAGCGGTCGCCACGCGAACGCAGCATATGCGCCTCGAGCGGCGGAACACCCGAAACATGCACCAGCAACCAGTACATCATCGCCGGCGCCAGCAGCGTCAGCCAGCCCCAGGGATAGGCGAGGCTGACGCCGATTGGGATGTAGGCCAGCCAGTACAGCCACTCGAAGAAGTAGTTCGGGTGCCGGCTAAGCGACCATAGCCCGAGATCGCAGACCCGCCCGGCATTGGCCCGATCGGCCTTGAACGCCCTGAGTTGCGCGTCGCTCACTGCTTCACCGGCGATCGCCAGCAGCGCAATGACCACCCCGAGAGCGTCGCCAAGGCCCAGCGGTGCTGGGTTCGCTGAAGCCGCGAGTGCCGCAACCACCAGCACCAAAGCCGCCGCGCCCTGGATGTAGAGAAACACGAACAGCTGGCTCCGATAGCGCTCGCCCCAGCCGCGGCGCAACTCCGCATAGCGCGGATCATCGCCACCACTGAGGGTGCGGCGCGCGATATGGGTGCCGAGCCGCAGGGACCAGAGCGCCAGCAGCGCCATCACCAGCAGCGTCCGGCCGGTCATCATGCCGACCGCGGACCACCACACGGCGACGACGCCAACCAGCCCGGTGCCATAACTCCAGAACGTGTCGGCCCAGCCGGAGCGCCCCGAGCTGACCACCACCCACCAGGCCAGCGCCATCACCGATGACAGCAACACCGCCGCGATAACGATCGCGGTGCCGCTGATCATTCAACCTGCTCCGGCACACGCCGCTCGGAGACCCTCACCGTCCCCGACGCAATCCGCTGCCGCGCCGGCGACCAGTGGAAGAACGGCACCCCCTTGGCGATCAGCTTCAGCGCTTCCCAATGGATGCCGGCGACCACCTTCAGCGTCATCAGCGGGTAGCCGGCAAAGGCCCGCCACAGGGCCCGGTTCGACAGCTCTTCGCGCCGTCCGTGGAAACTGGCGGTGAGCAGCAGCCCCTCGGCATCGTCTTCGAGGATCGAGATGCCGACCCGCTCCCCGGGCGCGGTGATGCGAAAGCGATAGGTACAATCCATCGGCATGAAGGGCGAAACGAAGAACTGCTTCCTGGCCGCATGCCGCACCACCCGCTCGCCACCACTGGCCGGCAGCGCATAGGTGTGGCGCTCGCCATGGGTATTGTGCACCTCGTAGAGAACCCCGGCGAGCCGCCCGTCCTGCCGATGGCAGAAGTAAACACTCAGCGGGTTGAAGACGAAGCCGAAGAGGCGCGGATAGCACAGCAGTTCGATCCGGCCGCCATCATAGCCGATACCAGCCTCCGCCAACCGCTCGGTCGCCCAGTCCCTGAGCGATGAGCGGCCATCGCCGTGATCGGCTTGCCGAAAGCTGAACAGGCCGCCGCGCTCAATGCGAAGCAGCGCAAACCGACCGGCAAGCTCATCGAGCTCGTCGAGGTCGAGCAGCAGGCAGAACACCTTGTAGCCAAGGCTGTGGCGCTTCGGCCTGAGCCGGGTATGGGCGACCGAGCCGCGATACAGCGCCGACCTCACAGGGCCGTTTCCAGCACGGCCGGCGCCACAGCAATACGGCTGCGCTGCGCCGCCCAGGGCGGGTTAACGCCAAACTGGCCGGCGACGGCCAGGCCGGACTGCAGCGCGTCCTCGTGAAAACCGTAGCCGAAATAGCTGCCGCAGAACCAGGTATTGCGCACCCCCTGCAGCCGCCATAGCTGATCCTGCGCTGCCAGCGCCGCGTGATCGAACAGCGGGTGGGTGTATTCGAAACTGCGGATGACGCTCTCTGGTCGCGGCTGCCGCGACGGGTTCAGCGTCAGGAACAGCTGCCGGCGGGTGCGCAGCGATTGCAGGTGATTCATCCAGTAGCTGACGCAAAGCGGCCGGTCGGCGCGGGCATCGTCCGAACCGATATAGTTCCAGCTGGCCCAGACCGACCGGCGCCGCGGCATCAGCGCCGGGTCATCGTGCAGCACCGCGACATTGGGGGTGTAGCGAAAGGCGCCGAGCACCGCCTGCTCGTCGTCGGAAGCATCGTCGAGCAGCCCCAGCGCCTGGTCGGCATGGGCGCCGATCACCACGTCGGTGAACACCTCGCGCCCGCCCGCGGCGTCATTGACGAACACCCGCCCGCCCGTGCGATTGACCCGGGTGGCGCCCGGGCGGCGCTGCATGGCGGTGCCGATATCGGCCAGCAGCGCGTCGACATAGCTGCGGCTGCCGCCGAGCACGGTGCGCCATTGCGGCCGCCTGGTGACCTGCAGCAGGCCGTGGCTGGTGAAGAAACGGAGAAAGGAGCGCATCGGGTAGTGCCGCATCTGCTCCGAGGTGGTCGACCAGATCGCCGCGCACATCGGCAGCACATGCTCCTCGACCAGCGCCCGCGACCAGCCGCCGCTATCGAGGAACTCACCCAGCGAGATGGCCTCCATGGCGCGCTCGTCGAGCCCACGCGTCACTTCGTAGAACTTTACGATATCGGCAATCATCCGCCAGAACCGCGGGTTGACCAGGTTGCGTTTCTGCCCGAACAGCCCGAACGGCCGGCTGGAATATTCGACCCGCCCGTCGCCCACCGACACCCCGAGCGACATGTCGGAATCGACGCTTGCTACCATGAGGTGCTCGAGCAGCGCGGTGAAGTTTGGGTAGTTGCCGGGGTTGTAAACGATGAAGCCGGTGTCGACGGCGACCGGTCCTTCCGGGCACTCCACATCGACGGTGTTGGCATGCCCGCCGAGCCAGCCATTGGCCTCATACAGCACCACCTCGTGCCGCCGGCTCAGCAGCCAGGCCGCCGATAGCCCGGCAATGCCCGCGCCGATGATTGCAATGCGCCGTCCCGACGCCCGTGCCTGGTCTTGGTGGAGATGCCGCACCTGAATTTCCTATCCGCTGCCGATGGGAGGAACTACGGGTCGCGGGCGCGAATTGTTTCAGGC
This sequence comes from Devosia sp. Root105, assembly GCF_001424865.1. Taxonomy (NCBI): domain Bacteria; kingdom Pseudomonadati; phylum Pseudomonadota; class Alphaproteobacteria; order Hyphomicrobiales; family Devosiaceae; genus Devosia; species Devosia sp. Root105. Next base: position 77,209 of record NZ_LMCR01000020.1, read on the forward strand.
GCGGCAAAAAACTCTGGCGGGTGAAACAGTTGGCGGTTTCGGCCCGTTACTTCCGGCTCAGCCGGCTCTGGAGACCGCCGCATGCCACCCTTCGTCGTCGCCTATGCCGGAGCCGCCATCACTATGCTGGCGCTCGATGCGCTCTGGCTCACCACCATGGTGCCACGCCTCTACCAGCCGCAGTTGGGCAGTCTCCTCGCAGAGCGGCCCAACCTGGCGGTAGCCGGAGTGTTCTACCTGCTCTACCTTGTCGGAGTGCTGGTCTTCGCCATCCTGCCGGCGCTCGAAGCGCGCAGCTGGCTGGCGGCGCTGGGCTTCGGTGCGCTGCTCGGCCTTGTCGCCTACGGCACCTACGACTTCACCAACCTCTCGACCCTGCGCAACTGGCCGCTGAGCCTCAGCCTGATCGACGTCGCCTGGGGCACCGCCCTCACCGCCGTCACCGCGCTCGGCGGTTACTGGGCGGTACGCTGGTTGCTGCCGGGCTGAGGCGCCCTCTACAGATCTACGGTGTCATCAAATGACCGCCGGGCGGCGGTGTTCGTACCACCGCAAACGCCCCAAACTCGGTGTCATCCCAGCGAAAGCTGGGACCCAACTTTCAGCTGGCGCAAGCGGATGAGTGGGTCCCAGCTTTCGCTGGGATGACAGCCGGTGGGGAGAGAAAGCTCGAGGCTAACCACTGGGTTAGAAACAACCGCTTCTCAGCAAACCGCCCCGTCGCCTACTCGACCGTGACGATCTTGTACTTCTGCCCCGCCACGAGCGTGTCGCCCGGGTAGAGGTTGTTGAGGATGTAGAACAGGTCGGTGCCGCGACTGAGCCCGCTCATCCGGCGCGCCAGCGAGTCCGCCGTATCGACGTTGCCGGCAGTGACGGTGCGGACCACCAGCTTCTTGACCAGTCCAAGGTCCTTGGCGGTCGCCGCCCGGAAGCTCTTCAGCGTCGCTTCGGCGGCTTTGGTGAAAGCCGGGTTGTCGAACTTGGCGGCAAAGATGAAGCGATAAACTCGCCCATCATGCCGCACCACGGCCACGCGAAAATTCCACTGCGGGGTGACGGCGACGCCCGTCGCCATCTCGAAGCCGTTGGCGCTCTCGCGTTTCACCGTCGCGGGCTGCAGCCCGGCGATCCAGCCGGACTTCAGATAATCCTCGAGCCCCATCGACGCCGGCACCTCGGCGCTGTCGAAGCGCACTGCCTCGCCCTCGCCGGCAACACCGACGACGGCGCCCTTCGAGATCTGCAGCGTATAGTTCTGCGGCACCTCGAAGGTGAACTTCAGCGTCGGATTGATATAGCGGCGGCCGACCACGGCGCCCTGCGCCGGGCTGTCGCCGAAGGCGAGCCCTTCGATGCCGGCCATGTAGCCATCACGCGCCGTTTCGCCCAGGCCCGGGGCGCCGAAGAAGGCGCGCGCCGTCTCGATCGCCTTCTGGACGCGATCTGGGGTCGAGGGGTGCGAGGAGAGGAAATCGCCTTCCTGGTCGGCATCGCCGGCCGAGAAATGCGCGAACCGGCCCATGGCGCCGAGGAAGCGCGCCGCCGCGTGCGGATCGTAACCGGCGCGGCCGGAGGTCAAAATGCCCTCCTTGTCGGCGGCCAGTTCCTGCTGCTGGCTGAACGCCGCCAGCGACATCTTCGAGCGGTTCGACGCCTGGTCGGTGGCGGTATCGGCGCCGAACACGCCGGTCACCACCTTGTCGACGATCTCGTTGGTACGCACCCGGTTGGTGCGGGCGCGGGCATGCTTCAGCGTCACGTGCGCGATCTCGTGCGCCAGCACCGCCGCGATTTCCGAGGTATCGGAGGCGAGCGCCAGGATGCCGCGGGTGACATAGACATAGCCGCCCGGCAGCGCAAAGGCGTTGACCTCGGCGGTATCGAGAATAGTGACGGTGAATTTCTGGTTCGGCTGGTCGGCGGCGGCAAGCAGGCGCCCGACGATCCGCGCGATCATGATCTCGGCCTGGCGGTCCGAATAGATGCCGCCATAGGAGGCGACGATGCGCGGATGCTCGCGCGCCCCGATTGCATCTTCCTCCGGATCGTCGGAAGCGACGATCGGCGCGTTCTGCCCCTCGGTGCGGGTCGTCGTGACCCCGGGCAGGCTCGAGCAGGCGGCAAGCACTGCGAGGAGTGCTGCTGCGAGCGGGGCGCCGAGCGCCGTGATCATCGAACGCGACTTCATGGAGCGAGGAGAACCTCTATCTGCTCTGGATGGGTGACTTCGACCCGCGGGCCATCAATGTCATCCACCCAGCCTCTGATCCGCACGAGGGCACCCTCGAGCTTAAGGGGGTCGAGACCGGACCGCGAAAACAGCTGGACCGCCGACCGCTCGAGTACGGCGGTGAAGTCCTCTTTCCACGATCGGCCAAAATTCAGGTAGATGCGCCCCTGCGCCTCGTCGGCGAGAAGCACCCGACCCTCCACCAGCTCGTAGTGACCCAGGCGCCCAGCCAGTTCAGCCGGCCGGTCCGCCCGCCGCACGAGATAGTAGGGATCGGCCCAGATGCCAAGCTTCATCAGCCGCGCCGAGCCTTCGGCACTGAGCAACTGTGGCAGACATGCACGATTATCGGGGAATGAGTAGACCCGCGCCCAGCCGTCGGCGATCATCCGCTGCTGCACCCAGAGCTCGGGCGTATCGACGACGAATAACTGCCCCAGCGTCCGGCCGTGCCGGTCGACCTGCTCACCGCCATGACGCACCGCAACCCGTTTGCCGAGCGTCAGCGCTTCCAGCGCCAGCCGCGCCTCCTCAGCCTTCGGCCAGGTCTCGAAACCCTCACGCCCCAGCGGCAGCTTGGGCGCCTGCGTGCCGATCAGGCGAACCACCACGCCGGTATCGAGCACCACCGTGTCGCCGTCGGTCACCGACATGACCGTGCCTTTGGGGCCGTCGACCAGCCCGTCACAGCCCATGGCAAGGGCGCTCAACGGCATGGCGACGAACACCGCAGCCGCAGCAAATCTGAGCACATTGAAGGCAAGCAAGTTTGGCCCCATCCGACGACATGGCAAACTGCACGAAATTGCGGCGAAATTCTTCCATCTCGCGGCGGCACGACGACGAATGTTGCACCTTGGCCACTTCTCCTCAGGAGTGATTCGGCAGCGTGACAGTTCAACCGCTTGCAGCAGGTCACCGTTTCGAGGAAACGGCGGCGTGCTTTAGGATCACGCCGATTCTGCTGCCGGACCCCTGACCGATGCTCGCCGAACTCTTCGTCTATGCTGCGAGCTATCGCCCGACGCCGCCGGCGTTCCGTTCGCATCTGAGCGAGGCGGTGGGCCTGTGGGCCCGCGGCCAGCGCCAGACCCGCGCCTGGGCTCCGCATCTCGCCAACTCCCGCGGCCTGATCGACACCACCATCGACGACCTGACCGCGCGTCGTACCGTGGTGGTGCTCGGCTCCGGCCCGCTGTTCGATGTGCCGGTCGAATCGCTCTGCCGTACCTTCAAGCGCGTGATCCTCGTCGACCGTATCCACCTTTCGACCGTCGGCCAGCGGATCGACCGCTATCCCAATGTCGAGCGCCAATGGCGCGACCTGTCGACGGCGAGCAATCCTGGCGCCCTCGACTTCCTCGAAGCGATCGATGATCTCGACTGGGTGATCTCGCTGAGCCTCGTCAGCCAGCTGGCGCGCGCCGCGCCGGGGGCAGAGCGGCAGGTGGTCGACGGCCATCTCGACAAGCTCGCCATCCTCCCCTGCCCCGCAACGCTGGTGACCGATCTCGATTATCGCGTGTTCAACCGGCACGGCGTGATGCTCGACACTGCCGACCTGCTGCACGGTCGCCCAGTGCCGCGCAGCGGCCTGCGCTGGAAATGGGAAGTGGCGCCCTTCGGCGAGGAAGGCCACCACACCCGTCGCGTGCATTCGATGGCGGCGTGGCCCGACTGGCGCCACGCCTGACCTCTCGGCTGGCTCAGACCAGGCGGGCGTCCAGCGTCACCTTGATGGCGCCGAGCGCCCGCGACACCGGGCACTCGGCCTTGGCCTTCTCGGCCAGTTCCTGGAACTTCGCCGCATCGATCCCCGGCACCTTGCCCTCGACTGTCAGCGCACTGCCGACAATGCCGGTGCCGGGAATGAGCTCGACCGCCGCGGTGACCTTGAGGTTCTCGGCCGTGGTGCCATTGGCGGCGAGAAAGGCGCTGAACTGCATGGCAAAGCAGCCCGAATGCGCCGCCGCGATCAGCTCTTCCGGGTTGGTGCCGGATTGGCCGCTTTCGTCGACGAAGCGTCCCTTGAAGGTGTAGGGCAGGCCCGCGAAAGCGCCGCTCAGCACATCGAGCGTGCCGGTCCCCTCCTGCAACGTTCCCTTCCAGTTGGCGGTGGCAGTACGCTTCATCAGAAAACTCCATTGGTTTCGATCATTGGCGGGCGCGAGACTAGCGCTTCGGTGACCCCGCTTGCCAGCCCGGCCACGAGCCGTCCGAGCCGCCGCATCAACGGCCTCTGCTGCGGAGGGTTCCAGGCCGGCGGCGGCGCCGATATTGCCGCTGGCAAGGGCTGGGTAACCATCCGCCTCTATCCTCTGCCGCGAGTGATCGAGAGTGCCATGCGTAAATCCCCCGTGCCTGCCCTGCTGACCGTTCTGTTGCTGACCTTCGTCCTTGCCGGCTGCTCGTCATTGGGCGGCCTCACCAAGGACAAGCAGCCGCTTTCCGCCCGCACGGTCAGCGTGCTGGCGGCGCTCGACACCACGCCCGCCGCGCCGATGCTGGTGCGCGTCTTCAAGGAGAGCTCGGAGCTCGAAGTCTGGAAGCCCGACAGCCGCGGCAGCTATCGCCTGTTCAAGACCTATGCCATCTGCAAATGGTCCGGTGAACTGGGGCCGAAGGTCAAGGAAGGCGACTACCAGTCGCCCGAAGGCTTTTATGAGGTGACGCCGGGGATGATGAACCCCAAATCCAGCTATTACCTCTCGTTCAACACCGGTTTCCCCAACCGGCTCGACCGCGCCCAGGGCCGCAGCGGCACCAACCTGATGATCCATGGCGATTGCAAATCGGTCGGCTGCTACGCCATGACCGACGAGCAGATGAAGGAAATCTATGCCCTGGCGCGCGAGAGCTTTGCCGGCGGCAATCCGAGCTTCAAGCTGGAACTCTATCCGTTCCGCATGACCGAGGCCAACCTGACCCGGCACGCCACGAACCCCAACATCGCATTCTGGCGCAACCTCAAAGAGGGCTACGACGTACTGGCTCAGACGCAGCGGCCGGCAGCTGTCGGGACCTGCGGCGGCCGCTATGTCTTCAATGCCGGCACCACCAGCCTCCCCAACGACCCGCTGGGCGCCTGCCCGGCCGACGCGGCTGCCCCGACCACTGCCGACCTCGCCGTCGCCGCCGGCAATCCGGCGTTCTCTTAAGGCGGCGACCAGCACTGCGGCGAGGGCGACAAGGTCACGCCACGCCGCCGCCCTCGTGATCCACCGCCTGCCGCTTGCCGGTCGAGAACATGATCAGCGCGAACACCGGTTCCGTGCCGACCGCCCTGGCCCAGTGCCGCACATCCTGCGGGATGCGGATGATGTCGCCGGCGCCCAGCATCACCGTCTCCTCACCCAGCTTATGCTCACACGAGCCCGAGACCACGTAGAGGAACTCCTCGCAATTGGGGTGCGAGTGCAGCGGGTTACGCTCCCCCGGCTTGATGAAGCAGGTGCCGAAGGTCATCTCGGTCCCCGCCATCGATTTGTCGGTGATCTTCCAGTTGAGCTCGCCCCAGCCGGTATTGACCCGCTCGCCATCGGCGGCGCGGGCAACGAACGTCTCGATCGTCATCGCCTGGCTCCCTGCGCTCAGACCGCTGCCGAAACGCCATGCGGCGTCGTGGCGTAAAAGTCGTAGAGCTTCATGATGTCGAGCGCCGTCTCGAGCGTCCCCTTGCTCACCGCCCGCCCCTCCAGCACCGCCTCGCAGAAATGGAGCACTTCGGGCACATAGCCGAGCGTGAACATGTTGTTGTTGTAGAGCTGGCCAAGCGAGAATTCGGGCTCATACACCACCGTGGCGCTCTCCTCGGGCTGGATCCAGCTCGAGGCCCGGCCATAGCTCGGGAGCTTGGCCTTGCGGTAATGCGTCAGCTTCACGCCGTTCTCGACCACCGCGTGGCTACCCTCGCCGATCGCCTCGACCCGCTCGAGCGGCCCGCCCCAGCTCTGGCCGGCGCTGAAATGCAGCGCCCCGATGGCGCCCGACTTGAACTTGAGGCTGGCAATGGTGGCGCCGGTCGGTTCGGCCCACTCGAAGCTTGCCCGCTCGATCTCGCCGGCGAGAAAGCTGATGATCGCGCCCGGGTGGTAGATGTGGTCGATCACCGACTGCATGGCGACGAGGTCGCCCCGCTTGTCGGGCGCCGGCAGCGCCTGCGGGTAGCGCACCACCAGCGAGGTCAGCCGGCCGAATTCCGGCGCCGTGACGATATCCTTGAGCTTCTCGATGGCGGGAAAGAAGGTCTTCTTCAGCCCCGTCATGATGTTCTTGCCGGTGCGCTTCGACACCGCGATCAGCTCTTCGACCTCCGCCCGGCTCGCCGCCGTCGGCTTTTCCATCCACACATGGGCGCCGGCTTCGACCACGTCCTTGGCCAGTTGCGTCGCCTGCACGTGCCCATCCCTGGTGTAGCTGGTGACGATGAACACCACGTCGGGCTTTTCGGCCGCGAGCATCGCCTGGTGGTCGGTATAGGTGCGCTCGGCCCCGAACACCCGCGCGAAGCCATCGGCGCGGTCCTTCGAAAGATCGCAGATGGCGACGAGGTCGACCGGCGCATAGCGGAAGGTCGGGTAGACATTGCGATAGGCATGGCCGCCCGCCCCGATGAAGCAGGCCTTGAGCCGCCGCTCGTACTCGAAATTGTAGCGGATCTCCCGCGGAATGTGGTGCGGCATAACTCAGCCTTTCAATGCGCCTTGCGTGAGGCCTTCGGTGAAGCGCCTCTGGGTCAGGATGTAGAGGATGATGACCGGCAGGAAGGTGATCACGGTGCCCGAGAACACCAGCCGGAAATCGGTGGAATAGGTCGACGCGAACCGCACGAGGCCGAGCGGCAGGGTCTGGTTGCCGGGGCTGATCAGCACCACCAGCGGCAGGAAGAAATCGTTCCAGGTCGACAGCGCCGAGATGATCAGCAGCGCCGAGATGGCCGGCTGCGACAGCGGCAGGAACACTCGGGTGAGGATCTGGAAATGGTTGGCCCCATCGATCCTCGCCGCTTCGCTCAACTCGTTCGGCACGCCGAGAAAGAAGCTCCGCATCAGGAACAGCCCGAACGGGATGCCATTCGCAACCTGCGCCAGCACCACGCCGGCCATCGAGTTGATCAACCCAAGGTTGAACAGCACCTGGTAGAGCGGAATGATGATCGCCTGGATCGGGATCGTGAGCCCGAAGATGAAGGCGTAGAAGGTCCACTCGCGGCCAGCAAAGCGGATCTTGGCCAGCGCATAGCCGGCCGGGGCGCAGACGATGAGGGTCAGCACCACCACGCCCGCCACATTGATCAGGCTGTTGCCGATCAAGGAGCCGAAGCCGCCGATATTCCAGGCATCGGCGTAGTTCTGCCACATCAGCTGTTTGGGCAGCGCGAACGGATCGCCGCGCCCGATCTCCGCCTCGGTCTTCAAACTCGAGGTGACGAGCCACAGGAACGGCCCCAGGATAATGGCGAACACCGGCAGCAGCAGCGCCACCATCGGCCATTCGGCGGGTTTGCGTCTGCTCATGACGATTTCCTCGCGCGCCAGCGGTTGAACGCAACGGTGATGGTGATGGCAAGCACGCTCATCAGGATGCAGAGCACCGCGGCGAGCCCATGATCCTGCGCCTGGAAGGCGAGCCGATAGATGTAGGTGGTGATGATTTCCGAGGCGTAGAACGGCCCGCCATTGGTCATCACGAACACCGTGGCAAAGCCCTTGAGCCCGTTGATCATGGCGAGCGACAACACGAACGTCATCACCTCGCTCAGGCCTGGCAGCGTGACGTTCCAGAGCTTCTGCCACCCGTTGGCGCCATCGATCTCGGCCGCCTCGTAGAGCGTACCGTCGATGTTCTGCAGCCCGGCGATGAACAGCAGCATGTAGAGCCCAAAGCCCTGCCAGGAGCTCGCGACATTCACCGAGAACAGCACCAGCAGCGGGTCGCTCAACCAGCCCTTGGCCCAGCCGGCGAGCCCCCATTGGGTCAGCGCCGTGTTGATAAGGCCATAGAACGGGTCGTAGATATTGGCCCAGATCACCCCCACTACCGCGAGCGAGACGAGGTGCGGCAGGAAGAACGCGGTGCGGAAGAACACCCGCGTGCGGCTCAGCCGGCCGATCGCCAGCGCCAGCGCCAACCCCAGCCCGCCGGCCAGCACCACATGGTAGAACAGCCACAGGAAGGTGCGGCCGAGGCTCTGCCAGATGATCGGGTCCTCGGTGGCGCGAAGGTAATTGTCGAAGCCGACGAAATTCGCCTCGGTGTTGAAGCCGCCCGAATTGGTGAAGCTGATCCAGATGGTTAGGAGGATCGGCGTCAGGCTGAACAGTGCATAAAGCGCGATCGCCGGCAGCATCAGCACGAACGCCGCCCCGAACCCGTCACGCGCCCCATCGGCACGGCGTCGGCGAGTGGCGGCAGGCGCGCGGAGGTCCGCGGGATCGGCTGTGGTGGTCAGTCTGGTCATTGGCCAGGACTCTCAGTCGGGGCCTTCTCCCCTTGTGGGAGAAGGTGGCCGATAGGCCGGATGAGGGGTTCGTGACACGAAGTGTCGCGCGACCTGAGTGAAACGAAGGGCGACTGAGTTCGCGGAGAGAAACCCCTCATCCGCCCTTCGGGCACCTTCTCCCACAAGGGGAGAAGGTGACGGAGCCGAAGCTCCGTATTACAGCGCCGGGATCTTCACCTGGATCTGCGCCATGCCGTCCTCGGCCGAGACCTGGCCGCCGATCAGGCCCTGGATCACCTGGAAGTAGGTGTCGAGCGCTGCGCCGGGCATGTAGACCGACGGGTTGAAGCCCACCCCATTGGCCGCCGCCGCGAACACCTCGGCCATCACCGGCACCGCCGGATTGAGGTCGGGCATGGCGCGCGGCGAGATCTGCGTGCCGGTCTTGTGCTCGGCCCTGAAGCGCATCACCTCGTCGGAGAGGATGTAGTCGATCCACTTGGCGGCGAGTTCGGGTTGCTTGGAACTGACCGGGATCATCCAGCTCCAGCCGATGCCGCCGGTCGGCTTGCTCTCGCCAGCGAGGTCGCTCGGGATGGTGGCAAAGCCCATATTGTCGATCGGGTACTCGTTCTTCCGGGCATTATTGATAAACCACGGCCCGCCGAAAAAGATCGCGGCGCGCTTATTGGTCCAGAGCCGCGTTGCCGCCTCGAGGTCCAGCCCCGCCATCTGGGCGCTGACGTAACCCTTTTTGGCGAAGTCGACGACGCGCTGCGCGCCGAGCAGCGGCTCGGCATCGCTCCACGACTTCTTGGCCGTCACCACCTCGCCCATCACCGTCGTGCCTGCCGCGGCCTGCAGGAAATTGCCCATCAGGTGGCCGCCATTGGCATTGTTGCGCGGGCCGACGGCCAGCGGCTCGAGGCCCTTGTCCTTGATCTTCTGCAGCAGCGCTTCGAAATCGGCCCAGCTACCGCCAATGGTCCAGCCGTTCTCGGCGAACAGGTCCTTGTGGTACCAGAGCCCGATCGCGTCGATGCCATCCGGCACCTCGTAGATCTCGCCGCCGAACTGGCTGCCGAGGATCTCATAGAGCCAGGGGAAGATCTTGTCCTTCCAGCCCATGTCCGAATAGTGCGCGGTGAGCGGCGCGATCAGCTTGGCGTTGACCACCGTGGTGACGCGCCCGATGCCCGAATTGGTCAGCAGCACGTCAGGGCCGGCGTCGGATTGGATGGCGGCCTGTACGGCGCCGTTCGAGATGGTGCCGGTGGGCGGCATGTACTCGACGGTGACGCCCGGGTTGGCGGCCTCGAAATCGGCCTTCAGCTTGTTCCACACCTCGGCGACCAGCGGATCGGCGAGTTGGTCGGTGGCCCAGACCGTCAGGGTCTGCGCCTCAGCCAGGGTCGGCACGGCGAGCAGTCCGGCGGCAGCAAGCGCCACGGCCGAAGCCATCAGGGTTCGTCTCAACATGGTGGTCCTCCTCTTGGTGTCGCGCCGGTTGGCCGGCGTCGTCTGGGCTCGGGCGATACTGCCCTCTAGCGTTTGGCCGGCTTCACCTCCTCGAAGCGCGCCAGCACGGTGCGCTGCACGTCGGAAATGTGAGCGTGCATCAGCGCCGCCGCGGTCTTGATGTCGCGGCGGCGGAAGGCGGCGAGGATGTCGTCGCGCTCGCGCGCCGCGTCCTCGGCAAAGGTGTGACTCTCATTGGCGATGGTGCGGCCGATCTGGATCTGCAGCGCCAGCCGGCTCAGCGTTTCGATCAGCGCGGCATTGCCGGAAAGCTCGGCAATGGTCTCGTGGAACTCGCGGTCGGCCTGGCCATAAGCCACCATGTCGTCGGCCTTCAGCGCCGCCACGGCTTCATCGAGGATGCGCTCGAAATTGGCGATGTGCCGATCGCTCATCTGCGGCACAGCCAGTTCGACCGCAAAGCACTCAAGGGTCTTCCTGAGCTCGTAGAGGTCCTCGGTTTCCTTCTTCGAGAAGCTGCGGACGAAGAAGCCGCGATACGGCTTGATCTCGATCAGCCCTTCCTTGCTGAGCGTCCCCAGCGCCTCGCGGAACGGCGTCCGGCTCACCTGCAGCTTTTCGGTCAGCGCCTTCTCGTCGAGCGGCGCGCCGGAGGGCAGCTCGCCCGAGACGATCATCCGGACGATTTCCTCGTAGATGCGCTCACGCAGGGTCAGGTGTCGGATGTCGTTCATTGCGTCGTCGCGGCCTCGTTGTCCGATGCGCATTTGTATACAATCACTGCAAGAATATACAATATGGAAAATGCACAGTATGGCTATTGCATACGAAACGGCAGCAACAAGCTGCACTTGAAGGGCCAAGAAGCCCGGAAAGCGGGAGGAAATGGCAAAAGTCTACGTGGTTGGAACCATGGACACCAAAGGGCCAGAGCTGCGCTACGCCGCCGAGCGAGTCCGCGCCGCAGGTGCCGAACCGGTGCTCGTCGATGTCGGCACCCGAGACGCGGGCGCCGGCGCCGATGTGGCAGCGAGCGTGGTCGCGACGCACCATCCGGAAGGCTCGAGCGCCGTGCTCGGCCTCACCGATCGCGGCAAGGCGGTGTCGGCCATGGCCCGGGCATTGAGTCGCTATCTCGCGAGCCGCGACGATATCGGCGCCGTGCTCGGCCTCGGCGGCACCGGCAATACCGCTTTGGTCACCGAGGCGATGCGCACCCTGCCGATCGGGGTGCCGAAGTTGATGGTTTCGACCGTCGCCTCGGGCAACACCGCGCCCTATGTCGGGCCGAACGACCTCACCATGATGTACTCGGTGGTCGATATCGCCGGGCTCAACGCCATCTCGCGCCAGGTGATCGGCAATGCCGCCCATGCCGCCGCCGGCATGGCGCTCAACGCCGCCCCCACCTCAGGCGCCGACAAGCCGGGATTGGGGATGACCATGTTCGGCGTCACCACCCAATGCGTCACTATGGTCAGACAGGCGATGGAGGCGACGCACGAGGTCTACACCTTCCACGCCACCGGCACCGGCGGGCAATCGATGGAAAAGCTTGCCGATTCCGGCCTCGTCGCCGGGCTGATCGACGTCACCACCACCGAGGTGCCGGATCTGCTGGTCGGCGGCGTCTTCCCCGCCACTGAAGACCGCTTCGGCGCGGCGATCCGTACCCGCCTGCCCTATGTCGGCTCGGTCGGCGCCGTCGACATGGTCAACTTCGGCGCAAAGGAAACTGTCCCACCCCAGTTCCAGGGCCGGCAGCTGCATGTCCACAACGCCCAGGTCACCCTGATGCGCACCACCCCCGACGAGAACCGCCGCATTGGCGAATTCATCGTCTCGCGCCTCAACCGCATGGAAGGACCGGTCCGTTTCCTCCTCCCGTTGCACGGCGTCTCGGCCATCGATGCCCCCGGCCAGCCGTTCCACGATCCGGAGGCCGACCGGGTGCTGTTCGACACCATCCGCTCCGGCTGGCAGGCGGCGCCCAACCGGCAACTGATCGAACTCGACCTGCATATCAACGACCCCGAATTCGCTGCCGCGCTGGTGGCGAACTTCCGCGACCTCTCTCCAGCCTGAGACCAGACCATGACCAGACTTTCCCGTGAAGACATTCTCCTCAAATTGCGCCAGAAGATCGCTACGGGCATTCCGATCATCGGCGGCGGCGCCGGCACGGGCCTGAGCGCCAAGGCCGAGGAAGCCGGCGGTATCGACCTGATCGTCATCTACAATTCCGGCCGTTATCGCATGGCCGGCCGCGGCTCGCTTGCCGGCCTCATGGCCTATGGCAACGCCAACGACATCGTCGTCGAAATGGCCCACGAAGTCCTCCCCGTGGTCCGCCACACCCCGGTTCTGGCGGGTGTGAACGGCACCGACCCCTTCCTGATCCCCGACAAGTTCCTCGATGAGCTCAAAGCATTGGGCTTCGCCGGCATCCAGAACTTCCCCACTGTCGGGCTGATCGACGGCACCTTCCGCGCCAACCTCGAAGAGACCGGCATGAGCTATGCCCTCGAAGTCGAGATCATCGCGCGCGCTGCCAGAAAGCAGATGCTGACCACGCCCTACGTCTTTTCCAGCGACGACGCCGTGGCGATGACCAAAGCCGGCGCCGACATCATCGTCTGCCACCTCGGCCTCACCACCGGCGGCGCGATCGGCGCCGAAACCGCGCTCACCCTCGACGACTGCATCGAAAAGATCGACGCCTGGTCCGCCGCGGCTCGCGCCGTCCGCGACGACGTCATCGTCCTCTGCCACGGCGGCCCCATCGCCATGCCCGACGATGCCCGCTATGTGCTGGAGCGGACGGAGATGTGTCACGGCTTCTACGGCGCGAGCTCGATGGAACGGCTGCCCACCGAAACCGCCATCGCCGGGCAGGTCGCAAGCTTCACCTCGCTCGCCGTCGGCAGGCGCTCGCGCGGCTTGGCCGGGTTGAGCCAATGACTCGGACGGAGTGGAGCCGCACCGCTCTGCCGCCGGGTTGATCACTCCGGGTTCGGCGGTTCGCGACTTTACCCAGTCCTGCGGCGGCAATAGTCTTTCCTCAATAGAAAACCGTGGCTTGGGGGAAGCATGACGGGGAGCATGGGAGCATTTCGCGCATTCGGCAGGGCAATCGGCAAAGCCCCGCTGACCCGCACACTGGCCGCAGGCTTGCTGCTGCTCCCCACAGTTGCAACAGCGCAGGAGGCGCTGAGCGGCTTCTACGCTGCTGACGCAGATGCCTGCCTGCGAGCCAGCGGGACGCTCTATCTGTGTGGCGAGGCGGAGTGCGTCAGCCAGGACTATTCCGGTGGTCGCCTGTCGCAGCCGACTCCGGGCAAGATCCGGGTGCGCCAGATCGATGCCGATAGCGTCGATCGCAACGGCTACCAGATGAAAGCTGGCGACTACGCGATGCTGTTCGAGCACGGCGGCAACAACGGGCTACGCATCGTCCGCCAGACCGAAACACACCTGCTCACGACCTACCTGGCGCGGCTCGACGACTCCTGGAAGGCGAGCTTCGCCTTCATCGAGAATGGCAAGCGTGTGGATCCTTCGGCACCCGCCACCGAACTCGAGCGCTGCGTCGCCTACGATCCGCTGGTGGCCGACCAGCAGGCCGGGCTTCTGACGCCGCCCAGCCTCGAAGCGCGCGCTCCGGCGCCGGATCTGACGGGTGGGATGGACTATGGCCACGTCGAACCCGAGGCGATCCCGGTGGAATTCGAGGTCCCGAGGACCGGCGCCCATATCGTCGATGTGGTGCCGGTGCGGCTCGGCGATCCTGACTATCCCGCCCTGTTCGTCCTGTGGGTGCTCAATGTGGGCGGCACCCCGCTGCCGGTACAGATCCTCACTTACGACCGCGACAGGAACACCTATGTCGACGGTACGGCCACCGTCATCAAGGGCGCGGTGCCGCTGGTCGATTACCCGCTGAACCTGGCGACCGCGCCCTTCAACGCCAGTGGCGATCTCGGCGTGTTCATCGGCAGCAGCGGCTACGATGCACCGCCGTTTCCGCGCACCACCAACACGCTGCTGCTCCCCACCGGCGACGGCCGGCTCGAGGACCGCAGCGAGCTGCTGCCCAAGGCGCCGCAATTCACTCACGACGTGAGCGCCGGGGTCATCGACCATCAGGGGCGCTGGGGCATCTATGCGAACGACATGTACATCCCGGAATACTATGTGAGCCGCCTCGACGGCACCCTTGTCGACCGGGCGAAAAACCTGCCCTCGTCGATCCACCGGGACGGCCCGAAATTCACCTCGTCGGCGATGGCCGATGTCAACGGCGATGGTCTCGCCGACCTGGTGCTCGGCTCCGCCGATCAGAGCAGATGGGCCTCCCGCATCTTCCTCAATGATGGCAAGGGCCGGCTCAACCGCAAAGACCCCATCGCGCTGCCGAAGTCGCCGCTGGCGGATCATACCGGCGCCATCACCGGCGAAATCGTCGGCGCTGTGATCGCCGACATCCAGCCGATCTATCTCACCAGCAAGGACTACGCCGACCTGGTGGTCATCTCGACCGGCGGCGGCTATCGCGGCAGTGCAGTGCAAATCCTTGTCAATGACGGCAAGGGCAACTTCACCGACCGGACCAGCGAGCTGGTGGACGGCCCGACCGCCCCCTACCTCAACCGCAACGAGACGCCGTACTCCTGGATGCGGAACGTGACGGTGCTCGATATTGGTGGGGTGTCCGACATCGTTCTCCACTCCGCCAGTCCAGCCATCGTCCCCTCCTACGTGCTCGTAAATGACGGACATGGTCGCTTCCGCGTCGCTGCCTACACGAACCACTTCGCCATTGCATCGGCAGCGATCATCGGCGGCAAACCGACCCTGATCGAAGTCAAGCGCGACGCTATCCGGCTGGTGGAATACCCGGCGGTGGGTGGTACGCACTAGCCGAGGCGATGGGACGCTCGAAGATCCGGCGGCGCCGCAACCGGTGCGCGCATCTGCGGCACCGACAACCGCGAACGGGGTGGTTCCCCCGAAGCGTCGCATTTGCTATGTCCCGACCCAGCGACCCCGTAGCTCAGCAGGATAGAGCGCAGGATTCCTAATCCTGAGGCCATGAGTTCGAATCTCATCGGGGTCACCACTGCATGAGGCCATGCCGGACTTCCCCGGCCATACAAGGAGGACCGACCATGACCCTCAAGGGATATCCCGCCCTCGTCCGCATCGTACTCGCCGCAACGCTTGCCGCCGGTCTTGCCGCCTGCTCGATGGGTGGTGGTGGCGGCCAGCTGTCGCCGGGCCTGTCGGCGCCGATGAACCAGCCGGGCGCCAAGCTGAACCGCGTCGAGGCGCTGTTCCTGCTCAACGATTTCCGCCGGGCCCAGGGCGCCGCCGACGTGCGCGGCGACACCGTGCTCGACAACACCGCCCAGTCGCTCGCCACCGCCTACGCCAAGACCGGCGCACAGCCGGCTTTGCCGGCAGGCGCCGTGGCGATGCGGCTCAGCGCCGGCTACACCACCTTTGCCGAGGTGTTTTCGGGCTGGCGCGCCGTGCCGGCCGATGCCGCGGCGATTGCCGATTTCACCGCCAAGCGCGCTGGCCTGGGCGTCGCCTACGAGCCCAACTCGTCGCACGGCGTCTATTGGGTGCTGGTGCTTGACGACTGACGCCGAGATCATCGACTGCCGCGGGCTGAAATGCCCGCTGCCGGTGCTGAAAATGGAAAAGCGCCTGTCGCAGCTGGCGGCAGGCGCTTCGTTCATCGTGCTCGCCACCGACCCGATGGCCAAGATCGATATCCCGCTCTACTGCCGGCAGAACGGCCACACCTGCGAAGTCAGCGGCGAGGCTGACGTGCTGCGCTTTGCGATCGTGAAGGCGGCTGACTGAAGCGGACGGCCTCCTCCCGGCCTCCCCCATGAAGGGGGAGGTGAAGAGTCGAGGCTGTGTCGAGATGGTGCCAAACACTGGATGCGGCACCTCCCCCTTCATGGGGGAGGATGGGAGGGGGCTGTCTCTATCAGTCATCGACCGAGGCAACCGCCGCTGGAGCCCAGGTCGGGCGTGGGCGCGGCAGTGGCACGTCGTCGACGACGATGCCCAGATCCGTGGCGGCATAGGTCACGCCGTCGATCTCGTCGGTCAGGTAGCTCGGATGGCCCTTGAGCCCCATCGGGAACGCCGCTTCGCGCTCTTTGACATAGGCCTTGGCTTCCTTGCCGCAGATCTGCGAGCGCATATTCACCGGCGGCTCGTCGATATTGCTCAGCTGCACGACGTTCTGCCCGGTGCCGCTGATCGCCCCGGAAAGGCCGCGCAGGAACAGCTCGGCCGTCATCTCATTGCGCTCGCGCGCCGAGGAGCCACCCAGCACCACCGCCAGCATCGAGCGGCCGCCGCGCTCCACCGTCGCGACGATATTGAGGCCCGAGGCGCAGACATAGCCGGTCTTCATGCCGGTGGTGCCGGCGAAATGTTCGAGCAACCCGTTATTGGATTCGAGCTTGGCCTTGCCCAGCTTCACCGCTTCGGTGCCGAACATCGGCAGGTACTCTGGGAAATCGCGCCTGAGGATCAGCGCCAGGATGGCGAGATCGCGCGCCGAGGTCACCTGGCCTTCGTTATGCAGCCCGTGCGGGTTGACGAAATGCGTGGCGCTGAGCCCCATCGCTGTGGCCATGCCGTTCATCTCCTCGACGAAGGCCGGCACCGAGCCCGAAACCGTCTCGGCAATCGCCACCGCCATGTCGTTGGCCGACTTCACCACGAGGATATAAAGCGCATCCTTCATGGTGACCGAAGCGCCCACCTTGAGGCCGGATTTGCTCGGCGCCTGGTTCCAGGCGTTCTTCGACACTTTCACCTTGGTATCGAGGTTGACGGTGCCGGCCTTGATGGCGGCGAACGCCACATAAGCGGTCATCAGCTTGGTGAGCGACGCCGGATGCCACGGCACGCCCGCGTCCTCGGCATAGAGGACCTCAAAGGTGTTCGCATCGACCAGCAGCAACGGATTGGCCCAGGCGGGCGTCATGCCGAGGGTGGCGAGGATGACCAACAGGCTGGCGGCGATGCGCCGGCGAAGATGCGCGAGCAAGGCGCCTCCAGATGCAGACCGTCTCGGAATTGGCAGCGTTCTAGCAATCCGGCCCGTGTCGCTCAACCGCCGCCGGGGCCCGCTCAAATGATTTTGAAGCACGGCGGTTCCTTCTACGTTAAGTCGGGCAGATTCAGGGCACTCGACCAGCGGTGGAACAGCGTACGGCGCGGCTCCGGCATTGACGCCTCCAGCACCTCCAGCGCGCTGATGCTGTCGACCCGGAAGTTACGGAAGTCGTGCCGGAGCGTGCACCAGGCCACCAGTGTCTGATAGCCCTCGAAATAGCCCAGTGCCACCGGATAGACGGTGCGCTCGCTGGTGGCGCCGCCCTTGTCGCGATAGCCGAGCCAGACCTGCTTTTCCTCGCGCAACGCCCGCCGCAGCCGCCCCAGCGGGTTGGCTTCGTCGACCGTGCGTGGCGGAATGACGAACAACCCCACCGACAGCATCTCGTCGCGCTTGGCCCTCGGCAGCACCGCCTCGATCTTGCTCGAAGCATCGCGCGCCGTCGCCGCCATCTCGCCATCGGGGCCGTAGATCAACCCGCGCAGGCCCAGCACCAGCGCCTCGATCTCCTCGTCGGTGAACATCAGCGGCGGCAGGAAGTGCTCGGCGCGCAGCTGGAAACCGACCCCGGCCTCGCCGTCGATCGCCGCCCCCATCGATTTCAGCGTCTCGATGTCACGATAGACCGAGCGCAGCGACACGCCCATCTCCTGGGCCAGCACCGCCCCCGTCACCGGGCGGCGCCGCCGCCGCAGCGCCTGCATCAGGTTGAGCAGCCGTTCCGAGCGCTTGGCCATTAGCTGTGCATCGCTGCTGACAAAATCGGGTGCCGGGCGCGGTTAGCCTTCTCGCATCGAAAACCAAGGAGAGACGAAATGACCACCATCCTCACCATCCTGACCGAAGGCTTCGCCGACTGGGAGACCGCCCTGCTCAACGCCGTGGCGCACAGCTTCTACAAGGTGGAAACCAAGTACGCGACCCCCGGCGGCAAGCCGGTGACCTCGTCGGGCAACATGACGGTCACTCCCGAACTGGCGCTCGAGGCGATCGACGTGGCCGACTATGACGCGATCATCGTCTGTGGCGGCACCATCTGGCAGTCGCCCGAGGCCCCCGACCTGGCGCCGCTGCTGACCGCGGCCAAACAGCAGGGCAAGCTCATCGGGCTGATCTGCGACGGCACGGTGGCCGGCGCCAAAGCCGGACTGCTCGACGGCATTCGCCACACCAGCAATGGCGACGGCTATCTCGATTTCACCGGCTATCAGGGGAAGTCGCTCTATCGCGACACGCCCGCGGCCGTGACCGACGGCCGCGTCGTCACCGCCGGTGGTACCTCGCCGGTGAGCTTCATGGCCGCGGTAATGGATGGCCTCGGGCTGGCCGACGAGAACCTCGATTTTTACGTCGGCATGCACGCGGCGCAGTTCAGCAAGGCGGCTTGAGTCTGAGCGTGGGGCACCCCCACCCTTGATCCCTCCCCACAAGGGGGAGGGAGACGCATACTGAGATTGCGGCTTCTGCTCTCCCTCCCCCTTGTGGGGAGGGTAGCGCAGCTAGGCGGAGCCGTAGCGAAGCTGGGTGGGGGTGGCCAAGCGCACCGGCCTCGCCGTCGTTCACACCGGCAGCAGCAACCGATCCCGCCGCACCACCTCTGCCGACAGCCCCACATCCGCCGCATGCCGCGCCACCCGGATCACATACCGCCCCGGCTCCACCAGCCAGTGCTGCGCCTCGGTGCGATAGTAGGCGAAGGCCCGGTCATCGAGTTGCAGCGTCAGCCGCTGCCGCTCGCCGGGGCCCAGATGCACTTTCTCGAATGCCTTCAGCTCCTTGGCCGGCCGTGACACCGTCGCATCCGGGGCCGACACATAAACCTGCACCACCTCGGAGCCGGCCCGGCGACCGGTGTTCTCGACCGTCACCGAAACGCTCACCCGGCCATCCGCTTCGAACCCAGAGGCATCCAGTTCGAGTTCCGACACCGCAAAGCTGCTGTAGCCAAGCCCGAAGCCAAACGGGAACAGCGGCGCGATGCCGTGGCGATCGTAGTGGCGATAGCCGATGAACACGCCTTCCTCGTAACGCACCTTGCCGTCGAGGCCGGGATAGATTTCGCGATCCTGCGAATTGGTCGGATTGTCCGCCCACTTGACCGGAAAGCTCTGCGGCAGCCGGCCACCCGGCTCGGCTGCGCCGGTCAGCACGTCGGCAATGGCGTTGCCGGCCTCCTGCCCCGGATACCAGGCCTCGAGCACTGCCGCGACCTCGCCGAGCCACGGCATCTCCACCGGCCCGCCGGACTGCAGCACCACCACGGTGCGCGGGTTCACCACCGCCACGGCGGCGATCAGCTCGTCCTGCCGGCCGGGCAAGGTGATCGAGTCGAGGTCGCTGCCCTCGGTGTCCCACTCGCCGTTGCGCCCGACGAACACCAGCGCCACTTCGGCGTCGCGCGCCGCCTCGACCGCCTCGGCGATCGCTGCGTCGCCGAGCGGCAAGCCGATGCCGGCGGCGAAGGCCGCAAGCCCCAGCGTCGCGAACGGCTTGGTGGCGAACTCGATCACCACCTCGTAGCTGCGCCCGGCTTCCAGATTGATGGTACCCACCACCTCGTCGCAGCCTTCCTCGAAGAAGGTGCGGCCTTTGCTCCAGTTCGTCCAAGCATCGGCGACCAGCTTGCCGTCGACCAGCACCCGCGAAAAGCCGGCGCTGTAGATGCCGACCCGGTGCTCGCCGCTTGCCTCAGGCGTGAACCGCCCGGTGAGCCGGGCCGAGAAATGCAGCGGATCGACCTTGCCGCCGCCAACCCGGCCGATCCAGAAGGCCTGCGCTTCCTCCAGCGTCTCGGTGAACACCGGCGCGTCGGCAAGTGTCTCGTTGGCGAAATACTCGGCCGTGAACCCACCGCGCAGCAGCGGTTCGAACCGGTGGTTGGTCGATCCCGCCGCATAGCTGAGACGCGCCTCGCCCAATGCAGCAACCAGGCCGTCCCACGGCGAGACGCGATAGTGCGGATTGAGCTGCGCGCTGCCGCCGCCCATGATCTGCGCCACTTTGGCGTTGGGCCCGATTACCGCAAGCTTGCCCAACCCGCTGAGCGGCAGCAGATCGCCGGCGTTCTTCAGCAGCACTGCGCCTTCGGCGCCGGCGCGACGGATCAGCGCCCGGTGCTCGGCGCGGTCGTCGGCCTGCTCCGCCCACTCGCTGTGATCATCGAGCGCGCCGGTCCGCTCCATCAACCGGAGCACGTCGAGGACGCGGGCCCGCAGCGTCTCGCGGCTGACTTCGCCGGCTTCCACCGCCGCCACCAGCTTCTCGCCACGGTCGCGCGGCGGCCCCGGCATTTCGAGGTCGAGCCCGGCATTGACCGTCGGCGCGGTGGAGTGCGAGCCGAACCAATCCGACATCACCACGCCGTCATAGTGCCATTCCCGGCGCAGCACCTGGTCGAGCAGCCAGGGGTTCTCGCTGGTGAAGGTGCCGTTGAGCTTGTTGTAGGAGCTCATGATGCCCCAGGTGCCGGCGCGCTTCACCGCCCATTCGAACGGCACGAGATAGAGTTCGCGCAGCGTCCGCTCGTCGATCTCGGAGCTGATGCTGGTGCGCTCGATCTCGGATTCGTTGCCGGCAAAGTGCTTGATCGTCGCCGAAACGCCCTGCCCCTGCAGCCCTTCGATATAGCCGACGGCCAGGCTGGCGGTGAGGATCGGATCTTCCGAGTAGCACTCGAAATTGCGCCCGTTACTGACCGAGCGATGAAGGTTCACCGTCGGGGCGAGGCTCACATGCGCCCCCTTCGATTTCACCTCCTCGGCCAAAGCCGTGCCGATCTCGGTGAGCAGCCGGACGTTCCAGCTGGCGCCGAGCGCGATCCCTACCGGGAACGCCGCCGACTTCACCCCGCCGATCAGCGAGCCGCCGCCCCGCGCCCCGTTCGGCCCGTCGGTGACGCGAAGCTTGCCGATGCCGAGCCGATCGATCGCCGGCAGCGACCAGAAATCCTCACCCGATAACAGGCTCACCTGCTCCTCGAGCGTCATCCGGTCGACCAGTTCTTCGATCCGCCCCATCGTTATCTCCATCGTGTTGAACGTTCTACGCCCTTAGCGCGGAGTCTGCCGGCATGGCAACGCCCCGCATGCATAGCGCACCCCTAGTCACAAGGAGTAACCGTGTCTATATTTGTGACTAAAGTACCTTTTGCCCGTTTGGAGGCACCAGATGAAACCCATTCCCGGCCGAAGCGAGACCTGCAACGCCATGGCCGACATCCTCAATCGCATCGGCGACAAGTGGAGCGTCATGATCGTCGGCTATCTCGGCAAGAAGACCATGCGCTTCAACGAGCTGCGCCACACCATCGGCGGCATCTCGCAGCGCATGCTGACTTTGACGCTGCGTAACCTCGAGCGCGACGGCCTCGTCACCCGCACGGTCTATCCCGAGATCCCGCCGCGGGTTGAGTACCAGCTGACCCCGCTCGGCCAGAGCCTGCAGGGGCCGATCAGCTCGCTCTGGGCCTGGGCCGAGGAGCATCAGGGCGAAGTGCAGAGCGCCCGGCTCGAGTATGACGGGTTGCACGACGACGCCACTGACCAGCACCCGCCGGAGCGGCGCTACGCCGGCGCCGCCAGGTGACGGTTGGGGTTGCAACCCGCTCCAGCCTCGCTGACAACCTGAGCGCCATCGGCCTCGCCGATGGCGATGCCGTGCTGGTGCATGCCGCGCTACGCCAGGTCGGCAAGCTGGTGAACGGCCCCGACGATATCATCGACGCGCTGCGCGACGTGATCGGTCCGGCCGGCACCATCCTCGGCTATTGCGACTGGCAGCTCGAGGACGAGCTGCGCGACGACCCGGCGATGCGCCGGCATATCGCCGCCTTCGATCCCGAGCGCTCCCGCTCCATCCGCGACAATGGCTATTGGCCCGAGGCGCTCCGCACCACGCCCGGCGCGCTGCGCAGCGGCAGCCCTGGCGCCTCGATGGCGGCGCTCGGCGGCGAGGCCGAGTGGTTCACCGCCGACCATGCGCTCGACTATGGCTATGGCCCGCAATCGCCGCTCGGCAAACTGGTCGAAGCCGAGGGCAAGGTGCTGATGCTGGGCGCCCCGCTCGACACCATGACGCTGCTGCACCATGCCGAGCACCTCGCCAATTTCCCCAACAAGCGCATCCTGCGCTACGAGGCCCCGATCCTCGTCGACGGCGAAGCGGTCTGGCGCTGGTTCGAGGAGTTCGACACCGGCGATCCGCCGGACGGGTTGCCCGAGGGCTATTTCGCCACCATCGTCGAACAATTCCTCGCCACCGGCCGCGGCAAGCGGGGCAAGGTCGGCGAGGCGAACTCAGTGCTCGTCCCCGCCGCCGAGATGGTAACTTTCGGCGTCGATTGGCTCGAACGCTGGGGTAAGACGCGGTAGGGCCTGGACCTACAACGCCAAGATCTTCACCTTCCCACCGGCGTCATTCCCGCGAAGGCGGGAACCCAGTGGGATGCTCTACACCCGCTGTTGTTGAAGCATCGCTCTGGGTCCCCGCCTACGCGGGGATGGCATCTGTGGTTGGGCTCGACTAGCGCTTGGCCACCCAGGCGCCGCTGTCGCCATAGCGCTTGCCCGAGAACTTCTCGGCCGCTAGCAGTTCGCCGAGCGTCTTCAGCTCCTCCGCCGAGAGCGTGATGCCCGCCGCGGCGACGTTCTGCTCGAGATGCGCGATCCGCCGTGCTCCGGGAATCGGCACGATGAAATCGCCCTGGTGGATCACCCAGGCGAGCGCCAGCTGCGCCGCCGTCACGCCCTTCTCTGCCGCCATCGCTTCGAGCAGTTGCACCAGGCGGGCATTGGCCGCCATGTTCGCCTCGCTGAAGCGCGGCAGGCTGCGCCGGAAATCGGTGGCGCCGAGATCTTCCGGCTTCTGGATCGTGCCGGTCAGGAAGCCGCGGCCCAGCGGACTGAATGGCACGAAGCCGATCCCAAGCTCACGGCAGGTGTCGAGGATGTCGCCCTCGGGATCGCGCGTCCACAGCGAGTATTCGCTTTGCAGCGCCGCGATCGGATGCACGGCATGCGCCCGGCGCAGGGTATCGGCGCTGGTTTCGGACAGCCCAAGCGCCCGGACCTTGCCCTGCCGCACCAGCTCGGCCATGGCGCCCACCGTGTCCTCGATCGGCACCTGAGGGTCGACGCGGTGCAGGTAGAACAGGTCGATAGCTTCGACGCCCAGGCGCTTGAGCGACGCCTCGGCCACTTCGCGGGCATGCTCGGGCCGCCCATCGACACCGGCCATGGCGCCGATGTCCGACTTGCTGGGGTCGATCTTGAACCCGAACTTGGTGGCGATCACCACCTTGTCGCCAAATGGTTGCAGCGCCTTGCCGACCAGGATTTCGTTGGTGAACGGCCCGTAGACCTCGGCGGTGTCGAACAGCGTGACGCCCAGTTCCACGGCGCGATGCAGCGTGCGGACGGCATCGGCTTCGTCCTGGCCGCCATAGGCATGGCTCATCGCCATGCAGCCCAGCCCGACAGTCGAAACAGTCAGCGGCCCGAGGGTTCGCGTCGCCAAGCGGCTATCAGCGGGCGGCTGCCCGCCTGACGGTTGCCGGTCGCTTGCGGCGTTCTGGGAGTGCGTCATATTCCTTCATCCTCTTCGATATGCCGGCATAGCCGGCGATCTTGGCGTCGAGGACAAGGAGGCATTCAGAGAGTTCGGCCAGCTGGGCCCGCACCTTCTCGCGGTGCCGCTCCAGCAGTTCGCGACGCGCCGCCTCGGTTGCGGGACCCTGGTCACGCAAAGCTGCGTAATGCAGCATTTCCCGGATCGGCATTCCGGTCGCCTTGAGGCGGCCGAGAAATTCGATCCAGGTGAGGATCGACGCATCGTAATCGCGCTGGCCCGACTGGTCCCGGTCGGCATAGGGCAACAGCCCGATCCGCTCGTAATAGCGGATCGTATGGGCGGTGAGTCCCGAACGCTCGACCAGTTGACCGATCTTCATCTCTGCCTTCCTTGCCACGACGAGAGACGAGGCTAGGAGTTCGAGTGCACTCTAAGTCAAGCGGTGATTTTCCAGTAGGCCAGCGCGATGGCGTTCTAGGCGTTGAAGCCGCTGTCGACGAGGATCGAGGTGCCGGTGATGCTCCGCCCGCCGGGGCCGGCAAGATGCACTACCGCCGCCGCGATATCCTCGGCGGCGCCGAAGCGGCCGAGCGCATTGAGCCCCATCTGCGACGGCGCCATCGGCCCGTCCGCCGGGTTCATGTCGGTATCGGTCGAGCCCGGATCGACGGTGTTGATGGTGATCCCCAGCGGCCCCAGCTCGCGCGCCAGTGCCCGGGTCATGCCGCCCAGCGCCGATTTGCTCGTCACATAGAGGCTGAGCCCCGGCCCGGCCACGCGGGTCGCCATATTGGTGCCGATCGAGATGATCCGCCCACCCTCGCTCATGTGTTTCACCGCCGCCTGCGTGGCGAAAAACGGCGCCCGGGCGTGGATCGAGAACAGCCGGTCGAAGTTCTCCACCGTGACCTCGCCGAACGGCCCACCGGTGCCGACGCCGGCATTGTTGACGAGGATATCGATGCGCCCCAGTTCTCGGGCGGTGCGGTCGACGGCGGCCATCACCGCCTCGGGGTCGGCCGAATCCACCTGCATGGCGATGGCGCGCCGGCCGAGGGTGGTGACCTCTCGTTCGATCTCGCCGGCCTTCTCGCCGTTGCGCTCGAAGGTGAAGGCAACGTCGGCGCCGGCCTCTGCGAGCGCCAGCACGGTGGCTGCGCCGATGCCGCGGCTGCCGCCGGTGACAAGGGCCACGCGGCCGGAAAGTTCGAGGTCAGTCATATCGGATCTCCATTTTCTACCGATCGGTACACAATTGGCTATGACGGTTGCGATGCAGCGTCAAGAATTTTATACTGATCGGTAGACAATCATCCGGAAACCCGATTTTGGCAGGCCGTCCCCGCGAGTTCGATCGAGACCAGGCACTGGACCAGGCAATGCGCCTGTTCTGGGAGCGCGGCTATGAGGGCACCTCGGTCAACGACCTGACCGAGGCGCTGGGCGTCGGCAAGCCGAGCCTCTATGCCGCCTTCGGCTCCAAGGAGCAGCTGTTCTACGAGGCGCTCGACCTTTACGTGCGCACCTACGGGCCAACCCTGGGGGACGTGCCCACGGCGCGCGGAGCGATTGAGTCGCTGCTGCGATCCAATGCCGAGACCTATGTCGATCCAAATATCCCATCGGGATGCATGATCGTGCTCGCCGCCGCCGTCGGCCCACCGCAGAACGCCGAGGTCCGGGCGCATCTGGCAATGCTGCGCAACGCCTCGACCGGCTCGTTCGCGGCGCGGATCCGGAAGGGGATGATCGACGGCGATGTACCCCAAGGCGCCGATGCTGACGCCATGGCGCAGTTCTACACCACGGTGCTGAACGGGCTGGCCCTGCAGGCGAGAGACGGCGCCGGCGGCGCCGCCCTTGAGCGTGTCATCGACGGCGCGATGGCCGCCTGGGACGTGCTATCCGTCCCTAGACCAGCGCCGTGATTTCCTTCTTCCGCCACCAGCCGAGATAATAGGTGGCCTGGAAGGTGAGCAGCGCCGTGAAGCTCATGCAGTAGCCCCACCATACGCCCTCGAGCCCGAAGAAGTGGCTGAGCGTCAGCGCCGCCGGCACTTCGACCAGGATGATCGCTGCCAGCGACAGCGCCATCGGGATCCATACATCGCCCGAAGCGCGCATCACCGCCGAGAACACCGAGCCCCAGCCGAACACCAGGCAGCTCCACAACACGATGTGCAGCAGCCGCTCGGCGACCTGCACCACCGCTTCGTCGGTGATGAACAGCCGCACCAGGTGCTGCGAGAAGAGGTAGGCGATCGTCACCAGCGCCCCGGTGACGATGAGGTTCATCAACAGCGCCGTGCGGGTCACCTTCTCCACCTCGTCGAAGCGCCGCGCCCCGATCGCCTGGGCGGCAAAGATCGAAGCGGCGATGCCGATCGACATGGCCGGGAACTGCACATAGCTCAGCACCTGGTTGACTGCGCCATAGGCCGCCGTGGCGTCCGAGCCGAAGCGATTGATAATGCCGACGATGACGATGGCCGAGATCGACGACACCACCATGGCGACGCCGGCCGGGATACCGAGCTTGAGGATCAGCCCGAGCAGCTGGAAATCCACCTTCAGATGCCGGATCAACTCGGCGTCGGGCGCCATCGGGCTCTTCTTGTAGTTGAGGTAGAAGAACAGAAAGATCAGCACCACGACGAAGCCGGCGATGAACGCCACCGCCGCGGCGAGCACGCCGATCTGCGGCAGGCCGAACCAGCCCTGGATCAGCGCCGGCGTGACGACGAGCCCCACCCCGATCGAGAAGATCAGCGTCAGCAGCGGCGTTACCGTGTCGCCGACGCCGCGCAGCGTCGAGGTGATGATCAGGAACAGGAAGAACCCGGGCATGCCGATCAAGACGATCCGGCCATAGGCCGTCGCTTCGGCGACGATGTCGGCGGGCGCCCCGAGCAGTTCCATCAGGTTCTGCGCAAAAAAGCCGCCGAACACCGCAACGACGAGGCCCATGAGGAAGCCGACGGTCAGCGTCGTACCGGTGACCTGCTTGATCTTCAGGAGGTTCTTGGCGCCCCACGCCTGGCCGATCAGGATCGCCGCGCCCGAAGCGAGGCCGATCACGAACGAGATGAGGAAGATCATGATCGGGAAGAACACCGAGACGGCGGCCAGCGCCTCCACCCCGATCATCTGCCCGATATAGATATTGTTGATGGTGCCCGACAGCGACTGCAGGATGTTGCTGAGCATCAGCGGCACGAGAAAGACGAGGAAACGCTGCCAGAGCGGCCTTGAGAGATTGTTCATCGAGTGAACTCCGAAACCCGTAAATTATGCGACGGCGTTGGGCCCCAAATGACCAGCGGCCGGTCGAGTCGACCGGGTCGCGAGGCGGGCCACTTCACATCTCAGCTGAAGATGCAGGCGGGTCGGAGCACGATGGGGTATGAACGCACGCCGGTTCTCTAGCCCCGCCCCGCGCGCCGGTCAACGTCCGGGCGCTCCTGACCGGCCATGTCGGACAAAGGCAAAAGCAATGACCACCGGCCTCCAGCTGTCGCGCCGCTTCTACGAATCACTGGTCGCGCCGATCATCGCCCGGGCCCTGCCGCAGCTCAGCTATGCCGCTGCTCGGCTCGGTGATGGCTCCGAGGTGCTGGGCTTCGACACCGAGATGTCGGCCGACCACAATTACGGTCCGACCGTGCAGATCATCCTCGATGCCGCGGACTTCGCCCACGCCGACGTGCTGATGGCGGCGCTGGATGCGCAATTGCCCGAACGCTTCGAGGATTGGACCATCCGGTATGAGAGCCTTGGCCGTCACGTTCGCGCCGATGGCTGGCACACCTCGGATCACGGCGCCGAGCTGATGACGCTCGAGGCGCTGCTGCGCCGTCAGGTCGGCGCTGCTCTCGGCCCATGGTCCAATGCCGACTGGCTGAGCTTTCCCGAACAGCGCCTGCTCACCCTCATCGCCGGCGCGGTGTTCCGCGACGATGGCGGACAGCTCGCCGACCTGCGGCAGCGGCTCGACTACTTTCCGCGCGACGTCCGGCTGCTGCGCCTCGCGACCGAATGGGACGCGATCGGCGAGGAACGCGCTTTCGTTGGCCGTACCGGGGAGCTTGGCGATGCATTGGGCTCCCGGGTCATCGGCTCACGCCTCGTCGAGCACCTGATGCGCATCGCCTTCCTGGTCGAGCGCCGCTATGCGCCCTACCCCAAATGGTTCGGTACCGCCTTTGCCCGGCTCGACAGTGCGACGGTGCTGCTGCCGCTGCTGGCCGAGGCGCTGGAGGCAGCCGACTGGCAGCAGCGCGAAGCCGCCATTGCCCGCGCCGCCGAGCATCTGGCACAGTTGCAACTTGAGCATGGCATCCCCGGCGCGGTGCCGCCGCGCATCGCCTCCTACTTCACCCGCCCGTTCCAGGTGATCAATGCCGACGCGATCGCTGCCGGCCTCCGCGGCGCCATTGCCGACCCGATGCTTCGGCAGCTCCCGGTCGGCGGCATCGACCAGTTGACCGGCATGGTGCCGATCCTGACCGCGCCGGAGCAAGCTCGGCGCCTCGTCGCGGCGCTGGTTCCCGATCAGCCGGGCGAATAGCTGCAATCAGCAACTCTCATCCCCCAGGCCCGCCACCTCGTGTAGTCTGATGCCCATGACCAGACCCATCGCCATCGTCACCGGAGCCGGCCAGGGCATCGGCGCCGCCATCGCCCGCGAGCTCGCCGCTCGCGATTACCAGCTGGTGCTGTTCGCCCGCTCGGAACAGGTCGAGGCCGTTGCCGCCGAGCTCTCCGCCACCGCGGTGCGCGGCTCGCTCACCGAGCCCGCCGACCTGCAGCGCCTCGTCGAAACCACTATCACGACGCATGGCCGCATCGATGCCGTGGTCAACAATGCCGGCCATGTCCCCAGTGGCGATATCGGCGCCATGGCCGATGACGACTGGCAACACGGTTTCGATATGATCGTCTTGAACCCGGTCCGCCTGATGCGGCTGGTGACGCCGCATTTCCTCGCCGCCGGCAAGGGCGCGGCAGTGAACATTTCGAGCTTTGCCGGCAAGTCGCCGGATCTCGCGATGCCGATGTCGTCGGCGCTGCGCCCGGCATTGCAGGCCTGGACCAAGCTCTATGCCGATCGCTACGGCGCCGACGGCATCCGTATGAACGCTGTGCTGCCGGGCTTTCTCGACAATTACGACACCGTCGAAGCCCGCCGCCAGAAGATTCCGGTCGGTCGCTACGGCGAACTCCAGGAGCTGGCGAAGGTCGTGGCCTTCCTCCTCTCCGACGACGCCTCCTACGTCACCGGCCAGAGCCTGCTTGTCGATGGCGGCATGACCCGTGCCATCTGACCTGCAATCGACGGCCTCGATCATTGCGATGAATGGGGTCGATCACCAGATGTCATCGCGCCACCGCACCAACCTGATGTAGCGTCCCCGCCCATGCATGCCCCCGCCCCCCATGGCGGACCCGCGCAGTTCTGGCTCGGCGTCCGTATGTTCCTGCCCGTCGCCGTCTCCATTGCCGCCTATGGCGTGGTGTGGGGCGTGCTCGCCGGCCAGGCCGGGTTGAACGTCCTCGAAGTGGCGCTGATGAGCGGGCTGGTGTTTGCCGGCGCCAGCCAGTTCGTGGCGCTCGATATGTGGACCCCGGGAAACCTGCCGGTGCTGTCGATCGTCATCGCCGCCGGCATCGTCAACCTCCGCATGCTGCTGATGTCGGCGACGCTGCGGCCGCTGGTCGGCCATCTGTCGCTGCCCAAACAGCTGGGCGCCATGTTCTTCGTCTCCGACGAGCAATGGGCGATGACCATGGCCGAGGTCCGGAAGGGCACCGGCAGTGTCGCCTTCCTCATCGGCACCGGCGTCCTCAGCTGGTTCGCCTGGATGGGCTCGACCCTCTGCGGCCGGGTGCTCGGGGCGTTCATCGACGATCCCACCAAATATGGGCTCGATTTCGCCTTCACCGCCACCTTCCTCGCCTTGCTGCTCGGCATGTGGCGGGGCCGCGGCGACCTGGTGCCGTGGATCGTCGGCGCGCTCGCCGCCATCCTCACCTCCAAGCTGATCGAGGGCAACTGGTACATCATCGTCGGCGGCCTGGTCGGCAGCTTTGCCGGCGCCCTTGCCGAGACCATCAGGGGGCGCCGCCATGTCGCTTGAGGCGCTGATTGCCATCCTCGGCATGGCCGCGGTGACCTTTGCCATCCGCGCGGGCGGCCTGCTGCTCGCCAACCGGCTGCCCACCACCGGCTTCGTTGCCAGCTGGATGAAGCACGTCCCGGGCGCAGTGCTGGCCGCGCTGGTTGCGCCCGCGATTCTCGCCGGCGGCGCCGCCGAAGGCATCGCCGCCGCCGTCACCGCGCTGGTCTATCTCGTCAGCCGGAACCTGTTTGCCGCCATGCTGAGCGGCGTGCTGGCGGTCTACCTCGCTCGCCTGGCGCTGGGCGCCTAGGGAACACCGCCGGCTCCTTGCTCGTTGTAACGATAGCAAGGAGGGTCATATGCAGACCATCATCGGACAGTTCGACAGCTACGAGCATGCCGCCGCCGCCGTACATGCCCTGCACGAGGCCGGCATCGCCCATACCGACATCAGCTTTGTCGCCAACACCCCGCCCGACTTCGAACCCGACGAGGTCGGCGAAGGCGCCACCGCCGGCGCCGAGCTGGGCGCCGGTCTGGGCGCCGCCGGCGGCCTGCTGGCTGGTCTCGGCATCATTTCCATCCCGGGCCTTGGTCCGGTGGTCGCTGCCGGCTGGTTGTTCGCCACCGCCATCGGCGCCTTCGCCGGGGCTGGTGTCGGTGCGGCAACCGGTGGCCTGATCGGCGCCTTCACCAGCGCCGGCGTTCCCGAAACCGAGGCCAAGGTGCTCGCCGAACGGCTCGAGCGCGGTGGCGCTATCGTCAGCGCCCGCGTCGACGAAGCCCATGCCGGCCCGGCCGCCGCGATCCTCAGGCACGCCGAGGGCATCGAAGCAGTGCCGCACGGCGAAGAGATCGAAACCGCCGCACGGCAGATCCCCGACGAAGACCTGCCGCCGCCGCGCCGCGACACCGACTACCCTTTCGTGCCGCCGATCGTCTGAGGGAGCGCTGCATCGAGAAAGCTATCGACCAGCGCGTGAAACAGTTGGCGGTCATCGCGGCGGATGAAGTGCGTTGCGCCGGGGACCACAGCAACCTCGGCGCCCAGCGAGCGGATGATCGCCCGGTGACTGGCGGTGATGCCGATGCGGATGGTCCCGGTGATGATCTTGACGGGCACGCCCGTGCCGGCAAGCTCGCCGAGCAGGGTCGGCCAGGCGCGGGTTGGGATGACATCGCCCTGCGCCACCAGCGCGACATCCATGTCGGCCTTCGCCTTTGACCACGCAGCAAGCTCATCCTGCGGCCAGCGCGGGAACAGCTCGGCGATCTCCGCCTGCCGCTCCGCGTCGCTGACGGCCTGCCAGCGCCGGAGTGTTGCGGCAGCGTTTACCGCGACGTCACGATCCTGAAACGGGGTGACCGGCAGCCTCCAGAATGGATCCTCCAGCACAACCGCGCTGACCCGCGAACCCAGGCGGGCAGCCACGGCAGCCGCCGCACTTCCCCCGGCGGAATGCCCGAACAGCACCGGCGGCTGGTCGGCGCCGGAGAGCCATTCGTTGAGGTCGGCGAGGATGTCCTCGACGATGACATCACCGGGGTGGCGCTTCAGCAGATCCGCGGTCCAGCGCGACGATTGACCGTGCCCACGCGGATCGATGGCCAGCACACGGAAGCCGTTGCCGGCCCAGTGTTGTGCAGTGATGGCGAGCGTCGCAGCCGATTCGGCAAGCCCGGGGATGGCGACGATTGTGCCGCGACAGGGAGCGGCCGGATTGAACTCCAGCCTATGCAGCACGCTCATCGCAGCGGCTCGGGGAAAGCGAGCGGCCGGCCCTCGACGATGCGGGTGAGTTCGCTGGCGATATGCTCGCCCATGCGGCCAATCTCTGTCCCCATCGATCCGGAGATATGGGGCGTGAGAAAGACGTTGGGCAACGTGTGGAGCTCGCTGTCCTCAGCCAGCACTTCCGGATGCGTCACGTCGAGAATGGCTTCGATCCGGCCGGCCCTGAGCTCGATGATCAATGCATCCTGATCAACAATGGCGCCGCGGGAGGTGTTGATCAGCGTTGCGCCGTCGCGCATCAGGCTAAGGTGGCGGGCGGTGATCATGCCGGCCGTCGCGTCGTTGAGCGGAGGGTGGAGGCTGACGATGTCGCTGCTTGCCATCACTTCGTCGAGCGGCACCAGGCGTGCCCCCAGCCGGGCGGCGTCGGCCGGGCTGATGAAGGGATCATAGAGCTGGACCGAGACGCTGAGCCCGCCGAGCCGCTCGATGACCATCCGGCCGATGCGCGACGCGCCGACGATGCCGATGGTCTTGCCGACATTGCCGGCAGCAGGAAACTCCAGTTCCCGGTCGATATGGTCGCGACGCCGCCAGTAGAGGCGACGGGCGCGGAACGTGTCCTTGTTGGCGAGGACGATCATCGCGACGGTGAATTCGGCCACCGGAATGGCATTGATCCAGCCGGCATTGGCGGCCTCGATGCCCCGCTCGGCCGCGCTTTGCGGGAGCAGCGGCGCGGCCTGGCCCCCGGCATGGAGGACATAGCGCAGTCGCGGAGCCGCATCGAGATGCTGGTCGGTGAGCGGTGGGGCGCCCCAACCGGTGATCAGCACCTCCGCCTGGCCCAGGGCGTCAAGCGCCCCGGGTGCGTCGAGCGATGGAAAAGGACGCTGATGCAGCGGCGTCGCTCCGGCGCGGCGGAGCACTTCGAAGCCGGGACCGAACAACCGGGCGGCAAGCTCGGGCGGGTTCATGACGGCGATGAAGCCGACGGATGCCTGCGCTCGCTCATCGATGCGTGCGGTCGCTTCGTCATAGGTGAGCGTCATCATTGCCTCGGACCACGTCAAGCTGTGTAACTAGTTACACATCAAGTACACAACGACTAGTTGCACACCAACCGAAAGGCAAGCCCGATCAGATGGGGGCGGCCGATCCGCGGCGCATGAAGCGGGTTTGCAGCAACACATCGGCCGCCGGGGCGACACCGAGCGCAATCTCGGCGGCACGCACGCCGACCTCGAAAAAGGGCGGATGCACCGTGGTCAGCCCGGGCGTGAGGTCGGCCACCACCGGCACGTCGTCGAAGCCGATGATCGAGAGATCGTCAGGCAGCGTCAGGCCCCGCCCCCGGGCCGCCCGATAGGCGCCGACTGCAATATTGTCCGTCATGGCCACGATGGCGGTTGCCCCGACCCCGGAACGCAGCAGTTCATCGACGGCGCGAGCCCCGTCGGCCTCACTGTTGGCGGCGACCCGCACCAGCGCGGGATCGGGCGCAATGCCGTGGCGGACGAGGGCAGCCGTGTAGCCATCAAGCCGCTGCTCGGCCGTCGTCATGCCGCGCGCCTCACCGACATAGGCGATGCGCCGATGCCCCAGGGCGACGAGCTCGTCGACGCCGGCGCCGATGCCATTGCGCTGGTCGTAGTCGACGCTGACGATATCGTCCTGGCCGATGATCGGCGGGCGACCGCAGAGGATCAGCGTTGCGCCGACCTGCGCCAGGTCGCGAGCATAGCCGGCGGCGCGTTCGTCGAAGGCGGCATCGGTTTCGGTGGAGCCGACCAGGAGGACAGCCTTGACCCTGAGCTCGCGCAGCACGCCGATCAGCTCGCGCTCGCGCTGCTCATCGCCTTCGGTGGCGCACATCAGCACCAGGTGGCCGTTCTTGCCGGCGACGCTCTCGACGCCGGCGGCCAGTGAGGCAAAGGTCGGGCCGATCATCGCGCGCACGACAAAGGCGATGGAGCGTGGCCCGCGGCCGGTCATGGCCCGCGCCAGCCCGTTCACCACGTAGCCGAGCTCGTCGGCCGACGCGAGGACGCGTTCCTTGATTGCCCGCTGCACATTGGCGTTGCCCGCAAACACCCGCGACGCGGTCGCGAGGGATACCCGGGCATGCGCGGCGACGTCGCGCAGGTTGACCGGAACCATCCGTCCTGGCCCGCGCGTCCCGCCGCGCGACGGCCTCGGAGCGTTCTCGTTCTCATCCATACCAAGACATCTACAGCCTCCCTTGACTCATGTCGACGCGTCACCTAGCCTGCAAGAAACTAGTTACAGGAACTAGTTTCACACTATGCCGAGGAGGGGCATCGTGCAAGGAAAAGCCGTTGTTCCGGCCACGCGCAGGCGTCGGCCGCCATCGCCGGATGGGCTGGTTCTGCTGCTTCTCGCAGTGCCCGGAATCGCCTGGTTCTCGGTGTTCGCATACGGGCCGATGGCCGGCCTCGTCGTCGCCTTCAAGGATTTCAACGTCCGCGATGGCATCTTCGGTAGCCCGTGGAACGGCTTTGCCAATTTCCGCTACTTCCTCACCAGCGGCGACGCCGTCACCATCATCGTCAACACGCTGTTCCTCAACGCGCTGTTCCTCAGCGCCTCGCTGCTTGCCGGGCTGATCCTCGCGCTCATGCTCAACGAGATCCGCGGCAGCCTCTACCGCCGCTTCATGCAGTCGACGATCTTCTTTCCGTATTTCGTCTCGCCTATCGTTATCAGCATCATGCTGCAGGTGATCCTGTCCGGCGTGGGCGGCAGCGGCGGGGCACTCAACAACCTGCTCAGCGTCATCGATCTGCCGCAGCTCAGTTGGTACACCGAACCCGGGGCGTGGCCCTGGATTCTGACGATCGTCAAGGTCTGGCAGCTGGGTGGCTACACTTCGGTCATCTTCCTTGCCGCCATCACCGCGATTTCTGAGGAGGTCTATGAGGCCGCGGCGATCGACGGCGCGAGCCGGGCGCGCATGGCGCTCTCCATCACCACGCCGCTGCTGCTGCCGACCCTGGGCGTCCTGCTGGTCCTGGGCGTGGGGCGAATCTTCTTCGGCGATTTCGCCACCATCTACGCCATCGTCCAGGACAACGGCATCCTCTTCCCGACGACCGACGTCATCGACACCTACGTCTTCCGCTCCCTGAGGACCATTGGTGACTTTGGCACCACGGCCGCCATCGGCCTGTTCCAGTCGGTCGTCGGGTTTTTCTTCGTCACCGCCGCCGTCCTCGTGCAGCGCCGCTTCCACAAAGAAAGCAGCATCCTATGAGCACGACCGGCTACAACGAGAGCCTTCTCGATCACGAAGCGCGCGAGGCCGACAAGCCGGCCGCTCGCCGCAGGGCTCGCCGCCGTCCCGAGCCGTTCACCGTCGCCAGCTATATCGTCGTGACCCTGTTCGGGCTGTTCTGCCTGATCCCCCTGTGGATGATCATCGCCGGCTCGTTCACCGATGAAACGGTGCTGGCGCGGCAGGGCTACAGCCTGCTCCCTAACCCCTTCTCGCTGACCGCCTACGAACTGCTGTTCAGCGGCCAGTCCCTGCTTAACGGCTATGTCGCCTCGCTGTTCATCACGCTGGTCGGGACGATCCTGTCGGTCTCCAGCACGGCGTCGCTCGCCTGGGTGATCGCCCGCCGGCTGCCCTGGATCAGCCGCCCGCTCACCGTCTTCGCCTACGTGCCCATGCTGTTCCACGGTGGGCTAGTGCCGCTCTACCTGCTGGTGACGCAGGTGCTCAGCCTCTCCAACAGCTGGTTCGCGGTGATCCTGCCGATCCTCCTGGCGCCGTTCCTCGTCTTCATCACCGTCAGCTTTTTCCGCCAGTTGCCGGAGGAAATCCTTGATGCGGCCCGCATCGATGGCGCCGGCGAGTTGCGCATCTTCTTCCAGATCGTCCTGCCACTGTCGAAGCCGATCCTCGCAGTGCTGGGCCTGTTCTACGCCGTCACCTACTGGAACGAGTGGTTCATGGCGCTGCTCTTCGTGTCCGACCCGGACAAGTACCCGCTGCAGCTGATCCTGCAGAACCTGATCGCCAACGTGACCAACGCCACTTCGCTGCCTGGCGCAACGGCCGCGCAGGCCGCGGCGCCGGTCTATCAGCTGCGCTTCGCGATGACGGTCCTGACGGTCGGCCCGATCCTGCTCGCCTACCCGTTCGCGCAACGCTTCTTCGTCAAGGGCATCACCCTGGGCGCTACCAAGGGCTAGCGGCCCCCCGAATAGAGCCGCTCACAACAGGAGGAGAATACCGATATGACACGCAACTTCAGTCGCCGACACTTCCTCGCCCTCAGTGGTGCGGCGGGTCTTGGCGCTACCCTCGCCGGCGGCATGCCGCAGGCCTTCGCAGCGGGCCTGTCGGGCACCTCGCTGACCCTTCTGCCGTCCCAGGCGCCGAGCAACTGGAAAGCGGTGCTGGACAAGGCCAATGCCGCACTCCTCGCCGAGCACGGCTTCACCCTCGATGCGCAGTTCATCAACTGGAGCAATTACGGGCAGCAGTCGCTGCTGAAGTTCACCGCCGGCGCCAGTTTCGATACCGCCCTGCAGGCGCTGTGGCTGAACATGGCGCAACTGCAGCAGAGCGGTTCGCTCGCTGACCTGACCGGTGAGCTCGACAAGTGGCCCAATCTCAAGGCGCAGATCGCTCCCAAGCTGATCGAAGCCAATTCCTGGAACGGCAAGCTCTGGGGCATCCCGCAGGTGAACAGCGCCGGCCGCGTCCAGCATTTCAGCATCCGCCAGGATCTTGCCGAAAAGCACGGCTTCGGCGAGATCCGGGATTTCGATACGCTCGAGCGGTACTTCTACACCATCAAGGAAAAAGAGGACGGCGTGACGCCGTTCGGCATCGGCGCCAACTCGACCTGGGTACTGGCCGTGCCGACCCCGACTGGAATGTTCAACCAGCAGTCGTGGGAAGATCCCACTCGCATGCAATACCTGTTCGCCGGTTCCGGCCTGCGGTTCCTGCTCGCCAAGGATGCGGCCACTACAGGCTCGTCGAAGCCGATCCCGTTCTGGGAAGATGACGGGGTGGTCGCGGCGCTGAGGAAGATCCGCAAGTACCACGAGGACGGCATCATCAATGCCGACCCATTCAACTCGGATAGCGCGACGATCCAGAGCCAGTTCCAGGCCGGCCGCATCGCCAGCATCTGGTCGATGACCGATGGCCTCGCCAGCAATCAGCTGGTCGGCCTCCGAAAGGCCGTTCCCACCGCAAGCCTCGCCCAGGTGGTGCCGTTCGGCAAACCCCTCAGTGAGGTCAAACCCGTCCAGACCTTCCAGGCCGACAACATGGTGGTGGTGAACGCCAATGGCGGCGACGTCGACCGGGCCCTGGCGCTGCAGGACTGGCTCTCGGTGAAGCAGAACCATGACCTCATCGAGTACGGCATCGAAGGCACCGACTGGGAAGCGGCCGGCGACGACAGCCTGAACCAGCTCAGCCAATACGCCTTCCCCGGCTACGCGCTGCTGTGGCGTTCAGCCCTCGAGCGCCGCTCGTCGTTCATGACCGAGTCCGAAAAGGCCGTCTTCGACTGGGCCCAGGACTACGACAACTTCGCCACCGACACCTTCGCTTCGTTCATCCCTGATGTGAGCGCGGTCAAGCAGGAGGCGGCGCAGATGAACAACGTCATCATCCAGCACGCCAACCCGCTGTTCCACGGGCTGGCTGACGTCGATGCCCAGTTGGACAAGCTCAAGAGCGCCGCCGACGCGGCAGGACTGAACATGCTGCAGGCCGAAATGGAAAAGCAGGCGGACGCTTACCTCAAGGCTCGGGGGTAGCTGCGGGTCGCCGCTCTCCCAGCCCTATGGGAGAGCGGCCAGCCGGAGGGTGCCGCGCCACCTTGGCACCCTCCGGCTTCTGGCCGTCCGGCCGCAGGCAAAGTCGACAACCTGGAGCGTTTCAGCGCTTCCTGTGCACAGTGAAGCGCTCTAGGTGCTTGATGCCGCGTGAGGCTTGGGCTAGGCAGGTCCCGCTCGGAGTGCCCCTCTGGCGGAATGGTAGACGCGGCAGACTCAAAATCTGTTGTCGAGAGGCGTGCCGGTTCGAGTCCGGCGGGGGGCACCAATCATCTTTCGACGCAGGCGACCGCTGCCCGCTTCGTCTATTGCGGCTTCAGGTTCTCGGTACCGGTTCCGGGCTGCCCGGCAATGGTCCAGATTCCCTCCATCGAGCCGTCGTCCATCACCTGGTAGATCACCAGCCCGATCGCCTCGCCCATCACGTAGCCGGCCGAGAAGGCGTTGCCATTGCGCATGCAGATGCCCTGCGACGTCGACGGACCCGTGGTCCAATAGATCTCACATGTGGTCTCGCTGGTGAGCACGATCTTGGCGGTGCCGCCATAACTCGAGCCGTCGAGATTGGTGCCTTCGACGGCATAGTCGCCCCCGATACTCTGCGCCAAAGCCGGACTCGCGAATGCTATCGCCATGCCAGCCAATAGAAATATCCGTCGCATATCACGCCCCTCCGTTTGTCCCTTGACGTCAGACTAAGTCACAGTCCTCTGGACTGACAATCAGGGCCGACGCAGAGTGGCGATCACTTTTGGCGCGGAGGATTCGATGGCGGGAACGATCAGGCTCGGCACGGCCGGCTGGGTGTTCGAGGCCTGGCGCAAGAGCTATTACCCCGACGGGCTGAAGCAGAAGGACGAGCTCGCCTGGTCGAGCGCCCGGCTCGGCAATATCGAGATCAACGCCACCTTCTATTCGCACCAGAAGGCCGCGAGCTTTGAGAACTGGGCCGGCCAGACCCCTGATAGCTTCGTCTTCAGCGTGAAGGGCCACCAACTGGTCACCCACATCAAGCGGCTGAAGGATGTCGAGCTCCCGCTCGCCAACTTCTTTGCCTCCGGCGTCATGGCGCTGGGCAAGAAACTCGGGCCGTTCTGCTGGCAGCTGCCGGGCAACAGCAAATACGACCCCGATCGGATGGAGGCCTTCCTCGCTCTCTTACCGCAGTCGCCGGAAGCGCTGGTCGCTCTGGCCGGAAAGACCGATTACGGCAAGAACCCGCCCTATCTCGACGCCACCGGCATCGTCAGGGTCCGCCACGCCATCGAAGTGCGGCACGAAAGTTTCGCCGATCCACGCTTCATCGCGCAGTTGCGGGCCCACAACGTCGCCCTCGTCGTCGCCGATACCGCAGAATGGTCCTACATCGACCAGACCGCCGACTTCTCCTATGCCCGGCTGCAGGGCGCACCGGGAAAGGAGAGCTATTCGGTTGCCGAGCGCGATGTCCGCGCCGGCTGGCTGAAGGCCTGGGCCGAGGGCAAGCCGGTTGCCGATGCGCCCTATGTCACTGCTGCCGAAGCGAGCCCGCCGCCGCGCGATGTGTTCGCCTTCTTCGTCTCCACCGACAAGGAGCATGCGCCCGACAATGCGCGCGCCGTCATGGCTTCGCTCGGCCTCAGCGGACCGGGCGGCGAGTGACGATCTCGTGAGCGGGCTTAAGTTGACTCGGAGCCCGCTCCCGAGAATATGGCGCGCATCCGAATAGGAGCGTCATCGTGACCACCAGCCTCGCCACCGACCGTCCCCGCCTGCTCGCCACGATCGCCTTCGTCCTCGGCCTCGCGACCATTGCCGGCGCCTGGGGCTCGCAGCTGTTTGGCGGGCTGGTGCCGTGCGAGCTCTGCCTCGAGCAGCGCATGCCCTACTATTGGGGCCTGCCGCTGCTCGCGCTGGTGCTGATCCTGTGGCACCGGCTGCCGCGTGCCGTGTGGTATGTCGGGATCGTCCTGGTGCTCCTGACCTTCGTCTGGTCGACCTATCTGGCGGGCTATCACGCCGGCGTCGAATACGGCTTCTGGCCCGGCCCCACCGCCTGCACCGGCACCGGCGTCGATGTCAGCTTCTCCGACCTCACCAATATCAACGCCGCCCGCGTCGTCCCCTGCGACAAGATCCAGTTCAGCCTGTTCGGCGTGACGCTGGCCGGCGCCAACACGCTGATCTCGGCAGCGATCGTCCTGCTGCTCGGCACCGTGCTGCTCAAGGGCCGGAAGGCATAGAGCGCTTTCAGGAAAAGTTGCAGACTTTTCCGGTTCGAAAGCGCGACCAACTAGAGAGACCAGAGCCCTGCCGCTACTGCGTGAGGAAGGCCGTCGCGACCTCGGTGAGGAGCGGTGACTGGATCAGGTTGTAGTGCGTGGTGCCCGGGAGGATAGCCAGCCGGCTGGCCGGGCGCTGCGAGCCGTCGAACCCGGCGTCGCGCTGGCCGCCACCGAGCAGCTTCCAGAACGCCACCATGTGCTCGGGCCGGATCGAATCCGCGTCCGCGAACACCAGCAGCGTCGGGGCCGTCATCGCCTTGACCCGCTCGGTCCAGTCGTACTCGGGCTCGTTCATTTCGCCGGACTTGCGGAACACCCGCTCCCAGTCGACGTCGGGATAGAGCTCTCCGAGGGGTGAACTGGCGAGTTGCTGCCCGTACTCCGCCGCGTGGGCCGGCAATTGCCGGAAGGCCTCGCGGACTTCGGGATAGTCGTCGTCGGTGCGGTAATCCACCGAGACCGACACCAGCTTCTCGACCAGCTCCGGGTGCCGGAATGCCACCTGCAGCGCGACGCCGGCGCCGAGCGAATAGCCCATGAAGTGCGCCTTGCCGATGCCGAGGTGCTGGAGCACAGCCGCAACGTCGTCGGCCATCAGTTCGGAGGACCAGGGCGCGTCGGTGTCCGCACTGAAGCCGTGGCCGCGCATGTGGATGGCGATCACCTTGTGGGTCTTCGTCATTGCGGCGAGCGGCGCACCAAACGTCTGGGACGGGTCGACGCCGCCATGCAGCAGCACCAGCGGCGGACCGTCACCGTGGATCTCGTAGTAAATCTCGGCGCCGCCGACCGGGACCTTGCCCGTGCTGCTGGGGGTGCTCATCGGAATGTCTCCTGCGGTTTGGGCAATGACGGGCGCTGCGACGAGAGCCGCAGCGACAAAGGCGAGGGTCATGAGGGCGCGCCTCAGCATGATAGTCCTCCTGAAATCAGTACGTCGCGAGCTGCCGCTCAAGCTTGTCGAAGGCCTGGTTGGTGCCCTCGAAGAAACCGCCTTCGATCGCGACGGCGAGGTGTGCGGCGCTGTCGAACTCGGCGCGCATGGTGAAGATCGTCTCGTTACCGAGCGCCTCGAACGTGAGGGTGGCCAGATAGCTCGGCGGCGGATTAACCGCTTCGGGCGGGCGCCACGGCCGGTAGACGATGCGTTCTGGCGCGAGGATCTCGACGAACTGGTAGCGCACCGGATGCTCACCGCCGTCGGGCCGCCGCATGGTGACGTGCCACTCGCCACCGGCACGGAACTCGAGCTTGGTGACAGTGGAGGTGAAATGTTCCGGGCCCCACCACTGGGCAAGCAGGTACGGGTCCTCGAAGGTGCGCCAGACCAGCTGGCGCGGCGCCTTGAGGCGGCGGCTGATGACGAACTCGCGCTGGGTGAGCGGGTCCAAAGCTGTGTCACCGGTCATGGCGCGCCTCAGTTCTTCTTGCCCGTAGGGTCGGTCGCCTGCAGCCGCTCGAGCAGCCCGTCGAGCCGGTTGAGGCTCGTATCCCAGAAGCTCGAGAACTCCTCGATCCAGCCGACGGCTTCGCGCAGCGGCTGCGCTTCGAGCCGACAGGGCCGCAGCTGGGCGTTGCGCCCGCGGCTGATCAGGCCCGCGCCTTCCAACACCTTGAGATGCTTGCAGATCGCCGGGATGCTCATCTCGAACGGCGCCGCGATCTCCTTTACCGACGCCTCCCCATCCATCAGCCGCGTCAGGATGGCCCGGCGGGTGGGATCGGCGATGGCGGAAAGGGTGAGACTGAGCTGGTCCGGCTGCACGTCCGTTCCTAACTGATCAGTTAGCTAACTATATGGTTAGATACAGCTAGGCAAGAGTGAGTGTCAACCACGCTCGCGTGCCCATCCCGGGCGTCGCCGCGCTGATCTCGGCGGCGTTCGCCCTGATGCTCGGCACAGCGCTGGCAAGGGGCCGGAAGGCCTAGTCTTCGGGAAAAGGAGCTGCTCGTGGTCGCGGGCATGATGAAGTACGTGCAGCACCTCCACCCGATCTCCGACGACGCGATAGAAAATGAGCTCTGCTGAGGAGAGACGAAGTTTCCGAACTATCGGAGGGCCAGTGCCGGACTTTCTTCGCGCAGGTGTCCGGCGATCTCACGAAAGTCGGCGCGCCCTAGCCGTGACGGCGACGCGATACTGGCTGGTCGGCATCGATCATCGCCTGCAATTCGCCTTCGATCTCGTCGAAGACCTCGTCCAACGAATGGACACGCCCCGCCTCTGCGTCCGCCAGCCCCCGCGCCAGCGCAGCATCAAGCCGCCGGAGCGCCGCCTCGCGCTCCTGCACCAGGCGAACGCCTTCGCGCAGCACTTCGCTCTTGGAGTTGTAGCGGCCGTTCTTGACCAGGACCTCGACCACGGCCTCGAGGTTCGGCCCCAGATCTGCGCTGATTGCCATATCGGCCTCCGTCGGTACCCAACCAATAACAGTTATTGGCGCTACCGGCGTCCAGGCTCACGGCTCCAGTTCGATGTCCCAGTAGAGGTAGTCGAGCCAGCTCGTGTGCAGGTGGTTGGGCGGGAAAGCCCGGCCGTT
The DNA here is from genome assembly GCF_001424865.1 of Devosia sp. Root105. NCBI lineage: Bacteria > Pseudomonadati > Pseudomonadota > Alphaproteobacteria > Hyphomicrobiales > Devosiaceae > Devosia > Devosia sp. Root105. Next base: position 119,561 of record NZ_LMCR01000020.1, read on the forward strand.
ATTGTGCAGGTCGTGCACGGTCGGCTGGAACGGCTCCTGCATCGGGAACATCTTGATCTCGCGCGGCAGCCGGTTGGCCTTCCTGAGATTGCACGGCGCGCAGGCTGCGACGACGTTCTCCCAGGTGGTACGGCCACCCTTGGAACGCGGGATCACGTGGTCGAAGGTGAGTTCGTCCCGGGCGCCGCAATACTGGCACTGGAATTTGTCGCGCAGGAACACGTTGAAGCGGGTGAACGCAGGATGCCGCGCCGGCCGCACGTAATCCTTGAGCGAGACGACACTGGGCAGCAGCATCTCGAAGCTCGGCGACTTGATCACCCGGTCGTAGTTGGAGACGACGTGGACTCGATCAAGAAAAATCGCCTTGATCGCGTCCTGCCAGGACCAAAGCGACAAGGGATAATAGCTGAGGGGCCTGAAATCGGCGTTCAGCACCAGTGCGGGGCTATTCTCAAGCGACACATGTACCGTCACTTGTCGCCCCCAGATCGGGAATCGCGGCCAGTCATGATCAGCAATATTCTATGCCGACTGTGACACCCCTGTGAAGCGCGATTCGATCAGTCGATTCAGGCGGTTTGCGCCAGCATGAAGGAGGTGGCGAAATCGAGCCCGTCCGGCGCGATGCCATGCGCCGTGCCCGACGAAATGTGCAGCGTTACATCGAATCCGGCGGCCGTCAGCTCGGTCGCCGCCTGCCGGCTGAGCCCGGGATCGACCACCTGGTCGAGATCGCCATGGATCAGCGCCACCGGCGCTTTGTCGATCGCCGGGAACCCCTCGGCAGGAACGAAAGCGCCGGAGAACGCCACGATACCCTTGATCGGACGCGGCAACGCCGTGCCGACATGCAGCGCCATCATCGCCCCTTGCGAAAAGCCGACGAGGAAGGTGTCGGCCGGCTTGATGTCGGTCTGCGTCCAGAGATCGGTGAGAAACTCGATGATCACGGGCGCGGCGTTCTTGGCGCCCTCGATGCGGCCGGCGATCCGATCCACCGCCAGCGGGAACCACTCGAAACCGAATGGGTTGCCGGCACAGGGCGTCGGCGCGTTCGGCGCGATGAACAATGCATCGGGCAGCAGCGGCCCCCAGTGGTGGCCGAGCCCGATCAGGTCGCTGCCGTCGGCGCCATAGCCGTGCAGCAAAATCACTGCCTGCTTCGGGGCGCCGCCGCTTTTGGGCGGCAGCATCGGGCCGGAGAGCTTGGCCATCAGATCGACAATCCTTCCTTGTTCCGCACGGCGCGATAGTAGCGCCAGAGCAGCAATGCGGCGGTGGACCGATAGGGCGACCAGCGCCGCGCCATCTCGATCAAGTCCTTCACCGGCGGCTTGCCGTCAAGCCCGAACGCCCACTCGGCCGCTCGCTGCAACGCGACATCGCCGGCGGGAAAGATGTCCGGATGGGCCGCCGAAAACATCAGATAAATCTCGGCAGTCCACGGGCCGATGCCCTTGAGTTTGGTCAGCGCGGCGATCGCCGCGTCGGCCGGCAGTTCGGCGAGATGTGCGAAGTCGACACTGCCCGCCGCGATCGCCTCGGCCAGCCCGCGCAGCGTCCGGTACTTGCCGCCCGACTGCCCGGCGCCCCGGACGGCTTCCTCACTGAGCTTCAGATAACCGACCGGGTCGAGCGCCCCTTCGAGTTGGGCGAAGCGGCCCCAGATCGCATCGGCGCTGGCGGTCGAAACCTGCTGGCCGGTGACGATCCGCGCCAACCCTTCGAAGCCGCCGGGCGAGCGGCGGATTTCGAATGCGCCGGCGCGCTCGGCAACGCCTGCGAGGCGGGGATCGAGCTCAATCAGGGCGCCCAGCTGGCGCTGCAGCGCCTCCGGCGTATCGAGACGGTCTGTCAAAGAAATATCCTTACGTGCTAGCAGTTTGTCATGCTCAGACCCGTCCTCCGCTTCGCCCCGAGCCCCAATGGCTTGCTGCATCTGGGGCACGCCTATTCGGCGCTGTTCACCTCGGTATGGGCCGAAGCCCTCGGTGGCCGGTTCCTCCTGCGCATCGAAGACACCGACATAACCCGAAGCAAGCCGGAATTCACCGCGGCGATCTTCGAGGACCTCGCCTGGCTCGGCCTCGCCTGGGAACAGCCGGTGCTGCGGCAGTCCGACCGCTTCGCCGTCTATGCCGCTGCGGCCGACCGGCTCAGGGCGCGCGACCTGCTCTATCCCTGCTTCTGCTCGCGCACCGAGCTGGCCGCACAGTCGAGCGGCACCGACCCCGATGGCGCGCCGCTTTATCCCGGCACCTGCCGTCACCTGTCGGCAGCCGAAGTGAAACAGCGTTTTGCCGAAGGGCGTACGGCGAACTGGCGGCTGAGGACCGACGACGCCATGGCGCTCACCGGCATGCTGACCTACAGCGTCGCCGGCCCCACCCCGGCGGATCGGCCGCAGATCCGCTATGCCCGGCCGGAGCGCTGGGGCGATGTGGTGCTGCAGCGCAAAGGCACGCCGACCAGTTATCACCTGAGCGTGGTGATCGACGACGACGCGCAGGGCGTTACCCATGTCACCCGTGGTCGCGACATGGAGCCCTCGACCGATATCCACGTGCTCCTGCAGATGCTGCTCGGCCTCACCTCGCCGCTCTATACTTTCCACAAGCTGATCCTCGACACCGAAGGTAAAAAGCTCAGCAAATCGAAAGGCTCCACATCGCTGCGGAGCCTCCGTGAGGCGGGTCGGACGGCGGACGAAATTCGGCGCGAGCTGGGCTTCTAGGGTGCCGGGCCGGTGCGCTTGACTACCCCTCACCCTAACCCTCTCCCTGGCGGGGAGAGGGGACGCACTTTGCACCGGCCGTGCCACAACGCCCCCTCTCCCCTCTGGGGAGAGGGCCGGGGTGAGGGGCGCCAAGCACACCTGAACTAGGCCGCCAGCTTCTCCGCCGCAAAGAATGGCGCCACCGTCGCCGCCACCGCCGCGTCGAACGGCGTAGCAAAATCCGGGCCGAGGATGGCGTCGAGGCGCGCGTCCTTGAGCTCCATCGGGTTCTCCCACAGGTAGCTCATCTTGCTGACCGCCCGCATCAGCGGATCGACGAGACCCACGACGTTGAACAGCACGCGCGGGAACGTGCCGACCTTGAGCTTCACCGGCGCCGCGGCCACGGCGGCTGCAGCCATCTGCTCGGGCGTCACATAGTTGCCGGCGAAATGGAAATTCTCGAAGGCGCCGAACTCCTTACGGTGCCAGGCGAGCTTCTCGAAGGCCCGGCCGACATCCGGCAGATAGGCCCAGGAGTGGCCGACGCTGGGCACGCCCATCATCGCGAACTTGCCCTTCTTCGCCTCGCGCAGCATGGCGAGATCGAACCAGTCGAACGAACTCTCTGGCCCATAGAAATCCCCGGCGCGGAGGATGATTGCCTGGATGTCGCCGCGCTTCGCCGCCGCTTCATAGAGTGCCTCGACCCGCACCCGGATCTCGCCGCGCGGCGTCTGCGGGCGCTGCTTGAGCTGGGGCGTCACCGTACGGTCGGTGGCGGCGTAGTTGTAGATATTCCCGGGGAACAGCAGGGTCTTGCCGCTCTTGCCGAGCGCGGTGATCACCCGCTGGTTCTGTGCTTCCATCCGGCCCTGGTCCCACTGGTGGTAGGGCAGGTTCAGCGCGTTGACCACCACCTCGGTATCACCGATCGCCGCCCGCATCGCTTCCACATCCTCGGCATCGCCCTTGATGAAGCGCACCCCTGCTATCGGCTGCTTGTTGGACCGCCCGAACCCGGCGACGTCCCACCCGGCGGCGACGAAGGCCTTGGCAATGTGGTGGCCGACATGACCGTTGATGCCGATAACGATGACTTTCTGCGTGCTCATTTGCCTGGCTCCTTGCTGGTGAGGAACAAGGTAGGCGCAACATCAGCGTTGATGAATTGGACAAGATCGTTACCTTGCCATACAGAATTGAATAGCCTGGAGACACCTAGACCATGCCCGATCCCGACTGGTCGCTGTGGCGCAGCTTTGGCGCCGTCGTCGAGCACGGCTCGCTCTCGGCCGCCGCGCGCGCCCTCGGCCTCAGCCAGCCGACGCTGGGCCGCCATGTCGAGGCGCTGGAGCAGGCATTGGGGATGAGCCTGTTCGAGCGGACGCTCACTGGCTTTCACGCCACCGATACGGCGCTGAAGCTCTACGAGCCGGTGCTGGCGGCGCAACAGGCGCTGGCCGAGGCGGCGCTGATCGCGGAGGGGGCGAGCGCCGCGCTCACTGGCTCGGTCCGCATCACCTCGAGCACCGTGATGTGCCACTATGTCTTGCCGCCCTTCCTCAACGACCTGCGCCAAAACTTCCCGCAGGTGGCGATCGAGCTGGTGCCGTCGGATTCGGCCGAGAACCTGCTGCTGCGCGAGGCCGATATCGCCGTCCGCATGTTCCGCCCCACCCAGCTCGAGCTGATCACCCGCAAGCTCGGCGAGAGCCCGATCGTCACCTGCGCCCACGAAAGCTACATCCTGAGGCGCGGACGCCCGGAACGGCCCGAGCAATTGGTCGAGCACGACCTGATCGGCTTTGATCGCTCCGAGCTGTTGATCGGCGCCGCCCGGCGCATGGGGTTCGAACTGAAGCGCAGCGATTTCATCGTCCGCACCGACAGCCAGACCAATGCCTGGGAACTGATCAAGGCCGGCCTCGGCGTCGGTTTCGCCCAGCAGCTGCTGGTGGCCGAGACGCGCGGCATGGTGCCGCTCTTGCCCGATTTCCGCCCGCCGCCCTTGGAAGTGTGGTTGACCACGCATCGCGAACTGTTCACCAGCCGTCGCATTCGTGCCATCTATGACCGACTGGGCGAGGGCCTCAGCCGCTTCCTCGCGAGGACATTATGAACATCACCGGCATCATCACCATCGTCGCGCTCGGCGCGGTCGCCATCATCCTGTTCATGGGGCTGTGGAACATGTTCCGCGGCGGCGACCACAATCTCAGCCAGAAGCTGATGCGTGCCCGCGTCATCGCCCAGGCCGTGGCCATCGTGGTGATCCTGGGGGCCCTCTACTTCTTCGGTCGGGGGAGCTGACCGAAAGCGCTTCGCGCGCCATTCCCGCTGAGCTAGTTTCGACGCCACTGACTCGCGGCGGAACGACATGGTCAAGCTCAACAAGATCTACACCAAAACTGGCGATGACGGCACCACCGGCCTGGTGCGCGGGCCGCGCCGCTCCAAGGCGGACCTCCGCGTCGAGTGCTTCGGCACCGTCGACGAGGCCAACAGCTTCATCGGCATGGCGCGGCTCCATACCGGCTCGATGCCCAAGCTCGACCGGCTGCTGGCGCGCGTGCAGAACGACCTGTTCGACCTCGGCTCCGACCTCGCCACCCCAGGCGCCGATCCGGCCGGGGCACCGCCCTCATTGCGCATCACCGCGCAGCAGGCGGCATGGATCGAAGAGCAGATCGACCACTACAATGAAGGCCTGAAGCCGCTCACGAGCTTCGTCCTCCCCGGTGGCACGCCGCTCGCCGTCGCGCTGCATCTGGGCCGCACCGTCACCCGTCGCGCCGAACGCCTGGTGGTCGAGTTGATTGCGGCCGAACCCGACGTCAACAACGCCGTCATGGTCTATCTCAACCGCCTGTCGGACCTGCTGTTCGTCATGGCCCGGGTGGCCAACGCCAACGGCGACAGCGACGTGCTGTGGGCGCCTGGCAAGTTCGGCCACGAGGGGCAGTCGCGCGGCTGATGTTCATTCCGCTGCACGACCGCAACCCAGTCCGGCACATCAGGTTCCCCTATGTCACCTATGGCATCATCGGGTTGAACGTCCTGGTGTTCCTGATCCAGCTGGCGCATGGCAGCGGGCTCAGTTTCGACCAGTTCGCGCTGAGCTATGCGGCCGTGCCGGCCTATTTCCTGCAGCCTGAGGCGCCGGACCGGCTGGCCTACCTGCCCGACGGGCTGACGCTCATCACCTATGCCTTCTTTCATGCCGACTGGCTGCACCTGGGCAGCAACATGCTGTTCCTCTGGGTGTTCGGCGACAATATCGAGGATGCGCTGGGGCATGTGAAGTTCGCGGCGTTCTACCTCGCCTGTGCCGCGCTCTCCGGCCTGATCTATATCCTCTTCGCCATGGGCACCTACACCTGGCTGATCGGCGCCTCGGGCGCCGTTGCCGGCGTCATGGGCGCCTATATCGTCCTCTACCCGCATGCCCGGGTCTATGTGCTGCTGGGCCTCACCATCCCGATCCCGCTGCCGCTGCCGGCGCTCTGGATGCTCGGCGCCTGGGCGGCGGTGCAGCTGTTCTACCTGTTCTTCGGCGGCAGCAGCCCGGTCGCCTGGTCCGCCCATGTCGGCGGATTGATCGTCGGCGCGGCGCTCTGCGTGCCGCTGAAGCGACGCGACGTAGTGCTGTTCGGCGGGCGCTGATCCGTAAACGATTGATTCACGATCGCACCATTCCGACACAGCTTCGGGAAGGTTTCGTTTACGCCCCGGTCATAAAACCCCGGGGATGGACATGGATCTGACATCGCAGCTGCTTGCCGCGCGCTCCGCCGGGACGCAGCAATCCATTGCCATCGCCGTGCTGAAGAAGTCTCACGAGATGGAGATGTCGCTGATCCAGATGGTCGACAGCGTGGCGCGCTCTGCTCCACCGCCCGGCCAGGGGACCAAGGTCGACAAAACAGCCTGACCAGCCGGAGGGGTGTGATGAACCTCGACACATCGATCTATCGCATGGCCTTCCGCGAGGCCGACACCCTCGGCGTGGCGCAGGTGCTCGTCGCCAAGAAGCGCGCCGATCTCGAACACCACATGCTGCTCAAGCAGATCAACGAAGGCTCCGCCTCCACCGGCGCCGACCTCGAGCGGGCGCTCACCGATATGGAGCAGCGCTCCGACGCGTTTGTCGGCCGCATCATCGACCGCACCGCCTGAACGACTGTTCAGCACCCCGCCTCCCGCCATCCGATCCCTGAACCCCGTCTGAACGGACGGGGCGAAGCGGCGCGCAATTCTGCAAACTGTGCGCTTGCGGGGTCTGTCCCATCGGGGCAGAAGCGACCGCTTTCAGCGGGGGGACACGCTGAACAGGAGATTGGCCCCAATGAGCAAGACGGGCTACGAGAAGATGGTATCGGGCGAGCTCTATGAAGGGCCGGACTGGGACCTGATCGAAATGCAGGTCGAAGCAAGGAAGAAACTCGACCGCCTCAACGCCGTCCCGAACTGGGACATGGCCAACCGCACCGCGATGTTCCGCGACCAGCTCGGCAGCTTCGGCGACAGTTTCGTGTTGAGCCCCATCACCTGGGAATACGGCAAGCACATCCATATCGGCGAGGGTGTGTTCATCAACTTCGAATGCGTCTTCCTCGACGGCGCCGAAGTGCGCATCGGCGACGGCACCGCCATTGCGCCGCGCGTGATGTTTTTGACCGCCGGTCACCCGGTTGACCCGCACGAGCGCGAGCGCCGCGATCCCAAGACCGGCAAGCTGATCGGCGCCCAGTGCATCAACAAGCCGATCAGCATCGGCAAGCACTGCTGGATCGGCGCCGGCACCATCATCGTCGGCGGCGTCAGCATCGGCGACGGCACCACCATCGGCGCCGGCAGCGTCGTCACCCGCGACATCCCCGCCGGCGTGCTGGCCGCGGGTAACCCCTGCCGGGTGATCCGCAAAGCCGACGCCAAGCCGATGCGGCAGGCGGCGTAATCGGGTGCTTGCCGCAGGGCATCGGCAGTCGGCAGCAGGCAATCGGCAGTCGCGGCCCGCCACCGGCCGGCCCTTTCCGACTGCCTACTGCCTACTGCCGACTGCCCCCTACCGAACCAGAAACGCCTCGACCTCGGCGCGCGACGGCGCGCCGAGCCGGCCGCCGAACCGGGTGCACTTGATCGCCGCGGCCGCCGAAGCAAAGGCGATGACGTTGCGCATCGGCCAGCCCTCGAGCAGCCCGACCGCAAACCCGGCATGGAACACATCGCCCGCCGCCAGCGTATCGATCGCTTCGATTTTCGGGGCCGGCGAATGGCGGATCCCGTCCCCCTCGCTCCACCAGCAGCCATCGGCGCCGGCGGTAACCGCAACGAAGCCGCCATGGCTGACTGCGAGCCACCCGGCCGCCTGCTCTGCGGTGTCCGCCCCGGTCACCAGCTTTGCCGCGCTCTCTGATGCCACCACATGCGTCGCCAGCGGCAACAAGCCGTCGAGCACGTCGCGCGCCGCCATATCGGCATCGAGGATCGCCGGAATGCCCGCCGCCTTCGCCGCACCTAGCGCCAGCGCCGCCGCACCCGGCCAGCGCACATCGGTCATCACCGCGTCGATACCACGAAGATCAGGGGCGGCCTCGGGCGGCGCCATCAGCGTCGGATCGTAGCGCGGCACGATCATCGTACTGCCGCTGCGATCCATGAAGATCGAGGAAAAGCCCGAGCGCGAACCGGCGACCCGCCGCACCCGCGAGCAGTCGACGCCTTCGCCCGAAATCTGCTGCACCAGCCGATCGCCCGTCGCATCGTCGCCGGCCGAGGCCCAGAGCGCCGCCTTGCCACCGAGCCGCACGATGCTCGCCGCCTGGGCCGCCGCCATGCCTTCGGCGACTTCGACCGCATCGAGCGGTATGATCTTGCCCGGCCCATCCGGCAGGCGGTCCAGCCGGAAGATGGTGTCCATGGTCAGGGCACCGACGCAGAGGATCCGGCGCATGCGGGTCAGGTCCCGATCAGCGTGTCGATGACGTTGTGACCGTCAGGCGAATCCCACTCGGCCGGCCCCTGCAGCACTGCCAGTTCGCAGCCCTTTTCGTCGAGCAGGAGCGTTGCCGGCAGCCCGATCGCCACCGCCTGCTGCTGCAGCCGCTTGAACGCATCGAAAGTGGAATCCGCATAGAGCGGCAGGTTCTTGAGCCCCTCGTCGGCGAGGAATTTCTTCGCCTTCTCGAGCCCGCTCTCGCCGACATCGAGGTTGATCGGCAGCACCATGAACTGCTCTGAATTGTACTTGGTCGCGATGGCGTCGAGCGCGGGCATTTCCTCGCGGCACGGCACGCACCAGCTGGCCCAGAAATTCACCAGCAGCTTCTTGCCGGCAAAGCTGCCGATCGTGGTCGGCGCACCCGCTGCATCCTTGAACGCCATGTCGGCATAGCCGCGCCCTTCGCCGGTGCCGTTGAGCGCTGCCAGCATGCCGATCGCCGCCGCGTCGATCTTCTGCCCCTTGATCACCTGCGGATCGCACTGCGTCGCCTGCGCCGGCATGAAGTTGCCAACCACGAGGGTAAGGACTAGTGCTACCGCCGCACTGATCAGGGCGACGAGCAGCACCCGCCTGGGGCGCAATCTCCGGGTCGGGGCGGGGCTTTGGTCGGTCATAGGTCTACCGTTGGAGTTGAGATGAGCAATCGCATGTGGGGCGGCCGTTTTGCGACCGGGCCCGACGCCATCATGGAAGAGATCAACGCCTCCATCGGCTTCGATCAGCGACTCTACAAGCAGGACATCGCCGGCTCTATCGCACACGCCACCATGCTGGCGGAAGTGGGCATCCTGACCCAGGCGGATCGCGACGCGATCATCACCGGCCTAAAGACCGTGCTCGACGAGATCGAGACAAACAAATTCACGTTCTCGCGTTCGCTCGAGGACATTCACATGAATGTCGAGAGCCGCCTGAAGGACGTGATCGGCGATGCCGCGGGGCGCCTCCACACCGCCCGCTCGCGTAACGACCAGGTAGCCACCGATTTCCGCCTCTATGTCCGCGACGCCATCGACACGCTGCTGGCGCAGGTCAAAACCCTGCAGCTGGCACTGGTGAAGCGGGCCGAGGAAGAAGTCGCGACCATCATGCCCGGCTTCACCCACCTGCAGAACGCCCAGCCGGTGACGTTCGGCCATCACCTGCTTGCCTATGTGGAAATGCTCGGCCGCGACTACGGCCGCTTCGAGGATGCGCGCAAGCGCCTCAACGAGAGCCCGCTCGGCTCGGCCGCCCTCGCCGGCACCCCCTACCCGATCGATCGCGACATGACCGCCAGGGCGCTCGGCTTCGATCGCCCCACCGCCAACTCGCTCGACGCCGTTTCCGATCGCGATTTCATCCTCGAAACGCTCTCGGCCGCCAGCCTCTGCGCCATGCACCTCAGCCGCTTCGCCGAGGAACTGGTGATCTGGTCGTCGTCGCAGTTCGGCTTCGTCAAGCTCAGTGACAAGTTCACCACCGGCTCCTCGATCATGCCGCAGAAGCGCAACCCCGACGCGGCCGAGCTGATCCGCGCCAAGGTCGGCCGCATCATGGGCGCGCTGACCTCGCTGCTGATCGTCATGAAGGGCCTGCCGCTCGCTTATTCCAAGGACATGCAGGAAGACAAGGAAGTCGCCTTCGACGCGCTCGACTCGCTGTCGCTGTCGCTCGCCGCGATGACCGGCATGGTCGAGGATCTGAAGGCCAACCGCGAGAAGATGCGCGCCTCGGCCAATGCCGGCTTCTCCACCGCCACCGATATCGCCGACTGGCTGGTCAAGCAGGCCAATATCCCGTTCCGCGAGGCCCATCATATCACCGGGCAGATCGTGGCGCTGGCCGAGCAGAAGGGCATGACGCTGGATGGCCTCACCATCGAGGATTTCAAGTTCATCGACCACCGCATCGACAGCCGCATCCATAAGGTGCTGAGCGTCGAAAGCTCGGTCGCGGCCCGCAAGAGTTATGGCGGCACCGCGCCGGAAAACGTCGCGCTGCAGGCCGCCCGCTGGAAGGAAATCCTCACCGGCGTGAAGTCCGAACCGGTCAGTGTGAAGAAATCGGGGGGTCACGGCGATGGCGGAGTGGAGTAGGCTCCGGCAATGCCGCGCCAGCCACGCCCCCTGCACCTCACCGCTGACCATGTCGCCCGCATCCCGGTGATCGAGGATCCGGGCCAGCCGACCTACCCGGGCATTCGCCCAGCGACCGAGGTCGACTACGATGCGGAAGTCGCGCGCATCATCGACACGGCGCCGGAAGGCGAGTTCTGGATCTTCGCGCTGAGCTCGCTGATCTGGAACCCGGCCACCGAGTTCGACCAACAGCGTATCGCCGTCGCCAGCGGCTGGCACCGCAGCTTTTGCCTGTTCGACCAGCGCTGGCGAGGCAACCCCAAACAGCCGGGCCTGATGATGTGCCTTGATCGCGGCGGCAGCTGCCGCAGCGTTGCCTTCCGCATTCCGGCCGGTACCATCAAAGCCAACATGGACAAGCTGGTGCGCCGCGAAATGAGCATGGTGCCTAACGCCTTCCCTGGCCGCTGGATCAAGGTCGCCACCGCCGAAGGTCCGCTCACCGCCCTCGCCTTTGCCATCAACCGCAACAGCACCCGCTATGTCGGCGGCCTCACCTTGGCGGAGCGTGCCGACCGGCTGGCGCAGGCGCATGGCTGGAAGGGCTCGATGGCCGAGTATGTGCTCTCGACAGTGCAGAAGCTCGCCGAATACGGCATCCACGACCGCAACCTGTGGGCCCTGCAGCGGCTGATCGCAGAACGGATCGACCACCACTGGCCCGCGCCGGCCGGTGCGGCGCATCGCGCTTCTTGATCGGCCCTATAGAGAAGTCTCGCTTCCGCTGCCCGGTGTTTTCGCCTAGAGCTTCCGCCCGGATTTCGTAGGGGCGCAAGACCTTGGTGCATCACTTCCAGTATCGCGACGACCGGCTGTTCGCCGAGGAGGTCGACCTCACCGCCCTCGCCGGCAAGGTGGGCACGCCGTTCTATGTCTATTCGGCCGCGACGCTCCGTCGCCACGTGCAGGTGATGCGCGATGCCTTCAAGGGCATCGACACGCTGGTCGCCTATGCCATGAAGGCGAACTCCAACCAGGCGGTGATCAAGCTCATCGCCAAGGAGGGCGCCGGCGCCGACGTGGTCTCGGGCGGCGAACTCGAGCGCGCCATTGCCGCCGGAGTGCCGGCCAACCGCATCGTTTTCTCCGGCGTCGGCAAGACCTTCGCCGAGATGCGCCGGGCACTGGAAGTCGGCATCAAGTGCTTCAACCTCGAGAGCGAACCTGAGCTCGAGCGGCTGAGCGATGTCGCCGTCTCCATGGGGATGACGGCGCCCGTTTCGGTGCGCATCAACCCCGATGTCGATGCCGGCACGCACAAGAAGATCTCGACCGGCAAGGCCGAAAACAAGTTCGGTATCCCGTTCGCGCGGGCCCGCGAGGTCTATGCCCGCATCGCCGCGCTGCCGGGCGTGCGCGCCGTCGGCGTCGATATGCATATTGGCAGCCAGATCACCGACATGACGCCGTTCGATAACGCCTTCGCGCTGCTCGCCGAACTGGTGCGCAACCTGAAGGCCGCCGGCCACGATATCCGCCATGCCGATGTCGGCGGCGGCCTCGGCATCCCCTACCACCACGACGAAGACGCCCCGCCGGCCCCGCCCGCCTATGCCGAGATCGTCAGGAAGCATATCGGCCCGCTCGGCGTGTCGCTGGTGCTGGAGCCCGGCCGGCTGATCGTTGGCAATGCCGGCATCCTCGTCACCAAGGTCGAGTACGTGAAGGAAGGCGGCAAGACCTTCGTCATCGTCGATGCGGCGATGAACGATCTGATCCGCCCCACCCTCTATGAGGCGCATCACGACATCCAGCCGGTGGTGCATTCCAACCTGGCGCAGATCACCGCCGATGTGGTCGGCCCGGTCTGCGAAACCGGCGATTTCATCGCCCAGGATAGGAAGATGGAGGGCGTCAAGGAAGGCGACCTGCTCGCTGTGATGTCGGCCGGCGCCTATGGCGCGGTGATGGCCTCGACCTACAATTCGCGCCCGCTGGTGCCCGAAGTGCTGGTCGACGGCGACAAGTGGCACGTCATCCGCCCACGCAAGTCGATCGCCGAACTGATCGCCCTGGACAGCGTCCCCGACTGGGTGTGAGCCCCGGGGGCGCTGCCCGATCGGGTTGCACCGTCTTCTCCACCCACTCGGTGTCATCCCAGCGAAAGCTGGGACCCAACTCACAGCCCGCGCCAGCGGGTGGATGGATCCCAGCTTTCGCTGGGATGACACCCGGTGAGGGAGGCAAGACCCCGGGCCAATAGCTAAACCAGCCACGCCGCCAGTATCGGCGCCAGCACCGAGGTCAACACGGCGTTGAGCCCCATGGCGATGCCTGCAAACGTGCCCGCCACCGGATCGACCGCAAAGGCGCGCGCCGTGCCGATGCCGTGCGAGGCGAGCCCGACCGAAAAGCCGCGCGCCGCGTAGTCGGTGATCTCTAGGGCGTTCATGATCGGGGTCACCAGCACGGCGCCGGTGACCCCGGTCAGCACCACCAGCACGGCGGTGAGCGAGGGTGAGCCGCCGATCTGCTCGGCAATGCCCATGGCGACGCCTGCCGTCACCGATTTCGGCACCATGGCCAGCAGCACATCCGGCGGCAGCCCGAACAGCCGGCCCAGGAGTACGACCGAGACGATCGCCGTTACCGAGCCTGCCAGCAGCGCGCCGAGCAGCGGCAACAGGTTCTCCATCACGATCTTGCGGTTGGTGACCAGCGGTACGGCGATGGCGACGATCGCCGGGCCGAGCAGGAAATGCACGAACTGCGCGCCCTCGAAATAGCGCCCATACGGCGTGCCGGTGGCGAGCAGCACGGCGCCGACCGCGATGATCGACAGCAGCACCGGATTGACCAGCGGGTTGCGGCCCGATTTCAGCGCCAGCCAATCCGCCCCGACCCAGACGCACAGCGTCACCGTCAGCCACAGCAGCGGCGTCGAGCTGAGATAGACCCAGAGCGCGAACGGATCGTTCATGGCCGCTTCCCGGTCCAGTGCTTTACCGCGAGGAACGCCCCGACCGTCGCCAGCATGGTGAGCACCGCCGAGATGATCAGCGTCAGGACGATCCCCACGCCATAGTCGCCGAGCAGCCCCAGTTGCTGCACCACGCCGATACCGGTTGGCACGAACAGCAGCCCCAGCCCCCCAACGAGGAAAGTGGTGACCTTGTCGAGCAGCGTGCCCTTGAGGTCGGGCCGCCGCTGTACCCACGCCAGCAGCACGATGGCGAGGAGAATCAGCCCGACCACCGGGCCCGGCATCGGCAGAGCCAGCGAGCGCGCCAGGATTTCACCGGCCAATTGGCAGGCGAGCAGCAATGCGAGAATGGCAATCATGCCCGCGACTATCGGAGCGCTCGCCTGCCGGTGCAAGCTGCTGACAAGCCCTGTCAGTACGCTCCGGCTAGTTTATGCCCATACCGAGGAGGTGCAGATGACGAACGCCCTGACCGACCGCCAGCTCAACCGCGCCACCCTGGCGCGTCAGATGCTGCTCGAGCGCAGCGACATGGGTATCACCGACACCATTGCCTGGCTGCTCGGCATGCAGGCGCAGCAGACCCACGATCCCTATATCGGGCTGTGGTCGCGGCTCGAGGGCTTTACCCACCAGGCGCTGACCGCGCTGATCGTCGATCGCACCCTGGCCCGCGCCACCACCATGCGCGGCACGCTCCATCTCCACACCGTCGACGACCTGATCGGCATCCGGGCAGAGATGCAGCCTTTCCTCCGCTCCGTCTGGCTCAGCAATTTCAAGAAGCGTTTCGGCGGCAATGACGAAGCCGCGGTACTGGAACTGGCGCGAAAACTGCTCGACGCCGAGCCGATGACCGCCGGCCAGCTCGGCAAGCGCCTCAGCGAGCGCTTCCCCGTTGGCGAACCGCTGGCCATGACCATGCTGCTGCAATCGACCGACACGCTGATCCAGATTCCGCCGACCCGCATCTGGGGTTCCGGCCATTCGCCGGTCATCACCCGCATCGGCAACTGGCTGCCGGCCCCGTATGAACGCCCGATCGCCCGCGAAGCGCTGGTCCGCCGCTACCTCGCCGCCTATGGGCCGGCCAGCGTCGCCGACATGCAGGGCTGGTCGCGCCTCACCAAGCTCGGCGAAGTGTTCGAAGCGCTGCGCCCCGAGCTGGTCAGCTTCACCGCCCCCGATGGCCGCGAACTGTTCGACCTGCCCGACGCGCCGCGTCCTGATGCCGATACCCTCGCCCCGGTTCGGTTCCTGCCGCTCTACGAAAACGCCATCCTCGGCTACGACAACCGCCGCCGCTTCCTCGTCGCAGGCGACGAACTGCGCGGCGATTTCGTCAACAACGTCAAGCCGGGCGTCTTGGTCGACGGCCTGATGTCGGCCGGCTGGTCAATCGACAGCAAGAAGGGCGCGGCGGTGCTCACCGTCACGCCCTACCACCAGCTCAGGAAAAAGGACGTCGCCGAGATCGAGCGCGAGGGCCTGAAGTTCCTGCGCTTCATGGAGGAGACGGCAGAGACCTTCGACGTTCGCGTGCTGGAGCTCGCGGACTAGCCGTTCACCCCATCATCGCCTGACGTGCCAAAGAGATAATCTCCGGCGGCCGGCCGGCAAGGGCGTCGTCGACTTTTTCGAGCACCTGCGCCAGCGTGAACGGCTTTGGGATCACGTCGTAGATCAGCTGGTCGAGACCGTGCGCGCGCTCGCGCTGGTCGGCAAAGCCGGTCATCAGCATGATGGTGACCTCGGGCCAGGCCGAGGCGACGTTAAGCGCCAGCGCGATCCCATCCATCACCGGCATCTTGATGTCGGAGAGCAACAGGTCGAAGCGCCCCTGCTCTTCCTGCATGACCTCGGCGGCGAGGCCGCCATCCTCGGCTTCCACCACATCGTGGCCCATGTGAGCGAGGGCGCGCGAGACGAACGCCCGCACTCCGTCATCGTCTTCGGCAAGCAGGATTCTGGCCATCAGTGTACCGTCTCTTCAATAATTTCCTTGGTCGCCACGGGCGGGATCGCCGCGACGTTCTGCCGGCTCGAGGCAAAGCCCAGGCGCAGCTGCGTCGCGCCTTTGGGCGGCGACGCCAGTTCGGCGGAAAAGGCCACGGCCTCGCCCGGCTCGACATCCGGAGCCGGTGGCATGACGCTCCACTGGTAGAGCGGCGCGCCATGCGCATCGAGTAGGCTTACCACCACCGGCGGCACCACCACGCCGCGCGCTTCGACGCCGCGGATAGTGGCGGTGACGCTGATCACGTCACTGTCGCCGCGCCGGCTCATCACCGTCGAGACGTCTGAAAACTCCAGGCCGACCACGTTCACGCCCATGCCGAGCGCCGAGTAGACCCCGGCCATCGACGGCGCCAGCCTGACGATCTCGGTCCGGAACAGCAGCCCACCGGCGAGAACCGCCACCAGCAGGCAGACCGCGCCGATGCGGATCATCCGGAACAACTTCGCCGCCGGCAGCCGGCGCGCCACTGCGCGCTGCCGCTTCTCCAGTTTGCCGTTGGCCGCCCGTTCGGCCGCCGTGGGCTTTGCTGCAGGTTCGGGGGCCGGAGTTGGTTCGCCCGCTTTCGGGGCGATGGCAGCTTTGATCTCGGCGATCGAGCGCACCACTTCGGGCGGCGGCGCTCCATCCGGCATCACGCCACGCAGCGAAGCGGGGATTTCGGCGATGCCGGTGCGATGCTCGATCGCCTTGAACTCGCGGTCGAGCGCCTCTTCCTCGGTCGGGGTGAACAGCTTGTCGTCGTCCGGCGGCGCCATCTGGGCTTCCGCCATCCAGGCCTTGCCGCAATGCGCGCAGCTGACCTGCCGGCCGCGCGGCCCGAGCGTCTCGGGCGGCACCTGGTAACGCGTGCCGCAATGCGGGCAGGCGATGACGACCGTCGCTGGCTGGGGTGAGCGCATGGGCGAAAGCTAGCGGCGCCGGGTTAAGTTTCCTCAAACCCGAACGTCGAAACTGCCGCGGCCGAGGCTTCGGCCGACCAAGATTTGGGCTGAATTATGGGTGAGAACCCCGCCCCGGCGGGATGCCGCTGTTATGATGCCTCTCAACTGATTCGGAGCGGATGGCCCGGTGATCGAGTTCTCCAATGTCGGCCTGCGCTATGGGCAGGGGCCCGAGATCCTCCGCGATCTCAATTTCCGCATCGAACCCGGCACGTTCCATTTCCTCACCGGCCCCTCGGGGTCGGGCAAGACCTCGCTGCTGAAACTGCTGCTGTTGTCACTGCGGCCGACCCGCGGGCGGGTCACCCTGTTCGGCAAGGACACCTCCTCGCTCGACCAGGATGCGCTCTTACAGATGCGCCGCCATATCGGCATCGTGTTCCAGGAATTCCGCCTGCTCGACCATCTCACCACCTTCGAGAACGTGGCGCTGCCGTTGCGCGTGCTCGGCGAGCCCGAGTCGAGCTACCGCGCCAACGTCACCGAGCTGCTCGAATGGGTCGGCCTCGGCCAGCGCCTCGATGCGCTGCCGGCGGTGCTGTCGGGTGGCGAGAAGCAGCGCGCCGCCATCGCCCGCGCGGTGATCGGCCGCCCGGACATCCTATTGGCGGACGAGCCCACCGGTAACGTCGACCCTGAACTGTCCTTGCGGCTGGTGCGGCTGTTCGCCGAACTCAACAAGATGGGAACGACCATCATCCTCGCCACGCACGAGCTGCCGCTGCTCGATGCCTTCCCCTTCCCGCGCATGATCCTCAACGAGGGGGAGATCGTCTTTGCCGATTGAGCTGAGGCTCCCCCGTTTCGTCGGGATCGAGAACCGCGAGCGCGCTGCCGCCATCGTGCCGGAGCGCTCGGTCTCCGGCCGCACCCTGGTGCTGCTGATCGCCATCATGACGTTCCTCTCGGGCGTAACGCTCGGCGGCGTGGTGCTGGTGCAGAAATCCGCCATCGCCTGGTCCTCCGATGTCGGCCGCGAGATGACCATCCAGATACGCCCGGTCGAGGGCGAGGTGATGGACTCGAACCTGCGCACCGCGGTGGCGCTGGCCGAAGCCACGCCCGGTGTCGCCTCGGCGCGCGCCTTGACGCTCGAAGAGAGCCAGAAACTGCTGGAGCCCTGGCTCGGCGCCGGCCTCGATCTCACCGCCATCGATATCCCCCGGCTGGTCGTCGTGCAGCTTGCCGACCCCGCCGAGGCCGACGTGGACAAGCTGCAGCGCGACCTCGCCGCAGTGAAGGGCGCCAGCCTCGATACCCACGCTGCCTGGCGCCAGCAGCTCAACGTCATGGCCGGCACCATCGTCGCCTCGGGCCTCCTGGTGCTGACGCTGATCGTCGTCGCCACCGTGCTCGCCATCATCTTCGCCACGCGCGGCACCATGGCGTCGAACCGCGAGATCGTCGACGTGCTGCACTTCATCGGCGCCTCGAACAGCTTTATCGCCGGCGAGTTCCAGGGCCGCTTCCTCACCATCGGCTTCCGCGGCGGCATCTTCGGCGGCCTCGCGGCTTTGCTGTTCTTCCTGCTGGTCGGCGTCGCTGCCGGCTCGATGGTGCCGCAGGAGGCCGGCCAGCAACTGGGCATCCTGTTCGGCCGCTTCGCCCTCGGCATCGACGGCATGTTCGGCATTCTCGCCGTGGTGCCGGTAATCGCCGCGCTGACCGCCATCACCTCGCGCATGACGGTGCGCCGCTTCCTGCAGAAGACATCCTGAGCCTGGTGGCTGCTGCCACCCCCACCCTCAGTTCCTCCCCACAGGGGGGAGGCGATAGGTGCACGGTATAGGTGAGAGTGTCTCCTTCCCCCTTGTGGGGAGGGATCAAGGGTGGGGGTGGCCCCACGCGCCGATTTCTCGCTTGTTCGCCAGCGTCGTAGCAGGCACCCTCCGGCGCAAAACGGGGAGGATCGACTTTGCTCGGCCAGGCGTTGCGCTCGCTGCTGTTCTACGCGGTGTTCTACCTGCAGACCGTGGTGCTGGCGATCGTCGTCGGCATCAGCGCGCTCTGGGGCCGCACCAGGTTTGGCTGGACGCTGGCGCTCTACTGGATCCACTCGCACATCCTGGCGCTGCGGCTCATCGCCGGCATCAAGACCGACGTCGAGGGGATCGAGAACATCCCGGATGGGCCCTGCATTATTGCCAGTAAGCACATGAGCGACTGGGACATCTTCGCGCTCTTGCCCGGGGCGCGGCGTCCCGCCTTCATTGCCAAGAAGGAGCTGATGGACATCCCGTTCTTCGGCCAGGCGGCAATGGCCTTCGACACCATCCGCGTCGATCGCTCGAAAGGCGGCGACGCCATCGCGCTGATGCTCTCCGACGCCCGCCGCTCGCTCGCCAACGGCGCCCGCATCATCATCTTCCCCGAAGGCACGCGCAAAGCGCCGCTCGAGCCCTACGACTATCGCTACGGCGTGGTCCGGCTCTATGAGGGCCTGAACATTCCGGTGGTGCCGGTGGCGCTCAACTCCGGCCTGTTCTGGGGCCGCAACAGCCTGCTGCTCTGGCCCGGCACCGCCCGCGCCCGGTTTCTCCCCGCCATCCCGCCCGGCCTCGCGGTCGAGGAGTTTCGCGGCCGCCTGATCGCGGCGATCGAAGGTGAAACCAACCGATTGATCCTTCAGGCCTATGATGAGGGCCTGAGCCGCCCGATCAGCCCCGAGCTGCGCGACCGGCTCGAGAAGCTGAAGCAAGGGATAGCGCCCGGACCGCTCGAGACCACTACATCTTGACGGAATCAGCGACGCAGCCCATAGGTGTAGATGTCACGCCGGGCGGTGCTTGACATTTAGCTCAAATTTGTTCTATATTCGTTCTCTTTCGCCTTGTATCGAAGGAGCCGGGGGCATGGTGCCGACACTCGATCGTACGCTGCTGCAGCATGCCACCGCGCATCCGGTGAACTGGCGCGGCCGCTCTGGCCGTTTCTACGCGCTCGAGCCGCTGCGCTTCGACGATTTCAGCTTCAAGGCCGATGAGCTTTACCTGATCGCGCTCGGCCCGCACGTCATGTGGGCGGGCGGCGCTGCCGATCTCGTCGAAGACCCGGTAAGCCGCGCCCGCTTCCGCCTCGCCATGGATTGCGCCGACCGCGTCTTCCACGTCGAAACCAGCGCCGACGCCATCGAACGGCTCACCGTGGTGTGGGATCTCGAAGGCGCCGAACCGATCATCGGGCTAAGCGCTGCCTGAGGGCAACCGAGAGAGACGGCCCCCTCCCATCCTCCCCCATGAAGGGGGAGGTGCCGCACCTGTGCGTGGGGCACGATTTCGTCGAAAGCACCAGCCTTCCTTCACCTCCCCCTTTATGGGGGAGGCCGGGAGGGGGCCGTCTGCTGCAGTCAGCCCCTACGCCCCCGCCACCACCGGCACATCCGTGCCGTTCAGCGCCGCCACCACCTCGTCGAGATAGCGGTCGGTGATCCCGAGCTCATGCAGCTTGCGTGCTGTTTCCAGCACATATTCCGGGTTGGCGCCGGACTCGCCCACCCCGGCGCGCACGATCCGCACCTGCTCGGCGATGGCGAGCTTGCCCGCATATTGCAGGTGCCGCGTGTCAGCGAGGAAGGCCAGCGACGGCACCAGACCGCCATCGGCGAGTTCGATCTGCCGCGTCGCCTCGCGGTAGACGCCGCGATCCATCTCGCGCTCGCTGAGATAGGCGTGCACCCCGTCCCATGCTGCATCATCAACCTCGAACGCCATGCCACGGCACGAGCCGCCCGGCATCAGTCCGAACACCAGCCCCGGCTGCGCCTCGGTGCCGCGATGCCGGTAGGAGTAGACGCAGAGCCGGCGATGCACGCCGCGCAGCAGCGCCGGCATCTGCCGGAGGAAGGCAAAGCCCGGCCGCCAGATCAACGAGCCGTAGCCGAACACCCAATGCGTTGAATTCTGCTGCACGAAACGTCCACTCGCCTTGCCGCGGTCACGTTCCTACCGATACGGTCCGCGCCGCGCAATCGGTGCGCCGGAATGGGAGACCTGACGTTGCGGAAGTTCATGTGGCTCGCCATCGCGGTGGTCGTCCTGGTCGGGCTGTGGACCGCCGGCTGGCTCTGGGCCGCCGGTGAGGCAACGCGGCAAATCAGGCTCCTGGCTGAAGCCGACGGCGAAACCGCGCCGAAGCTCACCTGCGGCACCTTCGATGTCTCCGGCTTCCCGTTCCGCTTCGACCTCGAATGCCTCGACGCCACCCTGGTCGATCAGGACCTCACGGCCAGTTTCGCCGGTCTCAAAGGTTCGGTGCTGGTCTACGCGCCATCGCACCTGATCTTCACTGCCAAGGCGCCGTTCAGCCTTGCCGACGCCTTTTCGGGCAGCCAGCGCCGGCTCGATTTCGGCGCCATGGAAGGCAGCCTGCGGCTCACCTCAACCGACCTGATGCGCGGCCTCAGCGGCGAAGGCTGGCGCATCGCCCGCTTCTCACTGGTGGCCGATGATCTGGTGCTGACCGATACCGTCGCCGGCGAGATCGTCGAGGCGCGCAGCAAGCACCTCGAAGCGCACCTGCTCGATGTCCCCGAACTGCACGACAAGGCCGCCGGCACTGCAGCGCTTCGCGGCTACCTCTCGACCACGGCGCTGGACCTGCCAGGGCTGCAGGTCGCAGCCGCCGACACCAGCGCCGAAGTCGAGCTCACCGCCATACCTGACGATCTTCGTGCCTTCGGTGAGCCCGACGCGCTGCGTCGCTGGCAAGCGGCCGGCGGGGCGCTGACCCTGACCAAACTGGCCGGCAGCCAGCCACAGCCCGACGAGCGCTTCGAGATCTCAGGCACGCTGAAGCTCAATGGCGGCGGCTACCCGGAGGGCGAGATCAGCTACACCACCAAGGGTGTGCTCGATCGCTTCGCCCAGTTCCTGCCGGTGATGCAGCTCGCCATGCTGCGCGGCGCCCCCAATGCCGATGGCAGCTTCCGCAACAGCCTCACCATCACCGATGGCCAGGTGAAACTGCTCGCCGTGCCTTTTGCACAGTTGCTGCCGCTGTTCTAGGGCGCGAGAGCTGCCCCCCTGCACGGAGTCATTCCCGCGAAAGCGGGAATCTCTGTTTTCGATCGTGCGGCAGACACCGCAAACGGAGTTTCCCGCTTTCGCGGGAATGACCCGGTGGTTGGTTCAACCAATCCGGATCAGGCGTCCTCGCCGCCGCCATGCTCGCGCACCATCACTGGCGACACGTCGGTCGGCGGAACCACGGCGGCTTCCGGCGTGCCGTGCGGGCGGCCAAAATCCGGCGCCGCGGTTTCCTGGCCAGCGGTGATGATCGAGCGGCGGATGGCGCGGGTGCGGGTGAACAGCGCCTGCATGCCTTCGCCATCGCCGACCCGCACCATGCGCTGCAGGCTCGACAGATCCTCGAGGAAACGCCCGAGCATTTCCAGTACCGCCTCGCGGTTGGTGAGGAACACGTCGCGCCACATCACCGGGTCACTGGCGGCAATACGGGTGAAATCTCTGAATCCCGAGGCCGAGAACTTGATCACCTCTGATTGCGTTGCCGCTTCCAGATCCGCGACCGTGCCGACAATATTGTAGGCGATGAGGTGCGGCACATGGCTGGTGATCGCCAGCACCAGGTCGTGGTGCGCGGCATCCATCACTTCGACGTTCGAGCCGAGCGCCCCCCAGAACGACACCAGCCGGTCGACCGCCACCGCATCCACCTCCGGCTTCGGCGTCAGCACGCACCAGCGCCCGACGAACAGGTCAGGGAAGCCGGCGGATGGGCCGGAATGCTCGGTACCGGCAATCGGGTGGCCGGGGATGAAGTGCACGCCCGCCGGAACCATCGGCTCCAGCGCCTTCATCACCTGGCCCTTCACCGAACCGACATCGGAGAGAATGGCGCCAGGCGCCAGGCGCCCGCTGATCTGCTGCATCACGTCGGCATAGACGCCGACCGGAGTGCACAGGATGACGAGATCGGCGCCCTCGACCGCCTCGGCGGCGTCGAGCGTATAGATGTCGCCCAGCCCCAGCGCCCGCGCCTCCTCGAGCGTCGCCGACTTGCGCGTGGTGATGGCGATGGTTTTGGCGAGGCCCTTGAGCTTCACCGCCCGGGCGATGGACGAGCCGATCAGGCCGATGCCGATAAGCGTCAGTTTTTCGAACATCAGTTGCTTGCCCCCGGCGCCCCGAACGCCTTCAGAATTTCCACCACGGCGCGCATATGCTCCTCGAGCCCGATGGAGATGCGTAAGCCGTCGGGTATGCCATAGCCATGCATTTCGCGCACCAACAGGCCCTTATCGCGCAGCGCGGCGAACGCCGCCTTCGCCGTCGCCACGTCTTCGAACAGCGCCAGAATGAAGTTGCCCTGGCTCGGCGGCACCCGGATGGCGTTCGACTGGAGCGCCCCGGTGAGCCAGCTGCGCCAGCGTGCATTATGTTCGCGCAGCCTGGCGGTGAACGCGACATCGCGCGCCGCGGCGGCGGCCGCCGCTTGTCCCGACAGCGACACGTTGAACGGCCCGCGGATGCGGTTGACCGCGTCGACGACGTGATCGGGTCCATACATCCAGCCCACCCGCTCGCCGGCAATGCCCATCTTCGAGAAGGTGCGCACCATCACCACATTGTCCGAGGCGTTCACCAGGTCGATGCCTTCAGCGTAATCCTCGGCGGTGACGTATTCCGCATAGGCGCTGTCGAGGACGAACAGGATGTCCGGCCGGAGCCCGCGCTGCAGCCGCTCGACTTCCGCTGCCGGCAGGTAGCTGCCGGTCGGGTTGTTCGGGTTGGCGAGGAACAGCATGCGGGTGCGCGGCGTCACCGCGGCAAGCAGCGCGTCGACATCGGCCCGGTAGTCGGTCTCGGGCACCATGATGATCTCGGCCGAGGCGCCGCGGGTGATGATCGGGTAGACGTTGAAGCCATACTGGCTCATCACCGCTTCGTCGCCCTCGCCGAGATAGACCTGGGCGAGGAGGTGGAGGATGTCGTCCGAGCCGAAACCGCAGACGATGCGGTCCGGCGCCAGCCCGTGCACCTCGCCCAGCGCCATGCGCAGATCGCGCGACGAGCCTTCCGGGTAGATCTCGATCCGACCAGCCGCCTCGCGCACCGCTTCGATCGCCTTGGGGCTCGCCCCCAGCGGCGACTCGTTGGCCGAGAGCTTCACCAGCTTGACGCCGGCGGGCGTGTCGGAACGGCCCGGGACATAGGGCGCGATCTTCAGGATGCCGGGCTGCGGGACGGGGCGTTTGGGCGTGTCGGTCATGTCTGAAGGGGAAGCCGGGTCAAAAATCGGCCGGACCATAGGGGATGGCGCCCACGCTTGCAAAGGAATCCCGGCCCCAGTTGCCCCGACATCTGCTAGGATAGGGGCGCGGCGTACTTGTCGAGACGGAGGAGGATCCGATGACGGCAATGAACATCGTGCATATGCGGGTAAAGCCCGGCCGCGAGGAGGAGTTCATCGCCCTCCACCGCGATATCGTGAGCTCGGACATGGCGGGCCTCCGCAATTTCTGGGTGGTCAAGACCGGTGAGCGCGACTTCTGTGTCGTCGGCGACTGGGCGGAGATGAGCAATCTGGTGCAGTCCCGGCCCCAGATGATCGCCATGCTCGACCGCTTCCGCGGGCTGCTCGAGGACCTTGGCGGCGGCCGAGGCGTCACCGAGCCCTGGTCGGGCGAGGTCGCGGTCCATCTGAGGCCGGAAATGAACGTCGAGAGCGCGCTCTAGGCGGCGCAAGAATGCGGCTCGTCAGCGCTCTCGCGGCAGCTTCATCGCCGCCTGCGGCGCGAGGGCTGGCACCTTGATCAGCCGCTCGGCTTTCTTCCGCCGCGGCACCGCCGGGAACAGCTCCTTGCGGGCGAGCACGCAGTGGACGCCTGCAAAGGTTGGCCCGAACATCCGGCCGGCCCGCTCGAAAAAGCGCGTCGATTTGAGCACCAGCGCGTGCTGCGACGGCGGCACATAGAGCGCATCGCGCCATTGCTCGGGCACGAAGCTGTGGTCACGCAGCAACCGCTCCAGCTGCCCGCGCGAGAACGGGTGTCCGTCGCCGAAGGGCGTCGTGTCGATCGACGACCAGGTGCCGCGGCGTTTCGGCACCACGACGATCAGCCGCGCATTGGGCGCCGAAACCCGCCACAGCTCGCGCATCAGTTCTTCGGTGTCGCTGACATGCTCGAAAGCGTGCACCGCGATGATCAGGTCGACGGCGGCATCGGTGAGCGGCAATTCCAGCGGGTCGCAGAGCACGGTGTGCGACGGGCCTTCGCGCGGCCAGGCCGAAGCGCCCTGCCGGGCCGGCATCACGGCGATCACCCGTTCGGCCTTTTCCAGGGTGAAGCGCATATAGGGCGTCGCAAAGCCCAGCCCGAGCACCCGCAAGCCCCGCACATTGCCGGCAAAGCGCAGCACCTCCTCGCGCAGCAGGGCGCGGGAGATCTTTCCCAGGGGCGACTTGTAGAAGCCGATCAGCCGCTCGACATGCGAGGTCATGGCGTTGTCCGAAAACCTTCTCTAGTTTCTGTCATGCTTCGCTGCCGCATGCCACCCGCGCGGCGCGCGCCTGACCCGGAGACTCCCCCACGTGCCCCTGCTGATCGACGTTTTCCTCTGCCGTTCCGACAATTTCGGCTACCTCGTCCACGATGTCGCCAGCGGCCGCACCGCCGCGATCGACGCACCGGACGCCAAGGCCATCAAGGAAGCGTTGCAGCGCCGCGGCTGGAAGCTGACCGACCTGTTCATCACCCATCACCACACCGACCACGTCGAAGGCATTCCGGCCCTCAAGCGTGAATATGGGGTGCGCGTCGTCGGTCCCAAGGCCGAAGCGTCGAAGATCCTCGGGCTCGAGGTGCTGGTCTCGGCCAGCGATACCGTGTCGCTTGGCGATACCGACTTCATCGTCATCGAGACCCCGGGGCATACGCTCGGACACATCGTCTATTACGATCCGTCCGGCCGGCACCTGTTCTCTGCCGATGCGCTGTTCTCGCTCGGCGTCGGCCGCATGTTCGAGGGCAAGCCCGGCCCGATGTGGAACGGCCTCGAGGAGTTGCGCGCCCTGCCCGACGATACGCTGGTCTATCCGGGCCACGAATACACCGCCTCCAACGCCGCCTTTGCCCTGAGCGTCGACCCGAAAAACCCGGCGCTCAACATCCGCGCCACCGAGGTCAGGCGCATGGTCGAGGCCGGCAAATACACCATCCCGGTGACGCTCGGGCTCGAAAAGGCCAGCAACCCGTTCCTCCGCGCCGATCAGCCGGTACTGGCCAAGGCCATGGGGCTGGCCGCCGATGCGGAACCCGCCAAGGTGTTCGCCGCTTTACGCAAGGCCAAGGACGAATTCAAAGGGTAGCGGATGCCCGATAAGCTGGCCTTCAAGCCGGTCACCCGGTCAACGGCCAAGGATTTCGAAGCGCTGTTTGCTGGCCCCGGCGGGCCGAAACCCTGCTGGTGCATGACCTGGCGGGCCACGCCCGAGGAGATCAAGGACAACCAGGGGCCGGCGCGGCGCCAGCAGATCCTCGGCCGCATCGAGGACGGCGTGCCGGTCGGGCTGCTCGGCTATGCCGATGGCGAGCCGGTCGCCTGGGTGTCGATCGCGCCGCGGGACAGCTTCCGCAACCTCGGCGGTCCTGACCAACAGGCGGGCGAAGCGATCTGGTCGCTCACCTGCATGTATGTCCGCCGGCAGTTCCGCGGTGAAGGGCTCGGTCGCCAGCTCATCGCCGCCGCCATTGCCCATGCGCGGAAACGCAAGGCCGACATCCTCGAAGCCTACCCTGTCGCCCCTTCGTCCCCCAGCTATCGTTTCATGGGGTTTGTCCCTGCCTTCGAGGGTTTGGGCTTCGTCGAGGTGGGGAAAGCCGGTACCCGCCGGCACGTGATGCGGTTAACCCTTTCTTGATGAAACACGGGAAACTGCCAACGAAACATTGCAACCTCTCCCGGTCATGGCGACGTTACTCCCATGGTCCGAGCGAGGCAGCCTAACGCGGCCGTCGCGCCGGACCGACACCAGGTCCGAGGCGATGGACGACAACGGGACGACAAAGCAGGTGTTCACGCTGCCGGTGGTGCAGGAAGCACCACGTGAGCGGCTGATGCTCGTCCACACCCCCGCGCACGCCGATTTCCTCAGCCAGCTGATCGCCGCCCGCCAGCACCTCGCGCCACAGCGCGAGCGCCGCCGCGCCCCGGTTGGCCAGGCGGTCGACGCTTATGCCAATGGCAGCAAGATCACGGTCCGGCGCATGCCTGCCGGCTACCGCAAGACCATCGTCACCTGAGCTGTTGCCCGACGAGGGCTCGAACTTTCCGCATCCACGGTGTCAGCCCGACGAAGGTCGGAGCCATCCTGAGATGCCGAAATGATCCTTGGCCCAAGGCACCGCCTGCAGCACCCTACCATGGGCCCGCCATACCACCGGCGTCATCCCCGGTAGGTGGGCACGGCAATAACTTTGCGACTTATGGGCTTCGCCGGGATGACACTGTAGTTGGGGCTCTTCGGGCGGCCTCAGCCGCCCATGGTCACGTCGCGGCCGGCGCCGGTGATCGAGACGGTAAAGCCCGCCACCACATCGACGATCGCCATCATCATCAGGATGAAGAACACCGAGCTGGCCGCCGCGCCGACGAGCAGGAATTCGACGAGGAAGATCACGAACACCACCACCGAGAGCATGTGCTCGATCACCGAGTTGCGCCCGGTATTGGTGGATTTCAGCACCTCGAAGAACAGGCACACGAGGCCCACCACGAGGATCAGGTCGCCGGCCGTCAGCGACCACGAGACGCCCGAGACCATCGGAATGGTCAACAGCTGCTGGCTCCAGCCCGCCGGATTGCCGCCCATGAACAGGAAGGCAAAGAAGTTATAGGCGATCAGCGGGATCAGCAGCAGCGGCGGAATGAAGGCGCCGTTGCGCGCGGCGCGGCCACCCTGGGGGATGAATACCGTATTGTCGGACATGGCGCGTTCCCTGATCGGTTAGTGCGGGGCACAATGCCAAAGCCGGGCCGCCCCCGCCAGCCCCGCCGTGCGCTTTCGCACTGATGCCCTAAGAGCCCTGCCCCTGGATCAGAGCTTGAGCGGGCCGACCATCTGCTCGGGTTTCACTTCGGCGTCGAATTCCTCGCCGGTGAGGAGGCCCAGTTCGATGGCGCTCTCGCGCAGCGTCGAGCGCTTCTTGTGCGCATGCTTAGCGATCTTGGCCGCATTGTCATAGCCGATCTTGCGGTTCAGCGCCGTCACCAGCATCAGCGACTGATCGACCAGTTGCTTGATCCGGTCACGGTCCGGCTCGATCCCCACGGCGCAGTGATCGTTGAAGCTCTTGGCCGCATCGGCGAGCAGCCGTACCGACTGCAGGAAGTTGTAGGCGATTACCGGCTTGAACACGTTGAGCTCGAAATTGCCCTGGCTCGCCGCAATGCCGATCGCCGCATCGTTGCCCATCACCTGCACCGCAACCATGGTGGTCGCCTCGGCCTGCGTCGGGTTGACCTTGCCCGGCATGATCGACGACCCCGGCTCGTTTTCCGGAATGGTGATCTCGCCCAGGCCCGAGCGCGGGCCGGAGGCCAGCCAGCGCACGTCGTTGGCGATCTTCATCAGCGCCGCCGCCAGCTGCTTCAGCGCCCCGGACGACCCGACAAATGCATCGTGCCCGGCCATCACCGCGAACTTGTTAGGCGCGGTGACGAATGGCTGCCCGGTGAGCGTCGCAATCTCCGCCGCGACCGTCTCGCCGTATTTCGGATGCGCATTGAGCCCGGTGCCGACCGCGGTGCCGCCCAGCGCCAGCTCATAGAGCTGCGGCAGCGTGGCGCGGATCGCCTTCAGCGCCAGGTCGAGCTGCGCCACCCAGCCGGAAATCTCCTGCCCGAGCGTCAGCGGCGTCGCATCCTGCAGGTGCGTGCGGCCGATCTTCACCACGCCCATGAACTCGGTCGCTTTGGCGTCGAGCGTATTCCTGAGCAGCATGACCCGGTCGACCAGGTAGTTCTCGATCGCCTCGACCGCCGCGATATGCATCGCCGTCGGATAGGTATCGTTCGACGACTGGCTCATGTTGACGTGGTCGTTCGGGTGCACCGGCTTCTTCGAGCCCATGACGCCGCCGGACATCTCGATGGCGCGGTTCGAGATCACCTCGTTGACGTTCATGTTCGACTGGGTGCCCGAGCCGGTCTGCCACACCACCAGCGGGAAGTGCTCGGCGAGCTTGCCGGCGATCACCTCGTCGGCCGCCGCGACCACCAGGTCGCGCGTCGCCTGGTCCATCAGCCCCAGCTTGTGGTTGGCGAGCGCCGCTGCCTTCTTGAGGATGCCGAAGGCCCGGATGATCTCGGTCGGCATCTTCTCGCCGCCGATGTCGAAATTGGCCAGCGAGCGGGCGGTCTGCGCCCCGTAGTACTTTTCCGACGGCACGTTGATCGTGCCCATGGAATCCGATTCGACGCGCGTGCCCATAGCCGGAAAAACCTCTGGAACAAATGGAAACGGCCGGCTCCCTGATCTGGGAGCCGGCCGCGAAATATCTATCGTTTGGTGCGCAAGGGAGCGCCGGCCCGAAGGCTTACGAGCTCTTGGGCTGCAGAATCTGCCGGCCGCGATACATGCCGGTCTTCAGATCGACGTGGTGCGGACGACGCAGCTCACCCGAGTCCTTGTCTTCGACATAGGCCGGGGTGGCCAGCGCATCGGCGGAGCGGCGGAACCCGCGCTTCATCGGCGAGGTCTTGCGCTTTGGCACTGCCATGGTTGTTACTCCTGGATCAATAGCGTTTCGCCGAAGGCGTTCCGGCGTCTAACAGACAGGGTCTGTCGGGAATTGGGGGCGTCTATAGAGCACAATCGCACGGATGGGAAGGGGCGAAATTGGCTCATCTCAGGGTTTGCGGCGCAGTTCCTGCACCAGTGCAAATCCGCTACAAGCGCTCGACCCTCCCGGACGCTCCAACGTGACCTACAGCTTTCCCGACGAACTCGCCAGCACTGCCAGCGATATCGAGCAGGCGCTCGACGCTCTGCTCACTGCCCCTGCCCTTTCTGGCCCCGGTATCCCGGCCGACCGCCTGATCGCGGCGATGCGCCACGGCAGTCTCAACGGCGGCAAACGCCTCCGTCCCCTGCTGGTTCGCCAGGCCGCCGGCGTCTTCGGCACCGCGCCTGCCACGACCATCCCTGCCGGCCTCGCCGTCGAGATGATCCACTGCTACTCACTGGTGCATGACGACCTGCCCGCCATGGACGACGACGATCTGCGCCGCGGCCAGCCCACTGTCCACAAAGCCTATGACGATGCCACCGCCATCCTCGCCGGCGATGCGCTGTTGACCCACGCCTTCGCCCTGCTCGCCGATGAGGCCACCCATCCCGATCCCGCCATTCGTGTTCGTCTCGTCACCGAGCTCGCGACCTGCGCCGGAGCCGGCGGCATGGTCGGCGGCCAGATGCGCGACATCGAGGGCGAGACGAGTTTCCTCACCGAGCGCGCCATCGCCCAGATGCAGGCGATGAAGACCGGCGCCCTGATCCGTGCCGCCGTGCGCCTCGGGGCCATCCTCGGTGGCGCCTCGAACGCCGACCTCACCCACCTCACCAGCTACGCCGAAGCTGCCGGCCGCGCCTTCCAGCTCGCCGACGACATCCTCGACGTCACCGCCTCCGCCGAAGCGCTGGGCAAGGCCACCGGCAAGGACGCCGAAAAGGGCAAGCAGACCATCGTCGCCCGCATCGGCGTCGAAGCCGCCCAGCGGCAGCTCGGCGAGGTCATCCACGACGCGCTCACCGCACTGCTCCCTTTCGACCAGAGAGCGGATGGGCTGAGGGCGACAGCGCGGTTCTTCGCCGAACGCGAGAGCTAGCGGCTGATCACTGTTAGCGCTGGTGGCTGTGGACCCCCACCCTTGATCCCTCCCCGCAAGGGGGAGGGAGACGCTGACTGCGATATCAGTGTGCTCCCTCCCCCTTGCAAGGGGAGGGGACAGGGGTGGGGGTCAGCCCGCACCGGCGCCAGAGAGGTCTTGGACACAGGACTCCAAAGGCGAGCCGCCGCCCGCTGCCCTACTGCTGCCTGAGATTGCCCGTCAGCCACAGCACGATGAGCAGCAGCGCCAGCACGCCGAGCCACAGCCAGCGCCGCCGCGCCGCTTCGCCGGTGAACAGCCAGTCGCGCAGGCGGCTCATTCGGCTGCGGTCTTTTCGGCCGTGCCGAAGCGCTTCTCGATATAGTCGGCGACCATCACCTTGAACTGCTCGGCGACGTCGGCGCCGCGCAGCGTGGCGACCTTCTGGCCATCCACGAACACCGGCGCGGCCGGGGTTTCGCCGGTGCCGGGGAGCGAGATGCCGATATTGGCGTGCTTGCTCTCCCCCGGGCCGTTGACAATGCAGCCCATCACCGCCACCGACAGGCTTTCGACGCCCGGATAGCGTTCCTTCCATTCCGGCATCGACGCACTCAGGTGGTCCTGGATTTCCTTGGCCAGCACCTGGAAAGTCTGCGACGTGGTGCGCCCGCAGCCCGGGCAGGCCGCGACCACCGGCAGGAACTGCCGGAAGCCCATGGTCTGCAGCAGCTCCTGCGCCACCCGCACTTCCTGCGTGCGGTCGCCGCCCGGCTCGGGCGTCAGCGACACGCGGATGGTGTCGCCGATCCCCTGCTGCAGCAGGATCCCCATGGCTGCCGACGAGGCGACGATGCCCTTCGAGCCCATGCCCGCCTCGGTCAGCCCCAGGTGCAGCGCATAATCGCAGCGCGCCCCAAGGTCCTGGTAGACCGCGATCAGGTGCTGGACGTCCGACACCTTGGTCGAGAGGATGATGTGATCCCGGGCGAGCCCGAGTTCTTCGGCCCGTTGCGCCGAGAGCAGCGCCGACTGGATAATCGCCTCGCGCTGCACCGCAGCCGCCGAAACCGGCGTCGTCGAGGCCGAGTTCTCGTCCATCAGCCGGGTCAGCAGCTCTTCATCGAGCGAGCCCCAGTTGACCCCGATGCGCACTGGCTTGTCGTACCGCATCGCCAGTTCGATCAGCGTCGCGAACTGTGTGTCGCGCTTCGCCTTGAAGCCGACATTGCCCGGGTTGATCCGGTATTTGGCCAGTGCTTCCGCCGCTGCCGGATGGTCGGTCAGGAGCTTGTGGCCGATATAGTGGAAGTCGCCGACGATCGGCACAGTGATGCCGCGCGCTGCCAGCCGGTCGCGGATATGCGGCACGGCGGCCGCTGCCTCGTCGCGATCGACGGTGATGCGGACGATCTCCGAGCCGGCGCGCCACAGCTGCGCCACCTGGCGCACTGTCGCCTCGATATCGGCGGTATCGGTATTGGTCATCGACTGCACGACGATCGGCGCGCCGCCGCCCACCATCACGCCACCGACATTGACGCCGACCGAGTGCCGGCGGGGAGAAATGCTCATCGAAAACCCCTGGAGCGCTTCAGCAGGAGCAGGAGACTCTTCCAGCTCGAAAGCGCGACAATCGTGGACTTGTCGCCTCAGCAAATAGGCCTTTGAGGTTGAGGGCGCAATGTTACGATTGCGTGACCGATTGAAGCGAGCCGCCCATGACCTTCCAAGCCTATCTCGACAATATCGAGAAGCAGACCGGCGTCACGCCGGACCAGTGGATCAGCCTCGCCACCGCGAAAGGCTTTATCAAAGCCGGCACCAAGGCCACACAAATCACCGATTGGCTGAAGGCCGACTACCAGCTCGGCCACGGCCACGCCATGGCGATCGTCAAGCTGTTGAAGGATCGCGCCGGACTGAAGTAGCACCGCTTCAGTCGACGGCTATCGCCTCGATCTCGACCAGCAGTGGTGGCGCAGCCAGCGCCTTCACCACCAGCAGCGTCGTCGCCGGTGGCGGTGACGGCAAGCCACCGCCGGCCGCCTGCATGAAACCGGGGATCAGGCTGTCGTCGGTGAGGTAGATCGTTACTTTGGCGAGGTTGGCCGGGGTCATTCCCGCTTCCGCCAGCACGGCATTGAGGTTGGCGACGGCGATCTGCGCCTGCTCGCCGATATCGGCGCCCATCCGACCGGCTGCATCGACGCCGACCTGCCCCGAAATGTAGAGCGTTCGC
Organism: Devosia sp. Root105; assembly: GCF_001424865.1. Taxonomy (NCBI): domain Bacteria; kingdom Pseudomonadati; phylum Pseudomonadota; class Alphaproteobacteria; order Hyphomicrobiales; family Devosiaceae; genus Devosia; species Devosia sp. Root105. The sequence goes on from NZ_LMCR01000020.1 coordinate 152,365, forward strand.
GTGACGTTGGTGGCGAGGGCGCCGTGGCTGTACGGAGCCTCCGGGGCATTGCCGCCGGGGTTGAGCATGGTCAGCATCGTGGATCCTCTCACTGCTTCTTGTTGTGTTGGGCACGGCTGGCATGCAGCCGCTCGAACGTGGCGCTGACCGCCCCACGCATCGCTTCGAGGCTGGTGCCACTGCGCGAAAGCGTCAGCACGCCGTGGTAGAGCAGCACCAGTTGCATGGCCTCGCTTTCGGCGCCGACCGAGCCGATCTCGCGGGCCAGCACGCTCGCAATCCCCTCGCGCACCAGCGTCAGCGTTTCGGCAATGCCATCCGACGCAATGCCCGGTGCAGTGCCGAACTCGATGATCGAATTGTTGACGAGGCAGCCGTAGCCATCCGACAGCGGCGGTTCCAGTACCGAGAGATACAGCTGCTCCAGCTGTTCGAGCCCCGCATCCGCCCCGGCGAACGCGGCGACCCGTTGGCGCACGAAGCCATGCACATAGTGCTCAAGCGCCGCCCGGAACAACCCGGCCTTGTCCCCGAACGCATTGTAGATGCTGCCCGACACGAGCCCGGTTGCCCGCTCCAGCTCGGCGATCGAGGCATCGCGATAGCCATGCTGCCGGAAGGCATTGCCGGCCGCTGCAAGGACGGCGTCGCGATCGAAGCTGCGTGTTCTAGCCATAGCGGAATTATAGAACATACATTTTAGAATGCAAATTCTAAAATGTACACCGAGGCTGCGACCGTCTGCAGCACCCCTTGAAGCCGTCATCGGCCGAGACCATTTCTACGGCATGAACAGGTTCTCGCTCCTCGCCCGCTTCCTCACCTTCCGCAAGGAACTCATCACGCTCTGGCAGGCCTTCGTCTCTTCGGAGACGCCGGTGCACCTGAAGGCGCTGATGTTGCTGGTGCCGGCCTACCTGTTGAGCCCGATCGACCTGATCCCCGACATGATCCCGCTGCTCGGCTGGGTCGACGATTTCATCGTCGTGCCGCTGCTGGTCAGCCTGATCGTGAAGCTGCTGCCGCAGAAGGCGCCGGTCTACCGGCGTACGGCCGACGGCGCCAAGGAGATCGACGGCACCTATCGCCGGCGCTGAACATGGCGCTCAGCTCAGAACAGTATGGCCGCGACAAACCCCAGTCGCTGAGACACTGGCTGGCGAGCTTCCTCGACGGGCTGCTGGATCGGTTGCCAGTCCTCTAGGCTGCGCATGGGGCGATGGACGGCAAGCGCTATTCTGTGCTCACCACTGCCGAAAACTGACAGTTACCCGGTCCAGGGTCTCCGCGATGACGGAGACCGACCATGACCAAGTACTGGATCGCAGTGGCCTCAGCCGAACACGCCCGTCGCGGGCGCGCCGGCTTCATGCAGGTGAACCACGGCAAGAAAGCCCCGCTGCAGCGCATCCGCGCCGGCGATGGGGTCACCTACTACTCGCCGGCCGAGACCATCGGCGGCAAGGACCGGCTGCAAAGCTTCACCACCATCGGCCGGGTGCGCGACGAAGCGCTCTACCAGGGCGTGATGGGCGGCGACTTCACACCCTGGCGACGCAATGTCGATTACGTCGAGGCAGCCGAAGCCCCGATCGCGCCACTGCTCGAGCGGCTCGAGTTCACCCGCGGCAAGGCCAACTGGGGTTACCAGATGCGCTTCGGCCTGTTCGAGATCAGTGAGAGCGACTTCCGCACCATCGCCACGGCGATGGGTGCGGAAGTCTGAGGCTTATTCGAACCGGACCAGGAGGTCCTTGGCGTCGATCTGGTCGCCTGGCTTCACCGTGACCTCGGCGACAATGCCGTCGGCTTCGGCGTGGATGGCGGTTTCCATCTTCATCGCTTCGATCGACAGCAGCACGTCGCCGGCCACCACCTTGTCGCCGACCTTGATGCCCAGCGACGAGATCACGCCCGGCATCGGCGCGCCGATCTGCTTGGCATCGCCCAGGGCCGCCTTGGCCCGGACCTTCACCTCGCCGACCTTCAGCCGGTCCGGCACGGTGATGGTGCGCGGCTGGCCGTTGAGATCGAAGAAGACGCGCACTTCGCCCTTTTCGTTGGTCTCGGTACGGCCCTGGTAGGTCAGCACCAGGGTCTTGCCCTTCTCGAGGTCGAGGAACACTTCCTCGCCCTCCTTGAGACCATAGAAATAGATCGGCGTCGGCAACACCTCGGTGGGGCCGTACTTGTCCTGCGTCTTGACGAAGTCCGCGTACACCTTGGGATACATCAGGTACGAGGCGAGCCGCTTGCCATCGACCTCACCGCCGATGTCCTTGACTACCTTCTTGCGCTCGGCCTCGAGATCGACGTCTTTGAGGTATGAGCCCGGCCGCTCGGTCAGCGGCTTCTTGCCCTTCAGCACCTTCTTCTGCAGGGCGGCGGGGAAGCCACCCGGCGGCTGGCCCAGGTCGCCGGCAAAGAACCCGACCACCGAATCCGGGAAGGCGATATCGCGCTGCGGGTCCTCGACATCGGCGCGGGTCAGCCCGGCCGACACCATGGCCAGCGCCATGTCGCCCACCACCTTGCTCGACGGCGTCACCTTCACGATGTCGCCGAACATCTGGTTCACGTCGGCATAGGTCTGCGCCACCTGGTGCCAACGGCTTTCCAGACCAAGGGAACGGGCCTGCTCCTTAAGGTTGGTGAACTGCCCGCCCGGCATTTCATGCAGGTACACTTCCGAGGCGCCGCCCTTCAGGTCGCTCTCGAAGGCGCGATACTGGTTACGCACCGCTTCCCAGTAGAACGAGATCTCGCGGATCACCTTCTGGTCGAGCCCGGGGGCACGGGGCCCATCCTTCAGCGCCGCGACGAGCGAGCCGAGCGTCGGCTGCGACGTCGTGCCCGACAGCGCGTCCATTGCCGCATCGACCGCATCGACGCCGGCATCTACCGCCGCCATGATCGTCGCGGAAGCCGCGCCCGAGGTGTCGTGCGTGTGCAGATGGATCGGCAGGCCGATTTCCTGCTTCAGTGTCTCGATCAGTTTCTTGGCCGCGGCGGGCTTCAGCAGCCCCGCCATATCCTTGAGCCCCAGCACATGCGCGCCGGCGGCTTCGAGCTCCTTGGCCAGCCCCACATAATATTTGAGGTCGTACTTGGCCCGATCGGGGTCGAGCAGGTCACCGGTATAGCAGATGGCGCCTTCGGCCACCTTGTCGGCCTCGATCACCGCGTCGATCGAGACGCGCATGTTCTCCACCCAGTTCAGGCAGTCGAACACGCGGAACACGTCGACCCCGCCCTTCGCCGCCTGCGAGACGAAGAACTTCACCACGTTATCGGGGTAGTTGGTGTAGCCGACGCCGTTCGAACCGCGCAGCAGCATCTGCGTCAGGATATTGGGTGCGCCCTCGCGCACTGCCGCAAGCCGCTCCCAAGGGTCTTCGTTGAGGAAGCGCATCGACACATCGAAGGTCGCGCCACCCCAGCATTCGAGCGAGAACAGGTTCGGCAGCCCGCGGCTATAGGCGCGGGCGATACGCGTGATGTCGAACGAGCGCATGCGGGTGGCGAGCAGCGACTGGTGCGCATCGCGCATCGTCGTGTCGGTGAACAGCACCTGTTCCTGCGCCTTCATCCAGCGCGCCAGGCCCTTGGGTCCGTCACGGTCGAGAATCTGCTTTGATCCCTCGACGACGATCAGCGGCTCGTATTCGGGCACCACCGGCGCCGCGGCGTCGGCCGGCGGCCGCGGCCGGTCGCGCACTTCCGGGTGGCCGTTGACGGTGACGTCGGCGATATAGGTGAGGAGCTTGGTCGCCCGGTCCTGCCGCTGCTTGAAATCGAACAGCGCCGGCGTCGTGTCGATGAACCGCGTGGTGTAGCGGTTCTCGATGAAATCCGGGTGGGTGATGATGTTCTCGAGGAACGCCAGGTTGGTCGCGACGCCGCGGATGCGGAACTCGCGCAGCGCCCGGTGCATGCGGGCGATCGCCTCGTCAGCGGTCGGCGCCCAGCAGGTGATCTTTTCTAAGAGCGGATCGTAGAACCGGGTGACCACCGCACCGGCATAGGCGGTGCCGCCGTCGAGGCGCACGCCGAACCCGGTCGCCTCGCGATAGGCGGTGATGCGGCCATAGTCCGGAATGAAGTTGTGCTCCGGATCCTCGGTGGTGACGCGGCACTGGATGGCATTGCCATTGAGCCGGATGTCTTCCTGCTTCGGCACGCCGGATTCGGGCGTGCCGATCACCGCGCCCTCGAGCAGCCGGATCTGCGCCTTCACGATATCGATGCCGGTGACCACTTCGGTCACCGTGTGCTCGACCTGGATGCGCGGGTTCACTTCGATGAAGTAGAATTTGTCGGTATCGGCATCGAGCAGGAACTCGACCGTGCCGGCGCCCCGGTAGTTCGCCGCCTGGCCCAACCGGATCGCCGCGCCGGTGAGGTCGTCGCGCACCTGTTGGCTGAGATACGGCGCCGGCGCGCGCTCCACCACCTTCTGGTTGCGCCGCTGCACCGAGCAATCGCGCTCGAACAGGTGCACGAGGTTCCCGTGGTCGTCGCCGATCAGCTGCACCTCGACGTGGCGGGCCCGCTCGATCAGCTTTTCGAGATACATCTCGTCCTTGCCGAACGCCGCCTTGGCTTCGCGCTTGCCCTCGGAGACTTCGTGGACCAGCGTCGACTCGTCCATGATCCGGCGCATGCCGCGACCGCCGCCGCCCCAGCTCGCTTTCAGCATCAGCGGATAGCCGATCGCGGCGGCCATGCGCTTCACTTCATTCATGTCGTCGGGGAGCGCCTCGGTCGCCGGCACCACCGGCACCTCGGAGGCGATCGCCATGTTGCGCGCCGCCACCTTGTTGCCGAGGTCGCGCATCGTCTGGGCCCGCGGCCCGATGAAGATGATCCCTGCATCCTCGCAGGCGTCGGCGAACTCGGGGCTCTCCGAGAGCAGGCCATAGCCCGGGTGGATCGCGTCGGCGCCCGAGATGCGGGCGATGCGGATATATTCGTCGATCTGCAGATAGGCTTCGACCGGGCCCTTGCCCTTTCCGATCAGGTACGCTTCGTCGGCCTTGAACCGGTGCAGCGCCAGCTTGTCCTCTTCGGCATAGCAGGCGACCGTCTTGATGTTCAGTTCGTTGGCCGCGCGAAACACCCGGATGGCGATTTCGCTGCGGTTGGCGACAAGGATTTTCTTGATCGGCATTGATTTAACCCGAGCAGGAGGGGGCGAGGCACGCGAGTGCCGGCAAGGGAGACGAGGGCCGCGGCCCGAGGGGCCGCTGCCCCTATTTCTGGCTCAGATGTCCCGCGAGGTGGGACATGTCGTAACCCGCATTCGCTGCCGCCGAGATGATCTCGGAGGCCGGCGCCTTGCCGGCCTGGCTCAACGCCCACAGGGTTGTCGAGCGGGTGCCGGAACGGCAGTAGCAGAACACGGGGCCGGTGCTCCCCTCGAGCACCTGTTTGGTCTCCTCGACCATCTGGGCGCTGATGCCCTCGCGGCCGAGCGGAATGTAGTGATAGGCGAGGCCGGCGTCGTGCGCCGCTTGCTCGATCGTCGCGCCGGAAGGCTGGTCCGGGGATTCCCCGTCCGGCCGGTTATTGATGATAGCGACGAAACCCTGGGCCTTGATGGCGGCCACATCCTCGGGGCTGATCTGCGGGGACACGCTCACGTGGTCGTTGATCCGCTTCACGTCCAAATCACATACTCCGATAGATATGCCTGGGTCTTCCCGGAAGCCTTTATAGACATCGGCCTCGTCGGGAGGCAAGGCGCGCCAGCGCCAGCCCTAAGTCTCACGACTTTGGATTAGGTCTCATGCAACGGCTTCCGCATATAGACCGCCTTGCCGTTGAGGAAATCCTCGATCCGGTCCACGACGAAACCGATCCGCGTGTACAGCGCGATATTGCTCTCGAACGCTCCGTTGGTGACGAGCCGCAGTTCGGGATGACCGGCCGCGATCGCTCGCTGCTCGGTAGAGGCCAGCAGCATGCGCCCGATGCCACGGCCCTGCGCCGCCGGCGCCACCGCGACATTGTCGATCCACAGGTGGTCGGGGTGCGGCACCGTTTCGATCAGCCCGAGAATGGTCTCTCCCTCGACCGCCAGGTCGAACCGGTGCTCGCGCACCGCCTTCTCGTAGTCGACCCGCATCGGCATCGGCTCGCGCCCGATCAGCGGCACCCATTTGGCATAGGCTGCCACCACGATGGCAGCGATGGCCCCCGCCTCATGCGGCTCGGCGATGCGGATCTTGATGGGGTCTCGGGTGATCATGGCCTAGAGCTACGCCCTCAGGCGGCGGAAGCAAAGCGCGACCGCAGCGGTTCCGGCCGGGCCAGCAAATAGCCCTGCAGCGCCGTTACCCCGGCTTGTTGCAGGAACAGCAGCTGCTCGGCGGTCTCCACCCCCTCGGCGATCACCTCAACCTGCATCGACTGCGCGATCTTGGCGATCGAGGTGACGATCAGCCCGTCGATCCGGCTGCCCGGCAGGTTGGCGACGTATGAGCGGTCGATCTTGATGATGTCGAACGGAAAGCCCCTGAGATATTCGAGACTGGCGAAACCGCTGCCGAAATCGTCGATCGCCACCCGTACCCCGAGCGCCCGCAGCGCCTCGATATTGCTCAGTTCCACCGTCCCGGATTTCAGCGGCAGCGACTCGGTGATCTCGATGACGATCTGGCTGCCGCTGATTCCGGCTTCCATCAGGATATCGGCAAAGCGCTCGGCGAAATCGCCGCGCCTGAGCTGCACCACCGAAACATTGATGCCGACATGCGGCGTTCCGAGCGCCACGAGATCGGCCGCGGCGCGCCGCAATACCCAGTCGCCCAGCTTGTCGATCAGGTCGGACTGCTCGGCAATGCCGATGAAATCGCCGGGCGGCACCTGCCCGCGCACCGGATGCTGCCAGCGCACCAGCGCCTCATGGCTGCAAAGCGTCGTGCCGTCGACGGCAAAGATCGGCTGGTAGTGCAGCTCGAGCTCGTTGAGCAGGATCGCCGCGCGCAGGTCGCGCTCGACGAAGCGCTTGTGCCGCTCGTCGGCCATCAGCTCACTCTCGAACGCCACAGTCGCGGCCCGGCCTTCCTTCTTGCCCTTGTAGAGCGCCAGGTCCGCCTTGGAGATCAGCTCATCCAGCTCGGCCGCGTCCTGCGGCCACAGCGCCACCCCGATAGTGGCCGAGAGCCGGATCGGCCGCCCGTCAATGCTGATCGGCTGGCCCAGCGTGGCAAGAATTTGGTCGCCCAGCCGCACCAGCGCCGGCCGGCTGTCCTGGCCGATGAGCGCAATGCCGAACTCGTCGCCACCGAGCCGGCCGATCAGCGCATCCGGCAGCAGGGTCTTCAGCGTCTTCACCAGGTGCACCAGCGCCGCGTCGCCGGCGCCATGGCCGTGCGAGTCGTTGAGCACCTTGAGCTTGTCCATGTCGATCTGCAGGTAGGCGACCGGCCGGTCGTTGCCATAGAGGCTCTGCTTCAGCGCGCTGAAGAAGTACGAGCGCGTGTGCGCCCCGGTCAGCGCGTCGCGATAGGCGAGATCGAGCAGTTGCCGCTGTTCCTCGGCAGCACTCGCCAGCTCCTGCCGCAGCCGCACATAGCCCCAGCGCAGCAGCAGCAGCAGGCTGGCGCCGGCCAGCACGCGCACCACCACCATCTCGATGGCGCGGGGATCGGTGAAATAGCCGATGAGCGCGATCACGCCCGTCACCACGATCAGCGCCGCAACCCCGGCGAACACCAGCCGGTAAGTCCTGATGACATGCTGCAGTGAGGCTTGGCGTTGCAACGAAAGGGCCTCCTGGCTCCGCCGGAGCGCTTTGAGGGAAAGTTGAGAGACTTTTCCCTCGCGAAAGCGCGACAAAACAATCGATGACACGCGGCCTGCCGCGCACAATCGTGCGGCAGCCTCCTCCCAGAAGCTTTCGGAAGGCCTAACGACGAAGAATTATGACAACGAATACAAGCGCCTAGGGCGATAGCGCCGAATGATCGGCCCAGCAGGCTAGCCAGGCTTCATGACAGTGCAGCAACTGTCGCCCTGGTGCCGCAAGCGTGGCTAATGAAGCGTTACTGCGGCGCCGGCTCGGCCGGCGGCTCCAGTGGCGGCAACCCGACCCACGGCCGCCAGATTTCGCTGCGTTCGGCGATAAACCGGTCGGCCACGGTTTCCACCGTCGCTCCTGCCTCGCCCAGTTGCTGCAACATCAGGTTCATTTCGGCGAACGGCATGCGCGCCCGACCGAAATAGGCCGCGACCTGCGGCGCGTCGAGATAGACCCACTCGGCCAGCGCCACCACGACCGGGTCCGGGGCAAAGCCGGTCGGCGTCGGGGAAGCGCAGGTGGTGCGCCCCATGCACAGGAACGCATCTCGGTCATAGGCGGCGAGCGTCACCGGCTTGAAGGCGAACTGCGCCAGCACCGCATTGGGCTGCCAGTAATAGAACAGGATCGGCTCGTTCCGTCCTACCGCCTCGGCGATCAGCGTATCGAGTTCGAACCGGTTGGCCGGCTCGACGATGTCGAACAGCTGGTCGAGCCCATAGGCGCGCAGCATATTGCGGTTCACCACCGCGCAGCCCCAGTCGACCGGACAGGAGATGAACTTGCCGCGCCCATTGCCGTCGCCGAAATCGGCGGCATGCGCCTTGAGCCCCTCGATCGTGGTGACCTCCGGCCACTGGATCGCGGCGTATTCGGGCACGAACCAGCCTTCGAAAGTGATATCGGCATAGGGCGCTCCGGCCTGCCGCACCTTCTGGCCCTTCATCGCGGCATTCCAGATATCGGCGATCCGGCCGATCCACAGCTCCGGCGCCACCGCCGGCTGGCCGGTGGCGCCCATCGACGAGCCCGTGGCGGCCAAGTCGCCTTCCTGTACCGCGACGTTGCAGAAATAGTTGGCAGTGAGGAGCCGCGAATGCACCTCGGCCAATAGTGCCGAGGATGGCCAGGCCATACGCGCGATGGCCAGTTGCTGCGTGCCGCAGGGCGGCGGAGGCGGCGCCTCGCCGATCGCCGGATCGGCCGCCGCGCCCTCTGCCGGAGGATCGAGCGTCTGCACCGATTCCTGTGCGGGAACCGCCTGGGCCAGGACGCCCTGCAGCGACAAGGCCAGTACGAAAATGGAGAGGCAGCGGAACAGCTTTATCATCGGACCGGCGCGAGGAACGGATCAGGGCTCGAACTTATAAAGCGCGATCAGGAAAAGTTGCAGACTTTTCGGTCCGATCTCGCGACGCAGCATGAACCTGGAACCCCTTCAGACAAATGTCCGGCGGGGCTTTTACCACTTGATCAAAAGCGGATGACTCGCCTTCGCAATTTATGCAATATCGCCCGCAGCGGGGCACGGGTTGTGCCCCCGTTGATTGTTGCTTCGGTGGAGACGGCGGTAAACAACGCCGCACGGCGGAGCGACGTTGCAGAGGGACATCATGAACAAATCCAGTATCCTTGGCCTCGCCGTTGCCGCGACCGTGCTCGGTCTCGCAGTTCCGGCGCTCGCCGAAGACGTCAAGATCGGCATTCTCGGCGATCTGACCGGGCCGATCGAAAGCCTGGCGCCGCCGATCGTCGCCGGCGCCCAGTTGGCTTTCGACCAGGTCAACGCCCAGGGCGGCATCCTCGGCGGCGGCAAGATCGTCTCCGTCACCGGTGACTCCGCCTGCGATCCGTCCGTGGCCGGCCCGGCCGCCGACAAGCTCGTCAACACCGATCAGGTGACCGCCATCGTCGGCGCCTTCTGCACCGGCGCCACCATCGGCGCTGCCACTGCTGCCGGCATCCCGGGCGGCGTCGTGCAGATCTCGCCGTCGGCTTCGGCGCCGGCGCTCACCACGCTCGAAGACAATGACCTGGTCTTCCGCACCACTCCGTCGGACGCCTTCCAGGGCGTCAAGCTTGCTGACCTCTTGACCCAGAAGGGCATCAAGGACGTTGCCGTCACCTACGTGAACAACGACTACGGCAAGGGCCTCGCTGACGTGTTCGTCGCCCAGTTCACCGCCAATGGCGGCACTGTGTCGGCCAACATCGCCCATGAAGACGGCAAAGCCGACTATCGCGCCGAGCTCGGCCAGCTGTCCTCGGGCGGCTCGCAGAACCTGGTGATCCTCGCCTATGCTTCGGGCTCGGGCAAGACCGTGCTGCAGCAGGCCATCGAAGGCGGCGAGTTCACCGCATTCGTCGGCGGCGACGGCATGATCGGCGACGACCTGGTGACCGGCCTCGATCCGGCTGCCGTCAACGGCAAGATCATCGCCACCCGCGCTGGCGCCTATACCGGTGCCTCGGCCGACACCTACATCAAGCTGGCGACCGATGCCGGCCAGGACCCGGCGGCGACCTATGCGCCGCAGGCTTATGACGCCGCGTTCCTCCTCGCCCTCGCGATCGAGAAGAACGGTTCGGCCAAGCGCGAAGGCCTCTCGGCCGCTCTGCGTGAAGTCGCTTCGGCTCCGGGCGAGAAGATCCTGCCCGGCGAGTGGGCCAAGGCGCTCGAGCTGATCAAGGCCGGCACCGACATCGACTATGACGGCGCCGGTGGTCCGGCGGACTTCGACAAGGCCGGCGACGTCGACGGCATCATCGTTGAAGTCGGCGTCACCGACGGCAAGTTCGTCGAAGTCGGCCCGGTGAAGTAAGCACCACAGGAGGCCTTTAGCCTTCAGCAATTCTGAGGCCCGGGAGCGATCCCGGGCCTTTTTCTTTTGGCGGCACCTTGCAAACAGACCGACGGTCTCTTAATTGAAGACCATCGTTCTCTTATTGAGGTGCAGCCATGAGCTGGTCGACCAAAGACATTCCGGATCAATCGGGCAAGCTTGCCCTCATCACCGGCGCCACCGGCGGGCTCGGTTATGAAACTGCACTCGCCCTCGCTCGTGCGAACGCGGACGTGGTGCTGACCGGCCGCAATGCCGACAAGGGCGCCGCCGCCCTCGCCCGCATCCGCGCCGAAATCCCGCGCGCCAGAGTGTCGTATGAGAGCCTCGATCTCGCCGCTCTCGCCAATGTCGCCGCCTTCACCGAGCGCTTTGCCGGGACGCACGACCATCTCGACATCCTCGTCAACAATGCCGGCGTCATGGCCCTGCCCACCCGACAGCTCACCGTCGATGGCTTCGAGCAGCAGTTCGGCACCAACTATCTGTCGCACTTCGCCCTCACCGCGCAGTTGCTGCCGCTGCTGGCCCGCGCCAAAGCGCCGGTGACGGTGCAGCTCTCCTCGGGCTACGCGCATTCCGGCCGCATCGATTTCGACGACCTTGAGGGCGAGCGGCTCTACCGGCCGTTCAAGGCCTACGGCCAATCCAAGCTCGCCATGTTGATGTTTGCGCTGGAGCTGCAACGCCAGAGCGACCGCGCCGGCTGGCGGCTCAAGTCCACTGCGGCGCATCCCGGCTATGCCCGCACCGAACTGATCCCCAACGGTCCCGGCATCACTGGGCTATCTGGGCTCGCCGTTCGCATCCTCTCGCCGCTGATGAGCCAGACCCCGGCCGAAGGCGCCTTGCCGCAGCTCTTCGCCGCGACCTCCCCTGCCGCCGTGCCCGGCGGCTACTATAGCCCCAGCCACCGCTTCGAGCTGGTCGGCCCGCCCAAGGACGGCCGCATCCCGGCCCATGCCAAGGACCAGGCAGTCGCGGCGCGGCTCTGGACCGTGTCGGAGCAACTGACCGGCACGCGCTTTCCGGCGCTGGCCGCGCTGCCGGCTTGACAGCGGCATCGACGCGCCGCACCACAGGCACCTGATGACCAGCACGAACTTCCAGCGGGCCCGCAAGCCCGAGGAAATCCAGGCCCGCCGCGACACGCTGCTCGCGGCGGCGGCCGAGCTGTTCGATGCCGAGGGCCCGCTCGGCGCCGGCCTCAACGCCATCGCCGCCCGCGCCGGCTTCACCAAGTCCAATGTCTACCGCTATTTCGAAAGCCGCGAAGAGGTGCTGCTGAGCCTGTTCCTCGCCGAGATGGAACAACTGGTCCCTGCCCTCGCCGCAGCCATCGCCGCCACCCCCGAAGGTGACCTCGACGGGCTGGCGCGTGCCGTGACCGAGCAGTTTGCCTCCCGTCCGCGCTTCGGCCACCTCACTTCGATTCTCTCCAACACCCTCGAGACCAATGTCTCCGAAGACACCATCGTCATGGTGAAGCGCACCATGGGCGGCATGGCCGGCGAGATGGCCGCGGCGCTCCGCACCCGGCTGCCCAAGGCCTCGGCCGAAGATACACTGTGGGCCATCACCATGATCGGCTCGCTGGTGGCCGGCATGTGGCCGGGCGCCCACCCGGCCCCGGTCGCCGAGCGTGTACTGTCGCGCCCGGAATTCGCCCGACACCGCCCCAACATCGAACGCGACCTGCCCCGCGCGGTACGAGCGATCCTTGCCAGTATTGCTTAGCGGGTAGGTTGCTGCCGCCGGTGGCTGTGGCCCCCCACCCTTGATCCCTCCCCGCAAGGGGGAGGGAGACGCAAACTGAGGGGGTTGTGTGAGGGTCTCCCTCCCCCTTGCGGGGAGGGGACAGGGGTGGGGGGGCAGCCCGCACCGGATCCAGCGAGGTTAGCCCCTAAGCCCCCAGCCGCCTCGCCTCGATCCGCTTCTCGCCGACGCTGACCGTCACCTCGAGATGCTCCGCCTGCACCACGTCGAGCACCTGGCTCGGCCGATAGGCGCAGACATTGCTGCCGCCGCGGTGGCGCACGCTGTCATAGAGCACGCCGTCTTCTCCAGCAGCCCGCAGGCCTTCGCCGAACGCCTGCCCCGCCGCATAGCTGTCGGACGCATGCAGCTCCGGTTCGCTCCCGCGGATATCGCGATAGCTGCCCGCGAGCCGCGCCGTATAGCTGCGGAAGGTGCGCTGCAGCGTCTCCGTGCCGCGGGCCAGCGCTTCGCGCCTCAGGTGATGCCCGACCTCGGCGATCGCCGTGACCAGCGCCGCCGCGGCGTACCAGGCGCCGAGCTCCGGCCCGTTGAAGCGCGAACCGCCCGGCGCTGCATGCAGGAACGCCGCCATGACTATGCTGGAATTGGCCCGGCCGAACACCCACTCGTGCTGCGGCAGGCGCGCCAGCCGCTGCCTGACCAGCCGGTCATTGGTCCAGCCGGCGAGCTCCATCACCGCCTCGGCATCGGCAGTGGTGGCGACGGAGTCGAACAGCCCGATCGGTGGAAATCGCGACGGGATCAGCCGATGGCTCGGCTGCGGGGCGGGCGCCTGCATCAGCGGATGACGATGTCGCTGTCTTCGTACGGGGTGAACGCCGCATCCAGCGCATTGGGTGGCATGTAAAGCCCGCCGCGCGCCGCATCGAGGAAGCGCCGCACCGCCATCAGCCCGTCCTGCGTGCCCGAGGTGACCAGCGTCAGCGGCGGTTGTCCGCCGAACAGCGGCGCCAGATGCGGCCCCTTGAGCCAGCGCACCCCTTCAGCCTCGTCAGCAAACAGCACGCCCAGCGCCTGATGGATGCCGAACACCGCCGAGATGCGCAGCAGCGCATCGAGATCGAGCGTGAACGGCTGCAGCTCCCGCGCCAGCTTGGCCCAATGATGGTAGGTCGAGCGCGAGGGATAACCGAGCACCAGCCGCCGCTGCTCCTCATTGAGGCCCCAGAGCTCGGCGATGTTGAGGAACGTCCGGAGCGCCGGCCCGCTCAGCCGGCGCCGGTTGGGCGCCGTGAACCGGCCGAAATCGACGATGTCGTCGCTGCCATTCGCCGGTACGAACGCCGCCCGCGGCTTTTCACGGAACCCGAACTGCATGATACGCTCCTTGTCCGGATCAAGACATAGTCCAAATCCAGACAACTTACAAGCGCACCCTCCGGATCTGGCCCGAGCCTGTCGCTACGCCTCGCGCCGCACCACTTCCGGGATCAAGCCACGCGGCGCGTAGCGGAGCGCGATGGTGATCACCACGCCGAGCACGAACACTCGCATCTGGCTGGCGCGCGACTGGATTTCTGGGATCGCGCCCCAGCCCATATCGGTCGACCAGTTCGAGATGTTGTTGAACAGCCATTGCGACACCGGATCGGAGATCATCCAGGTGATGTAGATCAGCAGCGCGCCGAACACTGCGCCCCAGTTATTGCCCGCCCCGCCGACGATCACCATCACCCAGATCAGGAAGGTGTGGTTGATCGGCTGATAGGCGCCCGGATCGTAGATCTGCTGGAAGCTCACCAGCATGGCGCCGCCGATGCCCATCAGCACCGAACCGAGCACGAAGATCTCGAGCTGCCGCCGGGTGACGTTCTTGCCCATCGAGGCCGCGGCGATGTGGTTGTCGCGGATCGCCCGCATCATCCGGCCCCACGGCCCGCCATAGGCGCGCTGCACCAGGAAGAAGGCGACGGCGAGCACGAGGATCACGAGGCCGAGGAAGCCCAGCCGCGCATAGATGAACGACTCCGAGATCGACACGCCCTGCGCCTGCAGGTCCTGCGGGATCGGCGTCGGCCACGGGATCGGCGACACGGTCAGCGTGCCGCGGGTCAGCCAGTCCATGTTCTTGAGCAGCGCCCGGATGATCTCCGAGATGCCAATGGTGGCGATGGCGAGGTAGTCGGTGCGGAGCCCCAGGCAGATCTTCCCCACCACATAGGCGACACCGGCTGCCAGCACCCCGCCGAACAGCCAGCCGAGCACCGGATGGAGACCGAGCCCACCGACCCAGCCGCCGCCGGCCGTCTCGATATAGGCCGCCGCCGGATCGATCTGGCTGCGATAGACGATGTAGGCGACGATCCAGGCAAGAACGGTGACGACGCTCTTCCACCGCCCCTTGATGCCGATGCGATCGGCGTGCCGCGCCCCCCAGACCAGCAGGAACCCGGCGAGGAACGCCAGCAGCGCCTTGCCCAGCATCAGCGGCCCTTCCGAGCCCCAGAACTGCGCGTTGACCGGATAGGAGATGAAGGTGACGGCCGCGCCGCCCAGCATCAGCATGCCCATGATGCCGAAGTTGAACAGCCCGCCATAGCCCCACTGGATATTGAGGCCGAGCGCGATCAGTGCATAGGCAAAGCTCTGCACCAGGAGCAGCGAGATATTGGCCGCGCCGAGGAACCAGCCGATCACCGTGAACAGCACGAACAGGCCGGCGAACATCACGAGGGAGCGACGCGCGATCATGTCGAGGCTCCCTTGAAGATACCGGTCGGGCGCCACAGCAGCACTACCACGAGGATCACGAAGGCCACCGTCAGCTTGTATTCGGTCGGCACGATTGCCAGCGTCGCCGGCAGCTCGAACGGCAGTGAGCCGGCCACAGGCCTGAGCAGCACCGACCAGTTGAAGATCGCCAGCGTCTCGGCAAAGCCGATCAGGAAACCGCCGGCGATGGCGCCGTAGGATTGCCCCAGCCCACCGACGATTGCCGCCGCGAAGATCGGCAGGACGATGTTGAACGCCAGGTCCGGCTTCAGGTTGACGTCGAGCGCCAGCATGGTGCCGGCCATCGCCGCGAGCGAGCCGGCAATGATCCAGGTTACCCGCACCACCAGCTTGGTGTTGATGCCCGAAACCTGCGCCAGGTCGGCATTGTCAGCCATCGCGCGCATCGCCTTGCCGAGCCGCGAGCGGGTGAGGAAGAAGTGCAGCGCCAGCACCGCCACCGCGGTGCAGAGCACCATCAGCAATTGCGGCTGGGTGAAGTTGATGGTGCGGGTGACGCCCTCGAGCGGCACCGGGATGCGCACCAGCTGCTTCTGCTCGGTCTCGAAGAACGAGTAGGTGCCCGAACCGAAGAACAGCCGGATCATCCCCTGGATGATCAGCGTCACGCCGATCGAGGCGATCAGCATGGTCACCGGTCGTGCCCCGCGTTTGCGCAGCGGCGCGTAGAACCCCTTGTCGAGCCCCAGCGCGATGATCGCGGCGAGGATCATCGCCAGCGGCAGCACCAGAAAGCCGGTCGGCACCACCGGGGTGGTGATGCCCAGCGCCGTTGCCGCCATGGCGAGCAGGAACGCGATGAACGCCCCCATGGTCATCATGTCGCCATGGGCGAAATGCGCGAAGCGCAGGATCCCGAAGATCAGCGTCACGCCGATGGCGCCGACCGCATAGATCGAGCCCAGCACCACGCCGGCGACGACGACGTTGTTGAAAAAGAAGATCAGTTCATTCATTGCCGTCAGCCCCCCAAGAAGCTCTTGGCGACTTCGGGATCGGCGATGAGCTCGGCGCCCGTGCCGGTGAAGCGGTTCTTGCCGGTGGCGAGCACGAACCCGCGCGAGGCAAAGGCCAGCGCCTGCCGCGCGTTCTGTTCGACCATCAGGATGGCGACCCCCGCCTTGTTGACCTTGACGATCTGCTCGAAGATTTCGAGCACGTAACGGGGGCTGAGGCCTGCCGACGGTTCGTCGAGCAAGAGGAGCTTGGGCTGGCTCATCAGCGCCCGGCCCATCGCCACCATCTGGCGCTGTCCGCCAGAAAGCTCACCAGCCGGCTGCCGGCGCTTTTCGCGCAGCACCGGGAACATGTCGTAGACCCATTCCATCGTCGGCTTGAAGTCGTCGGTCCGGGTGAACGCCCCCATCTCGAGGTTCTCTTCAACGCTCATCGAGGTGAAGACGTTCTTTTCCTGCGGCACGAAGCTCAGCCCCTTGGGCACCAGCCGGTCCGGCAGCGAGTTCTGGATCGCTTCGCCATGAAAGCTGATCGAGCCTTCGGTGACTTTTAAGAGCCCGAAGATCGCCTTCAGCGTCGTCGACTTGCCGGCCCCGTTCGGGCCGACGATCACGCCGATATCGGACTGTTCGATCGCGAGGTTAACGCCATTGAGGATCGGCGCGCCGCCGTATCCGCCGACGACGTCCTTGATGTCGAGCAGTGCCATTACGCGGCCTCCACCGGAGAGCCGAAATAGGCCTCGATAATCTCGGGGTTGGCACGGATCTCGCTCATCGGACCCTCGGCGATCTTCTCGCCCTGCGCCATGACGATCACCGGGTCGCACAGCCGCCCGATCAGATCCATGTCGTGCTCGATGACGAAGAAGGTGTAGCCGAGCTCCTGGTTCATCCGCTCGATATTGGCGGCCAGATCCTGCAGCAGCGTGCGGTTGACGCCGGCCGCCACCTCGTCGAGCAGCACCACCTTGGCGTCGACCATCATGGTGCGGCCGAGCTCCAGGAGCTTTTTCTGCCCACCCGAGAGGTTCCCAGCGAGCTCGTGCTTCACATGCCCGAGCTTCAGGAAATCGATGACGTCGAGCGCCTTCTGCCGCACCGAGCGCTCGGCCTGCTTGATGGCGCCGGGCATCAGCCAGGTCTTGACCAGGCTCTCGCCCGGCTGGCCCGAGGGCACCATCATCAGGTTCTCCAGCGCTGTCATGTTGGAGAATTCATGCGCGATCTGGAAGGTGCGCAGCATGCCGCGGTGAAACAGCTGATGCGGTTTCAGCCCGGTAACATCCTGGCCATCAAAGATAATCTGTCCGCTATCGGGCACGATATTGCCCGCGACCAGGTTGAACAGCGTCGATTTACCGGCGCCGTTCGGCCCGATCAGCCCGGTGATCGAGCCGCGCTCGACCCGGAGCGAACAATCGTTGACTGCGCGCAAGCCGCCAAAGCGCTTGCTGACGTTCTTCACGTCGATGACTGCGTCGAAGGACACCCCGCCCCCGTCCTGATGAAATCGTTCTTCTTCGCGGCTTATGCCGGTTTTGCGGTCATCTGCGCATATGCACAAACACCGGTCAACCAAGCACCGCGTTTCGATTGGGGGCGGCTATTATAGGGTTGTGGAGACTTTGACCAGACGGTCAAAGCGCCGCGAGCACTGCGTCGGCCGTTCTGTGGTTTGGCGCCAACAGGATGTTGTAGAGCGTCGCCAGCCGCGTCAGCGATTTGATATCGACGTCATGCGGCATGGCGGTCAGCGGATCCTGGAAGAACACCAGCGCATCGAGACGGCCCTCGGCGATCATTGCGCCCAGCTGCGCATCGCCGCCCAGCGGCCCGCTGAGCAGCCGCGTCACCGGCAGCCCGGTGCCGTCGGTCACCCGTCCACCGCTGGTGCCGGTGCCCCACAGCTCATGCAAGGCGAGCTTGTCCCGGTTGAGCTTCGCCCAGGCGACCAGTTCGTCCTTCTTGTCGTCGTGCGCCACGAGCCCGATCCGCGCCATGGGAAATCTCCGGAGGTAGTCGTCGGAGGTTTTCTGCACGGCTCAAGCCTTGAGCGCAATGGCCTCGGCAAGCAGGATCGCGATCTCGTCCTCGGGGATCGGCGTGCCCGGTTCGAAGCGAATGAAGCGCACCTGCTTGCCGTCGCCCTCGAGCAAAGGCGAACTCAGCAGCCGCCCATGCTCGAACACCAGCGAGACATGATCCTCCATCGGGAAGATGGCGCAGACGAACCCGGCGGTGGGGTGCCGGTAGTTGACCGAGCCCCAGCCGAGCCGAGCCTTGGCGTCGAGGTCTGGCCGCACCGAGAGCAGCGTCAGCGCCAGGTTCTGCGCGAGATCCGCGACGGGTTGCGGGAAGGACCGTACGATTTGCAGGAGGTCGGCGACCATTTCAGTCGACCGAGAGTCGGATTGTGCCATGGCTCATCTCGAGGCCCATTGGATCGATCATGGTCATGGCCTCGCTCTGGGCCATCTCTTCCATCATTTTGCCGCTGGCCGCCAGTGCGGCTTCGTGCGTCTGCCAGAACACGATGTCGACATAGCTGCCGTCATCCCGCTCGGCCAGGTGGCGCGACACGAACCCCGGCTGCCGCTTCAGCCAGTCGCTGATCGCCGCATTGGCATCGATGAACTGCTGGCCGCTGCCGCGGGCCAGCCGAAAGGTGACGAGCTCGAGTGTCTGGGTCATGAACAAAACCCTCTCCGTTGTAACGCGGAAGAGGGTTTCGCATGGATCACCTGACACCGAGTGTCAGGGTTATCGCTGGCGGCTCACAATTGTGAGCCGCTCAGCATTTGTCGAAGCAGATCCGGGCGGATCAGAACTCCGCCCAGTCCTTGTCGATCGCGGCATTGCCCTGGCTCAGATACGAGCTCGCGGCCTTTTTCACCCGCTCCTGCAGGCCCTTGATGCCGCGGGCCGGCGGCGCCACCTGCACCACCCGCTGCGGCGCGGCGCCCGAGATGGTGAAGATATCGACGATCCGGTCGAGCTCGTTCACCTGCCCGTCGGTCTGCTCGATCGCCGCGTTGGTCTCCTCGACCAGCGCCGCATTGTGCTGCGTCATCTCGTCGAGCTGGCGCACCGCGGTGTTCACCTCTTCGATCGCCGAGGCCTGTTCGCGGCTGTCGCGTGCAATGCCGTCCATCAGCAGGTTGCTCGAACGCGCTGCCTCCAGCATGGCGACGAGCCGCGCTGCGGCGTCCGCCACCAGCTTCGAGCCAGTCTTCACTTCCGTGCCCGATTGCTCGATCAGCGCCTTCACCTCGCTCGAGGCGCTGGCGGCCGACTGCGCCAGCCGCCGCACTTCCACCGCGACCACCGCAAAGCCCTTGCCGGCATCACCGGCGCGCGCCGCTTCCACCGAGGCGTTGAGGGCGAGAAGGTTGGTCTGGAAGGCGATGTCGTCGATCAGCCCGATGATGTTGGAGATCTTTGCCGACGACTGGGTGATCCGCTCCATCGCCGCGTTGGCGTCGCCCATCACCTGCCCACCTTCTTCGGCGGTACGGGTGACGGTGCTCGCCACTTCGCTTGCTTCGCGGGCCCGCTCGGCATTCTGCAGCACGGTGGTGGAAAGCTGCTCCATCGCCGCCGAGGTTTCCTCGATCGTCGCCGCCTGCTTGGTGGTGCGTTCGCTGAGGTCGTTGGCGCCCGAGAGGATCTCGCCGGTCGCCGTCTTCAGCGAGCGCGAGGTTTCCTTGAGCTGGCCGACGATGTGGCTCAGCTTGTCGCCCACCGCATTGGTGTCATCGCGCAACCGGGCGAAGGCGCCCTCATACTGGCCTTCCATCCGCTTGGTGAGGTTGGTGTCGGCCAAAGCCGCCAGCACTTCACCGGTCTCGCCGAGGCCGCGATCGACGGTGGCGACGAGGTTGTTGATCGAGCCGGCAATGGCGTTGAGCTCGGCATCGGGGAATTCGGTTTCCACCCGGCGCGAGAAATCGCCGGCCACCGCCGCATCCACCACCTGGCCGAACGCCTTCTGCAGCTCGGCCATCATGGCGCTGCGCGCCTGTTGGTCGCGGATGATCCGCGCCGCATCCGCTTCGGTCATCTCGGCCACCTTCAGGCCGTTGGCGCGGAACACCTCGACGGCTTTCGACATGTCGCCGATCTCGTTGCGCATCGCGCCGAACGGCACTTCGACGCTGTAGTCGCCATCGGCGATCTTGCGCATCACCCCGGTCATCCGGCTGATCGGCTTGGCGATTGCCGTACCGAGCCAGGCGAACGCCAGAAGGCCGAGCGCAAAGATCACCACGCCGCCGATCAGGAGGTTCAGGAGCTGCGCTTCGGAGTCGGCGAGCAGCGTCGACTGCGGCACGGCGACGACCACCGTCCAGGCCGCATCGGCGCCGGGCAGGTCGACCTTGCGGGCATTCATCTTCCAGGTCTGGCCGGCGGCTTCGCCGGTCGACGAGAATGTCTCGGACGATGCCATGGCTTTCAGCGCCTCGAGCGCCCACGGCTCGCTCACTTCCGTGCCGATCAGCTTGGGATCGGGGTTCAGCACCCAGACATTGCGCTGGTTGATGATGCCCATGAAGCCATTACCCATCGGCGGCTCACTGCCGAGCTTGGCGGCCAGCACTGCCGAATCGAAGGCGACGCCGCTCATGCCGACGGCCTTGCCCGAGGGATCTTTGATGATGTTGGTGAAGCTGGTGTAGAGCTTGCCCTCGATACTGTCGGGGCCCGAGATCGCCGCGACACCCGCCTTCAGCGGTCCGGTGAACCAGCTGTCAAAGCCCGCCGGACTGTCGAGCGAACCATAGCCCACCGTGCCGTCCGCCTTGTTCTCGGCGAGAATGCCGACATGGTTGCCGCTGATCAGGAAGTGCGACCCGGCAAAGGTCGGGCGCGCATAGAGCGCCGAGTCGGGCGAGAACATCATGTAGACGCCCAGCGCCCCCGGCAGGCTCGCCAGCTGCTTGGTGACGATCGTGCCATAGGTGGTCGGCGACGTATCGTGGTTGGCGAGCAGCGCCTCGGCGGTGCGCGCCGTCGAATCGGCCGCCACCGCAAAGCCGGTCAGGAACGTCTTGATCGACTCGGCTTGCGTCTCGGCCAGCCCGCCGACCACTTCGTCGGCCTGCGCCAGGTCCTGGGCGCGGTTGCTGGAGACCACGTAATAGAGCGATGCGCCGATCGCGACCGTGAAAATGGCGGCGGCGGCAAGAATGATTGAGCCCCGAAGCTTCAGCGACGGCAGCTTGAATTTGGTCTTGGCGGGCATGGAGGGGTCGTAGTCCTTCTGGAGTGTCGACGAGCTGAAATGCGTCCTGCGTCTCACCAGGGATCACAGCATGGCAGCGTTAACATCGCGTCAAACGGCGATGCTTCCGGGTAGGACTTTTGGTTGAAATGTGGCGGCCGGCGATGACTCCGTCGGCCGGCGCATCACGCCGCGCGGGAGGCCCGCCTGGCATCACGGGCGTCGACGGTGAAGATCTCGGCGATGCCGTCGACTTCGCCGGCCTGTGCCTCGGTCTGCTCGATCGCCGCGTTGATCTCCTCGACCAGCGCCGCATTGTGCTGCGTCATCTCGTCGAGCTGCCGCACCGCGGCGTTGACCTCGTCGATCGAGCCTGCCTGCTGCCGGCTGTCGTCGGCGATCGCCGCCATCAGTGCATTGGAGCGGCGCGCCGATGTCAGCATGGCTTCGAGCTTGTCGGCCGCCTCGGCCACCAGCTTGGTGCCACCGCGCACTTCGGTGCCCGATTGCTCGATCAGCACCTTCACTTCGCTCGAGGCCTGTGCCGCCGATTGCGCCAGCCGCCGCACCTCGACTGCCACCACGGCAAAGCCCTTGCCGGCCTCGCCCGCCCGCGCCGCTTCGACCGATGCGTTGAGCGCCAGCAGGTTAGTCTGGAAGGCGATGTCGTCGATCATGCCGATGATGTTGGAGATCTTGGCCGAGGACTGGGTGATCCGCTCCATCGCCACATTGGCCTGCTGCATCACAGCGCCGCCCGCTTCGGCGGTGCGGCTGACCTCCTCTGCCACATGGCGTGCGTCTTCGGCCTTCTCGGCATTGGCCCGCACCGTGTCGGCCAGCAGCGTCATCGCCGCGCTGGTCTCCTCGATCGTCGCTGCCTGCCGCGTCGTCCGCTCCGAGAGGTCGTTTGCGCCCGAGAGGATCTCGCCCGTCGCCGTCTTCAGCGAGCGCGAAGTCTGCTTCAGCGTCAAGACGATGTGGCTGAGCTTTTCCGCCACCTCATTGGTATCGTCGCGCAACTGCCCAAGGGCGCCCTCATAGCTGCCCTCGATGCGGTGCGTCAGGTCGGTATCGGCCAGCGCCGCCAGCGCCGCGCCGGTATCGCCGATGATCCGCTCCACCGTCCCGACCAGCGTGTTGACGCTTCCGGCCAGCCGGTTCAGTTCCTCGTCGGCAAAGCGGGTGGCCACCCGCCGCGAGAAATCGCCTGAGGTCGCGGCATCCACCACGTCGCCAAAGCTCTGCTGCAGCGACTGCATCATCTCGGCCCGCTCGGCCCGGCGCTGCTCCAGCGCCAGGCGCTCGTCCTCGGTCAGCTCCTGCACCTTCAGTGCATTGGCGCGGAACACCTCGACATTGCGCGCCATCTCGCCGATCTCGTTGCGGAGACCGGTATAGGGGATCGCCGTTTCGAGCGCGCCGCCGGCCACCAGCCGCATGCTTTTCGACAGCATCGGTACCGGCCGCATCAGCCGCGACGCCGCGAACACCGAGAGCGCGCCGATTACCAGCACCGCCACAGCGCCGACCAGCGCCAGCAGCTGCAGCCCCTCACTCGCCGTCGCATCGATCTCCGCTTTCGGAATGCCGACATAGATGAGCCCGATCACCTCGTTGTTGAGGTTCTGGATCGGCCGGTAGATGGCATAATAGGGAACACCCAATACGTTGGCCTCGCCCTGGTAGGTGCCGCCGGCAACCACCACCGGATAGGCCGCGCCGTCGCGCGCCAGCGGCGTGTCGAGGATCCGCTCGCCCTTGTCATCGAGGATGGTGGTCGACTTGCGGGTGAAATCCTGGGTTTCCGCGTCGAACACAAACAGCGTCGCTGTATCGCCGGTCACCCGCCCGATCGTGTCGATCAGGTCGTGGTTGCGGAATTTCGGCATCGCCTTGGCTTCGATCTTTTCGAGCTCGCCCGCCTCGTTCCAGAAGATGTCGGAGTTCGGCAGGTTCACCTCGAGGATCGCCGCGGCAATCCTGAGGTCTGCCGCAAGCCGCTGGTTGGCGGTGTCGCGCGTATTGGCGGCAAGCATCGTCCACACCGCGAACAGCACGGTCGCGATGGCGACGGTGACCGTGAGGAACACCATTGCCGAGATCGTCGTGGTGAGCGTCAGCCCACCCAGAGTCTTCGAATTGATTGTGCTCTGCGAAGAGGTCGTGGCCATTCTAGCCCCCATGTCGCCGTGGCTTTCGTGCCCGGCATCCCCGCTCATCCCCATCGCCGACGATAGGGAAGCTTCCTTAATCGCCGGTTGACCCAACCGCCCCAACCCGAACCAGGCAGCAAATCCCATGAGCAGCGCCAGGATCGCGCTGATCCCGCCGATCCGGGTGAGCCGTCCGCCCGCCTCGGCGATCCGCTGCTCCAGCAACTGCCGCATATCGGCGCCGGAGGCGCGGCCCAACGCCAGCGCCGCATCCTGGAACGCATCATGCGCCGCATCGAGCCCGGCCCAGTCAAAAGCCGATCGCGCCCTGGCATCGGGGATCGCCGTGATGCCTGCCGCCACCCGCTCTGCCAGCGCCGTCGCCGCCGCGGTGTAAGCCTTGCCCTCTGCCGTAGTCCGGCCGCCGGCGGTCGCCGCGCGGAACTCGGCCAAGACCTCTTCAAGCCGCACCAGCTCGGCCGGCTGCACCGCGACCGCGTAGCGAGTGGCCTGCACCAGTGCCGGCGACAGCGGCGCCGCATTGGCCGCCTGCGGCACCTCGATCAGTTGCTCTGCACCCGGGTCGGCACTGAGCCCGGAGCTGTCATGAATACGCTGCACCAGCATCGCCGCGGCATTGCGCGCTGCCGCCGGATGCGCCCCGGCGGCCAGTTCCGCCTTCAACGCGTCGTAGGCTCGCGACAGCGAGGCCGTGCCGAATTGTGCATCGCCGCTCCGCGCCGCCTCGGCGAGCGCCGGATCGGCCGCCGGCAGCGCGCCGTCCCGAGCGAGCCCGACCAGTTCCGGCAGCACCAGCCCGGCATAGCGCACCCCATCGGCCTCGCGCTGCGCCGCCTCGATCTGGGCCGTCGTCTGCCAGCCCAGATAGAGCCCGCCGGTAAGCGGCAGGGCCCCGATGACGAGAGCGGCTATGGTCCGGGTGAATTTGCGCATTGTTGTCCCTTCTGGACGTTTCGCGAGGACCGTCAGGTTTTGCGGTTAGAACTCCGCCCAGTCCTTGTCGACCGCGGCATTGCCATGGCTCAGGTATGACTTGGCGGCGGTGCGCACCTTATCCTGCAAAGCCCGGATACCCTTGGCCGGCGCTTCCGCGGCTCGCGCCGGCGCCTGCTGCGCTTCGATGCGGAACACCTCGACGATCCGGTCGAGTTCCGTGGCTTGTGCCTCGGTCTGCTCGATCGCCGCGTTGGTTTCTTCGACCAGCGCCGCGTTGTGCTGGGTCATCTCGTCCATGGTGCGAACCGCGGCGTTGACCTCTTCGATCGCCGACGCCTGCTCCTGGCTGGCCCGCGCGATCGAATCCATCAGTTCGTTCGACGAGCGCGCCGCCACCAGCATCGCTTCGAGCTTGGCCGCGGCTTCCGCCACCAGCTTCGAGCCGCCCCGGACTTCCGTCCCCGACTGCTCGATCAGCGCCTTCACTTCGCTGGACGCCCCGGCAGCCGACTGCGCCAGCCGCCGCACTTCTACCGCCACCACGGCAAAGCCCTTGCCGGCATCGCCAGCCCGCGCCGCTTCCACCGACGCGTTGAGCGCCAACAGGTTGGTCTGGAAGGCGATGTCGTCAATCATCCCGATAATGTTCGAGATCTTGCCCGAGGACGCGGTGATCCGCTCCATCGCTTCGGTCGCCTGATGCATCACCTGGCCACCGTCTTCGGCAGTCCGCGTCACCGTCGCCGCGACATTGGAGGCATCCTTGGCCCGTTCGGCATTGGCGAGCACCGTGCCGGAGAGCTGCTCCATCGCGGCCGAGGTTTCCTCGATCGTCGCCGCCTGCTTGGTGGTCCGCTCGCTCAGATCGTTGGCGCCTGAGAGGATCTCGCCCGTCGCCGTCTTCAGCGACCGCGAGGTGCCCTTGAGCTGGCCGACGATCTCGGTCAGCCGCTCGGCCACCGCATTGGTGTCGTCTTTCAGCCGCGCAAAGGCGCCGCCATACTGGCCGTTCACCCGCTGCGTCAGATCGGTCTGCGCCAGCGCCGACAGCACGTCACCGGTTTCGATCAGCCCGCGATCGACGGTCGCGACCAGCTCATTGACGCCATGCGCCAGTGCGTTCAGTTCCTGATCCGGAAACTCCGCCTCGACGCGCTTACTGAAATCGCCCGAGATCGCCGCATCGACCACTTCGCCGAACGCCTTCTGCAACTCCTGCATCATCGCCGTGCGCTCGACGCGTCGCTGCACCGAGGCCGTCCGCTCCCCTTCGGTCATTTCGGTGACCTTCAGCGCGTTCTCCTTGAACACCTGCACGGCCTTGGCCATGTCGCCGATCTCGTCGCTGCGGCCGGCGCCCTTCACCTCGGTGTCGAGCTTGCCGTCGGCCAGCGCCTCCATCGTCTCGGTCAGCCGGCTGATCGGCTTCGAAATGCTGCGCGAGAACAGCACGCCCACCACGGCGGCCAGCGCCAGCAGCCCCGCGCCGATCGCCAGCATGGTGTTCCTCAGTTGCGCCACCGGCGCAAACGCCTCGTCTTCGGCAATGGTGGTGACCATCGCCCAGGTGGTGCCGTTGAAGGTAACCGGCGTGGCGTTGGCCAGCATCCGCATGCCGCGATAGTCGGTGGTGACGCCGTTGGCGGCGTTCCCCGCCAAAGCCGCCTCGACCACTGGGTTGTCATAGACGGCGCTCAGCGTGTCATCGCCTTCGGAGAATACCGAGTCCGAGCGCATCAGCTTGTCGGCGCCGACATAGAAGCTCTCGCCGGTCTGGCCGAGCTGGGTGTTTTCCTGCAGCATCTGGTTGATCGGGGCGACCGGCATCTGGATCGCCATCACCCCCATCAGCTTGCCGCGCACGTCGATCACCGGCGTCGCGATGAAGCTCGCCGGCGAGCCGGCGATCGCGTAGACCGAGGCGTCCTCGTAGGCCACCTGCCCGCGCTCGGTCAGCGCCAGCGCCTTGCGGTAGACCCGCCCCAGGCCGCTATCGGCCATATCGCCGCCCTCGGCGAAGTTCGACGTGAAATCGTCGTTCTTCATCACCGAGTAAACGAGGTTGCCCGCCGTATCGAACATGTAGAAATCGCGGTAGCCGCGCAGCTCCAGCTGCCGACGGAATGTCGCCTGCACCTTGTCGTGCGTGGTGTCGTAATTGGTCCGGCCCTTGTCGTTGATATCGAGCAGCTGCCGCTGCCCGGCCGGGTGCGGGTTGTTGGTGATGAACGCCTCGCGCAGCACCACGATCGGGTCACCCGGCGGCGTTGCCTTAGCGAAGCTCTTCCAGGCGATGGCGAAGTCGCGCACCGCGTTCACCGCGCTGTCGGTCGCGGCGCTGTTCACCAGGTCCGCTTCGATGGTCTTCAGATAGGTGGAGAACTTGTCGGCGTGGCTCGAGGCCACCGTCTGCATCTGCCGCGCGCTCATGTCGGCGACAATGCCCGAACCGATCACGTAGCTTCCGAGCCCCACGCCGACACTGACCAGCAGCGCCGAGCCCACCATTGCCAATGGCAGCTTCTGGGCAATCTTGAATTTCGGAAGCCAACCCATGCTAAAATATCCCCCCAGTATTGGCCGTCCGGGGGAGCGGCAATCCTGCCGCAGCGAAACGGAAGCATCCTGCTTCCGTTGTTCACGCCGCCTCATCCCCCAAGGCCCGTGCACAACCTGGCGGAGACTAGGCATCGCGCCTTAATTTCTGATTACGGAACGACACGTAGTGCGCTCAGCACTTGCGGGCGAATAGCCGGCGGTCTGCGCAAAGAAGAGGCGGCTAGTAAACGCCCTTCTTCTTTGCCGACAATCAACCACCACAGCTTCACCAAACTCGATGTCATCCCAGCGAAAGCTGGGACCCATCTATCCGCTGGTGCAGGCGGTGGGTTGGGTCCCAGCTTTCGCTGGGATGACACCGGTGTAGCGGGACGCTCGGTTACCCCCTGGAGGGCGCCGCCTAGAACTCGGCCCAATCCTTGTCGACCGCCGCGTTGCCGCGGCTGAGATACGACTTGGCCGCTACGCGCACCTTGTCCTGCAAGGCGCGGATGCCCTTGGCTGGCGGCTCCATCGCCCGCACCGGCGCGGCGTCGCCGATACGGAACACCTCGACGATCCGGTCAAGCTCCGTCGCCTGCGCTTCGGTCTGCTCGATCGCCGCGTTGGTTTCCTCGACCAGCGCGGCGTTGTGCTGGGTCATCTCGTCCATGGTGCGGACCGCCGCATTCACTTCCTCGATTGCCGAGGCCTGTTCCTGGCTGGCCCGGGCGATCGAATCCATCAATTCGTTCGACGACCGCGCCGCCACCAGCATCGCTTCGAGCTTGGCCGCGGCTTCCGCCACCAGCTTCGAGCCACCCTTCACCTCGCTGCCCGACTGCTCGATCAGCACCTTCACCTCGCTCGAGGCGCTGGCCGCCGACTGCGCCAGCCGCCGTACTTCCACGGCCACCACGGCAAAGCCCTTGCCAGCATCGCCGGCCCGCGCCGCTTCCACCGAGGCGTTGAGCGCCAAGAGGTTCGTCTGGAAGGCAATGTCGTCGATCATCCCGATAATGTTCGAAATCTTGCCCGACGAGTGGGTAATCCGCTCCATCGCCTCGGTCGCCCGGTGCATCACCTGCCCGCCGTCTTCGGCCGTCCGCGTCACCGTTGCCGCGACATTCGACGCATCCTTGGCCCGCTCGGCATTGGCGAGCACCGTGCCCGACAGCTGCTCCATCGCTGCCGAGGTCTCCTCGATCGTCGCCGCCTGCTTAGTGGTGCGTTCCGAGAGATCATTGGCGCCCGACAGGATCTCGCCCGTCGCGGTCTTCAACGAGCGCGAGGTCTGCTTCAGCCCCATGACGATTTCGCCGAGCTTTTCGGCCACCGCATTGGTGTCGGTCTTGAGCCTGAGAAACGCGCCCTGGTAGTCGCCGCGCACTCGGTGGGTGAGGTCGGTATGGGCCAGCGCCGCCAGCACCTCGGCCGTCTCGCTCATGCCACGATCGACCGTCGCCACCAGCTCGTTGACCCCATGCGCCAGCGCATTGAGCTCCTGGTCGGGGAACTCCGCCTCGACCCGCTTGGTGAAATCGCCTGATATCGCCGCATCCACCACCTCGCCGAACGCCTGCTGCAGCGTCTGCATCATCTCAGTCCGGTCGGCCCGGCGCTGGATCGAGGCGGCACGCTCGCCTTCGGTCATCTCGGTGACCTTCAGCGCATTCTCCTTGAACACCTGCACCGCCTTGGCCATGTCGCCGATTTCGTCGCTGCGGCCGGCGCCCTGAACTTCGGTATCGAGCTTGCCCTCGGCCAGCGCGCCCATGGTCTCGGTCAACCGGCTGATCGGCTTCGAAATGCTGCGCGAGAAGAGGAAACCGACGACCGCGGCGGCGGCCAGCAGCCCCCCGCCGACCAGCAGCATCATGTTGCGCATCTCGGCCACCGGCGCGAAGGCTTCGTCTTCGCTCATCGTGGTGACCATCGCCCACTTGGCGCCGTTGAACTCCACCGGCAGCGCCGTGGCGATCATCCGCATGCCGCGATAATCCGTGGTGACGCCATCCGCTCGATTGCCCGCCAGGGCCGCGTCGACCACCGGATAGTCATAGCTGGCGCTCAGCGTGTCATTGTCCGTGGAGAACACCGAGTCCGACCGCATCAGCTTGTCAGCGCCGACGAGGATACTCTCGCCGGTCTGCCCCAGATTGGCATTGTCCTGCAGCATCAGGTTGATCGGCCCGATCGGCATTTCGATCGCCATCACACCGATCAGCTTGTTGCGCGCGTCGAATACCGGCGTCGCGAGAAAGCTCGCCGGCATACCGGCCACCGCATAAAGGCCCAGGTCCTCGAACGCCACCTTGCCCGGCTCGGTGAACGCCGCGGCACTGCGGAAGGCCCGGCCCAGCCCGCTATCGGCGAGCTCGCCGCCCTCGGCGAAGTTCCGCGCGAAATCGTCGTTCTTCATCACCGAGTAGACGAGGTTGCCCTTGGGATCGAACAGGAACAGGTCCGAATAGCCACGCGCCTCGAGCTGGCGGCGGAAGTTCGGATGCACCTTGGAATGGAGGAAATCGTAGTTCCACTTCTTGGCGCCCGGCGCCTGCTGCGGCGTATCGAGCGCCTGCCGTGCGCCGGCCGCGTTGGGGTTGTTGTCGATATAATTGCCACGCAACGTGGCGATGGGGTCAGCGGCGGGCTTGGAGGTGGCGAACTGGCCCCAGCCGATGGCGAAATCGCGCAGCGTCGTCTGCACGCTTTCCGCCGCCGCCTGGTTCACCAGGTCCGCCTCGATGGTTTCGAGATAGGTCTCGAACGACTTCACCCGGTCGCCGGCCGCCATCTGCATCTGCCGGATGCTCATCTGGTCGACGGTGCTCGAGCCGATCAGGTAGCTGGCGATACCGACGCCGGCGCTGACCAGCAGCGCCGAACCGACCAGTGCGAGCGGCAGCTTCTGCGCGATCTTGAATTTTGGCAACCAACCCATGCGCCTGCTCCTCCTGGATGCGGCCGTCTGGGGAAGAAATGCCGAGGGCGGAGCGCAGCTACGGCGCCCGCATCACGTCGACCCTCCCCCAAGGCCCGTGCACGACTGGGCAAAGACTGGCAGCGGCGGATTAATTTCGTGTTACGGAACGATGCGTAGCGAGCCCAGCATTTCCGGGCATGTAGTCGATTACATTGGCCGCCCGAAAATGCCTGTCGGCACAGCCAGTTGCACCAAAAGCAAAGGCCGCCCGGAGGCGGCCTTGCTAGCTTCAGCAGGAGGCTGTGCTTACGACAGCACGCCGATCACCGCCTCGATGCGCTTCTTCATGGTCGAAGCGTCGAACGGCTTGATGATGTAGTTGTTGACGCCCGACGAAATCGCTTCCTTCACCTGCTCCTTGTCGGAGCGGCCGGTGGCCATGATGAACGGCATGCCCTGCGTCTTGGGGTGCTTGCGGATGACGCGCAGCAGCGTCAGCCCGTCGATATCGTCCATGTTCCAGTCGGAGATGATCAGGTCGACGCTGCTCTTTTCGAGCTTGCCGAGCGCATCGCGCCCCGACTTGGCTTCGACGATGTTGGTGAACCCCAGCTGGGTGAGGATGTATTTACAGATGCCCCGCATGGACTGCTGGTCATCGACGATCATCACACTGACTGCACTTGCCTTCGGCATCGTTACGCTGCGCCTTCTAGCTGCCCGAAATACGCCCGGGTTGCGTATCGTAAAACCCTAGGCACATTCCGTTACCAAACCTTCAATCCGAACCCGCGTTATGCTGCGGATTTGAGCCGAGTGAGCGCTGCCGCCAGCCGCGCCGCGATGCCTTCGACCGGCGCCTGCTCGATCACCGCCCCTTCTTCGAACGCCACCCGCGGCATGCCGTAGACCAGCGCCGAAGCCTGGCTCTGCCCCACGGTATAAGCCCCCGCCTCGCGCATCAGCTTGAGCCCCCGCGCCCCGTCGCGGCCCATGCCGGTGAGGATGGCGCCCACCGCCATCGGCCCGACGGTCTTGGCCACCGACTCGAACAGCACGTCAACGCTCGGCCGGTGCCCGGACATCAGTTCGTCCTGCGTCACCCGGCACTTGAGCTGGCCCGAGCTGCGCTCGACCCGCAAATGAAAATCGCCGCGCGCCACATAGGCGTGGCCGGCCAGCAGCGGCATGCGGTCCACGGCTTCCACCACCTTCAGCTCGGTCAGCTCGTCGAGCCGCCCGGCAAAGCGGCTGGTGAACCCGGCCGGCATATGCTGCGCGATGACGATCGGCGGGCAATCGGGCGGCATCTGGCTCAGCACCACGCGGATCGCCTCGACCCCGCCGGTCGATGCCCCGATGGCGATCAGCGCACCGGTCGGCGCCGCCGCGGTGCGCACCGGCACCTTGGCCGCCGGCGCCTTCAAGGCGCGGCCCTTAACGTCGGAATGGGCGGCCGCCCGCACCTTCTGGCGCAGGTTCTCGCCGAACGCGTCAAGCCCGCCCGACAGCGACGCGTTGGGCTTGGCGACGAAATCCACCGCCCCCAGTTCCAGCGCCAGCAGCGTCTCGCTCGCCCCCTTGGTGGTCAGCGTCGAGACCATCACCACCGGCAGCGGATGGAGCCGCATCAGTTTATCGAGAAACTGCAGCCCGTTCATGTTGGGCATCTCGATATCGAGCGTCACCACGTCCGGGTTGAGGTCCTTGACCTTGGAACGCGCGTCGATCGGATCCTCGGCCGTGCCGACGACGACGATATCGCCATCCTTGCCCAGCGTACGGCTCAGCACCTCGCGAATGAGTGCGGAATCATCGACGACCAGCACCTTGATGCTCATGCTGCGTCCCTCGCCTTCTGCTGTGCGCGTGCCTGATAGATGGTCTTGCCGACCAGCCGGAAATTGGCGCCGCCAGCGCCCAGGTTTTCGGAGTGTCCGATATAGAGAAAGCCGTCCGGCACCAGGATCGCTCCCAGCCGCGCGAACAGTTCGCCCTGCGTCTTCTTGTCGAAATAGATGGCGACGTTCCGGCAGAACACCGCGTCGAACGGCCCCTTCATCGGCCAGGGGTTGTGCATCAGGTTGAGCGGCTTGAAGGCGATCAGCTCGCGCACCGCCATCGGGATCTGCACCTGGCCGGCGCCGGCGCGCTCGAACAGCGAGGCGCGCTCGCGCGACAGCCCGTTGAGCTCGGCTTCCGGGTAAACCCCGCCCGCCGCCTTCGCCACGACATTGGTGTCGATATCGGTGGCAAGGATGCGGAAATCCCAGCGCTTCAGCTCCGGGAACGCTGCGAGGAGGCTCAGCGCGATGGTATAGGGCTCCTGCCCGGTCGAGCAGCCGGCCGACCAGATCCGCAGTTTCGGCCGGCCGTTGGCGCCCATCCGCGGCCGCTGCGCCATCACCTGCCGCACATAGGTCTCGAGATGCTCGAAGTGATGGTCCTCGCGCCAGAACCGCGTCAGGTTGGTGGTCAGCGCGTTGATGAATTCCTGCGCATCGGCGGGCGTGCCCTGCCGCTCGAGATAATCGAGATAGGCATCGAACGAGTTGAGCCTGAGCGCGCGAACAAGCTTGCCCAGCCGCGACACCACGAGGGTGCGCTTGGCCTCCGACAGCGAGATTCCGGCTTCCTGATAGACGCGTGCCTTGACCCGATTGAACTCGCGGTCACTGAGGGCAAATTCGCCCTGATCCATACTGCCCCCTGCTGGGCCCGTTCTAGGCCCGCTTGCGCGCCGGGAGTTGCAGGGCTTTCGCCGCTTCCGAGCCGACCGCAGCAACGCTGCCGTCCAGCCGGGCGATGGCGCCGCTGCCCTCATCCAGTGCACCGGCGATCATGTCCGTCTCATTGCTTAGATTCTCTAAATGTCCGCCGAGGCCGGAGAGAATCTTTTTGAGCGATGCCGCTTCCTCGACCGATGCGCTGGCCTCGCGCCGCGAGGTGCCGACCAGCGATTTGATCTCGCGCGCTGCCTTCTGCGTCGCCTGCGCCAGGGTACGCACCTCGGCTGCCACCACCGCGAAGCCGGCACCCTTCTCGCCGGCCCGCGCCGCCTCCACCGCGGCATTGAGCGCCAGGAGGTTAGTGCGGAAGCTCACGTCCTCGATGCTCGACACCATGCGGTCGATCTCGGCCGTGGTGTGCTCCACCCCGCCGACCGAGGCGCTGGTGCGCTGCACGGCGAGCGCCGCATCGGCCGCCAGCGCCACCGCCTGCCGCTCCAGCACCCGCACCGCCTGCGCCTTGGCACGCCCCTTCTCGATGGCGCGCGACGCCACGGTGAGCCCCGCCCGGCTCTGGTCGGCGAGCTCGGCGAGACTGGTAACGCTGGCCCGGTAGCGGTCGATGGCGCGCAGGATCGCTTCCATCTTGGCCTCGAGATGGGCCCGCGCCATCAGCGCTTCCTCGCGCTCGACAAGGATGGCGTTGAGGTCCTGCTCGAACTGCCTGAGCTCCGGCGCCATTGCTCCGGCGCCCATCAGTAAGAGCGCATCGATCTCCTCGCCGCGCAGCAGCTGGCCGATGGCCTTGACCGATTTGTCGAACTGCTCGAGCGCCCCGCCCAGCGCCTTCAGCGCCGGCGAATGCTGCATGCCCCAGTCGTCGAAGCGGAACCCGGTGCGGCCGTTGGAGAGCGCGGTGACGAAGGCATCGAAATCGTCGTCGGCGATATGGTAGCCGGCCGGGGTAAACTCGAGGATCGAGCGCCCGCCGCCCAGTTCGCGCCGCTCGGCCACGAAGCGCCGGTCGCCGACGGTGACGATGCTCTCCTCCGCCATGTCCTCGAGCAGCACCCGGCCGCCCAGCACATCGGAGATCAGCCCACCTTCCTCGGCTTTCGGCTCAACCAGCACCAGGCCGTTGCTGACCCCCAGGATCTCGCCATCGGCATCGACCAGTGCCGCCGGCTGCCGCATGCTGCCGAACGCCGCCTTGAAGTTGTAGGCTCGATCCAGCCGCGTGCAGAGGCTCTGCACCACCGCCTCGAGGCTGGTCGCCTCTCCGGCCCGCACCCCGACTGCCTGGCCGATAGCAGTGAGCCGCTCCGAGAACGCCCGATCGGCGCGCAGCCCGACGATCACCGCGCCCGTCGCCGCCGCCGCGGCCGCAACACCCGCCAGCACCGCGCTCACCAGCCCGACGCCGAACAGCAGCACGCCGCCGGCCGCGATCAGCAGAGCGGCAAGCCAGCATAGATTAGCGATGAGCGCCATGCGCAAGCGCCGCACGAATCACCGAGCCCCGGCGGGCCTCCCCAGGCCCTCGCTGCGACCCTAAAACCGGAATGGTTAATCAAACCTATACTTGGGCTGCAGAGCGTAACGACTTGGTAAGGAGCCCCTGGATGTCGCCCTCACCACCGGACGATCGCCTCCCTCCCCCTTTGGGGCAGGGCTATCGCATATGGCGGCGATGGGCACCTCTAGCCTTCTCCCCTTGTGGGAGAAGGTGCCCGAAGGGCGGATGAGGGGTCCGCGCAACG
>NZ_LMCR01000020.1:186775-272818 GCF_001424865.1 Devosia sp. Root105
TGAGTACGCGGAGAGAACCCCTCATCCGGCCTTCGGCCACCTTCTCCCACAAGGGGAGAAGGCCATCCAACTACTGTCAGTGCTCCATATGCGATAGCCCTGCCCTCAAGGGGGAGGGGAGCTTTCAGAACAGCTCGATGTCGTCGACCACCGGCTTGGTGATGACGCTGCGGCGGCTCGCCGCCACTGCCAGCTCTTCCCTGGCGATCGAAGCGTTGGCGGTGTTGTCGAGCCGCTTGATGAAGGCCCGGCCGGAATAGGGCTTGAACATCACCCGGCGCGCATAGGTGCCGCCGAGGTCTTCCTTGGCCATCTCGTAGCCTTCGTTGGCGAGGAACTCGCGCACGAACTCGATGTTCTTGAGCCCGATATCGTCGAGCGCGCCGTTGATCTTGCCGCCACCGAACACCTTGATCTCAAGGTTGGCCTTGCGGCCGGTGCCGCGCGTCAGCACCTTGTTGATCAGCTGCTCCATGGCGAAGGCGCCATAACGTGCCGAAGCGCCATAGCGGTCCGCCGCCGAGGCCGACTGCTCGGCGAGCAGGAAATGGTTCATCCCGCCGACATTGGCGACCCGGTCGCGCACGCAGGCCGACACGCAACTGCCGAGCACTGTCGAGAAGGTCAGGTCCACCTCGTTCGACACCAGGCAATCCCCCTGATGTACGGTCGTCACCACACCACGATCGAACTCGGGAGGCAGTGAACTCGACATGACCATAGTGACGTGAGATCCAGGATAGAGCGGCATGTCATCGTTACCGTCAATTCGTTAGTGAAGCGCTAACCAAAAGCCTCGCGTCCACCCTGATGCCCTCGCATTCGCAAGGAGCCATTCAGAAATCCGCGCTAGGGTCCGCTGGCACTACGGGGGTTTTCTCTACATGTCTCTGCAAAGGCTCGCCCGCGAGCTCGATGAAACCGCGCGTCAGACCGCCGGCATGGTGGAAGGCGTCACACAGGCCCTCGAACTACTCGCCGACAAGTCGATCTCGGCCGACGAAGCGCGCCGCGAGGCCGCCCGGATCATCATCAACGCCCTGCAGGGCCAGGACCGTATCGAGCAGCGCTGCCAGAACATGGCGCTCGCCGTCCGCCAGTTCGCCCTCCTGCCCCCCGATGCCCCGCAATCGGTCTATGACGAGATCTGGTCAAGCCTGGTGCTCGACGAGCTGCGCGTCCCCGCCCTCTCCGGCAGCGCCAGCTTTGGCGTGCACGGCGAAGCCGAGCTGTTCTGAAGCGCTTTCACGCTTGAGTTGGGCTCGCCCTGACCCCATCCACCGGCTGTCATCCCAGCGAAAGCTGGGACCCCACGGCGAGGGCTCTGCCCTCGTCCGGCTCACAGCCCGTGCCAGCGGATGGTTGGATCCCAGCTTTCGCTGGGATGACACCGGGGTAGTTGCTTCACCCCGAGCAATCGAAAGTCTCAAACCACCTTGGCGCGCACCTTGTAGCGCGGCCGGTCCCACGCTCCGGTCTGCATCACCTCGCCAAGGATCTCGGCGGCGCGCTTCACCTCGGCGAAGCTCAGGTAGAGCGGCGTCAGCCCGAAGCGCAGGATGTCGGGCTCGCGAAAATCCCCGATCACCCCGCGCTCGATCAGCGCCTGCATCACCGCATAGGCCTCGGGATGCCTGAGCGACACCTGGGTGCCGCGGCGCGCCGCATCGCTTGGTGTCGCCAGTTGCAGTTCCGGCGCCAGCCGCCGCACCTCGCTGGTGAACAGCTCGAACAGCGCATCGGCCTTGGCCCGCAACGCCCCGAGGTCGACCCCGTCGAACACGTCGAGCGCCGCATCGAGCGCCGACATCGACAGCACCGGCGGCGTCCCCACCCGCATCGCGCCAATGCCCTCGGCCGGCCGATAGGCCTCGGCAAAGCTGAACGGCGTTGCATGCCCCAGCCAGCCGGTCAGCGGCTGCCGCAACCCCTCGAGGTGGCGCGGCGCGGCATAGACGAAGGCCGGCGCACCCGGCCCGCCATTGAGATATTTGTAGCCGCAACCGACGGCGAAATCGGCATCCGCACCGCCGAGATCGACCGGAAACGCCCCGGCCGAATGGCAGAGATCCCAGATCGTCAGCACGCCAGCCTGCTGCGCCGCCGCCGTCAGCCCGGTCATATCGAGCCGCGCCCCGGTCCGGTAGTTCACCTCGGTCAGCAGCAGCACCGCGACATCCGCGCCGAGTGCCGCCTCGATCTCGCTGGCCTCCACCAGCCGCAGCTCATGTCCCTGCCCCAGCAGTTCCGCGACACCCGCCGCGACATAGGCATCGGTCGGAAAATTCCCCCGCTCCGAGACGATCACCAGGCGCCCCGGTCGTAGCCGCAGCGCCGTCACCAGCACCTTGAACAGGTTCACCGAGGTGGAATCGGCCACCATCACCGTCTGCGGCGCGGCGCCGATCAGCCGCGCGATCCGGTCACCCACCCGCCCCGGCAGGTCGATCCAGTCATGCGTATTCCAGCTGCGGACTAGCCCTTCGCCCCACTGCGTCGCCACCACCTCGGCCATCCGCCCCTTCACCGCACGCGGCAACGCCCCGAGCGAATTGCCGTCGAGGTAGATGATGCCAGGCGGGAGGTCGAACAGGGCTCGCGTGCGGGCAAACGGGTCGGCGGCGTCGAGGGCGGTGATGTCGGTCATGGCGTGATCAATAGCGGGATGTCCGCTTGGCGCAAGCAGCGCCACCAACTCGATCGGCCCCCCCCTCGACGGGGGAGGTTGGGAGGGGTGTGGGGAGCCCCGACGGCCCTGCGCGCGCTGCACACCCCACCCTAGCCCTCCCCGTCAAGGCAGGGCTATCGCATATGGAGCACTGACAGTAGTTGGATGGCCTTCTCCCCTTGTGGGAGAAGGCTAGAGGTGCCCATCGCCGCCATATGCGATAGCCCTGCCCGTCAAGGGGAGGGTGTCCGCCGGTGGTCGTGGCGCATGCGGTTACTCCGCCGCCACCGCCTCGTCTGCATGCCGGTGGATGGCGCCCATCACCTTGCGGCTCATCGCTTCATAACTGCGATCATTGTCGAAGCCGTCGACCAGGCGGAACTCGTGCATCACGAGGATACGGTCGGCCAAAGCCACCATTTCCGGCAGCTCCGACGAGATCAGCAGGATCGCCAGCCCATCATCCGCCAGCTTGCCGATCAGCTCGTGGATATAGGCCTTGGTTTTGATATCGATGCCGACCGTCGGCTCGTCGATGACCAGCAGGTCCACCTTCGCCGCCAGCCACTTCGCCAGCGACACCTTCTGCTGGTTGCCACCCGACAGGTTCCCCACCGCCTGTTCGAGGCTGGGGGTACGGATTTCCAGCTGTCGCGCAAACGGCTCGGCGGCCTTGCGCTCCCTGGCCGCCGTCTGGAAGCCGAGGGCCTTCGCCAGCCGGTCCCAGATGGTCATCGCCACGTTGAAGCGGATCGGGTGCAGCAGCACCACGCCCTCATATTTCCGGTCTTCGCTAAGATAGCCGACGCGGTGCCGCTTCAGTGCCTCTTCGACGGAGCGGATCACCGCCGGCTTGCCGTCGATCGACAGGCTGCCGCCGGTCACTTTGTCTTTCCCGACCAGCGCCCGCGCCAGCTCGGTCCGCCCGGCGCCCACCAGCCCGTAAAGCCCGAGGATTTCGCCGCGCCGCACCGTGAACGAGATATCGCGGTGCCCCGCGGCCGTCGCGATACCCTTGGCCTCGAGCTTGATGGCGCCGGTCGCCGGCTTGGGCGGCCGCACCACGGCGATACGCTCGGCCCGCCCGATCATCGCTTCGATCAGCCGGCCGCGTGTCATGTTGGCGATCGGCTCGCCGATCAGCGTCGTCTCGCCATCGCGCAGCACCGTCACCCGATCCGAGATCGCCAGCACTTCCTCGAGCTTGTGCGAGACGAACAGGATCGCCGCGCCCTCCGCCTTCAGCCGCTTGATCAGCGCGAACAGCGCCTCGGCCTCTTCGCCGGTCAGCGAGGCGGTCGGCTCGTCGAGCAACAAGACCTTCGCCTCATGGCTCAGCGCCTTGGCGATCTCCACCATCTGCATCTGCGCGACGCTCAGGTGCCGCACCTCGGTCCGCGTATCGACCACGAGCCCGATCATTTCGAGATACTTCTTCGCCTCGGCATTGGCCCTGGCGTAGTCCACCAGCCCGGCGCGTCGCGGCAGGTTCTCGAGCAGGATATTCTCCGCCACCGAGAAGCGCGGGATCAGGTTGCGCTCCTGGTGCACTGCCGAAATCCCGAGCCGGATCGCGTCGCGCGGGCTACTGAGCGAAATCTCGGTTCCATCGAGCAGCAGCCGTCCGCCATCCGGCCGGTGCACCCCGGTAATGATCTTGATCAGCGTCGATTTGCCGGCGCCGTTCTCGCCCATCAGCGCATGCACTTCGCCGGCTCTGAGCTCCAGCGACGCATCCTTCAGCGCCCGCACGCCGGGGAACGACTTGCTGGCCTTGTCGACCGTCAGCGCCATCAGCTCTCTCCCACCCTGACGGCGCGATAGCGGTTGAACCACACCGCCGCGAGGATCAGCGCCCCGAGCAGGAACTGCACCCAGTACGGGTCGACCTTCACCAGCACCATGGCATTCTGGATCAGCCCGATCAGCACCACTGCCAAGAGCGTCCCGACGATCGAAATCGCCCCACCGGCCAGGCTCGCTCCGCCAATGATCGGCGCGGCGAACGAGATCACCAGCCAGTCCGACCCAATGGTGGGCTGCGCCGAGCCGAGCTGCGCTACTGCGAGGATGCCCGCCACTGCCGCCAGCAGCCCCGACAGCACATGCGCCGAAATGATCGCCCTGGGCACCGACACGCCGCTCAACTGCGCCGCCGGCGCGTTGCCACCCACCGCCAGCATGTGCCGCCCGGGCACCGCCCGCGAAAAGAACAGCGCCAGGATGACCGTAACCAGCAGCGGCACGATCAGCAGCAGCGGGAACAGCCCGAGCCGCCCATTGCCGAACGCCACGAAATCAGCGGGCAGGTTGTAGAACGGCACCGCCTTGGTGATCCCGAGGTTGATACCGGCGAAGGCCGAAGCGGTCGCCAGCGTCACGATGAAGCCGTTGATGCCGGTCTTCACCGTCAGCCAGCCATTGACGAACCCGGCTGCACCGCCCGCCGCGACGCCGATCATGATCGCCGGCAGTGTCGGCACGCCCAGTGCATCCATCAGCCCGCCGGTGACCACCGCCACCAGCCCGCCCAGCGCGCCGACCGACAGGTTCATCTGCCCGACGCCCAGCATCACCATCTGCGAGTAAGCGACAAGCAGCGACACGCAGATCGAGCGCAGCAGCACGAACAGGTTGAACTCGCTGAGGAAAGCCGGCGCGCTAAGGGCCAGCGCGATGCCGCCGGCGATGATGCCGACGAGTATCCCCGACCATTGCAGGCGGAAGAACGATCTCATAGCGCTCGCCTCGCCTGTTCGCGCGCCACATAGGCGGCGCGGCCGCGCTCGATCAGGATCGCCGCGAGCAGAAACGCCCCGAGGAACAGCGGCAGCCAGAAATTGCCGATCTCCAGCACCAGGAGCCCCGAGCGGATAGTCGACACCAGCAGCGCCCCGAGAATGGTGCCCACCACCGAGACGATGCCGCCCGACAGCGCCGTGCCGCCGATCACCGGCGCGAGGAAGCTCGGCAGCAGCCAGTCGTCGCCCGCTACCGCCGGCATCGCCGCCGCCAGCCGCGCGGTCAGCATCAGCGCCGCCGCTGCGGCCAGTGCTCCGGACAGCGCATGAACGAAGACGATGGTCCGGTCGACCGGAATGCCGCTCATCTCGGCGGCCCGCGCATTGGCGCCCACCGCGAGGATCTGCCGGCCCAATGTCGAATGCTTGAACAGCAGGTAGAGCCCGAGCCCGATCGCCAGCGCCACCACGGCGAGGCTGG
The DNA here is from genome assembly GCF_001424865.1 of Devosia sp. Root105. Lineage (NCBI taxonomy): Bacteria > Pseudomonadati > Pseudomonadota > Alphaproteobacteria > Hyphomicrobiales > Devosiaceae > Devosia > Devosia sp. Root105. The sequence continues at coordinate 192,666 of NZ_LMCR01000020.1, forward strand.
GGATCGCCGGAATGCTACCGATCGCCGGCCCGACGGCGCTCTTGCCGAAGGCGCCGAACTCCGGCGGCAACCCGTTGAGCGGCACTGCCTTGGTGAGGATCAGCATGCCGCCGGAAAACAGGCTGGCGCTCGCTAGCGTCACCACGAAACTGTTCACCCCGGTCTTGACGATGGCAAAGCCGTTGAGCCAGCCGAGGAAGGCGCCGAGCGCCAGCGTACCGGCAATCGCCACCGGGATCGGCAGCCCCAGCACCTGCATCAGGTAGCCCGAGAACATCACCGCGCAGACCCCGATCGCCCCGACCGAGAGGTTCATCCCGCCGGTCGCCAGCACCACCATCTGCGCGAAGCCGACGACGATATCGACGGCGACCGAACGCAGCAGCGAGTTGAGGTTGAACTTCGACAGGAACCCCGGCGCCAGGTTAGCGAACACTGCCCACAGCACCACGAGGATCAGGAACAACCCGACCTGCGTCGAGCCGCGGAGCAGGAACGAACTAATCGTTCGGCGGGGTGCCGGGTCCATGGCCGAGGCTGAACTCGGACGAGGCTCGGCGTCAAGCGCAGAGGTCATTGCGGGTACTCTATGGGGCACGGTCTCTCAGTCGGTGCCTTCTCCCCTTGTGGGAGAAGGTGCCCGAAGGGCGGATGAGGGGTCTCTCTCCGCGCACTCAATCGCTCGTCGCTTCGCTCCGATCGCGCAACACTCTGTGTTGCGAACCCCTCATCCGGCGCTGCGCGCCACCTTCTCCCACAGGGGGAGAAGGTAAACCGCACCATCCAGCGTCAGTCATCACGGGCAGCTGAGGAACTTGTCCTTGAAGCTTGCCTGCAGCTCGCCGGTCAGCTTCTTCAGGTCGTCCTTGTAGCTCTCGATATTGGCGGAGCTGATCAGCAGCGTGCCGGAGTCGATGAACTTGGCCGTCTGCGGCGTGGTGATGAACGGCGCATCCGCCTTCACCGTGCAGCCTTCGGCCAACAGGTCCACTGCATAGGCGCCGATATAGCCCTGGCCATAGGGGTTCTGCGCCATGGTGCCGGCAACGAAGCCGTCCTTGATGCCATCGAGCACGATCTTGTCGTCGTCGATGCCGATCAGCTTGATCTTCTTGTCGCCGAGGTTTTTGAGCGCCGTCGCCGCCACGACCGAGGAAATGTAGCCGGTGGCAATCATGCCGCCGATCTGATCCTTCTGCGCGGCGAGCAGCGCGTTGATCTTCTGGTCGCCCTGCTCTTGGTTGTCGGTATCGCCCAGCGTCTGCAGCAGCGTTACCGCACCATTGGTCTCGGCCACGGCCTTTTCCACCGCCTGGACGCGCAGCGTGGTGTTGGGGTCGACGAGGAGCCCGGCGAGATGCACCACCGCGCCCGTGCCACCCATCGCCTCGATCAGCGCCTTGGTGCCGAGATAGGCCGATTGATAGACGTCGGTCGCCATGCAGAACGCCGTATCGGTCGGGTCCTGCGCGCAGCCACCCAGCGCCACCGCCGGAATGTCATTGGCCTTCAGTTCTGCGACGGTCGAGTTGACGCCCACCGCATCACCAGGGAAGTAGCCGAAGCCGGCATAGCCCTGCGCCGCGAGGCTCTCGAACAGCTCGGTCTGCAGCTCCAGCTTCCATTCGGCCGGCACTTTGTATTCGACCGAAGCGATGCCGAAATCCTTCTGCGCATCCGCCGCCGCCTGCTCCCAGGGCGCGAAATACGGGTGCGGACCACCCGGCACCAGGGCAATCTTGTTGTCCGACGCCATGGCGGCGAGCGGCGACAGCGCCACGCCCAAGGCCAGACCCACGGCGAGCGCGCCGCGCATACGGGTAACCTGCATGATCTTCTCCCTTTGTCGGTGGATGCCTCCCGATCCTCCCCGGGCAGCATACACGCTGGCCAAGGCGTAACACTAACGCATATCGCATGCAATATTCTTTTCATTGACTTTCGTCGCACCTCTGCTGTTATGGCGCCCGTCTTCGACGTGAGGGAGGGGGTGCGTGGACCATTCTGACGGCGGGCGCCCCAACCGGTCGCGCCTGCGACCCGAGCTGCGCGAGATGCTCGAAGCAGCCGAGCACGCCGGCACGCTCAGCAACGACCAACTCGGCGTTGTGAGGGCCCGCGCCGCCTCCGAGCTCAGCCTCGCCGGCCACTGGGATCTGAAGGACGATCTCGCCCCGCCGCTCACCTTCACCCTCGGCGATCCCGCCATCCGCTGCCGGCTCTATCGCGGTGGCGATGCCCCCGGCACCATGCTCTTTCTGCATGGCGGGGGCTGGGTCGTCGGCAGCCTCGACACCCATGACGGCGCCGCCCGCGCCCTCGCCAGGGCCGCTGGCTGCAGCCTCCTCTCGGTCGAATACCGCAAGGCGCCGGAGCAGCCGTTTCCGGCCGGACTCGACGATGCCGAGACGGCGCTCCGCTGGGTGATCGCCGAGGGTGCCGGGCTCGGCCTCAGCAGCGAACGCATCATCCTCGCCGGCGACAGCGCTGGCGCCAATATCGCTGCCGCTTTGGCACTACGCGCCCGCGACCGAGGCATCCCGCTGGGTGGCCAGATGCTGATCTACCCGGCGACCGACCTCGCCCATGAGAGCCCCAGCGTCGACGAATTTGCGCATGGCTTCTTTCTCTCCCGCGCCACGCTGCGCTGGTACATCGCCAACTACCTCTCGGGCGCCGACCCCACCCATCCGGAAGCGTCCCCGCTGCTCGCCCCCGACCTCAGCGGCCTCTGCCCCACCCTGCTCGTCGCCGCCGACCACGACCCGCTGCGCGACGAAGGCCGCGCCTACGCCGCCCGCCTCACCGCAGCCGGCAACGCCGTGACGTTCCACGAATGGCCCGGCACCACCCACGGCTTCATGATCATGGCCGGCATCACCCCAGCCGCGCGGGAGCTGATCGGTGTGATGGGGGCTTGGGCGAGGCATGTGTGGGGGTGACCTATCCGGTGCTCTCTGCCCTCGCCCCACCCACCGGCCGTCATCCCGACGAAAGTCGGGACCCACTGCTCGAACAGTTGGATCGGCACGAAACCGACCGGTCCATCACGGCAAGGTTGGCCAGATTGCGCGCGCGGACAGGCCGGAGCACTGGGTCCCGGCGTTCGCCGGGATGACGGCCGGTGGATTAGGGGCCAATCGCAATGCTCGCCGCCGCATACGACTTTAGTATTATGCTTTTCTTAGACTTTGGTCTAATAAACGCCGATCCTGCCTTGACGCTGGCGGCACCCCCGCCGAAGGTGCCGCCGACAAGCGGGGTTTCCCCGCGACAGGGACGAGGAACCTTCATGGCACCAGTAACCATCAACAAGGCCGGCAAGCACTATGGCGGCTTCGAAGCGCTGAAGGGCGTGTCGGTCGACATTTCCGATGGCGAGTTCGTCGTGCTCGTCGGCCCGTCGGGCTGCGGCAAGTCCACGCTGCTGCGCATGATCGCCGGCCTCGAGGAAATCACCTCGGGTGAGATCGGCATCGGCAACCGCGTGGTCAACGACCTGCCGCCCAAGGAACGCGACATCGCCATGGTGTTCCAGAACTATGCGCTCTACCCGCACATGACGGTGGCGCAGAACATGGGCTTCTCGCTGAAGCTCAAGGGCGTGCCGAAGACCGAGATCAAGGCCAAGGTCGATCGCGCCGCGCAGATTCTCGGCCTCGAGAAACTGCTCGACCGCCAGCCGCGCCAGCTCTCCGGCGGTCAGCGCCAGCGCGTCGCCATGGGCCGCGCCATCGTGCGCGATCCGCAGGTCTTCCTGTTCGACGAGCCGCTGTCCAACCTCGACGCCAAGCTCCGCGTGCAGATGCGTTCCGAAATCAAGGAGCTGCACCAGCGCCTGAAGACCACCACCATCTACGTGACCCACGACCAGGTCGAAGCCATGACCATGGCCGACAAGATCGTGGTGATGCGCGATGGCATCATCGAGCAGATGGGCACCCCGCTCGATCTCTACGATCGTCCGCTCAACACCTTCGTTGCCGGCTTTATCGGCTCGCCCTCGATGAACTTCATCAACGGCGCGGCTGCCGATGGCGGCTTCAAGACCACCGACGGCATCCTGCTGCCGGCCGTCAATGTTCCGGCCAGCGCCGCCGTCTACGGCATCCGTCCTGAGCACCTGCACATCGATCCGAACGGTATCGAGATCGAAGTCGTGGTGCTGGAGCCGACCGGTTCCGAGACCCAGGTCATCGGCCGCCTCGGCACCCAGTCGATCAACGGCATCTTCCGCGAGCGCATCACCGCGCAGCCGGGTTCCAAGATCAAGGTGGCGCCGGACCTGAGCGTCGTCCACCTGTTCGACAAGGACGGCAAGCGCGTCAACTAAGCGCTGCCGCTGAATAAAATGACGAAGGCCGCCGTGGGAAACCACGGCGGCCTTTTTGTTTGTCCAGAGGGTGAGGCCCCACCCCACCCAGCTACGCTAGGCCGCTGACGCGGCCAGCTGCGCTACCCTCCCCATCAAGGGGAGGGAGACCCGACTGAAAGCTTCGGCTCTATCGTCTCCCTCCCCCTTGTGGGGAGGGTAGCGCAGCTAGGCGAAGCCGTAGCGAAGCTGGGTGGGGGTGGGCCCCACGCAGCAAGCCGACCTAGTGCCCCCGCTGCCCGATCAGCCGCGAGCGCAATGCGTTCGACAGGTTGTCGAACACAAACACCACCATCAGGATCAGCAGCACCATATAAGCCACTTTGTCCCAGTCGGAATTGGTGCCCATCGCCTCGAGCAGTTTCAGCCCGATACCGCCCGCACCCACGGCGCCGATCACCGTGGCCGAGCGGGTGTTGCTCTCCCAGAAATACAGCGACTGCGAGATGAACACCGGCAGCACCTGCGGCACCACGCCGAAGCGGTTGACCACGGTCGGCGATGCCCCCACCGACTTGACGCCCTCGCGCTGCCGATCGTCGACATTCTCCAGCGCCTCGGCATAGACCTTGCCCAGCGCCCCGGCGTCGGTGAAGAAGATCGCTGCGATCCCCGGGATCGGCCCGGGGCCGAAGCCGCGGGTGAAGAACAGCGCCCAGATCAGCATGTCGATCGAGCGCAGGAAGTCGAAACCCCGCTTCATCACCCAGTTCACCGGCCGCGACCGCGTGATGTTGCGCGCCGCGATGAAGGCCAGCGGAAAAGCGAACAGCGTTGCGAGGAGCGTACCGACAAACGCCATCACCAGTGTCTGCAGGAGCTTCGACAGAATGTCGCCGTGCTGCCAGACGCCATTGCCGAGGAAATCCTTCACCGCCGTATCGAAGTTCGAGCGCGCCGGATCGATCCGCTCGGTGCTGAACATCAGCTGGATCACCTCGAGCGGGTTACGCCCCCAATAGGCCGAGTGCGTATCGAACCAGAAATTGGCCCAGCCGAGGAAGCGGCGCTGCACATAGACCTGGTTGGTGCGCACCTCCGCCTGCCCGGCAAAGCCGTAGTCGACGATCACCTTGCTGCCGTCCTGCTGCACCGCGCGCGGCGCATCGGCCGGCGCGGTGACGCTGTCGGCGCCGATGGCGATCTCATGCGGCGTACCTCCGACATAGGCGACCACCAGGTTCGGCGTCACCTCCAGCCGGTCGCCCGCGCCGCCGAAGATCACCGTCATCGAGCCATCCTCGTGCGGCGTCAGCCATTCTATTCGGGCATCCCTAGGATACTGCCCGCGGCTCGACCAGGTGGCGGTGACCTTGCCGTCGGCAACCTTCAGCCGCGGCTGCGCCCGCCACGAATACCAGTCCTGCAGGTAGAGCGCCGCGCGGTCCCATTTGCCGTTCTCAAAGGCCGGACCGACATTGAAGAAGGCGTAGCAGAAGCCGAGATAAAGCACCGTGACGACGAGCCCGATCAGCAACGCCCAGCGCCGCCACCACGGCTTGTGCAGCACGGCGGCATGCTCGGCTTTCAGCCGGGCGCGGTCGCCCGCGTCCATTGTGAGCCCGTTCGACATCACGCTGCTCCCCGTCCGAATTCGAAGGCCTGGTTGCCGACCAGCCGGCGCCGCAGCCAGCCCGAGAACTGGTCGACGGCGATGATGGTGACCAGCAGCAGGATGATGATGGCGTAGGTCTTGGCGGCATGGTTGTTGCCGATCGACAGACGGAACGCCTCGCCGATGCCGCCGCCGCCCACCGCGCCAATAATGGTCGAGGCGCGCACGTTGATCTCGGTGCGCAGCAATGTGTAGGAGACGAAATTCGGCAGCACCTGCGGCAGCATGCCGAAACGCACCCGCTCGAGCCAGGTGGCGCCGACTGCCCTCAGCCCCTCGTCGGGCTTCATGTCGGCATTCTCGACCACTTCGAAGAACAGTTTGCCGAGCGCCCCGATGGTATGGAGCGACACCGCGAAGATCGCGGCGATCGGGCCGATCGAGAGGATCGCGGTGAGGAGGCCAGCAATGACGATCTCGGGGAAGGCGCGGAGGATTTCCATGATGCGGCGCACCACGAAGCGGACGGCGCCGGCGCCGACCAGGTTGGTGGCAGCAAAAAAGCAGAGGCAGAAAGCGAGGCCACCGCCGATAATGGTCGAAACGATCGCGATGTTCACCGTGACCATCAGTTCGTAGATGAAATGCGGCACGTACAGCGTGTCGGTGAAATACATCCGCTGCGAGGTGAAATCGTACTTCATCGAGCCGTCGGCATAGGGCGACGGCTGGTCGAACATCGCCCGGAAAATCTCCAGCGGGTCGTTCGGTACGAAGCTGCGGAGAAAATCGAACAGGTAGGGCAGCCGCTCGAAGAACTTGCCCGAGTTCGCCGCATTGGCGAAATTGAGCGACAAGGCCAGCACGATGGCGAACACCACCAGCGCGATGATGGAATAGACGCGCCGGGTGCGGATCTGCTGGCGATAGTGACCGTAAACAGTCCGGGTCGCGTCGCTGATGCCGCCGGCTGGATCGTGCGCGATATGCGCCATGCCGTGCTCCTGATGTCGAAACGGCGGCACCTCTGGGGTACCGCCGTTTCCATTCATTGGGTGTTGGGATCAGTCGCCGATCACGGACTTACGGGCAGCTACGATGGTGTCGTAGAAGGCCGGCTCGACTTCGACATAGGCGGTGTTTTCGCCACCGGTGAAGCCCTGGAAGCAGGCGAGATCCTTGGTCGGCAGCTCGAGGAAGAACGCCTGGATCTTGGCCTTCAGCTCTTCCGGCAGCTTGTTGGAGACCATCAGCGGGCCGTTCGGGATCTGCGGCGAGCGCCACAGCTCGACGATATCATCGGTGTCGAGGATGCCCTTCTCGACCATGGTGTGGAGGTTACCCGTGGTGTAGCCCTCGGCCCATTCGCCGACGCCCGAACCGAAGGTGGTGCCCGCATCCCAGGTGCCGTCGAGCACGCCGAGAACCAGGTTTTCATGGCCGCCGCCGAAGCCGGTCTCGCCGAAGAACTCGGCCACCGGAGCGCCGATATCGGCCGGCAGCGAGACGTTCGGCACGAGGTAGCCCGAGGTCGAATCCGGGTCGGCGAAGCCGAGCTTCTTGCCCTTGAGGTCGGCGAGCTTGGTGTAGCCCTTGTCCTTGCGGGCAACCAGCAGCGAATAGTAGCCGGTCGAGCCGTCGGCGCCGGCAGTGGTCAGGATCGGATCGACCGCGGCCGGGTCCTGCAGCACGATGGCGGCATAGGACGAAGCGCCCATCGAGGCGATGTCGATGGTGCCGCCGAGCAGGCCCTGGATCACGCCGTTATAGTCGGGCGACGGGAAGATCTGCACTTCCGGCACGCCGGTCGCGACCTTCAGGCCCTCGGCGACGCATTCGGTCTTGCGGATCTGGTCGGCTTCGTTCTCGGAACCATCGAGACCGATGCGGAGGACCGAGACATCCTGCGCGAACGCAGTGCTGGTCATGGTGAGGGCGAGAGTCGCCATCAGGACGTTACGGATCGCGGACATGGAAGTCTCCTTTGGTGACGCGATTGGCTTTCCGCCACCTGTCGCGCCGCGCAAGCAGGCGGCTGACCGGCAGGAGCGGAAACTCTGAAATCTCAGTTGGGCAGGCCGGCCGAAGCGAGCGGGGCCTCGAGGGCGCCCGCCGGCAGCTCGGCGTGCTTCTTCTTTTTCCTCTTGGGGACGATGGCCTCGAGGCTGGTCGAGGTCATTTCCTCCGAGAACGCTTCTTCGAGGCCGTCGGCGCCATAGAGCTCACGCGCCACCTCGGTGGTCAGTTGCTCGGGCGTGCCATCGAACACCACCCGGCCGGCCGACATGCCGATGATCCGCTCGCAATAGGCGCGGGCGGTATCGAGGGTGTGGAGGTTGGTGATCACCGTGATCCCCTGCTCCTCATTGATCGCCTGCAGCGAATCCATGACGATCTTGGCATTGCGCGGATCGAGCGAGGCGATCGGCTCGTCGGCGAGGATCACCTTGGGCTCCTGCATCAGGGCGCGGGCAATGGCGACGCGCTGCTGCTGGCCACCCGACAACGTCTGCGCCCACTGGCTGGCGGTCTGGGCGATATCGAGCCGCTCCAGCGCCCTGAGCGCCAGCAGTTGCTCTTCCTCGGAGAAGATCTGGAGGAGGCTCATGATGGTGTTGCGGCGGTTGAGCCGGCCGAGCATCACGTTGGTGATGACGTCGAGGCGCGGCACCAGGTTGAACTGCTGGAAAATCATGGCGCAGTCGCGCTGCCAGTCACGCAACGACTGCCCGCGCAGCGACGAAACTTCGAGGCCGCCGAACTCGACGCTGCCTTCGCTGACATCGATTAGCCGGTTGATCATCCTGAGCAGGGTGGATTTGCCGGCGCCGGAACGACCGATGACGCCGACCATCTGACCGGCGGGGATTTCGAGGTTGACGTTGTCGACCGCCACCTTGGCGCCGAAGCGACGTGTAACCTTGGAAATCTTCAGCATGCGCACAAACCCCGTCCAATCGACGGGGCCAACTCGTAAGGCGGCTACACGAAGCGTGCGTGAAGGTTGGGTGACGTCTTGATGACAGTGGAAAAGCGCCTGTCGCAGGGGGCTAACCCCCTCTCTGATCACGCCTTTCCATCACCGGGTCATTGCCGCGAAAGCGGGAACCTCGGTTTGTGGAGCGTCCTGTCGCGCACCAGAACAGAGATTCCCGCTTTCGCGGCAATGACCGGTGTGTGGGGTACGAGCAGTTTACTCGTACTTTTCGAGGAAGGCTTCGATCTCCAGCGCACGGAAATCCGGCAGCGCCTGATGCAGCTTGTCGTGGCTCCAGTCCCACCAGCCCAGTGCCAGAAGGCGATCGGCGATCGGGCCGGGGAAGCGCTGGCGGATCGGCTTGGCCGGCACGCCGACGGCAATGGCGAAGTTGGCGACGTCCTTGGTCACCACCGCGTTCGAGCCAATGATTGCCCCATGCCCGACCTTGACGCCCGGCATGATCACCGCGCCGTGGCCGATCCAGGTGTCATGGCCGATCTCGATGCCGTTCTCGGCCCGCCACTCGAAGAACGCCGCGTCATCGGCTTCGCCCTCAAAGTACCAGCTCGAGCGGTAGGTGAAGTGATGCAGCGAGGCGCGCTGCATCGGGTGCTTGCTGGCATAGATGCGCACATTGGCCGCGATGTTGGCGAACTTGCCGATCTCGGCATAGGCGATCTGCGTGCCCTCGACGCAGTAGGAGTAGTCCCCCAGGCTCGAGCGGTTGACGTGGCAGTGTGCGCCGACCTCGGTGTACTTGCCGAGGACGGAATCCTTGACCCGGGCGGTCGGATCGATGACAGGCGCCTCCGAGAGCTTCATGCGGCTTTCCTTGCGGCGAACAGGGTGACGTCGACGATGCGGTCGGCAACCTGAGCACGGACCTCTTCGTCATGGAAAATGCCGAGCAGCGCCACACCGGCTCGCTTCTTTTCGGCAATCATCTCCACCACCACGGCGCGGTTGGTGGCATCGAGCGAGGCCGTCGGCTCGTCCAGCAGCAGCACGGGATGCGGGGTGATGAAGCCACGGGCGATGTTCACCCGCTGCTGTTCGCCACCCGAGAAGGTCGCCGGCGGCAACGACCACAGCCGCTCGGGCAGGTTGAGCCGCGCCAGCAGCTCACGCGCCCTCGCCGTGGCCTCATCCCGGGAGACGCCACGGCTCACCAGTGGTTCCGCCACCACATCGACCGTGGTCACCCGCGGCACGGTGCGGAGGAACTGGCTGACATAGCCGATGGTGTCGCGGCGGAGATCAAGCACGGTGCGTGGGCTGGCCGTCGCGAGATCGACAGGCTGGCCGTGATGCAGCAGCGAGATCGACCCGGCATCGACGCCATAATTGCCATAGACCATCTTGAGCAGGCTCGATTTGCCAGCCCCCGAGGGACCGCCAAGCACCACGCACTCGCCGGCATTGACATCAAACCCGACACCCGAAACCACCGGCAGCACGATGCCGTCGCGCAGGTGCATGGTGAAGGACTTTGCGACGTCTGAGACTGAAAGCAGGGCGGTCATTTGTTAGACTCCGGTGCGTGGGGCCACCCCCACCCTTGATCCCTCCCCACAAGGGGGAGGGAGACGACTGCACTATCAACGCCCCCGATGAAGCGGCCCCTGCGCCTCCCTCCCCCTTGTGGGGAGGGAATGAGGGTGGGGGTGGCCGCGCGCTCCGGCGTCACGGTCACACCTGCAAAATCGAGCTGACGAGCAGCTGCGTATACGGCTCGCGCGGGTCGTCCAGCACCCGGTCGGTGAGGCCCTGCTCGATCACGTGACCGTCCTTCATCACCATCATGCGGTGCGACAACAGCCGCGCCACCGCCAGGTCATGCGTGACGATGATGGCCGAGAGCCCCAGATCGGCGACGAGGCCGCGGATCAGGTCGAGCAGGCGCGCCTGCACCGAGACGTCGAGCCCGCCGGTCGGCTCGTCCATGAAGACCAGACGCGGATGGGTAACGAGGTTGCGGGCGATCTGCAGCCGCTGCCGCATGCCGCCGGAAAAGGCGCGCGGTTCGTCATCGACCCGGTCCTCGGCGATCTCGACGCGACCGAGCCATTCGATGGCCGTCGAGCGGATCCGGCCATAGTGCCGGTCCCCAACCGCCATCATCCGCTCGCCGACATTGGCGCCAGCCGACACGGTCATCCGCAGCCCATCCGCCGGGTTCTGGTGCACGAAACCCCAGTCGGTGCGCATCAGGAAGCGCCGCTCGGCCTCGCTGAGGTCGTAGAGATTGCGCCACACCTCGTCACGCATCCGGTACTCGGCAAGGCCGGAGGTCGGCTCCAGCCGGGTCGAGAGACAGTTGAGCAGCGTCGTCTTGCCCGAGCCGGATTCCCCGACAATGGCCAGCACTTCGCCCGGCCACAGCTCGAACGACACATCGGCGCAGCCCATCCGGCTGCCGTAGAACTTGCTGAGGTCGCGAACACGGAGGAGAGGTTCGGTCACGATTTGGCTCCTAGGCTAAACGACTGCCCCACCCACCGGATCATTCCCGCGAAAGCGGGAACCTCCGTTTCGGTGCGCGCCGCAAACAGGGATCCCCGCTTTCGCGGGGATGACCCGGTGGATGTGGGACAGCTTGGGGCCAATAGCGTCATTCTGCTGCCTCCAGGGCGTGGCCGGCAAGCTTGCCGCGGTGGCCGTGCTCGCGGCGGTCCTCGCAATTGTCGGTGTCGGAGCAGACGAACATGTGCCCGCCCCGGTCATCGAGGATCACCTCGTCGAGATAGACCCCGGTGGCGCCGCACAGCGCGCACGGCTCCTCGAAATGCTGGATCTCGAACGGATGATCCTCGAAATCGAGGCTCACCACTTCGGTATAGGGCGGTACTGCGTAGATGCGCTTCTCGCGCCCGGCGCCGAACAGCTGCAGCGCTTCCGACATGTGCATTTTGGGGTTGTCGAACTTCGGCGTCGGCGAAGGGTCCATCACGTAGCGGCCCTCGACCTTCACCGGATAGGCGTAGGTCGTGGCGATGCGGCCATGCTTGGCGATATCCTCATAGAGCTTCACATGCATCAGCCCGTATTCCTCGAGCGCATGCATCTTCCGCGTTTCGGTCTCGCGCGGCTCGAGGAAGCGCAATGGCTCGGGGATCGGCACCTGGTAGACCAGCACCTGCCCCTCGGTGAGCTTGGCTTCCGGGAAACGGTGGCGGGTCTGGATGATCGTCGCCTCTTCGGTATGGGTGGTCACCTCCACCTGAGCGACCTTGGCGAAGAAGGCGCGGATCGACACCGCATTGGTGGTGTCGTCGGCACCCTGGTCGATGACCTTCAGCACGTCATTGGGCCCAATGATCGAGGCGGTAACCTGCACCCCGCCAGTGCCCCAGCCATACGGCATCGGCATCTCGCGGCTGGCGAACGGCACCTGGTAACCCGGCACCGCGATGGCTTTGAGAATAGCCCGGCGGATCATCCGCTTGGTCTGCTCGTCGAGATAGGCGAAGTTGTATTTGGCGATGTTCATTTGGATTGTCCCCGACGCACCGACCCTGCGACCGACCACGGAGTCATTCCCGCGAAAGCGGGAACCTCTGTTTGCGGTGCGGGAAGTAAGAAAACGGAGGTTCCCGCTTTCGCGGGAATGACCCGGTGGGTTGAACGAATGCCTGCGTGTGCGGCGACTGAAGTCATTCTGCCGCCTCCGGATAGGCTTCTGCTTCGTCGGCAATGTCGTGCTCGGCGCGCATCTCGCGCAGCAGCCCGAGTTCGCCCTGGAAATCGACATAGTGCGGCAGCTTCAGGTGCTCGACGAAGCCGGTCGACTGCACGTTGTCGGAATGCGAGATGACGAATTCCTCGTCCTGTGCCGGATGGTTCACATCCTCGCCGAGCTCGGCGGCGCGCAGCGAGCGATCGACCAGCGACATCGCCATGGCCTTGCGCTCGGCCTGCCCAAACACCAGCCCGTAGCCGCGGGTGAACTGCGGCGGTACCTTGGCATTGCCCTTGAACTTGTTGACCATCTGGCACTCGGTGACCCGGATACGCCCGAGGTTCACCGCGAAGCCGAGCTCCGGAATATCGAGCTCCACCTCGACCTCGCCGATGCGGATCTCGCCGACGAACGGATGCGAGCGGCCATAGCCGCGCTGCGTCGAGTAGCCGAGCGCCAAGAGGAACCCTTCGTCACCGCGGGCCAGCGCCTGCAGGCGCCGATCACGGTTCAGCGGGAACTCCAGCGGTTCGCGGGTGAGATCGCCGATCTCCTCCTGCACTTCGGACACGTCGGGCTCGATCAGCCCCTGGTGATCGAGCAGGTCAGTGACCCGCGGCGCCGGCTCGTCTGCGCTGGCGCGCGCCATGGCTTCATCGACCGCAGCGCCCTCGGCAATGCTGGGGTCGAGCAGGCGGTGCGTATAGTCGAAGGTCGGTCCGAGTAGTTGGCCACCCGGCAGATCCTTGAACGTCGCCGAAACGCGGCGCTCGATCTTCATCGCCGCAGTGTCGATCGGCTTCGAATAGCCGAAACGCGGCAGCGTGGTGCGATAGGCGCGCACCAGGAAGATCGCCTCGATCAGGTCGCCGCGCGACTGAATGATGGCCAGCGCCGCCAGCTCGCGGTCATAGAGCGAACCCTCGCCCATGGCGCGATCGACCGCGAGGCCGAGCTGTTCGATGATCTGGTCGAGGCGCAGCGCCGGCACCGAGCGATCGCCGCGACGGCGATCGGCGAGCAGCCGGTGAGCATTGGCAATGGCGGCCTCACCGCCTTTGACGGCAACATACATGGCTCAAGCCTCCGAGATGCGAGTGGTGCGCGGCAGGCCGACAACCGTGCCGGCGCGAACCAGCAGCAGGTCGACGCCGCGGGGGAAACGGGCGCGGTTATCGGCCCACTGCTCGATGAAATCGCCGCCGGGCAGCGGCAGCTCGGTGCTGAACTGGTCCTTGATCCCCGGGCCCTTGAGGGTCACCGGCCGAGCACCGACGCCGACAGCGAGGACGACCGTGGTCGAGCGATCCGGGTACTCGTCGGTGCCCTGCCCAAAGCGATCGAGCGCCGGCAGCAACGCCATGTCGCTCACCAGTGCGAACGCCGCCGCGCCGATATCTGATGTCAGCGGCGCGCCGCAGTGGAACGCCAGCCAGGCCACCACCGCCTCATTGGCGGCGAGCACCGGATCGAGCCATACCAGTGTGTCGTGATCGCACAGCGTCAGCGCCACGGCGCCGAGTTCCGGCGTCAGCGGCGCCGGCGGCGCGGCATCGGATGCGATGGACTGCACCGAGCCCGGACGGGCCAGCGCCTCCATCACGGCGCGGAACACACTCTGCGCCCCCAGCACCAGGTCGGCGAAGCCGCCTTCGATTGTCGTATCCATCAATCGTCTCCCCGGACCATGGTGAAGAAGTCGACCTTGGTGGCCGCCGTCTCGTCGCGGAGCTTGGCATCGGCTGCCGCCTGCTCTTCGCGCAGCGGCCGCAGCACCAGCGACTCCACCGCCTCGGCGTCGCGCTGCAGCAGCGCATCGAACAGCGCCGACTGCACCGCCTTGTCGCCGTCGCGACCGAGGCAATAGGCGTGCCCGACCTCGCCGGTTTCGAGCCGCACCGTGGCGCGGGTGACCGTCGCTTCGCCGAGGTTGAAGGCGTTGCCGCCACCACCGGCGCGGCCGCGCACCATCACCAGCCCGGTCTCCGGGCCACGCACCTTGTGGTAGGCGGGCTTGTCGGACCAGGCAGCCCAGAGCTCGCCGAGCCGCTTCGGCGTGGCGTGGCTTAACACCGCCATCGCCTCCTGCCGGGGGTTATTCTGGGGCGCCTGTTGCATTGGCTCTTGCTCCAACTTGTATAGTAAAATAGACAAGTGATGTCGTTTCGCCCCGCTATAGGCCGACCGTGTGAAGATGCAATGACAATCTTGAGCCGTACCGAAATCGCCCCGGCCGGAGGCGTGGCCCTGTGGCGCCAGATCGCCGACGCCATCCGCCTCGACATCATCGGCGGCAAGCTCGAAAGCGGCGACAAGCTGGCGGGCGAGCTGACGCTGGCCGAGCGTTTCGGCGTCAACCGCCACACCGTCCGCCGCGCCCTCGCCGTGCTGGAAGAGGAAGGCGTGCTGCGCGCCGAACACGGCCGCGGCACCTTCGTCGCCGAGGCCCGCCGCCTCAGCTACCCGATCGGCCGCCGCACCCGCTTCTCCGAAGGCCTTGCCGGGCAGGTGCGCCAACGCAGCAGCCAGTTGCTGTCATCGAAGATCGAGCGGGCCACGGCACGCCTCGCCGAGGCATTGGCGGTGAAAGTCGGAACGCGATTGATCCGGCAGGAAACGGTCTCCTTCGCCGACGGCCGCCCGCTGGCCCGCGCCAGCGGCTGGTTCCCCGAGACCCGCTTCGCCGGCTTCGATACCGCCTATGTCGAAACCGGCTCGGTCACCGCCGCGCTTAAGCGTTACGGCATCGAGGACTATTCGCGCGGTTCGACCCGCATCTCGGCCCGCCACGCCACCACCGAGGAAGCCCAGGCGCTGAAGCTCGCCCCGGGCGCGGTGGTCCTCGTGTCCGACGCCGTGGACCTCGACGCCGAGGGCGTGCCGATCCACGCCATGCTGACGCGCTTTCCGGCGGACCGGATGGAGCTGGTGGTCTAATCTTGCGGACAAATGGAGGGGGCGAATGGAAGCCAATGCCGATCACAACGGTCATCGCGTAACCCACCGGCACCGCCTGCACTGGTTCGAACGAACCCTGGCCGTGCTGACGACGCTATCGGCTGTGGGGATCATGCTGCTGGAGGTTGGACGGAGCCTGGTGCTCTGGCCTTAGAGTTGGTGCCCCACCCCACCCAGCTACGCTAGGCCGCTGCCGCGACCAGCTCCGCTACCCTCCCCATCAAGGGGAGGGAGACGATAGAACCGAGAGCTGGCAGTCAGGTCTCCCTCCCCCCTGTGGGGAGGGTAGCGCAGCTAGGGCCAGCGGCCCGTAGCGAAGCTGGGTGGGGGTGGGCCCGCGCACTATCGCGCGAGCGATATCCCCGCCTCCGCCAGCATCCGATCCACATCAACCGTCTGCCCTGACGCGATCGAAGCGTTGGCCGCGATGCCGGTGAGGATCGACCACGCCCCCTCCTTGTGCGTCGAGGCCCGGGCATAGCGATCCGGTTCCATGCTCTCAGGCTCGAACAGATAGCCCAGCATCACCGGGTCGGCGCCGCCATGGTCGCCGTGGCCGGCCCACACGTCCACGGCCTCGGGCAACCCGCCGGCAAGATGCAGCGTCGTCGTCATCGCATCTTCCTGCGCCTTGTCGCGGACCCCGCCGAACACCCCGTGCACCTCGACATGCCGGTGCGTCAGTTCACCCTTGGTGCCGTGGAACTTGATCTCCAGCCCTTCCCACGGGCTGTAGGCGCACAGCGTGTAGTTGAGGAACACGTCGTTGGCGTATTTCACCTGCACCTGCATGGTGTCTTCGATGGTGATGTCGTCGGCGAACACGCATTTGTCGCGCAGGTACCCGTCATCATCCTCGGCATCGAGGTAGAGCTCGCGCAGCGCCGGATCGCCGGCAAGATCCAGCCGGTACTCACACCGGTCGAACACCGGACAGTCGTGGCAGCGCTCGCCATGCGCGCCGAGCCCCAGTTCCTCGGCCATCTCCGGCGTGTAGAACACCCGCTTGCCGTTGGCGCTGACGGTCTTGGGAGTCGAGGCGACCCACCAGTTCATCAGGTCGAAATGATGGGTGGATTTGTGCACCAGCAGGCCACCGGATTTCTCCTTGTAGCGGTGCCAGCGGCGGAAATAGTCGGCCCCGTGCACCCGGTCGAGATACCAGCGGAAATCCACCGCGGTGATCTCGCCGATGACGCCACTCATCAACAGGTCTTTGAGCTGCGTGCGGGCCGGGGTGTAGCGATAGTTGAAGGTAACGGTAAGCCGCTTGCCGCTCTGCTGCTGCGCCTCGAGCACCGCGCGCAGCTTCTGCAAATCCACCGTCATCGGCTTTTCGGTCATCACGTTACGCCCGGCCTTCAGCGCCGCGACGATATATTCGTGATGCAGGTAATCCGGTGTGGTGACGATCACCGTGTCGGGCTGCTGCTCGGCGATCATCCGCTCGAAGTCAGCCGCCTCGTAAGTGGCGATGCCGTTGCCCTTTCTGGGGATCTTGCCGGCCGAAAGGGCCAGCCGGGTCTCGTTCACGTCGCACAGGGCGACCAGGTCGTTGCCTTCCGCATGCGTCTCTGTGATCGCCCTGCGGAACATTGCATGGCGCCCGCCGACGCCGACTATCGCGTACTTCACTGGGGGTGTCCTCGTCGGGTGTTATGCAACCCGGGGTCCTCCAGCGGGTCGCCCCGAAATAATTCACCGTCTGGTTACTTAGTCAACCCGACCTTGGCCGCATAAGCGAAAGAGCCGGACCGCTGTGGCGATCCGGCCCCCCGATGGAACAGGTTGAAGCGGCGATCAGTAGGTGGCGCGGCCACCGCTCAGGTCGAACACCGAAGCCGTGGTGAAGCTGTTTTCCTTCGACACCAGCCAGGCCACCATGTTCGCGGCTTCCTCGACTTCGAGGAAGCGGCCGCGCGGGATGCGGCTCAGCATGTAGTCGATGAATTCGGGCTTCAGCTCGTCGAGAATGCGGGTCTTGGCGGTCGCCGGGGTGATGACGTTGATGGCGATGTCGTATTTCGCCACTTCCTTGCCCACCGCCTTGGTCATGCCGATGACGCCGGCCTTGGCTGCGGCATAGGCCGAAGCGTTCGGGTTGCCTTCCTTGCCGGCGATCGAGGCGATGTTGACGATACGGCCGAAATTGCGGGCCTTCATGCCCGGCAGCACGGCGCGGTTGACGTAGAACGCGCCGTTCAAGTCGATGTCGATCACCCGGCGCCATTCGTCGAGCTCGTATTCATCGAGCGGGGCGTTCTTGCCGGCGATGCCGGCGGAGTGGACGAGGATATCGAGCTTGCCGAGCTTGCCTTCGACTTCCGCTACCGCGGCGGCGACGGCGTCGTAGTTGGTGATGTTGACCGCAACGGTCGAAGCGGCGGCGCCGAGCTCGGCCCTGGCGCTCGCGAGGAGGTCGGCATTCATGTCCCACAGGCTGACCTTGGCGCCGGAGGCAACCAGCCGCTTGGCAATGGCGAAGCCGATGCCCTGCGCACCGCCGGTGATGACGGCCACCTGGCCGTTGAGATCAATCTGGTTCATGAAACTCTCTTATTAGGTCAGGCGAACGGCTTTAGCAGACCGCGATCAGCTATTTCCATACCGAAGCCCGGCGCGCTACTGACCTTTAGTCGACCGTTCTGCGGCAGGTCTTCGCCGCTGAACAGCTTGCCGAAAATCGGGCGGATCGAGCGCCCGTCAGGACTGGCCGCCACATACTCGCACAACGACTGCGCCGGCTGGCTGGCGATGAACTGGTACGAGTACGGCCCCGACCCGTGCGGGATCACCGGGATATCGTAAGCCGCCGCCTGTGCCGCGATCTGCAGCAGCGCCGTCAGCCCACCCACCCACATCACGTCGGGCTGCAGCACGTCGATGGTGCGCTCCTCGATCAGCCGGCGGAAGCCGTAGCGGGTATATTCGTGCTCGCCGGTGGTCCACTTGAGGGTCGGGTGCGCCTGTTTCAGCAGCCGGAACCCCTCGATATCGTCGGGGTGCAGCACCTCTTCCCACCAGTAGATGTCGAGGTGCTTGGTCTTCTCGGCGAGCCGGATCGCGTAAGGCACCGTCAGCGCCATGTAGCAATCAACCATCAGCGGGAAATCCGGCCCCACCAGCTCGCGCTGCGCGGTGAGGAACGCGATGTTCTTTATGAGCCCGTCTTCGCCATCGAAATGGCTGTGGGGCAGCGGCACCTTGGCGCCCCAGAAGCCCAGTTCCTTCACGGCGTCCGGCGCCGGGCCGGTGCAGTAAAAGCTGATCTCGTCATGGCACTTGCCGCCGATCAGGTTGTAGACCGGCTCGCCGCGGAGCTTACCGACCAGGTCCCACAGCGCCAGGTCGACCACCGAGATGGTGGCGATGGGCATCCCCTTGCGGCCGTAGGGCATCGAGGCTCGGAACATCTGGTCCCAGATTTTCGAGGTATTGCGCGCATCCTCCCCGACAAGGAAGCGGCTGAAGTGGTTGGCCACCAGCCAGGCCGCCGGCGGGCCGCCGAAGCCGGTGGCGACACCGGTGACGCCGGCCTCGCTCTCGATCTCGACGACGATCGAGCCCATCACCCCGATGCCCCAGGATTGGCGCGACGCCTTGTACTCAGCGTAACCCGACATCGGGTTGGCGATCAGCGTATCGATCAGCCAGTGGCCACGCCCCTGCTGGAAATAGTCGCCGCCATCTCCTTCGCTCTCAACGAGCGAAACGCGTACGGCCTTGATGGTGAAGTCGGACATGGAAAGCGGCCGTTTCGGCAAGAGATCAGGAAGCGAAATCAGGCGAGGTGGAAGACCTGTCGGAGCTCAACGACTTCAGGCGTGCCGTCGTCATTATAGTCCATGATGTCGTCCATGAACTTCCACCAGCGCTTGTTGATCTCGGTCTTGGGGAGATCGGCCATGGTGTGGTCGGCAGTGCGCACCAGTGTCGCGAACAGCTCGTCGGTCTCCGGATCGTGCCAGATCGAATAGTCGGAAACGCCGGCATCGCGCAGCGCCTGGCTGAGCTCGGGCCAGATTTCATCGTGGCGTTTCTTGTACTCGGCGATCTTGCCGGGGTGCACCTTCATGCGGAAGGCGATGCGCTCGGACATCGGGTTCTCCTATTGCAGGTTGACGTAGAGCCCGCCATCGACCAGCAGCGCCGCGCCGGTGACATAGGAGGCCATGTCGGAAGCGAGGAATGCGACCACCTTGGCCACATCCTCGGGCTCGCCGAAGCGGCCCAGCGGGATGCGGTTGTTGAGGTATTCGCGCTTCATGGGGTCGGACCAGTCGTCCTTGTTGATGTCGGTGGCGATGGCGCCCGGCATCACCGAGTTGCAGCGAATGCCATAAGGTCCGAGCGCGATGGCCACCGACTGCATCAGCGAATGCACCCCCGCCTTGGTCGGGGTGTAATGCGTCTGCATGGCGCCGCCGACCAGCGCCGAGATCGACGAGGTGGCGACGATCGCGCCGCCCGTGCCCTGGTCCTTCATCCGGTTCGCCGCCGCCTGCACGGCGTAGAAGGCGCCGTTGAGGTTCACCCCCACCACCTGCTGCAGCAGCGCCGGCGGCATGTCGAGGAAGGCGTGGAACGGGCAGATCCCGGCGTTGGACGCAAGAATGTCGACGCCGCCGAACGCTTCGACCGCTGCCTGCACCAGGTCGGTGCTGACCTGCGGATCGGCGATATCGCCTTCCACCGCGATGGCCCGGCGCCCCAGCGCCTCGATCTCGGCGACCGTCTCGTCATGCGCGGTGTCGCGGGCAAAGCCCTGGTCGGCGCCAGCGAAATAGTTGATCAGCACATCGGCGCCCTGCCGGGCGAGCTCCACCGAAATGCCGCGGCCGATGCCGCGCGATCCGCCGGTGACGATGGCGCGCTTGCCTTCAAGCAACATGGCTAAACCTCACCCTTGGCCTGCATCACTTCGAGCGTCGAGCGGTGGACGCTCAGCAGGTGCGCCTGCATCGCCGCTTCCGCCGCTGCCGCATCGCGTGCCTCGAGCGCCGCGACGATCACCCGATGCTCGGCCAGCGAGCGCTCCAGCACATTGGGGGTTTCCGCCGCGATCCGCCGGTACTCCATGCCGAGCACATAGAGCGAGTGCGAGATGGTGACGAGGAAGGTGTTGCCGGTCGCCGCGGCGATGGTCTCGTGGAACTCGGTGTCGGCGAGCCGGAAGCCGAGGGAATCGTTGGTGAGGTGCACCTGCGCCTCGACCAGCTTGTGGAGCTTGGCCAGTTGCGCGTCGGTGATCAGCCCGGTGGCCATCCGGGCGATCGAGCCGTCGATCATCCGCCGGCTCTCATAGAGCGAGCCGAGATTCTTGCTGTCGAGCGTGATGAGGAACTGCAGCGGGCCCAAGAGGTCCGAGGCCTCGAGCCCGGTGACATAAATGCCGCCGCCCTGCCGCATTTTCAGGACGCCGAGGATCTGCAGCCCGCGTAGCGCTTCGCGCAGGCTCGGCCGGCTGACCTGCATGTAGGTGGCGAGTTCCCGTTCCGGCGGCAGCTGGTCGCCCGGTTTCAGCGCCTTGGTCCGCACCATCTCCAGCAGGCGCTTGGCCACCTGCTCGGCGACGGAGCTGCTGCGTTCGATAGGCGCATAGGACTCAACCGCGATCATCACTCACCCAGGGCGCGATTGCGCAACTGATCCAGACTCACCGCGAGCATCAGGACGACGCCGCGCGTCACATCCTGCCAGAAGCTCGATACGTTGAGCAGGGTCAAGCCATTGTTGAGCGTGCCCAGGATCAGCACCGCCAGGAGCGTCCCCCACACCGAGCCGCGCCCGCCATTGAGGCTGGTGCCACCCAGGATGATGGCGGCGATGACGGTGAGCAGCTGCGAGCCGGCAGCGTTCGGCCCGGCCGCCCCCAGCATGGCGCCGAGGATGGTGCCGGCTACGGCGCCGGCCAGCGCCGAGATGACGTAGAGCACGATCACCGTGCGCTCGACCGGAATGCCGATCAGCCGCGATGCCTCGGCATTGCCGCCCGCCGCATAGATGAAGCGGCCGAACTTGGTCTTGGTCATCACCAGCCAGAGCGCGAAGAAAGTGACCACCATGATGATCAGCGGAATCGGGATCGAGAACAGCCGCTCATTGCCGATCCAGTTGAAGCCGGGGATCATCAGCGGCCTGGTGAGGCCGCCGGTCAGTACCAGCGCAATGCCCGAAACGATGCTCATCATCCCGAGCGTCGTGATCAGCGGGTTGAGCTTCAGCCGCGTGGTGAACAGCCCGTTGGCGACGCCGATCGCCGCGGCGAGCGCCAGCGCCAGCCCGACCGCCACCCAGACCGGCACCCCGAGCCCGACCAGCAGCGAGATCATCACCCCGGTCAGCCCGGCGATCGCCGCCACCGACAGGTCGAGCCCGCCGGCAATGATCAGCGGCGTCCCCGCCGCCGCCATCAGCCCGATATAGGCGACGTTGAGCCCGATCTGCAGCATGTTGCGGGTGTTGAAGAAGAACGGCGACAGGATCGAGAACACCGCGATCAGGATCAGGTAGAACACCAGGAGCATGGCCACGCCCGACCAGGGCTTGGCGAGCAATTCCATGAACCGGCGCTTCAGCGACGGGGCGGCGGCAGCGGTCTCAGTGGTGGTGGCCATGGCGATCCTTCAGGCAGTTTGGGTTTCGGCCGTGGCGGCCATCAGCGCGGCGGGGGTCACCCCGCGCGGGAATTCTTCGACGACGCGCCCACGGTCGAGCACCAGCGAGCGGTCGGAAATGCCGGCGACTTCCTCGACATCGGACGAGAGGATGATCACCGCATAGCCCTTGGCGGTCAGCTCGCGCAGCTTGCCGTAGATCTCGCGCCGCGCCCCGATATCGACGCCGCGCGTCGGCTCCTCGAGGATCAGCAGCTTCACCCCCTCGACCAGCCAGCGGGCGAGGCACACCTTCTGCTGGTTGCCGCCCGACAAGGTCCTGAGCTTTTGCTCCGGCCCGCGGGTGCGGATGCCGAGGTCGCGGATCCAGTTCTGCGCGTGGCCGGTCTCGGCTTCGGTGGAAACGAACAGCCCGCGGGTGAAGCGGTTCTGGAACGGCAGCGCGATGTTCTCGCGCACCGTCAGGTCGGCGATGATGCCTTCCTTCTTCCGCTCGGCGGCGACGAAGCCGATACCCGCTTCTTTGCCGTGCTGCGGCGTCGACGGCCGGTAGGGTCGCCCATCGAGCGTCACCTGGCCGCTGCGCTCGCTGTGCACGGCGCCATAAAGCGCCCGGCCCAGCACTTCGACGCCGGAGCCGACCAGCCCGAAGATCCCGAGAATCTCGCCCGAACGCACCGCGAAACTCACATCGGCAATCTTGCCGCGCACCCCAAAACCCTCGACCTTCAGCACGTCGGTGCCGGGTGGCGGGGGAGGTTCGGTCGGATAGAGATCGCCGGCGGTGGCGCCGAGCATGGCGGCCAGCACTTCGGCTTTGTTGGTAGTGGCGGTGACGAAGTCGCCGGCATTGCGGCCGTCGCGCAGCACCACGATGCGATCGGAAATCTCGAACACCTCGCTCATGTAGTGCGAGATATAGACCACCGAGACCCGCTGCTGTTTCAGCCGACGGATGATGGCGAACAGCAGTTCGGCTTCCTGCTCGGTAAGCGCGGCGGTCGGCTCGTCCATGATCAGGATCCGCGCCTGCCCGGCAATGGCGCGGGCAATCTCGACGATGCGCTGCTCGGCCACCGACAGGCGCTTGACGTCCTGGTGCGTATCGAGCGCCTCGAAGCCCAGTTGGGCGAGGAGCTCGGTGGCGCGGATATGGATGGTCTTGTAGTCGACCTGTTTGAAGCCGAAGCCCGGCTTCATCGGCAGATCGCCGAGGAGGATATTCTCGCCGACGCTGAGGTCGGGCATGACCGAGATTTCCTGCGGCAGCAGCTTTACCCCGGCCGCGATCGCGTCAGCGGGCTTGCCGAACACCACCGCCTGCCCGTCGACTTCGACGGTCCCGGCATCGCGGCTGTAGAGCCCGGTGAGAATCTTCACCAGTGTCGACTTGCCGGCGCCGTTCGAGCCGAGCAGCGCCACGACCTCTCCGGCTTCGAGCGTCAGCTCGACATTGCTGAGCACCGGGACGCCGCCAAAGGACTTGTCGATGCCGCGCATCGAAAGCCGTGCTGTGCTGGACATACGATAACCTGTCGGAAAAAGATTGGGACGGTGGCTGATGCCACCGTCCCAAGTCAGGGTCAGTTGGTCGGGATCAGGTTGAGCGAGTCCTGCAGCTCGGGGAGCTTGCGGATCTCCTCGAGGTGGGCCTTGTAGGCGTCCTCGGGCAGCTCGAAGGTGATCGCATCCGGCGTCGCCGAGCAGGCGAAGTCCTTGTAGAACTCGCAGACATTGCCGTCGGTGACCATGTAGTGGGTCATCAGCACGGTGTCCGGAACCTCCTTGCCGGCCAGCTCCATCAGGGCCAGCGGCACGAGGAAGTTGCCGTAGCGCTCGGGGAAATAGCCCACCGAAGCGACGAAGGCCGGCTCGTCGATCAGCGTCTGGATTTCGTCGGCGCCCATGCCGACGACGATCAGGTCAGCCTCGCGGCCCGCCTGCTTGACGGCGCGCAGCATGCCGGTCGCCGCCTGGTCGTTGATCGCCGTCACCATGATCGGCACGCCCTCGGGAATCCGCCCGATGACGTTGTTCATCTGGGTGAAGCTCTCTTCCAGCGTATTCTTGGTGTCGATCTTGATGACCTGCGCATCGGCGAACTCGCCGACGGCACCCTTGAAGCCGGCCACCTGGCCGTTGGTGCGCATCGCCGGCACGGCGCCCGACTGCGGCAGCTCGCCGACCACCAGGTAGCCGGTCTTCACCTTGTCGGCGCCGAACTTCTGGATCGCCGCCTGGCCGAGATAGGCGCCGCCCATGAAGCCCGACTTCGGGTTGTTGGCGCCGAAGAAGGTGGCGCCCGGCATCGGGATGTCGATGGCGATGACCTTGGTGTTGGCCTCGTTCATCTTCTGCATGATGGTGGCGCCGAAATTCGCATCGGTCTGGAATTCGATGACGAAGTCGACATTGCGCTGCAGGAAGCTCTCGGCATTGGCCAGCGCCGTGGCGCCGTCGAGCCGGTTATCGACGATCTGCAGGTCGATGCCCGCGGCCTCGGCATTGGCGACGATGCCCTGCTCCACCTTGAGGCAGAACGAGATATCGCGCTGCAGGTTGGCAAAGCCGATGGTCAGCTTCTGACCGTTGCGCGGCGCATTGGCGGCGATCGCGTCGACCACCATCGCAGCGAGCTGCTCGGCGCTCACCATGTTGCCGTCAAAACTGGTCGGATCGAAGCCGTGGAAATCCTCGGCGAAGGCGGCGCCCGACATAAGGGCCGCCGTCAGCCCGGCGATCGCAGCCAGGCGCAGACTCTTCAGTCGCATGTTCTCTCTCCCTTGTATTGGACAATTGGTCAGTCCAATTATCCAAGCTCATATCGCGTCCATTTTCCGGGCGCAAGCCAGTTCTGGCTATTTGGTCAGACCAATTATGCGTTGACCTCTCCTCGCGCTTGACCGTACGGCTAGCGAAAACGGGAGGTCCGAATGGCAGATCAGGCGTCCGCACCGTTGTCGGTGCTGGCTTATGGCGATTCCAATACCTGGGGCGCCGTGCCCCAGCCTTATCGCGGCGCCGGCGGCCGCTTCGGCGTCACTCAGCGCTGGCCGCGCATCATGCAGGCGGCGCTCGGCGCCGGCGTCAACGTCTTCGAGGAGGGGCTCAACGGCCGCACCACCTGCGTCGACGATCCGATCGAGGGCGAGATCCGCAACGGTGAGCGCTACCTGCCGGTGTCGCTGATCACCCACATGCCGCTCGACCTGGTGATCATCATGCTGGGCACCAACGACCTGAAGGCGCGGCTGTCGATGACTGCGGGCGATATCGCCGATGGCGCCGGCAAGCTCGCCGACCTGGTGCGCCGCTCCACTGCCGGTCCCGAGGGCCTCGCCCCCGAAGTGCTGCTGGTGTCGCCCGCCCCGCTGGCGAGGCTCACCTGGCTCACCGAAATGTTCGAAGCCGGCAGCGCCAAATCGCAGAAATTCGCCGCCGAATACGCCCGCGTCGCCAAGGCCTATGGCGTGCACTTTTTCGACGCCGGCAGCGTCATCAGCTCGAGCGACGACGACGGCATCCATCTCGACGCCGGCGCACACGAGACGCTCGGCCTGGCGCTGGCGGGAGAGGTGCGGCGGATTTTGGAGCTTTAGCTCTAGCTCAGGAGAAGTCAGATCAGTGCGGCTGACGGGCCGGCGCGGGAAGATTCCCCCCACCCTGTCCCTCCCCCGCAAGGGGGGAGGAGACCAAAACACTGGCACTGGTGAGAGCGTCTCCCTCCCCTCGGGGCGACCTCTTGTCGTCCCCCTTGCGGGGAGGGGACAGGGGTGGGGGTACTCTTCCCGCGCCGAACTATCTGGAACTGCCGAGTAGCCGCCCGCCCTACCCAAGGCTCAACGCCTTCACCACCGCCTCATCCACCTCGATCCCAAGCCCCGGACGCGTCGGTGCGTAGGCAAATCCACCCTGCTGGCGGATCGGTTCGTCGACCAGGTCCGTCTGCACCACGACCGGGATCGGCTTGAACTCGAACAGCCGCGCATTGGGCGAGCAGAGCGACAGGTGGAGGCTCGCCGCACTGAGGATCGCCGTGCTCCAGGCATGAGCATTGATGGTGATCCCCGCCGCACCACACAGCGCGTCGATCTTCGAGAACCCGGTGACCCCCTCGGCGCGCGACGGGTCGACCCCGAGCACATCGACTGTGCCGGTCTCGATCAGCCGCTGGTAGCCGGTGACGGTGAACTCGCGCTCGCCGGTACCAATCGGCATGTTGGGCAGCGCCGCCTTCAACGCCCGGTAGTCGTCGATGCGGGTCGGATAGAACGGCTCCTCGATCCAGCCGATATCGTACTCGGCCATCCGCCGCGTCGTCGCGATGCCGGTATCGCGGTCCCATTTCACCCCGTTGCCGACATCGACGATGATCTCGAAGTCGGGCCCGAGCGCCTCCCGCAATTCGCGCACGAAGGCGACGTCGTTGTCCGGGTCCTGCCCGATATTGGAGAGGCCGCGCTTGCCGAAGCCGAGCTTGGCGCCGCGATAACCCTCGGCCTGGTAGCCGACGATCTCCTCGACGCACAGCGCCCGTGTCGCCTTGTTGACGTGGCTGGAGGAATAGGCCGGCAGGCTCTCATGCGCTTTGCCGCCCAGCAGCTCATAGAGCGGCTTGCCCTCACGCTTGCCCTCGATATCCCACAGCGCCATGTCGAGCGCCGAATAGGCGAAGCAGGCAATGCCGCCTTCGCCGTACCACCAGGCATGCGCCCGCATCTTCTCCCAGGCTGTCGTGATGCTGATCTCGCCGGCAGCAGCGAGCAGCGGCCCGAAGCCGGTATCGATCAAGGTCTTGGTCGCCCAGCAGGCCTCCGGCCACATGGCGATGCCCTCGCCCCAGCCGACCACGCCATCCACCGTCTCGACCTTGACCAGCACCGTCTGGCGCAGGTTGCCGTGGTCGTTGGTGTCGGCATAGCGGATCACGTGGCTGGTAATCTGGCCCACGCGCATTGCGGCATCTCCCTCGACGGCCTGTTGCCCGGCCCTGCTTGGCGTTGACTAGCACCGAGGGCGCTGCTAGGTCAAGAAGTGGTCAGACCACTTGGCCACTTACACGAGAGACGGCGAGCCAAGCCGCATCGGGGAGCCTAGACAGTGCCGATCAGTGATCTCAGCGGCGAAGTGCCGTTGCGCCGTTCCGGCCTGACCGAGATGCTGGTGGCGCGCCTGCTCGGCCTCGTCACGGCAGGCAACCTGAAGCCCGGCGACCAGTTGCCACCCGAGCGCAAGCTCGCCGAAACCTTCGACGTTTCCCGCCCCACCCTGCGCGAAGCTTTGCGCGCCCTTGCCGTGCTCGGGGTCATCGAGGTGCGGCATGGCGGCGGCGTCTTCGTCTCGCAGCTCGAAGCCTCGGACCTCCTCGCGCCGCTGACCTTCTTCCTGACGCTGCGCGCTGCCGAGGTCGAAAAGCTGTACGAAGCGCGAAAACTGATCGAGGGCGAGATCGCGGCGCTCGCCGCCAGCCGCGGCGACGCGGCAGCCTTCGACGAACTCGACGCGCTGATCGCCGCGCAGGAAGAAGCCAAGCTCGAGCCGGCGCGCTATCGCGACGTCGATACCGCCTTCCATCGCCGGCTCGGCGAACTCGCCGGCAACGAGTTCCTGTCGCGCGCCGCCCAGAGCCTCAACGTGCTCGGCCAGGAATTCAGGAAGACGGCGTCGGAAACGCCCAACGTCATTTCGACCTCGATTGCCGACCATCGCATCATTGTCGAAGCGATCCGGCGGCGCGATGCTGCGGCGGCACGACAGGCGATGGTCACCCACATGGACCATGTGCTGCAATCCACCGAGGCTACGATGAAGGCGAAAGACGAATGACCGAAAGACGCTGGGGCCTCGACAAGGTCACCGAAGCCGACATCCTCGCCGGTGGCTTTTCCACCCCGTGGGACGCGCCGTTCATCCCGCCCTTCCCCTTCACCTTCCGTAATGCCGAAGTGCTGACGGTGTTCTGGCGCACCGACCCCAAGGCGATGCAGTTCCTCGCCCCGCCGCCGGTCGAAGCTACCGGCGACGTGGTCTGCGTCCACATCTACAAGATGAACGACACCAGCTGGATCGGGCCCTATCACGAGGCCAACGTGATGTTCGGCGCCAAGCTTCCCAACGGCCGCTCCGGCGCTTACTCGCCCTACCTGTTCCTTGCCTCGGATGGCGGCGTGGCGCATGGCCGCGAGGTGCATGGCCAACCCAAGAAACTCGCCAACCCGTTCCTCGAGTTCCGTGGCGACCTGATGGTCGGCGGGGTCGAGCGCAACGGCATCGACGTCATCACCGTCACCACCCCCTACAAGCAGCAGCCGGTCGACCCGGCGCTGATGAAGGCGCATTTCGATTACGGCACCAACCTCAATCTGAAGGCCATCAACCACATCGACGGCACTCCGGCGATCCGCCAGATCACCTCGCGCAAACTCACCGACGTGAAGGTACACGAATGCTGGCGTGGGCCCGCGACGGTGGAGCTGCGGCCCAACGCCCAGGCGCCGGTGTTCCGCCTGCCGGTGGTCGAACCGCTCGAGGCCTTCTACTGGCGCGCCGATTTCACTCTCGTCACCGGCGAGATCATCCACGACTATCTGGGCAAGAGCGCATAAGCGCCGATCCCTGGGAGGACAGTTTGAGCGACAAGGTCAATATCGGCGTCATCGGCGCCGGCTGGTGGGCGACCCTCAGCCACATCCCCGCTTTGCGCGCCAACCCCAATGTCGAAATCGTCGCGGTGAACCGCCCCGATGCCGATGGCATGGAAAAGGTCGTCGCGAGCTTTCCCGGGGTGAAGCCGTATTTCGATGCGGCGGAAATGCTGGCCACGGAAACCTTGCACGGCGTGGTCGTCGCCTCGCCGCACATCCTCCACGCCGAGCATGCGCAGCTGGCGCTGTCGCGCGGCCTGCCGACGCTGATCGAAAAGCCGATGGCGACCAGCGCTACCGATGCCCGCGCCCTGCTGGCCACCGCCAACGCCAACCACACCCAGATCATCCTGCCCTATGGCTGGAACTTCCGGCCCATCGTCGAGACCGCCCATCAACTGGTGAAGGATGGCTGGGTCGGCGAAGTCCGCCACGTGGTGGCGCAGATGGCCTCGGCGCTGGCCGACCTGTTCGGCGGCGAGCCGATGGTCGAGACCAAGGACCACCTGTTCCGCCCGCCGGTCTCCACCTGGGCCGACCCGAAGAAATCCGGTGGTTATGGCTGGGGCCAGCTGACTCACGGGCTCGGCGCGCTGTTCCGCATCATCGATCTCGACCCGGCCAAGGTGTTCGCGAAGACCGGCCTCTCCCCTGCCGGCGTCGATTTCTACGACGCCGCCGTGGTCGAATTCGCCAATGGCGCCACCATGGCGCTGTCGGGCTCGGCCACCGTGCCCAAGTCGCGTGGCTACCAGATCGACATCCGCATCTTCGGCACCGAGGGCATGATGCTGTTCGATATCGAACGCGCCCGGGTCGAGGTGATCCGTCACGACGGCAAGACCCACATCGCCGATCTCGGCCCCGATGCCGGCGCCTATGAGCAGGTGGCGCCGATTACCCTCCTGGTCGACCTGGCGCGCGGCGAAAAGCTGCCGAACCCTGCCGATGGCGTGGTCGGCATGCGCTCGAGCGTGCTGCTCGATGCCATGTACCGCTCGGCGAGATCGGGGCGCTTGGAGGACGTGCTGTGAAGCTCAGCGTCACCAGCTGGTCCTTCCCCGAACTGACGCTCGACGAGGTCGGCGGACTGGCCAACCTGCTCGGCATCGAAGGGCTGGATGTCGGCTATTTCTACCGCTCCGCCCTCGATCGCGCGCGGCTGCTGGCAGCGCCGGAGGCCTATGCCGACGAGGTGCGGAAACGCCTGCCGCTACCCGTCGCCAACCTCTACCACCTGTTCGGCAACTCCGTCGTCGACCGCAACCTCGCCGACCCCGCCAACCGCGCCAAGAACACCGCCGATTTCACCGCCGTGCTGAAGTTCTGCGTCGGCATCGGTTCGCCAACAGTGTTCATCCTCCCCGGCGTGATCAACGGCGCGCAGAGCCGCGCCCAGGGGCTCACCGAAACCGTCGAGTCGCTGAAGCCGCTGCTCGATCTCGCGGCGAATACCGGCGTCACCGTCTGCGTCGAACCGCACGTCCATTCCTACCTCGAGAGCCCCGCCATCACCGCCGAGCTCTGCGAGCGCGCCCCCGGGGTGAAGCTGGCGCTGGACTACGCGCATTTCGCCGTTTCCGGCTACCGCCAGGATGAGATCGACGTTCTGGCCCGCTGGGCCGGCCATGTGCATCTGCGGCAGGCGCGACCCGGCGCCCTGCAGACCAAGCTCGACCAGGGGACGCTCAACTTCCCAGCGCTCTTCGCCACGCTGCGCGATGCCGGCTACGACGGATGGCTAGCTGCCGAAGTCGTCCACCAGGGCTATTTCGATACGCTGCACGACGACGTGCTGACCGAGACCGTGAAACTGCGCGACCTGTTCCGCGCCTGGAGTGCCCCGTGAGTTCTGCAGCTATCATCGTCACCGGCGGAGGCGGCGGCATCGGCCGCGCCATTGCCGGGCGCCTCCATGCCGACGGCCACCAGGTGGTGATCGCCGATCGTGACCGCGCCGTCGCCGAGAGCGCCGCCGCCGCCATCGGCTGCGAGTTCGAGCTGATCGACATCGGCGACGAAGCCTCGGTGATCTCAGGCGTCAAAGCCGTCGCGGCGCGCCATGGCGGGCTGTTCGGCGTCGTCAACAATGCCGGCATCCACATGCAGGCGCTGGTGGTCGAAACCGCCGTCGAGGATTGGGACCGGATCTTTTCGGTGAACACCCGTGGCACCTTCCTGATGTCGCGCGAAGCGGCGCGCATCATGGCGGCGCAGCAGAGCGGCCAGATCGTCAACATCATCACCAAGCTCGGCTTCGGCAACCCGTTCTCGTCGGCCTACCTCGCCTCCAAGAACGCCATCTGGGGCCTGACCCAGTGCCTTGCGATCGAGATGGCATCGAGCGGCGTGCGGGTGAACGCCATCGCCCCGGGCCATGTCGGCCCCGGCACCGGCATGGAGAAGGCCTTCCGCGCCAAGGCCGAAAAGCTCGGCAAGAGCTGGGACGATTTCGAAGCCGATGTGGTGGCGACCATCCCACTGCACCGCTGGTGCACCCCAGAGGATGTGGCCGGCGGTGTCAGTTGGCTGATGGGCCCCGACACCAGCTTCGTCACCGGCGAACTGATCAACATCACCGGCGGCTTCCAGGCCTATGCCTCGACGCCCAGTGCGGACTCCGTTCGCGCCGCAGCTCAGCGAGGCCCGACGAAATGAGCGGATCACTGCAAGGCAAAGTCGCGCTGGTCACCGGCGCACGGGCCGGCCTCGGCGCCGCCATTGTGCTGGCACTGGCCGAGCTCGGCGCCACAGTCATCGCCTCCGGCCGCAAACCCGGCGACTGCGCCGAGGTCGTTGCCGCGGTTACCGCCAAGGGCGGCAAGGCCAGCGAGTTCGTCCTCGATGTCGGCGACCTCGCCGGGATTCCGGAGCGCGCCGCCGCGGCGCTGGCGCTCCATGGCCGCGTCGACATCCTCGTCAACAATGCCGCGACCATCGAGCCGATGGCCAGGCTCAGCGCGCTCGACCCGCTGGCCTTCGACCGGTCGCTGACCGTCAATGTCAGCGGCCCCGCCGCGCTGGTCGCGGCACTCTGGCCGGCGCTCGAGGGCGGCCGTGTCGTCAATGTGGTGAGCGGCGCCGCCAACCACGCCATGTCGGGCTGGTCAGCCTATTGCGCCGGCAAGGCCGCACTCATGATGCTGACCCGTTCGATCGAACTCGAAGGCGCCGAGATCGGCCTCCGCGGCTTCGCCTTCGCGCCCGGCCTCGTCGATACCGACATGCAGGCGGCCATCCGTGCCGCCAAGATCAACCAGATCTCCGATGTGCCGCGCGAAAACCTGCAACCGCCCGAGCGCCCCGCCCGGGTCATCGCCTGGCTGGCCAGCGGCGCCGCCGACGACCTCGCCGGGCAGTATGTCGATATTCGGCAAGAAGGGTTGATGGAGCGGGTTCGATAGGTGCAGTCACTCCCCCGGCTTTGGCGAAAATTCCTCGCTGCTGCGCGCCGCCTCGGCGATGCGCCGCCGCGCCCGGAACACGCCCCATTGCTGGTCGACCAGGACGCCGATGAGGATCACCCCGCCCATCACCGCGAAGTTGAGCGAGGAGGGAATGCCGAGGAGGTTCACGAGGTTCTGCAATTCCTGCAAGAGGATGGTGCCGAGGATCACCCCGACGATCGACCCCTCGCCGCCGCGCAGCGAGAAGCCGCCGAGCACCGCGGCGGCGATGGCGTAGAGCTCATAGAAATTGCCCTGCGACGAGGGCTGCACGGAGCGGGTGTACATGGCGAAAAAGATCGCCGCCAAAGCCGTCAGCCCGGCGCAGATCACATAGGCCGAGGTGACCACCACATCGGTGCGGATACCCGAGAAGCGCGCCGCCTCCTCGTTCTTGCCGATGGCGAAGAGATAGCGGCCGAACACCGAACGGTGCAGCGTGAACCAGGCGATCACCGCCACCACCGCCAGCACATAGACCGAGACCGGGATACCGCCGATGCGGGCGACGAAGAAATCGAGGCCCGGATATTCGCTGCCGAACGGGAAGCCGGCCGTGGCGTCGGCGGTATAGCCGCGCGCCACGCCGCGATAGATCAACAGGCCGCAGAGTGTCACCACGAAGGGCTGCATCTTCAGCTTGGTGATCAAGAGGCCATGCGCCAGCCCCAGGGCAAGCCCGAGCACCATGACGATGGCGAAGGCAATCGGCCACGGCACGCCCTTGGCGCCGACCAGGTCGACGAACAGCACGCCGAGCAGCGCGATCATCGAGCCGGCCGACAGCTCGATGCCGCCGGTGATGATGACAAACCCCTGGCCGATGGCGAACAGCCCGAACAGGCCGATCAGGTTGGCGGTATTGGCAAGGTTCTGCGGGCCGAGAAAGGCGGGGTTGCGCAGATACACCACGAAGCCGACGACGACGATGAGGGCGAGCAGGCCCAGATCCTTCTTGTTCATCCGTTTCCCCTCACCCGGCCTTCGCCAACGGCTTGCCCACCGCCAGCCGCAGCACGTTTTCTTCGCTGAACTCGGCGCGCCCGAGCAGCCCTGAAATCCGGCCCTCGTGCATCACCGCGATGCGGTCCGACACGCCGATCACTTCTTCCATGTCCGACGAGATCATCAGCACGGCGACACCCGCATCGGCGAGCCCGCGCATCAGCCGATAGATTTCCGCCTTGGCCCCGACATCGATGCCGCGCGTCGGCTCGTCGAAGATCAGCACCTTGGGCCGCATGGCCAGCCACTTGGCCAGCACCACCTTCTGCTGGTTGCCGCCCGACAGGCTCCCGGTCCGGGTCATGACCGTCGGCGCCTTGATGCCGAGCTCAGAACGGCTGCGCTCCGCCTGCACCCGCTCCAAAGCCGGCGACACCAGCCCGCTGCGGGCATAGGCGTCGAGATCAGGCAGGCTGATATTCTCCGAGATCGGCAGGTCGAGCAGGATACCCTCGCCCTTCCTATCCTCCGGCACGAGGAAAATGCCGCGCGCCACGGCGTCCGAGGCGTTACGCAGCGTCACCGGCTCGCCATTGAGCGTCACTGTGCCCGCATAGAGCGGGTCGACCCCGAACAGCACCCGCGCCAGCTCGGTGCGGCCGGAGCCGACCAGCCCCGCCAGCCCCAGGATTTCGCCCGCATGCAGTTCGAGCCCGACGTCACGGGTCGGGTAAGCCGCAGTGCGGATGCCGCGCGCCGCCAGCACCACCTCGCCTTTGTCGAGCTTGGGCGCCGCATAGGCCACCTTGAGGTCGCGGCCGATCATCAGCTTGACCATGCGGTCGTGGTCGATCTCGGCCTTCTTCAGTTCGCCCACCAGCACCCCGTCGCGCAGTACCAGCACGCGGTCTGAGGCCCGCTCGATTTCGTGCAGCCGGTGCGAAATGAAGATCACCGCAATGCCCTCGGCCTTGAGGCCGGCGATCACCTCGAGCAGTTTGTCGGTTTCGGCCAAAGGCAGCGACGAGGTCGGCTCGTCGAGAATGACGAGGCGCGCATTCACCGACAGCGCCTTGGCGATTTCCACCATCTGCTGCTGCGCCAGCGACAGTTTCGCTACCGGCGTGTTGGGCGCGAAATTGGCGCCGAGCCGCTTCAGGTAGGGCAGCACATCGGCGCGCATCTGCTTTTCGTCGACGAGGTTCAGCACCCCGCCCCGCCGTGGCTCGCGCCCGATATAGACATTGGCCGCGACGTCCAGATTGTCGAACAGGTTGAGTTCCTGGTGGACGAAGGCGATGCCCGCCTTCATCGAACCGCCGACGCTGAGCCCGGCATAGGGCGCGCCGTCGATCTCGATGGTGCCGCTGTCGGGCACCGTGACCCCACCCAGGATCTTCATCAGCGTCGATTTGCCGGCGCCGTTCTCACCGACGAGGCCGATCACCTCGCCTGGCCCGACCAGCATGTCGAAGCCGGCGAGCGCCACCACGCCCGGATAGGTTTTGCGAACGGCTGAGAGCTTCAGGAAGGCCCGCGCGGGCGCTTCTTGATCGCGGCTATCGAGCATACCACCTCCCCGCGCGTTCCCCCAAGAAAACCTGGAACCGTAGAACGCTAGCACCAGAAGACGCGGACGACAGCCCCCTGCCGCCCGCGCCCGCGGAGACGGCCTTTGGCCGCCTGCCGCCAGTCAATGTCAGCCGCCGCTGATCTTGGCCTTGAGGTCGGCCGAGAAGGCGTCGACATTGTCCTTGTTGATCACGGCCGTCGGCACGATGATCAGTTTGTCCTCGGGGATGCCCGACTTGTCGCCTTCGAGATAGGCGGCCATCAGCTTCATTCCCTGATAGCCCCACTCGAACGGCTGCTGCACGATGGTGGCGGCAAACGAGCCTTCCTTCACCGCGCCCAGCGTCACCGGATCTTCGTCGAACGCCACCACGGTGATCTGGCCGAGCTTGCCGGCCGCCTGCAGCGCCTCATAGATCTTGGGCGGGTTGTACGAATAGAACCCGACCATGCAGGTGATCTCGGGGTTGGCCACCAGCACATCGTCGACATTGGTGCGGGCCTTGGTGAAGTCCACATCGTCGCCGCGCACGTCGACCAGCTCGATGCCCTTGCCTTCGATGGCCTGGCGGAAGCCGGCGATGCGCTCGACCGCGTTATCGGCGCCGAGGAAGCCGACAAAGCCCATGCACTTGCCGCCATTGGGCAGCGCCTTGACCATCTCCTCGCCCGCCTGCACGCCAGCCAGCGTGTTGGACGAGCCGAGATAGGCGAGACGGTTCGACGCCGGAGCGTCGGAATCGGTGGTGAACAGCGGCACTTGCGCCGCGATGCGGTTGAACGCGTCGATCGAGTTCTTCGGGTCGGCCGACGAGATCATGATCGCATCGGTGCCGGCGGCGACGAGGTCGTCCATCAGCGCATTCTGCAGCGCGGCGGTACCCTGCGCCGGATAGCGGAACTGCAGTTCATAGTTGGGCAGCTCGGCCTGCGCCTTCTTCACCCCGGCTTCCGCCAGCTTCCAGAAGTCGGACGAGGCATTCACCACGAAGGCAAGCTGCTTTTTCTCCTGCGCGACGGCGCCGCCGACTAGCAGGACACCAGCGGTCACGAGCACCGCGATACTGACTAGGCTCTTCATCATTCCTCCCTGGCCGCCATCGGGCGGCGCTGTTGGTTTCGTCCCGTACCCCATCCTCCGGTCCCCAGAGTCTTTTGACTTCGTCGCGCTTTCGAACCGGAAAAGTCTCACAACTTTTCCTGAAAGCGCTCCAGGGTCGCGTCTGCTTCCGTCGAAGCTGAGGTACGTATCTCAACCCGGCACCAAGAGAGAACGGTGCCATCCCGCCGGCGCGTCCGCCGGCGGGAATTCGTCGTCGGGTTACTCCCCGGTGTCCTTGTTGCGCAGCAGGTTCGACGCCACGGCCAGGATGATGAACGAGCCGACGAACGTGCCCTGCCAGAACGTGCTGATGCCGAGCAGCGTCAGGCTGTTGCGAATGATCTCGATGAGCGCCGCGCCGACCACGGCGCCCAGCGCCGTACCGGTGCCGCCGGCGAGGCTGGCCCCGCCGATGACGGTCGCGGCGATCACCGTGAGTTCGAGCCCGGTGCCGAACCCGGTGGTGACCGAGCCGAGCCAGCCGGTCTGCAGGAACCCGGTAAGGCCGGCGCAGAACGCCACGAACATATAGACCGAGATCTTCACTGCCTTGACCGGAACACCGGTGAGGACTGCCGCCTTCTCATTGCCGCCAATGGCGTAGAGGTGCCTGCCCCAGCGGGTCCAGCGCAGCGCGAAGCCGGTGATCAGCGCCAAGAGCACCATGACGATCAGCGGATTGGGGATCGGCAGGCCCCCGACAACCACGGAGCCGCCGCCGATACTGAACAGGATCGCCTGGTCCGGACCGAACTCGTAGATCAGCGCATTGTTCGACATCACCATGCCGATCGAGCGGGCGATCGACATCATGCCGAGTGTCACGACGAAGGCCGGCATGCCGACAATGGCGATCAATACGCCGTTGATCAGGCCGACCAGCAGCGACGCGGCGATCGAGGCCGGAATGGCCAACGTGATCGGCAGGCCCGCGTGCATGATGATGGTGGTGGTCATGGCCGAGATCAGCACCGTGGCGCCGACCGACAGGTCGATGCCACCGGTGATAATCACTGCCGTCATCCCCAGCCCGACAATGCCGACAAAGGCAAAGTTGCGGGTGACGTTGAACAGGTTCTGCGGCGTCGCGAAGGTCTTGGTCAAGAGCATCATCGCGATGATGGCGATGATCACGGCCAAGAGGATCCAGAAGATCTGCCGGCTGATCAGCCACGCCAGGAAGCCGCGATGCGTCTGCTGGTCGATGGCATCCTTGAGTGAGGTGTCGGTGGTCATTTCGGCAAGCTCCTCAAGCGCTCTGCAGCGCGCCGGTGATCAATCCGGTCACTTCCTCGGGGGAGGAATCGGCAACCCGCTTGTCGGCAACCTTGCGGCCGCGCCGCAGCACCACCAGCCGGTCGCATACGGCGAACACGTCGGGGATACGGTGGCTGATCAGCACCACCGCGATGCCCTGCTCCTTGAGCCGGCGGATCAGGTTCAGCACCTCAGCCACCTGCCGCACGCTGATCGCCGCGGTCGGCTCGTCCATCAGGACGATTTTGGGGTTGGACAGCCGGGTGCGGGCGATGGCGACCGCCTGGCGCTGCCCGCCCGACATGCGTCGCACCAGGTCGCGCGGCCGCGTTTCCGATTTCAGTTCGGCGAACAGCTCGCCCGCCTTCTTGTACATCGCGCCATAGTCGAGGATTTCCGGCACGAACAGCCGCCAGCCGCGCCGCCGCTTGCTGAACGGCAGCTCGGCTTCCTGTGGCGTGCGGGCGATAGTGGTGAGCTCGCGCCCGAGAAAGATATTGGCCGCCGCCGTGAGGTTATCGGCCAGCGCCAGGTCCTGGTAGACGATCTCGATCCCCTTGGAGCGCGCGTCCTTCGGCCCGTGCAGCTGCACCACCTGCCCGTCGAGACTGATGCTGCCTTCGGATGGGTGGAAATTGCCGGCAATGATCTTGACCAGCGTCGTCTTGCCGGCGCCGTTATCGCCCACCAGCCCGACCACTTCGCCGGCGTTCAGCGTCAGTGAAATATCGGTCAGCGCGGTGATAGCACCATAGTGCTTGGCGATGTTCGCCAGCTCGAGAACCGCCATCGTTGCCCCTCCCAAGGCTGGAAGGCTCCGCCCTCCGCTAGATGTCGCGGGCAAATCTATGCGGGATGCCGCGCCAAGCGTCAATCGACTTTGAGCATCCACTCCGCTCCCGCAAAAAACGTCAGTGAGGTTGCTGTTTAACCAGTCTTTCCAACGTCTTTATCCACGTATCTGACAACTTGAAGCGCTTGAATGTGCACGTGCATCAGCCCGATTGACTATTGCCACAAGCCGCCTCAGTATCCGCTTCGACATGCGAAGCACAGCGGCCAGCAACGGCCCATGAGAAGGCTCGCGCGAGCATTGAGGAGCTCATCGAGACGGCAGACGTATCAGCGGGCGGCCAGGGACCTCTCGCCGTTGAGGTACGTTAGTCGGGCTCGACCGAGGGCCTGCGCCAAGCAGGCCAAGACTGAACCCGAGGGAGGAAGACTTATGCGTAAGACTACATTTGTGCTTGCCGGCGCGGCCATTGCCGTCGCGCTCGCGGGCAGCGCCATGGCGCAGGACAAGAAAATCCTGGCCGTCGTCGTCAAAGGCCTCGACAATCCGTTCTTCACGGTGATGGGCCAGGGCTGTGCCGACTGGAATACGGCACACGCCGACAGCGAATATACCTGCCTTTACACCGGCCCGGCGCTGAGCTCGGATGAAGCCGGCGAAGTGCAGATCGTGCAGGATCTGATCAGCAAGGGCGTCGCCGGCATCGCCATCTCGCCGTCCAATGCCCCGGCCATGGCCAACATGCTGAAGGCCGCCGCGCCGACCATGCCGATCATCACCGTCGACGCCGACCTCCTCCCGGAGGACAAGGCGCTGCGCAAGACCTATTTCGGCACCAACAACTACGACATGGGTGTCGGCATGGCGACCGAGCTGAAGAAGCTCAAGCCGGAAGGCGGCACCGTCTGCCTGCAGCTCGGTAACGTCGCTGCGGCCAACATCAACGAGCGCGCCGCGGGCTTCCGCGACACCATTGCCGGCGCCAAGGGCACCGAAAAGCTCAACAACACCAACGGCTGGACTGAGGCCGATGGCTGCCCGACCTATACCAATGACGACATCCCCACTGCCAACCAGCAGATGGCCGACGTCTTCACCGCGCAGCCCGATCTCGATGCCTTCGTTCTCGTCGGCGGCTGGGCCCAGTTCGGCCCGCAGGCCTATGCCCAGAACACCGACCAGGTCATGGAGCGGCTGAAGTCCAAGGATCTGGTGATCATCGCCGGCGACACGCTGCCGCCGCAGACCCAGGCGTTCCGTGAGGGCCGCAGCCACTTCCAGATCGGCCAGCGGCCGTACCAGATGGGCAACGAGGCGCCCGATATCCTGATCAGCCTGATCAAGGGCGAAACCGTCGAGGATCCGAAGTTCACCGGCCTCGACCTCTGCACCCTCGAGGACCCGGGTATCTGCGCCAAGTAAGGCCGGAGCCGATCAGTCGGCGGACCAATCGGGGCGCGCTTCGGCGCGCCCCTTTTCGTTTTCTGAAGTGGGATTCCCGGACATCCGGTAAGGGCTGACCCCACCCCTGTCCCCTCCCCTAAAAATGGGGAGGGAGACCAAAACACCAATGCCAGAGGAGGCGTCTCCCTCCCCCTCCTTCAGGGGGAGGGGACAGGGGTGGGGGTCAGCTGGCACCGCAGCTTCAACTCACCCCCAGCGTCCCCATCAACTCGCTAGCCGCCACCGCACCCGCCCGATTGGCGCCGATGGTCGAGGCCGAGGGGCCGTAACCGACGAGGTGGATACGCGGGGCCTTCACCACCTCTGTTGCCAGCCGACCGCCCATCAGGATGCCGCCCGAGGCTTCGCGTAGCAGCAGCGGCGCCAGATGGTCGAGCGAGGAGCGGAAGCCGGTGCACCAGAGGATCACGTCGGCCCGTTGCGTTGTACCGTCCTCCCAGCGCACCCCGGTCTCGGTGATCTCTGAGAACATCTCCAGCCGCTTCAGTACGCCGCGCGCCTCCATCGCCTCGATCAGCGGCGAGCGCGGCAGGCCGGTGACGGAAACCACCGAGTTGGGCGGCAGGCCCTGGCGGACGCGGTCCTCGACCAGCTTCACCGCGGCCCGCCCTGCTTCCTGGTCGAACGGCCCGTCGCGGAACTGCAGCGGCCGCCGCGTCACCCAGGTGGTGCTGGTCACCTGCGAAATCTCATTGAGCAGCTGGATCGCCGAAATGCCGCCGCCGACGATCACCACATGCTGGCCGGCGAACTCCGCCGCCGTGCGGTAGTCGCGCGTGTGGAGCTGCCGCCCCCTGAACCGCTCGCGCCCGGGATACTCGGGAATGTACGGCGTTTCCCAGGTGCCGGTGGCGTTGATGATGCCGCGGGCCGAAAACGTCTCGCGATCGGTCTCGACCCGGAAGCGCTCGCCGCGCTGGCACACCACCTTCACCTTGACCGGCCGATAGACATTGAGCCCGAAGCGCTCCTCATAGGCTGCGAAGTAGCGTGGCACGGCGACCGCCGCTTCGACCGCGTCGTTGCTGGTATCGACCGCCTCGGAGAACGCCATGCCCGGCAGGTCGTGCACCCGGTTGACCGTGCTGAGCGTCAGCGACGGCCAGCGGAACTGCCAGGCGCCGCCTGCACTCGGCGATTGGTCGAGCACGACGAAGCCGCGCCCCGCCGCGAGCCCGCGCTGCCTGAGGTGATAGGCCGAGGACAGCCCCGCCTGCCCGGCGCCGATGACCACGATCTCGGTCTTGATCGCGACGCCCAGCGGCGGCGCGCTTTGCGGGGCGAGGGTTTCGGCATCCATCGGGAATATCCTGTTGTCGCCCCAGAGGTAGGGCGAGCGTAGCGGGTACGCAACGGCAGGCGAACGCTCTCACAGGAACGATTTGTGCGCTTGGCTACCCCTCCACCCCAGCCCTCTCCCCAGAGGGGCGAGGGGGCGTGGTGGCACGGCCGGTGCAAAGTGCGTCCCCTCGCCCCTTTGGGGAGAGGGTTAGGGTGAGGGGCGCCAAGCACACTGAGCGACCGGCAACGAAAGGACCATTGGCAGATCGGCGCTCGTATGCGATGCCCGCTACCGGCGCGTCCGCGTCAGCCCCTCCGAGCTTTCATGCGCCCCCTCGACCTCCTGCTTTATGCTGCCGTCTGCCTGATCTGGGCCTTGAACCTGATCGTCAGCCGGGTGCTGTTCTCCGAATTCGGCGTCGCTCCGATCTTCTACGCGGCGGCGCGCTTCCTCATCGTCGCGGCGATCCTCTCGCCGCTGCTCAGGCCACTGCCGCGGCCGCTGCTGCCGATCCTCGGCATCGGCTTCCTGATGGGCGCCTGCCATTTCGGCCTGATGTTCCTCGGCCTCTCGCACGCCACCTCGTCGAGCGTCTCGATCGTGCTGCAGACGGCGATCCCGATCACCGCCCTGCTCTCGGTGCTGCTGCTCGGCGAGCGGGTCGGCCTCGCCCGCGGCGCCGGCATTGCGTTGGCGCTGGGCGGGGTGATCCTCGTGATGTGGGATGGCGAGGGCGCCAGCGTCAGCCTGGGGCTGGCATTCGCCTTCGTCTCGGCCATCGCCATCTCGCTCGGCCAGGTGCTGCTGAAGCGCTATGGCGCCATAAAACCCCTGACCATGCAGGCCTGGATCGCCTTCGTCTCTGCCCCGCCGATGCTTGCCTATTCACTGCTCGCCGAAACCACCCCGGTGACATCAAGCCTCGGCGCCGGCTGGCCGTTCTTCGCCGCTCTCGCCTTCTCGGTTGTCGCGGTGACGCTGCTGGCGACCACCCTCTATCTCGGCATCCTGCAGCGCTACCCGGCCTCGGTCGTCGCGCCGCTTGGCCTGATGATGCCGCTGATGACCGTACTGATGGGCATCCTGCTGCTCGGCGAAGGTTTTGACCTCCGCATGGCCGTGGGCGGCATCATTGCGCTGGTCGGCCTCGTCCTGGTGCTGCGCCAGCAGGCCCCGCGCGACGCCGAGCAACCGCGCGAGATGACCTGATCCGTCTGCAATTGGGTTGCACCGGCATTGGGGCTGGGGCAGATCTCACCCACCCGCCGGCTGTCATCCCAGCGAAAGCCGGGACCCATCCATCAGGCGGCGCAAGGGGTGAGTTGGGTCCCTGCTTTCGCAGGGATGACAACCGTGTTGGATGCACGTTCGGAGAAACTAGCCCCGCCCTATAGCGCCGGCAACGCCGCCACCCGCTCGCGCAACTCACCGAGTTTCTCCGCCGCGAATGGCATGAGCGGCGGACGGACCCGGCTCCAGCCGTCGTCGCCATCGCGCTCCGCCAGCACCGCCTTGATGGTCGGGATCTGCCCATAACTGTTGAGCATGGCTCGCGCCGCCTCGATCCGCCCCTGCGCCGCATCGACCTCATTCGCGCGAGCCGGGTCGGCATGATGGTCATAGATGGTGCGCAACGCTCGGGCCGCGAGGTTCGACGTCGCGGTGATGCAGCCGGCGCCACCGATCTTGAGGAACGGCAAGAGCAGCGGATCGGCCCCGACCATCACCGCAAAGCCGGGATTGTCCTCCACCAGGCCCTGCATGTTGCCATAGTCGCCCGACGAATCCTTGAGCCCGACGACGATCCCGGGAAACGCCGCAATCAGCCGCGTCACCAGCGGCCGGCTGAGCGGCACGGCCGAGGTCTGCGGGATGTGGTAGAGGATGAGCTTGAGCCGCGGATCGGCCACCGCCTCGATAATCCGCGCATAGGCGGCAAAGATCCCGTCATCGCTCACCCCCTTGTAGTAGAACGGCGGCAGCATCACCACGCGGCTGATGCCGAGGCTCAGGGCGTGGCGGGTGAGCTCCACCGTATCGGGGATCGCGGCGACGCCGACGCCCGGCGCCAACTGCTCCGGCGTGATCCCGGCGGCCAATGCGCCCTCGAGGATGGCCTTCCGTTCTGCGACCGAGAATGAATTGGCTTCGCCTGTGGTGCCGAGCAGCGCGATGCCGTGGCAACCTTCGGCGAGCAGGTTCTGGCAGTGTGCGCCGAGCCGTTTGAGATCGGGGCTGAGATCGGCATTGAGCGGCGTCACCGTGGCGCAGTAGACGCCCGAAATCCCGAAACCCATCATGCAGCTCCCTCTCGTTGCGGCCATGGTGCACGAACCGATGAGCGGGAGGCAAGTTGCCGGCGCCCAACGGACGCCGGCGGGTTTGGGATTACTCCGCCGCCACAGCAGCCGGAGCGTCGACCAGACCGGCCAGCGCCTTGGCCCGCGCCAGGCTTTCGGGCTGTTCGCGACGGTAGCGGCGGCCGATTTCCATCATTGCGACGGTGTCGGGCAGGAAGCTGAGTTCGGCGAAGATCTCGTCCCAGGCGATATCGCCCCAGCCGAGCGGCATATGCAGGTCGCCGATGCCCATCGCGGTGTTTTCCGCCGGATGGAACGGCTTGTAGAAGCCCTGCGGCCGGCCGAACGAGTCATGCAGGTGCAGGTGCCCCGCCACCGGCGCCATGGCGCGGATCTCGGCGCGGAAATCGAGGCCCTTGAAGGTGGATTCGATATAGGCGTGGCTGAAGTCGATCAGCGCGACGACGTTGGGATGGTTCACCGCCTTGACCGTCTCGGCCACTTCGGTCGGGGTCTGACGATACTGGCCGAGCTCGGTGGTGAAGATGTTCTCGAGCGCGATGCGTACGCCGTGCGGACGAGCGAAATCGGCGAGTTCGGTGAGGGCTTCGCGCTCGCGCAGGTCAGCACCCGCCCAGTCGGCAATCGCCTCGGCGCGGAGGTTCCCGCTGTGATGGACGAGGATGCCCGCCCCGATCGAGTTGGAGACTTCCACCAGCGCCTTGGCGGCATCGATCTGGTAGCGCTGTGTCAACGGGTCCATGAAGTTGGACGACACCAGGCCGTGCACGGTGTAGCGAAAATCGAACTGGCGGGTCAGCGCCAGCAGCGCCTCGTGACGCTCCTTGATGATCCGGCCGCCGGCAACGAGGTCGAGGCTGGTGATACCGATCTCGACGGTATCGACGCCCATCTCGCTGAGCGCGCGCATATCGGCTTCGAGGGTGGCGAACTCGCCATTGTCCGAGCCGACATTGAAGCCGGTCGCAATGATGTTGCTCATGAAAATGTCTCCTGGGTGGAAAGGCAAAGCGGTCGGCCTCAATGCGAGATGCGGCGCCCGTCTTCGAGCGAGAACAGGTGCAGTGCACTGTCGGCGAGGCTGAGATGCACCGGCGTGCCGGATTTGAGCTCGGCACTGTCATTGTCCAGCGCCACGATGCGGCTGCCATTGGCATCGGCATGGATCAGTCGCGAAGCGCCCAGTTCTTCGACATAGTCGACCACCGCCGGGATCGCGCCATGCGCATCGGCGCCGGTGCGACGCACGCCCTCGGGACGGACGCCCAGCACCA
Organism: Devosia sp. Root105; assembly: GCF_001424865.1. Lineage (NCBI taxonomy): Bacteria > Pseudomonadati > Pseudomonadota > Alphaproteobacteria > Hyphomicrobiales > Devosiaceae > Devosia > Devosia sp. Root105. The sequence continues at coordinate 236,927 of NZ_LMCR01000020.1, forward strand.
CCTTGCGGCCGGGCTGACGCACGCCGTTGAGCTGGCTGACATTCATCCGGCCGCCGGCGCCATGGACGAACTGCCCCTCGGCGTCGAACTCGCCTTCGAACAGGTTCATCGCCGGCGAGCCGATGAAGTCGGCGACGAAGCGGCTCGCCGGATTGTTATAGACCTCGGTCGGCTTGCCGATCTGCTCGACCCGGCCGGCATTCATGATGATCAGCTTGTCGGCCAGCGTCATCGCCTCGATCTGGTCGTGCGTGACGAACACCGAGGTGACGCCGAGATCGCGATGCAGGCGCCGCACTTCGGCGCGCATCGCAACGCGGAGCTTGGCATCGAGGTTGGAGAACGGCTCGTCGAACAGAAACACTTTCGGCTCACGCACCATGGCGCGGGCCATGGCGACGCGCTGCCGCTGACCACCGGAGAGTTCGCCCGGGCGACGGTCGAGGAACGGCACGAGCGAAACCGACTCGGCGACCTTCATCACCCGTGCGTCGCGCTCGGCCTTCGGCACCTTGGCCACCTTGAGCGCATAGCCGATGTTCTTCCGCACCGTCATATGCGGGTAGAGCGCATAGTTCTGGAACACCATGGCGCAGCCGCGCTCGCGCGGCTCGAGGTCGTTGACCACCTTGCCGCCGATGGCGATCTCGCCGCCCGAGATTTCTTCGAGTCCGGCGATCATCCGCAGCAGCGTGGACTTGCCGCAGCCCGAAGGCCCGAGAATGACGACGAACTCGCCCGCTTCGATATTGACGTCCACCCCGTGGATCACGGGGGTCTTGGCGTAGTTCTTCTTCACGCCCTTGATGGTGATCTGAGCCATGGGTCTATCCAATCATTTGTCGCGGGAAATCAGGCCACGCACGAACCAGCGCTGCATAAAGGCAACGACCAGTAGCGGCGGCAGCATGATGATGAGGGCGCCGGCCATGGTGACGTTCCAGTCGGGCGTACCGTTCATGGCCGGAATGAGAGCTTTCAGCTGCATCACCACGGTGCCGAAATTGGCCCGGTCGGTGGTGATCAGCAGCGGCCACAAATACTGGTTCCAGCTGCCCACGAACATGATGGTGGCGAGCGCCAGCATGTTGGTGCGAGACAGCGGGATCAGCACATCCCAGAAGAACTCCATGGCGCTGGCGCCATCCATCTTGCTGGCTTCCGCCAGCTCGTCCGGGATGGTCATGAAGAACTGCCGGTAGAGGAAGGTGCCGGTTGCCGTGGCGACCAGCGGCAGGATCAGGCCGGTATAGGAGTTGAGGAGGTTCCAGTTCAGCGACACCTGGATGCCCGACACCGCCTGCACCAGCCAGGTGATGCCGAACGTGTCGAGGATGACCTGGAACGGCAGCAGCGCATTGGCGGCGATGGCGTAGGTCGGCACGATGCGAACTTCGAGCGGCAGCATCAGCGTGATGAAGATCAGCCAGAAGCAGATCATCCGCGCCTTGAAGTTGAAGAACACGATGGCGAAGGCCGACATGGCCGCCAGCGTGATCTTGCCGACGGTCACCCCGATGGCGACGATGAAGCTGTTGAGCATTTTCGGAGCGAGGTCGGCCCGGTCCCAGGCCTCGCTGAGGTTGACCCACAGCTGGTCGCTCGGCAGCAGGCTGATCGGCACGCGGCTGACTTCCTGCAGCGATTGCGAGGCGGCGACGATGACGATCCAGAACGGGATCACCACGAGGATGAGCCCGATGATCATCACCGCGTAGGTGAGGGCGTCGAAGAAGGGGGAGCGTTCGATCATGGACCGGCCCTCAGTTGTAGTGGACGCGGCGTTCGACCCATTTGAACTGGACGAACGTGAGGCCGATGACGAGCAGCATCAGGATGATCGACTGGGCGGCGGCGCCTGAGTAGTCGAGGCCTTTGAAGCCATCGACATAGATCTTGTAGACCATCACCTCGGTCTGCCCGATCGGACCGCCTTCGGTCATGGTGTCGATCAGCCCGAAACTGTCGGTGAAGCTCGAGATGATGTTCATGATGAGCAGGAAGAAGGCCGTCGGCGCGATCAGCGGCAACTGCAGGTCGAGCATGCGGCGGAACGGCCGCGCCCCATCCATGGCGCCGGCTTCGTTGATCGAGCGCGGGATCATCTGCAGGGCGGCGAGGAAGAACACGAAATTGTAGCCGATGCCGAGCCAGGCATGGCAGACGATCACCATGGCCAGCGCATGGATGCCGTTGGTCGCCGGATCCCAGATGCCGGGCCAGATGTCGTTGATCGCGCCGACGAGGCCGGCTTCCGGCGAGAAGATGAAGCGGAAGGCCACGCCCGCCGCCGGCGCCGCGATGGCGTAGGGCCAGATGAACACCGACTGGAACAGCTTGGTGCCCTTCAGCGCCCGGTCGACGAAGCTCGCCAGCGTCAGCGCCACCAGCATCGACAGCCCGGTCGCCGCCAGCGCGTAGAACGCCGAGCGCAGCACCGTGCCCCAGTAGCGATCGTCACGGAAAATGTAGAGGAAGTTGTCGAGGCCGGCCCACAGATTGCCGCCGCCCCAGGGCTGTTCCAGCGTGAAGGCCCAGTAGAGCGCCTGCGATGTCGGCCAGTAGAAGAACACCAGCACCAGCAGCAGCTGTGGGCCGATCAGCAGCCAGGGCAGCACCTTGTTGCGGTACACCGCGCGTCGTTCCATCGAAGGCATATCCTAGTTGAAAAACCGAACGCCCGGGCGGATGCCGCCCGGGCGCAACTCAGGTCGTCAGATCAGGGGAGCTGCTGACCCTTGTAGGTCTGCTCGAACTTGCGCAGGATTTCGTTCGAACGGGCAGCGGCATCATCGAGTGCCTTCTGCGGCGCGACGCCGTCGAAGATCACCGACTGCATGGCCTTGGAAACTTCCTGGCGCACGGCGCCGAAATTGCCGAGGCGGATGCCGCGGGTGTATTCGCCCGGCGGGGTGGCAGTCAGCGACTGGATGGCGAGTTCGCGCCCCTTGTACGGGGGAGCATCGTAGAAGCCGTCCGCCATCATGGCTTCAAAGCCCGAATTGGTGACGGGGATATAGCCGGTGATGGTCGACCAGTGCTGGGCCTCGATCGGCTGGGCGATGAAGTTGTAGAACGCCGCGGCGCCCTTGTATTCTTCTTCGGACTTGCCCTTGAGGGTCCAGAGCGCGGCACCACCGACGAGCGAGTTGTGGCGCTCGGTGCCTTCCCAGATCGGCAGCACGGTCACGTCCCAATGCACGCCTTCCTTGGCCTGCTTGGAGAACGAGCCGTGGTCGGCGATCGAGGACGACGACATCTGGCACTCGCCAGCAGTGAAGGCTTCGTTGGCGGTCTGGCCGGCGGCCTTCGACTTGTGGACCATCAGGCCGGCATCGACCATCTTCTTGTACCAGGTGAGCTGGTCGACGAACTTGCCCTTGTTGAACTCGACGACGGCGTCGAGACCACCATAGCCGTTGCCGTTCGAGGCGATCGGCTGGTTGTGGACAGCCGAGAACTGCTCGAACCACTGCCAGGTGCCGGTCGGGTCGAACGCGATTGGGCACTCGTAGCCGGCGGCCTTCAGGTCGGTGGCGATCTTTTCGACCTGTTCCCAGGTCTGCGGCGCGCCTTCGAAACCGACGGCCTTCAGCGCATCGGTGTTGTAGTAGAACATCGCCGTCGAGGAGTTGAACGGCATCGCGAGCAGCTCGCCCTTCGAGGTCGAGAAATACGACGAAATGCCGGAGAAATAGTTCGACCAGTCGATCGTGTAGCCGTTCTTTTCCATCAGCTCGCGCACCGGCACGAAGGCGCCGGAGAGCATCAGGTCGACAACGCCGCCGTCCGAGATCTGGGTGACGGTCGGCTGCTTGTTGGCGCGGAACGCGGCGATCGTGTTCTGCAGGTTGTTCTCGTAGTTCTCCTGGCTCACGCAGACGATCTCGTAGTCAGCCTGCGAGGCGTTGAAGCGCGAGCACATTTCCTGCACGCGTTCGCTGAGGTCGCCCGACAGGCCGTACCAGAACTCGAACTTGGTCGCAGCGGCGGCGGGCGAAGCCGCGGTCAGGGCGGTCGCGGCCAGAGCTGCGCTGAGCAGCCAGGTGGTTTTCATCGTCAATGTCTCCGAAGAAGAGGAATGGCGGTCGATTTCTCGAGCGGCGCACTCCTAGTCGGAGACCTTGACGGTTGGATTTCAGCCCGATGAACGAGCCGTGACACCTCGGTGACGATCTGATGTCACGGGCGCTAAGTCATTGAGGGCGCAGGGGGCGTCGCTACCGATCGGGCGGATAAAGCTGGCGGCCGTGCGGCGGAGAGCTGTGCATAACCACGCCGGTGCTCTCCAGTGATCAGCCCGCACCGGCGTCATTCCCGCGCAGGCGGGAACCTAGTGGGATGCTGCAGCACCCGCTGACGCCGGAGATCCCACTGGGTTCCCGCCTTCGCGGGAATGACGCCGCGGTGGTTAGCGTAGGATCGAGCTGCGCTCGCTCAAAGCGGGCAGCGCCGCGGCAGGCCACCGGCGATAATCGTGTCGCTGACCGGATCGTAGCTCGAGAACGCTGCCTGGCAGGCTTCCATATGCTCGGTCCATGAGCCCGAGCGATACCCCAGCGAGGTCACCAGCCACAGGTTGTTGGGCCTGAGCCGCGAGCGCGGATGGATGGCGAGCTCCGCATTGATCGCCGCGGCGGCCGGATCGAAATTCGGGAAGTTCGGATTGCCCGGGTTGCCGTAGATATAGTCGTCGCCATCAGGCAACAGCGTCGGCAGATAGGTCGGGGTGCCACCGCGCACGATGATCTCGAGCGGCTGGGCCAGCGCCGGACCGGCGAGGAGCATTGTCACAGTCGCGGCAACTACGGGGAGCAGGCGTTTCATTCCAACCTCCATGTCGTCCGGTAGAGCGTTTTCAGGAAAAGTTGCAGACTTTTCCGGTTCGAAAGCGCGACCATCAAAGCGAGAGCATTCATGGAATGCTCGGATAACGTTGATAGAGCCGTTTAAGTACCGGGCGCCAGTTAACAATCTCGCGACCGGTACGAGTCTGCAATAGCTCAATTACAATGGGGTTCTGTACACTACCGCATCAAGACCTTCCATGCGCGCCTTGATCTGTAGCGCGACGAATTTCGAGAAGAAGCGGCTGAGCGCCAGGTTGCCACCCTGGAACCACAGGTTCTGCTGGGCCACCGGCTTGTACATGTTCCGCAATTCGCCGTGCCACGGGCCCGGATCGTTGCGTGTGCCGGAGCCCAGCCCCCAGCAAGTGCCGATCTCGTCCGCCACCTCGCGCGACACGATTTTCGCCACCACCTCGTGCATCGACTGAAAGCCGGTCGACTGGATGATGAGGTCGGCGGCGATCTCGCTGCCATCGGCAAAGCGAATGCCGGTGGGGGTGAGGGTTTCGATCTCCACCCCGGCCTTGATGCCGATCTCGCCGTCGATGATCAGCTGTGAGGCGCCGACATCGACGTAGTAACCCGAGCCCGTGCGATAGGCCTTCATCATCAGCCCGGTTTCATCGGGGCCGAAATCCAGCAGGAACCCGGTGGCGCGAAGCTGGTCGTAGAACGCGGCGTCACGGACCCGGATCTTGTCGTAGAGCGCCCGCTGCTTTGCCGGCTGCAGCGCAAACGGCGTCGCGGCGCCGAGGAGGTCGGCTGTATCGACATCGATCCCGGCCGCCACCGCCGCCTCGGAATAGGTGTCGAAGGCGAGCTCCATCAGCGTTTCTGAGCGCACCACCGTGGTCGGCGAGCGCTGCACCATGGTGACCGCGGCGCCAGCTTCCCAGAGGTCGACCGAAACGTCGTGCCCGGAACTGGCGGCGCCGATCACCACGGCTTTCTTACCCCGGTACTTCGCCCCGTCAGAGTACTGGCTGGAGTGAATGATCTCGCCCTTGAAGCCGGTCGCCCCCGGCAGCGGGATGAACTTCGGCGGCCCATAGGCGCCGGTAGCGAACACCAGTTGCGTCGGCCTGAGGGTGATCGGCTTGCCGTTGCGCTTGAGTTCGACCGTCCAGCGTTTTTCTTGATCGTCGAACTTTGCCGAGATGCACTCGGTGCCGCCCCAGTAGTTGAGCTCCATCACCTTGACGTACATCTCGAGCCAGTCGCCCATCTTGTCCTTGGGGGTAAAGACGGGCCAGTGCGCCGGGAACGGAATATAGGGCAGGTGGTCGTACCAGACCGGGTCGTGCAGGACGAGCGAGCGATAGCGGTTGCGCCAGGAGTCGCCGGCCTTGAGGTTCTTCTCGACGATAACGGTAGGAACGCCCAGCTGCTTCAGCCGGGCCCCGAGCATGATGCCGCCCTGCCCGCCGCCGATGATCAGGCAATAGGGGTCGGCGCCGGCGCCGAACGCGGCGTCCTCGCGCGCTCGCGCTTCCGACCAGGTTTCACGATTGCGGTCGGCGCCGTGCCGGACGCCCATGGCGCGGCTGAAGCCGATCGCCTCCTCATGCCCGTCGAGCGCTTGCAGTGTGGTGAGGATGGTGCGGCACTTGCCGTCTTCGAGGGTAAAGATGCCCTGCCCTTGCCCCACCTTCGTCTTGAAACTGAACCAGGCCTGCAGCGCTTCGGATGGACCACCCGTGGCGCTGGTGACCTGCCAGTTCGACGGCTTGGTCGATCCCAGCGTCGCTTGCAGCATCGCGGCGATGGCGGGTTTGCCCTCCATGGTTTTGATGTTCCAGGTGAACGCCACGATGTCGCGCCAGTAGCAATCCTCGGCGAACAGCTCGAGCGTCGCGGCGCTGTCGCCCTTGGTCAGCGTGTCGCCGAACATGGCAAGCCAGGCGGCCGCCGCTGCCGCGGGTGCAGTATCGTGCATTCAGTATGACCCCAACTATGGGCGGCGGGAGAACCGCCGCAAGAAACGCAACAGAAGACTCAGTCGCCCAGTGGCTCCAGCACGCGGCCCTTGCGGTGGTTCAGCACGGTGTACTTGATCCGGCGCAGCGTCTCGCGCGCATCGGGATCGAGCCGGGTGCCGACCGCGCTCGAGAGGAGGTCGATAATGGCGAGGAAAGCGTAGCGCGAAGCGGTGGGCTTCAGCGGGTCGGGGAATTCCGGGATGTCGACGGTGAGCGCCACGTCGGCGGTGGCGGCAAGGTCGGTGTCGGGCGCGGTGATGCAGAGCGCCTTGGCCCGATAGTGCTTGGCCAGTTGCACCGCTTCCACCACTTCGCGCGTGCGGCCGGTGCCGGAAATGGCGATTACCAGATCATTCGGCTTCAGCGTCGAGGCCGTCATCTTCATCACGTAGGGGTCGGAATGCGCGCTGACCACCACGCCATAGCGGAACAGCCGGTTCTGCGTTTCGAGCGCCAGCGAGGTCGAACTGCCCCCCAGCCCGAACACCAGCACCTGGTGGGCGCTCGCCACCAGTTCGGCGGCGGCGATGACATCGAGCGGATCGATCTGCCGTTCGACGAGGTTGAGCGCGTTGCGCGCCTCACCGAACACTTCGGTCCAGAGCGGCGAGGCATTGGAACTGACCTCGCCCGCCGGCGGCGCCGGAGCCAGGTAGAGCCGCCCCACCACCACGCTCTGCGCCAGCTTCAGCTTGAAATCGCGCACCCCATCGCAGCCGATGGCGCGACAGAAGCGGGTGACTGTCGGCTCGCTGACTTCGGCGCGCCTGGCGATCTCGGCGTTCGATGCGTCGACCGAGAAGGTGACGTCGGCCAGCACCACGTCGGCCACCCGGCGCTCGGCCGGCCTGAGCTCGCTGTAGGAATCCTTGATCTGCGACAGGATGTCGGGGATCGGCTTGGCGTAGGCTTCGCTGTCGTCGCGCCTGGGCTTGCGCATATCCGGCCTTCCGGCTGTTGGGTCTGACGCGACTTCTATCATTTCTGACCAGCCAATGCCCTATCCCGGAAACGCCTCGCCTGCGGTGTCCCGCCGCCCATTTCTTCGGCACAATGTAGGAAACTTACACACGATGCAAGCCTCAAGAAGCCCGGAAATGCGGCAGTTACCTGCGAGATATGAAACTAATCTGACAGCCGCTTGACTCGGAAAGTAGGATAGTTACAGACTGGCTTCGGACGGGGATGAGGGCGCGACAGGGAGCGCCCGGAAGCCGTTCCATAGTCTGGTACGGGGCAGCGCGAGGGGCGATGACAGCTCAGGAGTTGAAGCAACCGAAACTACGGGTGAAAGCGGCCACCAAGGTCTACAACACCCGCTCGGGCGACCTTTTGGCGATCGATCGCTGTTCGCTCGACGTGATGGAGGGCGAGATCGTCGCGATCGTCGGCCCCTCCGGTTGCGGCAAGACCACGCTGTTATGGTCGATGTCGGGGCTGCACGGCCTCACCTCCGGCGAAGTGCTGCTCGACGGCAAGCCGGTCACCGGCCCCAATCCCGAGATCGGCATGGTGTTCCAGGAGGCCAACCTCCTGCCCTGGCGCAATCTCGACGCCAACATCAACTTCCCCTTCGAGATCAAGGGCACCAAGCCCGATCGCGTCTGGATCGACGAGCTGTTGAACCGCGTCGGCCTTGAAGGCTTTGGCGGGCGCTTCCCGCGTGAACTGTCGGGCGGCATGCAGCAGCGCGCCGCCTTGGTTCGCGCCCTAAGCTACAAGCCCTCGGTACTGCTGATGGACGAGCCGTTCGGCGCGCTCGACGCCTTCACCCGCGAGGAGATGAACCGGCTGGTCGAGGAAATCTGGCTCGATACCAGAACCACCATTGTCCTCATCACCCACTCGATCGATGAAGCCATCTTCCTGTCCGACCGCGTGGTGGTGATGAGCCCGCGCCCCGGCCGGGTCGCCAATATCCACGAGGTGCCGTTCGCGCGGCCCCGCTCGCTCGAGATCATGTCGACCAAGGAGGTTTTCGACCTCACCAACGCCATCAAGGCGGAAATCGTAGGCACGCAGCAGAGCCGCTACCCCAGTGCGTCCGCCCAGCCGGCCCAGATGGCGTGAGAGACATCAGATGAGCGAAACCGACGCCATTCCCGAATTCAAGAAATCCGCCGGCGGCGCCAGCGAGGTCGGCATCACCAATATGTCCGCCCTCACCTCCGGCCCCGGCATCAAGTCGATGGGCGAGGTGCTGGCGATCGTGCTGGTCGCCGTGTTCATCATCGGTGGCACCGAGGTGCTGCTGAACATCTTCGCCGTACCGCAATACGTGCTGCCCAAGCCGAGCGAGATCGCTGTCGCGCTCGTGACCGACTTCCCGTTCATCCTGCCGCATCTGGGGCACACGCTGGTCGAGCTGTTCGTCGGCTTCGGCATCGGCGCCGTGGTCGGGCTGATCCTCGCGGCGGTGATCACCCAGTTCCCCTTCGCCGAAAAGATCATCACGCCCTACATCCTGTTGCTGGTGACAACGCCGATGCTGGCGCTGGTGCCGCTGCTGATCCTGCGCTTCGGTTTTGGCTACGAGCCGCGCATTATCGCGGTGGCGCTCGCCTCGGGCCCGATGGTGATGATCAACGCCGCCACCGGCTTCCGCCGCGTCGATCGCGGCAAGATCGCGCTGGCCCGTTCCTATGGCGCCTCGACCCTGCAGATTTTCTGGAAGGTGCGCGCCCCGATGGCGCTGCCGATGATCTTCGTCGGCCTGATGGTCGGCTCGATCTTCGGGCTCCTGACCGCGGTCGGCGCCGAAATGGTCGGCGGCGGCTTCGGGCTCGGCAACCGGCTCACCTCCTACTCATCCATGATCCAGATGCCGCAATTCTTCGCGGTGGTCTTGATCCTCTCCATCCTGGGCATCCTGATCTACGTGCTCTTTTTCCTCCTCGGGAAGAAGTACGCGAGCTGGGAGGCCTGACGAACGATCCGCTGCTGGAGGGAACGGCAGCGGAGCAAGGGGCTGAACGACAGCCCAGCAGCCCGCTCGGTTGTCATCCCTCGCGAAAGCAGGGACCCAACCCCCGGCGAGGCTACTACTGCCTCGTCCGGCACACTGGCCCGGGCTGATGAATGGGTCCCAGCTTTCGCTGGGACGACATCGAGTTTGGGGAGCAAGCGGCGTGTCGAACCGCCGCTTTGCCCCCAGTAGGTGGGACGATCAGGGCCGAGGGAGGCCCGGAGCGCCACATCGAGTTTGGGAGTGAGGACGGTGAACAGAACAGCTGCCCCGCTCCAAGGGACTAAGGGACGATCCATCAACAGGGGTATGATTGAATGACCAAGTTCTCCTCAGGCGGCATGAGCCGCCGCACCTTCCTGCAGGTCTCCGCTGCCGGCGTGGTGACCGCCTCGGCGCTCGGCGGCATCGGCCGCGCCAGCGCCGCGCCCTATCCGAAGTTCACCTGGATCTCGCCGCGCGGCACCCTCGAAGTGCTCGACGATTATCCGTACTGGATCGGCAAGAAGATGGGCTATTTCGATGGCCTCGAGGTGGCGACCGATATGCAGCCCGGCCCGTCCGACGGCACCGCTACGGTGAAGTTCGTCGATGTCGGCCAGGCCGATATGGGCTTCCCCTCGCCCGGCGTGTTCTCGTTCGCGCTCGAAAACGGCATGAAGCTGAAGTCCGCCTTCCATATGGGCGCGCTCGATACCTTCAGCCTCGCCTTCCGCAAGGGCGAGGGCTCCAATGACCTGAAAAAGCTCGAAGGCAAGACCATCCTGCTCGGCTCGGCCGCCTGGCAGCCGATCGTCGATCCAATGCTCGCCGTGCACGGCGTCGATATCTCCAAGGTGAAGTATGTCGAAGCCGGCTGGCCGACCTGGGGCACCGCCCTCGCCAGCGGCCAGGGCGATGCGGCCCTCAGCTGGGAAGGCCTGCGCGCCGAGTGGATCGGTTCCAAGCTCGACTTCGAATACTGGCTGGGCGTGCAGCACTCGCCGCTCTTCGCCAACACCTTCGTGGTCCGCGCCGCCGACCTCGATGATCCCGACAAGAAGGCCTTCCTCGACAAATACCTGCGCGGCTGGGCCATGGGGCTCGAGTTCGCCTATCACAATCCGCTTGCGGCAGTCGAAGCGGTGTTCGAGCAGTTCCCGACGCTCGCCACCAATATCGGCCCCGAACTGGGTGCCACCTCGATCCTGCAGCAGATCGCCGTCTTCCGCGGCGACATGTCGAAGCGCAAGGGTTGGGGCGACCACGACATCGCGGCCTGGCAGACCTTCTTCGACAAGATCTACGAGCTGAAGCAGATCACCAAGCCGGTGAAGGCCGAGGACGTGGTGACCAACGACGTCATCGGGCCTGCCAACGACTTCGACCACGACAAGGTCAAGGCCGATGCCGCCGCCTACGTGCTGTCGGACGCCTTCAAGGCGATCAACATCGAGGACGTCAAGGCTCACCTCTACGACCAGGCCATTCCGGCCGATCGCTGAGCCAACGTGCGGGCGGCATCCAGGCGGTGCCGCCCACACCCTTCAAAGCGCCCCACCACCGGCGTCATCCCCGCGAAGGCGGGGATCCATCTCGCCGCTCGCACGGGGGGTGAAATGGGTCCCGGCTTTCGCCGGGATGACATCGGTGGGTTGGGCAAGCCTGCGAACGGCAACACGATTTCATGGCCATACGGCCGAACAAGCATAAGCGGATGGGGAGGGCCGGATGGCCAATGTGGTAAAAGTTCTGGTCGTCGGGCTCGGCAATATGGGCGCCTCGCATGCGAGCGCCTATCACCGCAATCCCGGCTTCGAGATCGTCGGGCTGATGAGCCGCTCGATCAGATCGAAGCCCATCCCGGACGAGCTCAAGGGTTATCCGCTGTTCGAGGATTATGACGAGGCGCTGCGGGTGGCCAAGCCCGATGCGGTGTCGATCAACTCATGGCCCAACAGCCATGCCGAGTACGCCATCAAGGCGATCAATGCCGGCGCCCATGTGTTCATGGAGAAGCCGCTCGCCACCAACATCGCCGACGCCGAAGCGGTGGTGAAGCTGGCGCGTGAGAAGAACAAGAAGCTGGTGCTGGGCTATATCCTGCGCGTCCACCCCAGCTGGATGAAATTCACCGAGCTGGCGCAGACGCTGGGCAAGCCGCTGGTCATGCGGCTCAACCTCAACCAGCAGTCGGGCGGCCCGACCTATGACTGGCACAAGAACCTGATCGACTCGCTGATCCCGATCGTCGACTGCGGCGTCCACTATGTCGACGTGATGTGCCAGATGACCAAGGCCAAGCCGGTGCGCGTGCACGGCATCGGCGCCAAACTCTGGGCCGAAGCCGACAAGCAGAATTATGGGCACCTGCATGTCGAGTTCGATGACGGTTCGGTCGGCTGGTACGAGGCCGGCTGGGGCCCGATGATGAGCGAGGTCGCCTATTTCGTGAAGGACGTGGTCGGCCCCAAAGGTGCCGTCTCGATCGTCCCCAACCCCAAGGCGCATAAGGACGGCGTGTCGGATTCCTCCGATATCGACCAGCACACCAAGACCGACGCCATCCAGTATCACCACGCCGAGGTGAACCCCGGCGACAAGAGCTTCGTCCGCAAAGACGAGATCTTCACCATGACCGACGAGCCCAACCACCAGGAGCTCTGCGACCGCGAGCAGGCGTTCTTTTTGAAGGCCATCCAGGAGGATCTCGACCTCACCGAGTCGATGGATGCGGCGGTGAACAGCCTGAGGATCGTGCTTGCCGCCGAGCAGTCGATCAACGAAAAGCGCGTCGTCGAGCTGGCCTGAACCATCCCAGCGGAGCGTTTTCAGGAAAAGTTGCAGACTTTTCCGGTTCGAAAGCGCGACCAAGGAAGAACCGGGCACAACGAAGCCGGCGGGCCGCTGCCCGCCGCTGTCGCCCCATACCCCCAAGCGGAGACCATCGATGACTTCACCGGCAGCCGGACAGGGCTTCGATATCGTGCTGAAGGGCGGCCGCGTCCTCGATGAGCGCAACGGCGTCGACGGGGTGCTCGATGTTGCGATCAAGGCCGGCAGGATCGCCGCGGTCGGCAAGGACCTCGCCACGGCTGGAGCCAGGGTCGAGGATGTCAGCGGCGCCATCGTCGCGCCGGGGCTGATCGACATCCACACCCATGTCTACCACAAGGCGACCTCGCTCAGCGTCGACCCCGGCTTCATCGCCCGCCGTTCCGCCTGCACCACGCTGGTCGACGCGGGCAGCGCCGGCGCCGGCAACTATGACGGTTTCCGCGACTACGTGATGATCCACTCGCCCTATCGGATATTCGCCTTCCTCAACATCTCGTTCCCCGGCATTTTCGGTTTCGACAAGGGCGTGTCGATCGGCGAGGCGACGCTGCGCTCGATGCTTCCGGTCGATAAATGCGTCCAGAAAGTCGAGGCCAACCGCGACCGCATCATCGGCGTGAAGGTCCGCATCGGCGGCCCGGTCACTGGCGAGTTGGGACTCGGCGCGCTGGAAATGGCGCTCGAGGCCGCCAACGCGCTGAACCTGCCGTTAATGACCCATATCGGCACGGCCCCGCCGAGCTATGCCGACGTGGTCGATATGCTGCGGCCGGGCGACATTCTCACCCATTGCTACCGCCCCGACCCCAACTCGGCCATCGGCCCCGATGGCAAGGTGATCGATGCGGTACTCCAGGCCCGTAAGCGCGGCGTGCTGTTCGACATCGCCCACGGCATGGGCGCCTTCGGCTATGACAGCGCCGAAGCGGCGCTCAACGACGGCTTCAAGCCGGACCTGATCTCGTCGGACGTGCACGTCATCGCCGTCGAGGGGCCGGGCTACGACCTGCTCCACACCATGAGCAAGCTGCTCAATTGCGGCCTGTCTTTGCCCGAAGTGATCGGCATGTCGGCCAACCGCCCGGCGCTCGCCATCCAGAAGCCCGAACTCGGCCACCTCGGCGTCGGCGCCGTCGCCGATATCACGGTGCTGAAGCAGTATGACAGCAACTACGTGTTCCAGGACGTGGTCGGCAAACGCCGCCAGGGGTCGAGCCTGCTGCAGCCGGTGTCGGTGTACCTGGGCGGCAAGCCGATGGAAGTCAGCCGCCGGCCATTCGAGGAGAGTTTTCTCATTGGCGGTCATCATGGGCATGAGCATTAGCGGAGTCCGCTGAGGCCGGCAGTCGGCGCACCCTCTCCCGCTTGCGGGGGTGGGAGGGGGGTGCCCCTAGCACTGATCGTAAGCGGACGGGGCAACGCCGAAGTATGCGGCACCCCCTCCCACCAGCCTTTCGGCTGGTCCCCCCTCCCCCGTAAACGGGAGAGGGCGCGCCGACTGCGAAGGGTGGTGTCTCACCCGATCCTGATCACATTCCCCGTCCGCGCCGACTCCTCGGCCGCCAGCGTCGCCTGCAATGCCGCCGCGGCATCTTCCGGCACGCCGATCTTCGGCGTCGTGCCGCTCAACGCGCAGCCGGTGAAATAGTTGAACTCCTCGCGCAGCGCGCCGCCGCGGACCCCGTCGAACATCGGCCAATAGGTGATGTCGGGCGAGTGCAGCTTGTTGGCATCGACGATGCCGAGCGGCGGGAAGGTGTCCTGGACGTGGATGATGCCTTCGGTGCCGATGATCGACATGCGCTCGTCGATATCGAACGGAGTCTGCGTCGGCATGCACCACACCGTTTCGAGCGTCGCGGTGGCGCCGCCGGCAAAGCGGAACATGGTCTGGCCGATATCGGGGTGCTTCAACCCGCGCACGTCGACGGTCTGCGCATAGGCCGAAACGATCTTGTCGCCCGTCAGCCACAGCATGATGTCGGTGTCGTGGATCGCGTCGCCGACGATCGGGCCGATCTTGTTGAGGATGGTCGGGGTCCAGGCGGCCGGAATGTTCCGGCGCGACGACAGCGCCACCACCTTGCCGATGCGGCCCTCGGCGATCGCCTGCTTGGCCATGCGGTAGCGCGGATTGAAGCGCACGATATGGCCGATGAACAGGATGCCCTTGGCCCCCTTCGAGGCGGCGATGATCTTGTTGGCATCCTCGACGGTCGAAGCGATCGGCTTTTCGAGGAACACATGCTTGCCGGCCTTGAGCGCGGCGATCGCCGGCTCGGTGTGCTGGTCCCACATGGTGCAGATCGACACGGCGTCGATCTCCGGATCGGCGAGCATGTCGTGATAGTCGCGATAGAGCTTCTTGACCCCGAACTTCTCGCCCAGAGCCGTGAGCCGATCCTCGGTGCGGGTGCAGAGCGCCGCCAGGTCAAGGTTGGGCACGCCCATGATGGTTTCGGCGTGGATTTCTCCAAACCAGCCGAGCCCGATAATGCCGATACGCAGCTTGTCCAAAACGACCCCCTCAAATGACGAAGGCTAAATGCCTTGCTCAGAAATCCTCGAGCGTCAGCTCGCGCGCCATCACGATGTTGCCCGAGGTCAGCCCGCAATCGACCGGGATCGCCGCGCCGGTGACAGCGCTTGCCGCATCCGAGGCGAGAAAGGCGATCACCCGGGCCACCTCGTAGGGCTCGACGATGCGGCCGAGCGGGTACCAGCGCTCCAGTGTCTTCAAGACGTTCGGATCCTTGGCCTTGCGCTCGTCCCAGACCGGAGTGCGCACCGTGCCGGGCAACACGATATTGGCGCGGATGCCGTAGCGGCCATATTCCTGCGCCAGCGAGCGGGTGAGCGAGATCATCGCCGCCTTCGCGGCGCTGTAGGCCGGGTCGCCCAAGGCCGCGAGGCCATTGACCGAGCCGACATTGACGATGTTTCCGGAGCGCCGCTCGACCATCTGCGGCAGCACCGCATGGGCGCAGGCATAGGCGCCGCCGACATTGGCGGCCATGTCCTCGTCCCAGCCGGCCGGGTCGGTCTTTTCGAAGGTGGCGTGGCGCGTGATGCCGGCATTGTTGACGAGGATGTGCACCTCGCCGAACCGCTTGAAGGCCGCCGCCACCGAGGCGGCATCGGCGATGTCGGCCACTGCCGGCTTCACCGTGATGCCGTCCTTGCCGAGCATTTCGGCCAGCGCCTGCACCTTGTCGTTGCGATCGAGCGCCGCGATGGTCGCGCCCTCTTCGCCGAAGAAGCGGCAGAGCCACTGGCCGATGCCGCCTGCCGCGCCGGTGATGGCGATGGTCTTGCCGGTGAATGCGCCGGTCATGTTTGCTCCTTCAACGATCCATCGGTGTAACAGGCGATCCCCCACCCACCGGATGTCATCCCAGCGAAAGCTGGGACCCAAGCCACCACTTGCGCTGCGGATAGTTGGGTCCCAGCTTTCGCTGGGATGACGCCGAGTTTGTGGTGCAGTTTGATGCCAACCGACACCCTCAACTTCCGAACCACCCGTCCTTGAGATAGCGCATGTACTCGAACACCATGCCGTGCTTCTTGACGAACACCACTTCGAGGAAATCGCCGACGATGAATGGCGGGATCAGGATCTCGACGCCAGGCGCGGCGAGATGTGGCGCGAGGTCATCGACCCGATAGGCGACATGCGGGTTGTCGCGCACTTCGGCCGGCACTGTACTGTCCGGCTCGTAGCGCAGGAACTCGATATGCTCGGGGTGATGGCGCGGGTTGGTGACCCAGATGCGGCTCGCCTCGACCCAGTCCTCGCTGGGCTGGGGCACCGTCGTCGTGATCCCCACATGGTCGAACTCGAACGTTGCCATGACGCTGCTCCCCTGCCTAACTCCCCAACTCTGAAATCATGTTACAGAACCCAAACGCTCGCAACCGGATTCTGTGGCTCTCGCCAAAAGTCTGAAGCAAAACAGGCTCCCCGCGATCGAAGGGGTCTCGCACACCACGTTCAGGCATTCCACACTGTGGATCGACCGACGATCGATCTGGTCACCTCCAGCGCAATAATGTAATTGAATTTCAGCATTGGAGCGATCGACATGCAGAGGCGCGCCGCAACGGACGTAACCGAAGAACCGGCCATCGACATCGTCTCCCGCATCCAGCGGGCCGAGCCCGAGCTGTCGCCGGCCGAGCGGCAGGTGGCGGCGGCGGTGCAGCTCGATTTCGAGGCGGCAACGCGGCTGACCATCGCCGATCTCGCGACCAAGGCCGGGGTCAGCCAGCCGACGGTGACCCGCTTCTGTCGCTCGGTCGGCTGCGCCTCGTTCAACGATTTCAAGATCAGCCTCGCCAGCACCATGACCGTGGCGGCGGTCTATCTCCGCTCCGACCGGGTGTTCTCCGACGATATCGGCCAACTCGCCCAATCGGTGATGCTGCGCGCCGCCAATGCCGTGCAGGCCTGTCTCGAGCAGCTCGATACCGCCGCGGTCGGCCGCGCCATCGACGCCATCGCCGAGGGGCGCCGGCTCGACATTTACGGCCAGGGCGGCGGCTCGGCGGTAATGGCCGAGGACGCCAAGCTGCGGTTGTTCCGGCTCGGCATCCCGGTTGCCGCCTATACCGATGGCCACCAGCAGCGCATGTCGGCTTCGACCCTGCAGCCCGGCGACGTGGCCTTCGCCATCTCCAATAGCGGGCGATCGAAGGCCGTGGTCGAAGCGATCCAGATCGCTGCCTCGTTCGGCGCCACCACCATCGCCCTGACCCGCCCCGACTCCCCGCTGGCCAAAGCCGCCGGCATCGTCATCCCGATCGTCATCCCCGAGGATGACAATGTGCTGGTGCCGACGCCGTCGCGCTACGCCCATATGGCGGTGATCGACACCATCGCCTCGGGCGTGGCGCAGAAGCTTGGGGCCCGCGGCCGCGAAGCTTTGCGCCGCGTGCGCTACACCCTCACCGCCATCGGCGTCGCCATTCCGACCCCCTCAACCGACCCGACCAGGCTGATGCAGACGCTGAAGCCGCACGAGTAGCGGCTCGGCGGCGTTGCCGCTAGCAGACGCTGAAGCCGCACGAGTAGCGGCTCGCGGGCGTTGTCGCTATGGTGCGCCCGCACCATATGTGAGGCCTGATGTTCCTCTCGGTTTTCGACGTCTTCAAGATCGGTATCGGGCCATCGAGTTCGCACACCATGGGGCCGATGACGGCCGCCAGCCGGTTCCTCGACGAGCTCCGTACCGGCGATTGGCCGCGCCCGCGCCACGCCGTGGTGACTGCGCTGAAGGCGAGCCTCCATGGCTCCTTGGCCTTCACCGGCGTCGGGCACGGCACCGGCCGCGCCGTGGTGCTGGGGCTTTGCGGCTACGCGCCTGACAGCGTCGACCCCGACAGGATCGATGCGATCGTCACCGGGGTCGAGGCCGAGGGCATGGTGCATCCCGAGGGACACCCGGCCTACCGGTTCCGGCCGGCGCTCGACCTCATCTACGACAAGCAGGAGCGGCTGCCCGGCCATACCAACGGGCTGCAGTTCTATGCCTATGATGCCGACGGCGCCTTGCTGCTGCGGCGGGTCTACTACTCGATCGGCGGCGGCTTCGTCGTCAGCGAAGCGGAGCTGGCGCGCGGCGAGCTGAAGACCGACACCGCGGACGTCCCCTACCCCTTTGGCGATGCGCGGGAGATGCTGGCCATGGCCCGCGATTCCGGCCTCTCCATTGCCCAGATGAAGCGCGCCAACGAGGAGGCGCGGATCGGCCGCCGGGGGCTCGAGCAGGGGCTCGACCGGCTCTGGGCGGCGATGGATGGTTGCATCGAGCGCGGGCTTCGCACCGACGGCATCATGCCAGGCGGGCTCAACGTCAGCCGCCGCGCCAAGGCGATCCACCAGCAGCTCGAAGCCGCCTGGCAGCGCAACGAGCTCGGCCCGCTTGCCGGCAATGACTGGCTCAGCGTTTTCGCCATGGCGGTGAACGAAGAGAATGCCGCCGGCAGCCGGGTGGTGACCGCACCGACCAATGGCGCCGCCGGCGTCATTCCCGCCGTGCTGAAATACCACCAGCAGTTCGAGGCCGGCGCCTCACGCGCCAGCATCCACGACATGCTGCTGACTGCCGCCGCCATCGGCGGCATCATCAAGCACAATGCCTCGATCTCCGGCGCCGAGGTCGGCTGCCAGGGCGAAGTCGGCTCGGCCTCGGCCATGGCTGCGGCCGCACTTTGCGCCGCCATGGGCGGCACCCCGGCGCAGGTGGAGAATGCCGCCGAGATCGCGCTCGAGCATCACCTGGGGATGACCTGCGACCCGGTGGCCGGGCTGGTGCAGATCCCCTGCATCGAACGTAACGCCTTCGGCGCTGTCAAAGCCGTGACCGCCGCCTCGCTGGCGATGAAGGGCGACGGCACGCACAAGGTGTCGCTCGATGTCTGCGTCGAGACCATGCGGCAGACCGGTGAAGACATGTCTGAGCGCTACAAGGAAACCAGCCAGGGCGGCCTTGCCGTCAACGTCCCGGCCTGCTGATGCCCAGCCCGACCTACGAGCTGTTCCGCGAGGCCATGGCGGCCAGGCAGCAGATCGTCTGCACCTATAATGGCCACCGCCGCGAAGTCTGCGCGGTGATCCTCGGGCACACACGCGGCGAGGAGAAGGCGCTGACCTACCAGTTCGGCGGCGACACCAGCAGCGTGCTGCCGGCAGGCGGCGAGTGGCGCTGCCTCGCCCTCAGCAAGGTCAGCGACGTCGAGCTGCGCGACGGGCCATGGCTCAGCGGCGGCAGCCATTCGGCCTCGCAGTCCTGCATCGAGAGCGTCGATTTCGACGTCAATCCCGATAGCCCCTACTCCCCGAAGCATCGACTTTAGGGCATCAATGCTCCCGCCTTTTCGGAAAGCCCCAAGCTGCCACAAGTGACCGACCGCCCCAACATCCTGATGATCTGCGCCGACCAGTGGCGTGGCGACTGCATTTCGGCGCTCGGGCACCAGAACGCCAGGACGCCCAACCTCGACGCGCTGATGGCCGATGCGGTGACCTTCACCCGGCATTTCGGCCAGTGCACGCCCTGCGGCCCATCGCGCACCAGCCTCCTCACCGGGCAGTATCTGATGAACCACCGTTCGGGACGGAACGGCACGCCCCTCGACCGGCGCCACACCAATATCGCGCTCGAGGCGCGCAAGGCCGGCTACGACCCGGCTTTGTTCGGCTACACCGACACCACGCCCGACCCACGTGGCGTGCACCCGAACGATCCGGCGCTCACCGCCTATGACGAAGGGGTGATGCCGGGATTTTCGACCCCGCTGCATCTGCCCGAAGATATGGACCAATGGGTCTCGGACCTCATCTCCAAAGGCTATGATCTCCCCGGAGGCCGCGCCGATGTGTTCCGCCCACGCCCGAACTTCGACAAGCCGGCCGACCGCGGCTTCCGCTACATCCCGACGGTCTTCAAGGCCGAGGAAAGCGAGACCGCTTTCCTCACCGACGAGTTCCTCAAATGGCTGCTGGTGCGGCGCGACAAGCCGTGGTTCGCGCACTTCGTCTTCTACCGCCCGCACCCGCCGCTGATCGCGCCTGAACCCTACAACGGCATGGTGCACCCTGATGCTGTCGAGTTTCCCGTGCGCGCCGCGACGCCGGGCGAAGAGGGCAAGCAGCACCCGCTGCTCGATTACGCCATCGGCACGCTCCGCCAGCCCAGCACCTATGACGAGCACAACCCGCAGGATCTGGTCGCCGCCGACGAACTCGAGATCCGCCAGATGCGGGCGACCTATTACGGGCTGATCGCCGAGGTCGATGCGCAGCTCGGCCGCATCGTCCAGCATCTGAAGGACACCGGCCAGTATGACCGCACGCTGATCATCGTCACCTCCGATCACGGCGAGGTGCTGGGCGAGCACTACCTCTGGGGCAAGGAAATCTACTTCGATGCGGCCTTCCACCTGCCGCTGGTGATCCGCGACCCGCGGCCCGAGGCCGACGCGGCGCGCGGCCGGCGCGTCACCGAGTTCACCCAGGCGATCGACGTGATGCCGACGGTCCTCGACTGGCTCGGGTTCGACATCCCGCGCAGCTGCGACGGCGCCTCGCTGCTGCCGTTCCTGCGCGGCGAGACCCCGCCCGGTTGGCGCAACGCGGTGTATTTCGAGCACGACTTCCGCGACGTCCGCACCCAGAAGCCGGAAACCGCGCTCGGCATCGCCTCCGACCAGTGTGCCTATGCGGCGATCCGCGACGACAAGTTCAAGTACGTCCACTTCGCCGCCCTGCCGCCGCTGCTGTTCGACATCGCCAACGACCCGCACGAACAGCTGAACCTCGCCGACGACCCGGCCTACACCGAGGTGGCGCTCGACTATGCCCGCAAGATGCTGGACTGGCGACTGAGCTCGGGCGAGCGCGAGCTGACCAATATGTCGGTGGGGGCGGGCGGGCTGTTTGTGCGGAAGTAGGAGGGCGTCACGGCTGACGGGTCTACCCCGTGCAAGGAAGCGGACCAACGGGATGCTCTGTTGACCGCCCTGCGCGTTTGCCGCGGCCTCGCCTTCCCCACCGGCTGTCATCCCAGCGAAAGCTGGGACCCAACTCGCAGCCCGCGCCAGCCGATGGATGGGTCCCAGCTTTCGCTGGGATGACATCGAGTGGGTGGAGCGAACGGTGCCTTCAGCTCAGGCAGCGCAACTACCCGCCATCGGCTCCGGGCCTAGCAATAACTCCCCCGCAAACCCACCCCCCGCGACAAAACTCTCGAGCCTTGCCACATGCGGCGCCGGGTCCAACCCCTGCGCCTTGAGCCAGGCCTGGTTGTAATAACTCTCGGCATAGCGCTCGCCGCTGTCGCAGATCAGCGACACGATCGAGCCGCTCCGCCCCTCGCTGCGCATCCGGCTTCCGGCCCAGCAGACCCCGACAAAGTTGCTGCCGGTCGAGGCGCCGACGCGGCGGCCGAGCAACCGCGACAGCACCTGCATGCCGGCCAGCGAGACGGCGTCCGGCACCCGGATCATCTCGTCGATCACCTCGCCGATGAACGAAGCCTCCACCCGCGGCCGCCCGATCCCCTCGATGCGCGAGCCGCGTGCCGCGGTGGCGGTGCGATCGGTGCGCAACCAGCCATCATAGAAAGCGGAGAACTCGACATCGGGCACGCAGAGCCGGGTATCGAGGCAGCGATAGCGGATATAGCGGCCGATGGTGGCCGAGGTGCCGCCGGTGCCGGCGCCCATGACGATCCACTCCGGCACCGGGTGCCTCTCCTGCTCCATCTGCCGAAAGATCGACTCGGCGATATTGTTATTGCCACGCCAGTCGGTGGCGCGTTCGGCAAAGGTGAACTGGTCGAGATAGTGGCCACCGCACTCCGCCGCGAGCTCGGCTGCCCGCGCATAGATCGCCGCCGGCTGCTCGACGAAGTGGCAGCGCCCGCCCTGCTGCTCGATCGCCTCGACCTTGCTGGCGCTGGTGGTGCGCGGCAGCACGGCGCAGAAATCGAGCCCGAGCAGCCGCGCGTAATAAGCCTCGCTCACCGCGGTGGAGCCGGAAGAGGCTTCGACCAGCGTCATGCCCTCGCGGATCCGGCCACTGCAGATGCCGTAGAGGAACAGCGAGCGCGCCAGCCGGTGCTTCAGGCTGCCGGTCGGATGCGAAGACTCGTCCTTGAGGTAGATGTCGATGCCAGCGAGGGACGGCAGGTTCAGCGCGATCAGATGCGTATCGGCCGAACGCCGCCCCTCGGCCTCAAGCAGGGCGATGGCCCGGCTGCGCCAGACCCGATCCGGACTGCAGTTCGACATGGTGGCCTCATGCTACTATTCATCACTCTGATAGCACAGCATGCCCGAAATATACAATCTGTGGCCAACTGGTTCTACGATATGCAACATGTGGAGCAATTCGATCCATGTCACGTGATCGGCGGCGCCGCCGATGTTCCGTGCTGCGGAACCGGCGGCGATTGACCCTCTCCGACCGGGCTTCCAAGGTTGCGGCCAGCCCTTTCATCCGGAGCCGTCAGTTCCATGCGCTTGTTCATCGCCACCCTCGGCACCGAGACCAACACTTTCGCCTCGTTCCCGACCGGCATCGACGATTTCAAGGAGTGCTTCTGGGCCGATCGCAATGTCGAGACCTTCGCCCCCTCACCCTGGTCGGCGCCGCCGCAGATCTGGCGCGAGCGCGGCCTCGAGCGCGGCTGGGAGGTTATCCAGAGCCTCTTCGCCTTCGCCAATCCGGCCGGCCCGACCATCAAGGCCGACTACGAAGCGATGCGCGACCGCATCCTCGACGACCTCCGCGCCGCCGGCCCGGTCGATGCGGTGCTCTATTACCTCCACGGCGCGATGATCGCCGACGGCTATGACGATTGCGAAGGCGACCTGGTGCAGCGCACCCGCGCGCTGGTGGGGGAGGAGACCCGCATTGGCATCGAGCTCGACCTGCACGGTCATGTCGACAACACCATCGTCGACAATGCCGACCTGATCGTCATCTACAAGACTTACCCGCATATCGACCACGCCGAGCGCGCCGAGGATCTGTTCACCCTGATGGAGCGCACGCTGAAGGGCGAGATCGAGCCGAAAATGGCGCTGTTCGACTGCAAGGCCATGGGCTTGTTTCCCACCACCATGGAGGGCCCGATGATCGCCTTCACTCAGTCGCTCTATGACGGGGAAGGCAAGGACGGCGTGCTGTCGCTGTCGCTGAACCACGGTTTCCCCTGGGCCGACGTGCCGCTGGCCGGCGCCAAGATGCTGGCCGTCGCCGATGGCGACCAGGCCATCGCCGACCGTGCCGCGAAACACTATGGCGAGGCCTTCTACCGCATCCGCGCCCAGGCGACGCTGCCCTTCACCCCGTTCAAGGAGGCGATCGCAGAGGCGAAGCTCAAGGGCGACAAGCCGCTATTGATTGCCGACACCTCCGACCAGATCGGCAGCGGCGCGCCGGGCGACACCACCCATGTACTCAAGGCCTTCATCGACGCCGGCATCCGCAATGCCGTGGTGGCGCCGCTCTGGGACCCATCGGCGGTGAAGATCTGTTTCCAGGTCGGGGTCGGGGCGAAACTGAAGCTCAGGATCGGCGGCAAGTTCGAGCCGCATTCCGGCCCGCCGCTCGATGCCGAGGCCGAGGTGCTGTTTTTGAAGCGCAACGCCCACCAGGACCACCTGCCCGGCGAGCGCATCGAGATCGGCGATGTCGCGGTGGTGCGGGTCGAAGGCATCGAGGTACTGCTGACCACGCTGCGCACCAACCTCTACACCCTGAGCCTGTTCTCGCTGCACGGCATCAGCTTCGACGACAAGCAGGTCGTCTCGATCAAGAATCTCTACAAGCACAAGGACCTGTTCATCACCAACACCCGGGCGCAGCTGTTCGTCGCCACGCCGGGCACCAGCAACCCCAACTGGTCGGAGCTCCCGTTTAAGCGCCTGACCCGCCCGATCTGGCCGCTGGATGCTGATCCGCTGGGGCTGGACTAGCTCCCCTCTCCCTTGAAGGGAGGGAAGCGACGACTGAGAGAGCCTAAGCCCGCCCCGCCCGTTCCCGCACAAAATGCGCTGCCGTGGTGCAGAGCAGCGCCCAGGCCGCGCCGAGCGACCAGCCGGCCAGCACGTCGGTGGGGTAGTGGACGCCCAGGTAGATCCGGCTCACCCCGACCAGCAGCGTGAGCGCAATCGCCACCCCGACGAAAAAGCGCTTCAGCTGCCGCTCCGGTGAAGACTCGGCCAGCATGGCGCCGATGGTGAGGAACACCACCGCCGAGACCGTCGCATGTCCGCTTGGAAAACTGGCGGTGAACACCTCAGGGGCCCCGATGAGGTCAGGCCGCGGCCGGTCGAACAACATCTTCAACACCGTGCTGAGGATGGTGCCGCCCAATACCGCGAAGACCATGAACCAGCCGGTCCGCTGCTTGCCCGCCAGCAGCAGGTAGGCGAACACCACGACCACGATGATGCCGAGCACCGAGAAGCTGCCGAGCCCCGTGATGTCGCGCACCGCCTCTTCGAACCAGACGGGCCCGATCGGATCGGCCGGATCGCCGGGGGTACGCAGTGCCATCAGCACCGCATTGTCGAGGTTGAGCGTATCGCCATCGGTCACCGCATCGGCGATCACCCCGAAGCCGCCAAGCAGCGCCGCAGCAGCGAGCGCCCCAAGATAGACGCGGCGGGGTGTGGGCATGGCGATGGTCCTCTCGGTCCGGGTTATGGGATTCCTATATCAAACCGTTCCGACGCCAATCGAATCCCTATGCGGGACGGCAGTAGCATCTCGGGTCCAATTCGATGAGGCCGATATGCCCACCCTGCCGACCGGCAACAAGCCCCCACTCTCCACGCGCGACCGCGACTGGCGCAATGGCCTGCTGCTGATCGCCGGCATCGTCGGCCTGCCGGTGGTCGTGGCGGCGGTTGTATCCGTACTGGTGGGTTGAGTTCTGCTTGCCCGCTGAGGCCAGCAGTCGGCGGCCCTCTCCCGTTTACGGGGGAGGGCGCGCCGACTGCAAGTCTGGCGCAACCGGCCCTCTTACTCCCCCGTCATCGCCGCATACATCTCCGCCGCCGTCCGCGCCCGCCGCAGCCGTTCCGTCACCCCGGCCGACCGCAGTTGCCGCGACACCACCGACAGCGCCTTGAGGTGCGAGGTCCGGTCGGCCGGCGACAGCAGCAGGAACACCAGGTCGACCGGCCGATCATCGACCGCGTCGAACTCCACTGGCTTCGCCGTTCGCGCCAGCAGCGCAAATGGCGTGGCGAGCCCGGCGGGCGCGCTGTGCGGAATGGCGATGCCCTGCCCGATCCCGGTCGAGCCGAGCGTCTCGCGATGGCTGAGTCCGTTGAACACCGCCGCCTGGTCGAGGCCGGTAGCTCGCGCGGCACGTTCCGACAGTTGCTGCAGCAATTGCGGCTTGGAGGACGCGTCGAGGTCGACCAGCACGTTTTCCGGTCGGAGCAGTTCGGCGATGTTCATGGCATAACTCTAGTTAGGGTCGGCCGGCGTCGGCTCGATCGGATCGGCCTCGTGCAGGCGGTAGCCCACGCCGGTTTCGGTGGTGATGTAACGCGGCTGGTCGGGCGTCTGTTCGATTTTCTGGCGCAACTGCCGGACATAAACGCGCAGGTACTGCACATCGGTGGTGCTGTCCCACACCTGCTCGAGCAGAAAATGGTGGGTCAGCACCTTGCCGGCATGCTGCACCAGGAGGCGCAGGATGTCGTATTCCTTGGGCGAGAGCTTCACCTCCTTGCCGTCGACCTTGACGATCCGCTTGACCAGATCGACCGACAGCCCGCCGGTGACGAACACCGGGCGCTCGCCCTGCTGCTGCAGCCGATGCCGGAGCGCCACCCGGATGCGGGCGGCGAGCTCGTTCATGCCGAAGGGCTTGGTCACATAGTCATCGGCGCCGAGCTCCAGTGCCCTCACGATCCCCGCCTCGTCGGTACGGCTCGACAACACCACCACCGGCAGGTCGAGGCCTTCGTCGCGCCAGCGGGCGAGGAGATCGTGCCCCGAAATATCGGGCAGGCCGAGATCAAGGAGGATCAGGTCTGGCCGCTCCGCCGCGAGCGCTTCGAGCGCGAACTTGCCGTTGCCGGCTTCGGTGATCGCATAGCCCTGCGCCCCGAGCCCCATGCGCAACAGCTTGCGGATCGGCGGTTCGTCGTCGACGACGAGGATCTTCACGCCTGAATTGGTCATTTCAGCTCACCCAGGTCTGGAGTTTGCTTGGGGATCGGCATCCTGATGGTGAAGACGGCGCCGGTCCGCTCCTGCCGGTTCGCGGCGGAAATCGTCCCACCCATCGCCTCGACGAAGCCTCGGCAGATGGCAAGGCCAAGCCCGGTTCCGGCCCGCACCTGGTCGCCTTTCCGCACCCGATAGAAGCTGTCGAACACCCGCTCGAGATCCTCGGGCGGAATGCCCGGGCCCTCATCGATCACCTGCAGCACCACGGAGGTCCCGTCGGCCCAACCCTTGAGCCCGATTGTCGTGCCCGCGGGTGCATATTTCGCGGCATTGTCGATCAGGTTGAACAGCACCTGCTCGAACAGCACCGGATCGACATTGACCATCGGCAGCTCGGCCGGGATATCGACGGCGACGGCGTGCCCGGCGGTGATCTTCTGCGTCCGCTGCAGCGCCGTACCGACGACATCGCCGACAAAGTGCAGCCCGGCATTGGGCGCCGTCGCGCCGGATTCGATCCGCGTCATGTCGAGGAGGTTGGCGATGAAGCGGTTGAGCCGCTCGGATTCGTCAACCACCGTGCCGAGCAGTTCGGCTTCGTCATCCTTGCCGAGCCCCTCAGGTGGCTCGCGCAGCATCCCGGCGGCGCCGAGGATCGCCGCCAACGGGGTCTTCAGGTCATGCGAGATCGAAGTCAGCAGCGCCGAGCGCAGCCGGTCGGCTTCCGCGGCGAGCTTCGCCCGTTCGACATCATCGACCAGCTGGATGCGTTCGATCGCCACCGCCGCCTGGTCGGTCAGCGCATCGAGCAGCCGGCGCTGGTCCGGGGTGAGCAGCGGCCCCGGCTTGTCATTGTCGAGCCCCACCACCCCCACCGGCGTCCGCCCGGTCTTCAGCGGCAGATAGAGCCGCTTGGCGCCGGGCAGCGTATCGGCGCCGCGGCCGGCGGCGCGGTCGTTCTCCCAGGCCCAGCGGGCGGCCGCGACATCGGCCTCATCGAGTGTATCCTCGGGCGGGTAGCCGGCCTTCACCGCAATGCCGCCATTCTCCGGCAGCAGCAGCACGACGCGCAGCTTCAGCATCGAAGCGATCTGGTAGGCGGTGGCCCACAGCACGTCGTCGAGCGTACTCGTGCCGGCGAGCTTCTTCGAAAACAGATAGAGGTCCTCGGTGGTGCGGGCCCGCTGCCGCGCCGCCGCCGCCTGGCGCTGCACCCGCGCGGTCAGGTTGGAGGCAATGAACGCCACGCCGAGGAAGAACCCCAGCGCGATGACGCTTTCGGGGTCGCTGATGTTGAGCGTGTAGAGCGGCTTGAGGAAAAAGAAGTTGAGCAGCAGGGCACTGAGCAGCGAGGCAAACAAGGCTGCACCGAACCCGAAACTCAGCGCCGCCGCCAGCACCGCCATCAGGAACACCAGCGCGATATTGGTGACGTCGAGCACCCGGTCGAGCAACAGGCCGGCGCCGAGCGCCACTGCGACATAGAAGGTGCTCAACAGGTAGGGCAGCAGCTCGAAGCGCGACGGCGTCACCGGCGCCAGCCCTGCCGCCGGCTTCACTGCCTTTTCCACGGTGCCGGCGATGACATGCACGCTGATATCGCCGGCATGGCGGATCAGGTCGTGCGATACCGAGCCCTGCAGCCACTCGCGCCATTGCGGCTTCTGCGGCTTGCCGATGACAATGTGGGTGACGTTGTTGGCGGCGGCGTAACGCACGATCTCGGTGGCGATATGCTGGCCGGGCAGCACCACGGCCTCGCCGCCCAGCTGTTCGGCGAGGCGAAGGCTCGCGGCCAGCTGGTCCTTGCCGGCATCCGATACCGCCGCCGTCCGCACCGTCTCGATATTGAGGGCGACGAATGGCCCGCGCAGCCGGTCGGCCAGTCGCCGCGCGTAGCGCACCAGCGACGGCCCGCGCGCCTGTTCGTCGACACAGACCAGCACCCGCTCGCCCGCCGCCCATGGGCCATTGATGGCGTGGCTCTGCATGTGGCTGAGCAGCTGGTCGTCGACCCGCTGCGCCGTGCGTCGCAACGCCAGCTCGCGCAGCGCCGTGAGGTTGCCGGGTGAGAAATAGTTCTCGACGGCGCGCCGCGCCGTGGTCGGCACATAGACCTTGCCGTCGTGCAGCCGCTTCAACAGGTCGTCGGGCGTGATGTCGATGATCTCGATGTCGTCGGCCCGATCGATGATCGAATCCGGCACCGTCTCGCGCACCCGGATCCGGGTAATCTGCGCCACCACGTCGTTAAGGCTCTCGACATGCTGCACATTGACCGTGGTGTAGACATCGATGCCGCGCGACAACAGCTCCTCGACGTCGAGGTAGCGCTTGGGATGGCGGCTGCCGGCCGCGTTGGTGTGCGCCAGCTCATCGACCAGCACCAGCTGCGGGCGGCGATTGAGGATGGCGTCGAGGTCCATCTCCTCGAGCGCCCGCCCCTTGTAATCGATCTCTACCCGCGGGATGACCTCGAAGCCGGTGACCAGCGCCTCGGTCTCCTTGCGGCCATGCGTCTCGACCACGCCGATCACCACGTCGATGCCCTCGGCGAGCTTGGCGCGCCCCGACATCAGCATCTCATAGGTCTTGCCCACCCCCGGCGCCGCGCCGAGAAAGATCTTCAGCCGACCGCGGTTTTCGCGTTCGGCTTCGGCAAGCAGCGCATCGGGGGACGGTCGGCCGTTATTCATTGCGTCTCTCCGCCTGCCGCGGGGAACAGCAGGGCGCGGCCGATGCCGCGTCCCACCTATATCGTGTCAGGATGCGCTGGCGCCATCGAGCGCCAGGTTGAGTTTCAAGACATTCACCACCGGCTCGCCCATGAAGCCGAGCTGCGGCGCCTCGACATGCCGGCGCACCAGCTCGGTAAGCGCGGCCTCATCCATGCCGCGCTCCTTGGCGACGCGCGGCACCTGGAAATACGCCGCTTCCGGCGTGATGTGCGGGTCGAGCCCGCTGCCCGAAGTGGTGACGAGATCCATCGGCACCGGCGCGTTGGGATTCTCGGCCTTTAGCACCGCGGCCTCGGTCTTGATCCGCTCGAGCAGCGCCGGGTTGGTCGGCCCCAGGTTGGAACCCGACGAGGCGGCGGCATTGTAGCCATCGCCGGCGGCCGAGGGCCGGCCATGGAAGTAGCGCGGCGCGGTGAAGAGCTGCCCGATCAGTTCCGAGCCGATCACCTGGCTATCCTTCTCGATCAGGCTGCCATGCGCCTCATGCGGGAACAGCGCCTGCGCCAGCCCGGTCATGGCGACCGGATAGAGCAGCCCGGTAATGATCGTCAGGGCGACGATCATGATCAATGCTGGTCTCAGTTGCTTCAGCATTTCGAATGTCCTTACGCGAGGCCGATGGCGGTGATCGCCATGTCGATGGCCTTGATGCCGGCGAACGGCACGATGATGCCGCCCAGCCCGTAGACGAGGAGGTTACGGCTCAGCAGCGCCCCTGCCCCGACGGCGCGATACTTCACGCCGCGCAGGCTAAGCGGGATCAGCGCCACGATGATCAGGGCGTTGAAAATGATGGCCGAGAGGATGGCGCTTTCCGGCGTCGCCAGCCCCATGACGTTGAGCGCGCTGAGCTGCGGGTAGAACGCCAGGAACATCGCCGGGATGATGGCGAAATACTTGGCGATGTCGTTGGCGATCGAGAAGGTCGTCAGCGCCCCGCGGGTCATCAGCAACTGTTTGCCGATCTCGACGATCTCGATCAGCTTGGTTGGATCGCTGTCGAGGTCGACCATGTTGCCGGCCTCGCGCGCCGCCACCGTACCGGTGTTCATGGCGACGCCGACATCCGCCTGCGCCAGCGCCGGCGCGTCGTTGGTGCCGTCGCCGCACATGGCGACCAGCTTGCCCTTGGCCTGTTCTTCGCGGATCAGGTTCAGTTTGTTCTCCGGTGTCGCCTGGGCGAGGAAATCGTCGACACCCGCTTCCGCCGCGATCGCCGCCGCGGTCATCGGGTTGTCGCCGGTGATCATCACCGTGCGGATGCCCATGCGGCGCAGTTCCGCAAAGCGCTCGCGGATGCCGCCCTTGACGATATCCTTGAGCTGCACGATGCCGAGCAGCTTGCCATCGCGGGCCACCGCCAGAGGCGTGGCGCCGGATTTGGCGATCTCGTCGGAAATCGTGCGGATCTCTCGGATGGTGTCGGCGCTGTTGGCCGCGCCTTCCCCGACATATTTCAGCACCGCATCGACCGCGCCCTTGCGGATCGACGAGCCGCCGACATCGACGCCGCTCATCCGGCTCTGCGCCGTGAACGGCACGAAGCTGGCATTGAGGCTTTGCATGTCGCGGCCACGGATGCCGTATTTGTCCTTGGCGAGGACGACGATCGAGCGGCCCTCAGGCGTCTCGTCGGCGAGCGAAGCCAGCTGCGCCGCGTCGGCGAGATCGGCCTCGGTGACGCCGGCGACCGGACGGAATGCCGTCGCCTGCCGGTTGCCGAGCGTGATCGTGCCGGTCTTGTCGAGCAGCAGGGTATCGACGTCACCAGCTGCTTCGACGGCGCGGCCCGACATGGCGAGGACATTGAAGCGCACCAGCCGGTCCATGCCGGCAATGCCGATGGCCGAGAGCAGCGCCCCGATGGTGGTGGGGATCAGCGTCACGAACAGCGCCACCAGCACCACCATCGGCACGTTGCCGCCGGCATAGGCGACAAAGCCCGGGATGGTGGCGACGGCGAGCACGAAGATCAGCGTCATGCCGGCGAGGAGGATATTCAGCGCGATCTCGTTCGGCGTCTTCTGCCGCTCGGCGCCTTCGACCAGCGAGATCATGCGATCGAGAAAGGTCGAGCCCGGGGCGGCGGTGATGCGCACCCGGATCCAGTCGCTCAGCACCTGGGTGCCGCCGGTTACCGCCGAGCGGTCGCCACCGGACTCGCGGATCACCGGAGCCGATTCACCGGTTATCGCCGCTTCGTTGACCGAGGCGATGCCTTCGATCACTTCGCCGTCGGACGGGATGATGTCACCCGCTTCGACCATGACGATGTCGCCGACCTTGAGGCTGGTGCCCGGCACCATCCGGAAGCTGCCGCGCCCCTCGGGCGGCAGCAGCTTGGCCTGCGTCTCAGTGCGGGCGCGGCGCAGCGAGTCCGCCTGCGCCTTGCCGCGCCCTTCTGCCACCGCTTCGGCGAAGTTGGCGAACAGCACGGTGAACCACAGCCAGAGGTTGATCTGGAAGGCGAAACCCAGATTACCCGAACCGGTCAGCAGGTCCTTGACGAACAGCACCGTGGTGAAGGCGGAGACGACGGCGACGACGAACATCACCGGGTTCTTGATCAGGCTTTTCGGGTTCAGTTTCCTGAACGCCCCGCCAATGGCGGGAACGAGAATGCGAGTGTCGAACAGGCTCGCCGATTTCAACTGGCTCATCAGAGCCTCCAAGAGGTTGAGAGAGGCGCGGCGGGCTCAGGCGAGCGCCGCGCTGGATCTGTGTGGGTGCGCATCAGAAGGTCTGGCCCGCGAGCATCGCCAGGTGCTCGGCGATCGGCCCGAGCGCCAGCGCCGGGATGAAGGTCAGCCCGCCGACGACCAGGATGACGCCGAGCAGCAGCCCGATGAACAGCGCACCATGGGTGGGGAGCGTCCCGGCCGAGGCCGGCACGGTTTTCTTCGCAACCAGCGAGCCGGCCAGCGCCAGCGCCGGAATGATCACCAGGAACCGCCCCATCAGCATGCCGATGCCGAGCGTGATGTTGTACCAGGGGGTGTTGGCCGAGAGGCCGGCGAAGGCCGAACCGTTGTTCGCCGCCGCCGAGGTATAGGCGTAGAGCACCTCCGAGAAACCGTGCGGACCGGGGTTCCAGATCGACGACACCCCGAATGGCAGCACCACGCTGATGGCGGTGAAGCCCAGCATGGCGAGCGGCAGGCAGAGGATGGCGAGCATCGCCATCTTCACTTCCTTGGCCTCGATCTTCTTGCCCAGATATTCGGGCGTGCGGCCGACCATCAGCCCGGCAACGAAGATCGCCACCACGACGAACAGCACGATGCCGTAAAAGCCGGCGCCGACACCGCCGATGATGATTTCGCCCAGCATCATGTTGATCAGCGGGATCATGCCGCCGAGCGCCATGAAGCTGTCATGCATGGCGTTGACCGCGCCGCAGGAGGCGGCCGTGGTGATCACCGCGAACAGGGCGCTCAGCGGCACGCCGAAGCGCACTTCCTTGCCCTCCATGTTGCCGCCATCGATGCCGAGCGCATGCACCAGCGGGTTGCCCGCGGCTTCCGCCCAGTAACAGACGACGACGCCCACGACGAACAGGATGCCCATGGTGATGAAGATCGCCCAACCCTGCTTCTGATTGCCGACCATGCGGCCGAACACATTGGTGAGCGCGGCGCCGATGGCGAAGATCGAGACCATCGAGATCAGGTTGGTCAGCGCCGTCGGGTTCTCAAACGGGTGCGCGGCATTGACGTTGAAGAAGCCGCCGCCATTGGTGCCCAGGTACTTGATCATCATCTGCGAGGCCACCGGGCCCTGCGCGATGGACTGCTGCGCGCCTTCCAGCGTCACGGCGGTCGTATAGGCGTCGAGGTTCTGCGGCACACCCTGCCAGACGAGGACGAGGGTACCGACGACGCAGATCGGCAGCAGCACGTAGAAGGTGGCGCGCACGATATCGACCCAGAAATTGCCGAGTGTCGACATCGACTTGCGCGAGAAGGCGCGGATCACCGCCATGGCGACGGCGATACCGGTGGCGGCTGAAACGAAGTTCTGCACCGCAAGCCCGAGCATCTGCGTCAGGTAGCTCATGGTGGTCTCGCCGCCATAGCTCTGCCAGTTGGTGTTGGCGACGAAGCTGGCGGCGGTGTTGAAAGCGAGTTCGGGCCCCACGGCCACCATGCCGGCCGGGTTCAGCGGCAATGCCGCCTGGAACCGCTGCAGCAGGTAGAGCACGACAAAGCCGGCGAGGTTGAACAGCAGCAGGGCCACCGCGTAGGTGACCCAGTTCTGTTCCTCGTCCTCCCGGGTGCCGGCGACGCGGTAGAGTCCGCGCTCGATGGGACGGAGCACCGGCTGTAGCCAGGTGCCCTCGCCGTTGAAAACGCGCGTCATGTAGCCGCCGAGCGGTTTGACGAGCAGAACGATGATCCCGCAGAAAACCAGGATCTGAAACCAGCCGAGTAAGGTCATGGGAGGAGCTTTCTCAGTCCTGGCGCTAGAAGCGCTCGGGACGAACGAGGGCGAAAACCAGGTAGACGAGGAGGAACAGCGTCACCGCGCCTCCGAGGATGAAATCGAGCAGCATGGCGATGGCCTCTCAGAGCTTGTCGCAGACGGCAACGTAGGCAAAGGCGAGGGCGAAAAAGACTGCGCCGATCGCGAGGACAGCGATGTCCATGGTGTGGTTTCTCCTATCGAGAAGCGTGCACGACCGCCGCCGCCGGAGGGCGGCAGCGGCCGGGTGGTCGAAAATGCTGGGTGAGATATGCGCCCGCCCCGCATAGGGTTTCGAGAACGGACCGATCGGAAAGAAATAGGAATCCCATAGGGGTTTTGGCGACTTGGAAGCCGGTGCGAGCCGCCCCCCACCCCTGTCCCCCTCCCCGCAAGGGGAGGGAGACCAAAACACCAGCGTCGAGGCCATCGTCTCCCTCCCCCTTGCGGGGAGGGATTAAGGGTGGGGGTCAGCTCGCGCCGGGTGCAGCGTTGTCACCCGGTCTTGCGCGCCGACGCAAACACCGCGTCCAAACTCAGCACCAGCCCGGGCGGCGCTGCGCAAACCTCGCCCGGCGCGTAGTCGCTCTCCGCCATGGCGAAATGCACCGCCGCCTGCCGGTCGGTGAACACCCCACCGGTGAGCCCCAGGCTGTCGCTGACGATCCAGTTGCCGCTGATGTCGCGCCCGACCATGAAGCGGCCCTGGTGCGCGGGGGCAGTCACTGCTGCGCCGCGCATCATGCGAGCCCCGCGGCCCACATGGCGACGACGCCACCGAGCAGCACCACGAACACCACGCCGACCGTGGTCAGCATGCGCCATAGCGCCCCCGCCTCTTCGTCATGGAGCGATGGCGGCGCCACGCCGCGCGATCGCCCCATGGTGGTTTCCTGCTGCTGGCGGAGGGCGGCGAGCCGTGTTTGGCTGGTCCGCTGCGCGACGTAATGCATGCCGTAGCGAGGGGTGTACATCTCTCAAAGTCCTGGTTGCGGCCGGTCTGCCGGCCCGATCAGCGGCGGCCGGATCGACCGGCAGCACCGCGATCCCAAGGCTAGGCGAGGCGCGCGTAGGAATTCGATTGGGCGGCCGAACCGAAGAAATAGCCGTCGCACCTATGCCCCGCCACTGATCCGCCAATGCTGCAAATCACTTGCCCTCGGCGCCGCGCTGACCACAATGCAAGACTACCATACAAGAGGAAGACGACATGAACGCCATCGACCAGCAGCGGCCGCCCGAGGCACCCGACGCCGCCGGCATCTACCGCATCTGGCCCGGCGAGGGTCGCGCCCCCGGGTCGGAGCACTGGACACATCGGGAATCGACCATGCAGATCCCGTGGACCACGGCGAGCCGACGGCTGACCCGCAACGTCGTCGTCCCCACGCTCACCGCCTTCCTGCCCGAGCCCGGCAAGGCCAACGGCACAGCGATGATCGTCGCTCCCGGCGGCGCCTTCCATTTCCTGATGATCGACCACGAGGGCTACGACATGGCCCGCTGGCTCGCCGGGCTCGGCATCACTGCCTTCGTGCTGAAATACCGCCTGGCAGAGACGCCCGAAGCCGACGCCGAGCTGCTCGATTTCCGCAACGAGCTGCAGCGCCGCCTGCACCAGCCCGGCCCGATGGGCGCCGCGCCCCCGTCGAACCCCGCCATCGCCGAGGCGCGCCTCTGGGGCGAGGAGGACGGCAGGCAGGCCATCCGCTTCGTCCGTCAGCACGCCGCCGACTGGGGCCTCGACCCCACCCGCATCGGCATCGGCGGCTTCTCGGCCGGCGGCGCCGTCACCATGGGCCCGGTGTTCGAGCATGATGCCGATAGCCGCCCGGATTTCGCCGTCGGCATCTACCCCGCCTGGCGCGCCGGCCTGCCGCTACCGGCGGATGCGCCGCCGCTGTTCCTCGCCATTTCCGACGACGACAAATCCGTCGCCCCGCTCTCCGCCGTCCGCCTCTACGAGGCCTGGCACAGCGCTGGCATCCCCGCCGAACTGCACGTCTTCGGCAACGGCGCCCACGGTTTTGGGTTTGGCAAATCGGGGCTGTTGTCGGACCCCTGGGCCGAGATGCTGCAGAGCTGGTTGGGGGTACGGGGGCTGCTGCACTCCGGTTGAGGCCTGGCAGTCGGCGTCCCCTCGCCCCTCAGGGGAGAGGGCAAGCGCAGCTTAGGAGCGCTAGCGACTTAGCGCAGCTAGGGTGAGGGGTGCAGCCTCTCAGTAATGCTGGATCGCCCAGCACGCTGAACTGCCTCACCCCTCACCCTAGCCCTCTCCCCTTGAGGGACTGTTGCGCAGTTGGCGAGGGCTGGTGGTTTGGGCCGCAGGCGTAGCCCTGAGGGGGCGGTTCTGGCGGCTTTTGCTGAGTAGGATTGGTAAGTG
>NZ_LMCR01000021.1:0-289980 GCF_001424865.1 Devosia sp. Root105
CTACGCCTTCGTCGACAGCTACAACAAAACCCGCCTCAAATGCCTCGACTACAAGGCACCCGCAGAGCTCCTCGCCAACCTCACGGGACACAACACGAACGCCGGGATCCAGTGCTCATACCTCTCCTCCCATCAACCGTCCCCGACCTTGCCGTGAAAGACCGGATGGGTTCGCGTTAACCTAACCGTTCGAGCGGTGGGTCCCGGCGTTCGCCGGGATGACGGCCGGTGGGGGTATGAAAAACTGAGGCCCAGCCGGGCCCCGCCCCTCACGGCATCAGCTGCCCGCCGTTCACGTCGATGATCTGGCCGGTGATGTAGCCGGACATCGAGTCCGAAGCCAAAAACACATAGGCGCCGACGCAATCTTCGGCCGTGCCCAGCCGCTGCATCGGGATCTGTGCGGCGGCGTTGTCCATTACCGATTGCGGGGTCTTGTCGTGGAACGGGGTGATGATGAAGCCCGGGGCGACGACGTTGACGCGGATGTGGTCGGGGGCGAACTCGCGGGCGGCGTTGCGGGTGATCGAGTGCACGGCGGCTTTGGCCGAGGCGTAGACGGCTGAGCCACCAAAGCCGCCGAAGCGACCGGCCACCGAGCCGGTATTGATGATCGAACCGCCGCCGGCGGCCTTCAGGTGCGCATAGGCGGCCTTGGTGACAGCCAAGACCGAGCGGACATTGAGGTTGTAGACCCGGTCGTAGGTCGCATCGTCGAAGGCGGCGTTGGTGACGCGGTCGAGAATCGCGCCGGCATTGTTGATCAGGATATCGAGCCCACCGAGCCCGGCCACCGCATCGGCGACGATTCGGGCGGCCGACGCCGAGTTGCTCACGTCACCGAGCACCACCACCGCCTTGCCGCCCGCGGCGCGGATCTCGCCGGCGACGGCTTCGGCGGCTTCGGCATTCTTGTTGCCATGCACGGCAACGGCGGCGCCGAGACGCGCCAGTTCCTTGGCGACTGCGGCCCCGATGCCGGTGGACGACCCGGTGACGAGGGCGCGCTTGCCCCTGATATCCTCAAGCATGGTGGCTCCTCTTTTTGAATCGGCGGCAGACTAGAGCGCTTCAGCGTTTCAGTGAAACGCCGAAACGCTCCAGGTCGTTGGTTTTGTCGCGCTTTCGAACCGGAAAAGTCTGCAACTTTTCCTGAAAGCGCTCTAGCCGTGCGGCCGGCGGCAAGCCACCGGAATGGTGCAGAAACGATACCCGGGACCGGGCTTCCATGCCCGGTTTCCAGGGCGGGTTTTCCACATTGAGGAAGATGGCAAAACCCGCTTGCGCACCCCGACAATGCCCCCTATAAACCGCCCGACTTAGCGCCCTCGGGCGCCACGGTTGCCCGGGTAGCTCAGTTGGTAGAGCAGCGGATTGAAAATCCGCGTGTCACTGGTTCGATTCCGGTCCCGGGCACCACTCCTTTCCCTTGCATCTAGAGATGTTGCGCGACGAAGAAGCGGGTTTCCGCCTCCGTCACTCCCATGTTGCAACCAGAACCCGCGCCTTTCCGGGTCTTCCCTTGGCTTGCGGCGAGCCCCGGGCCATGCACGTCTGATGTGATATTTTGTGTGATATTGATGTTGACGGCCTGTGATATTGTTGAGATAGATATCACATGAAGACGATCATCTACACCAACAGCGCCGCCAAGGACCTCGAAGCTCTCGCCGCCGATGCGCGGGCTCAGGTCGAAGCCGGCCTCGATGCCTACGCCATGACCGGCCGCGGCGACGTGAAGGCCCTCTCGGGTCAGCCGGGCTACCGGCTCCGGGTCGGGCGGTACCGGGTGGTGTTCGATGAGGATCAGACCACGGTGCTCGCCATCTATATCGGCAAGCGCGAGACGACGACCTACCGGCGGGGCTAGAACCCCGCCAGAGCCTACAAGGACGGAGCAACGACCAATGGCGACCACCATCAACCTCCAGACCTTCACCGCGCCCGGCGGTGAGGAAATGGTTATTCTCACCCGGGCCGAATACGACGCTCTCGTCGACCTCGCGTCCGACGCCGAGGAAGATGCAGCCGACGCCGCGATCTATGCCGAGCGCAAGGCAGCGCTTGAGCGTGGCGACGATAGCATTCTCCCCGTCGAGGTGAGCGCCGAGATCGGCCGCGGCGCCAGCCGCCTCAAGGCGATCCGCAAGTGGAGAGGAAAGAGCCAAGTGGAGATCGCCGAGGCGGTAGGTATCGCCCAGAGCTATCTTTCCTCGCTGGAGACTGGCACTCGCGCAATGACCGACGACCTCGCCGACCGGTTCGCGGTTGCCCTCGATGTGCCGAAAGAGTGGGTTGCTGCCTAGACGTCCAGGAGGGGCCGGCGTGCTTCGCTATCGGATCAATCTGCTCGAGGATGGCTCCGTCGTCAGCGATGATGGCGAGTACCTTGGCATCTGGGACACAGATGAGAACGACCATCCCAGCTTCTACCCGGACGGTCACGCCGAGGCACTTCTGTTTGACGTAAGCATCCCCGCGCTATGCTGGCGAATTGAGGAGTGGCTCGACGCGCGAGCGAGTAAGTAGATGCCAGCGAAAAGCTGCCGGAGGCGCACTGGTGAGCGCCACGATTTGTAGACGCCGAGCCCGCTGCTCAGCGTGGTGAGATGGCGTAGCGTGTTGCCACCTTGCCGCTCCAGGCGAGGCGGCGCCTGCCCGCTGCGGCGCCAGTAACGAGTCGTACGGCCACAGGTCCCGACGGATCGGTTACGGCAACCTCGCCATCCGGCAGGTCGACGACGATCTCGCCGTCGCGCCCTGCGAGTACGGCTGCCAACGTCAGCCTGCCCTCCTGCCACGAAACGCTCGCCTGGTGCCCGCCGCGACAGCGGATGTTGGTGATGGCGCCACCCGTCCAGCTTGGCGGCAGCGTCTTCATCAGGCTGATGGCGCCTTCGTGGCTTTGCACCACCAGTTCGGTGAGCCCGGCCACGGCACCGAAATTGCCGTCGATCTGGAACACGTTGCCCTCCGGCCAACCGTCATGCGGGTGGAGGACGAGCAGAGCGCGCGAGGTCAGATGGTCGAGCAGCCCGCTGATCGAGCGCTCGGCCAAATCGCGATCCCTGAGACGCGCCGCGAGGCAGAGCACCCAGGCCTGGCTCCAGCCGGTATAGCCGGTGCCGTTGTCGAGGCGGAGCGCCAGGGCGCGGCGCACCGCCTCGAAGGCCTCCGGTGTGCCGGTCTCGGTGATGCGGATGCCGGGATAGAGGCCGTAGAGGTGGGAGAGATGGCGATGCCCCAGCTCGTGTGGGGTCTTGTCGTCGTCCCACTCGAGCAGGTTGCCGGCCGCGCCGATCACCGGCAGGCGCAGGCGGCCGAGCGCCGCGTGCGCCCGCACTGCAAGTGGATCGGTGGGGTCGGCGAGCCCGACGAAATTCTCGAGCGTCTCGCGGATCAGTTCCTGATCCATCGCCGTGCCCGCGGTAATGGCGACCTTGGCGTCGCCGACGACGAAGCTGTGCTCGGGCGAGGTCGAGGGGCTGGCCACGAGACCACCGGCGCCGTCGTCGACCAGCATGTCGAGGGCGAACTCGGTCGCGGTGCGGAACACCGGCAGCGCCGTCTCCGCCGCAAATCCCTCGGCCGCACCGCCGTGGTCGATATGGTGCTGCAGGTGCGCCGCCATCCAGTAGAGGCCGGCCGGCCAGTTCGACCATTGCGGTATGCCGGGCACCGGCGCGGTGAAGCGCCAGAGATCGGCATTGTGATGAGCCGTCGCCCCGGCCGCGCCGTAGTAGCGGCGCGCGGTGACGGCGCCGGCTTCGGCAAGCTCGCGAGTGAGCTTGAACATCGGGGTGTGGAGGTCAGCGAGCCCCGTCGCCTCGGCCGGCCAGTAGTTCATCTGGGTGTTGATGTTGATGGTGTAGTTGCTCGACCAGGCCGGGCGCACATCGACGTTCCAG
The DNA here is from genome assembly GCF_001424865.1 of Devosia sp. Root105. Lineage (NCBI taxonomy): Bacteria > Pseudomonadati > Pseudomonadota > Alphaproteobacteria > Hyphomicrobiales > Devosiaceae > Devosia > Devosia sp. Root105. The sequence goes on from NZ_LMCR01000021.1 coordinate 3,909, forward strand.
ATGCCCTGCAGGTTGCTCGCTTCGGTGCCGGGGCGCGAGCTTGAGATCATCAGGTAGCGGCCGAAATGGAACAGCAGCTCGGCCCGTTCCGCCACGGGACCAGAGGCGCTGAGGTCGAGTTCGACCCGATCGAAGAAGCGCCGATAATCGTCGCGGTGGCGCTGCCGGAGCTCGTTTGTACCGATCTCGAGGGCCGCCGCGACACGCGCCCGGGCCTCCACCACCAGGGCCGCGAAATCGGCGCTGGGGCGCTGATCGTGGCCGCGATAACCCGAGGCGGCGGAGGCGATGAGGCGCAAGCCGCCGGTGTCGCTGTCGCGCTCAACTGCGACGACGACGGCATAGCCCATGCCAGTGGCGACGGTGTCATCGGCCGCAGGCGCAGCCGCGTCGTAACGGATCGGCTCCTCACTCGGCACGTAGTTGGGAACGACATGCGCAGCCACCCGGGCGGTGGCCACCAGCCATCTGATGCCATGCTCCTCGGACAGCGAGATGTGCGTGTCGGGGTGTGGCGAAACGAACGCCATGCCCACCCTGTCGAGCGTCAGCACTCCCTGCCCCGTGGCAGTCGCCACCAGCACAGCATCGGGATTGGAGACGAAGCTCTGGAGCCCGACCGCGCCACAGCTGGTGTGGGCCACGGCCTCCGCGAGGTCGAGGCGGCGGGCGTAGCCGGTCGCATCGGCATCGGCATAGGTAAGTTCGACGGCACCGAGCGGCTGGTAGGATTGGGTCCAGGCCTTGCCCTGCAGCGCCCGGCCGAGTTCGTCGGCCCGGAGATAGTCGCGGCGGCGGATCGCCTCGCGCAGTTCGGGTATCAGTCGGGACGGGCCCTCGTCGGCTTCGGGTTGCAGCGGCCCGCCGGACCAGACCGTATCGAGGTTGAGGGCGAACCGTTCGGTGCCGACGCCGCCGCCGAGCGTCGCCCCGAGCCAGCCATTGCCGATGAGGAAGCTGTCGATGAACCCGGCCGCGGGGGTATCGAGGTCAAGGCAATAGCGGGGCATGGTCGGGTCCTCGGAAGCGCGAAGGGGCTGGATCAGCGGGGGCGCTGGGCGTCTGGCAGGCGGCGGGTCGAGCCGCGCAGGATAATGTCGCAGTTGAGCGTGATGGTGTGCGGCGCGTGGCTGAGGCCGCGATCCGACAGGCGCGAGGCCATGATGGAGGTGATGGTCTCGGCGATCTTGGCCACCGGCTGGGCCACCGCGGTAATGCCGGTTTCATGCAGCTGGAACAGCGGCACGTCGTCGAAGCTGACCAGCGAGATGTCGTCGGGAACCCGCAAGCCGTGCTCCCGAAGCAGCCGCAGCGCGCCGACCGCCATGTTGTAGTTGCAGCAATAGAGTGCGGTGGGCGGTTCGGGGAGCGAGAGCAGGCGCAGCATGCCGGAATAGGCTTCGGTCTCGTACCAATGCGAGTCGAGCACATAGTCGGGGTTGATCTCGATGCCGCGGCCAAGCAGCGCCTGGCGATAGCCCTCGAAACGTTCACCGCCAGTCCAGTCGCCGATATTGCCGGTCAGCACAGCAATGCGGGTGTGACCGATATCGAGCAGGTGGGTGACAGCGCGAAAACTCGCGGCGCGGTTTTCGACCAGCACCCGATCCACCGGCAGGCCCGGCCAGCCATTGTCGTAAAAGATCACCGGCGTGCCGTTGCCGATGAGCTCGAGGATGCGCTCATCGACGTCGTTGCGGCCATCCATGATCAGGCAATCGACCCGATGGGTGACGAAGAAATCGAGCGCATCGCCAATCGATGCCGGGTTGGCATCGTGGCAATAGCTCAACAGCGCCCGGCCGGCGCGACGCATCGACCGGCTCAGATGCTCGAGCACCGGCGCGTGGAACTCCGACAGCGAGGGCACCATGAAGCCGACCGTGTTGGTGAGGTCGGCCTTCATGGCGGCGGCAATGGCGTTTCGGCGATAGCCGAGCTCGCCAATCGCCTGTTCGATCTGCTCGCGGTTGCCGCGGCGCACCGGGTGGCCGTTGAGGTAGCGTGACACGGTACCGATAGCGACGCCGGCGCGGTCGGCGACCTCGACGATGGTGGCGTGGCGCCGCCGGCCGCTCTCAGTGTCGTCGGTGTCGCTCAAACCGTTCCCTCAAAGACCAGCGCGGCGTGGATGCGAAGGCTCGGGAGCCGCACTTCCACGCGATCGCCACCATTGGTGAACGGCACGTCTTCCCCCGTCAGAGCGTCATAGACGCGGGCTGGCGTACGCGGCAAGCGCACCGAGGCCGTCACCGGCCCAAGCGTCGGAATATCCTCGATCATTTCCATGACGCGGGTATGGCCTTCGCCGGCCGGCACCGCCTTGCCGCGGATCTGCGGCGCCCCATAGAGCAGGTGGAGGACGTGGCGCTGCTGCGCCGCCTGCTGCGTCAGCGTCGCCCGGCCGGACGACGGCAGGTCGGTGACGATGGCCCGGCTGGGCAGCAGCCGGTCGATCAGCCCCCGCACCAGGTACTTGTACAGCGGCTGACCCATGGCGTGGTACATCTGGAAGATCGGGTAGGCGATGTAGCCGATGCCGCCCTTCACGGTCACTGCCGCCCCCAGCGCAGCCGCCGCCGGATCATCGGGAGCGTGCTGGTGCGAGCTGAAATGCTTGTAGCTGCGGTTGAAGTAGGAGGGACCAATCTCGGCCAGCACCTCGGCGCCCTCGGCGGTGATCGCCTCCCCGACCCCATACATGACGAAGGGTGAGGCGGTGAGGCCGGCGTCGAGCCCGGAGGCAGCGCGGACATAGGACGGCTCGAATGCCACCTGACCGGCGCTGCGGATGCCGGCGTCGACAGCAAAACTGCCATCGGGGTTGATCGCCGACCTGCCGGACAGGATCAGCTTGCCGCCATTGTCGGTATAGGCCTTGAGCGCGGCCGCGAGCCCGGCATCAACCGGGATCTCGTCGGGCAGGATGATCAGCTTGTAGTTCTCGAACGGCGTTGCCGGGTCGATCACGTCGAAGGGGAGCTTCAACTCCTGCAGCATCTGCGCCGCGCCGTCGTCGCTCAGGTTGTTGCGCGCCCCGACCGGGTGGAAATACTCGGCGGTGAGGATCGCCACGTCCGAAACCTGGCGGGCGCCCTCGAGATAGGGCTCGAGCTTTTCGATCCGCGCATAGGCCGGGCCGATCGAGGCGTAAGTGTCCGGGTTGATCGAGCCATCCGGGTGCAACTGATCGCCGACGAGGCACTTGACCCCGAGCGCCACCATCTGCGCCGCCTCGAATTCCAGCGCATCGGGGTGCTTGAAGCCGCCGAACTCGCCCCACGAGGTGTGGAACTTGCCGGTATGGGCCACCATGTCGAGGCCGAGCGTTGCCGCATAACGGGCGCTCGAGGGGAAGTGGTCGTAGCCCCAGCCGCCGGTGGGCAGGCTTTCGAGCTCGAGATGGGTGTAGGTGGAAAAGCGCTGCGGGCCCTGCTTGTGGATGTGGCCGCAATTGTAGAAGACGCGCAGCCCGGGGAATTCGGCGTTGAGCGCCGCGCTGGTCTCGGCGCGAAACCGCTCGTTGACGGCCTCATCGTTCTTCAATCGGTCCGCCGGGTTCTCGGGATCGAGCCCATGCTCGGCCATGCTGGCGAGGCACTCGGCACAGACGCAATCGGGGGTGAGCACGATGTCGAAGAAGAGGCCAGGCGTTTCGTAGTTGCGGGCCACTTCGCGCGCCTGCTCGAGCAGCTCGGCGCGATAGGCCGGGTGGTTGAGGCAGAGCGTGTGCCAGCCGGCGGTCAGCTGGTCGGGGTCGAAGCGGTTGGGAGTGGCGCTGCGCACCCGCCATTCGGGGTGGATGCGGGCGTTGCGCTCATCCCACTGCACCGAGATATAGATCGGCGCTTCGATATCGGCGGCGGTCAGCGCCTTCACCATGTCGCCCATCAGGTCGGGCCGCATGAGGTTGGGGTGCGGCGCGCCGACCTTGGTGGGGTAGTACGACCAGCCATGGTGGCACTTGGCGAAGATGGTGATCGAGTTGACATGCGCCGCCTTCAGCGTCGCCACGAAATCCTCGGGGTCGAAGGCCGAGCCGATCCCCGGAATGTGCTCGGAGGTGTGGAAATCGAGGTGGATCTGGCGGTAGCGGAGCGGCTTGTTGGTCGACGGCTTGTTGGCGGGCATGACTAATCCTTGGCGCCGGTGCGGGTTTCAGCCCCGGCGGCGAATTGACGTTGGAAGATGAGGAAGACGACCAACGGAACCACGGTGGTGACGATGGCCGCCACCGATTGCAGGTCCCAGTTGAGTTCATAGGTGCCGTTGACGCGGGCGAGGATCACCGGCAGCGGCACGTTGGTCCTGAGATAGAGCAAGGGCAGCAGCAGCGCGTTCCAGGTCCACAGGAATTGCAGGATGCCGGTGGCGAACACCGAGCTCAGGCTGTTGGGCAGGACGATGTACCAGAAGGTCTGCAGCGGCCCGGCGCCATCGATGCGCGAAGCCTCGACCACCTCGGTCGGGAAATCCTCGAGGAAGTTCTTCACGAGGAAGATCGACCAGGCAAAGCTCAGCCCGATGTAAGGGATGAGCACGGCGAGGAAATTGTCGATCAGCCCCAGTTCGCGCCACAGCTGGAACAGCGGGATGATCACCACCTGCTGGGGCAGGACGAAGGCGTTGATGATGATGATCAGCAGCAGGCGGCGGAACGGGAACTTGAGAAAGTGGAACGCGTAAGCGGCGGCGGGCGTCAGCAGCATGGTCCCGACGGTGGCGAGCACCGCGAGGATGGCCGTGGTGACGAAGGCCGGAGCGAGCGGATAGGCCTCCCACACCCGCTGCCAGGCGCTGAGCGTGAGGGTGAAGCTGTCGATACGCCACCAGCCGCGCGACGTCTCGGCCAGGGGACGGATCGAGGTCATCACGATGCCGATGATCGGGATGATCCAGATGAAGCCGAAGACACCAAGCACGATGGTGGGCCAGCGGGGGGCGCGTCCGATCATCTTGCACCTGCCGTTCGCTGGATGATGGCGGGAATGGAAACGACGAGCACGGCGACCAGCAGCACCACGGTCGCCGCGGCGCCGTAGCCGAGTTTGAACTGGGTCATCGACTCCCGGTACATGAAATAGCCCACCGTTTCGGTGCTGCGCACCGGACCACCGCCGGTGAGGATGTAGATGATGTCGAAGGCCCGGAGCGCGCCGAGCAGGTTGATGAACACGGCCACCCTTACGCCAGGCAGCGACAGCGGCATCATGATGTTGCGCATCACCTGCCAGTGGTTGGCGCCATCGATATAGGCCGCCTCGAACAGGGTCTTGGGGATCGACTGCACCGAGGCGAAGCAGAGCATCAGTGGCAGGCCGACGCCGCCCCAGGATGCGGCGATGATCAGCACCCAGAGCGCGGTGCGCGGGTCGCCCAGCCAGGGCTGCGCGAAGCCGGGTTGGAACAAGCCGATCACCGCATTGAGCAGACCACCGGCGTCGGGGCGCAGGATGCCGATCCACATGTAGCCGGCCACCGCCTCGGAAATTCCGAACGCGGCGAAAATCATCACCCGGAACGGCAGCGTCTGGCGCGGCGCGAAGGCGCTCACCATGGCCAGCATCCAGCCCAGCCCCACCGAGATGATGGTGGTCGAGATGGTGAAGGTCAGGGTGGTCAAGAGCGTGTTGCGGAACGCCGGATCGGTGAACAGCTTCACGTAGTTGCCCACACCGATGAATTTCGGTTTGGCGAGGCCCTTGATGTCGAAGAAGCTGAGCCGGATCGTATCGATCAGCGGGAACACCACGGCGATCCCGAACAGGATCAGCACCGGGGTGATCAGCAGCCAGGCTGCCGGCCAGTCCCTGACCCTCCGCTTCGCGGCAAGCAGATTGCTCTGCTCGCCGCGAAGCCGGGAGGGAACGCCGGGACGCGAGCCCGCCGTCTGGGGGGCTACGGAGTCCTGCATATCAATAGAGTTCCATCGCTTTGGCCTCGATCGCCGCGGTCACCGCGTCGATCGTCGCATCGGACGGATCCTGCAGGAACTTCTGCAGCTGCACGCGATACTCGTCGACGAGGTCGCCGGGGAGCAGGTCGCCGAGCACGAATTGCACCTTGGACTGCGCCACGGCTGCGGTCGCGATCTGCTGCACCGGACCGAGCAGGGACGGGTCGGCGTTCTTGCTGGGCGAGGCATAGCCGTAGGAGGCGAGGATATCGGCAGCGTCCTTGCTGACCATATAGACGGCGAAGGCGTCGGCCGCCGCCGGATTGGCGCCATTGGCGGTGACCGCCACTTCCTTGGCATCGACGCTCGAGGTGTCGTCATGGCCGAGGCCGAGCGAGGGGAACTGGAAGATCGAGTAGTCGACGCCTTCGTTGAGCTTGTAGTCGTTGCGGGCCCGGGCGTTCATCCACATGCCGATCATCAGGTAGTTGGAGGCATCGGCAGTAAAGATCTGGTCGGCCGAGTAGTCCCAGTCACCGGCGAACATCTGCTCCGGGGTGCCGCAGCAGCCGGCCTTGAGCAGCTCGGCATACTTCTTGAGCGTCGTCTTGACGATATCGTCGGTCCAGCCGATCTCGTGGGCGGCAAGTTTCGAAGCCGCCTCGACGCCACCGGTGCGCAGCAGCAGCGTTTCGAACCACTCGCCATGCGCCCAATATTTGGCGGGCATGGCGATCGGCGCGGCAAAGCCGGCAGCCTTGAGCTTGTCGATCGAAGCGAGGAACTCTTCCCAGGTCTTGGGAGGCTCGACGCCGGCCTTTTCGAGATGGGCCTTCTTGTACCAGATGGCCGAGCGGTCGCCGTAGGTGTAGTTCACCCCATAGGTGACGCCAGCAGTAGAGCCGAGATCCTTCCAGGATTGGTCGAGCACGGCGTCGAGCCCGGCCGAGGCCCAGAGATCGTCGATCGGACGCAGGATGCCGGCATCGACCAGCTCGGCGCGGAAGGCCGGCCAGGTGTTGATGATGATATCGACCTTTTCGCCGCCGAGCAGCGCCGTGCGCATCGGACCGCGCATGTCGCCCTGCCCCGTCACCACCAGTTCGCGGACGGCGACGCCCGGGTTCTTGGCGGTGAAATCGGCTTCGAGCTTCTGCCACATCTCGGCGTCGGTGCCGCCCTGCCACTGCAGGATGACGAGCTCGCCGCTCAGGTCTTGTGCCAGCACCGGCATTGCCGCCAAGACGATGGCGAGGCTTGCCCCGGCTAGCACGGCGCGACGGCGGATTTTGGACGTCAGTTTATGCATGTTCATTGGTTCCTCCTCCTTGATTGCCGGCCTTGGGCCGTTCCTCCATCAAGTAAGTTGAAACGTTATCATCTAAGTTGCATGCCACAAGCCGGTGAGGACGCTCACAGCTGAAAAATCCTTCTAACATGTCAGTGCCGCGACCCCGGTTGGCAGCACCAAACGGGTATCGCCCCGCGGGTGCCATGACCCGCGAGGTTCTGCAGACCGCAGTCGCAAAGCGACCGGCGGCTAGGCGGCGATCTCGATCACCGCCTTGATAAGTCCACGCTTCTGCGTGGCCCAGAGCGCAATGTCGCGCGCCGCATCAGTCAGCGTCGTGCGATGCGTGATGAGCTTATCGATGGGGACGCGACCGGACGCGATCGCGGCGATCACCCGTTGAAAATCTTCCGACGTGGCGTTGCGACTACCCAGCAGCGACATCTCCTTGCGATGAAAATCGGGGTCCTCGAAGCTGATCGGGCTCTTCACCACGCTCACCAGCACATAGGTTCCGCCATGCGCGACGAAATCGAAGCCGTTCTGCATCGAGCGGGCGTTGCCGGTCGCATCGAACACGATGTCGAAACCGTCTCCCCCGGTCTGTGCGGCAGCGGCCTCCCTGGCCCCGTCGCCCGCCGCGATCGTTTGAGCCCCGACGATCGCCTCGGCGACCGCGAGTCGCTCCGGATCGAGGTCCATCATGGTGACCTCAGCGCCTGAGAGGCTGGAGAAAAGCCCCACGCCAAGACCAATGGGACCCGCGCCGATCACCAGCGCACGCTGTCCTGCCCGCGCGTTCGAACGGCGGACCGCATGCGCCCCAATGGCGAGGAACTCGACTGTTGCGCAGGCATCGACGCTCAGCCCTGCCGCCTTGACCAGGTTCGACGCGGGCAGGCTGAGCAATGAGGCCATGCCGCCGTCGCGATGCACGCCGAGCACGGCGATCCGCACGCAGCAATTCGGTTTGCCGGCGCGGCAGGCGATGCAGCTGCCGCAGGAAATGTAGGGGTTGACCACGCAGATCTCACCAGGAGCGAAACCCGATCCGGCCGGCGCTTCCAGCACCTCAACCGCGAGCTCATGGCCCATGACGCGCGGGTATTCGAGGAAAGGGTGCTTGCCCTCGTAGATGTGGTAGTCGGTGCCGCAGATCCCCACCCGGAGCGGGCGCACCAGCGCCTCGCCTTCGCCGCGGTGTGGGGTTGGCCGGGTCTCGAGCTCGAGCATTCCGGGCTGGCGGCAGACAAGCGCATGCATATTTAGAACTGCTTTCGAGTGAAGGTGGGTGGAAAGATGCGAGAGCCGGATCCCGGGGAGACCGGGGACCCGGCTCTCGCGGCGCGTCACTGGAACTGGGACATGGTGTCCTTGGTCACCAGTGCGGCGCCCGAGTCGATGAGGAGTGGGACCTCATCGCCGCGGATGGCCTTGACCAAAGCATCGACGCCGAGCTCGGCCATCTTCGCCGGGAATTGCGCGACGGTCGCGTCTTCGATGCCTGCGGTCAGGGCTTCCGCTTCGCCGCAGCAGAAATCGAAGCCCACCAGGACGATCGCGTCGCTTGCGATGCCGGCGTTCTTGATGGCCTGCGCGGCTCCTGCGGCTGGAGGGCCGCAAGCAGCATAGATCGCCTTCAGATCAGGATTGGCGGTGAGCAGATCCTGGGCGACGTTGATCCCGAGTTCCTCGGTGCAGTTGGTGCCGGCACGCCCGACCACCTTGACCTCAACTCCCTTGAGGCCCTCGAGCATGCCATTGACGCGATCATCCAGCGCCGGAACGCCAGGCACGCCTTCGAGAATGCCGAGCGTATCGCCGGCCTTGAGCACCGACTTGAGGTACTGGCCGGCGATCACGCCGGCGGCATAGTTATCGGTGGTGGCGAGCGAGGTTCGCCCCTTCCAGTCGGGGATGTTGTTGTCCATCAGGACGATCTTCACGCCCTGGGAAATCGCCTTGTCGAGCGCCGGCGCCACGGTCGGATCGACCGGGGTCAGGGCAATCCCCTGCACACCCTGGGTGACCATCGACTCGATCTGGGCGATCTGGCCCTCGATATCGGTGGCTGAGGTGCCTTGACCGTAGATGATCTCGACACCCGGATTGGCCGCTGCATACGCCTTGGCCGCATCTTCCATGGTGGCGAAGAACGGCACCGGGAACTTGGTGATGAACCCGAGCTTCACGTTGTCCTGCGCCATGGCAGGCCCGGCAATCGCCGCAGCGAGCGCCAGCCCTCCCAGCAGTCGTTTGAGCTTCATAGTTTCCTCCCATTCCGACCGCGTTGGCGGTCGCTCCTCGATCCCCCTCGGAATCGATCTGCTAGGCCTCAGCCCCGACGATGAGCGAGACCAGTTCGTGCTGGTTTGCCTTGCTTGGCTTGAGCTCGCCGACCTTGCGCCCCTGCCGCAGCACCACGGCGCGGTCAGCCAGTTCGACGACATGTTCCATGTTGTGGGTGATGAGGATCACCGCGTTGCCCTCGTCGCGCAGCTGCGCGATGAGGTCGAGGACCTTGCGCGCCTCGCGCAGCCCGAGCGCCGCAGTCGGCTCGTCCAACATCACCACCTTGCGGGCGAACACGGTTGCCCGCGCCACCGCGATCGCCTGGCGCTGCCCACCCGACATCAGCGCCACCGGTGCGTCGAAGCGGGGCAACCGGACCTTCAGCCGGTCGATCACCGCCGCCGCCTCCCGGTCCATCGCCCGGCGCCTCAGCAGCCGCATGCCGCGTGGCAGCCAGGAGGGGAAAGACAGCTCTCGCCCGCAGTAAAAGTTCTGCGCCGGGGTCAGGTTGTCGAACAGCGCCAGGTCCTGATAGACGGTCTCGATGCCGGCGCTGCGGGCGGCCGCCGGGTTGTGGATGGCGGTCCGCTGGCCATCGAGCAGAATCTCGCCGCCATCCAGCCCGTGGACGCCGCTGATGCATTTGACCAGCGTCGATTTGCCGGCGCCATTATCGCCGAGCAGCGCCAGCACCTCGCCGCGATACGCCTCGAGGCTCACGCCCTTTAAGGCGTGCACGGCGCCGAAGCGCTTTTCGGCGTTGCTGACAGCGAGGACCGGCGAGGCGGACGCGGCGGCGCTCATGACGCCCTCCCCGACTGCATGACGCGCACCCGCGCTTCCAGATGGTTGCGCAGCACGTCCGCCTCGACGGCCAGTACGATGATCGCCCCGATGGCAATCATCTGAAAGAACACATCGACATTGAGCAGGTTGAGGGCGTTGCGGATGACCCCGATCATCACCGCGCCGACCAGGGCATGCCCGATATGGCCGCGCCCGCCGAGGAAACTGGCGCCACCGATGATCACCGCCGCGATGGTGTCGAGCTCGAGCAGGTTCCCGTAAAGCGGTGAGGCGGCTTCGGTGCGGCCCGCCAGGATGATGGCGCCGACGCCGGCACAGAGGCCCGAGATGACGTAGACCGAGACCAGCATCCACTTGACCGGGATGCCCATCTGCACCGCTGCCTCGGGCTTGCCGCCGACGGCATAGATCCAACGCCCCCACACCATGGCGCGGGCCATCAGCAGGACCAGCGTGGCGACGCCGAACACCACGAAGAACGAGTTGGGAATGCCCAATGTCGAACCGCCGCCGATGAACGCGATCTCGATCGGCATGCCGCGCATCGTGGTGTGCCCGACGGCGAGTTCCAGCGCCAGGCCGCGGGCGATACTGAGCGTCGCGAGCGTGATGATGAAGGGATGCGGCAACCGGCCGAACACATAGACGATGCCGTTGACCGCGCCCACCGCCCCACCAGCGAGAAGCATCGCGGCCATCACCAGCGGACCGGAATCGGCAACCCGGAAAACCAGCCCACCGATCACCGTCGCCAGCGCCAGGTTGGCGCCGACCGAAAGATCGATGCCGCGGGTCAGGATCACCAGGTGCTGCCCGATGGCGACAATGGCGATCACCGCGGTCTGCGCCAGGATGTTGCCGAGATTGACCGGCTTCAGGAAATTGGGCGTCGCAAGACTGATGCCGACCACCAGCAGGATCAGGATCAGCAGCGGACCGATGCCGAGCAGCTTCAACGCGACGCCAAGCGCCGCGCCGTCGGCGGGCGGCCGGGTACGTACCTCAGCCGGCTCCGCATCTGGTCCTTGTTTCACCAGTACACGCCCCTCCCCCGTGTTTCTTATGTACAAAAAACTTCTATTTCGGGACATCGTCAAATTGTTTTTTATCAGTTACAGAACAGACCAGTGGGAGGGCGATGTGAAGACGGATACGCTGTTCAAACGGGCCTTCAACGACGCCCTGCTGTTGACCTCGCGGCTGCGCGATGGTGATCCGATACCGTCTGAAACGATGCTCGCGGCCGAGCTGGGCGTCAGCCGCACCACGGTGCGCAAGATCCTCGCGACGCTCGCCGAGCAGGGCGTGGTGGCCGGTACGGGACGGTCGCGCTTCGCGCGCGCCTCAGCCGGCGAGGCGCTGCCCTTCCCTGAAGCCGAAACGGTTCCGACCTCGGTGCAAGTCGAGAAACAGTTCATGGAATGGATGCTGCGCGGCGATGCCAAGGCCGGGGCCCTGATCAACGAGCTCGACCTGGCGCGTCAGTTCAAGGTTGCGACCACGGTGATCCGCGAGTTTCTGAACAGCTTCCAGCGCTTCGGGCTGATTGAGCGGCGGCCGAGCGGTGGCTGGGTGTTGCAGGGCTTCACCCATAGCTTCGCACTGGAGCTGTTCGAGATCCGCGAGATGTTCGAACTACGGTCAGCCCGGGAGTTCAGCAGCCTGCCGGAGACCTCGCCGCTGTGGCACGAACTGCGCCGGTTGCGGCAGGAGCATATCGACCTGTTGAGCGAGATCGAGACCCGCTTCCAGGACTTTTCCGACCTCGACAGCCGCTTTCACCGGCTGGTGAACACGGCGGTGCCGAACCGCTTCATCGACGGCTTCTTCGACATCATCACGCTGATTTTCCACTACCACTACCAGTGGAACAAGAAGGACGAGCGGGAGCGCAACGAGGTGGCGATCCGCGAGCACCTTGCCTACATCGATGCCCTGCTGAGCCGATCGCGGAGCGCGGTCGCCAGCGCCTGCCGCAGGCACCTGGCATCGGCCAGGCAAACGCTGATCCGCTCGACTTCGGATACCGGAAGCGTGGCGTAGCACCGGGAACCCCTGTGGCCGCCCCCGCCGGCTAGCGCGAAGGCCAATCCTCCACTGGCCTGAGACGGGCCATCAGCACCACATCAACAGGCACGGCAGCCTTCAGGCGCGCTTTCAGCTTCCGCCCCTCCTCGACAAACCCAAAGCCGCGATAGAGCGATATTGCCCGCAGGTTGTCTGAGTGGACGCTGAGTTCGATGCGCAGGAATCTCTCCGCATCGGCGGCCGCCACGGTCGCGGCCAGCAACTGCCTGCCAAGGCCGGCGCCGCGCCACTGCGCCATGACTCCCATACCCAGTTCGCCCAGGTGACTCTCGTGCTCGCCGCGTCCGCGGACGATGTCGCACCAACCCACAATGCTCCCCTGGTCGCTGAGCGCGACGAATTGCGGGTTTCGGGTCTGGATATTGCCGCGAACGAAGCTCGCGACATCGTCCGGTGGTGGCGCCTGGTTGCCCCTCAGAAAGCTGCTTTCCCGCGCCACGGCGTCAAGCGCCGCATGAAAGCCTGGAATGTCCGCTTCGGTGATTGGCCTGACCCGCGTCATCTGGTCTCCGGTCTCACGGGCACCCCGGCCCGCTGCCAGACTCTCCCGTGATTTAAGCTACTCGGCAGCCGGCAAGGCGCAACACGACAGTGAACTCGCCGCGTTCACCTGCCACGCCCTGGGGACAACCCTTCAGCCTTTGACGGCGCCGCCGGTCAGCCCCGAGATCACGTAGCGTTGCGCCAACAGGAAGAAGGCGATGGCGGGGAGGATCGAGAGGGTGAGGAACGCCAGGATGCGCGGCCAGTCAGAACCGTACTGGCCTTGGAACTGCATGATCCCCAGCGGCCAGGTATAGTTGGCGTCGGAGTTGAGCACGATCAGCGGCAAAAGGAAGCTGTTCCAGCTGCCGACAAAATTGAACACCCCGACCGTAGCGATGATCGGCAGGCAGAGCGGTAGCGTCACATACCAGTAGATGCGGATATAGCCGCAGTTGTCCATGCGCGCCGCGTCGATCAGCTCCTTGGGCAGTTCCTTGAAGAAGTTATAGAACAGCAGCACCGAGAACGAGATGGAGAACGCCACCTGCGCGATGATGATGCCCAGGTGGCTGTCGAGCAGCCCCAGGTCGCGCATCTTGATGAACAGCGGCAGGATGGCGGTAGCCGACGGAAACAGCAGCCCCAGCATCAGGTAGCTCATCAGGAACCGGCTGCCGAAGAACTTGATATGGGCGAAGGCGAAGGCGGTCATCGACGCGAGCAGTGTCGACAGCACCACCGAGCCCAGCGCGACGAGCAGCGAGTTGAGCAACGAGGGCACATAGCGCGGCCCGCCGATGATCTCGGCGAAGCGCGCCGGATCCCAGCTCTGCGGCAACCCGAACGGATTGACGCGCAGCTCGCCGATCTCTTTGAAGCCGCCGAGGGCGGTGGTGTAGAACGGCACGATCACGAAGGCGGCGACCACCAGCAGCGTGATCCACTGAAAGGCCGAAATGGCCGGACGACGTTTCCTCGATGCCGTGGCCATCAGTTCTGCTCCACCCTGAAGAGAATACGCCGGTAGGCGAGCGCCACGATTACGCAGGCGATGAACAGCAGCACGCTCACCGCGCCGCCAAAGCCCAGTTTCATGCGCAGGATGCCGAACTGGTAGAGGAAGGTCACGATGGTGTGGCTCGAATGCGAGGGGCCGCCATTGGTGAGCGGGATGATGATGTCGAACAGCTGCAGCGCGCCGGTGATGGCGAAGAACACCGACACCACGATGGCCGAGCGGATCATCGGGATCTTGATGTGGCGCACGATCTGCCACTTCTTGACGCCATCGAGCCGCGCCGCCTCGACCACCTCGTTGGGGATCGACTGCAGGCCGGCGATGAAGATCATCATGTGAAAGCCGAAGTACTTCCAGGTGATGACCAGCATGATGGCCGGGATCACCCAGAACTTGTCGGCCAGGACGAACGGCATCTTGGTGCCGAGCGCGTCGCCGAGGATCGGCAAGAGCCCGTAATTGCCGTCATAGACGAACTTCCAGATCAGCCCCGCCGCCACCTCGGCCAGCATGAAGGGCAAAAAGAAGATCGTCCGCAAAATGTTGATGCTGACCGAGCGCTCGGACAGGGCAATGGCGCACCACATGGCGAGCGGCAGTTGGATCAGCAGCGAGACGGCCACCACGATCAGGCTGTTGCGCACCGCGGTGCCGAAATTGCGATGGTTGATCACGTCGGCATAGTTTTCAAAGCCGACGAAATTGGTGATAGGCCCGTAGCCGTTCCACTGGAAGAACGAGAAGGTTCCCGCATCGACCATCGGCAAGACGACGAACACGGTGAACAGGATCAGCGAGGGTGGCAGGAAAATCAGCAGCGGAACCAGGCTCTTGCGATCCATGTAGCGGCGCCGGCGGACGGCGACGCCTGTTCCCGCGGCAACTCCGGTCGTAATGCTTGCCATACTGGCTTCCCTTCGAGGCAGATGCGGTCGGCGGGGCAATCGTTGCCCCGCCGACCTTAGGCCAACGCCTTAATTGGCCGCGTCGTCCACGGCTTCCTTGACCTGCTGGGCGGCGTCCTCGGCGCTGATCGCGTTGGCGGCGAGATCCGCCGACACATCGTTCACCACGCCACCGACCGCCGGCCCGAGGGCCTGGTCGAAGAACAGCGCATGCCAGTGGGCCTTGTTGATATCCTGCGCCACCAGCACCTTGAACGGGTTGGTCATGCCGTCGGCCGCCCCGTTGACGATCGGGATGTAGTAGCCGGCATTGGCAAAGCGGGACTGCACCGGCTTGGCGTTGTACCACTCGATGAACTTGACCGCGTCGTCGGAGGCGTTCTTGGAGAACAGGTAGCCAGACAGGCCGCCCAGCGTATCGGTCGGGTCGCCCTTGCCTCCATCAATGGTCGGGAACGGCAGAATGCCGAGCTGGTCATCCGGGATACCCTGCTTGGTCGCCGAGTTGTCCTTCATGGCGCCGTAGTCCCAGTCGCCCATCAGGTGCATCGCAGCCTTGCCGTCGCCGAAATAGCCCGAGGCATCGCCATAGGTGGCGGCCTGGAAGCCCTCCTGCCAGGGATCGAGTTGAGCCAGCTGCAGGAAGAACTGCCCGGCCTTGACGAAGTCCTCGCCGGCAAAGCCGTCGCCCTCGCCGCGCGCCGCGGCGTTGAAGCCGTCCTGCCCGGCGAGGCGCACCACCAGCTTGCTCCACCAGAAGTGAGCCGGCCACTTGTCCTTGCCACCCATCGCCAGCGGGGTGATGCCGGCATCCTTGAACTTCTGCACGGCAGCGAGGAACCCATCCCAGGTCTTGAGGCTCTCGGGGTCGACGCCGGCCTGGGTGAACAGTGCCTTGTTGTACCACAGCACCACTTCGGCCACGTCGCGGGCGATACCGTAGATATGGCCGTCAGGCGCGGTGAAGGCCGCAACGCCTGCCGTACCCTGGGCATCCTTGGCCTCCTGAGACAGGACGCCCTCGATCGGTCGCAGCACGCCGGCCTTGGCCTGCTCGTAGAACACCCCACCGCCCCATGAGTGGAACACATCGGGCGCATCGGCAGACTGCAGCAGCGTGGTCAGCTTGGCCTTGAACGCCTCGTTCTCGAGGAACGGCAGCTCGATCTTCACGCCCGGATTGGCGGCCTCGTACTCTGCCACCGCCTCAGTCATCAGCTTCACCTCGTCCGGGATGGACGCGATGTTCAGATACTTCACCACTGTTTGAGCCTGCACCGGCGCGAGCGCCATCAGGCCGAGCATTGCGGCAAGCGCAATTCGCTTCATGGGTTTCCTCCTCCTTTGGGCAGCCGGGGGGCGCTCTCTGGCGCAGTCGGCCGCAGCGGCAGACGCGGTCCCTACCGCAATCACCACTTGCTACTTTCTAAGCATCCCTTATTAAAGGAAGCAAGAGGCACGTACCTCAGCTCTGCAGAAACAGCTCAATCTGCGAATAGACGCTTGAGGACCGCCTGTTTTTCGGTACTCTGCCGCTGAGTGCCGGCTATTCGACGATCGTGCCATCAGCGCCTTTTGTACGGGTTGCAAAGCAATTGACTGACCAGATGCCCGGGGCGAGTTCGTGGCCGTAAAGATCGCTGATCCGCTGCTGATGCGGGAAATCAACAAGTACCACGTGCTGGAGACGATCCGGTGCCATGGCCAGATTTCGCGGGTCGAGATCTCTGAACGCACCCTGCTCAGCGGCACTACGGTGTCGGCGATCACCGGCGCGCTGATCGAGGAGGGGCTGATCGAGGCCATCCACACCACGCCGACCAACGAGACCCTACGCGGCCGCC
Source organism: Devosia sp. Root105 (assembly GCF_001424865.1). Classification (NCBI taxonomy): domain Bacteria; kingdom Pseudomonadati; phylum Pseudomonadota; class Alphaproteobacteria; order Hyphomicrobiales; family Devosiaceae; genus Devosia; species Devosia sp. Root105. The sequence continues at coordinate 20,536 of NZ_LMCR01000021.1, forward strand.
CACGGGTGCTGCTCGGGCTGGTGCGTGACGCGGCCTTTGTCATCGGCGTGCGTATTTCCCAGGCGCTGACCACCGCAACCCTGATCGATTTCCGCGGTGAGACGGTCGCCTCGGTGCAACTGCCGGTGCGGCTGGCCCGCCAGCCCGCCGAGGTGATCGTCGACCTGATCGAGGACGCCATGGAGGAGTGCATCGGCAAGTCGGGGGTGGATCGCAGCCGTATCAAGGGCATCGGCATCGGCATCCCCGGTATCGTCGACCCCCGCTCCGGCCGCAGCTACGCCAGCTCGGTGTTCGGCGAGCGCGAAATCCCCATCGGGACGCTCTTGGGCGAGCGCACCGGCCTGCCGGTGAAACTCGAAAAGCCGGCAAACCTCCTCGCCTTGGCCGAGAGCTGGTTCGGCTACGCCCAGAGCGTCCGCAGCTTCGGCGTCGTGGTGCTGGACCAGACGGCGAGCCTCGGGCTGTGGCTCGAGGACGACCTGCAGCGCGGCTCCAGCAAGCTGGGACCGGCCTTCGGCCACACCAAGGTCGGCAATGAGGGGATGCCGTGCGAATGCGGCCAGCGTGATTGCCTCAACGCCTATGTGGGCGATGTCGCCATGCGCCGGCTGGCGCGACAGGAGCTGGGCGAGGCGCTGGACGCCGCCGCCTCGTACGACCTGCTCGACCACCTCGCAGGGCTTGCCCAGGCGGGCGATGCAAGGGGGCAGCGCCTCATCGAGCGGCAGGCCGAAAAGCTCGGCATCGGGCTCTCCCACATCATCAACCTGGTCAACCCGGCCAAGATCATCGTCGCGGTGGAGTCGCAGCGCTATGGCGAAGCCATTGCGCCGATGGTGCGCGCCACGGCGCAGGCCAACAGCTTTCTCACTCACTTCAATTCCACCGAGCTGATCTTCCACACCCTGGATGACCAGCTCTGGGCCCGGGGGGCCGCAGCACTGATGCTGCGCGACATCTACAGCGCCCCGTGGAACGCAGCATAACTGGAGGAAACATTTCCATGAGCAAGTCAGCCCTGATCGTGTGGGGAGGCTGGGATGGCCATACGCCGGAGCAGAGCGCGCGCCTCGTCGGCGGCATGCTCGAGAGCCATGGCTTCGCGGTCACCCTCGAGAACACCACCGAGGCGTTTGCCGATGACGGCCTTAGCCAGTTCGACCTGATCGTGCCGGTCATCACGATGTCGCGGATCGAGCGCGAGGAACTGACGAACCTCCTCGCCGCCGTGCGCGGCGGCACCGGCCTTGCCGGGTTTCACGGGCTGATGTGCGACAGCTTCCGCAACGAGCCGGACTATCAGTTCATGACCGGCGGCCAGTGGGTGGCTCACCCCGGCAACATCATCGACTACACGATCAACGTCACGCGCGGCGATGACCCGATCATGGCCGGGATCGGCGATTTTCCCTACCGGTCGGAGCAGTACTACATGCACTTCGACCCCAGCGTGGAGGTGCTTGCCACCACCACCTTCTCGGGTGAGCAGTTCGAGGAGATCGACGGAGTGGTGATGCCGGTGGTGTGGAAGCGCCGCTTTGGCAAGGGCCGGGTGTTCTATTCGTCGCTGGGCCATGTGGTGGGAGAATTCGAGGTGCCGCAGATGCGCACCATCTTCGAGCGCGGCGCCCTCTGGGCAGCGCGTTAGCAGGCAAGCAGGGAGGGAACCGTGGCTGAACTTCAGCTCAGAGGCATCAACAAGAGTTTCGGCGCGGTGACCGTGATCCACGACGTCGATCTCGACATTGGGGATGGCGAGTTCGTCGTCTTCGTCGGACCGTCCGGATGCGGCAAATCCACCCTGCTCCGGACCATTTCCGGCCTCGAGGAACCGAGCTCCGGCCAGGTGCTGATCGGCGGCGAGGACGTCACCGATTTCGACCCCTCCGAGCGGGGTGTGGCCATGGTGTTCCAGAGCTACGCGCTCTATCCGCACATGACGGTGGAACAGAACCTCGGCTTTGGCCTCAGGATGGGCGGGATGCCCGCCGACCAGGTCGCCCAGCGTGTCGCCAGTGCCGCCGGTACGCTGGAGCTGACCGAGCTGCTGCAGCGCAAGCCGCGTCAGCTGTCGGGCGGCCAGCGCCAGCGCGTTGCCATCGGCCGCGCTATCGTGCGCCAACCCAAGGCCTTCCTGTTCGACGAGCCGCTGTCCAACCTCGACGCCGAATTGCGCGTGCAGATGCGCATCGAGATCGCCAAGCTGCACCAGCAGCTCGGCGCCACCATGGTCTACGTGACGCACGACCAGGTCGAGGCGATGACGCTGGCCGACCGCATCGTGGTGCTGCGGGCCGGCAAGATCGAGCAGCAGGGCACGCCGATCGAGCTCTATGACGATCCCGACAACCTGTTCGTCGCCGGCTTCATCGGCTCACCGCGAATGAACTTTCTCGGGGGCACGGTAACCGGCATCAACGATCGTGGCGTGACGGTTTCCCTGACCGCGTTCGACGCTCCGGAACTGCAGGTCCGGTGCCGTGGCAAAGGCGTCAGCGTCGGCCAGACGGTCAGCGTCGGGATCCGGCCCGAGCACTTTACCGAGGCCCGTCCGGAGGGCGGCGCGCTGACCGCGACGGCGCAGGTGGTGGAGCAGCTCGGCGGCGTCTCCTACGTCTACGCGGTCGGGCGGGACGGGGAGACCAAGGTGACGATCCAGCAGAAGGGTCACGCCCGGATCGCCACCGGCACGCCGATCAGCGTCGGCATCGAGCCCGACGCCGCGCTGGCGTTCGACACCAACGGGCTGCGCCTGTAGCGCCTCGCGACCGACCTGACGGCGGTGTCAGGCTGGTCTAGACTGCGCATGCTGCGTCAGCATCGGGCGCGGTCCGCAACGAGGTATCGATGTCGCTCTCCTCTCTCGACGTCATGGGGCAACTGACCGCCATCAGGGCCTTTGATGCGGCGGCGAGGCTGGGAAGCTTCAAGCGGGCCGCGGCTGAACTCGGGGTCACCGAGAGCGCCGTCAGCCGGCTCATCCGGCAGCTCGAGCGGCGAGCCAAGGTGGAACTGTTCATTCGCGCCGGTCGCCGGATCGGCCTCAGCGACGCCGGGCGGGCGTTTGCCGATGATGTCGGTCCGGCTTTCGAGCGGCTGCGCCAGGCTTCGGCGCGGCTCGGCCGGCAGCATGTCGAACGACCGCTGGTCATCGCGGCGCCCGCCACGACGACGCTGCGCTGGCTCATCCCCCGCCAGGCGGGGCTCGAAGCGGCGCTCGGCGGCAGCATCAAGCTGGTCAGCTGGGATCGCCCGCCCGATATCTCCGACCCATCGGTGTCGCTCTGGCTGTCGGTCGGCGAGCACAGTGCGGGCAGCGACGCCAGCTATGTCGACATCATGCCCGAGAGCTTTGCGCTGGTCGTCGCCGGCGAGCGTCTGACCCGGCAGCCGGATGCACGCGCGGCATTGGCGGGCTTGCCGAGGCTCGTATCGCGTACCCGCCCGGCGATCTGGCAGGACTGGCTGCGCGAGGGTGGAACGGACGCGCCCTACACCGGGATGCACGAGTTCGAGCGGATGTACTTTACCCTGCAGGCAGCCGAGGCCGGGGTCGGCAGCACCATTGCGCCGCTGGAGATCATCGGCGAGGCGCTGGCGGACGGCCGTCTGGTTGCCCCGTTCGGGCGCATCATGCGCAAAGGCAGCTACCACCTCGCCTTGCCGCCGCGGGATCGTCGGCATCCGGCGACCGCGGCGGCGGTGAAGTGGTTTCGCCGGCAGGGTCAGTCGGGTGCCGCGGGCTTGCCGGCATGCGCTTGAGTTTTTCGCCGTAACGAAGACGAAAAGTCGTTTGTCGCGGCGCCGTTCGTCCCCTTCTCTCTCCGATCGAAGCGCGTCCCGCCTGGGGCCATTCGTCAACCTCGAACGGAGCAGAAATGGGCAAGCCGATCTTCATCGATACCGACACCGCGTCCGACGACGCCGTAGCCCTGATGCTGGCATTCAGGTTCCGCGGTCCGGATGTCAAAGCGCTGGGCGTGGTAGCGGGCAATTGCCCGCTGGAACAGGCGACCATCAACGCGCTGTTCATCCGCGAACTCTGCGGCATGGACCTGCCGGTGCATCAGGGCGCCGACCGGCCATTGCAGCGGCCGCTCGAGACCGCGCAGTTCGTGCACGGCGAGGACGGCATGGGCGATGTCGGACTGGTGCCGACGCAGCTCGCCGACGCGCCATGGGCGCCGAGCCCGGGCCACGCCGCCGACGCGCTGATCGCGCTGGCTGAAAGCCATGAAGACGGGATCGAACTGATCACGCTTGGCCCCCTCACCAACATCGCCATCGCGCTCGGCAAGGCGCCGTGGCTGGCGGGCCGGATCAGCCGGTGCTTCATCATGGGCGGCGCCTCGGACTACTACGGCAACATCACCCCGGTTTCGGAGTACAATATCTGGGCCGACCCAGAAGCCGCCGAGGCGGTGTTCGCCTCGGGCATGCCGATCACCATGATCGGCTGGGACATCTCGCGCAAATATGCGGTGATCGACGACCAGGAGGCGGCCAGCCTCCGGCAGATCGGCACGCCCACCGCCATTGTCGCGGTCGATTGCCAGGCTACCCTGCGGCGGTTCTGCCAGGAGGTCTCGCGGCTTGCCGGCTTTGACCTGCCCGACCCCATCGCGGTTGCGGTGGCCCTCGATGAGCAGGTGGTAGTCGAGAGCTTCGACGCCGCGGTCTTCGTCTCGACCGAGGACAGATTGACCCGCGGCCAGACCATCCTCGACGACCGCGCCATGACCGACCGGCCGGCCAATGTGCGGGTCATCAGCAAGGCCAGCCGCGAGCGTTTCATGGCCGTGCTGCGCGAGGGGCTGGCCTGAGCGGAGAGGCTTCGGTCTGCCGGTGTGAAAGCACCGCTCCAACAGGAGCGGTGCTTGAGAGGTTACCGATAGCGGACCTGGTTCCAGCGGTGCCCGAGCAGCGACAGGATGATGATCAGCCCGTAGAAGAACTGCACATAGAAGCCGGAGAGACCCGCTCCCACGACGCCCGACTGAATGAAGGACACCGTGAAGCTGCCGATGGCGCTGCCGATGATCGTGCCGATGCCGCCCCATGGCGCCGTGCCGCCGACGAATACCGAGGCCAGCGCAGGAAGCAGATAGCCATCACCGGAGGTCGGCCACCAGGTGTAGTTGATCATCACGGCGGCAACACCCGCGAGCGCTGCGCCAAGGCCGACGAAGGCGAAGGTCTTGAGCCGCACCAGCTTGACATTGATGCCCATCTGCTGCGCTGCGTCGGGGTTGTCGCCGACCATGTGCACATGCACGCCGAAGCGGTGCCGGTTGTAGATGAACGAGCAGATCGCCACGAACAACATGGCCCAGAGCACCTGCACCGGAATGCCGAAGAACTGGCCGCCGAAAATCTGGAAGGTCAGGGTCTTGGGCAGGCCCACCAGGGCGATCGACTTGCCCTCGGTGTTGATCTGGATCAGCCCGCGCAGCATGAAGTTCATGCCCAGTGTGGCAATGAGCGACGAGAGGTTGGCATAGACCACGAGCCAGCCGACGCAGAGCCCGAGGACGAGGCCGGTCATCACCGCTGCGATGATGCCGAGAAACGGATCGTACCCCGCCTGCACCACCAGCGCGAAGACCCACCCGGCCATGCCGATGGTCGCCGGAAAGGAGAGGTCGATTTCGCCCACGGTCACCACGTAGACCAGCGGCACCACGACGAAGAGCACGACCGGCAGGCCGATGAGCACGGCGCGATACATGTTCCACTGCGAGAACACTTCCGGGTTGCCCACGAAGAAGCAGGCCAGCATCACCACCAGCACGACGAACGAACCGACGGCCGGGCGATGGTCGCGAAGGAAGCGGCGAAGTCTGGAGCGGTCGGCGTGCTTGCCTTCGGCAACGCGGCGGACGGTATCCGCGTCGAGGGCTTTGGCCGGCGACTGACCGTCACGATTGGCTGTATCGGTCATACTGTCCCTCCTGTGGACTGAACGCCGGCGCCGCCGGGATGGGCGAGTTCTTCCATGAAACGGACCAGGGCTTCGGCCGAGCCGAGTTCAGCTTTGGTGGCCTGCAGCGCCACGCGCCCCCGATCGAGCACGACAAAGCGATCGGAGATATCGAACACGTGGTGGATGTTGTGGCCGATGAACAGGATCGAGCGTCCTGCCGCTCGCGCCTGCCGGACGAAATGGAAAACCTTGGCCGTCTCGGTGAGTGAGAGCGCCGTCGTCGGCTCGTCGAGGATGATCAGGTCGCTTTGGTTGTACATCGCCCGGGCGATGGCGACGCCCTGGCGCTCGCCGCCGGACAGCTGCCCAACAATGGAACTGGGGCCGAAGACCTTGGAGGTGAAGCCGATCTCGCGCATCAGCCGTTCGGCCTCTTCGCGCTGCTTGCGGACTTTCAGAAAGCCAAGCGGGCCCACCAGTTCGCGGCCCATGAAGATGTTCCAGATGATGGTCTGCTGCACAGCCAGCGCTCGGTCCTGGAACACCGTCTCGATGCCCGCCTCGCGCGAGCGTCCCGCGTTCCAGTTCGAAACCGGCTCGCCGCGGACCAGAATCTCGCCGGTTGTCGGCCGAACCGCACCGGCGAGAATCTTGATGAGTGTGGACTTACCGGCGCCATTGTCGCCGACGAGGCCAACCACCTCGCCCTGGTCGACATGAAGGTCGACGCCGCCAAGGGCGTAAACCTGCCCATAGGACTTCTTGATGTCCTTGAGCTCGATAATACGATTTTGCACGATGCCCTCGCTGCAAGTGGATAGGCCGGGGCCCGGCTGGAGCCGGACCCCTGCCGCCGGAAACTCTTAGCGAAGACCTTCCTTGGCCAAGTCCGCAACCGCTCCGTAATTCTCGGGCGTAACGAAGCCGGCGCCGGTATCGACGTTGATCGCGCCGAGGCCGTAGACGACCTGCTGGCAGAGCGACAGGATCGGCATGTAGCCCTGCAGGAACGGCTGCTGATCGGAGGTCAGCTGGACCCAGCCATCCTTGAATGCCTCGACGATCTGCGGGCTGGTGTCGAAGCCGATGTTGATGATGTCGCCGGCGTTCTTGCCGGCCGCCTGCATATAGGTCGCGGCATTGCCGAGGGGCTGGCCGCCCGGATAGGCGATCAGCTTGACGTCCGGATTGGCGGTAATGGCGGCGGTGATCACCGGAATACCGGTGTTCGGGTCGGTGCCGAGCTCCTGCGGCGACTGCAGCTTGACCACTTTGAGGCCGGCGGCCTCGAAGGCCTCGAGCGTTCCCAGTTCGCGTTCGGCGCGCTCGATCTGCGACCAGTCGCTCATGACGATGGCAACATCGCCGGCCTTGAGGCCGAAGCGGCGGATGGCTTCCTCGCCCAGGGCCCTGCCCTGCGGCTTCTGCTGCGCGCCGACATAGCCGCCGCCGAACTTGGCGGTGACCTCGTCGACCGGCACGTTCTGGTACATCATCTTGATGCCCGCGGCCGAGGCCTCCTCGGCAAGCGGCATGATCGCGGCATTGCCGGGGTGACCCATCATGGCAATGCCGTTCGGAGCAGCGCCGATGGCTTCACGCAGCTGCTGGATCATCTTTTCAGAGCTCCAGCCCGAGAACACATAGTCGACCTGAGCGCCCGTATCCTTGGCTGCCTGGACGGCGCCGTTGTAGACGATCGAGGCAAAGGCATCTCCCTCGGCGCCACCCGCGAAGAACCGGATCTTGACGTCGCTGCACCAGTTGTCGCGCAGCGTTTCGGCCATGGCGACGCTGGTCAGGCTGGCGATGGTGACAGTTGCAAAGGCAGCAGCCGTCAGTGCCCTCAGAGCAATGCTAGTCATAGTCACGTCCTCCCTTTCGTGCTTTGCACGGGTTGCGTGCCGGCTCCCCCGCCGGCACCAGTCATCAGCTGGCGCGTCGAAGCGAGGGGTCTCCGCCCTCGTAGTTCGCCGCCAGATTCACGAAGTCTCCGCCGCGAGCCTGCTTGAGGTATTCGAGCGCCCGGACCTGGCCGGTCATTTCGAGCGCGTTGCGATAGACCGGGTCGTGCCAGCCCTCGATGTCGATGGAGCCAGACCAGCCGGCGAGCCGCAGTTCGGAGATGATGTCGGTCCAGTTGCTGTCGCCGAAGCCCGGCGTGCGCATGAACACGAACTTCTGCTTGCCGAAAATGCCGTGCTCTTTGATCACGTCCCAGCGGACGGTCGCGTCCTTGCCGTGAACATGGAAGAACTTGTGCGCCCACTTGCGGATCTGCGGCAGCGGATCGATCAGGTAGACCAGCTGGTGGCAGGGCTCCCATTCGAGCCCGATATTGTCGTTCGGCGTCTCGTTGAAGATCAGCTCCCAGGCGTCGGGATTGTGGGCGATGTTCCAGTCGCCGGTCTGCCAGTTGCCATCCATGGCGCAGTTCTCGAAGGCGATCCTGACGCCCTTGTCGGCAGCGCGTTTCGCCAGTTCCGACCAGACCTTCTTGTATTGCGGCAGGCTGTCGGTCAGCGGTTTGCCCCTGATACGGCCGGTAAAGCCGGCAATCGTGGTGGCGCCGAAGTGATGGGCGTTGTCGATGCAGGCCTTCCAGCCCTCCAGCGTCTGGCGGTCCATCTCCTGGTCCTCCAGCGGATTGCCGAACATGCCGAGGGTGGAGATGGTGATGTCGCGGTTGCCGATGGCATCGAGGCAGCGCTTGCCGAGCTCGGCGAGGTCCTGTCCGTTGGTGGTCTGCCAGAAGAACGGCTCGAAGCTCTCGAAGCCGAGGTCGGCGATCTCGGCGATGCGCGGCGCGGCGGTGCCGGCCGTCGCGCTGACCATGGTGCCGATGCGAATGGTTTTGGTGGGATTGGTCATCTAGGGGTCTCGATAAGAATACGCTGGCGGGTTTTGGCGCTCTCGATGGCGGCGAACACCATGGCGAGGCTGTTGACGTTGTCGCTGCCGACAGTTTCCGGTGGCGTGCCGGTCTCGATGGCGCGGAGGAAATCGGCAATGACGCTGGCATGGCCGTGGGTCTGGCTGTCCTCGGCCGGCTCCGGCACGGCGAGCTCCGCCAGTGGCCGGTGAAAGCCGTCCTCGCCTGCCACGACATGCGCCTCGAACCGGTCGGCGCCATCCCAGAGCAGCGTGCCGCGGGTGCCGATGATCCGCCACCGGCTTTCCCAGCTGGTGTTGGCGCCTTCGGCGGCCCACGACCCACGGTAGGTGAAGGTCGCGTCCCCCTCGAGTTCGAAGATGGCGTTGGCGGCGGCGCCGTGCTGGTACCACGAGCCGCGCGGGTTGCTTTCGAGGCAATAAACGGCCCGGGCATCCCTGCCCGCCATGAAGCGGGCGGCGTCAAAGGTGTGGATGGCCATGTCGAGCAGCAGCACGTTCTGCATCGCATCGCGGAAGCCGCCGAAATGCGCGCCGATGAAGAAATCCGCGTGCAGCGCCGTCAGCTCGCCGAGGGCGCCGCTGTCGATCAGCCGGCGGATGCGTCGCACCCCGGCAATGTAGCGACGGTTCTGCACCACCGCGTGGATCCGGCCGGCCTTGGCGGCGCGAGCGACGAGGTCGCGGGCGTCGTCGAGGCTGGCGGCCATCGGCTTTTCCGACAGCACGTGGCAGCCATGCGCGAGCGCCGTGGCGACCACGTCATGCCGGGCGCCGGGGATCACCACGTCGAACAGCAGGTCCGGCCGGGTACCGTTGAGCAGCGCCTGGAGATCGCTTTCGACCGCCGCCTTGCCGAGGCCGAACTCCGCCGCGAGGCGATGCGCCGCGTCGGGGTTGATGTCGTTGAGGCCGACAATGGTGATGCGGTCTCGGAGCGCCGGCGTTTCGGCGATGGCCTTGAGCCAGCCTTTCGACATAGCTCCGCACCCGGCCAGAACGGCGCGAAATGACACGTGATTGCCCCTCCCCAGGGAATCCGCCGACGCCTTGTCTCGGCGTGCGCGGCGGCTTCGTAAACGTTTACGACGCTATATTCGCCGGCATTTCTGTGTCAAGAGAATTGCGTAAACGTTTTCGGAAGCCTCCGGCGCGCTGGGAAAATCTAGTATTATGAAGGGCATACGCCGCCTTGCCGAACATCTGAACATTTCGATCGGTACGGTCTCCCGTGCCTTGAACGGACGTCCCGACGTCAATGAGGCAACCCGCCGCCGGGTGCTCGATGCAGCAACCGAACTCGGCTATGTGCCCAACCAGGCCGGACGCACGTTGCGCCAGGGCACGACCAATGCCGTCGGGTTCATGATGGAGTCCGGCGCCGACACCTCGGGGAACCCGGACAACTTCTTTTTCGGCGTCTTCGACGGCGTGCAGGCGGTGTTGAGCCGGCACCAGCTGGATCTGGTGGTGCTCCCCTGCGCCACCGACGAAGACCCCACCGAGTATCTGCGCCGCATGATCGCGCGCCGGCTGGTCGATGCGCTGATCATCTCGGCGACGCATCGAAAGGATCCGCGTGTCGAGCTTCTGAACAAGGCGCACGTGCCGTTCATCGCGCTCGGCCGGACGGGCACCCCCAGCGACCATCCCTGGATCGACCTCGATTTCGAAGGCGTGGCGAACCGCGCCGTGGACCGGCTGGTCGCCAAGGGCCATCGCAGCATCGCGGTTGCCGTCCCGAGCAGCGATATCAATCTCGGCGTCATTTTCCTGCAGGCTTACAAGGACGCCCTGGCCAGGCACGGCATCGCCTTCGAGCAGAGCCTCGTGATCTACACCTCGTCATCGGAACAGGGCGGGTACCAGGCGGCGCATCAGCTGATCAGCATGGCGCAGCGACCGACGGCCATCCTGCTGGTCTACGAGCTGATGGCGATCGGCTTCTACCGGGGCCTCAGGGATGCGGGGCTGAACCCGGGCCAGGACGTGGCGGTTATCGCCTTCCGGGAATCGCCGCTGTCCCGGTTTCTGTCGCCGGCGCTTACCTGTTTCAGGCTGTCGCTGCGCGACGTGGGGATTGCCTTGGGGGAATCGCTGCTGGCCTCGATGCCGGCCTATGCCGACATCTATCCGCAGGGCATCGTGCATCGGGTCTGGCCGATGGAACTGGTTGAAGGCGACAGCGACAACGCGCGCAACGGTTGAGCGGGCCGGGTTGCGGCCCGGGCGCCCGCTCAGCCCTTCACTGCCCCCTGCAACAGCGCCGCCACGAACTGGCGCTGGAAGATCAGGAAGATCGCGATGGTCGGCGCAAGGATCAGCAGCGCACCGGCGCAAAGCAGCGGCACATCGGTGCCCCACTGCCCCTGGAAGGCGCCGAGCGCCCCCGCCATGGTGCGCTGCAGCGGATCCTGCACCAGCACAACGGGTAAGAGGAACTGGTTCCAGGTCCACAGGAACTGCAGGATGGCGAGCGACATGATTGCCGGCCGCGCCAATGGCACGTGCACCAGCCAGAACTGCTTCCACTCGCTGGCCCCGTCGATCTCGGCCGCCTCGGACAGCTCCTTGGGCGTGTTCACGAAATGTGTACGCATCCAGTAGACGCCGAACGGCATGTAGAGCCCGATCAGCGGCAGGATGATCGCGAAGCGGGTGTTGAGCAGCCCGAGCGCCTTGATCTCGTAGTAGAGCGGGGTGATCACCGCCTCGAACGGCAGCGTCAGCCCGAGCACGAACACCAGGTAGAACCAGCGCCCGCGGCCCTTGTCGAACTTGGCAAGGCCATACCCCGCCATGGTGGCGAACAGCACGCTGAGCGGCACCGTGCCGATGACGATCAACAGGCTCGAGAGCAGCAGCTGATCCATCTTCGCCACCTCGAAGGCCTTGGCGAAGTTCACCCATTGCGGATTTTCCGGCCAGGCGAGGCCCGGCGGGTAGCTGCCCGATGGCGCTAGCGCCGCGCTGAACATCGAGAGGAACGGCAGCAGCGTCAGCAGCATCAGCACGATGATGAGCAGGCGCGCCAAGGCCGCGTCGAGCGTAAGACCCTTCATCGCCGGACCCTCGTCAGCCACTGGATCGGCAGCACGCAGACCAGCACCAGCACCATCAGGAAAATGGCGAGCGCCGAGGCGAGGCCGACCTGCCGGTGCGCGAAGGCCAGCCGGTAGATTTCGAGCCCCGGGACCGTGGTCTGGATGCCCGGTCCGCCGCCGGTGGCGATGTAGACGATGTCGAAGCTGGCCAGCGCCGCAATCACCGTGACGGTGACGCAGACGCCGAGCTCCTGCCGCAGCCCGGGCAGCGTGATGTAGATGAACTCGTCCCAGGGGCCGGCGCCATCGAGCCGGGCCGCCTCATAGAGGCTGGGGTCGATCTTGGTGATGCCGGTGACCAGCAGCATGGTGCAGAGGCCCAGCAGCACCCAGGCGCCGATAATGCCCACCGCCGGCAGGGCGAAGGTGAAATCCCCCAGCCAGCCGCGAGCCAGGGCCTCGAGCCCGATGCCGCGCAGCGCCTGGTTGACCAGCCCGGTATTGGCGAACATCCAGCTCCAGGCGATGCCGGCCGCGACCAGCGGGATCACCTGCGGCAGGAACAGGATGGTGCGGGTGGCAGTGCCGAATGGTCCGCCCAGATGCTCGCGGATCGCCGCGGCGACCGCTAGACCCAGCACAACCGGGATCAGGGTGAACCAGGCGGCGAGGAGGAAAGCATTGCCGATCACCTGCAGCAGGTCGGCGTCGGTCAGCACGATCAGGTAGTTGTTGAGCCCGACGAACCGCATCTTGCCGATGCCGTCCCAGCGCTGCAGCGAATAGAACACCGACATCGCGAGCGGCACCAGCACGAAGGCCGCGTACATAATGAAGGCGGGCGCCGCGAACAGCAGCGCCGCAATGGCGGTGCGGCGGCCGATGCCGGCGCTTTTTCGCGACCTGGCCGGGGCAGCCCCTGCGGCCCCGGCGATCTGGTTGGTTCTATCGATCAAGGTCAGCGCGACAGTTCTTTTTCGTATTCGGCCTGCACGGCTTCGATCAGCCCCTTGCCGGTCTGCACGCCGCCGACCAGCTTCTGCAGTTCGGGGGTCCAGCCGGCGGCGAAGATCGCGCCGGTGGCATTGGCGATGAAGTCCATCGCGCCGTTCTCGGTGGCGACCACGTTGCCGGCGGCGAGCGTTGCCTCGGTCACCGAGCCAGGGGTCACTGCCGGAATGGGCAGATCCGCCGGACCGCCGGGGTTGGAGCCGCCGACTTCGACATTGATCTGGCGTGCCTGTTCGTTGGTCGCCACCCAGTTGAGGAAGAAGGCGGCGCAATCCTGGTGCGCGGCCTTGGCGCCGATGCCGAAGGTGAGCGGCGCCGACATAGCGGCCTGGCGGCCGCCCGCCTCGGCCGGCGGCATCAGGAAGAAGCCGAACTTACCGGCGAAGTTCTTGTCGAGATTGCCCGACTCCCAATCGCCGTTGAACATGAACAGGCCTTCGCCGCCGGTGAAGCGGCTCATCATCTGGAAGTACTCGATGGCGTTGGTGTCGGCGGCGAAATAGCCCGACTTCACCCAGTTCTCCAGGTGCTCGGCCGCCTTGAGGTTGGCCTCGGTATTGATGGTGGCGCCGTCCTTCTGGAAGATCCAGTCGTTGACCGGCTCGGGCGGGCCGTACGAGCCCATCAGGTCCTGCAGCGGGAAGGCAAGCCCGCCGGTGCCTTTGTTAAACTGCATGATAGGCACGAGGCCGGCATCCTTGGCCTTCTGCATCAGCGCATCGAGTTCGGCCAGCGTCTTGGGCGGCTCGGTCATGCCGACCTTGGCAGCGAGCTCCTTGTTGTAGAACACGCCGGTCATCGAATAGTTGAGCCCCATGGCCCAGAGCGAGCCGGCGCCGCGCGGGCGGCCGCCCTCCTCGACACGCAGCTGGATCAGCTGGCTCGGCGGAAATTTGTCCCACCCGAATTCAGTGAAGTAGCCATCGAGATTGGCCAGCAGTTCGTTGGCAACGAGGTCGCTCATCGAAGGCAGCCGGATCAGGTCGGGCGCATTGTCCTCGGAGAGGATGCGCGGCGAGTTTTCCATCATGTTGGCGAACTGATCTTCCTTGATGTCGAAGGTCACGTTCGGGAACTGCCTGGTGAACTCCTCGGCCAGCTTGCTGGGCAGCGGGAAGCCGGTCTCGAAATAGGCGTTCATCACCACCGGGTCAGCGCCGCAGCTCGGCGCCGCCATGGCAGTGCCGGTCAGCGCGGCGGCGGTCAGCGCCGCAAGGCCCGTGGCAGTTACGGATTTCAGCTTCATGGTCATTCCTCCTCCAAGGATGCGTCCGGCTTTCGCTTTGCTCAGCTGGCGCTTCTATTTGCTAAATGGATTTAGCACGAGGTTCACGGCTCTCGTCAAGAGGCTCCGAGCAGCTGGCGCAGCGCGTCGACCAGCGCCGTGCCGCGGGTGTCGCCCGGCCCGCGCATCCAGTTGGTGATGAAAGCGAATCCAACGCGGTGCCGGGGATCGGCGAAGGCCACCTGGCCGCCTGCCCCGTCATGCCCGAAGCTTTCGGCGGTGAGGAACCGTCGTGCTTCAGAATCGAGCTGAAACCCCATGCCCCAGCGCGGATAGGGCGGCTCGGCGGGAAATACCGGGGCGCCCTCGGTCACCGTCGCGGTGGCCCGCTGCAGCACCTCGGCGGAAACCAGCCGCACGCCGCGGGTTTCGGTGACTGCCGCCGACCAGATGGCCGCCAGTGCTTCGGCCGTGGCAATGCCGCCGGCGCCGGGAATCTCGGCCTGCTGCACGCGCCGATCGTTGAACCCGCCATCGCTGGTGACCAGCGCCGCGGGCAGTGCCCGTCCCAGTGTCATGGCGCGATAGGGCCAGTTGACCTCACCCGCTACGGCCTTGCTGGCGTCCATCTCCCACAGCGCGGCGAGCTCGGACGCCACCTGCAGATGCGCGACATTGCCGCGCGAGTGCGGCAGGCCGATCCAGGCTTCAGCGCCGAGCGGCGCGATCGTCTCGCGGAAATAGGCGCCGGGCGACTGCCCCGTCACCCGCCGCACCAGTTCGCCGGCCAGCCAGCCATGGGTCAGCGCGTGGTAGGCATAGCCCTCACCCGGCGGCCAAAGCGGCGTCTGCGCCGCCAGCCTGGCGGTGGCGGCATCCCAATCGAGGATGTCGGCGAGCTCGAAATCCTCGCGCGGCGCCGAGAGCCCGGCGCGATGGCTCAGCGCCTCGGCCACCGTCACGGCGCCCTTGCCGGCAGCAGCAAATTCCGGCCAGTAGCGCGCCACCGGGGCGTCATAGTCGAGACGTCCCGCTTCGACGAGGCGCGCCACCAGCAGCGACATCAGGCCCTTGGTGCACGAGAACACCACTGAGGCGGTGTCCTCGTCCCAGCGCCGTCCGTCGCGTTCGTCGGCGATTCCGCCATAGAGGTTCACCACCACTTCGCCATCGACCAGGATGGCAAGCGCCGCGCCCATGCTCGGCGCCCCGTCGAACGCCGCTTCGAAGACGCGGCGGATCGGCTCGTACCCCGCCGCCACCATCCCCTGAACCGAAGCGCTCATGGCTGTGCCTCCAGTTCGAGCCTCGGCATGCCGTCGGCGTGCCGGCCGAGCTTGATCGGCAGCGGATCGGAGATCGAGCCGGCAAAGACACCGCCCGACTGGACATTGTTGAAAGCGAGCAGCACCGCCCGGCCGGCGCGATCGATGGTGATGCGTCCGGCATAGAGCGACTCGGGCACCAAGAGGCTCGCCCGCTCGATCGGATAGGGCCCGAGCACGCCTGGAATGGCTACCGACCACACGCCGCCCTGCTGCCCGGCCAGCCGCCCCGACAGCCTGGGGCTGTCGCAGCAGAACAGCAGATGCAGCGTGCCCTCGACCTCGACGATCTGCGGCACCTCGAGATGAGCGAAACCGCCATTGATGGCGCTGAGCGGCGGCTGCGCCTGCCAGCTCTGCAGGTCCGCGGAGACGGCGTGGCCGATCACCCCGCGCTCCATGTCGGCGCCGTGATTGGCGCGCGCGGTGATCAGCATGTGCCACTGCCCGGCCGCATCGGCGAACACCCAGGGATCGCGCCAGGCTTCCTCAGGCCAGCTCGATGTGCCGAGCGTCTCGTAATGCGTGGGGTCGGCGACGCTGATCGGGCCGGGAAGCTTCCGCCAGCTGTAGAGATCTTCGGAAACCGCCATGCCGACGGTCTCGACATTGGCGTTGCTGGCCGGCGAGAGAAAGCGCGAGCCGGTATAGTAGAGCCGCCACAACCCGTCGGGGCCGCGCACCACGCTGCCGGTCCAGGTGGCGGTATCGTCGAAGCTGCCGGCCGGGCCGGTCTCGAGAATCTGCCCGTGGTTCTGCCAGGTGACCAGATCGGTGGAGGTGGCGTGGCCGATCCGGGCGTTGCGATGCCTGAGGTCGGGGTTTCCCAGCGCGTGCGGTGCGTGCAGGTAGAACAAGTGATAGTTCGTGCCGTCGTCAGCCAACCAGAAATCCCAGACCCAATGGTCGGGCAGTGAAAAAGCCATCGCCTTCAACCTCGCTAATTGCTAAATGGATTTAGCAGGCAGGGCGAGCGACGCCAAGTTGGCAAATCGCGTCTGCCCCCTCTATGAAGAGCGTCCGAGCGAAGCTGGAGCGATGGCGGGATTGACCAAGAAGCGCGTAACCCTCGCCGATGTTGCAAGGCTCGCCGGCCTCTCCTCGGCCGCCGCTTCGATGATCCTGACCGGCCGCCCGGACACGAGGCTCTCGGCCGAGGCGCACCGCCGCGTGCATGAAGCGGCAGCGCAACTGGGCTACCGTCCCAATCTCGCGGCGCAGGCGCTGCGCACCGACAAGACCCGGACGATTGCATTTATCTCCGACTACGTCGCCACCACGCGCTATGCCAACGGCCTGATCCGCGGTGCACTCGCCGCGGCGCAGGAGGCCGGCCATGTGCTGCTGCTGCTCGAAACCGGCGGCGAGCCCGATCGCGAAGTGCAGGCGATCGAGGCCGCTCTCGACCGGCAGGTGGACGGCATCATCTTCGCCGCGATGCGGGCCCGCGAGATCTTTGTGCCGACCCTGCCGGCGGCGACGCGGGTGGTGATGCTGAACGGCACCAGCAGCCGCTTTCCGCTGTCGGTGCTGCCCGATGAACTGACGGGGGGGCGGAGCGCCGTGGAACTGCTGGTCGCTGCCGGCCATCGCGACGGCATCGGGCTGGTCGGACACAACAAGGTCGCCGAACAGGGGCTGTTCCGTTCGGAAACCGTGGCGCGGCGTCTCGCCGGCATCCATGCGGCGATGAGCGAGCACGGTCTCCGCTTCGCGGTGGAGGAAAGCTGCTGGGAATGGGAGCCGCATCACGGCTTCGAGCTGACGCGCAAAATCCTGGCGCAGCAGCCTGAAATAACCGCCCTGCTCTGCCTCAACGACCGGCTCGCCTTCGGAGCGTACCAAGCGCTCGCCGAGGCGGGACGTTCCGTGCCGGGCGATATGTCGATCGTCGCCTTCGACAATGACGAGATCGCCGGCTACCTGCGCCCCGGGCTGACCACCATTGCGCTGCCGCATGAAGAGATGGGCCGGGCCTCGGTCAGCCTGCTGCTGTCGTCCGACACCAGCGGCGAGCACCTGATCTCGATGCCGGTGGTGGTTCGCGCTTCGATCTGATCGCTCGGCCTTTTCGCAGCTTGAAATACCACTGACGGCGGAACATGGTCGGCTTCGAGGGCGCGCCGGCGCCTCGGGGAACTGCCGATGCGACCAAGCCGCCATGAGTGACTACCAAGCCAAGCCACCTCTGGGGATTGACGCTGCAGGCGCATCCGAGGAAGGCGCAACGGTCTACGAGCTGATCCGCGACGACATCATTTCGGGCCGCCTGAAAGCCAATGAGCGACTGGTGGTCGCCGACCTCGCCAGTCGTCACCGATCATCGTCCAACCCGGTGCGCGAGGCGCTGCAATTGCTGCGCGGCCAGGGGTTCGTGACCTTCGTGCCCAATCGCGGCGCGCGGGTACGAGCGATCGACCAGGATTTCGTGCGCGACATCTATGAGATCGGGGTGGCGCTCGAACCCCGCTTCGTCAGGTGGTTCGTCGGCATGGCCACCCCAACGGACATCGCCGGGCTCGAGAGCCTGCAGCAGGCGATGGAAGCCAACGACTTCGCCGATCCGGTGCTGCACAGCGATCTCGACACGCAGTTCCACACCCTGATGTACGAGCGCCACTACAATCGGCTCGCGACGGAAATCTGGTGGAAGAACCGCGAGGTGCTGCGCGCCGTGACCCGCGATTACAACTTCACGCTGGCCCGCCGCTCGCAGCTGATGCGTGAGCACCGCCAGCTGATCAAGCTGATCAGACAGGGCGACGCCGACGGCGCCGCCGCTCTGATCGAGCAACATGTCGAGGGAGCCGGCCGGCACGTGCTCGAGCAGTTGCGCGCCTCGACTGCGGCCCGGGCGGGCTAGGCACCAGACTCGCGGTGCCAGCTAAACCCGCACCCGCCGCCCGTCCTCGCGGTCTTCCAGCCGGCTGGCATCGGCGCGGGCGAGCCGGTCGTTGCTGAGCTGCAGCAGATCGTTGGCCGGCGACAACTTGCCGGCGCCGGCGTCATCGGCAGAGAGCACCGAAGCCTTGAGCAACTGCGAGTACGGGTGTTCCGGGGCATCGAGCACGGTTCTCGCCGGCCCCATCTCCACCACCCTGCCCTTCTGCATGATGATCAGCCGATCCGAGATGTAATAGGCGGTCGCAAGGTCGTGGGTGATGTAGATGACCGAGACGCCGAAATCGTCACGCAGCGCCTTCAAGAGATTGACGATCGCCATGCGCAGCGACGCATCGACCATCGACACCGGCTCGTCGGCAATCAGCAGCGGCGGGTTGGGGATCAACGCCCGGGCGATCGCGACGCGCTGCAACTGCCCGCCCGACAACTCGTGCGGGAAGCGGCCGGCGATCTCGGCGAGGCTCAGGCCGACTTTCTGCAGCGCCCCATCCATGGCGGCCTCGATCGCCGCCTTGTCGCGCGCCCCGAGATAGCGCCGCGCCGTCGACTGCAGGTAGCGGTCGACTCGCTTCAATGGGTTGAACGCCTCGAACGGGTTCTGGAACACCGGCTGCACATTGGCCATGAACTTCAGCCGATCGGCTTTGTTCTCATGGTGCACCGGCTCGCCGCGGAACAGGATGCGGCCGCTGCTCGGCCGCTCGAGCCCCAGGATCATACGCGCCAGCGTGGTCTTGCCCGAGCCGCTCTCACCGATGATGGTGAAGATCTCGGGCTTATCGGCGGCAATGGCGAAACTGACCTGGTCGACGGCGCGAACCTCCTGCCGGCCCAGGATACCGCCCATCTGGAAGCGCTTGGATACGTCGGCAACTTCGAGCAGCGAACTCATGCGGCTACTCCTGCGCGGCTGTGACCCGGCACCAGCGGCTCGACGTCGTTGGCGCGCCAGCAGGCGCTGCGGTGGTCGGTGCCGACCGCCACCAGCGGCGGCACCTCGGTCTTGCACTTGTCGATGACGAGCGGACAGCGGGGGTGGAAGCGGCACCCGGCCGGTGGCGCCGCGAGGCTGGGCGGCCGCCCCTCGAGCGCCGGCCGCTGCGTCGTATCGCCGATGCGCGGCAGGCTGGCGACGAGGTGGGCCGAATAGGGGTGCTTGGGCGCGGTGAACAAGGTGCGGGTCGGCGCTTCCTCGACCAGACGGCCGGCATAGATGATGCCGATGCGATCGGCGATATTGGCATGCACGCTCATGTCGTGCGTGACGAAGACGATCGAAGCGCCCATCTCGGTCTGCAGGTTCTTGATCAGCGACAGCACATCCTTCTGCACCACCACATCGAGCGCCGTGGTCGGCTCGTCGGCGATGATGAAGTCGGGCTTGCACACGGTGGCGAGGCCGATGGTGACGCGCTGGCGCATGCCGCCGGAGAGTTCATGCGGATAGGCATTGAGCACGGTTGGCGAGAGCTTCAAATGCCCAAGGTGCTCGACCACGCGCTGGCGGAAGGCGCTGCCCGAGAGCCCCAGCGGCCGGGCCGCGAAATCCTCGAAGATGCGGCCGATGCGACGCACCGGGTTCAACGTGCTCATCGAGCCCTGCATGATGTAGCTGAGGTGCCGCCAGCGGGTGGCATCGATCTCGGCCGGCGTCGCCACCGTGACGTCGGTCGGCGGCCCGCCAAAATCGTACGTGGCGCTGCCCGAGACCACCCGCAGCGGCGGGCGGATGGCGGCGGCCAGCACCTTGATGAAGCTGGTCTTGCCCGATGAGCTCTCACCGGCGATGCCGTAGACCTCGCGGCGCTTCACCTTCATGGTGATGCCGTCGACGGCGCGGACCTCGCGGTTCACGCCGAAATAGCTCATCTGGTAGTAGGCCTTGAGCGCCTCGACTTCGAGAATGTTGTCGCCCATGGCGTCAGGCTCCCATGCGGCGCAGCCGGCTGCGCGGATCGATATATTCGTTCATGCTGACGGCGAGCAGGAACAGGCCGACAAAGGTGATGACGATCAGGATCACCGGGATCACCACCCACCACCAGACGCCCACCACCATCGCCGAGTGCGAGTTGGCCCAGTAGAGCACCGTGCCGATGGTCGGGTTGTTGATGTTGGTGAAGCCCAGCACCGCCAGGGTCACCTCCATGCCGATCGACCACAGCATGTTGTTCATAAAGGTCGAGAAGACGATCGGCATCACGTAAGGCAGGTGCTCCTCGAGCAGCACCTTGCGGGTGCTCATGCCGGCGAACACCGCGTGGCGGGTGAACTCGCGATGCTTCAGCCCCAATGCCACCGAGCGGATCAGCCGCGCGTCGAACGGCCAGCCGAAGCAGGCCATGATCAGCGCCATGGTGAAGCTGTCCATGTGGTTGCGCAGCACGAAATAGAACAGCACCAGGATCGGGAAGATCGGCACGGCAACGAAGATGTCATTGATGAACATCAGCACCCGGTCGACCCAGCCGCCGAGGTAACCGGCCGCGAGCCCCACCGCGATCGAGATGATGCGGCTCAGCACCGCCACGGTAATGCCGAACAGCAGGCTGTTCTTGAACGCCGCCGAGAGCTGCCAGAACAGATCCTGGCCGCGCGAATTGGTGCCGAACCAGTATTGCGTCGAGGGCGGCTGGTCGGGAATGGCGAGGTAGATCTGGGTGGGATCGACGGGCGAGAAGAAGCTGAGAGCCGCAAAGATCGCCACGATGCCGACGAGGATCAGCCCGATGGTGAATTCGGTATTGTAGCGGATGAGGTCGCGAAGGACGGCAAACATCTGGATTTACTCCGCCCGAACGCGCGGATCGAGCAGCGGGTGCAGCAGGTCCACGATGAAGATGGCGAGGGCGACCGCGGCGATCGAGATGGTGCAGACCGCCAGCACGGTCGAGTAATCGCCGGCATTGACCGCATCGACGAGGAGCGAGCCCATCCCCGGATAGTTGAACACCTGCTCGGTGATGACGGTGCCGGAGAACACGCCGCCAATGACCATGGCGAGCGCCGTCACCTGCGGCACCAGGGCGTTGCGGATCACGTAGTCACCGACAATGGTGTCGCGCCGCACACCGGCGAGCTCGGCGTAGGTCACGTAGTCCTCGGTGACGATGTTGGAGACCAGCGCCCGCATGCCGATGAACCAGCCGCCAAGGCCAACCAGGACAAGCGACAGGGCCGGCAGCAGCGAGTGCTGCAGCACCGACAGGATGAAAGGCAGCGTCCAGCCCGGCCGCACATCCATGGCGAAGCCGCCGGAGATCGGCAGCACCGGCCACAGGTAGCCGAAGACGATCAGGATGATGAAGGCGACGATGTAATAGGGGATCGGCTGCAGCCCCATGGTGACGATGCCAAAGGCCTTGAGCAGGCGGCTGTTCTGGAAATAGCCGGCGAGCCCGCCGGCGAGGTTGCCGACGACGAAGGTGATGGCGGTCGAGGTAAGCAGCAGCCCCAGGGTCCAGGGGAGCGCCCTGAGCACCAGTTCCATTGCAGGCGTCGGAAACGCCATCAACGACGCGCCGAGGTCGCCGCGCAGCAACCGGCTCCAGAAGTTGACATATTGAGTGAGCACCGGCTGGTCGGTGCCGAACATCTCGGTCAGCGCCAAGCGGGTGGCGGCAATCGCCTCAGGCGACAGGTTCGAGCGGGCGGACAACCGGCCGAGCACCTGTTCGACGGGATCGATCGGCGACAGGTAGGTCACCACGAACATGGCCGACACGCCGAAGAATATCACCGCCAATAGCTGAACGAACCGCTTGGCGGCGAACCACAGATAGCCTTGCATAAATACTCCTCACACACCCGCGGCCGCGCTGCAGCATGGCGCATTCGGTCGCGGGATTGCACAGATCGGGCTGCCTGCCGACCGGCCCACCGGCGACGGCAGCGATCCCGCGTTCTGATGGCGCCTCGAGGGCTCGAGAGGCCACCAGAAGGCGGGAGGGAGCGCGGAAAGTGCCCGCGCCCCCTCTCACCCTGGGAGAGCGGTCAGCCAGCCACAGGGCTGATCTGGGTGAAGATGTAACGCCCGTTCGACCAGTTGGTGACCGGATTGGCGTACGGGTTCTCGGCATTGGGCCAGCCGGTCCAGAAGCGGTTCGACTGAATGGAGAACACGTTGTAGGCCATGATCGGGATGTTCGGCATCTCTTCGAGGTGCAGCTTGACGAACTCGTGGCCGTACTCGATGCCCTTGGGATCGTTGAAGTCGATCTTGCGGATGTTCTCGATGATGGTGTCGAGCCGCGGATCGGTCCAGCGCATCCAGTTACGGTCGGGCTGCGACTCGCCGGGCTTGGCGACGTAGGCCGAGTGGTAGCTGTCGAGGAAGAAGCTGAGGTCGGGGTGACCACCCCAGGTTTCCACCGCCCAGGCGATGTTGGTTTCGTAGTTGCCGACGCGCTGCCGACCCCAGGTATCGCTGTCCACCTGCGCAGTTGCCTGCACACCGGCCTGCGACCACATCTGCGCAATCATCACGCCGAGACGATTGATCACGCCTTCCTGCGGCACCATCACCTCGAAGGCGAACGGCTCACCGTTCGGCATCATCCACTGGTTGCCGTTCTTGGTGAAGCCGGCTGCCGCGAGCAGTTCTTCGGCCGCCGCCAGATCCTGCTTCCACCAGCCGTAGCCGAAGGCGTTGCGCACCGCCGCTTCATCGGTCGGCACGGCGTCGCCGAACTGCGGACGCACCATGTCGGCAATCTGCAGGCCGATATTGGGATCGTACGGCTTGATCTTGCGGGTGCCGGTGTCGACCTCGTAGTTGATCAGGAAATCCTGCAGCGGCGCATGATAGTCGCGCGGATGCGTGCCGGTCGGCGGCACCGAGATGGCCGAGAGCGTCGCCGCGCCGCGATACGACGCCATCGACATGGCGCGCGCATCGAGCATCAGCGCCAGGGCCCAGCGCACGCGCTTGTCCTGGAACTTCTCGTTCTGGTGGTTGAAGATGATCATCGGCAGGGTCGGATCGGGATGGGCGTAGGGGAAGCCCGGGAACCAGCCCTGGATCTGCGGATCGTCCTTGACCACGGCGAAGGTGCCTTCCGGGGTCAGGTCGTGCACCATGTCGAGGTTGCCGTTGCGGATCTCGATCAGGCGGTTATCGGTGGTGATGTTGTTGCGATATATGATGAATTTCGGCTTGGGCTCGGCGATCATGCCTAGCGCGGTGCGCTGCCAGTCTTCACGCTTCTGCCAGATGTACCAGGTGCCGTTCGGATCGAACGAGTGCAGCGTATAGGGCCCGATGCTGACCGGCGGGTTGGCGTCATAGGTGAGGATGTCCTCGACCTTTTCGTAGACGTGCTTGGGCATGATCCAGGCGGCGGTCCAGCGCACTGAGAACAGCGCATGGAAGCGCGAATTCGGCGCATTGAGCTTGAAGTGGACGCTGTATTTGTCGGGCGCGGTGACTTCGGCGACCTGCGCACTGAAGGCGCCATTATAGGGGGTACCCGGCGTCGCCTTCTGCTTGTCGACCGTGAACACCACGTCGTCGGCGGTGAACTCGACACCGTCGCTCCAGAAGATGCCCTGCTTGAGCTTGACGGTCATCTCGGTGAAGTCGGCATTGTATTGCCAGAGATCGTCAGCGAGTGAGTTGTAGACCGCGTTCTCGCTGGCCCCTTCGATGCCCGCATCGGGATCGATGAACCACAAGGTATCGGTGGTCAGGTTGTGCAACCCGTTGCTGGTGCCGTTGCCGGCGCCGACGGCCCACAGGTTGAACCAGCTCGGATTGCGGATGATCCCTTCGGGATTGTGAACGATGACCGTCTCGCCGCGCGGGAACTGCGCCAGATCCGGCGCCGTACCTCCGGCGTCCTGCGCAAAAGCCAAACCATTGGCGGCAACGGTAAGGGCGCCGACAGCGGTGCCCAGCAGAAAGCTGCGTCTATCCATTTTGTTTTTCCTCCCACGGCGGCAGCGCCTCTCGCGCTCCCATCCCGAAAGCGCTCCACCGCTTTCGGGCGCCATCCTATCCGCGAAGCCCTCCTTGTCAACTTGTGTTTCGATGTACATCGGATATTCTAATATGAATGCCGAGGGAGGCAAGGCTCGTGTATCGCGCCACCCCGTCACGTCAGGAACAGCCGCAACGGCCAATCCTTATGTCTCAGATAGTGTATATGTTTCAGCGTACTAATAGATCAATCCGGCGTCGGACCGGCGCATCGTCCGCCTCACGGCGGATGCCATCGCGACCACCCGCGGCCGCTTGACCCGTCTCGTGCCCAGAATCGATTAATACCGGAACATGCGGTACATATGACAGATCGTACCGTTTGCCCCGGTTCAGTCCTGCGTCTCAAGTCGCATGATGATCTCCTGGTCGTGATGCCCGAAGCCGCGTCCGAAGATGTTGACCCCGCCGGGACAGGTGGCGTCGGCGGCGACGCCGATGCGCAGCCGAATCGACTGGGCCGCATCGAGTTGCAGGTCGGCCAGCGACACCGACGAGATTTTCTGTCCATCGAGAAAGCTGCCGGCGCTGGTGACGCGCCAGTTGGTCAGTTCACCGTGATCGGATCCGTAGCGCGCCCAGCCGCCTCTCGGCTCGTCCTGACGATAGCGGCTGGCCCGCAGGGTCCAACTGCCGAGCTCGACGTCATTGACCCAAATCGAGATCGCGCTCGGCCAATCGGGCGAGGTTCCGGGCGCATCGGATCCAAGCTCCATGGAGAACTCGAGGGCCCGGACCGGTGGGCCGGGGCGATAGGAGAAGCGATACTCGACGAAGCCGCCGGTAAACCAGAGAAGCCCGGCCTTCACCCGTCCCGGATCGAGGAATGTATCGGGCATATCGAGCAGACCGATCACGCCATCGACGGCTCGCAAGCCGCACGGCGCGCAGACGCTGAAGCTCGTATAGAGCCCCAACGGCACCGAGGCCTGGAACAGACCGCCCGCTTCCACCCGGCAGACCCTCACTCGCAACCAGCTCAGGGACGATGCTAGCACGGGCAATATGGGCCCTGCCACGGATTGCGTACAATCGGACAAAATGTCTACGCAATCCATCGCAAGTCCGGCCTTGTATGTGATCCATATCGCCTATTGAGGTAGAGACGGGCCGGAAGCAGCGGCCGATTCATACACCCCTCTTGCGCCCCCTCTTGACGGAACACCTCCATGACACCGGCAAAGCCCACCTGGACCTCGGATAACGGCGACGGGACCTTCACCAATCCGCTGTTCTACGAAGAGTTCTCCGACCCCGATATCATCCGGGTCGGCAGCGTCTACTACATGACGGGCACGACGATGCATTGCATGCCGGGCCTGCCGGTGCTGCGATCCGCCGATCTGGTGAACTGGACCCTCGTCTGTTACGCCTTCGACCGGCTCGACCTGGGGCCCGCCTTCCGGCTCGAGGGAGGGGAGGTCTATGGTCAGGGCATCTGGGCCCCGTGCATCCGCTACCGCGACGGCACCTTTTACATCTTCTCCAACGTCAACGGGCAGAAGACCCAGATCTTCACCGCCAGCGATCCGGCCGGCCCGTGGGTGCGCAGCGAAGCCGAGTACAACTATCACGACCTGACGGTGTTCTTCGACGATGACGGGCGCGCCTATGTGGTCTGGGGCTACCGCAACCTCAGGATCGCCGAGCTGGATCCGAGCCTGCACCGGGTCATCCCCGGCACCGAACGCGACCTGACGCCGCCCGACAGCCTGATGGGCGAGGGCGCGCATTTCTACAAGGTCGACGGCAAATACCTGATCACCAGCGCCTGGTTCGCCGGACCGATGCGCATGCCCTGCGCCCGCGCCGACAGCCTCGATGGCCCCTGGGAGATCAACCCCGCCATCTCGATCGACGAGGATTTCGGACTGGTCGAAGGCTATAAGATAAAGGGCGCCGGTATCCCCTTCACTCTCGAGCCGCCGTTCGAACTGGTGCCACCCAACCCCGCCAGCAACGGCCGGCTCAACCTGCACCAGGGCGGTATCGTCGACACGCCTGATGGCGAATGGTGGGGCTGGTCGATGATGGATTACAACTCGCTCGGCCGGCTGACCTGCCTGTCGCCGATCACCTGGCAGGACGGCTGGCCCTATTTCGGGCTGCCCGGCAATCTCGGCCGTACCCCGCGCACCTGGGTAAAGCCGTCAGCCGCCCCCTCGCCTGTCGCCCTGCCCTGGCCCGAACGCAGCGACGATTTCGATGACGCTGCGCTCAATCCGCTCTGGCAGTGGAACCACGTGCCGGTCGACGACAAGTGGTCGCTCGGCGAACGCCCCGGCCACCTCAGGCTCCACACCCTGCCGGCGGCAGATTTCTGGCAGGCGCGGAACACGCTGACCCAGCGGGCGGTCGGGCCGATCTCCATCGTTTCGGCCGAGCTTGACGGTTCTGGTCTGGTTCCCGGCGACGTGGCTGGTCTCGCGCTACTCGGCATGCCCTGGCGCTGGGTCGGGCTGGCGCGGACGGCGGCCGGCGATGAGATCCGCGCCTTCGACTACCAGACCGGCCGAACAATCACCGTGCCGGCAGCGGGTTCGCGGGTCTGGCTGCGCGCCGAGTGCGACTTCCTGACCGAGCTGGCCCAGCTCAGCTTTTCAACCGATGGCGAAAGCTTCACGCCCATCGGCGAGCCGGTGATCATGGTGTTCCAGCTCAAGACCTTCCAGGGCATCCGCTACGCGCTGTTCGCCTACAACGAGGTCGGACGCGAAGGCGGTCACGCCGATTTCGACCGCGTCAGCATCGACGAGCCGCATCCGCGCGGCCTGATGCAGCCGATTCCGGCCGGTGAGACCGGTACGCTCGTCCTCGCCAACGTCCCCGAGATCGGCCTCGCCACGGCGCTGGGCACCATCATCGGCGGCACACCCGAGCCGCTCACCGTCACGCCGGTCGGTCTCGGCCGTGTCGCGCTGCGTCACACCGGTGGTGTGCTGTCGGTGACGGCGGGCGGCGTCGTCACCGTCGGCGGCATGGCCGGTGAGGCGACGCAGTTCCAGTGGATGGAAACGCCCACGGGCGAGGTGACGCTGATGGCGCTCGCCACCAACCGCTTCCTCCGCATCGCCCCGGACGGCGCAGTCCGCGCCGACAACCCGGGCCCGAGGCCGGACGGCAAGGACGGCACGCGGTTCCGGTTTGTGCGAGCAATGTGACGGACTGCGTCCTCCTGCAACATCGGGTTTACCGCTGAAGCCTGCAGTCAGGCTGCAACATCTGATTGCCGAGGAAATCGTGCCGCGCCGGGTGTGAGCTCTGGTCCGAGGCGACTATGGTCGCGCCAGCCAAATCAAGAAGTAGCCTCATGTCCCAACTCGACACCCGCATCGCCGCCCAGATCGCCACCGAAATCGCCGCCCGCCCCGACCAGGTCCGGGCTGCCGTGGAACTGCTCGATGGCGGCGCCACGGTGCCGTTCGTCGCGCGCTACCGCAAGGAAGTGACGGGCGGCCTTGATGACACCCAGTTGCGCTTGCTGGCCGAGCGGCTGACTTATCTCCGCGAACTGGAAGCCCGTCGCACCGCGATCCTCAAATCCATCGACGAACAGGGCAAGCTCACCGTCGAGCTGACCGCCGCCATCACTGGCGCGGCGACCAAGGCTGAGCTCGAGGACCTTTATCTGCCGTTCAAGCCCAAGCGCCGGACCAAGGCCGAAATCGCGAGGGAACGCGGCCTTGGTCCGCTCGCCGAAGCCATCCTCGCCAATCGCACCGCCGATCCCCTGTTGCTCGCCGAGGGGTACATCACTGAAGAGGTGCCCGGCAGCAAGGAAGCGCTCGAGGGCGCCCGCGACATCGTCATCGAGGGCCTGTCGGAAAACGCCGCCCTGCTCGGCCAGCTCCGCACCTATATGCGCGACAAGGCCATGCTCAGCGCCAAGGTGCTGAAGGGCAAGGAAGAAGCCGGGGCCAAGTTCTCCGACTATTTCGACCATTCCGAACGCTGGAACAAGGTTGCCGGCCACCGCGCCCTCGCCATGATGCGCGGCCGCGATGAGGAGTTCCTCAGCCTCGAGATCGAGGTGGATGCCGACGTCACCGATCCGATCAAGCCTGCCGAGCGGTTCGTTGCTGCCGCGCTCAATGCACAAGGCAATGGCGCGGGCGACAAATGGCTCCGCGAAGTGGCTGGCTGGGCCTGGCGCACCCGCCTGCGCCTCTCGCTCTCCATCGACCTGATGGTCGAGCTGCGCGAGCGCGCCGAGCTCGAGGCCATCGGCGTCTTCGCCCGCAACCTCAAGGATCTGCTGCTGGCGGCCCCTGCTGGCGCCCGCGCCACCATGGGGCTCGACCCCGGCATCCGCACCGGCGTCAAGGTCGCGGTCATCGATGCCACCGGCAAGCTGCTCGACACCGAAACCGTCTACCCCTTCCCGCCCCGCAACGACGCGCTGGGCTCGCAGGCCGCCATTAAGCGGCTGATCGAGAAGCACGGCGTTGAGCTCATCGCCATCGGCAATGGCACCGGGAGCCGCGAGACCGAAAAGCTGGTCGCTGACCTGATCGAGCGCCTGCCGGCGCCGAAGCCGACCAAGGTGATCGTCTCTGAGGCCGGCGCGTCGGTTTATTCCGCCTCCGAGCTGGCCGCGGCCGAGTTCCCCAATCTCGACGTGTCGCTGCGCGGCGCCGTCTCCATCGCCCGCCGCCTGCAGGACCCGCTGGCCGAACTGGTCAAAATCGAACCCAAGGCGATCGGCGTTGGCCAGTATCAGCACGATGTCGACCAGTACCGGCTCGGCCGCTCGCTCGACGCCGTGGTCGAAGACGCCGTGAATGCGGTGGGCGTCGACCTCAACACTGCCTCGGCACCGCTGCTGGCGCGGATCTCCGGCCTTGGCCCGTCCGTCGCCGAAGCCATCGTCTCGCACCGCGACGCCAATGGTCCGTTCCGCTCCCGCAAGGCGTTGCTTGAAGTGCCGCGGCTGGGCCAACGCACCTTCGAGCAGAGCGCCGGATTCCTGCGCATCACCGGCGGCACCGAGCCGCTCGATGCGTCTTCAGTGCACCCTGAAGCCTATGGTGTCGCCCGCCAGATCGTCGCCGCGTGCGGCCGCGATCTGCGCAGCATCATGGGCGACAAGTCGGCGCTCGCGGACCTCGATCCGCAGCGCTTCGTCGATGACCGCTTCGGCCTGCCGACGGTGCGCGACATCCTCGCAGAACTGGAAAAACCCGGCCGCGACCCGCGCCCCGCCTTCAAGACCGCGACCTTTGCCGAGGGCGTCGACGATATCAAACACCTCAAGCCCGGCATGTTGCTGGAAGGCACCGTCACCAACGTCGCCGCCTTCGGGGCATTCGTCGATATCGGCGTGCATCAGGACGGGCTGGTGCACGTCTCCCAGCTGGCCGACAAATTCGTCAAGGATCCGCACGAGGTGGTCAAGGCCGGCGACGTGGTCAAGGTGCGCGTCGTCGAAGTCGACGTGCCGCGCAAACGCATTGGCCTCAGCATGCGCAAAGAGATCGACCCCACCGCCCCACGCGACCGCCCCCGCGACCCGCCGGTGCGCGCCAACCAGCGCGTACCGCAGCAGGCGCCGCGCAGCACTGGGTCGTTGGGGGACATGCTCAGCGAGGCGATGAAGAGGAAGAAGTAGAGCGCAGAGCCCGCACTTGCGGTCCGGGTGATGGAGCCTTGGGCTCTAGCAGGTCCTCTCCTACCCACCGGCTGTCATCCCAGCGAAAGCTGGGACCCAACTATCCGCTGGTGCGAGCGGTGAAATGGGTCCCAGCTTTCGCTGGGATGACACCGAGTTTGAGGTGATTGCCGTGGGTCGGACCGCTGGTCGGCACGCGCTTCAGCGACGCTCCCCAAACACTGCCGCCAGATACGCCATCGTCGCAAACGGCATCACCTCGTCCACCCGGGCCAGCCGCCCGGCCGTGTAATACCCGGCCTCATGCAGCAGGTTGAACGCCCCGATGGTTTGCCCACCCACCACAATCGGCAGGTTGGCGATCGACTCGCAGCCGAGCGACCCAATCAGCTGCCAGTCGGCGAAATCCACCGCGATCGCTTCGAGGCTGAGTGCGGTATAGATCTGCTGCCGGCCGATCAGCGTTTCGGTCCACTGGTTGTCGGGGATCGACTTGAAGCCGCCGACCGCATAGGCCTCAGCGTTCTGGGTGTAGAGCCGGCGCAGCCGGCCGGCCGGCACGTCGAACAGCGTGGCGGTGGTGAGCTTGCTGCCGATCGCCTCGCCGATCAGCCCGGCGACGAAATCGAACATCGGTTCAGCCGGACCGGATTGGCGGACCAGAGCCAGAAAAGCCGGCCAGTGCCTGTCGAGCGAAGCCATCACACCGTCCAGAAATCGCGTAGCGTCGAGGGGGTGTGCATGTTGCCGTAGAGATAGGCCCAGAACTCGGTGCGCCTCTCCTTGGGCACCTTCTCCCACACCGCATGGGTCGATGTATCGCCACACCAGTAGCCGTAAACGAACGGCGCCCTCAGGCCGTGGCGGAGGAAAGCGATGCGGTTCTTCGCCGTTTCGAGATCCTGATAGCCGGCCTCGGCGATGATCGGCGCCACCTCCTCGTGCGAGCGGCCTTCGGCATGCAGCATCCAGGCGGCGTTGCAGCGGAGCGCCGCGCGCAGCCGCTCGAGCGTCATGCCGACGACGTCCTCGGGGGTGTTGATCCAGTCGAGGAAGAACCAGCCATTATCGGCGATGCCTTCGAACAGCGCACTGCTGGCGGAGCTGGTCACCACCTGCGCGCCGTCGAGCGGCATCTTGCCCTCGGCGACATAGCGCTGGCGCAGCGCCATGTGCACCAGGTGCCCGGGAAAGGCCTCGTGGCAGGCGAGGTGCTTGATGGCCGAGCGGGTGAAGGGCATGGCGAGGTTGAGCCGCATCTTGCGTTCGGGAAAATCGCAATAGGCGGTGAACGGCACGTCATCGAGCCGCACCGGCTCGAGCCATTCGTCGTTCATCAGGTACATCATCTCACTGGTGCGGCGGCGCGCCTCGCGCGTCACCTCGCCCATGGTGGCGAGCACCTGATCGGCCGGCACAAGGCTATCGGCTTCGAACCGCCCCACATCCTCGGCCAGCGAGCCGCCGCGGTAGCCCAGCTCATCGAGGTTCTCCCGGATGGTGCGGCGGTAGCCATCGAGGATTTCGTCGCTCACCAGTTGCGTGTCGACCCGCATCTGCCGGCGCAGCCGCTCGGCATAGGAGATCTGCCGGCCCTCAAAAGTGTCGAGCAGCGCCAAGAGCGAATCCACCATTTCGGTGAGGTAAGCGCGGCGCAGCTCGCTCTCGGCCTCGCCGGGAATCCGCGCCTGCAAAGCCTCGAGCCGGTCGCGCGCCTCGGCGTAACTGGCGAGCGCATAGGGCTCGACCTGCGCCATCGCCACCGGGATCAGCCCCTCGCGATCAAGAAAACTCTGGGTGCGCGGCACATCGCGATAGAGCCGGTCGAGGCCGGCGGTCAGCCGCGCCAGTTCCAATCCCAGTTGCATGCTCATCGCCGTTCCTCACCCCTAATTGACATAGCAAACTAGAACACCATCAGACGGCCCGCCGCCAGTGGCACAGATCGACTTTCGTTGCATATGGGGTGCGAACCGCGGCCGGAACCGGCCCTGCTCTGCCGATAACACGCTGTTTTGCATGACATTTGAGCAGTCGACAACGTGTGCACGAATTTTGCTCGTCACCCGATTGTCATCCGCAAAGATGAGCGCTACCGTCGAGGTGTATCAGGTGGTTAGAACACATGTTCTCGATCGACGCCAACAGCATCGACAAGTCCCTGCCCGTGCCGGTCGGCACGCAGCTCTATGGCCTGTTGAGCTATGCGCTGTCGTTCGGCGGCATTGCCCATGGCACCCGCCTGCAGTCGGTCCGCCAGCTCGCCGCCGAGCTCGGCATCGCGCCGATGACCGTGGCTCAGGTCTATCAGCGGCTGCGCGATGCCGGTCTCGTCGAGATGAAGCACGGGCTCGGCGCCTTTGCCGTTTCCGACATGAAAAAGCACGGCGTCGACAACCTGCCGGTCTCCTCGCTCCGCGCCGATATCGAGGTGCTGATCGGCAAGGCCGAAAAGCTCGGCATCTCGACCCTGACGCTCAATTCGATGATCAACGCCCAATCGCTGCTGCGCCGCCCCAAGGCCGGGCTGAAGATCGTCTTCGTCGCGATCTTCGAGGGGCCGGGGCGGGATTATGTGGCGCAGCTGAAACCGGTGCTGGCGACCAACGACCAGGTGCAGTTGGTGACGCTCGACTCCCTCAGGGTCACCGAGGAGCTGCGCCGGATCAGCACCGAGGCCGATATCGTCCTCACGTTCCTCCATCGCGAGGCCGAGGTGCAGGCGCTGATCCCCGAGGCGCGGGTGCTGGGCCTCCGCTTCATCCCCTCGGTGCGCACGCGCCAGGCGCTGGCCGGGCTCGACCCGCGCACCCGCATCGCCGCCGTGACCTATTTCGAGGAATACATCGCCATCATGCGGCCCAGCGTGCGCGAGTTCGCGCCGCACGTCTCCGATATCCGCGTCACCTGGCTGTCGTCGCCGGACCTCGGCGAAGTCATCGCGCAATGCGACGCGGTGATCTTTGCCTCGGGCGCCGACCATGTGGCCGACCTGGTGCAGCCGGGGGTGCCCTGTTTCGAATACCGGCATGCGCCGGATCCCGGTGCGCTCGAGGGCGTGCTCGTGCCGCACCTCGCCGACCTCCGCCGCAGCAAGATTGCCGGCAACGAAACGGGACCTGAAAGCGGCAGCGATGCCGCCGAAAGGGGCGTCGCCGAGGGGTGAGACCAAACCAACCCCTGTCGCCTTCGAGGGTGGAACACAGCTGTTCCTGAAGGCGCCAGGGCAATGACTGCAACAAAGTTCACAGGGGAACGGGAATGAACAAACTACTGCTGCTGACCACCGCCATCGTGGCGCTGGGGGCGATGCCAGCGACCGTCACGCTGGCTCAGGACAAGGCGATCGTGATCGGCACCGACGTCGATGCCGGCACGCTCGATCCGCGCCTGACGCGCGACACCACCGCCTATCGCACCGCCGACCTGATCTATGCAGGCCTCGTGCACCTCACGGCCAAGCTCGAAGCGGTACCGGATCTGGCCGAGAACTGGGAATCGCCCGACCCGCAGACCTACATCTTCAAGCTCCGCTCTGGCCTCACCTTCTCGGACGGCTCGCCGCTCACCGCCGACGACGTGGTGTTCACTTATGAGAGCGTCATCAATCCCGATTTCAACGCCCCCGACCGGGCGCTCTACAGCCCGATCAGCAAGATCGAGGCGGTCGACCCGCAGACGGTGAAGTTCACCCTCTCGGCGCCCTATGCGCCGCTCTTGAGCTATCTAGACAAGGGGATCGTGTCGAAGGCGGCGGTCGAAGCCGGCAAGGACCCGGCCACCGATCCGGTCGGCGCCGGCCCGATGGTGCTCACTGCCTGGAACCGGGGCAGCGACATTGTGCTCAAGGCCAACCCGAGCTATTGGGGCGGCGCCCCTGAAGTGACCGATGTCACCGTCAAGATCATCGGCGACAATTCGGCCCGCGCCCAGGCCTTCGAGGCCGGCGATCTCGACGTCATCCAGTCGCCGCTCTCGCCCAACGACATCGAACGGTTGAAGGCCGATACCCGCTTCGGCAACGTCATCACCGCCGGGCTGGGCGTCACCTACATCAACTACAACGTCAAGGACCCGCTATTGGCCGACCCCGGCATGCGGCAAGCCTTCTCGATGCTGATCGACCAGAATTCGATCGTCAACGACATCTACCAGGGCGTCGACGAGATCGCCTCCTCGATCATCCTGCCCTCCTCCTGGGCCTATTCGGCCGATATCAAGCAGCCGACCTTCAGTGTCGAAGGCGCGGTGGCCAAGTTCAACGAACTGGGCTGGAAGGATACTGACGCCGACGGCATCCTCGACAAGGATGGCAAGAAGCTGACGGTGACGCTCTCTACCCATAGCGAAGACCCCAACCGCGTGCAGTCGGTCGAGCTGACCCAGGCGCTGATGCAGTCGGCCGGCGTCGATGCGCAGGTGCAGATTACCGACTGGCCGTCCTTCTCCACCAACTACGTGCAGAAGGGCCTGCACCAGATCGCGCTGCTCGGCTGGCTCAACATCGTCGATCCGGACCGGCTGCTATTCGGCCAGCTGTCGACCGGCGGCTCGACCAACTGGGGCGGCTATTCCAACCCCGAGGTCGATAAGCTCTTGCAGGAGGGCCGCTCGTCGCTCGACCAGGCGGCACGCGCCACCGCCTACCAGAAGGCGGCGACCATCCTCGCCTCCGACCTCCCCTACTTCATCATCTCCGACCAGGGCTACCAGCTGTTTTACAAGCAGCCCTTCCCGGTCGAAGTGCAGGCGACCCCACGCGGCAATTTCCGCGGCCTGATCGGCATGGACGAATAAGTCCCTGCCCCTCCCCCGGCCGGCGCCCGCTGCCCAGGCGCCGTTGGTTTCGGTTCCACGGATGCCCGACACCACCACCGGTGTCATCCCAGCAAAAGCTGGGATCCATTTCGCGGCCCGTACCAGCGGTGAGTTGGGTCCCAGCTTTCGCTGGGATGACAGCCGGTGGGTGGGGCGAAGATCGAGTGCCGAACCTAACACCGAGGATGATCACCTCATCCATGACTGCAGACGTTTGATTTTGCGCTTTTGACCTCAAAGCGCCCGAGGAGATGACATGACGTTTTCGCAGCGCCTTGGCGCCGATTTCTATGCCCGCGTCCATCGCGATATCCGCGCTCGCATGGCCGAGACCGGCGTGGACCTGCTGCTGCTCGATGCCAATGACGATGTCATCTACACCACGGGGTTTTCGCACTACACCACCGAGCGGCCGGTGGTCTTTGCCATCAGCCAGACCAGCGCCTGGCTGCTGCTGCCGCGGCTCGAACAGGGGCATGCGGCACACCAGATCATCGCCGCCGAACCGGTGATCTATTTCGAGTTTCCCGGGGTCGACAAACCCTTCGACGTGCTGGCGCGGGCGCTCCCGGCCCAGACCGGCACCGTCGCCCACAGCTACGGCATTGCGTTCGGCCGGATCGCGCAGATCTCGGCGGCCTTCCCCAATGCGAAGGTGGTGCCCTCCAACATCGTCCAGCAGATGCGGCTGAGGAAATATCCCGAGGAGATCGTGCTGCACCGCGAGGCAGCTCGCATCTCCGACGAGATGGTACGCGCCGGCGTGGCGCTGATCGGCGAGGCCGTGCGCCAGGGCGGCGAGCTGCCAAGCGAGATCGAAATCGAGCAGCACGTGTCGCGGCACGCCATGAACATCATGTATTCCGAGCACGAGGAGCTGATGCTGGTGCAGGGCCTCGCCTCGGGCCTCGTCTATTCCGGCATCCGCTCGAGCTTTCCGCACGGTATGCCGACCGGCAATCCGGTGAAGCGGGGCGAAAGCCTGATCCTGTCGCTCGGCTGCCGGGTCGGCGGCCGGGCGGCCGAGAGCGAGCGCACCTTCTTTATCGGCGAGCCCTCGGCCGAGCAACAGAGGCACTACTCGGTAGCCTATGAGGCGCAGAAGCTGGCCACCGCCGCGCTGATCGCCGGCCACACCTGCGCCTCCTCGGACAACCTGGCGCTCGGCTATATCCGCGCAGAGGGCATGGCTGACAATGCCCTGCACCGGGTCGGCCACGGCATGGGCATCATGTTCCACGAGTCCCCCTGGATCGAGGCCGGCGACCAGACCATCCTCGAACCCGGCATGATCGCCTCGAGTGAGCCCTCGATCACCATCCCCGGCTTTGCCGGCTACCGCATTGCCGACACCGTGCTGGTCACGACAGAGGGGCCGGACAGCATGACCCATTATCCGCGGCGCATTGAAGAGATCGTCATCGCATGAGGTGGGGGGTTCAGCATATCCACCGGCCTCTCGGTAATCCTCTCCCGCGTGGCGGGGGAGGNNAGCCCAAGCGGGCGAGTCTTGCCGCCCCCTCCACCGCCTTCGGCGGTCCCCCTCCCCCGCCACGCGGGGGAGGATTGCGGAGAGTTCCGCGCACGTCCCCGCACCGCGGGGGCCGCGATGCTAGCCTATGTCGTTCGCCGGCTGCTGCTGCTGATCCCGATGGCGGTCGGCATGATCGTCGTCACCTTCGGGCTGCTGCTGCTGGTGCCGGGCGATCCGGCCGCCGTGCTGCTCGGCCCCGAAGCGTCGCCCGAAATGATCGCCAACCTCCGGCGTACGCTGGGGCTCGATGACCCCTGGTATATCAGGCTCGGCGCCTATTTCTGGCAGCTGCTGCATGGCGACCTCGGCCGCTCGATCTTCCAGAGCGCGCCGGTGAGCGAAATCATCGGCGGGCGCATCGGCGCGACCATCGAGCTCGCCGTAGTGGCGCTGCTGCTCGCGACCCTGATCGGCGTGACGCTGGGCGTCCTCGCCGCGGTGCGCCAGGGCTCGCTCGTCGATACCGCGACGATGCTGCTGGCGCAGCTCGGCGTATCGATGCCGGTCTATTGGCTGGGGCTCCTGCTGATGCTGGCCTTTGCCGTGCAGCTCAACTGGCTGCCGGCGATCGGTCGCGGCGCGCCGATGCCCGAGGCGATCATCGCGGCGCTGAGCGGCCGGCCACAGGTGCTGTGGGATTCGATCCTCCACATCCTCCTCCCAGCTCTGGCGCTCGCCGCCAATTCGGCGGCGATCATCTCGCGGCTGGTGCGCACCTCGATGCTGGAAGTGCTGCGCGAGGATTTCGTCCGCACCGCCTATGCCAAGGGGCTGCGTCGGCCGCGCGTCGTGGTGCGCCATGCGCTGCGCAACGCGCTGCTGCCGGTCTTGAGCGTCATTGGCCTCCGCTTCGGCGCGCTGCTCGGCGGCGCCGTGCTGGTCGAGATGATCTTTGCCTGGCCCGGCCTTGGCCAATTGACCTTTTCGGCCGTGTCGCAGCGCGACCTGCCGCTGATCCAGGGGATCGTTTTGACCTTCGCGCTGATCTTCGCGCTGGTGAACCTCGTCGTCGACCTGCTCTACGCGCTGGTCGACCCACGCGTGCGGTTGGGTTAGCGCCATGCGGATTCCCAAACCCCTGCGTAACCCCTCGCTGGTGATCGGTGGCCTGATCATCCTCGCGCTGGTGTTCCTCGCCGTATTCGCCCCACTGCTGGCGACGCACGGCGTCGACCAGCCCGACATGCGCAACCGCTTCTCGCTGCCCTCGGCCGCACATTGGCTGGGCACCGACAACTTGGGGCGTGACCTGTGGAGCCGGCTGATCTTCGGGGCGCGCATCTCGCTCTCCATCGGCATCATCTCGGTTACCGTCGCGGCGCTGATCGGCACCAGCGTCGGCCTGGCCGCCGGCTATTTCGGCGGCTGGGTCGATATGCTCTTGATGCGGATCACCGACGTGTTCCTCGGCTTTCCCGCCGTGGTGCTGACCCTCGCCATCGTCGCGGTGCTGGGGCCGGGGATCGTCAATATCTCGGCCGCCATCATCGCCGTCACCTGGACCGAATATGCCCGGGTGGTGCGCGCCACGACGCTGGTGCTGCGCGAGCAGAACTATGTGCAGGCCGCCAAGGCGCTCGGCGCCAACTGGCCGCGCATCCTGTTCATGGAAATCCTCCCCAATACGCTGGGGCCGATTATCGTCCTCGCCTCGCTCGGGCTCGGCACCGCGGTGATCATTGAATCGGCGCTGAGCTTTCTCGGCTTCGGCCTGCCGCCGCCGACCCCGACCTGGGGCTGGACCCTTTCTTACGGCACCCGCTTCATCCGCGACGAGCCGTGGCTCTCCATCATTGCCGGGGCCACCATCATGGTGACGGTGCTCGGCTTCAACCTGCTGGGAGACGGGCTGAGGGACATCCTCGATCCGCGCCAGCTCACGCGCCTGGGCGCCAACAAGTAGGACTAAGGACGACAAACGATGGTCAAGCAGATCAACAAGCTGAGGCCCAAGTTCACCACCCACGCCGATGGCAGCGATGCCGTGCTGTTCATCCACGAACTGGTCGGCGACCAGGATGGTACCACCGTCGGCATCTCCGCCTCGATCCACGGCAACGAGAATGCCGGCTCGCAGGCCATTCTCGAGCTCTATCGCACGCTCAAGGACATGCCGCTCAAGGGCCGCATCCTGCTGCTGCCGGTCGCCAACCCCAAGGCCTTCGCGGTGAACCACCGCTTCACCCCGCTCGACGAGCTGAACCTCAACCGCGAGTTCCCCGGCGACGATCGCGGCAACTACACCCAGCAGCTCGCCTTCGCCTTGGCGCGCGACTATTTCGACAAGCTCGACGCCAATATCGACCTGCACTCGGGGACCGACCGCCCGACCGTCGACTATGTCTATATCTGGAGCGACGAAGGGCTTTCGCGGGCCTTCGGCTCGAAGATCCTCTACCGCCCGACCACCGGCAAGACCGGCACGGTCTATACCGGCACCACCAAGACGGTGACCATCGACCGCCGGCCCGAGATGAAGGTGACCACCATCGAGCTCGGCGGCGGCATCGTCGACCAGGGCCCCTATGTGAAGCGCACCGTCGACGGCATGCTGAACCAGCTGCGCTATCTCGGCGTCATCGCCGGCGACGTCGTCGCACCACCCAAGCAAGTGGTGGTGACCGAGCTGGTCGGCATCCGGCCCAAGCATGGCGGCTGGCTCGAGCCGCTCAGCCCCGCCAATGGCGAGATCATCAGGGGTGGCCAGCTGCTCGGCCGGGTCGTCAGCCCGTATGATTTCGAGACCATCGAGGAGATCCCCACCCCATTCGAGAACGGCATCATGGTGATGCAGCATTTGAGCCGCAACCTGGTCGAAGCCGGCGATTACGGCTTCATGGTCGGCAATCTCGACGGCGCGGAGCAGTAACGGGTGGCGCAGTTGGCGACGAGCACGGTCGGCGCGGCGATTGCCGTAAAAGACCTGGAGATCCGGATCCGCGGCGAGCGCGGCTCCTATCCTGTCGTCGCCGACATGGCGCTGACCGTCCAGCGCGGCGAGACGCTGTGCATCGTCGGGGAATCCGGCTGCGGCAAGTCGATGACTGCGCTGTCGCTGCTGCGCCTCTTGCCCGAGGCGGCGAGCGCCAGCAAGGGCTCGATCGAGATCAATGGCGAGGATTTCCTCGCCATGTCGCAGCACCGGGTGGAGGACCTGCGCGGCGTCGAGATCGCCATGATCTTCCAGGAGCCGCTGACGGCGCTGAACCCGGTGCTGACCATCGGCGAGCAGATCGCCGAGTCGGTGCGCCGGCATAAAAAGCTCGGCCACAAGGCAGCAATGGCGCGGGCCATCGAGACGCTGCAACTGGTGCAGATGCCTGACCCCGCGCGCCGTAGCAGGCAGTTCCCGCATGAGCTGTCCGGCGGGCAGCGCCAGCGCGCGATGATCGCCCTGGCGCTGGCCTGCGACCCGAAAATCCTCGTTGCCGATGAGCCGACCACGGCGCTCGATGTCACCGTGCAGGCGCAGATCCTCGGCCTCATTTCCGACCTGCAGAAGCGGCTCGGCACCGCCCTGGTGCTGATCACCCACGATCTCGGGGTGGTGGCGGAAGTCGCCGACCGGGTGGTGGTGATGTATGCCGGCCGCCGCGTCGAGGAAGCCAGCGTCTACGACCTGTTCGAGCACCCGATCCACCCCTATACGCTGGGGCTGATGGGGGCGATCCCGCGTCCCGTCGCCGGGCGGCCGGCCACCGATCGGCTGGTCGACATCGCCGGCACCGTGCCGCCGCCCTGGGACCTGCCCAAGGGCTGCGCCTTTGCGCCGCGCTGTCCACGCGCCTCGGCGCGCTGCCTCGAGGAGCGACCGCCGCTCGAGGAAAAGCGGCCCGGTCATTTCGCCGCCTGCTGGGAGCATGTCGATGGCTGAAGCCCTTCTTGCCGTCGACGATCTCCAGGTGCATTTTCCGGTGCGATCCGGGGTGTTCCAGCGCCAGTCCGCCACCGTCAAGGCCGTGGATGGGGTGAGCTTTTCGATCGCGCGCGGCGAAACGCTGAGCCTTGTCGGCGAATCCGGCTGCGGCAAGTCGACCACCGGCCTGGCGCTACTCGGGCTGGTGAAGCCAACCGGTGGCCGAGTGCGGTTCGATGGCACCGAGATCGGCAGCTTCCGCCGCCGCGACCTCAAGGATTACCGGCGGCGAGTGCAGATCGTCTTCCAGGATCCGTTCTCCTCGCTCAACCCGCGCCGTCGGGTGCGCGACGCCATTCGGGTGGCGCTCGATATCCACGGGGTCGGCACCAGGGCCGAACGCGATGCCGAGGTGGCGCAGCTGATGGCGCGCGTCGGGTTGCGGCCCGACCAGGCCGACAATTTCCCGCACCAGTTCTCCGGCGGCCAGCGCCAGCGCATCGGCATCGCCCGGGCCCTGGCGCTGAAGCCCGATATCATCGTCTGCGACGAGCCGGTCTCGGCGCTCGACGTGTCAGTGCAGGCGCAGATCCTCAACCTCTTGGCCGACCTGCAGCGCGACCTCGGCATTGCTTACCTGTTCATCTCGCATGACCTCGGGGTGGTCGAGCACATCTCGCACCGGGTGGCGGTGATGTACCTCGGCAAGATCGTTGAGATCGCTCCCAAGGCACTGCTGTTCGCCTCGCCTACGCACCCCTACACCGAGATGCTGACCCGCGCGGCCCCGACGCTCGACCCGCGCCATCGCCACAGCTTCAGCGCCTCGAGCGACGATGTGCCGAGCGCCATCAACAAGCCGAGCGGCTGCCCATTCCACACCCGCTGCCCGCTGGCCACCGAGATTTGCCGCACCAGCGAGCCGGCTTTGACCACACGACCCGACGGGCGCCTTGCCGCCTGCCACCATAGATAGAGAGTTCCCCCCGATGCCCCAGACGACGCTTTTCACCAATGGCCGCGTGCTCGATGCTGCAGCGGGCGTGCTGCGCGATGGGCTGGCCGTGCTGGTGCGCGATGGCCGCATCGCCGAAGTCGGCGCCGGCATCGCCGCCCCGGCTGACGCGCGCGTCATCGACCTTGGCGGCCGGACCCTGATGCCCGGGCTGATCGATTGCCACGTGCATGTGGTCGCCGAAACCCTCGACCTCTGGGGCAACATGATTGCCCCCTCCTCGCTTGCCGGCCTCCGCTCGGCCCGCGTCATGGAAGAGATGCTGCAGCGCGGCTTCACCACCATCCGCGATCTCGGCGGCGCCGATCACGGCCTGGTCCGTGGCATCGAGGAAGGGCTGATCGACGGGCCGCGCATCGTCATCTGCGGCAAGGGCCTCACCACCACAGGCGGCCACGCCGATCTGCGCAAGCGCACCGACGACCGCCCCGGCATGATGTCGGACCGGCTGGGCTCGATGGGCTATATCGCCGATGGCGTCGACGCCGTGCGCACCGCCTGCCGCACCATGATCAAGGAGGGCGCCAACTTCATCAAGGTGATGGCCAATGGCGGCGTCTCCTCGCCGAACGACCCGATCCACTCGATCCAGTATTCGCGCGAGGAAAT
Organism: Devosia sp. Root105; assembly: GCF_001424865.1. Lineage (NCBI taxonomy): Bacteria > Pseudomonadati > Pseudomonadota > Alphaproteobacteria > Hyphomicrobiales > Devosiaceae > Devosia > Devosia sp. Root105. Next base: position 62,280 of record NZ_LMCR01000021.1, read on the forward strand.
CCTGGCCATGGTCGAAGAGGCCGAGAATGCCGGGCTCTACGTTTCGGCCCATGTCTATACCGATGCCGCCATTCGCCGCTGCGTCGAGCTCGGCGTCCACTCGCTCGAGCACTGCAACCTGATCAGCGCCGAAACAGCAAAGCTCGCCGCCGAAAAGGGCTGCATCGCCGTTCCCACTCTCGTCGCCTATGACGCGCTGTGGCTCGAGGGCAAGGCGCTGGGCCTCGGCCCCGTCGAGTTCGAAAAGATCGAGGTGGTGCGCTCGGGCGGCCTCAACTCGCTCGCCATCATGCGCGACGCCGGCCTGCCCATGGCCTTCGGCTCGGACCTGCTGGGCGGCCTGCGCAAGTACCACTGCATGGAGTTCGAACTCCTCGCCAAGGTGCTGACCCCAGCCGAAATCATCCGCTCGGCCACCACGGTCGGGGCCGACCTCTGCCGCATGACCGGCGAGATCGGCACGATCGCTGCGGGAGCGCATGCCGACCTGATCGTCGTCGATGGCGACCCGCTGGCCGACATCACCCGGCTGCAGGGCGATGGCGCTCACGTGCCGCTGATCATGCGCGGCGGTGAGGTGTTCAAGGATCGGTTGTGAAAGCGGGGGTGTTCCGATCGCTTTCGCCGCAGTGGGACAGCTTCGGTGAAAATATTGTGATGTTTGAATTCGGCGGGGCTGTTGTGCATCAGCCAAGCCTTTGCAGAGGCGCTGTCCAAGGCTGACGTGAAGGTGGGATGCTGCAGAAACCTGACCGGCTCCGTGGTCCAATCGGGTAAGCGTCGGCGAAGGTATTGCATGCTCAGATAGTCGCCCACGGCGCCCAACAGGGCATCCGCGTATGCGACACCAGTTGGTGGCGGGGCAGCAGCCAGCATGGCTTCGGCCTCGTCCACACTGATGGCGTCGTAGAACTCATCGAGGAACTCTGCCAGCGCCTTGTCCAGCGGCTCACCGGCCAGGATCCGGCTCCCCACCTCAGCCAGGGTACGCGGGCGCATCCGCGCTCTCCATGTTCCAGATCTGCCTGAGGATGAATATCTGCTTGGTCGGGTCTGCTGCCGTCTTCGGAAAGTAGCGGCCCAGAACCTCGATCGCGGCTTCCGGGCTGTCCAGATCCAACACCTTTACCAGGTTGATGATGTCGCTGGCCTCCTGCGGCCCCTTCGCGGGGTCCATCACCCGCATCGCCTTGAGCTTCAGCGCCAGCATGTACTCGGCCGAAGGTACATAGACCTTCAGGCTGCCATCCTCGGAGCTGCGGGGGAAGGTGCCGACCAGAACGTGATCCCGCTCTCTGGTCGAATGCTCGCTCAGGTGAAACGTGACCGCATCGTTCAGCCAGTCGGCAGACCAGCCGTTTTCCCTGGCGATATCGTCTATCACCTGTCGCAGCCAATCCGGCCACGGATAGTGGAGTTCGGCTATGTCGACGTCTTCCGAGGCATAGCGGAAGTTACTCGCCAGCATGAGCGCAGAGCCCCCGTAGACGGCCAACTCCAGGTGATGCCGGTTAGCGGCCGCAGCGCGGCCAACCCGGTCAAACGCCGCGATCAACTCGTCTCTGGTGAACCGCTTGCTCAAGGAACCTCCCACAGGCATGAAACGTGTGCTCCGTCCGGTGCCACCATACGCATAGCTTATTCGGCGCCGGAGCAACGATCTACATTCCCGCCGTTCCGATACCGCTGATCATGCGCGGCGGCGAGGTGGCGATCGTCAGCAGATCTGGCGGCCTGGCTTAACCACATCGCCAGACCTTCTGATGCAGCTTCCCTCCAGCGGAGACAGAAGCGGACAGTTGACGATTGCGCCCCTGGCAACATGCAAAATCGAGCGCCTTGGATGTGCTGGAACCCTGCGCGCACGCTGGAGACCTATGCTGCTCATGCGCGGGGGTGAGGTAGGGACGGCCCCCTGAGGCTCGCCTGCCCATCCTCGATCTGCACCACCAGCCCGTGTGCTTCGACCTCCTTTTCGATCCAATCCCGTACGCGCTTGCGCTTGGCGGATTTGACATCGCGCACACTGAACGTGGGCTCGAGCTTATCCAGCTCGGCCCAGTCGACGGTTCCCCAGCCGGTCTGGCGGAGCCAGCTGTAGAGGCTCGACTGAAACGTCACCAGCCGTCCCCTGAGCAGTTCCGGGTCGTCGCCATCGGGGACGCGGAAATGCAGCAGCAGCGCATTGGACATGCGGTCCCCTCCTGGCGGCGCCTTGCCCATGCCGCTTCTCCACCCACCCGCTACGCTGCCACCCGTCTCGCTCGCCCGCATGATGCGCGGTTGACGATGCGGCTGGCGATCAGCAGGCGGACCGGGATGTCGCGCGCCATGCGCTCGTTGATGCGGTCGTCGAGCAGCCGCACGCAGCCGGCGCCGATCTGCTGGCCGTGCCCTTTCACCGTGGTCAGCTGCGGCGAGATCTGGGTGGCGGCCGAGTAATCGCCGAAACCGATCACCGAGATATCTTCGGGGATGCGGTAGCCGAGGCGCAGCAGTTCCGAGATCACCGTCACCGCCAGCCCGTCATGGGCGCAGAAGAACGCGGTAGGGCGGAAGCCTTCGGCTTCGATGGCTCTGAGGTGTTCGGTGAAGCGCACTTCCTTTTCGAAGGTCATCTGCCGGAAACTGACCTGCGGCAGCTGCTCCAGCACCTCGCGAACGCCGTAATAGCGCTCCATGCGGCCGCGATAGCCGGGCGTCCCCTGGACGAACGCGATGGCAGTATGGCCCAGTTCCACCAGATAGCGCGCCACGGCCGAGCCGGCCTCATGGTCGCTGCCGCCCACGAAGTCGGCCTGCTCCAAGGGGTCGAGCCAGCCGGTGCGCACGATCGGGATGTCGAGCGCATAGACGCGGTCATAGGTGTCGCGCTCGTGCGGCCCCACCATGATGGCGCCGCTGCAGGTGCGCACGAACGCCTCGACCTCCTCGGCAAGATGGGTCCAGCGCATCCGCACCTGGTAGCCTCGTCGCTGCGCCTCGGCCTGCACCCCGCTCTGGATCAGCACATGCAACTCGCTGTTGATCAGGTCGGTGTCGTGGAAGACGAGGCCGAGCGTCTGCAGTTCCTTCGGCGCCGGCTGGCGGGCGTAGCCCAGTTCGGCGGCGAGTTCCTGCACCCGCCGGCGGGTGTCCGCGCTGACCCCGCTTTTGCCAGACAGGGCGCGCGAGACGGCGAACTTGGACAGACCCAGGCGGGCAGCGAGGCTTCCGAGCGTGACGCGTTCCAACGATTTTCCCCCGATTTTCACAGCGGCTCTACTCGAACCTAACATAGCCTAACGGCATGACAAAGAATGCCGAATATCTCGCCTATCTTCACTATGTCAGCCAATCTGACTTAGAAAAACGTCGTAACGGCCTAACATAACACTTTACCTAACAAATCAGAGTTGCAAGCCTTTCGCAAGCTAACGGCTGCCAGGGAAGTGGCCGCAGCTTTGGGAGGAGATCTAGACATGAACGGTTTCAGCCGCAGGGCTTTTCTTGCCGGCAGCACAGCTTTCGCAGGCGCTGCACTGATCGCGCCGCAGGTGTTTGCAGAGACCCCGGAATCTGCATTTCTCAAGGCGCAGGTCGAGGCCGGCACGCTGCCGCCAGTGGCCGATCGCCTGCCGGCCAATCCGCTGGTGATCACGCCTTGGGAGCAGGTCGGCCAGCAGGGCGGACAATGGGACCACGCGCTGGTCGGCGGTGGCTCGGCCTCGATGCTGGTGCGCTACCAGGGCTATGACCCGCTGATCCGCTTCACGGCGGATTGGTCGGGCATCGAGGCCAACGTGGCCGAGAGCTATGCGGTCAACGAGGACGCGACCGTCTACACCATCACGCTGCGCAAGGGCCATAAGTGGTCGGACGGCCAGCCGTTCACCACCGCCGATGTGCAGTTCTGGTACGACGCTTACTTCACCGACGCCGAAACCAACCAGGCCGGCAACGTCTGGTGGTCGGCGGGTGGCAAGCCGGCGACCATCGAAGTGGTGGACGAGCAGACCTTCAAGGTGGTGTTCACCGCCCCCAACGGGTTCTTCCTGCAGCAGATGGCCTGGGCCGACCAGGACCAGCTGGTGCGCTGCCCCAAGCACTACCTCGAGCAGTTCCACATCCGCTACAACCCGGATGCCGACAAGCTCGCCAAGGCTGCCGGGCTCGAGAGCTGGATCGCCCTGTTCCAGCAGGAGATCGGCTATCTCGACACCAACGTCTACTTCCAGAACACCAAGCGTCCGGCGCTGACGGCGTGGACCTTCACCGGCGAGGGCGGCAGCCCGCTCGGCCAGGACACGCAAACCACCATCGCGGTGCGCAACCCCTACTACCACAAGGTCGATACGGCCGGCACGCAGCTGCCCTACTTCGACCGCATCGTCTACCAGATGGTCGCCGATCCCGAAGTCCTGTTGCTCAAGACGCTGCAGGGCGAGATCGACATGATGGATCAGTACATCGCCACCCCGACCAACAAGCCGGTGCTGTTCGACGGCCAGGACGCCGGGGGCTATGGCTTCTACACGCTGAAGGAGACGGCCGCCAACGTGATGGCGTTCCAGCTCAACCTCAACCATGTCAATCCGACGCGGCGCGAGCTGTTCAACACCCTCGAGTTCCGCCAGGCCCTCTCGATCGCCGTTGACCGGCAGGCGCTGATCGATGCGGTATTCGTCGGCCAGGGCGCTCCGGCGCAGGCTTCGATGCGCGCCGACGATCCGCTCTACAACGAGCAGTTGGCCAAGCAGTTCACCGAGTTCGATGCAGCCAAGGCCAACCAGATGCTGGATGGGCTGCTGCCGAACAAGGACAGCGAGGGCTACCGGCTCGATGCCGACGGGCAACGCGTCTCCATCATCTTCGAGCTCGACCAGACCCGGACCACCTTCCTCGATATGTTCGAGCTGGCCATCCCGATGTTCCAGGCGGTGGGGATCGATGCGCAGATGCGCACCATGGACCGCTCGCTGTGGGAGCAGCGCGTCCGCCGCGGCCGCGAATACGACGCGACGGCGCACCAGTTCGGCGCCAATTCCGGCATCGCCGCGATGCTCGACCCACGCTTCTACGTGCCGATCAACAACAACTGCTTCTACGCCCAGGGCTGGGCGCTCTACTTCACCCAGCCGGACAATCCCGATGCGATCGAGCCGCCGGCCGAGGTCAAGGCGCAGCAGGAGCTTTACCGCCAGCTGGTCGCCACTGCCGAGCCGGCCAAACAGCAGGAACTGATGGCCCAGGTGCTGCAGAACGCGGCCGAGCTGTTCTTCACCTTCGGTGTCAGCCTGCCGGCTGACGGCTACGGCGTCGTCAAGAACGGCATGGTCAATGTGCTGAAAGAAATGCCGAACTCGTTCGGATGGCCGACCCCCGGCCCAGCCCGCCCGGAGCAGTTCTTCAAGGCCTGACTACCGGGCGTTTGACTGTTCCTCCCCGCCGGCCCGCTCCCTAGCGGGCCGGCCCCCCGACCGTCGTCTCCGAAAGGCCCGTCATGCTCGACGCCAAGGCGCATACCCACCGCAACCTCAGGACGCCCGACTGGTACAAGTCGGCGACGCGCTGGACGCAGCTGACGCTGGCCGAGGACGATCCGGTCAAGTTCGACCCGGCCTTCTGGATCGAGGTGTTCAAGCGCACCCGCTCGAACGCCACGTGCCTCAGCGCCGGCGGCTATATCGCCTACTACCCGAGCAAGGTGCCGCTGCACTATGTCAGCAAGTTCATCGGCGACAGCGACCCGTTCGGGACGCTGGTCGAGGGCGCCCGGCGGCTGGGCATGCATGTGATGGCGCGCGTCGACCCGCATGCCATCCACCAGGATGCCGCCGACGCGCATCCGGAGTGGATCGCCGTCGACCAGGACGGCAACCGGCGCCGCCACTGGGCCTTCCCCGAGGTGTGGGTGACCTGCGCCTATTCGGACTACAATTTCGGCTTCATGCCCAAGGTGCTCGAGGAGCTGACGCGCGACTACGACATCGACGCCATCTTTGCCAATCGCTGGCAGGGCCACGGTGTGTGCTACTGCGAAAGCTGCAAGACGAATTTCCGCGCTGCCTCGGGCTACGAGCTGCCGCGCCATGCCAACCCCGAGGACCCGGTGTGGATGGCATGGGCGGCGTGGCGCCGCACCGTGCTCACCCGGCTGGTCGTCGAGTGGGACGCGGCGATGAAGAAGATCAAGCCGCACACCAGCTTCATCCCGAACATGGGCTCAGTGTCGCTGATGGAGTTCGACCTCGAGGTCATCCAGCGCTATTGCCCGTTCCTGTGCGTCGACGACCAGGGCCGGCGCGGCACCGAGCCGATCTGGATGGCCGGTCGCAACGGCAAGCGTATGCGCGCCACCTTCCCGGATCGCCCGGCCATCCTCATCACCTCGATCGGACCCGAAGAGGCCTATCGGTGGAAGGACTCGGTGACCACCGGGCCCGAGATGCAGGCCTGGATCGACAACGGCACCACCCAGGGGCTGCTCCCCTGGTTCACCAAGTTCAACGGCGTCGTCCCCGACAATCGCTGGGTCGAGCCGGTGGCCGACAGTTTCGGGCTCCACGCCGAGCTCGAGCCGGTGCTGGCCGCCATGCAGCCGGTCGCCGAGGTGGCGATCCTCGATCCGGCGACGACGTTGCGCCATCACGGCCAGGAGACCCGGGCCAGTGCCGAGGCCGATGACCTGGGGTTCTACCACGCGCTGGTCGAGGCCCGCATTCCGTTCGAAATGGTCTCCGACCAGGCGATGACATCAGGGCTGCTCGACCGCTTCAAGGTGCTGGTGCTGGCCAACTCGACCTGCCTGTCGGACGAGCAGATCAGGACGCTCGAAGCCTATGTGGCGCGGGGCGGCAGCATCGTCGCGGCGCACGAGACCTCGACCCGTACGGCACTCAACCAGCCGCGCCACGCCATCGGGCTCGGGCCGCTGCTCGGCGTCAGCCTCACCGCGCCGGCACGTGGCCCGGTCAAGAACACCTATGTGGCGATCAATGGCCTCCATCCGATTTCGGAGGGGTTCGACGGCGCCAACCGCATCATCGGCGGCACCCAGCTGCTGGCCGTCGATACCGTGGCCGATGCCGAGGTGCCGTTCCTCTATCTCCCCGACTTCCCGGACCTGCCGATGGAAGAGGTCTATCCGCGCCAGGAGCCGCGCGGCGCCGCCGTGGTGGCGCGCCGGCACCAGGGCGGCGGCCGTACGGTCTACTTCCCATGGAATGTCGGCGGCATCTTCAAAGAGGTGCTGGCGGCCGACCATGCCCGGCTGATCGGCAATGCCGTGCGCTGGGCGCTTGGCAAGCCGCTCGACGTCGAGGTCCATGGGCGCGAGGTGCTCGACCTCGCGGTTCGCGAAGACACCGACAGCACCGCGGTGGTGCTGCACAACCTCAACAACCCGATGATGATGAAGGGGCCGATCCGCAGCGTCTTCCCGGCTGGCCCGCAGGTGGTGAGCCTCGCCATCCCCGAGGGGCGACGGTTTGCCGGCGCGAAGCTGCTGGTGTCCGGCCGCGAGGCGCACGCCCGCGTCGCCGACGGCCGGGTCGAGATCGACGTGCCGTGGCTCGAGACGCTCGAAGCCGTGCACGTGACCTGGGGCTGAGCCCCCGCGATGCTGCGCTATATCCTCAAGCGGCTGATCTACATGATCCCGACCCTCGTCGGGATGTCGATCATCGCCTTCCTGATCATCCAGCTGCCGCCGGGGGACTATCTCACCTCGATGCTGGCCTCGATGTCCGACAGCGGCGTCAACGTCGACCAGGCGCAGATCGCGCGCTATCGCGAGATCTACGGCTTCGACGATCCGTTTGTCGTCCAGTACTGGAAGTGGATCAGCGGCATCGTGCTACGCGGCGACTTCGGCTACTCGTTCGAATGGAACCGGCCGGTCTGGGGGCTGATCGCCGAGCGGCTGGCGCCGACGCTGTCGGTCTCGCTGCTGGCGCTGCTGTTCGTGTGGGCCGTGTCGCTGCCCATCGGCATCTACTCGGCAATGCGGCGGCACTCGGTGGGTGACTACGCCTTTACCTTGTTCGGCTTCATCGGCCTCGCCATTCCGAACTTCATCATGGCGCTGACGCTGATGTACCTCGCCTACCGCTACATGGGGCAGACGGTGGGCGGGCTGTTCTCGCGCGAATATGTCAACGCACCGTGGAGCTGGGACAAGTTCGTCGACCTGTTGGCGCACCTGTGGATCCCCATCATCGTCATCGGCACCAACGGCACCGCGGCGCTGATCCGCATCCTCAGGGCCAACCTCACCGACGAGCTCAACAAGCCCTACGTCATCACCGCCAAGGCCAAGGGCCTGCCCGAGTACAAGGTGGTGCTGAAATACCCGGTGCGGATTGCGCTCAACCCGTTTGTGTCGGCGATCGGCTGGGTGCTGCCCGAGCTCATCTCCGGCGTCACCATCACGGCGATCGTCCTCAACCTGCCGATGATGGGGCCGCTGCTGCTGCGCGCCCTGACCGTGCAGGACATGTACCTCGCCGGCTCGATCATCCTGCTGCTCGGCGTCCTGACGCTGATCGGGATGCTGATCTCGGACATCCTGCTTGCCATTCTCGACCCACGGATCCGCTTCAATTGACCCACGTACATCTCGAAAGCGATGGCGCGGCGGAAACCGGCCCAGCCATCACCCCGATCCGGCGGAGCGGCGGCAAGACCGAAATCGCGGTCGCCGGCCCATGGACGCTGATCTGGCTGAAATTCGTGCGCCACAAGGTGGCGGTGGTCGCGGGGGTACTTATCCTCGTGATGTACCTGATCGCCGCCTTCGCCGAGTTCCTCGCCCCGGCCCTGCCCGAAGCGGCCAAGCCGCAGTTCACCTACGCACCGCCACAGGACATCGCGCTGTTCGTCACCGAGACGGATGGCAGCCTCAGCTGGATGCCGCATGTCAAGGGCTACAAGCAGACCGTCGACCCGGCTTCGCTGAAGCGGACCTTCACTATCGACCCGGACAAAGTCGTGCCGATCGGCTTCTTCGTCAAAGGCCCAGGCTACAAGCTGTGGGGTCTCATCCCCATGGACGTGCACCTGATGGGGCCGCTCAAATCCGGCGATACCATGTACCTCTTGGGCACCGATAAGCTCGGCCGCGACCTGCTTACCCGGCTGATCTACGGAACGCGCGTCTCGATGTCGATCGGCCTGATCGGCGTCGCCATCAGCCTCTGCCTCGGCGTGGTCCTCGGCTCGATCTCGGGGTTTTACGGTGGCTGGGTCGACCTCGGTATCCAGCGCGTCATCGAGGTGATCTCCTCGATGCCGACTATTCCCTTATGGCTCGGTCTCGCGGCGGCGGTGCCGCTCACCTGGTCGCCGCTGCAGGTGTATTTCGTCATCACGCTGATCGTCTCGCTGTTCGGCTGGACCGGGTTGGCCCGCGAGGTACGTGGCCGCTTCTTCGCGCTCAGAAGCGACGACTTCGTCACCGCGGCGCGGCTCGACGGCTCGAGCGAACGGCGGCTGATCTTCCGGCACATCCTGCCCTCGCTCACCAGCCACATCCTCGCAGTGGTGACGCTGGCGCTGCCCACCATGATCGTCGCCGAGACGGCGTTGAGCTTTCTCGGCATCGGGCTCAAGGCGCCGGTGGTGAGCTGGGGGGTGTTGCTGCAGGAGGCGCAGAACGTGCGCACCATCGCCACCGCGCCGTGGCTGCTGATCTGGCCAGCCGGCGCGGTGGTGCTGACGGTGCTTTCCTACAACTTCCTCGGCGATGGCCTGCGCGATGCAGCCGACCCGTACGAAAACTGACGAGGGCGCCATGGCAGACGACGATGTCATCCTCTCGGTCGAGAACCTCAGCATCGACTTCAACCTCAGGACCCACGTGCTGCACGCGGTGCGTGAGGTGAGCTTCGAGCTCCGTCGCGGCAAGACGCTCTGCCTCGTGGGCGAAAGCGGCTCGGGTAAATCGGTCACCGCCCGCGCATTGCTGCGCATCATCGACAAGAACGGCACCATCACCGATGGCCGCATCCTGCTGCGCGGCGCCGGGCACGAGACCGACATCGTGCCGCTCAACGAGCGCAGCGCCGAGCTGCTCTCGATCCGCGGCGGCCGCATCGGGCTGATCTTCCAGGAGCCGATGAGCTCGCTGTCGCCGGTGCACACCATCGGCAGTCAGATCGTCGAGGCCCTGCGCCTGCACCAAGCAATGAACAAGGCCGAGGCCCGGGCCGCGACCATCGAGCTGTTGCGGCAGGTCGAAATTCCCGACCCCGACAAGATGATCGACCGCTACACCTTCGAGTTCTCGGGCGGCATGCGGCAGCGCGCCATGATCGCCATGGCGCTGGCCTGCGATCCGGACATCCTGATCGCCGACGAGCCGACCACGGCGCTCGATGTCACCACCCAGGCCGAAATCCTCGACCTGATCAAGCGGCTACAGTTGAGCCGCGGCATGGCGATGCTGCTGATCACCCACGACATGGGCGTGGTCGCCGAGGTGGCCGACGAGGTGGCGGTGATGCGCTACGGCCGGATTGTCGAGGCGGGCAGTGTCGACGAGATCTTCCACGAGGCCCGCCACCCCTATACCCGGCAGCTGCTTGCCTCGACGGTACGGCTCGAGCAGAACCCGCGCGCGCTGACCCACCCGGCCACGGCGTCCGACCCCTCGAACAAGCCGGTCCTCTCGGTGCGCGAGCTGAGCAAATTCTATGGCGGCGGTGGCGGCCTGTTCGGCGGCGCCAGTTACGCCATCCGAGCCGTCGACAATGTCAGCCTCGACCTCTCCGCAGGCGAAAATCTTGGCATCGTCGGCGAGAGCGGCTCGGGCAAGACGACGCTCGGCCGCCTGATCCTCAGAACCGTCGAGCCCACCTCCGGCGCCATTACCTACAACGACCGCGAGGGTCGCGCCGTCGACGTCACCGGGCTCAGCAAGCGCGACCTGCGCGGCTTCCATCGCGACGTGCGGCTGGTGTTCCAGGATCCGTTCGCCTCGCTCAACCCGCGCCTCACCGTCAAGGACGTGATCGGCGACCCGCTGTTCGTCGCCGGGTTGGCGCGGGGCGCCGCGCTGGAACGGCGGGTGGGCGAACTGATGGAACTGGTCGGGCTCGACCCGCAGTCGATGGAACGCTATCCGCACGCCTTTTCGGGCGGCCAGCGCCAGCGCATCGGCATCGCCCGGGCGTTGGCGCTCGAGCCGCGCGTCATCATTGCCGACGAGGCGACCGCGGCGCTCGACGTCTCGATCCGCAGCCAGATCCTCGACCTCTTGCTCGACATCCAGAAGCGGCTGAGCCTCAGCTTCATCTTCATCAGCCACGACATCTCGGTGGTCCGCTATTTCTGCGATCGGGTGGCGGTGATGCACCGCGGCAAGGTGGTGGAGATGGGCAGCGCCGAGCAAGTCTGCACCGCCCCCCATGAGGCCTATACCAGGGCCCTGATCTCGGCCGTGCCCCACCCCGATCCGCGCCACAAACGGATGCTGCACCGTACGCGATTTACAGCCGAGGCCACACCGTGAAGTTCTCCGCCAACCTGTCCTTCCTCTATCCCGAGCTCGGCTTTCTCGAGCGCTTCGCCGCCGCGGCGCGCGATGGCTTTCCGGCGGTCGAGTATCTCGGTCCCTATGCCGAGCCCAAGCAACGGGTTGCCGAGGCGCTGGCCGCCAATGGCCTGGTGCAGGCGCTGTTCAACGTACCCTCGGGCGATTGGGCCGGCGGCGAGCGCGGCATCGCGGCACTGCCCGGCCGCAGCGACGAGTTCCGCACCGGCATCGCCACCGCGCTGGACTACGCAACGACGCTCGGCTGCGAAAAGCTCAATGTCATCGCCGGCCTCGTCGCCCCGGGCGCCGACCTCGAGGCGATGGAAGCGACGCTGGTCGACAACCTAAGATATGCCGCACCGCGTTGCGCCGAGGCCGGCATCAAGCTCTTGATCGAGCCGATCAACCTGCGCGACATCCCCCGCTTCTTCCTCTCGACCACGGCGCACGCCGAGCGGATCCTGGAGCGGGTGGGACACGACAACCTCTACATCCAGTACGACCTCTACCACATGCAGGTGATGCAGGGAGACCTGCTGCCGACCTACCAGCGGCTGCGTGAGCGCATCGCCCATATCCAGCTCGCCGATACTCCCGGCCGCAACGAACCCGGCACCGGTGAGATCAACTACGGCTTCGTGCTGCCGGCGATCGAGCGGCTCGGCTACGACGGATTTTTCGGCTGCGAGTACAAGCCCAGGGCCGGCACCAGCGCGGGCCTGGGCTGGATGCAGCCCTATTTGAGGAGCGCGTAATGAAGATCGGTTTCATCGGGCTCGGCGTCATGGGGCGGCCGATGGCCGGCCACCTCATCGCCGCCGGCCACGAGCTGTTGCTGCACCGGGTCAAGCCCACTTCGCAGCAGCTGGTGGACCAGGGTGGCAAGGCGCTGGCCTCGGCTCGGGAAGTGGCCGAGGCCGCCGAGGTGGTGATCCTGATGCTGCCCGATACTCCCGATGTCGAGCTGGTGCTGTTCGGCAAGGATGGCGTCGCCGACGGGCTGGGCCGCGGCAAGCTGGTGATCGACATGAGCTCGATCTCGCCGGTCGCGACCAAGGATTTCGCCGCGCGGATCGAGGCGCTGGGCAGCGACTATCTCGACGCGCCGGTGTCGGGTGGCGAAGTCGGGGCGCGCAATCGCGCGCTCACCATCATGGTCGGCGGCAGGCCCGAGGTGTTCGAGCGGGCCCGGCCGCTGTTCGAGGCGATGGGCAAGAATATCACGCTGGTCGGCGGCGCCGGCGACGGGCAGACCGCCAAGGTCGCCAACCAGATCATCGTCGGGCTGACCATCGAGGCGGTGGCCGAGGCGCTGAGCTTTGCGAGGAAAGCCGGGGCCGATCCCGCAAAGGTGCGCGAAGCGCTGATGGGCGGCTTTGCCGCCTCCCGCATCCTCGAGGTGCATGGCGAGCGCATGATCAAGCGCACGTTCGAGCCGGGCTTCCGGATCCGGCTGCATCGCAAGGACCTGTCGCTCGCGCTCGATGCCGCGCGGGTGCTTGACCTCAGCCTCCCCAACACGGCCGCGACGCAGCAGCTGATGAACGCCGCCATCGCGCTTGGCGACGGCGACCGCGACCATTCCGGCCTGATCCGCACTCTCGAGGTCCTGGCGGGCGACACGCCCTGATCGGTCAGTAGCGCCCCTGCCCCACCCCGCGGCGGCTCACTCCGCCGTTCCAGCCGCTTTGTCTCCAAGGAGCCCCAGATGCCCACCGACAAGATCCCGCAAGTGCCCTTCGGCGCTGTGTATTTCCGTAAATCCAACCCGCCGCGCGAGGATTGGTCGCGCGACTATCGGGTGGCGCGCGAAGACGGCCTCAACGTCTTCCGGCACTGGTTCATGTGGGCCGCGATCGAGCGCAAGCCGGGCGTCTACGATTGGGAGGACTACGATCGCCAGATGGACCTCGCGGCCGAGAACGGCATCAAGACGGTGATCGCCGAACTCACCCACTCGGTGCCCGACTGGGCCTATCGCAAGTGGCACGATGCCCGACAGATCCGCATGGACGGACGGCCGCTCGCCAACCACATGGGTGTGTCGTCCTCGAGCGGCGGCTTCGCCCATAACGGCGCCGGCGCGCTGACCTTGAACTGCCCCGAGGTGAAGGAGGCGGTGGGCAATTTCCTCACTGCGCTCGCCAACCGCTACAAGGGCCACCCGGGGCTGCTCGGCTACGACGTCTGGAACGAGGTGAACTACTCGCCCGAGGTCGACTACTCGGAGTGGATGAAGGCCGACTACCGGCGCTGGCTGCAAGCCAAGTACGGCACACTCGAGGTGCTGGCCGAGGCCTGGTACCGCTACTCCTATGCCGAGTGGGACGACATTGAGCCGCCGGCCGAGGTCGCCGCCTTCGCCGAGGGTCTCGACTGGCTCGAGTTCAAGCGTGAGAACTACTATGGCCAGATGCAGTACAAGATCGACACCATTCGCGCTGTCGACCAGGACTGCCTGATCGCCGCGCATGGCGTGGGCGGCGCCATTCCCAACATGGCCGCGGGCGGCTCGGACGATTGGCTGGCGGCCAGCAAGGTCGAACTCTATGGGCTGACCTGGGTGCCGAGCCGGCGCGGCTTCAAGCCGTGGCAGAACTTCTTCGGCCCTGACATCACGCGCGCCGCAGCGCGCGGCAAGAAGTGGTGGCATGCCGAGCGGCCCGGCGGCCCGCTCTGGTTGCAGCCGCAGGTGCTCGGCCGCGACAAGGAGGATGGCCGCGTCATGGACCCCGAGGATGTCCGCACCCTCACCATGACCTCGTTCGCCGCCGGCGCCACGGGCGTACTCAACCTGCGCTACCGGCCGCTGCTCGACGGGCCGCTGTTCGGCGCTTTCGGCTCGTACGGCATGGACGGCTCGCGCACCCCGCGTTCCGACATGGCGAGCGCCATGGCCAAGTGGGCCAACGCGCCGGAGCAGCAGCCGCTGTTCGAGGCGCGGCCGGTGAAGGGCGAGGTGGCGCTGCTGGTGATCCCCGAGGCGCAGGCCTGGGATTACCTGCTCAACCACCACCACAAGCCGGAGCTCTATCGCGAAGCGATGTGGGGAGCCTATCGCGGCCTGCTCGACATCGGCATCCAGCCCGACTGGGTGCATATCGACGACATCGCTGAGGTCGACACCATCTATGCCCCCTACCCGATTATGCTGACTGCGGCGCACGCCCAGCGGCTGGCACAGTGGGTGGAGGCGGGCGGCACGCTGATCTCGGAGGCGACGCCGGGCTATTTCGGCGATCGCGGCAAGGTCGGCACAGTGCAGCCGCATAACGGGTTCGACCGGGTGTTCGGGGCGCGCGAGGTCGATGTCGAGTTCATGCCCGACATTGCCGACCGCATCCGCTTCTCGTTCGACGGCGGCGACGGCATCACCGGCGGTGGCTTCCTCCAGGCGTACGAGCCGACCACCGGCCGGCTGCTCGGCAGCTTCGCCGACGGCCGCAAGGCGGTGGTCGAGAACAGTTTTGGCAAGGGCCGCACGCTGCTGGTCGGCACGCATCCGGGGGCGGCCTACTTCAAGTCTGGCACGCCCGAGAACCTGAACTACTTCCGCTCGGTCTTCAGCTGGACCGGCAAGCACCGGCACGTCGACACCGGCAACCCGCAGGTCCATGCGCGGCTGCACCTGGGGCCCGACGGCGGCGCGCTGTGGCTGCTCAACCAGACCCGCTCGCCACAACCGGTCACCCTGACGCTGGGCGCCGCGCATGCCGACCTGAAACCCGTCGGCAGCTACTGGGGCGACGCCGGCGGCACCGCCACGGTGATCCCGCCGCGCGATGTCCTGGTGCTGAAGCTGGGCCGCTGAGGCCGGTGCGGTTATGGCCGGGCGACGGCTCCGGCGAATGACAAAACGACACGGGCCGGGCATTACGCCCGGCCCGTGTCGTATTCTCCTGGGCACCCTCCGGGCTCACGCCTTCAGCACGATCACCTTGGTATTGACTGGCGTCTTGTCATAGAGGTCGAGCATGTCCTGGGTGAGGAGGCCAATACAGCCGCTCGAAACGCCGGTGCCGATCGTTTCCGGTACGCTGGTGCTGTAGAGCGTGTAGAGCGTGTAGACGCCGTTCTGGTAGAGGTAGAGCGCCCGCGCGCCGAGCGGATTGTCGAGCCCCGGCTTCATGCCGCCGGCATATTTGGCGGCTTCCGGCTGGCGCTCGATCATCTCCTTGGGCGGCGTCCAGATCGGCCACTCGGCCTTGCGCCCGATATAGGCGTCACCGCTCCACAAAAAGCCGGCGCGCCCGACACTGACGCCATAGCGGGTAGCATTTCCATCGCCTTCGATGCGGTAGACATAATGGTTGCGCGGGTCGACGATGATCGTTCCGGCCACTTCCTTGCTGTCGTAGCGCACGGTGCGGCGGAAGTATTTGGGGTTGATCTTGCTGACCTTGACCGCCGGGATCGGGAACCGCTCGTTGGGCCGCGGCCCGTAGACCCGCTCCGCTTCCGCGACGCTCATGCCGGCGGGGGAGCAAGCGGCAAGTGCCAGCGCGCCGAGGCTGGCGGTGGCCCCGAACAGAAACGCGCGACGACCGTAACGCCCTGCCCGATCGCCCCGGTCACCCTGGCGCGCAGAAATCCCATCGTCTTCGATCACGGTATGTACCCTCCCAACCCCGACCAACGATCACCCGGCTGCTGAACGCGCCGCAGATGAGACTGGTCTCACCCCGTTCAAATAGCAAACGCAGTCACGCGTGCCCCTTGTCGCCACGCGCACCAGCTGGGCGTCAGAAACCCAACGGCGCCAGGCGCTCCATGTTGCTTGCCGAACCACGGCTCCCGACCAGCAAGAGCGAACCAGAACTTTGTCGGCAATGCGGCGCGGGGAATGGCTAGTGGTGGAATCTCTGTGCGGTTACGAGTTACCGACGACCAAGCGAAACGGATCGCGCCGCCGCTTGTTACCTTGGAATTCCTGCATCGTCCTGAGCGCGCCCGATGACGGACCATCGGAAGCAACGGCGACCCGGCCGCCCTCCCCAATCCTACGGCATGAGCAGCCGCCACGTCCCTTCGGACACCACCTCGGCCACGCCGTCGACCACCCTGATCGCCGTGTCGTCATCCATCGCATAGGTCGGGACCGGAATCCCCGAGGCCCAGTTTGCAATGTTGGCCAGCGTGGTGTCGGGCATCTCCGGGTTATCGAGGTGCGGATAGAGGGTGAAATTGACGAGGCCCAGCGCTCGCTCGGCCCCCTGCCCCATGTCGGAGCCGTCGGGCACGAACTGCTGGTCGAACTCGGCGTCGCAATTGTAGGGGGTCACGGCAATACTGCCGGCGCTGACCCCGACATAGACCGTATCGGTGAGCGACGGCAGCATCGCCGCCAGGCCCGATTGGCGCAGCCAGTATGTGAGGTAGAGCACGTTGCCGCCCCAGACCAGTAGGGCGTCGGCATCCTCGACCATCGGCATCCAGTTCTCGGGTCGGATGGTTGGCAGCGCGGTCAATTCCAGTACGCCCAGCGACTTCCACCCCAACGCGGCCAGCGGGCTGGGGGACATGCCGCAGATTGCCCGCCAGGCATGGCCCGCGCCGCCTGGGAAGGGGTAGATGGCGGTCGGAATGATGAGGGCCGAGCACTCGGCGATCGGCTTGCCGAGGAGCTCGACCAGGGCGGCCGAGATGCTCGGGTTGCTTACGCCCCCGGAGGTCAGAAGAAACTTCATCGGGAGCTCCTCTCCAGCGCCCCGCGGCAACGCCTCGAACAGCGTTACCGCGTAGCGTGGGCAAACTTGCGCGGCGGGGCCAGGCAGTTGCCCGACCCTGCCGCCGGCGGTCTAGAGGCCGCCGCCACCGTGGATCTTCCGCACCTTCTCCGCCGCGTCCTTGGCCGCCTGCTCGACCGTCATCGTGCCGGTGAGCGCATTCTGCATCATGTCGGGGACGATGATGTTCATGATTTCAGGGGCTTCCGGCAGCGCCGGGAACGGGATGCCGTTGGGCAGCATCGAGGTGGTGACGTCGAGGAACTTGATGGTGTCGAGCCGCTGTTTCATCCACTCGGTCTTGAAGCCGTTGACGTTGCCCGGGTTGGAACCGGCCCAGGCGAGCTTCAATGACCATTCGGGGCTGGTCCACATGCAGATCAGCGCCTTGGCCGCCGGCTCATCGACCTTGCCGCCATCAACGAATTCCGACTTGAGGATGTGGATATTGGAGCCGCCGAACACCACGGCGCGCTTGCCGGTCGGGCCGGTCGGAATGAGGCCGTAGCGCATGTTCTCGAGCACGCTGTCGGCGACTGCCTTGTCCGAGCCGGTTGCCTTGCCGGCGAGTTCGACCATCCGGGCATATTCGGAGGGGTGCGAGATCATCATCGCCAGCTGGCCCGAGATGAACGGCGCCTGGTTCTCGCCCTGGGTGTTGGTCAGCGCCGAAACCGGAACCGATTTGTCCCGCACATACATGTCGTAGGAGGCCTGCAGCGAGCGGATGCTCTCGGGACTGTCGAGCCGCACCTCGCCATAGGTCGGGTTGGGATCGGCCTCGTCGAAGACACCGCCGCCATAGCCCCACAGCTGCGGCATGTAGCGATAGGGCGTGTTGCCGGCGTTCTGCTTGGCGACGAGGCCGTAGCCCGAGATGCCCAGCTTGTCGTGGATCTGTTTGGAATAGCTGACCACGTCGTCCCAGGTGGCCGGCGGATTTTCCGGATCGAGCCCCGCCCGCTTGAAGATGTCGGCATTCCAGATGAACGCCATCGTCTCGTTATTGGTGGGAATGCCGTAGATCTTGCCGTCCCAGGTCACCGCCTTCATGGCGCCAGGCCAGAAGTCCTCGGGCTGGTAGCCGACATCCTCGGGCTTGAGCTCTTCGAGATAGCCCTTGGAGGCGAACTCGGTACCACCGAGGATCTGCAGCCGGATCGCCATCGGCGCCGAATTGCCGAGCAGCGCCGTGCGGAACTTGTCGAGCAGCTCGTTATAGGTGATGCCCTGCTCGGTCAGCTCGATGCCCGGGTAGGTGGCGCGGAACGCCGCGAAGAAATCGCGGTAGTTGTCGTGCATGATCTGCGGATCGGCTTCGAACATGCCCTGGTACCAGAAGGTCAGCTTGCCCGTGTAGTCGGTCGGGGTGACCGAGTTGCAGTGGCCGACCGTGTCGAACGTCTCAGTGCCAGCGATCGAGCGCACATATTCGGGCGACCACTTGCTGATGTCGATGCCTGCCCCCAGGGCCGTCGAGGCCATGAGACTGGTCGCCAGCGCGGCCGACAGCATGCCGCGCAGAAGCGCACGGCCAATTCCGTGTTCTGACATGAATTTCCTCCCTCCACCCGCGGCCGGCGCCCCTCGCGTCGGTCGAGAATGTCTGCCCGGCAACCCGCCGGTTACGCGAATTAACGCCCGGATTTCGACACAGGCAATCAGAATTTTGCAAAATCTTACGTCTCTCTCTGGAAATCCTACGAGAAACCGGCAAAGCTGCCCCTGAAACCAAACGTCGGAATCGATTGAGAGATGAGCGCATACAAGGCTCGGCCACCCGTGGGCATCGACCCAACCGGAGTGTCGGAAGAAGGGGCTGCAGTTTACGAGTTGATCCGCGACGACATCATCTCGGGCCGGCTGGAAGCGAACTCCCGGCTGGTGGTGGCGGAGCTGTCGGAACGGCATAACTCACCAGCCAATGCGGTGCGCGAGGCGCTGCAGCTATTGCGCTCGCAGGGCTTCGTGCTGATCGTCCACAACAAGAGCGCCCGAGTGCGCCCGATCGACCAGGATTTCGTCCGCGACGTTTATGAGATCGGCGTCCTGATCGAACCTTCGATGGTGCGCTGGTTCGTCGACATGGCAACCCCCGCCGATATCGCCGAACTCGAGGACATCCAGCGCCAGATCGAGGCCAACAACTTCGCCGATCCGATCCTCCACAGCGAGCTCGACACGCGGTTCCACACCGTGATGTACGAGCGTCACTACAACCATCTCGCCGCTGAACTGTGGTGGCGACACCGCGAAGTGCTGCGCGCCATCGGACATCGCTACAGCTTCACACTCTCCCGCCGCGCCCAGGTGATCCGCGACCACCGCGAACTGATCCGGCTGGTGAAGGCGGGCGATGCGGCGAACGCCGCGACGCTGATCGCGCTGCATGTCGATGGGGCGGGCCGGCATGTGCTCGAGCAGATGCGGGCCGCGAGCTCAGCGCGCGCCGGCTGAGGCAGTTTTCGCGCGCGAGCGGCGTGCACAATTGGTTTGAGGGAGCCATTTCATCATGAAAATCACCGGCGTGCGGCCTTGGTTGGTCAAGGCCACGAGCTCGTACTGGGGCGAGTACCTGTTCGTCGAAGTGACGACCGACGAGGGCATTTCGGGCTGGGGCGAGATCACCTCGACCACCAAGATCGCCAACCGGGCGCTCGCTGCCATCCTCAAGCAGGTGAGCGGCCAGATCGAGGGCGAAGACCCGAGCCGGATCGAACGGCTGTGGCACAAGCTGTTCCGCAGCTTCACCTATATGGGCAGCCGCGGCGCCGCTTGCGAATGCGTCAGCGCCATCGACATCGCGCTCTGGGATATCCGCGGCAAGGTGCTGGGGCTGCCGGTCTATGAGCTGCTCGGCGGCTCGGTGCGCGACGAGATCTCGCTCTATACCCACCCTGACCAAAGTAAGTTCACCTCGGACGCTGCGGTGGTGGCCGAGATCACCGATATCGTCAAATCCGGCCACACGGCGCTGAAGTTCGACCCCTTCCCCTACCAGGGCGATCGCGAGCGCCGCGACGGCTACCTCGACGGCATGCTGTCGCGCGCCGACGAAAAGAAGGCAGCCGACCTAACGGCGCTGATCCGCCAGACCGCCGGCCCGCAGGTCGAAATCCTGATCGACGCGCATGGCCGCTTCGATGTGCCGACCGCCATCCGGCTCTGCCGCACGCTCGAGGAGGCCGGCCAGATCGACTGGTTCGAGGAGCCGGTGCCGCCCGAGAGCTATGGCGCCCTGCAGCAGGTGCGCGAGAAGGTGAATGCCGCCATCTCGGTGGGCGAGCGCGCCCACACCAAGTGGGATTTCGTGCCGATCCTCGAGCAGAAACTTGCCGACTACATCATGCCCGATGTCACCTGGACCGGCGGCATCACCGAGATGAAGAAGATCGCCATCCTCGCTGAGGGCTATTACGTGCCGATCTCGCCGCATGATGCGGGCGGGCCGATCAATGTGCTCGCCGGCGCCCATGTGATGATGACGGTGCCTAATTTCTACCGGCTCGAGACCTCGCGCTGGGACCTCTCCGGCTACAACGAGCTGATGCACACAAGGCTCGACAATTCGAACGGCGCGCTGAAACTGCCGCGCGTCCCCGGCCTCGGCATCGAGATGAACCGCGACTACCTCGAAGCCAACGAAATCAAGACGGCTTAGGTCGGGGCACATAGATCGAACCCGCCTAGCAGCTGGGCTCGATCCTCACCTCACCCGCCGGCTGTCATCCCAGCGAAAGCTGGGCCCCATCTCACAGCCTGCGCCTATGGAGAGTTGGATCCCAGCTTTCGCTGGGATGACACCGCGGGTGGTCCAGTCATCCGAGAAATTTCCGGCGCTCCAGGGACAAGCGCCGTTCCAGATCCCCCCGGAGGAAACACCCATGAAAATCACCGGCATCGAAACCGTCGTCGTCAACGCCGTGCACCGCAACTGGATCTTCGTGAAGGTGCTGACCGACCAGCCGGGCCTGTGGGGCTGGGGCGAGGCGACACTCGAATGGAAGACCCGGGCAGTGAAGGGCACCATCGATGACCTCTTGCCGTTTCTGATCGGGCAGGACCCGATGCGGATCGAGCACCTGGTCAACACCATGACCCGGTTCAGCTTCTGGCCGCTCGGTTCGATCGGCCTCACGGCCGTCTCCGGCATCGAGCAGGCGCTGTGGGACATCAAGGGCAAGGCGCTGGGTGTGCCGGTGTGGCAGTTGCTGGGCGGCCGGGTGCGCGACAGCGTGCGCGTCTACACCCATTTGAGGCGCGGCGACAGCTCGGCGCGCGTCCCCAACACCGATATCTCGCGCTTCTGCGATGCGGTGCAGGAAACGGTCGAGATGGGCTACAACGCCATCAAGCTCGGCTTCGTCCCCTATACCGGGTACGATGCTCCCCTGCCCGCCGTGCGCCATGTCGAAAAGCTGGCTGCGGCGGTGCGCGAGCGGGTCGGCGACGGCGTCGAGATCATGACCGATTTCCACGGCCGCCCGGATTCGCTCGATGCCGCCATCGCCTACATCAAGGCGATCGAGCCGATCAAACCGCTGTTCTGCGAGGAAGTGATCCAGCCCGGCGATAGCGCCGGGATGGCCGACATCGCTCGCCGGGTCGATTGCCCATTGGCCACCGGCGAGCGGCTGTTCACGCCGCGCGAATTCCTCGAGGTGGCCCAGACTCGCGCCGTTGCCTATATCCAGCCCGACCTCGCCCACTGCATGGGCTTTACCGGCGGCCGCAAGATCGCGGCCATCGCCGAGGCGGCGCATATGGGGGTCTGCCCGCACAACCCGATGGGCCCGGTGGCCGGCGCCGTAGCGCTGCAGTTCGACGCCGCCACCACCAACTTCGTCATCCAGGAAGAGGCGGTCGGGATCGTCCCCTGGTTTGAGGAGATCTGCTCGAGCTACCCGCTCAACCTGGTGAATGGCGCCTGGCCAATTCCCGAGGCCCCTGGCCTCGGCATCGAGATCGACGAAAAGGCCGCCGCCCGCTACCCCTTCGCGCAGGAGGTGATCCCGGCGACGGAGTCGGTGCTCGCCGATGGCCGGATCGCCAACTGGTAGGTCATCCCGGGCGAAACGTCCTGGAAGGCCGAGGGGTGTTCAGCGCTGCTTGAACGCCCGGTCGAAATTGGCGACCAGTGGGCTCAGGAGATAATCGAGGGCGGTTCGCTGCTCGGTGGTGACCAGCACGGTGGCGCCCATGCCGGCATGGAGCGCAATCTCGGGGTGATCGGCCAGGTCCTTGGGGTCGACCTCGATCATCGCCTTGTAGAAGACCGCCAGGGTCCGCTCGTCGGTGATGCGATCGGCAGAGACCTGCAGCACGGCGCCGCGGATCAGCGGCGATACGTGCTGCTTGAACGACGAGAAGCGCAGTTCGGCGGGCATCCCCGCCCGCAGCTCGCTGATATCCTCGACGCGGATCCGCGCTTCGACGACCAGCGTTGCCTTCTCCGGCACGATCTCGAGCAGAACCTGACCCGGTTGGACCACGGCGCCGGCGGCATGGACAGCGAGACCGACGATCCGACCGTCCGCCGGCGCCCGGATGATGGATCGCTCCAGGCGGGACTGCGCATCCTGCAGCCTGGGGACGATTTCGAGGATCTTGGATTGCGTCGTCGCCAGCGCTTCGGCCACTTCGCTCTGCCGGTCGCGCCCCAGCTGATTGATCTGCTGCTCGATTTCCGCGATTTTCTGGTCGTTGCTGGAGTCTTCGGCAGCGACCGCGCCCAGCCGGCCCTGCACGTCGGCCATGCTGCGCTCGAGATCGCTGACCCGGCCGCGGGTGGCCAGCCCAGCTTTCAGCAGCTTGTCGAGGCGCCCGCGTTCGGCGGCCAGGGAGGCAAGCTGCTCCTCATAGGACAGCCGGGTCGACGTGCTGCCCTTGGCCTGTTCCCGCAACTGGTCGACACGCCGCAGCAGGATATCCCGCGCGCCGAGCAGCGAGTCGTTGCGGGCGCTGAACTCGTCGCGCTGGCTGGCGATCGTCTGCAGCACGTAGGGCGCGTCGCTGGCGAGCAGTTCATCCGGAAACGTGATCTCGCTGCTGCCGTTCAGCTCGGCAGTGAGCCGCGCCTCCATGGCCCGGGCCAGCGCCAGTTGCTGGAAGTAGATGTCGTACTGGGCGCGCGCGGTGGTGTCGTCGAGCGTCATCAGCGTGGCGCCTGCATGAACGAAGGCGCCGTCGGAAATACCGATGGATCCGACAATGCCGCCCTCGAGGTGCTGCACGGGCTTGCGGCTGCCCTCGACGGTGACAATTCCGTCGGCGACGACCGCGGCGTTGAGTGGAGCCAGGGCGGCCCAGCCACCGAGAACGCCGAAGAACAGCGCGAGGATCAGCACGCCGGCAATGATCGGCCCGGAGGCGGACTCCGAGACGGCCGGAGCCGGCGGGCGTCCACTTCCGGCGATGGTCAGCGACGCGCTCATGCCGGCACCTGCGAGCCACGCGGCATGACGGCGGTCTTGGCTCGGTCATTGAGCACGGCGATCACCTCGTCACGCTTGCCGAAGAGCTCGATGACGCCGTCGCGCAGGTAGAGGATCTTGTTGACCGCGCCGAGTGTCGAGGGTCGGTGCGAAACGATGATCACCGTGGAGCCCAGTTCGCGCAGGCGTGCCATGCACTCGGCCAGCGCCGCATCGCCATCGGAATCTAGGTTGGAGCTCGGCTCATCCAGCACGACGAGGCTCGGCATGCCGAACACGGCGCGCGCCAGGGCGATCCGCTGCCGGTAGCCGCCCGAAAGCGCCGCGCCGCCCTCCCCGATCTGCGTATTGTAGCCTTCGGGCAGGCGGAGGATCATCTCGTGCACGCCAGCGAGCTGCGCCGCCTTGACGATCTCGGCATCGGCTTCGGCATCGGTGCGCAACCGGCCGATATTGGCCGCAACGGTGTCGGAGAACAGCTCGATATCCTGTGGCAGGTAGCCGACATGCTGGCCGAGCTGCTCGCGCGGCCAGGTCAGCACATCGGCGCCATCGAGCCGCACGGCGCCGCCGGTGGGGCGAAGCACGCCCACAATGTGACGCACCAGCGTGGATTTGCCGGCCCCCGATGGCCCGATCAGCCCCATCGCGTCGCCGGGATCGAGCTGGAAACTGACGTTGCGCAAGGCGACCCGCGGCGTATTGGGCGGCACGAAGGTCAGCGCCTCGACCGCCAGCGCGCCGGTGGGACGAGGCAAGGACATGGCAGCAGCGCGTTGCGGCACCGCATCGAGCATGTCGCGCACCCTGACATAGCTGGCTTTGGCGGCCACAAGACCGCGCCAGGCGCCCACCAGCTGTTCAACCGGCTGCAGCGCCCGACCGAGCAGCAACGTCGCCGCAAACAGTGTACCGATGGAGGTCATCCGCTCGAGCGCCAGATAGGCTCCGAGCCCCAGCATCAGGGACTGCATCGCGAGCCGAACGAAGCGGATGAGGCTCGACATGGCGGCGGCGCGGTCGCTGGCGACGGACTGGCGGTCAAGCAGCCGCAGGCGATCGTCCGACCAGCGGCCAAGCAGCCCCTTCATCATCCCCATCGAGTCGAGGACTTCGGCATTGCGGAGGCTGGCCTCGGTGAAACCATAGTTGCGCGCGGCAGCTTCGTTGGCTTCACGCAGCGGCTCGCGCGTCAGCCACTCGTTGGCCAGCGCCAGCAGGATCAGCACGGCACAGGCGCCGAGCGCGAAAAAGCCCAGGGCCGGGTGCAACAGGAAGATGATCAGCACGTAGATCGGCGCCCAGGGCAGGTCGAATGCTGCGTGGATACCGGATCCGGTGAGGGCCTGACGAAAAGCGTCGAGATCCCGCAATGGCCGGCCCTTGTTTTCCGGCTGGCGCACCGACGCCTCGATGACCCGGGTGGCGAGCAGCCGATCGAGACGCACCGAGGCGCGCGTCAGGACCAGGGCCCGCACCGCGTCAAGCCCGGCCAGCGCGCCAAGGGCAACCAGCAACGCAAGGGTGAGCATGATCAGGGTGGCGACGCTGCCGCTGGTCATGACGCGATCATAGACCTGCAGCATGTAAAGCGGCGAGGCGAGGTAGAGTATGTTGACGGCCAGGCTGAACAGCCCGGCGGCTACGAAATAGCTGTTCAGTTGGTCGAGGACGCGGCGTGTTTCACTGGTCTTCATCAAGGTCTCTGTCGTTCCGCCGAGGCGGGCGCCGCATGCCCGTTCGGCCTATGCTCACGCTACATATGGCGGGCAGGAGCCAATCCATGGCCCCCGCCCGCGCAACTCACAAACCGAAATCGCCGCTGACCATCGTCCTCGTTCCGAGGAGCTCGATCTCGAAATCGGCGACGCCGTCACCACTATTGTCACCGTGGATGTACGTGTTGCCGCCAGCCTGGTGCCAGGTCACGCTGTTGGCCGTGATCGTGGCTGTCGCGGCCGCAACGAAAAGGAAGGTGCCATTGCCGGCCGTGTTGGTGTTGGCATCGATTGCCGACAGGTCGATCGTGTCGCCGCTGGCGAAGTCGAAGATCGTGTCGCGGTTGCCGGCCCCCACGCCGCTCTCGCTGGTGGCGGTGTAAATGAAGCTATCGTTATGGGCGCCACCGTGCAGTTGGTCGGCACCAAGACCGCCTGTCAGGCTGTCATTGTTCGCGCCGCCGATCAGAGCGTCGCTGCCGGCGGTACCATTGAGGACGTCGTCGCCGTTGGAGCCGAACATGATGTCGATGTCGGTTCCGGCGGCGGTCACCACGTCATTGCCCGCGCCGACGACCCAGATCTTCAGTGGTGTGGTGAAGGTGTTGGTGCCGTCGGACGCCGTCACCGTGACCGAGTAGGGCGTCGTGTCGTTCACCTGTACCGTGCCATTGGTTGAGAGCACGCCGGTCGTGGCGTTGATGGTGAAGCCGGCTGGAACGGGATCGATGAAGCCGAAGGTGAACGTTGAGCTATCGGGGTCGCCGGTCGGCTGGAACGTGCCGATGACGGTACCGTCGTTGAGCCCATTGTTGCCGTTGTCGGCACTCGCAGCGAGCGTCGACATGACGAAGTTGAGGCCCGTCGGCGTGTCGTTTGCTCCGGAAATGTTGAAGGTCAGCGTCTGAGTGGTGGTGCCGCCGTGACCGTCGGAGACGACGAAGCTGAAAGCTTCCGTCGGGTTGTTGCCGGTCTGCAGGGCGTCGAGGGCAGGCTTGGCGGTATAGGAGTAGGTGCCGTTGCTCGACACTGTGAGATCGCCGTAGGTACCGTGCGCCACGACGCCGCCGGCGGTCACGGTGATGGCAGAGCCATCGCTCGGTCCCTGGATGTTGGAGATGGTCAAAGGCGTATCGCCATCGGGATCCGCCGCTGCGGACGCCGTGACGAGATTACCGCTGGCGACGACGGTGCCGGCATTGGTCGCGGATGTATCGGCAACCGCCTTGACGACATTCGAGGCCGTTGGAGTGTCGTTGGAGCCATTGATGGTGATCTGGGCGGTCGCGGTGTCGGTGCCGCCGTGCCCGTCCGAAACGCCGTAGGTAAAGCTCAGAGTGGCAGATTCGCCCGTGCCGAGCCCCTGGAAGGCATCGCCCGCAGTGGTCCAGAGGTTGACCGCTCCGGTGGTCATCACTGCGAGATGCGCGACACCGGTCGTCGTGGTGATCATGAACCGCGCCGCCTCACCGGCGCCTGCCGCTTCGGAGGTGATGACCGGGGTGGAGAGCTGGAGGTCGGTCTCGTTCACGGCTACGCCGGTCACGCTAGTGACGCTTAGCCCATCCCCCTCAGGATCGCTGTCCGCCGGAGCATTGGTCAGCACGTTGCCGACGGCGAGCGGCACGGAAGAGGTGCCGCCACTGATGCCATTCTCCGTCGTTGTGAAACTGTCAGGCTTCGCGTCGGGAGCCTCGTTCGGCGCCGTTACGGAAATGACCGAATGGGCGATATTGCTCGAGGCGATGCCATCGCTGACGGTAACCGTGATGTCGCGGTCGGTGATGTCAGGGTGGCTCTCGCCATTGCTGAAGCGGAGCTGCTGCAGTACGGCCTGGTACTGAGCCAGTGTGCCAATCCCGGTTAGGGTGAGGACACCGGTGCTCGAGTTGTAGCTCGATGCCGAGATCCCGGCAGGCAGACTCCCCGCGATCGACAACAGGTCACCGGTCTTGTGGTTGGTGACGGTTATCGTGGCCGAGGTCAGCTCAGTGTTGTCGACATCGGCAATGGTTACATCGCTATCGACAATCGCCGTCGCCGCACCGGCGGCCGAGGTCGCGGCATAACCGGTACCTGCGGCGCTGGCATCGAGGTCAAGGGTGGGGGCGTCGTTGGTGCCGGTGATCTTGATCGTCACCGAGGTCGGCGTGCCGTCGGCGCTCTCCACCGGGAACGTGTCGGTGTAGACCTCGCCGTCAACGAANGTGTAGGTCCAGGCGCCGTCCGCACCGATCGAGAAGGTGCCGTAGGTCCCGGCCGCGTCGGTCTGCGCAACGAAGGTTTCGGCGCTGTCGACGTCGCTGATCGTCAGCTGCCCCGAGGTGCTGATCGCCGCCGCCGTGTCGCCTTCCGTCAGCTCCTCAACGTCAGCCGACAGATCCGCCGCGTCGTTGGTGCCGGTGATCTTGATCGTCACCGAGGTCGGCGTGCCGTCGGCGCTCTCCACCGGGAACGTGTCGGTGTAGACCTCGCCGTCAACGAACTCGTTGTGGGCGGTGTC
Source organism: Devosia sp. Root105 (assembly GCF_001424865.1). Taxonomy (NCBI): domain Bacteria; kingdom Pseudomonadati; phylum Pseudomonadota; class Alphaproteobacteria; order Hyphomicrobiales; family Devosiaceae; genus Devosia; species Devosia sp. Root105. The sequence continues at coordinate 90,176 of NZ_LMCR01000021.1, forward strand.
CGCCGTGTAGGTCCAGGCGCCGTCCGCACCGATCGAGAAGGTGCCGTAGGTCCCGGCCGCGTCGGTCTGCGCAACGAAGGTTTCGGCGCTGTCGACGTCGCTGATCGTCAGCTGCCCCGAGGTGCTGATCGCCGCCGCCGTGTCGCCTTCCGTCAGCTCCTCAACGTCAGCCGACAGATCCGCCGCGTCGTTGGTGCCGGTGATCTTGATCGTCACCGAGGTCGGCGTGCCGTCGGCGCTCTCCACCGGGAACGTGTCGGTGTAGACCTCGCCGTCAACGAACTATCGTCAGCTGCCCCGAGGTGCTGATCGCCGCCGCCGTGTCGCCTTCCGTCAGCTCCTCAACGTCAGCCGACAGATCCGCCGCGTCGTTGGTGCCGGTAACAGTAACATCGATCGTCCGACTTGCCGTTCCGTCGAAGGATGTGACCACCAGAGTGTCGTGCACCTCCTCGCCGCCGTACAGGTGGTTGGCCTTGTCGTGGTCGAGGTCGTAGGTCCACTGCCCGGTCAGCGCATCGAAGGTGAAGGTGCCGTAGGTGCCGTTGAGGCTTGCCGGCGGCGGGGCCTGGAAGACGTTCTGGCCGGCGTCGAGGTCGGTGACGGACAGCGTCCCCTCGGCGTGCAACTGCCCATCGGTATCTTCAACCGTGCTGCCGGTGGAGGTGCCCGAGATCGTCGCGGCATCGTTGGTGCCGGCGATCTTGATCTGGGCAGTTGCCCAGCTCAACGTGCCGTTGGCCATGCGGATGGCATAGGTGAAGGTATCGGTGAAATACTGCCCCGCCCCGAGCCCCTGAATCTGCGCCAGCGCGGCCGAACTCAGCGTGCTCGCGTCGTAGCCCACTTGGCCATCGGCGGTAATCCAGATGCGGGCGCCGTTGAGGCTGGTGTCGGTGCTGGCAGCTTCAGTGCGCGCAAGATCCTGCGTCAGAAGGTCTGTCGGGCGAATACCGCCTAGGCTGTCCGCATTATCAAGCGAGTAGAGCGTCTTGGCGCCGCCCGCCTTGTCGTTGGCCATAACGTCGATGAGGATGGGAGCGTATGATCCACTCGAGCCGATACCAAGCGCGCTTGCGTTAAAGACGTCGTCTACCGCCTGAGGCGTGTTTCCAAACGACGTGACAATGCCCTTGGTGATCGCGGCCATTCGATATCCCCCATTGGCCGCGTCGGAGCGCGGCATGCTCTAAGTCTGCCCCAGGCCCCGGCCGCAACGGGAATTAAGACATAATTAGCAATTACTACTTCGAACGACTGTAGATGTACCTTCTTAATACCTGGAATATGGACCGAGGTCGCCATTGAATGCTCGGGATACGGGCGAGGCAGGCACACCCTGCTTGCCGCCAAATCCGCTGTTGCGCCTTGGATGCAGGACGAGGGGCACGACCCGATACCCGGGCGGACCACTGGGGACCAAGGTCGCCATCTGTCGTCCCTCGATTCCGCGCTAAGGTTAATGCTGGTGTTCTGTTGGTCTGCGGCGCTATTTTGCGGCAGACCAACAAAGACAATATATCGACCCTCCGCGCAGAGCATTGTCTGCTCATCGTCGCGACTATGAGACCACAAGGTGACCGAACTGCTGACTAAGGACCATCGGCAGCCATATTCATCCGGCCCATCCGGACGCCGACGCCTTGCTCATCTTTCCTGTGTGATCGCCGCGCTCGCCCTGTTGCTGAGCTGGCCTGCCGTCGCTGCCGGGGCAAAGTGGGTTGCCGTAGCGGTCAGCGGCACAGTGCTGTCGATGAATGGCGATCAATGGGCCGAGCTGCCGGCACGCTCGCAGGTGCTCGACGGGATTCCGGTTCGAACGCTGCAGGGGGCCGAGGCCGAGCTGGTGCGGGACGAGATCACGCTCAAGCTTGGGCCCAACACCGCGCTGCAGGTCGACCAGGCCGCATACAACCTTACCCTCATCACCCAATATGCCGGAACGGTAAGCGTCGACGCCCGCATCCCGTCAAATCAGCGCCTCATGCTGAAGACGCCGAAGATGACGGTGGTTGTGGGGATGGGACATAGCCGTCTGATCGTTGCCGGCGACACCGGCGAGGTGATCGTGGACCTGGGCAAGGCGACCGTGGTCAACCTGCTGACGGGACAAGAGCAGACTGTACCCGCCGGCGTCACGCTGGCCGAGGCCACGGCAGGGGCGGCGCTGCTGGAAACCGGCAACGGCCGGAACAGCGGCGGAAACGAGAACGTCAACAGCAGCGCCGGCGGCAACGGCAACGGTAATGCCGGTGGCAATGGCAACGGCAATGCCGGCGGCAATGGCAACGGCAATGCCGGCGGGAACGGTAACGGCAGTTCCGGTGGCAACGGCAACGGCAGTTCCGGTGGCAACGGCAACGGTAATTCCGGCGGCAATGGCAACAGCAACGCCGGCGGCAACGGCAACGGCAGTTCCAATGGCAATGCCGGCGGCAATGGAAACGGCAGTTCCGGGGGGAACGACAATGCCGGTGGTAATGGTAACGCCGGGGGCAACGGCAACAGCAATGCCGGTGGTAATGGCAATGGCAACGGCAATGGTGGCGGAAATGGCAACACACCCAGTGAGTGACGCTGCCGATCGCTCAGCGCCGGACAGCCAGCCAACCAGCATCGCCTTCGTGGACGATCATCCGACCCTGCTGGCCGGCATCGCTTCGCTGTTCGCCGACGATCCTCGCTACACCATCGCGGGCACGGCCTCCTCGGCCGATGGGGCCGTGGAGTTGGCCGCATCGGGCCGTCCCGACATCATGACGCTCGACCTGAGCATGCCGGGCGACGTGTTCTCCGCCATCCGTTCGATCGCCGAACGCTGTCCCGCCACCAGAGTGGTTATTTTCACCGCCTATGCCGATGTCGACATGGCGCTGCGCGCCCTCGATGCCGGGGCACACGCTTTCGTTTTGAAGGGTCGCCCGTCCGAGGACCTGTTTGCGGCTATCGAAACGGTAAAGAGTGGCGGCCTGTTCGTTTCGCCCGATTTCTCTCCGATGCTGATCGGCGGCTTCCGTAACCGCGCGCGGCGCGAACGCGAGCGTCCGGCCGCGAAGCTGAGCGCCAGGGAGCAACAGTTGCTGCAAGGGCTGTTCGAGGCCAAGACCAACAAGGAAATCGCGCGGGCGCTGGGCCTGACGGAGAAAACCGTCAAGCACTACATGACCAACCTGATGACCAAGCTGAAGGTGAAAAGCCGCCTCGAGGTTGTGCTGGCAGCAAAGCGCCTGGGCTCGCCATACAACATCGACGGCTTAGCCCCGGACGAGAACGACTAGACCACTCTGCCAACTGGAATGTGGGCGCCAACCCTGGCCTGGTCGGCATCGATGTCGACCGACAGGCTGCCGCCCTGCGACTCGACGCGAAAGCGCATCGCCCGAAGGCCCACCTGGTTGGCCGACGAGGTGCCGGGTCGGCGAATGGTCGTGCTGTTGGTGACCTCGAGGCGAAGCCAGCCGGCGTCGACGCTGGCCCGAACCCTCTGGTCCTCGCCGCCGCCGTGCCGGTAGGCATTGTTCAAGGCCTCCTGCACCACCCGATAGGCGCAGATCCTGACGGTGATCGGCACCTCGACGTCGTTGGCGAGGTTCAGCTCGTGCCGGACCAGCGTGCCGGTCAGGTTCTCGTGACGGCTTATCGCCAAGGCGATGGTCTCGGAGATGCTGAGCTTCGCCAGCTCGGGCAGCACGAGCCCGGCGGAAATGCCGCGCAGATCTTCGAGGGCCTCGCTCGCCAGCTTGGCCTCTGCGGCAGCCTGATCGCTCGCTGCGCTACCCCGCGTCCCGGTCAGCTTCAGGATCAGCAGGGTCAGCAGTTGCACCGGACCGTCATGAATGTCGGACCCCACCTGGGCCAGCACATGCTCATTGGCGAGGCCGGAGTCGACACGCAGTTTCTCCGAGGCGAGCTGCAGCGCGACGTTTTCCTTGAGCAGCGCCCGCGTGGCGATGAGGTTGGCAGCCAGCCGCTGGCGCTGTCCGGTGATGATGCGACCCGTCACATCCACCAGCAGCGCCAGGGCGCCAACCGACACCATGCCGATGACCGCGACGATGATCCACACGTCGGAGCGCGCCTGCGCCTGCAGTTCACGAACCGTCCTGGCGCTGAAATACAGCTCGGCGATGGCGGCCAGCCGATCACCGTCACGCCGCAGCGGCGTGTAGATCTTGAGGATCGGCAAGGTCGACCTGGGCAGATCCCCGACCGAGCGCAGTGGCAGATCGACCACATGCGCAGTCACCATGCCGCCCGCGGCCTCGGACAGACCGACTGCCGATGCCTCGTCCTCCAGCCCACCGAGGGATTCGAAGGCCACCCGACCGTCTGCGTCCCGCACACGGATCTGCAGCAGCCGCGTGCTGTCGGCACTGTTGGCCACCTTGAACACGGCTTGGAACGCGGACTGGCTGTCGGCTGCTGACAGCGCGCCGTCGAGACTTTGAGCCATCAACGCCTCGAAACTCGCCGCGGCCGTCTCGGCCACCCCTCGGGTGATGCTCTGGCTGATATAGGCGTTGGTCCAGTTGCCCAGCGCCAGCATCGCCGCAAGCACGACGGTCAGAGCCACGAGGAAAAAGCGCTGCGACAGCGAGACCCGGCGCCAGACTCGGGCCACCACGGTTCTGATGCGCCGGGCGACGCGAGGGTAGTGCATCAAGTCGAAGCTCGGTTGGGCTGCACGGGCAAACGTTACACGAAATACGCCCCGCCACAAAAGTCGTCTGGGTGCCTGCCACCGGCACCTGAAAATTCATCATACGTTCAGTCGAAAATTCATCATACGTTCAGTCGCGAGGTGGAAGAAGCGGCGGCCTGGTCTACGCGGCGAGGGCGGCCGCTGTGCCACGCCGGGGTAGACGCCTATGCAGCTGACCTTTGGTCCCTTCGTCCTCGACGAGGAAGCCCGCGCGCTGATGTTGCGCGGCCAGGCGCAGCACATCCAGCCGCGGGTTTTCGATCTGCTCGCCTATCTGGTTCGGAATGCCGGGCGCGTGGTGCCCAAGGACGAGCTTCTGGACGCGCTGTGGCCCAATGTCACCGTAACCGAGTCATCACTGCAGCGCGCCGCGAGCCTGGCGCGGCGCGTTTTAGCGGAAGGTGGGGTCGGCGAGGCGCTGCGCAATTTTGCCCGCCATGGCTATCGTTTTGCGCTCGACGCGCCAGAGTTTGCGGTGGCGGCGCCGAAGTCATCCGCCGCGGCGGGAGGACGGTTGGCGGCGGCCCGCGCAGCCGTGAGCAGATACGATTGGGACACGGCCACCCGCCTGTTTGCCGAGGCCGCAACGACCGACCCGCTCGATGCCGAAGATCTCGAGCTCTGGGCGCTCGCCGACGAGTGCCGCGGCCATGCCGTCGCTGCATTGCCGGCATTGCAGCGGGCGATCGAGGCGCACCTGGCGGCCGGACGCAACGACAGGGCAGCGCGGACTGCAACGACGGTTGCCCGGGTGGAACTCGAACGCGGCTCGAGCGCCGCAGCGCAAGGCTGGCTCAAACGGGCCGACACCATCCTCGCTGACTCGGACAATGCCGGCGTGCGGGCGCACCTATTGTGGATGCAATCGCGCCTTGCGGCCTCCGGCGGCCGGCCGGAAGACGCCTTGCAGCTCGCCTGCAGGGCAGCCGAGCTCGGGGCCAGCGCGGGCGACCCGGGCCTCGAGGCGCTGACGCTGGTCTATAAGGGCTTTTTCCAGATGTCGCTGGGCCAGGTCGAGGAAGGCAGCAGGTTGCAGAACCATGCCGCCGCCATCGCGCTCTCCAGCCATGTCGACCCGATCACTGGGAGCCTGGTCTATTGCAACATCCTGTGGACGTGCCGGACCTTTGCCGATTGGGAGCGCGCACTGCAATGGAGCGATGGCTTTGATAGCTGGTGCGATGCCAGCTTTGCCGAGCGCCCCGGCTCGTGCAACCTGCACCGTGCGGAGATCCTGGGCGCCCGCGGCACGCTGATCGAAGCGTTCGACTCGATCAGCCGGGCCTTGCCCAAACTGATCGAGGAGGAATCCTGGTCGCTGGGCGATGGATATCGCGTGCGCGGCGACGTTGCCGCCATGCTGGGCGATTTCGCCACCGCCGACACGGACTATGCCATGGCCTATGCGCTGGGCTGGGATGCCGAGCCGGGCCACGCGGTGCGGCTGTTCGAGCAGGGCGACGCCGCGGCGGCGCTGACGGCGCTCGACCGGACGATGCAGGGGCGCGGCTGGTTCCACCTGCAGCGCCGTGGCGTGCTGCTGGTCAATGCGGCGCGCATCGCCGCCAAGTCCGGCGACGCGGCGCGCGCCGAGGGTTACCTGGCGGAGCTCACGGACAGCGAGGAGCGCTGGCCGCAACCCGCCATCCGCGCCATGCTCGCCGAGACGCGGGCAGCCCTGCTGCCGACGGGCGACCTCAGGGCGACGCAACTGCGCATCCTCGCCCGCCAGCTCTGGACCAGCGCCAAGGTCGATTATCACGCCGCCCGCGTGCGGCTCGAGCTGGCGGAGGGCTACCTCGTTGCAGGCGACCGGCCGGGAGCCGAAGCCGAGCTCGGCGCGGCCGAGATGACGGCCCGCCGCATCGGCTCGCCGCGCCTGGTCGAAGCCGCCCTATCGCTGCGCCGCGAAGCGAGCATCGGCAAATGATCAGCGTCTGATCAGGTCGCGGTAAGGACAGTCAGCCCCGGTCCGCCTATTGCAATCCCCGTTCCGCAGCCTCCCGCCCGGGCGGCTGCAGCGCATGAGGATTGAAATGCAACTCTATGTCGTCCGTCGCCCCAGCGCCTGGGTTGCCATGCCCGATATCGAGCAGGTCAGCCAGGTCTGCGACCGCATCGCCAACGATGAGATGCAGGGTCGCGTCAGCTGGATCCGCAGCTACGCGGTGCACGAGCCGGATGGCCGCCTCGGCACATTCTGCGTGTACGAGGCGACCGATGGCGAAGCCATCCGCGAACATGCGAGGCGTGCCGGCATACCGGGAGAAGAGTTCTACCCGGTGGCCGAGACCCTGGTGGTTCGCCCCGATCCGGGGCGGCAACAATCCTGAGGCTGGACGTTTCAAAAGACCCTACCGGCGGGGCGCCATGCGTCGCCGAGGCAGGGGGGCATCACCACAATCTGTTCAGGACCCAAGACAAATGAACTTCACTCTCCCCCGTCTGGCGCACGACGCCAGCAGGCGAGCCTTGCTCGCAACGTGCATGCTTGCGGCGGCAGTCATCGCCCAGCCGTCCCTGGCGCACGACCATGCCGCCGGCGTTTCGCCCGACAACCCGCTCGCCAACAAGGTGCGCGAGATCAACGCCCGCTTCGCCGATGTGAGCGTCGCAACCGCCGAAGGCTATGCCCCGATCCCCTGTGTCTCGGGTGTCGAGGGTGGCGCCATGGGCATCCACTACGTCAACGGCGCACTGATCGAGGACGACGTCGTCGATATCGGTAAGCCCGAAGCGGTGATGTACGAGCCGCAGGCCGATGGCAGCATGCAGCTGGTGGCGGTCGAATACATCACCACCAAGGGCCCGGCCAATCTCGACGGGCACCTGTTCAGCTTCACCAACGCGCCCAACCGCTATGGCCTGCCGCCCTTCTACGAGCTGCATGTCTGGGCCTGGCGCGCCAACCCCACCGGCACCTTCGCCGACATGAACCCCAATGTCTCCTGCGACGCGACCGTCGCAGCCACCAACTGAGGAGAACTGAGAATGAAACGCTATGTGATTGAACGCATGATCCCCGGTGTCGGCAAGCTCTCGGCCGAGGAGCACCGCGAGGCGGCCAAAGTCTCGAACGAGGCCCTGGCCAAACTCGCGCCGCGGGTACAGTGGGTGCATTCCTACTTCGCCGACGACATGACCTATTGCGTCTATCTGGCCGAAGATCCGGAAGACATCCGGCGCCACGCCGAACTCAGCGGTTTTCCGGCCAACAAGATCACCCAGATCCGGGTGGTGGTCGATCCGGGCACCGCTGAAGCGGCCTGACGCAGCGACCGGGCGGAGTGCCTCGCATGGCGCTTCGCCCGGGTTACGCCGGTGAACTTCTCTTGGAACCGATCGAGCCACGGGGACTTCCCCCTTTGGCGGCGGAGACAAGAAGAAGGATTGCAAAAATGAAGAAACTGATCCTGGCCACCCTGGCAGTGTTCACCCTTGGTAGCGGTACGGTGCTCGCGCAGAGCGATGCCGGCGCCGCGGTCGGCGGTACGGCAGGCGGCGTCAGCGGCGCCATTGCCGGCGGCCTGATCTTCGGCCCGATCGGCGCAGTCATCGGCGGCTTTACCGGCGCGGTGATCGGCGCGAGTGCGGTCGCCGATACCTCCATCGAGTATGCGCGCCTCAACCCGACCGAACCGATCATCATCGAAGGCGATATCGACGTCGGCTATGTGGTGCCAGACACCATCGAGCTGCACGTGATCGATGGCGACCCCGACCACGCCTACTTCTACACCAACGACCGCCTCTACTTCGTTGAGCTGGAAGGGCGAACGGTCGTCTACTCGCCGGGCATCGTCGTCGCGGCGAACTGACCGAGAAACCGGCACGGCGCGGGCCAAGTCCCGCGCCGGACCTCCGGGGCTAGGTTGCCGGCGCGGGCGGGATGCGCACCGTGGCCTCGAGCCCGCCGGCTTTGGAACGGCCGATACTCAGGGTACCGCCGTTGAGTTCAAGGATTTCGCGCGCGATCGAGATGCCGAAGCCGGTGCCCGATCGCTCCTCATCGAGACGCCCACCGCGTTTGCCGAGCTTGCCGATATCTTCGTCCGACAGCCCCGGGCCATCGTCGCGGATGATGAACTCGGCCAGCTCGCCGCCCGGCCGGCAGACCACCTCGACTTCGGTGCGCGCCCATTTGGCGGCGTTCTCGAGCAGCACCCCCACCAGTTCCATCAGATCATGGGGGTCCATGTCGACGCTGGCCGGGTGGGCATCGAGCTTCCAGAACAGCTCGGGCCCCCGACCAGCCTTGCGCATCACCGTGACGCTGCGCAGCAGCACCTGGTCGAGCGAGGCAGTGAGCACGTGCTCGGCGCTGCGCATCCGCAGTTGCGCCAGCCGCAACTGGTAGTCGATCCGCTCCGCCATCTCCTCGCTGAGCAGCTCCAGCACCTCGGCATTGCCGGTGTCGCCCTCGGCTCGGAGGCGCCCGGCGGTCGCCGTCAGCACGGCCAGCGGGGTCTTCAGCCCATGCGCCAGATCGTCGGCGCGGGTACGGGCGAACTGGATGGCACGCTCGTGGCTGGTCAGCAGCGCATTCACCTCGTGCACCACCGGGCCGACCTCCTCCGGATAGGGTCCGTCCAGCCGCCTGGTCCGTCCCTGCACCACGTCCTCGACGGCGAGCTGCAGGGCCTGCAGCGGGCGCAGCCCGAGATAGACCTGCAGCCAGGCGGCGAACACCAGCGCCGCCCCGACCGCGAGGAGCGCCGTCGCAATGTCGGTGGCGAAGCGCCGGAGATCGTGCCCCCTGAGACTCAGGTCCTCGGCGACGCTGACCCGCAGACGCCGTGGCCCCGTGGCGGCGTCGATCAGCACATCCTGTGTCGCGATGCTCAGCATCTGGCCCTGCGGCCCCGGTACGTGGGCAAAGGTCGGCTCCCCGGCAGTTGCCGGCTCCGGCGCCCGGACCTCGGTGTCCCAGAGTGACCGCGACTGGCCCAGCTCGCCGCTATCGAGGTCGACGACCTGCCAGTAAAGACCTCCCGCCGGGGCGGTGTAACGGGGATCGCTGAGGCGGGGGCTCAGGTCAGCGAGGGAGACCTCCGAGTCGATGCCGCTCAGCACGCGGTCGAGGCTGGCGAGCAGATCCTCACGCTGGTCGCGCTCGACCGTGGCCGCGAAGATCGAGACGATAGCGACGCCGGCGAGCAGCAGCGCCACGAGGATCCACAGGCCGGCGCCTGCCAGCAGCCGGAGCCGCAGCGAGTGCAGCTTCACCCCTCGTCACCGGGCAGCACGTAGCCGTATCCACGTCGCGTCTCGATGATTCCTGGTCCCAGGCGCCGCCGCAGCCGGCCGACCAACTGCTCGATCGAGTTGGGATCGCGGTCGCTGTCCTGGCTGTAGAGGTGATCGGTCAGCTCGATCTGCGACAGCACGCGGCCACGGCTGTGCAGCAGTTGCGACAGCAGCCGGAACTCGAGTGGCGTCAGCTCGATCGGCACGCCATCCTTGCTCACCTGCATCTGCCTCGCGTCGAACACGTAGTCGCCGAAGTTGATGCGCGAGGAGGCCAGCCCGTTGGAGCGGCGGATGATGGCGCGAACCCGAGCCAGCACTTCCTCGACGCGGCAGGGCTTGACCACGTAGTCGTCAGCGCCAGCCTCGATGGCTTCGACTTTCTCCTCCCAGCGACCGCGCGCGGTCAGCACCAGGACAGGAGAGTTCCGATCGGCACTGCGCCAGCGCTTGAGGATGGTGAGACCGTCGAGCGTCGGCAGGCCCAGGTCGAGGATCACGGTCTCGAATTCCTCGGTATCGCCGCGATACCAGGCGACCTCGCCGTCGGTCTCGATTTCGACCACGAAGCCGGCACTGGTGAGCGCCATGCTCAGCGGCTGGGCGATGCGTTGGTCATCTTCGGCGATGAGAATGCGCATCAGTGGTCCACCAGCGCTCCGGAGCGCGCATTGTAGTAGAGCTTGTGCAGGCGGCCATCGGGCTCGAGCACGGTGACCTCGTAGAGATATACGCCCGCAAGCCGCACCAGTTCCACATCGAGCACCCGGCCCTTGGTGCTCTCGCCGACGAGCGCCGTGACGGTCGCCAGCGACAGCACCTCGCGCTTCTTCACCGCCTCGCGCGCGACGTTCTCGTCCTTGGGAACCCTGGTGAGCTGGTTGCCGGCATTCGCACTGGCGTTGCCACTGGAATTGCCGCTGTTGTTGCCGCTGCCGGCATTGGGGTTACCGGAATTCTCGCTCCCCTGGCCGCCGGCGTTGCCGCCGCCATTGCCGCCACCACCATTGCCATCGCCGTTACCGGGGTCGGCAAGGACCGGGGCAGCCAGAGCGGCGGCCAGCAGCAGGGCGAGGATGGGAGTGAAGGTGCGCATAATGTGCAATTGTAACGAAGCTCAGCTGTAATTTCCCTGAAATTCGAACTCAGGCGCGCATCAGCATGTGCCTGCTAGGTGAGAGGTGTCCTGGCAGTTGCACACACCGCCGGGGCGGTGCCGAAAGGCACCTTCCAACCCGGCGGCATCGCGCGCCCCCATCCGCTAGCCCACGATGCCGCCACCCCGCCCCAGCGAGCCGCAACCCTCCAGAACGGGCTGCTCCCGTTGCCAATACTACGCCAGTACTTTGAGGCGTGCTGGAACCTGCAATTTCGCTGAGACGGCGCCTCAGCGGCACATCAGACGTCGAATGCTAGCCTTGGATTGCCCTCCCTGCCCCCAGGGTCGGGCGCGAGCGCCGAACGGCGCTCCAAGCGTGGCGGCACCGCAAGTCCATCTCCGCCGCAACCCATGCGGTGCCGCCATCCCGATCAGCCGACCCGACTATGAGGGACTGACTTGCCAATGACTGAAGCTTGGTTTTCGGCGAAACGACAGGTTCGCCGCGCCCAGATCATCCTCGACAAACTTGGAACGCGCCTTGCCTGCGAGGTGCATAACGGCTCGCGCGCCGGCGCGACGCTGCGTGTCAACAGGGCAGCCAACGTGCCTTCCTCGTTCGACCTCGAGCTGCAGCCCGGGGAAACACTCAGCTGCACAGTGGTGCGGCGCTCGCGGATCGATATCTCCGTCCGCTTTCAACCCGCCTGATTTGAGGGGAGAAGTCCCGGGCACCGGGCCCGGGACTGATCGTCACTTGTCAAAGTGCGTGTTGCACAGCTCTTCCGCCGACGCGTATCGACCGCCAGTCACCAGCGGATCGCTGGTGTAGTCGAACACCCGCTCCCTGCTGGGATCCTTCTTGGCCTGCGCCTCGGCGGCCTTGCGCGGCAGCCACTTGGTGCCGGTCACATCGACATCGTTGAAGCTGTTGGGCGTGCCTGTGGTGACCAGGCAAACACGATCCTGGCCAGGAGCGCCAGGGTTCGCGTTGTTGTCCTGGGCCACCGCTGGTCCGATGCTCAAGGCCATGATGGCGGCAAGGATGGGTAGGGTTCTCATTGTTCTTCTCCTTTGCGTCCATCTCCATTCCCTCAACCTCGCGCTGCCGGCATGGTTCCGTAGAACTGCGCAGCGTGGGAACAATCCTCTTACCGGCGGTGTTTAGCTGATGCGGCTGTGACGCGGCACCGTGAAAAGAGTCGATCACCATGACGGCCTATACAAAGCACGCGCGACTTCCGGGCCAGATCGTCATGCTCGGGTTCGGTAGTATTGGACAAGCCGTCCTGCCCCTGCTCATCCGTCATCTTGACCTGCCAGACGAACCGATCACGATCTTCGCGGCTGACGCGAATGGCGCGGAAATCGCCCGCGAGTCGAATGCCAAGCTGGTGGTCGAGGCGGTGACGCCGGAGAATTACCGGGTGCTGCTCGGCCCGCTGCTTACAAAGGGCACGCTGCTGCTCAACCTGTCGGTCGGGATCTCCAGCACGGCGCTGATCGAACTCTGCCAGCAGAACGGCTCGCTCTACCTCGATATGTGCCTCGAGCCCTGGCCGGGTGGCTATGTCGATCCGTCACGCCCGCCGGCGCAACGCTCGAACTATGCGCTACGCGAAGCGGCGCTGGCGCTGCGGCAGAAATATCCGACCGGTCCGACCGCCGTGCTGACCATGGGCGCCAACCCGGGCCTTGCCTCGATTTTCGTCAAGCAGGGCCTGTTACGCATCGCCGCCGAGAACGGTCTGCAACTGTCGCCGACGGAAGCGATCGACTGGGCGGCACTGGCGCGCCGGCTCGATATCAAGACCATCCATATCGCCGAGCGCGACACGCAGGTCACCGGCCGACGCAAGCAGCGCGGCGAGTTCGTCAACACCTGGTCGGTGGCGGGGTTCATCGGCGAAGCGCTGCAGCCGGCCGAACTGGGCTGGGGCACGCACGAGCAGCATTGGCCGACCGACGCTTCGCGCCATGGCAATGGCTGCGATTCCTCGATCTATCTCAACCAGCCGGGCGCCGCGACGCGGGTGCGCAGCTGGACGCCGCTCGAGGGCGCCTATCACGGCTTCCTGATCACGCACGGCGAGTCGATCTCGATCAGCGACCACCTGACGATCTGGGAAGACGGCGAAGTCGCCTATCGACCGACCGTCCACTACGCCTATTACCCGTGCGACGATGCCGTGCTGTCACTGCATGAGCTCGCCGGCAGCAACTGGTCGGCGCAGCGCACGCGGCGCATCATCCGCGATGAGATCACCTGCGGCATGGACGAGCTGGGCGTGCTGCTGATGGGCAACTGCAAAGGCGCCTACTGGTTCGGCTCGCGGCTCAGCATCGCCCAGGCACGGGCGCTGGTGCCGCACAACAATGCCACGAGCCTGCAGGTGGCGGCGGGCGTGCTGGCCGGCGCCGTGTGGGCGGCGCAGCACCCAAACTCAGGCATCCTGGAGCCGGACGATCTCGGCTATGACGAGGTGATGCAGATCGCCAGGCCCTATCTCGGCGATGTGGTGGGGGTCTATACCGACTGGACGCCGCTGGAGGGTCGCGGCCAGCTGTTCAGTGAAGACCTCGACCGCGACGACCCCTGGCAGTTCAAGAACATCCGGGTGCACTGAGAGCTTCCGCTCACCCCTCTCCCCGCGGAGAGAGGGGCTGCCGGTTTCTCTCTGCTAGAAGCTGTTGCGGCCGTCGCTGCGCGGATCGCCGGCGACGAAATGCGGTTCGTAGATCCCCGCCCGGGCCGTCCGCCGCCATGGACGCGACGGGTCGGCCGGATCAGTGGTGATGTCGGCCAGCGCGACCGCCGGTGTTTCGTCCGCCGGGCACTGAGCCACCCATCGACCATTGGGGCCGACAATCCCGGCTGGAGCGCTCGGGCTGTGCTTGGCGAGAACCGCGAAGCTGACCCAGTAGCTGTTGCTGGCCGCGTGCCCTTGCGCCTCGGCCGCGAACGCGCCGCCGCCATGAGGCAGTCCGTCCCCGGTGCTCGAGAACAGCACACAATCGACGTCAAGCCGCTCGTACTCGGTGAAGATCTCGGGGAAATGCGTCTCCATGCCGAGGGCGCAGCCGAAACTGATGCCATCAACCTCGAACGTCATCGGGATCGACCCCGGGGCATACATGAAGGAGATTTTCGTGTTGGAGAGCAGACGCTCGTCGTAGCGGGTGATCAGCTCGCCACGATCGGAAACGACGTAGAGGCTGTTATGCGGCCGGTGCGGCGGCGACAGCCGATGCACTGCACCAAACACCACCCAGATGCCGAGCTCGCGGGCGTATCCCCGGGTCCGCTCGAGTTCCTCGTTGAACACGCCCCACTGGAAGCGATCCCAATCGGCGGGTCCGACTTCGTCGGGGCTGGTGGACGACATGATGCGCTTATTGGGCGAGCAGATCGCGCCCTCGCCGAAGTGAACGATCCGCGCACCGGCCTCGGCCGCCTGCTGCATCAGGCGCCGCAGCGCTTCGCCGCTGGCGCGCAGGGCCACGGCGTCGCGCGGATCATCGCAGAGCGTCGTCTGCGCCACGGCCAGGCGAACCGAGCGGGCCATGGCGTCTGGCGGGGAGCTGGCACGAACGTGCCGCAGAGCGGCGGTGTAGGATTCGCCGGTCTTTTTGGCGCGACTGCGCACGCGGCGCTTGAAGTTCTGGTTTTGCGTCATTTGTCAGGCCTTTCGCGTCCCGGACGAGTTCCCCAGCAACGGCATCCGAAACGGAATGAGACCAATGACAGCGACCCGAGACTGAAGTCCCTTTGCCTCCGTTCGAGACCATGCTGGGGAAGGTCCTGGGAGGTTCGGCGATGGGCCACGCACAGGTTGAAGATGGCGGGGTGAGGGTCGATTCGTCAATGATGGGGCGGCCGAGCCGTCGTGCCCTCCAAAACCCCCTCTCTTGCAAAATCTAAGGCTTAGCCAAACGGCTAAACCTAAGATTTTGCTTTCTCCTCCCGCCAAGGGGAGATGATCCGTGCCTTCCACTTGCGCCTCAGTATCAGTCGGGACTCTCCCCCTTGGCGGGGGAGAAAGCGAAAACTTGGGCTTAGCGCAGCTAAGTCCTTAGTTTTCGGGAAGAGAGGGGGTTGTTGGGAGCCACCCGGGTTTGCCGCGGCGTGAGCCGCGAGACAAGACCGGCAATCCTGGAGCGCGCACAAAAACAGCAGGGGAGCGATTTTCATCTGCTTCCCTGCCGCTTTGCAATCTGATCGACTCTTTCGAGTGTTCACGGATCGCACATACAAAACGCCTTAGCCCGATGTGGGTTCCAGGCTTTGGCGAAAAAAACTAGCCGAAACGATGGGCCGCGATCGAGGCGGGCTTCATCTCGATGGAGAAGCCGGCCCGCTTTGGCGGCATGTAGGCGGCTTTTTCGATGACGCAGGGATCGAGGAAGTGCTCGTGCAGGTGGTCGACATATTCGATCACCCGGCCGGTCTTGGTGCCGGATACGGCGAGATAGTCGATCATCGACAGGTGCTGCACATATTCGCAGAGGCCGACGCCGCCGGCATGCGGCCACACCGGCAGGTTGTATTTGGCGGCCATCAGCAGCACCGACAGCACCTCGTTGAGGCCACCGATGCGGCAGGCATCGATCTGCACGATATCGATGGCGCCGCGGGTGATGAACTGCTTGAACAGGATACGGTTCTGGCACATCTCGCCGGTCGCCACCTTAACCGGGGCAATCGCCTCGCGGATCTTCCGGTGCCCCTCGATATCGTCGGGGCTGGTCGGCTCTTCGATGAAATAGGGCTTGAAGCGGGAGAGCTCCTTCACCCAATCGATCGCCTGGCCCACCTCCCACACCTGGTTGGCGTCGATCATCAGGTAGCGATCGGGGCCCATGATCGAACGGACAATCTCGAGCCGGCGGATATCGTCGGCGAGGTCGCGGCCGACTTTCATCTTGATGTGCGAGAAGCCGGCTTCCACCGCCTCGGTGGCGAGCCGGGTCAGCTTCTCGTTGGAATAGCCAAGCCAGCCGGCGGACGTGGTGTAGCAAGGGTAGCCATTCTGCTCGAGCTCGGCGATGCGCTCGGTCTTTCCGGCTTCTGCCTTCCTGAAAATGGCAAGCGCCTCTTCGGGAGTGATGGCGTCGGTCAGATAGCGGAAGTCGATGATCGAGACGAGCTGCTCGGGCGTCATGTCGGCGACGAAGCGCCAGACGGGTTTACCCGCCTGTTTGGCGAGAAGGTCCCACACCGCGTTGACCACGGCACCGGTGGCGAGGTGCATGGCGCCCTTGTCCGGACCGATCCAGCGCAGCTGGCTGTCGCCGGTGACATGGCGCCAGAAGCGGCCGGGGTTCTCGGCGATCCAATCGAGTTCAAGCCCGGTGACGCGATCGCGCAGCGCTTCGATCGCTGCCACCACCACTTCGTTGCCGCGGCCGATGGTGAAGGTCAGGCCGTGCCCCTCGAGTGCCCCATCGGTCTCCAGCACCACATAGGCGGCGGAGTAATCGGGGTCCGGGTTCATCGCATCGGAGCCATCGAGCGAGGCGGAGGTCGGGAAGCGGAGGTCGTGGGTGCGAAGGCCGGTAATGCGGGTCATGGATCTGGTGAGGTTCTTTGGTCTTAGGTCTCTCAGGCGGCGAGGGCAGCGCCGGTTTTGCTGTCGAAGCAATAGACGTCGGACGCACCGATCGCCAGCCCGATCACCTCGTTGTCGCCGAAGCGCTGCTGGCCCTGCCGCTTGATGACGATGCGGGCCGGTTCGGCCGCTTCGCCGACATCGCAATAAAGGAAGGTCTCGCCGCCAAGTTGCTCGGTGAACTGCACCCGAGCCCGCGCCGCAGCGCCCTCGGGGGCTACCACTTCGAGGTGCTCGGGCCGGATGCCGATCTCGATGGTTTCGCCCTGCCGAGCCGGTTGCGGCAAAGGCAGCACGCCGCCGGGAACCTCGACACAGGGACCGGACACCGCCTCGGCCACCCTGCCCTGGAGGAAATTCATCCGGGGCGAGCCGAGGAAGCCGGCAACGAAGCGGTTGGCCGGCTTGTTGTAGAGATCGAGCGGTGTGCCGACCTGCTCGATGCGGCCTTCGTTGAACACCACGATGGTATCGGCGAGCGTCATCGCCTCGACCTGGTCGTGCGTCACGTAGATGGTGGTGCGGCCCATGCGCTTGTGGAGGTTGGCGATCTCCACCCGCATGTGGACGCGCAGCTCCGCATCGAGATTGCTGAGCGGCTCGTCGAACAGGAAGATGCGCGGGTTGCGCACGATCGAGCGGCCGATGGCGACGCGCTGGCTTTGGCCGCCGGAGAGCTGGCCGGGGCGGCGCTGCAGCAGCGGCTCGATCTTCAGCGTCTCTGCCGCTTCCAGCACCAGCTCGCGGATCTCCGCTTTGGGGAGCCTCGCCTGCTCAAGGCCGAATGCCATGTTCTGGTAGACGGTCATGTTGGGATAGAGCGCGTAGCTCTGGAACACCATGGCAATGCCGCGACGGGTCGGGGTTTCCTCGTTCATCACCGTGCCATCGATCAGCAGCTGGCCCTCGGTGATGGTCTCGAGCCCGGCGATCATCCGCAGCATGGTGGATTTGCCGCAGCCGGAGGGACCGACGAAGACGACGAACTCGCCATCCTTCACGTCGAGGCTGACGCCGTGGATCACCTCATGCTTGCCGAAGGATTTGCGGATGTCGCGAAGGGCGAGCGTCGCCATGTCAGTGCTCCCTGATCGCCATTTGCTGGCGGTATTCGGATGGGGTGGTGCCGAGGTATTTCTTGAACACGCGCGAGAAGTATTGCGAGCTGCCGAAGCCGAACTCGACGGCGATGTCGGTCACCGGCTCGCTGGTGGTGGCAAGGCGGGTGCAGCAGCGCTTGATCCGTAAACGCTGCGCATAGTCGCTGGGCGACATGCCGACTTCCTTGCGGAAGCGGTTGTGCAGGTAGCTGCGCGAATAGCCGAGCCGGGTCGCCACCTCGCCGATATTGAGTTCGGTGTCGGGATCGGAGTGCAGCACCTCGAGGAAATCATCGATCAGCGCACTGTTGTCGCGGTCGGCGAGCTTTTTATCCTGCGCCTTCCAGGCCTCGATCAGCACGGTGTGCAGTGCTGCCCGCATCTCGGCAATGAGCAGGCTCGAGCCGGTATAGATGCGCGGGTCGCTCATCAGCCGGTGCAGCTCGCCGATGGCATCCATGCAGCGCGCCTCGATGTCGTGCGTCAGGCCACGCCGCCCGAGATAGTTCTGAAAGTCGCGGAAACCGTCGCGGGTCAACAGCGCCGGATCGGCGACGTTCGTGGCATTGGCCATGACGATCCAGAACGAGTGGCTGGGCGGATAGAGGCCGTTGACGATGCGGTGCTTCTTGCCGGCGGGGAACAATGCGAACTGGCCGCCCGAGACCGGCACCAGCGCCTCGTCTTCGAGCTCCCAGCAGGCCTCGCCCTCAATGACGAACACCAGCTCCGGCCCGCCATGCGACGTCCAGCTGTCGGTGGTGGCCATCGCCTTCTGGAACGTGGCAAAGCCGAAGGTCTTGATCTCGGGTACGCCGATATCGGCGCCGCTGATCGAGGTGTTGAGATCGAGGATTTGCGATCCGAGCATGATGGTCTCCGCTTAGCGCTTGATGCCGGTGCTGGCGATGCTCTCGACGATGAAGCGCTGGGCGACGAGAAACACCACGAGCAGTGGCAGCACGCACATGGTCACTGCCGCCATGATAACCGACAGCGACAGCGCGCCGAAGGAATCCGACAGGCCGAGCAGGCCGACCGGCAGCGTCATCACCTCGAACTTCCGCACGAAGATCAGCGGCAGCAGGAAGTTGTTCCAGCTCGAGGTGAAGACGATGATCGACAGCGCGGCGATCGGCGGGCCCATCTGCGGCAGCGAAATGCGCCAGAAAATGGTCCAGTAGCTGGCGCCGTCGATAAAGGCGGCCTCCTCGTATTCGCGCGGCTGGCCCTCCATGAACTGGCGCATCATGAAGATGGCGAGCGGCGAGGCGAGCCCCGGCAGGATCAGCGACCACAGGCTATCGAGCAGCCCGGCGGCGGCCATGCCGTAGAACAGCGGGATCACCACCAGCGCATGCGGCACCATCAGCCCGACCAGCAGCAGGCCGAACAGCAGCGAGCTGCCGGGAAAGCGCAGGCGGGAGAAGGCGAAGGCCGCCATGGCGCTGCTCACTACCACGCCGATGGTGGTGGCCGCCGCGACGATGAAACTGTTGAGATACATGCGCAGGAACGGCAGCGGCGAATCCAGCACCGCGGCATAGGCATCGAAGTTGAGCCGCGTCGGCAGGAAGCTCGGCGGCAGCTGGTAGGCTTCGCTGGCCGGCCGCATGCTGGTGGCGAACATCCACAGGAATGGCAGCAGCATGAGGATGGCGCCGATCCCGAGGACGATCATCACCGGCAGGTTGCGCCAGTCGATAACCTTGGTGGCCGAATGGACGCGGGCGGTGACGGAGGCTTGGGCAATGCTCATGGCTATCTCCCGGCGAAGCGACGGCCGAGCGTCAGCTGGATGGCGGTGACGATGGCGATGACGACGAGCAGCGTCAGGGCGGAGGCGGCACCGGTGCCCAGTTCGCCGGCGCTGAAGGCCTCGGAGAACATGTACATCACCACCGAGCGGGTGGAATCGCCCGGCCCGCCATCGGTGATAATCTTGATCGAGTCAAAGACCTGGAGCCCGCCAATGGTGGCGTAGGTGACGCAGAACAGGATAACCGGGGCGATGTAGGGGAGCTTGATGCGCCTGAGCGCGGTGAAGGGCGAGGCGCCATCGATGCGCGCGGCTTCCATCAGGTTGCGCGGCACGCCTTGCAGCGCGGCGAGCAGGATGATGACGAAGAAGCCGACATTCTTCCACACGTCGATGATGACGATCGAGAGCATGGCGACGTTCTTGTCGGTGAGCCAGCCGACCGGCGGCAGCCCAAGCATGCGGATGTAATAGTTGATGGCGCCCAGATCGAACGAGAACATGAAGCGCCAGATGAAGGAGACGAAGGCCAGCGACACCAGCACCGGCAGGAAATAGGCGAGGCGGAACAGATAGAGCAGCGGGCCGGGGATGTTGCGGTCGAGCAGTACGGCGAGGCCGAGGCCGAGCCCGACATTGCCCACCACCGCCAGCGCTATGAAGTAGAAGGTGTTGCCGAAGGTTTTCCAGAAGCGCGGGTCGGTCAGCACCCAGTCGAAGTTGGCCCAGCCGACGAACTGGGTGGCGAGGGTCAGCCGGTCGACTTCCAGCACCGAGAGCAGGAGCGACGCGACCATCGGGATGGCCAGGAACAGCAGGTAGATGAGGTAGGCCGGTGCGAGGAAGCCATAGGCTGCCAGCGTTTCGCGTTGCCTGAGGGTTGCCATGGTGTCCTCCGCCGGTGGCGAGAGGGGGCGCCCGAGCGGGCGCCCCGGGTCAAGCGTCAGTTGTAGGCGCGCTTCATGGCCCGCGACAGTTCACTGTCGAGGCCGCTGATGGTGGTATCGAGGTCCTCGTTGCCGTTGAGGTAGGCGCCGACGTAACGCATGGTCATCTCCTCGACCTGGGCAAAGTTCGGCGGCGAGGCGACCGGCTTGGCGGTGGCGGCCGAGCCGTAGAAGATCGCGGCGTTGTCGGGGAACGACAGGTACTTGTCGGTGGTGGCAAGGCTGCGCCAGGACGGGATCGAACGCTCGGAATCGGCGAGCTCGGTCTGGAACTCCTTGCCGGTCATTTCCTTGACGAATTCCCAGGCGAGCTCGGGGTTCTGCGAAGCGCTGGTGACGGCGAGACCGCCAATGCCGAACACGGTGGTTTTCACCTTGTTCACCGGCATGATCTGCACCCCGACATTGGTTAAACCGCTGGCGCGGATCTCGGGGATCGGCCAGTGGCCGGCCGAGAACATCGCCACCTGGCCGGCGACGAACTTGCTGTCGCCGACGCCGGACTCGAAGGCCGGGGCGGATTTGTCGACATTGATCAGGTCATGGAGGAACTGCAACGTCTCGCGGAAATTGTCGGTCGCGACGGCCGACTGCTTCCAATCCGCATCGAGCACGCTCGCCTCGTTGGTGAGGAACCAGGGCGTCAGGCCGAAATTGAAGCCCGGCACGAAATAGCCGTACTGGGTGACGTTGCCATTGGCATCGGCGATGGTCAGCTGCTTTGCCGTCTCGCGGAAATCGGCCCAGGTCCAGTCATCCGCCGGGTAAGCGACGCCGGCTTTATCGAACATGTCCTTGTTGTAATAGACGACGATGTTGTTCCACTCGGTGGGAAAGAAGTTCAACTGCCCGGTGGAGCGGGTGCGCATCCCGTCGAGGAGGTTGGGGTCGAGCTCGTCGAGCACCGCCTTGGCGGTCGGATCGGCATCGATGAGCGGCCCCAGGTCGCGCAGCAGGCCGCGATTGGCGGTCTCGGCAAACCCCTCGATGGCCGAGAACATGATGTCGGGCGCCGCGCCGGTCGCCACCTGGTTGATGAACGAGGTGTTGTACTCGCCCCAGGATGGCTGCGGCACAAACTGCGGTTCGATGGTGACGTTGGGGTACTTCGTCTTGAAGCGGGCGATCGCCTTGTCGGTCGAGTCGATCATCTGCTGGTTGACCGGCTGGAAGATCGTCAGCTTGGCGGTGATATCGGCCGCCGGCTGGGCGAGCGCGGGCGATGCGGCCATGGCAAGCGCCATGACGCTGAGGGTCAATCGGGTGCGCATAGGGTCCTCCCTGTTGGCGCTAAGCTTTTATTGGGCGATGTCCGGTTGGTTGCTGACGGCGATCCCCGCATGGCGGAGCATCAAGCCCATGCCGGGGTTGAAGATCGAGCGGCCGTCTCGCCGCTCGGGTTTGCCGCCGAAATGATCGGTGGCTTCGGCCTTGAAGACGTGGCCGCAGATGGAGATTTCGGCGACTTCGAGCGTGCCGCCGATGACGGTGAGGCGCGCCTCGCCATCATCGATGGCGACGCTCCCCCAGGCCGTGCCGGTCGACCACAGCGAGCGGAAGCGGCCCTCGCTCATCAGCTTGGGCGCGAAGGCGATGCGGCCCTCGCTGAGGTCGAAGCCGAAGCCCGAAAGCACCAGGACGGCGGCATAGCTCGCCATCGAGCGCGCATAGTTCGAGCCGCACTCGATCTCGTTGAAGGGGTTGCGGTTGTGGCCGCGATAGCGGTCGCGCACCGCGGCGAACACTTCGATGGCCTTGTCCAGCTCGCCGATCATCATCAGCTGGCAGCCGAAGGCATATTCGAAGCCGTGCATCGATTCCTGGCTGTAGGGCACTGGGATCGCCGGGCGCACCGCGCCCTCTGGCCAGGCGCACATCAGCGTGCCGGCCTCGTTCTCGAGCCCGAAGACGCGGCACGGGTTGGCCTCGTCGCCGAGCCGGCGCTTGAAGTTGTGCTGGTAGACGGCACGCACCGCCGAGGCAAACTGCTCGGGCTCGAACACGTCGCCCAGCCCGTAGAGCCCGGCATGCCACTGGGCCAGCACCTGGTCGATCTCGCAGCCTTCGCCGACCTGGTACTTCACCTGGCCGTGCTCGTCGGACCAGTAGAGGTCGTAGATCGAGCCGCGCACGTAATTGGATTGACCGAGCTTGGATTCGAAGCGCGCCAGCTGCTGCTTGTCCTCGAGGTCAACGTCCTGGATGAAGTAGCTGCCGTTGAACAGGTTGTCGTGCGTCCACCTCCGGCCGCGGGCGTAGATCTCGGCGAACTCGGCTGCCGTGTCGGCCTCGCCGACCGCTTCGGCCATCTTCGAGCCGGCGAGCAGTGCGCCGAGGTAGAAACCGTTGAGCCATGAGCTCGGCCCGAACAGCTCCATATCGAGCGTGTGGTGCTGGCGGCCGGTGAGCACACCGGATTTCTCCGGGTCCCATTTGTCGTAATTGTCGGGGTGCCAGGCGTAGCCGATGGCTGCCTTCACCTCGGGCCAGATCGAGCGCAGCCAGGCGAGGTCGCCGGTAAGCTTCCAGTCGCGATAGGCCTTCAGCACATTGCCGAACTGGCCATCGACGCAGGGCCGGTCGTTCGAGGTGCCGATGCCGAGCGGCAATGCCAGCCGGAACGCCATGCCGCCCGATGGTACCTGGTTGTTGAAGAAATCGGCCTCGCGCATCGAGCGTTCGAGGTCGGGAAACAGGAAGGGCAGCACCTGCTGGTAGTTCCAGACGTGGGTACAACTGCCCTCGCAGGAGCCGGCATCGGGGTGACAACCCTCCCAGCCGTAGAAGGTGCCATCCTCGAGCCGCAGTACGGTGGCGGTCTTGACGATCGAGAGGTTGGCCGACACCGCGTCGAGCACCGGATCGGGCAGCGTCGAAGCGAGCAACTCGGCCTGCAGGCGCTTGGTCTGGCTCGCCAGCCGATCCCAGCCGGCGAAGGCCTCGGCGGCGACGGCGTCGGCGCTCGGCCACTGCGTGGCATAGTAGTTTCGCCAGACGCTGGGGATATCCTTGGGTTCACCGATCAAGGCGTTCTGCGACACCCAGTACTTGCTGGCGTTCGGCACGTACCAGGCGATGGCGACGCGCAGTGTGCGGCTCTCGCCGGCGGGGATGGTGACGTGCGAGGCGAGCGTCGAGTGCTCGGCCACCGCACGGCTGCCCGACATGCGATGCGTCGCGGCATCGTCGTAGAAGCGATCCTTCAACCGGCCGGGCCGGTTGATGTCCTGCCAGTAGACTTCGAGCGCATCGAACCAGCTGCCGCGGAAGAAGTGGCGCTGATAGCTGGTCTCGGCGGCATCGGTGGAGATGCTGAGCTCGCTGTAATGGATCGACTTGCGGTCGGAAGCCGAGCGCCCGGTCAGTGCGGTGCGGCCATCCGGCGCGCTGGCGGTGACACCAGCCTGGTCCTTGAACTCGAAACCGAGGCAGCCAAACAGCGTGTAGTCGATCGGCTCCGCGGTGGTGTTGGCCAAGGTGAACTCGAACATCGCCACGGGCAGCGAGGAGAGCCGGCTCTCCATCGGCAGGTAGGGGCTGAAGGCCTCGAGCTTCACCGTGCCCGGGAAGCGCTTGTCGGCGAAATCGAGGGTCGCCACCGGATAGGGACCAGAGAGCGTCGCCGCCTCGAAGCTCGGGAACCCCGCCATGTGCTCACGGCGGACGCCGAAGCCAAACGAGTTGAAGTGCTTGCCGAGGTAATCGCCGGTGAGCGAGCCCTGAAACGGGCCGTGCAGCACCCGGGTATCGAGCACCTTGCCGTCGCGCTCGGCCTTGACGGCGAAGTGCGAGAAGCCGTTGACGCTGCCCTTGCTGGGGCGGTTGTAGATCTCCCAGTCGCGCAGGCGCCCATCGCCGCCGATGCCGATGGAACCGGCGCCGATACCGCCGAGCGGAAACACGACGTTGCGGGCGTTTTCGCCAGCGTAACGGAAATAGGCTGCACGATCCATGTGCACATCGCTCCAAGAGGCAGGACACGGAGGGTGGTTCCCCCGTCATTTCCTGCCTAATAGCGCGATCTCACGCGGCGCGCGTTCAATCCTGTCGCGAGGACATTTGTGCACATGGACTGACGCGCAGCGCCGGAACCGCGTGCTCAGCGGGTGATGACGATCTTGCCGTCGGGGCGAGTGGCCAGCAATTCGTAGGCCTGGGCAGCTCGGAGAGATGAAAGCGGCGGGCGATCGGCATGGTCAGGTCGCCCCGTTTTGTGCGCCACGCACAGCGGTGAGCGTATTGGCGCGAAATAGTCGATCGATCCCAACCGAAGGCACATTGCGGAATGACCGCTCGTCAGACAGCGCAAGCGCAGAAGAATTTTCCAGCTGCCCCGGAGAAGTCCGTCACAGCAGCAAAACCTCTCGAGACGGTGGATGGAGCAGCCCATTGCAAGGCCACCGGCCAGGTCCTCGACCTGATCGGTGACAAGTGGACCATCATGGTGGTGGGTGTGCTGTCACGCGGCCCGACCCGCTTCAACGAGATCATGCGGGCAGTGGGTGGCGTGTCACATCGCATGCTTACGCTGACCTTGCGCGGCCTGGTGCGCAACGGGCTGGTCAGCCGCACGCCCTTCGCCACCATCCCGCCGCGCGTCGACTACGAACTCACCGAGCTCGGCCGCTCGCTGATCGAGCCGCTCAAGGTGATGTCGGGCTGGGCGATGGATAACGGTGCGGCGCTGGAGCAGGCCAAGGCGCGCTACGACACGGCCCAGTCCAGCGAGCAGTGAATAGCTCGGTCGCCCTTTGGTGGGTATGAGGGCGCCGGCAGATCGTGTAGAGGGCTAGCCGTCTCATGATGCGGTGGTAGCTCAGCATGAAACTGCAAAATCGGCGGGTGCTGCTGATCATCGGCGGCGGGATCGCTGCCTACAAAGTGCTGGAGCTGATCCGGCGGCTGCGTGACGAAGGCGCCAAGGCGCGCTGCGTGATGACGGCGGCGGCGGCCGAGTTCGTGACGCCGCTTTCGGTGGCGACCCTCAGCGCCGACCGGGTGTTCACCAACCTGTTCGATCGCAATGACGAGCACGATGTCGGCCATATCCGGCTGTCGCGCGAGGCCGACCTGATCGTGGTGGCGCCGGCGACGGCGGACCTGATGGCGAAAGTCGCGACTGGCGCGGCGAACGACCTCGCCAGCGCCGTGCTGCTCGCCTCCGACAAGCCGGTGCTGATGGCGCCAGCGATGAACCCACTGATGTGGTCGGCGGCGCCGACCCGGCGTAACCACGCGACATTGCTGGCCGACGGCGTCCAATTCGTCGGGCCGAAATCTGGCGCGATGGCAGAAGCGGGCGAGGCCGGCGAAGGCCGGATGGCCGAGCCGGCGGAGATTCTCGCGGCCATTGTCGAGCAGCTGGCGCCGGCGCGGCCATTGTCGGGCAAGACATTCATCGTCACCTCGGGGCCGACGCACGAGCCGATCGATCCGGTGCGCTACATCGCGAACCGGTCGTCGGGGAAGCAGGGGCATGCCATCGCCGCGGCGCTGGCGAAGCTCGGGGCAAACGTGCGGCTGATCACCGGGCCGGTATCGATTGCCGATCCCGATGGCGTCGCCACCACGCATGTCGAGACGGCGCGTGAGATGCTGGCCGCCGTAGAAAGCGCCCTGCCCGCCGACGGTGCGGTGTTCGTCGCCGCGGTGGCGGACTGGCGGGTCGACAGCGTCGCCTCCGACAAGATCAAGAAGCAGCCTGGGACAAGCGCTGTTCCCAGCCTCAGCATGGTCGAGAACCCCGATATCCTCGCGACAGTCGGACACCATGCCCAGCGCCCCAGGATCGTCGTCGGTTTCGCCGCCGAAACGCGCGATGTGGTGGCGAATGGCGAGGCCAAGCTCAGGCGCAAGGGCGCCGACCTGATCGTCGCCAACGACGTCTCGGCCGAAGGCGGCGCCATGGGTGGCGACCGCAACAAGGTGACGCTCTTGAGCGCCGCGGGCGCCGAGGCGTGGCCCGAGCTGGACAAGCTTGAAGTGGCGGAGCGACTGGCAAAGGTGATCGCCGCGCGGCTCAATGGCGGGCCGACGCGCGCATGACGCAGCCGGCTGAACTCTCCCCCTACCACCACTTCAGCAAGGCGGAATGGGTGGCGCTGCGCGCCGACGAGCCGATGACGCTGAGCGCCGACGACGTGATGCGGCTGCGGGCCCTGTCGGACCCGATCTCGCTTCAAGAGGCCGAGCAGGTCTACCTGCCGCTGGCGCGCCTCCTCTCGCTCTATGTCGAGGCGATCCAGGGGCTGCATCGGGTGTCGCAGCGCTTCCTCAATACCGGTGCACCGAAGGTACCGTTCATCATCGGCGTCGCGGGGTCCGTGGCCGTGGGCAAATCCACCACGGCCCGTATCCTGAGGGCGCTGCTGCAGCGCTGGCCGTCGAGCCCGAAGGTCGATCTCGTCACCACTGACGGGTTCCTCCACCCTAACGCCACGCTGATCGAGCGCGGGTTGATGCGGCGCAAGGGTTTTCCGGAGAGTTTTGATCGGGCGCGGCTGGTGGCGTTCCTGGCGGCGGTGAAATCGGGGACACCGGCGCTCGAAGTGCCGATCTACTCCCACCTCGTCTATGACGTGGTGCCGGGCGAGCACCTGATCGTCGACCAGCCCGACATTCTGATCGTCGAGGGGCTCAACATCCTGCAGCCTGGGGCGCCGGGCAAGGCCGGCGCGCCGATCCTCTATGCCTCGGACTTCATCGACTTCTCGATCTATATCGATGCCGACCCCGAGGATCTCGAAGCCTGGTATCTCGAGCGCTTCTTCCGGCTGAGGGAGACGGCGTTCCGTAACCCCGACTCGTTCTTCAAGCGCTATGCCGACATGAGCAAGGACGAGGCGGGGAAGTTCGGCCTCGACAACTGGCGCTCGATCAACCTGCCCAACCTCATGGACAATATCGCGCCGACGCGGAGGCGGGCCGACCTGATCCTCAAGAAGGGCAGCGACCACCTGGTCGCCGATGTGCTGCTGCGCATGGTGTAGAATGGCCCTTCATGGCGCGCCCGCAACGGGTTAGGCTCCGCTGCCTATTCATGCGGGGATGAACCATGGCCAGCCTGCTGACGCTCACCTATTCATCGCCAACGCTCGATGTCGCCAAGGGCGAGGAGCTGGTCACGCAGGGCACGCCCGGGCGCGATCTCTACGTTCTGGAGAGCGGCAAGTTCGTGGTCGAGCGGAACGGGGTGGCGATCGCGACGATCGAGCATTCCGACGCAATGATCGGCGAGATGTCAGTGCTGCTCGGCCGGCCGCACAGCGCCACCGTCCGGGCCGAGCGGGACAGCAAGGTGCGGGTGGTGCGCGACGCCATGCGCATCCTCGAAAAGCACCCGGAGCTGGCGCTCAGGATTGCCCAGTTGCAGAGCCAGCGGCTCGACGCCACCTCGGCGCTGCTGGTGGAGCTCAACCACGAGCATGTCGATAAGCCGGCCGAGCGGAACCTGATCGGGCGGATTTTCTCGACGCTGATGACGCCGGGGCAGCATTAGATATTTGGCACGGTGCTGCAGCTGTCGCCTCCCTCCCCCCGCGACGCTACGCGTCCGCTAGGAGGTGAGGGATTGAGGGAGGGGGTGGTCCCGGTGATCACCGATGGACCCCCACCCCCAGCCCCTCCCCTCGAGGGGAGGGGAGCCAGGTCAGATCGCCACCAAGCCTTCGCGCAGGATGATCGACACCGCATCGGCGCGGTTGCGGGCGCCGAGCTTTTCGAGGATCGCGGTGACGTGGAACTTGGCCGTGTGCACCGAGATATCGAGGGCGCGGGCGATCACCTTGTTGGAGGCCCCATCGACCAGCAATTCGGCGACCTGGCGTTCGCGCTGGCTGAGCCGCGGCAGGAGTGAGGCGGGCAGCCGCTCGTTGCTGGCGCGCTCGACCGTCTCGCGCTCCAGCGCATAGCCGGCGCCGATCAGCAGGGCGGCGGCGAGGATCAGGCCGGGGTCGAGGCTGTCGATGGCGTTGCGGCGCGCTTCGTCGGCGCCGACGCGCAGCACGCGGTGCGCACCGGTGACGCCGCCCAGCGCAGCCGGGCGATCGGTAATGGTGACCGCCGCCTCCTCGGCGTCGGCCTCGTAAAGGTCATGACGGCCGGCGATCAGAGTACGGAGTACCTGTTCGAGGGCCGGGTCGGTGAGATCGAAGGCGACGCCGAGGACCAGCCCGCCGAGGACGGACTGCCCAACCGAAGCTTCAGCTCCGCGGACGTTCGCCGATAGTGATCTCGAGTTCCAATGCACTGCCACCGCGTTGCACTCCCAAGCTGATAGTCTTACCGACGGTGCCGGCGTTCAGGCGATCGGCGATATCGCTGACCGAATGCACCGCTGCTCCACCCCATGTGGTGATTATGTCGCCAACAAGGAAGCCCCCATTGGCAGCCGGGCTCGCCGGCTCGAGACCGACGACGATGGCGCCGCCAGCCGCTGCGAGTGGATGGAGGCTGACGCCGAGCCAGCCGCGCGGGATATAGCCCTTCTCGCTGAGCGTCGCCACCGAGCGGGCGATGGTCGAAGCCGGAATGGCGATCGTGCGGCGGCGAGCCCCGGTAACGGCCATGCCGATCAGGCTGCCATCGGGCGCCACCACGGCGCCGCCTTCACTGCGCGGCGACAGCCGAAGCCCGAGCGTGATGCGCGCATCGATCTCGCCGCCGCGCATGCTGCGCCAGGCAGAGCCGACCTCGGTGACCGAGGCGAGGCCCGACAACACCGAGTCCTCACCGCGACCGACCAGCACGGCCAACGAGCCCGGCGCCGGCGGGGCGGCGTGGGTCCAGTCGGCAAACTCTGGGGTATCGAGCTTAAGCAGCGCCACGTCGGTGCTGGGATCGCGGCCGATGATCTGGGCGGTGGCGAGCTTGCCATCGGCGCCGAGCGCGGCGATTTCGTCGTCGCCCTCCAGCACTTCATCGGCGGTGATGGCAAGGGCGGTGCGCCAGATGAAACCCGAGAGTTCGCGGCCATCACGGCCCTGCAGAGCGATGATGCGGGGGGCGACGCTGGCGGTGAGCGCCGCAAGGGAAGCGGAAAGCGCCTGGAGTTCGGGGAAGGACATGTGAGTGGCCTGGTTGCGGATGCTGGCGAAAACTTGCTCCCGGACCCGGCACCTCGAAAGCTCCCCATATGGGCAGGATCGCGGGCGGCGACCGCGAAACCCACATTTCTCGCTACACGAAACTGCCGGAACATCCCAATGGCTCAGCCCTTGCCCTTCCCCACCGACCAACGTCTGCTCGATGTCTATTCGCTCACCGTTTCCGAGGTCGCCGAGACCGTCGGGCCGGCTGTCGGCATGGTGACGACGGACGGCAAGGGCCACGGCTCGGGCGTGGTGCTGTCGCAGGATGGGCTGGTGGTCACCAACTCGCACGTTGTCGGCAGCCACAAGGACGTGCACCTGGCGCTGCCTGACGGGCAGCGGCTGGCCGGGCGGGTGCTCGGCGCCGATCCCGACACAGATCTCGCCATCCTCAAGGTCGATGGCAGTGCGCTGCCGATCGCCTCGCTGGGCGACAGCAGCGAGCTCAAGCGCGGCCACATCGCCATCGCCATCGGCAACCCGCTGGGGTTCGAGTCGACGGTTACCGCCGGCGTCATCTCGGCGCTCGGGCGGAGCCTCCGCTCGCCTTCCGGGCGGCCGATCGAGGACGTGATCCAGACCGATGCGGCGCTCAATCCGGGGAACTCGGGCGGCGCGCTGGTCTCGAGCCTCGGCGAGGTGGTGGGGATCAGCACGGCGATGATATCAGGGGCGCAGGGCATCTGCTTTGCGGTGGCCAGCAACACGGTGAAGCTGGTGCTGGGCGAAGTACTGCAGCATGGCGGAGTGCGGCGCGCCTATCTTGGCGTCGCGGCCGACACAGTGAACCTGCCGCGGCGGGTGGCCGACGCCGCCCATGTCGGCACGCAGACGGCGGCAGTACTGCACTCGATCGTCGTCGATGGCCCCGCGGCCCGGGCCGGGGTGCGTGAGGGCGACGTGCTCTTGAGCCTCGACGGTCGTCCGGTCGAAGGCCCCGGTCCGCTGCTGCGGATGCTCACCGCCGACGCCATCGGCCGGCGCGTCCGGCTGCAGCTGTTGCGGCAGGGCCGGCTGCTGGAACTGGATGTGGTGCTGACGCAGCGGCCGAGCGGGCCGGAGGCGAGATAAGGCTCGCTTCGTAGGCACTGTCCCTCCGCAACCACCGGGTGTCATCCCAGCGAAAGCTGGGACCCATCCATCAGCTGGCGCAAGGGGTGAGTTGGGTCCCAGCTTTCGCTGGGATGACACCGAGTTTGGGGTGGGCAACGGGAGAACCGACACCTTCCACGCCCACCACCGTCTTGCTGCTGTGACGCCCGTTCACTACGGTGCCGCTCAATGGCGGAGGACATGTCATGGCGGCTGAGTGCAAGGTGATCCGGGGCGGCGAGGGCTTCCGCGGCAAGCAGGGGCTCGACTATTTCGCCGGTGTTTCGGCGCAGTCGGCCGGCGCGAAGGGCATCTGTATGCACATGGCGGTGATCCCGCCCGGCGCCGAGGCCAAGCCGCACTATCACGAGGCGCATGAGACGGCGATCTTCCAGATCGAGGGCTCGACCTCGTTCCGGCACGGGCCGAACCTCGAGTTCACCGATGTCGTGAACGAAGGCGACTATGTCTACATCCCCGCCGGCGTGCCGCACCAGCCGTTCAACCCGACCAACAGGATGGCGCGGGCCATCATCGCCCGAACCGACCCCAACGAGCAGGAAAGCGTGGTGCTGATCTAGCCCCCGCTGTTCGCCACTTTCCTCGATCCCGCTCAGTTTGTTTGTCGCGCAATCGATTTTCCTGATCACGCTCCGGAAGCTCCACGATGCAGAAACTCCTCGTCCTCCAATCGCTGTGGACCATGATCGGCCTCAAGGGGGCGCCGCGCGAGCGCTCGCTCGAGGCCAATGTCGAGATCATCGCCAATGCCGGGTTCGATGGCTTCGGCACCCAGTGGATCGATCCCGAGATGGCCCAGCGGGCGGGCCGGCTGGCGAAATCCGCCGGGCTGGTGGTCGAGGGTCTCTGCTTTCCCACCGATATCGACAGCCTCCTGCCGGTGCTCGAATGGGGCGCGGCCTATGGCGTGCACCACATCAACATCCAGCCCAACCTCCGCCCACGGACGCTGGCCGAAGCGGTGCGAGTGGCGGAGGGCTGGCTCAAGCTTTCCGAGCAGGTGCCGTTCCCGGTCTATGTCGAGACGCATCGCGACCGGATGACCAACGACCTGCATTTCACCCTCGACCTGATCGCTGCCCTGCCCGAGCTGAAGCTGCTCGGCGACCTCTCGCACTACGTGGTCGGGCGCGAGATCGCCTTGCCGGTGCCCGAGGAGATCGAGGCGCAGATGACGACGATCCTCGAGCATTGCTGGGCCTTTCACGGCCGGGTCGCCAGCAGCGAGCAGGTGCAGCTGCCGCTGTCGTTTCCCCAGCATGCGCCGTGGCTCGAGCAGTTCGGCACCTGGTGGCGCAACGGCTTTGCCGACTGGAAGAACCGGGCCGGCGCGGATGCGGAGCTCAGCTTCCTTTGCGAGCTCGGCCCGCAGCCCTACGCCATCGCCGGGGCGGACGGAACCGACCTCACCGACCGCTGGGCGGAGTCGCTGCAGCTGCGCGACCTGGCGCGAGCGGCGTGGGGCCGAACGATAAATTGATCGACAGGCAACTTGCCTGAGCCATAATGGTACGCAAGCTGAGGTAGTAATCAGCTCTGGTGGGCAGCCTTTCAGGGGGCGAGTTCCGTGCAGGCGAAGACGATCGGCAATAACGGCCCGTCGCGGCGGGCCTTTCTCTTGGGCGCAGCGAGTTTCGGCGGGTTGGCGCTGACCGGTTGCTCGACCACCATCGGCAATCGGCAGGTGACGGTTCCCAACCTGCTGCCGGCGATTATCTCGCCCTATTACCTGCAGATCTACGGTGCGATGCCGGAGGAAAAATTCCCGGTGCCGGCCGTCGACCTCAATAAGGTCGACCAGCGCTACCTGAGGACCGAGGTGGACGATCCCACTGGCGAGAAGCCCGGCACCATCGTGGTCGAGACTTCGGCGCGCTTTCTCTACCTGGTGCAGGACAATGGCACTGCCATCCGCTACGGCGTGGGCATCGGGCGCGACGGCTTCACCTGGTCGGGGCGCGGCAGTATCGGGCGCAAGGCGCAATGGCCGACCTGGTATCCGCCGGCCTCGATGATGGAGCGGCAGCCCGAAACGCGCGAGTTCGCCGGCGGCATGCCCGGCGGCATGAACAATCCGCTGGGCGCACGGGCGATGTACATCTACCGCAACGGCGTCGACACCATCTACCGGATCCACGGCACGCGCGAGTACTGGAGCATCGGCAAGGCGGTGTCGTCGGGCTGCGTGCGGCTGATCAACCAGGACGTGATCGACCTCTACTCACGCGTGTCGGTGGGGACACCGATCATTGTGCGCGGCTGATCAGTTCTGCTTGCGGATTGTCGCCTTGGGCACCGGGCAGTTCATCTTGCCGGTGAAGGGATCGAGGGTGCAGGTCGGCCAGATGTGGCAATTCAGCTTCTTGGTGAACGGGTCGAGCGTGCAGTTCGGGGGAATGCTGTCGCCGTTGTTGCGCTCGGCAAAGGCGGGCGCGGTGCCAAGGGCAGTGACGAGAACGGCGGAAAGCAGAGCAATGCGGAGCATGGTCTTGGTCCTCTCGGCTGATTCTATGGCTCCGACCGTGCGCCGGGCCGACTGAACGAGCGCTGAGGAGCGCGTTCAGGGAACCAAAACCTGAGGGACACACTTGTTCGATCGCCATTAGGAGGGGAGATGCGATGAGTGCCGACGTGAGACGAACGCCCAAGGTGGCGCGAGTGGATCAGCTGATCGACGAAAACGGCCAGCCGATCTCGCTGCCGGAGAATTCTACCCTCAGGGTGACGCGCGATGTCGAGGAGAGCATCGGCGGCACGGGGCCGACCAACTGGTGGAAACGCGGACTGATCGGCTTGGGGATCGTGGCGGTGATCCTCCTCGGCTTCCAACTGCTCGCCAGCACCACCCGCTCGCCGGCCACCGCGCCAGCGGCCACGACCACCGGGCAATGAAAAAGGCCCGGGAGATGCCCGGGCCTCGATCTCGATGTCGCCGAACTCAGCCCTGGATGGGCGAGAGCTGGATTTCGACGCGGCGGTTCTGCGCGCGGCCCGACTCGGTGCCGTTGGAGGCGATCGGATCCTCCTCGCCCTTGCCGGTGATGTAGAAGCGGCGCTGGTCGACGCCCTGGCTGGCGAGGATGGTCGCCACGGCCGTGGCGCGCTTCTGGCTCAGCTCCAGGTTGTAGCTGTCCGAGCCCTGGGAGTCGGTGTGGCCATAGACGTCGATGACGGTCTTGTTGAACTTCTTCAGCACCAGGCCCACCGAGATCAGCGTCTCGCTGAACTTGGGCTGCACCGTCGCCGAGTCGGTGGAGAAGGTGATGTTGGACGGCATGTTGAGGATGATCTGCTGGCCGACGCGGGTCACCGAAACCCCGGTGCCCTGCAACTGGGCGCGCAGCTCGGCCTCCTGCTGGTCCATATAGCTGCCGATGGCCGCCCCGGTGAGGCCGCCGACGCCGGCGCCGATCAGCGCCGCGACCCGCGGGTCAGCGCCGGTCGCCGCGCCGATGATGCCACCGACCACGGCGCCGCCGCCCGCACCGAGCAGCGCGCCGCCGGTGGTGTTGGAGAGCTGGCTCTGGCCGGTATAGGGATTGATCGAAGTACAGGCGCTCAGCGACAGGGCCGCGAGGCCGGCGATCAGTATCTTGGATTTCATCGAGTCCCCCGTAGGTGTGGCGCACGTTCTCGCCACCGATTGCGGCAGCAAGGTGTCGCCTCGCCGCCTTTGCCCGCGGCGAGACTAGATCATGAACGCCCCTTGTTGAAGCAGTCGTTTGCGGCCGATCAGCCGTGCGCCCAGCCGCCATCGACGATGAAATCCTGAGCGGAGATCATCTTGGAATCGTCGGCCGCGAGGAACAGCACCATGCGGGCGATATCCTCGGGGTAGAGCCGCCCCTTCAGCGCCTGCTGCTGGTCGAGCGAGGCCATCGCCTCGGGAGTGGCCCAGAGCGAGAGCTGCCGCTCGGTCATGATCCAGCCCGGCACCAGGGTGTTCACGCGCACGCCATGCTGGCCATACTCCTTGGCCATCGAGCGCGACATGCCATGCATGGCGGCCTTGGCGGCGGTGTAGACGGTGAGTTGCGCCGAGAGCGTCATCCAGCTGACCGAGCCGAAATTGATGATCGAACCGCGGTTGGCGGCGACCATTCCCGGGGCCACCGCCTGCGCGGCGAAGAAGGCGTGCTTCAGGTTGACGGCGATACGCTTGTCCCAATCCTCGGGGCTGACCTCGGCGATATCGTGCCGGTGGTCGTTCGCCGCGTTGTTGACCAGCGCCAGGGTCGGGCCGTGTGCCGCCTCGAAACCCTTGATGGCCGCCTGGTAGGCAGCAATGTCGGTGACGTCGCAGCGGGTGAAGCTCACCGTGCCGCCGGCTGCGTTCAGCTCGGCCGCCAGCTTGTCGCCCGCCTCGCCAGAGATATCGACGAAGCCGACTTTGCTGCCCTGCGCCGCGAAGGCGCGGACCATGCCCTCGCCGATACCCGAAGCGCCGCCGGAGATGATCACCGGCATGCCCTTGAGACTGGGATAGATTGCATATTCAGACACGGAAACCCCCGGGAAACAGTATTGGCGGGGGATTTAGCGCGCGGTTAGGCGCGCGACAAGGCGCGATCCGTACGCCGGTGCGTTTCACCGTTTCGATGAAACGGCGATACGCACCAGATCCTTGATTTGTCGCGCTTTCGAACCGGAAAAGTCTGCAACTTTTCCTGAAAGCGCTCCGGGTTACGCCAACCCACGATTTGTCACCGGGACGACATATCGGCTGGCTAGGGGAGGCGTTCCCCTCCTCGCTGACGAAGTGCCAACACCCATGTCTCTCGATCTCGTCAAACCCGCCCAGATTGCCCTGCTGCAAGGGCCGCCGCAGGCCGAGCGCGACCGGCTGGATGCACTGGAGCGGACCGAGGCCAACCATGCCGAGGCCCTCGCCGGCCTCGCCTGCCTGCAGCGCGTCGAAGTGCCGGTCGCCGCGCGCAGCGAAGTGCTGGCGTTCCCGCTGACCGTCGCCGCCTGGAACCTCGAGCGCTGCTACAATGTCGAGAAGTCCGCCGCGGTGCTGCAGCGCGAAGGCGCGGAACTGGTGCTGCTGTCGGAAGTCGACAACGGCATGGCACGCACCGGCCAGCGGCACACCTCACGTGACATCGCGGTCGAACTCGGCATGAACTACGCCTTCGGGGTCGAATTCCTCGAATTGGAGCTCGGCGCCGAAGTGGAGCTCGAGTTCTGCGAAGACGATTTCAACCGCCATGGCTTTCACGGCAACGCGCTGCTGTCGAAGGCGGCGTTGCAGGCGCCGGTGATGATCCGGCTCGAGCCGCATGGGCACTGGTTCACGCCGGAAAGTCCGGCCCGCCGGGTGGGCACGCGCTGCGCCATCGCAACGGCGGTTGAGACGACCGAGGGGCCGCTCTATGCGGTGTCGGTGCATCTCGAGAACCGCGGCGATGCTGGATATCGCGAAGCACAGGTGAGGCGCCTGATCGACGCGATCGACGAACTCGCCGGCGCCGCGCCGGTGATCATCGGCGGCGACCTCAATACCGGGCTCGCCGATGGCGGCGACTTCGAGAAGGAAACCCTGTTCGCCCACGCCTATGGCCGCGGCTTCGAACGGCATGGTGGGCCGATCAGCCAGACCACGACGCGCCCGAGCCGGGTGAGCCGCAGCCCGCGTGGCACCTGGAAGCTCGACTGGTTCCTGACGCGCGGACTGCTGGTGGAGGACAGCCGCATCGTGCCATCGCTGGCCGAGGACGGCGAGGTGCTGTCGGACCACGACATGGTGGTGGCGAAGCTGGGTGGGTTCAGGGGCTGAGTGGCCCTCGTCCCCACTCACGGTCAATCGACGACCGCGATTGCATCGACCTCGATCAGATAGCCGGGTGATAGCGCAGCGACGCCGAGGACCGTATCTGCCGGCTTGTGATCGCCGAACAGTGCAACCCGCGCCTGCTCGATAATCGGCAGGCACGTGTCGCGCTCGTAGTTGACGACATAGATGTTGATCCTGGTGACCTGGTCGGTCCGAGCTCCGGCGGCAGAGAGGGCACGACCGAGATTGGCGAAAACCTGTCGTGCCTGGGTCGCCAGATCGCCGCGACCTACGAGCTTGCCATGGATATCCTCGGGCTCCTGCCCCGCGATGAACACCAACTTGCTGCCGGTGGCCACAACGACCTGGGTGTAGGTTTGTGGAACGGGGAGATCGCTGGGGTTGATGAGTTCAAGCGCCATTGTTCAGCTATCCGATGGTGGGCGGCGAGGACGGGGTGCCGCCGAAGCGGGATGTGGTGGTGACGCGTGGCGGCGATCAACAGCCACAGCGACCGGCCGACAACCACCGGCCGTCACCCCGACGAAAGCCGGAGCCCAGTGCTCAGGCCCATCCACCGGCACAACCGTGGGCCCCGCTTTCGCCGGGATGACGGCCGGTGGGTATCTGCGCTATCTCGCCTTGGCTCAGACGGTGTCGTCTTCGACGATCACTTTGCCGGTCGGGGCGACGTCCATCGCTTCGACCTTTTGCAGCAGCTGTTCGATCTTTTCCACATTGGCGATGTGGCGGGTTTCCATCGAGAAGTTCAGCGTGATGTACTCGCGGCCGGGACAGAAGGTGCAGATATTGGCGGCCGGGTGCCAGGCGCCGCAGTAGATCGGCTCCATCATGCCATGGGTCATCGGGCCGTAGGTGCGGTGCGGCGGCACCAGGGTGAGCACGATGTGGATGCCGCCGTTGAAACGCCAGAAGCGCTTGCCGGGCAGGAACGGCGCGATGCGGTTGAGGCCGCGCAGCGCCTTGAACATCGAGTTCATCATCACCTGGAACTTGGTGATGTCCTTCTTCTCGATCTTGTCGATGGTGTCGTCGACCTTGCGGACATAGGCGACGAAATCGTCGATCACCTCGAACTTGGCTTCGAGCGCCCGGACGCGGAAGAAATCATCATCGGCATCGTGGCGCTTGCCATCGAGCATGGTGTAGGCGGCGCCGATCACCTTTTTCGACATGTGCCGGTCCTCACCCTCGCCGTTGAGGGCGTGGGTGACGAGCGCGAACATCAGCGAGCGCTGGCGCACGCCGAGCTTATTGGCGAGCAGCCGCAACCGGTGGCGCTTCAGCGCCAGGGTCTTGAAGCCCCACGGTTTGTCCGGCGGCGCGAGGATGTTGGCGAGGGTCACGTACATGAAGGTCATGCCCCAACCACGCAGGGTGCCCTTGATGCGGGCGCCGAGCCCGACCTTGTTGGATTTATCGCTCATCACGCCATGGCCGGCGGAGGCGGAGCGGGTGAGCAGCGCCGAATCGGAGCCTTCGAGCAGTGCGTGGCTCGAGCGCACCTGGATCATCGAGGCGCGACCCATCTCGTCGGGTCCGCTGCGGCGGACCACGGCGGAGACGCGGAACAGCGGCAGGTCGTCACGCTCGAAGATATCGGGCGATTTCGACACCCACTTGTCGGGATAGCCGTCGAACTCGTCGACTTCCTCGACATGGGTGATGGCATCGAGCAGGTGCTTGGGGAACGGCTGGCCCGGCCGGGCGCCGACGAAGCCGTGGCTCAGCTGCGGGGCCAGCGCCACCATGTCGGCGACCAGATTGCCCAGCGATTCCTTGTCGAAATGCGACTTCGAAGCGGCGGTGAAGAACACCGTGTCGCGCGCCTCGTAGAGGAACCACTGGAAATCGGTGAACAGCGCCTGCGGATGCTTGTTAACGGCGGCAAGCGCCAGGTCGAGCACCTCGGCATGGTCGTTGGCGAAGCTGGACGAAGAGAAGCTCTTCATGGCGGATCCCCCTGTTTCCGTAAGGTTGATACTAGCGGACGCCGGAACCGGGTCAACGGAAAGGCATCGGGGCCGTTAATCCCACGTCGAACGGCCTAGCGAGCGCAGTGACACGATCGCGCTGAACCCATTCTGAACGCAGAATATCACCAGTCGGATAAGGCAGATGCGACGAGTTGCGCACATCTGTTTGATTGGCAGCGAAGGCGCCATTGTTTAGGATGGTTCCAGGCTGCACCGGCAAGCTGCAGCCCGGCCAATGACTTGTATAAGCCGCCGCGCGGCGAATTGACCTATGTCAATGCCCGGGTCTGGGGAATAGCTATCTCCTTGACCGGTGAGGTCGCCAGCAGGCGAAAGGCCTGCGCTACGAGAGTGGAACTATGGACTATCGCGGGTTTTTCGAGGACGCCGTCGACACCTTGCGGCAGGAAAAGCGCTATCGCGTTTTCGCCGATCTCGAACGAATTGCCGGGCGGTTTCCCCGGGCCATCTTCCGGGACAGTGCCGACAACCAGCGCGAGATCACCATCTGGTGCTCGAACGATTATCTCGGCATGGGCCAGCACCCGGTCACCATCGCGGCCATGCAGGACACTGCAGCGCGACTCGGCGTCGGCGCCGGCGGCACCCGCAACATTTCCGGCACCAACCGGCCGCTGGTCGAGCTCGAGCGTTCGCTCGCGGACCTGCATCGCAAGGAAGCAGCGCTGGTGTTCACCTCGGGGTTCGTCTCCAACGAGGCCGCGATCTCGACCATTGCGCGGCTGCTCCCCGATTGCGTGATCTTCTCGGACCAGCTCAACCACGCCTCGATGATCCAGGGCGTGCGCCAGTCGGGCATGGAAAAGAAGATCTTCCGTCACAACGACGTAGCGCACCTGCGTGAGCTGTTGGCGTCGGTCGATCGCAAGCGCCCCAAGCTCATCGTCTTCGAGTCGGTCTATTCGATGGATGGCGATGTGGCGCCGATCGCCGAGATCTGCGACCTCGCCGAGGAATTCGGCGCGCTGACCTATATCGACGAAGTGCACGCGGTGGGCATGTATGGCCCGCGCGGCGGTGGCATTGCCGACCGCGAGGGCCTGATGGGCCGCATCGATATCATCGAGGGCACGCTCGCCAAGGGCTTTGGCGTGATGGGCGGCTATGTCGCCGCCAACCAGGCGATCATCGACGCGATTCGCTCCTATGCGCCGGAGTTCATCTTCACCACCGCCCTGCCCCCGGCGCTGTGCGCTGCGGCGCGCGCCTCGATCGAGCACCTCAAGCTCTCCTCGGTAGAGCGCGAAGGCCAGCAGCGCCAGGCGCAGCTGACCAAGGATATCCTTGGTGATGCCGGCCTGCCGGTGCTGAAGACCGACACCCATATCGTGCCGGTGATCGTCGGTGACGCGCGCCTCTGCAAGGCGGCGAGCGACATGCTGCTGGAAAAGCACAACATCTACATCCAGCCGATCAACTACCCCACCGTGCCCAAGGGCACGGAGCGGCTGCGCATCACGCCGACGCCGCTCCACACCGACGAGATGATCATCGAGCTCCGCCACGCGCTGGTGAGCGTCTGGGCCAGCCTCGAGCTGCCACGCGAACGCCCGACCGCCAAGGTCAGCTCGAACAAGCTGATCAGCGGCGACCTGACGCTCACTGGCGCCGGCGGCTGAGGCCTCTGCCGACTGAAGCAGACGGCCCCCTCCCATCCTCCCCCACAAGGGGGGAGGTGCTCCGCTGGTTCACTCGGCACGATCGAAGACTAGAGTCTCGACTCTTCACCTCCCGCTTCATGGGGGAGGATGGGAGGGGGTGTCTCAGTCAGTCAGTTCCCCGCCGCCTCTTCCAGCCGAAATCCGCGCGCCCAGATCTCGCCACCGCCTGCCAGCTGCAGGCCGTAGCGGATCAGCGCCGCCGTTTCCGGCACTGCCATCACCACTTCGCGGCCGGTCCAGCCGAAATCGCCGCGAGCCGGGGTATTGGCCACATTGATCGGGCGCCCATCAGCGGCGTCGAGCTTCAGCCAGATGGCGCCGCGCTCCACGGCCTTGCCCATCAGTTCGGCGCCGAGCCGAACCGTCTTGCCGCGCCAAGGGGCGGCGGGGATGGTGCGCATCAGCCCGCCGAACTCATCGACATCGACGATGTCGTTGGGGCTGGTCGAGGCGACGTGCATGGCGCCCGGCAGGTCGGGATCGAGCCCGGCCCGATAGGCGTTGCCCCGGCCGATGCCGGTGAGGGTCCAGCCAGGCGGCAGCGCGGGCGGCTGGGCCTCGGCGTTGATGCGGGCGGCGAGCCTGTTCCAGTCGGCAAAGCCGAACTGCAGCGCCACCAGCTCGAGGCAATCGGAATGGCTGAGTTCGAGTTGCCTGTCGGCAAGGCCCTGGCGCAGCGCACGGGCCATCTGCTTGGCGTCAAGGAAACTATGCATGGTCTGAACCTTTCACCGGGCAGCAAGAAGGGTCAGTGCTCGCATTGCTGACGGCTTGCCCGAGGTCAAACCACAAGGATGAAGTCGCGCGGTTCACCGTCCCCAAAGGGTGCGAGCGGCAGGCTGCACGGGCCTGCCGCTCAGTCTCACCTTCGGCGATACGAAGTCAACCGGATCAAGCCGCCGGCTGTTCGCCGCCGAAATCGAGATTGGTTGGGCGGCTCAGGTAGCGAGGACCGGGCTCGGTGGTGGCGACATCCACCCCTACGGGGTCGAGGGCAAAACGCCGGGCCCAGGCCTTGCCGCTGCCGCGCAGGAAGAAGCCGTAGTGGATGGTTGCCGCTGTCTCGGGCACATCGAGGACGATCTGCCGCTCGGTCCAGCCGAGGGTGCCGGCAAGCGGACCACCAGGCCGCTGCAGCAGGTTGTCGAAGTGCAGGTACCTCCCCTCGGCCGGATCGACGCGCATCCAGAGCGTCGCGGTCTCCGCCGCTTCGGTACGCAGCTCCGCCGTCAGCCGCAGCCGGCTGCCGCGATAGGGGTCGGCGAGGACCGACTGCATCAGCACCGCCGTCTCGCCGGCAGCGCGATCGATCGCCTGGTCCCGGTCCGGGCGGCTTTCGATCAAGGCGGTGCCCGGCGCCTTCGGATCGATGCCAAGGCGATAGTTCCCCTCATTGGTGTGGCCGGCGACATGCCAGCCAGGCGGCAACTCAAGCGGCGCCAGCTGCGCTGCCTCGATGCGAGCGGCGAGCATGTTCCAGTTGGCAAAGCCATACTGGCGGGCGACCAGTTCGAGCGCGTCGGAGTGCGAAATCTCCTGGCCGCGTTCGGCGAGGGCCTGGCGCAGCGCCTTGGCCATATGCTTGGAGTCGAGAAAGGAATGCATGGTCTGATCCTCTGGCGGACAGCGCGTGGGTCAGTGCTCGCATTGCCGACGGGCTGTCCGTTGAAGGTCAAACCCGGCTTGGTGGTGGTGCATTCACCTTTCCCGTGAGGGTGCGAGCGGCGGGCTGCACCAGCCCTGCCTTCGCAAGATATCGGCGCTGTCGAGTCTGTCAAATCGCTGGCAAGTCTGCAAACCGCTGGACTGTGACAACGGCTCCAGCCAAGCTTGTCGCCATGCAGCTCCGTCTTCATTCCCGCTACCAGAACTCCGCCGGCCAGCGTGTGCGGATCGTGCTCAACCTCAAGCGCATCGGCTACGAATATGTGCCGGTGCCCTCGGCCAGTTCTCCCGAATACCGCGCCATCAACCCGCAGGGGTTGATGCCGGCGCTGGAGATCGACGGGCGGATCGTGGCGCAATCGCTGGCGATCATCGGGCTGGTGGATGAGCTCTATCCCGACCCGCCCCTGCTGCCGGCCGATCCACTCGATCGGGCCGAAGCACGCGCCTTCGCGCTTTTGATCGCGGCGGATGTGCACCCGATCAACAATAACCGGGTGCGCAAGTACCTGGCCGGCCCGATCGGCGCCAGTGAGGCTGCGATCGACGGCTGGTACCGGCACTGGATCGCCACGGCGTTCGAGAGCCTCGAGACGGCGCTGGCGCGTCGGACACGCCCGACCCGCTACGGCTTCACCGAGGCCCCTGGCCTTGCCGAAGCCTGCCTCGTGCCGCAAATGGCCAATGCCCGCCGCTTCGGCTGCGACCTCGCCCCCTACCCGCTGCTCGAAGCGCTCGACGCCTCATGCCGCGACCTGCCCGAGTTCGTTGCGGCGCGGCCGGAGATGCAGGTGGATTATCCGGGGTAGGCATTTCACCTGATAGCACTCCGTTGGGCACCGACCCTCCCCCATGCACGGTGACACCGTGGGTGGGTGACTTTGAGCGCCCTCAACTGCCCAAGAGTTCATCCAACTCAGGCGACCTGCGAACGGCGCTGAAACGAGAAACGCACGCCGGCCAAGCGGCGTGCGTTCCAAAACGTCACGAGCGGGTTGGGTTTACTTCTGCGCCTTGATGGCGTCGCGGATCTCGGTGAGCAGCTTTTCTTCGGTGGTAGGAGCCGGCGGCGCGGCGGGAGCGGCGGCTTCCGACCTGCGCAGGCGGTTGATGCCCTTGACCACGAGGAACAGCACGAAGGCGATAATGGTGAATTTCACCACGGCATTGATGAACAGGCCGTAGTTGAGGGTCGCGACACCGGCAGCGCGGGCAGCAGCGACCGACGGGACCGGGACATTATTGGGGTTGGAGATGACGAGGAACAGGTTCGAGAAGTCGATGCCGTTGAGGATCAGCCCGATGATCGGCATGAACAGGTCGTCGACGACGGACGAGACGATGGCGCCGAACGCGGCGCCGATGATCACACCGATGGCCAGGTCAATGACGTTGCCCTTCAAGGCAAAATCGCGAAATTCCTTGAACATGTAAGTCCCCTTGGTTGGCGGCGCCGACCGGCCTCCCCGTGGCGGCAGATGACCCAAGCCGCGCCCTCGCTTGAGTTTTTCCCTGTTTGGACGACAAAGCAACTCAACTGTTGCGCCGGCCGGGCGTCGCTGTGGACGATGACGCGGAGCGTTCCCGGCCCGCCCATTGAAGAAGCGGGGATAACAGCCCCGACTTTGTGCGGCCTTGCGACAGCGGGGGCCGGGGCAGATATTGGGGCGGGGCACGGAATTTGAGATGGTCGAGACGCTGACCGAGACACAGGAATCGCTGCGACAGGCGATCGAGCATATCCCGCAGGGCGTGGCGGTGTTCGATCGCGACCTGCGGCTGGTCACCTGCAACTCGCGCTATGGCGAGCTGCTGGCGCTGCCGGCTGACCTGATGCGCTCGGGGACGGCACTTTACGACATGGCGCTGTTTGTGGCGCGGCGCGGCGATCTCGGCGCCGGCGACGCGATTTCGC
The DNA here is from genome assembly GCF_001424865.1 of Devosia sp. Root105. NCBI lineage: Bacteria > Pseudomonadati > Pseudomonadota > Alphaproteobacteria > Hyphomicrobiales > Devosiaceae > Devosia > Devosia sp. Root105. The sequence goes on from NZ_LMCR01000021.1 coordinate 133,876, forward strand.
TCGCGGCACAGCGGGTGCAGACACTGACCCAGTCGCACACCACGGTCAGCCAGCGGCTCGGCGCCAAGGGCCAGGTGCTGGAGTTCCACTCGGCGCGCCTGCCCGATGGCGGACTGGTGATCAGCTTTGCCGACGTGACAGCGCGGGTGGATGCCGAGACCGAGCTTGCCAGCATCAACCAATCGCTCGAGGGCCGGGTCGAGGAGCGCACGGCGGCGCTGATCCGGGTGAACTCGGAGCTCGAAGTGGCGCGGGCCAAAGCCGACGCCGCCAACCGCGACAAGACCCGGTTCTTTGCTGCTGCCAGCCATGACCTGCTGCAGCCGCTCAATGCGGCGCGGCTTTATACCTCGACGCTGGTGGAGCGCGCCGGCGGCACCGGGCTCGACGAGCTGGCGCATTCGATCGAAGCCTCGCTCACCGCGGTCGAAGAAATCATGGCGGCGTTGCTCGATATCTCACGCATCGACGCGGGCGCGGTGAAGCCCGCGGCGACACCATTCCAGGTCCGCGACCTGCTCAAGAAGGTCGATGTCGAGTTCGCTCCACTGGCGCTGAAAAAGGAGATCGACCTGAGATTGGTCGATACCTCGCTCGCCGTGGTGGGCGACCGGGCGCTGACGGCGCGCGTCATCCAGAACCTCGTTTCCAACGCCATCAAGTATACCCGCCCCGGCGGCCGGGTGCTGGTCGGCGCCCGGTTGCGTGGCACCAGGGTGCGGTTCGACGTGATCGATACCGGCATCGGCTTCAACAAGGACCAGCACGCGCTGATCTTTGCCGAATTCAGCCGGCTGGAGCATGGCGCCCGGATGGCGCAGGGGCTCGGCCTCGGGCTGTCGATCGTCAAGCGCCTGGTGACGGCGCTCGGCCTGACGATGGAGCTGGAGAGCAAGGAGGCGCGCGGTTCGCGCTTCTCGCTCTACCTGCCGTACCATCGCTCGCTCAAGGTGATGCCCGAGGAGGGTCCGGCGCGCGAACCGACCTCCAACCTTAACGGCTTGCGGATCCTCTGCGTCGACAACGAACGCGCCATCCTCGATGCCATGGAAGGGCTGCTTGGCGGCTGGGGCTGCGACGTGCGCTCGGCCCGCTCGCTCAAGGACATCGACAAGGACGGGCTGCTGCTCGGCTGGCTGCCCGACCTGGTGCTGATGGACTACCACCTCGACCAGACCTCCGGCCTCGATGCCATCGAGTGGCTGCGCCACAATGTCGGCGGCCACCTCCCCGCGGCCCTCGTTACCGCCGACCGCAGCCCGGCGGTGCGAGCGCTGGCTGAGGATCGCGGCATCACCGTGGTGACAAAGCCGGTGAAGCCGGCAGCGCTGCGCGCCACGATCAGCCAGCTGGCGGGCCAGCGCGGCCGGAAACGGGTCGAGGCCTAGGACTGGACTGAGCGCTACTGGGCCGGTGGCGTGGAAAACGTCGCGAGATAGGCGATGACGCTGGCGACGTCGTCGGGGTTGCGCAGCCCGGTGAACGCCATGTTCGAGCCGTTGACCACGCTGCGCGGCTTGGTGATGAACTTGCTGAGCGTCTCGACATCCCAGATCACCCCGGCCTGCCCTGCCTCGAGCATGGCCGGCGAATAGGTGAAGCCCTCCAGAGTGGCAGCCGGCCGGCCGATCACGTTGTTGAGCGACGGCCCGGTCTTGGCCGCCTCGCTCCCCACGGCATGGCACCCGGCGCATCGCTCGAACGCCGCGGGGGCGAACGCCGCATCGCCCTCAGCCCAGGCCCCTCCGGCGCTCAGCATGAGGGCGGCAATTGCAATCGCAGTTCGAAGCATCCACGATCTCCCTGATTGGCCTCGCGACCGAAATCAGCTCCCGGATCGTCGGGGCATCGCAAACCAGGATATCGCAGCGCGGCACGCTCACCAACCGCAGATACAGCCGTTCCGCATTGCGGCTGCGGGTGGCCCCCAATGGGGTCCTGCGGGTCAGCCCACAGACGACGCGTAGACGGCGTGCACCATGCCCGAGCCGAGCTGCCTGAGGTCGCGGAGGTCGAAGCGAGCGGCATAGTCGGCGGGGAACAGCCGAGTGCCGCGACCGAGTACGGTCGGATAGATCAGCATGTGTACCTGGTCGACCAGCCCATGCGGCAGCAGCGAATGCACCAGTCCGGCGCTGCCATAGACCAGAATATCGCCACCTCCGTCGTCCTTCATCCGGCGGACTTCCCCGGCCACGTCGCGAGCGAGCACCGTGGTGTTGCTCCAGTCCGCCTGCTGCAGCGTGGTCGAGGCGACGTATTTGGGCATGCCGTTGAGCCGCCTGGCGAAGCCAGCGGGGTCATCGAGTGTCGGCCACACCGCGGCGAAGCCTTCATAAGTGGTGCGCCCCATGAGCGCGATATCGGCGGCCCATAGCTCCTGACGCATAATCTCGTCGCCCTCGGGACCGCGACTATAGGGACCAACCCAGTTGCCGAGGCCGGAGTTCTCCATGCCGACGGGATCCTGCACCACCCCATCGAGCGAGATGTAGACGCTCACCACCAGCTTGCGCGTCATTGGATTTCCTCTCGTTCTGGTTTCCGCTGATATCCATAGGACGATCAACGCAGCAGCGCGGCGACAGCTGCTGCCAAAACGAGCGCGAATTCCGCCAATGTGCGGGCGGACCGCCAATGGCGGCCGGCAGGGCGACGAAGTCGCTCAGGCGCCCGACAGCAACTCGTCGAACTGGCCTTCCTCGATCTTCGACGCCGCGATCACCGCCTGGGTGCGGCTGTCGACATCGAGTTTCTGCAGGATAGCGGAGACGTGGGCCTTCACCGTCGCCTCGGAGATCGAGAGCTCGTAGGCGATCTGCTTGTTCATCAGACCGTCCGAGAGCATCATCAGCACGCGCACCTGCTGCGGGGTGAGCGTGCCGAGCCGCCGCATCAAAGCCGACTGGTTGTCCTCGGCCGGGAACTCCATGCCTTCGGGGACGAACACCTCGCCCGACAGCACGGTTTCGATGGCCCGGCGGATATCGGCCGGGCCGACCGATTTATGCAGGTAGCCCGAGGCGCCGAGCTCGAAGGCGCGGCGGATGATGCCGCCATCTTCGACGGCGGTGACGATCATCACCGGGATTTCGGGGTACTGGGCGCGCAGCAGCAACAGGCCGGAGAAGCCGCGCACGCCTGGCATATTGAGATCGAGCAGCACCAGGTCGCAATCGCGATCGGCCTCGAGCGCGGCGCTGAGCGCCGTAAGGTCGCCCGCTTCCTCAACCGAGATCGACGGGTCGCCGCCGGCCAGCGTCTGGCGCAGCGCGGCGCGGAACAGCGGGTGGTCATCGACGATGATGATGCGACGGGTGGTCATCTTACGCGTGAACTCCTGGGCGCCCTACCTAACAAGCAGCTTGCCGCTTTTGTATCCCACTTAAGACGGGCGTGGGGACAGAGATTTGGCCGCTCGCCTTCTCCACAGCTCGCTGACGCCGATTCGCAAAATGCGATTGAGCTTAACGCGATCTTTACCATGTTTTCCCAAGAGTAACCGGATTGCTCATGGCCCGAACTGGGTCTGAGGTGTTCCGTTTCAGGTGCTTGGGATCGACCGATGGCCCGCGCGACTTCCACGTTCCAGACGCAAGACTACGGCCAACCGGGTTCCGGCGAATGGCAGGAGCTGCGCGGCGAGCTGGTGGCGCTGCTGGATCAGGTCGAAACGCAAGTCGCCCGTACCGCAAGGCCTGAGCCGACTTACCAGGGCCTCGCCGAACGGATGCGCGACCTGCGTCACCAGGTGACCGAGGCCGAGCCCGATACCCGGCATCGCGAAGCGCTGCGCTCGGTGCAGCGGGCCATCGACAAGTTCTCCGACCGCGATGAACCAGTGGCGCCGGCCAACCCGCGCGACACGCTCGAATCGGCGATCCAGCAGATTCGTTCGCGCCATTTCGGCGCCCCGGCTGCCCCTGCCCCGCAGCTGCCGCACCAGCAGCCGCCACAGAGCGCGCCGCAGTTCGACGAGCTGGCCGAGGCGGTGGGCGGCATTTCCACCCGGCTCGAGCGTCTCGAAGGCGAACTGAGGGTGCAGGCCAAAGGCCAGACCGCCAATGTGCGCGAGATCGCCGATCAGGTCGGCCAGCTCAGCCATGTGGTGGAGCTGCTGGCTGGCGCGGTGGGCGAAACCGGACAGGTGAAGCGGCTCGAGGGCCACATCGCCGGGCTCGCCAAGCTCATCGCCGATGGCCCCAAGCTCGACATGACAGCGCTGAACCAGCGGCTCGACGACGTGTCGCTGACCGTCGGTAAGCTGGCTGAGCTGCAGAAGCACTATGCTGACCGCTCCGACGTGAGCGGCATGACGGCGCGGCTCGACGACGTCAGCGCCACGGTGGGCCGGCTCGCCGACCTGCAGGTGCAGTACGCCAACCGGGTCGACAGCCCCAAGGATGGCCTCAAGGAGGCGATGGGCGCCATTGAGGATGGCGTCCGCAACATCTACGATCGGGTCGATGCGATCGAGCGGACCATGGCGATGCCGCCAGCCGAGCTCGAAAAGATCACCGAGGAACTGGGGCGCGTGGCGCAGGCGATGCGATCGCCGCAGCAGCCGCAGGGGCTGATCGAGTTGATCGATGCCCTGAACGTCAGGATCTCCGATATCGAGGGGCGGAACACCGAAGTCGGTGAGCTGAAGCTCGATATGGAGGCGCTGCGCAACACCGTGCTGGGGGCGCTGGAGCCGCGCTTTGCGGCGTTGGAGCAGCAGCTCGAAGTCCTGACCGACAAGGTCGACGACCGGTCGTCCGAGGTCAGCATCAGCCAGCTCGAAGCGCAGGTGCGCCAGCTGGTGGCGCGCATGGATCAGACCGGCGAGCAGCTCACCGGCCTCGCAAAACTCTATGCGGCGCCGGCCGCCACTGAGGCGCCGGATTTCGACCAGCTTGCCGACCTGGTGGCAGCGCGCACCTCGGACGCCATGCGGCAGCTCGACCAGCCGGCTAAGGCCGGGCTTGACGAGGCCGGCTATGCCGAGATCGAGAAACGCGTCAGTCAGGCGATGAAAGCGGCCACCAAGGAAAAGCCGGCCGCCGAAACGGTCGCACTCGACGCCACCATCCGCGAAGTGAACGAGCGGCTGAAGCGGCTCGAGACCTCACTGGAGGCCAAGGCCCCTGCCCCGGCTGCTGCGGCTCCCGCAAGTTTCGCCAAGCTGCCCGAGACACCGGCGCCCAAGCTCGAGATGCCTAAGCCGGAGAGCAAGCCGTTGGCTGCAGCCCCCGCGCCGGTGATCAGCGAGCCGCTCAACCCGATCGCGCCGCTGCTCGACAACCTGTCGTTCGAAGACGAGTTGCCGTCGCGCCCGCAGCGCGTCGACCTCGGCGACAGCATGCCGGCCGACCCAAGCATCGATGCGCCGCTGCTCGACAAGCCGTTCGGCGACGATCCCAATCCGCTGCGCACGGCGCTCGAAGTGAAGAACGGGCCGCGCAAGCGCCCGGCCGAGCCGAGCACTGAGCTGCCACCGGCGCCGGTGCCCTCGCTCGACCTGACGGATGAGCCCGAGAAGCCGGCGTTCGACCCGACCCTCGCCGAGCGTCCGCCGCAGCCGAAATCCACCCTCGACCTGCCGGCCGACGAGGTGTTCGTCGCCAGCCCGAAGGCCGAACTGCGTCCGGCTGCGTCGGTGGCCGACGAGCCGCCGATGCCCAACCGCAACACCTTCATCGAGGCGCATCGCCGTGCGGCCCGCCAGGCGGCAGTCGGCAAAGCCGAGCCGGTTTCGGCAGCCGGTGGCTCGCTGATCGGCAAGGCGTTCGCGCGCTTCCAGGCGAGCCGCACCGAGGCGCCAGCTGTCGTTCCGGCAGTGACCATGCCAGCGAAGCCGGCCGCCGAGATGAGCAAGCCGGTGAAGGCGGAAAAGCTCGCCAAGGCCAAGGAAATCAAGCCGGTCGGGGACGAGACCGCCAAAAGCGGCCTGCCGTTCGCCGGATTATTCAAGGCCAAGGCGCCACGCCAGTTGGCCGGCGACAAGGAGCCGGCGAGCCAGTGGCAGCCGGATGAGCCGGCGGCGCGCGTGCTGCCGGTCGCGCCCGAGCCCAACCTCGTGGCGCTCGGCGCCGAGGAAACCAGCCCGTCAGCAGACGACGCCAAACCGAAGCAGAGCTTCCTGCTCCGCCATAAGCAGCCGATCCTCTTGGCCGCAAGCGTCTTGGCGCTTGCCTGTCTCACCATCAACCTGATCAACCAGCGGATGAAGCCGTCCGAGGCCGAGGCACCGCCGCCGACCAGCCAGGCGACGCAGGACGTCGGCGACGCGGCCCTCACCCCGGTGCCGCTAGCCCAGCAAGGTTTCGCCGCGCAGCCTGGCAAGGCGACGCCCCGGGTGATCCCGACGCTCGACAAGCTGACCACCGCCTCGATCGGCGGCGGCGCCCCGCAGAAGTTCGTCTCCTCCGCCGAAGCCCCGAAAATGCCGCAGGCCTTCGAGGCGGCGACCGCCGTGGCCGAAAAGGCGCCCATCGGAGGCGAGGCGCCCGCCGGGGTTGCCAGCCTCAGCGACACGATCGAGCCGCTGGTCGACGCGATGGAAAGCCCGGTCAAGGTCGACCGGCCGCCGGCTTCTGTCGGCCCCGAGCCGCTGCTGGCTGCTGCCGCCAATGGCGATGCACGGGCGCAATTCGAAGTTGCGGCAATCTACACCGAAGGTCGCGCTGTCCCCGAGGACTTGAAGGCCGCGGCAATGTGGTACGAGCGCGCCGCCGGCCAGGGCTTTGCACCGGCACAATACCGGCTGGGCAACCTTTATGAGAACGGCCGCGGCGTGGAGAAGGATCTCGCCCAGGCGCGCCTCTGGTACCAGCAGGCCGCCGAAGCGGGTAACCGCATGGCGATGCATAACCTCGCCGCGCTCTATGCCGGCGGCGGACTTGGCACGCAGCAGTTCGACGCCGCTGCCAAATGGTTCGAGGAAGCAGCAAGCCGCGGCATGAAGGACAGCCAGTTCAACCTGGGCATGCTGTACGCCCGCGGGCTGGGGGTGAAGCAGGACCTCGCGGCCTCGTTCAAGTGGTTCAGCCTCGCCGCCAACAAGGGTGACAAGGATGCCGCCAAGTCGCGCGACGATATCGCCGCTTCGCTCGATGCCGCGACGGCGCAGCAGGTGACCGCCGACGTCGCTGCCTTCCAGCCGCAGCCCATCGATTTCGTCGCCAACTTCGCGCCGATCGGCACCTGGAGCGACAAGTTCGACCCGGGGGCCCCGATCACCAACCTCAAGGTGGTGAAGGGCGTGCAAATGGCACTGCACCAGCTCGGCTTCGACATCGGCACCCCCGACGGCATGGCCGGCCCCAAGACCGCTGAAGCGATCAAGAGTTTCGAGCGCTCCACCGGGATGAGCGAAAGCGGCGAGATCAATCCGCGGCTGCTGGCGGTGCTGGGCAGCCAGCCGGTTTAGGCAGGCGCAGGCCTTACCGGCGGCGCACGGTGGGACCCGTGTCGTCTAGCTCGCCAGCTTGATCGACAGCTCAACATCCCAGAGCAGCTTTCGCGGCTCGACCCGGGGATCGGTCAGATAGGCCTCGTAGCGGCACAAGTATGACTCGGCGCGCATAGGGTCGATCGCCGCAAACGCGGTGCCGGTATCGCGGCCCCATTGCATGAGCGCCTGATTGCCGCGCAGGCCGTTGCCCCGGTAAATGAGCGAAGCATATCTGCCTCCTGGGAGCAGGCCGCCCTTGATTTGAGGATGGTCGAGCGGAGCGGCTCCAGTCAGGAAACCGGCCTCGATTTCCATGATGTCCCGCATATCGCAATGATAGTAGCGGAGGAAATACGGGCCGTCCTCCTCGAGGCCGTTGGCCTTGCTCCAGGCTCGCAGGTCCTTGAGCGCCCGTGTGGCGACGGCGAACATCCCTGGGAACGGGGTGTTCAACCGAATTCCCACGTAAGGCCGATCGGGCTTCTCGATGATCGTGACCGGACCGATGACGGTTTCTGCCTTCATGCCCCTCTCCAGGCCCACGCGCTCAAGGATTCTCGTCCTTGATCTTGATGGAGACGGTGGTCCGGCTCGACGCGGAGCCTTTGTCGTCTTCCGGGTTCGTACGATAAATTTCCGCCCGGTTCGCGAACCGCTCGCCGCTGCCCTCAGGCCGTGCGTCGAAGCTATGGCCAAGCCCTCGAGCCCAGATGATGAGCAGGCCGTTGACCTCCATCAGGTCGTCATAGGGGCCGATATAGGTGATTTCGGCATATCGTCCGGACGGCAGGATGCCACTCACGAAATCCCCCTCCGCAGGCAGCAAGCGCTCAACCGGCACGCCGAATTCCATCTCGATCACAGGCATGGCGACGAGGTTATGCTTGAAAAACACTGGGCCGGTGGGCACGACATTCTGAGTGTCCAGGCAGGATCGCAGCGTCGCCATGATGCTGGGAATTTCCGCTTCAAACGGCAGGGTGACGGTCCGCTTGAGGGCGAAATAGGGCGTCTCCGGGCGATCAACGATCCTGGGCAGCGTCAGCATGCCGATGTCCTTTGGCTCGGATCTGTCACAGGTTGCAACGCGGTGCAGCCGCTTGCCGCGGCCCGGTTGTTGGCGACGAGTCTCTCGATCATTGCTTGAGCTTGACCCAGATCTCCACAGTTCCGAACCCGGTCGATGGTTCGAAGTCTGGGCCGTAATACTCCACAAAACTGAACCACCGGGTGTCCGGCTCACGTCCGAGGGCTGGAATGCCGCTCTCGAATACGGCCGCACAGGTCGCGCGGATGCCCGAGATGTGCCCTTCATGCCTGAACTGAGCATAGGTTCCGGCGGGCAGCGTCATTTCGGTGAGGCCGGGCAAGAGATCACGGCCTTTTGGCAACGGCGCCGCCGCGAAGTAGTCGAAGCCGTCGCTGCCCTCCGGCATCGATCCAGTGACGCCGAACGCGGGGGGAGGTCCATCCACTCGCATCTCGGGCAGGTAGGGTCCGAAGCGCTGCCAGAGGTGTGGGATGGTATCCAGCGTCCTGAAGGTGAAATGGTTGCTGAGGCCGGCGATGCGCAGGGCATGCCGATCCTGCACGGCCGGCGGCGCGAGCTTCACTTTTTCGGGCGAGTCCATGCTCAGAGGCTCCACGAGATCGAGCGTGTCGAGCGAACGCCTCCGCCGTAATTCCTCGGGCGTCAGCCCGAACTGGTCGCGGAAGGCGCGGGTGAAAGCCTCATGCGACCCATACCCCGCATCGAGCGCCACATTGAGAATGTCGGGCGCTCCGTTGGCGAGTTCTTTCGCCGCCTCTGTGAGCCGCCGGCCGCGCAGGTAAGTCGAGAGTTGGTAGCCGGTGAGTATCGGAAAGGTGCGCGACAGGTGCGAGCGTGAAACGCCTGCATGGTCCGCCATCGCCTCAAGCGAAAGCTCATTGTCCCGGAAGCGGGTCTCGACGAACCAGACGGTCTTGAGCACTGCAGACATGGGCACTCCCAACATGAAGCCCCACTCTATGCCATCCCGCGAACTGCGGCTTGATCTGCGTTGAGGTCGCGAACCCCTGGGGTCCCGCTCAGGCGGGAACGCAGATGACGTCGCAGTCGGGCTTCGCCCAGGATCAGATGGCCAAAAGTCCGCTTCGAGCCGAAGCGGACTTTTTGAGGCGACCGGTCCCAACCGCGTTATCGTCGGGACCGGTGGGCTTGGCCATTCAGGCCGCCAGCCGCAGGGCGGGGCGCTTGTCGGTAGCGTGTTCGACGGCCCAGTTGAGCGCCAGGTCGGCGACGGCTTCCCAGCCCTTGTCCATCAGCGTCCAGTGCGAGCGATCATCGAAGATCTTGAGCTCGGTGGTCGAAGCGGCCTGCTTCTGCTTGCGGTAGATGGCGTCGGTCATCGAGGCGTCGGCGATCAGGTCCTTGCCACCACCGATGAGCAGCAGGGGCGCGCGGTTCTGCCCGGCCCAGTCGATCAGCATCGGGTTGATCACGCCATCCCAGTAGACCTTGCCGGCGGTCGGGATGACGTAGCGGTCATACTTGGCTTCGGGGTTCGGTTCAGTCTGGGCAAAACGCGTCGAGAAGAACTTCAGCGACATGGTCTTGGCCTTCTTCCACGAGAACAGATCGCCGAACACCGGCAGGGCGGAGACGATGGCCTGCGGACCAAGCGGCACGCCGGGGGTGGGAGCGGGGTTGATCGCCGCGCCGGAGACACCGAGACCACGAGCCAGGAGCTGCTGCACGATGACGCCGCCGAACGAGTGCCCGATGAGGATCGGCTGTTCCGGCAGGGCGCGGATGATCTTGTCGAAGTGGTCGACGATCTCACGCTGGCCGATCTTTGCCAGTTCCGGGGCCGGGTTGGCCCGCAGTGCCGACGGGGCGCGTTCGTCGAACGGCCAATCGGGGGTGAGCACGGTGTAGCCCTTGGCTTCGTAGCGGGCCTTGACGTTTTCCCAGCTGAGGCTGTTGAGCCAGGCGCCGTGGATCAGAACGATTGTCTTGGTCATTTTGGGTCTCTCCTTGGTTGGGCGAACCCTTGTCCGCCGCGATGTGATGACCCTAAGCTTGAGCTTGACCGGCGACGATTGCCGCAACTGACATAGTCGGGGCCAGAAGTGACAAAGACGATGGACGCATTGAGACACACCGAAATCGGCCTCCTGCTCTACCCCGGCTGCGCCATGGCGTCGGTGCACGGGCTCACCGATGCGTTCCAGGTCGCCAACGACTATGCGCGCCAGCATGGCGGTGCCGACCGCATCCGCACCAGCCACTGGCGGGTGGGCGAGGCCGGCTTCGAGCGCAGCTATGACAGCGACCCCGGCGCCAGCGGGCAACCCGAATACATCGTCATTCCCGGCCGGCTTGCCGATCCGTTGACCGCGGCAGAGGCGGCCGATTTCACCGGCTGGCTGCGTCAGCGTCACGACACCGGCGCAACCATCGCCTCGATCTGCGGTGGCGCCTTCATGCTCGGGCATGCCGGGCTGCTGTCGGGACGACGCGCGACGACGCACTGGCTCTATGCCGAGGCCTTCGGGGCGGCGTTTCCGGATGTCGAGGTCACGGCCGGCGATATCATCGTCGAGGACGGCGACATCATCACTGCCGGCGGCATGCTGGCCTGGACCGACCTGGGGCTGCGCCTCGTCCATCGCGTGCTGGGCCCGACGGTGATGGCCGACACGGCCAAGTTCCTGCTGGTCGACCCGGCCGGGCGCGAGCAGCGCCACTACTCGACCTTCGCGCCGCGACTGTCACATGGCGACGACGCGGTGCTGAGGGTGCAGCACTGGCTGCAGGCGCATCGCAGCGAAGAGATCAATGTCCCGGACCTCGCCGAACGGGCCGGGCTCGAGACCCGCACTTTCCTTCGCCGCTTCCAGAAGGCCACCGGCCTGAGGCCGACCGAGTATGTGCAGGCGCTCAGGATCGCACTGGCCCGAGAGCGGCTGGAGTTCAGCCGCGACACCGTCGAACGGATCGCCTGGAACGTCGGCTACAAGGACCCATCCGCCTTTCGCCGGGTCTTCCTCAAGGTCACCGGCCTCTCGGCCAGCGCCTATCGCGACCGGTTCGGCGCTGCTGCCGCCTAGAGCATTGCACCGTTTCCTTGAATCGGCGCAATGCCCTAAGTCTTTGATTTGGTCGCGCTTTCGAACCGGAAAAGTCTGCAACTTTTCCTGAAAGCGCTCCAGCGCCCGCGCCTTTCAGTGCGGGCCGGCGGGGAGATCCTGCGTCGTGCCACAGGGGCCGCCGTCCATGTTGACGGCGATATCCTGCTTCTCACCGTCGAAACTCAGCGCCTCGTAATAGTGGCTCATTTCGACGGTGCTGGCCGGCACGTAGTGGAAAATCAGTGAGCGGCGGAAGCGATCGGTGCTGGTGTTCGGCGTCGAGCCATGAATGACGCTGCCATTAAAGAATAGCACGTCGCCGGCCTTCAGCTCCATCATCTGCGGCTCGAGGCCCGGCGGCGGCTCGACATGCTCCGTCGTGAAGAACAGCGTCGGGTCGGCCCTTTCGGGGCAGGCAATGTCGAGGCTGGCGGTCTGGGGTACGCACATCATGCCGCCATTGCCCGCATCGGCATCATCCACCGCGACCCAGGCGGCCATGCAGGTGCCCGGCTTCACCCTGAGGTAGAAGTTGTCCTGGTGCAGATCCTGTCCGCGGGCCCCGGGCGGCTTGAAATAGAACATCGACTGGCAGGCGAAGGGATCTTCGCCGAACAGTTCGGCGAGGATCGGCCGCAGCCGCGGGTCCCGCATGTAGCGCAAGGCGAGCGGGCCGACCGATTTGTCCATGTGCTTATGCGGGTGCATCATCCTGGGATAGCGCGCGAGGGGGTCGCTCGAGGCGGCCGGCGCCCCGGCGCGCGCCTTGGGCACGTCGGACAGACCCGGCACCGGTCCATCCTTGGCCTCGTGCATGAAGGTGTCACGGATCTCGTCGATCTCATCGCGGCTGAACAGGCCGCGCAGCGCCAGAAAGCCGTCACGCTCGAACTGCTGCTTCTGCTCGGTCGACAGTGCCATTGGGTTCCTCCTGTTGCGAGCAAGCTAACTCGCGAGACCGCGGAGCAACATGGAACATTGGGTCGATCGCATGTAATATTCTGCTATGGCGCAACCTCACGAGTTCTCGCACACCCCTGTTATCCGGCTGCTGACCGGTCATTACCGCGAAACATCCGGCTATCGAGTGCATCGGCCGGATGGTGTCGGAGACTGGCTGCTGATCTTGACCATCACCGGCGCCGGCCGCTTCGGTCACGTCGGTGGAGAGTTGATTTCGGGCCCCGGCGACTGGGTGCTGATCCGGCCGGGGACGCTGCACGACTATGCGGTTGCCCCTGCTGCAGCCGGTTGGGAACTGCTCTGGGTGCACTTCCATCCGCGCGCCCATTGGCTGGAATGGCTTGATTGGCCGGCCATTGCACCCGGCCTGATGCTGCTGCGGCCCGATCCCCCGAAAGCCGCCGAGCGCTTCCACGAGGTGCACCGGCTGCTGCACGGCGACCTCAGACAACGAGAGGCTTTCGCCATGCATGCGCTCGAGGGTCTGCTGCTCGAATGCGACCTGATGAACCCGCTTGCCGCCACGTCGCATTACGACGCGCGCGTGCGCCGGGCGATGGACTACCTGGACGGCAACCTCGCCAGCAAGGTTTTGCTCGACGACGTCGCCGCGGCGGTCGGCCTCTCGAGCTCACGGCTGGCGCATCTGTTCACGGCCGAGACCGGCCAGAGCGTGCAGCGCTACCTCGAGATGCGCCGCATGCAGCGGGCCAGCGAACTATTGGCGCGCACCGGCTTCTCGGTGCTGCAGATCGCCGAAACCGTGGGGTTCGACAGCCAGTTCTATTTCAGTCAGCGCTTCAAGCGGTGGACCAGGCAAAGCCCGCTGGCGTTCCGCCAATCTCTGCGGCCGGTGCACCGCGATCGCGTTGACACGCCCTCGGGTCGAGGCTAGCTTTCCCTCGCCGCGCAACAGAGAGGAGGCGCTCCGATGACTGACATTGTGAGAACTGCCTTCCGTCGCGCAGCCGCGTAACTTCCGCACACACGGGATTCCGGCTGGCGCCTTCATGGCCCCGATCCAAGGAATTCCATTTTGCTCGAACAATACGGCTGGAGCGATGCGCTCAAGCAGCAATTCACCACCCACGCGGCCGCGGGCCTGATCCCGGCGCGGGTCATCGTGCAGCAGCGCGGTCTCTACGACATCGTGACCGAGCTGGGCGAACTCACGGCCACGCTAGCCGGCAGGCTCGCCCATGACGCCGAGGACGGAACCCTTCCGGTCACCGGCGACTGGGTTGCGGTACTGGCGCGGCCCACCGAGGGGAGCGCGACGATTCAACATGTGCTGCCACGCAGCAGCACGTTCACGCGCCGCGCCAGCGGCCCGGGTGCGGCGCGCGGCCAGCTTGTCGCCGTCAATGTCGATGTCGCCTTGCTGGCTGCCTCGATGAACGCCGATCTCAACGCGCGGCGGATCGAACGCTATCTTGCCACCGCCTGGGAGAGCGGGGCCGACCCGGTTATCGTCCTGACCAAGGCCGATATGTGCAGCGACGCCGAGGCGCGCCTCAGCGAGATCGAAGCGGTGGCGATGGGCGTGCCGGTACTCGCCGTATCGGCGGTGACCGGAGCCGGGCTCGACGCACTGCGCGCCTACCTCAAGCCAGGACGGACAGCCGTGTTGCTCGGCAGTTCAGGCGTCGGCAAGTCGACGCTGGTCAATGCCCTGGCCGGCCGGGAGCAGATGGCTACCCAGGCCATCCGCGAGGACGATGCCCGCGGCCGTCACACCACTTCGCATCGCGAACTGGTGCTGCTGCCCAGCGGGGCGCTGATCCTCGATACGCCAGGGATGCGCGAGCTTGGCCTGTGGGAGGCCGGTGACGGGATGTCGGCGGCCTTTGCCGACATCGAGGCGCTCGCCGCGCAATGCCGCTTCCGGGATTGTGGTCATGACGGCGAGCCCGGCTGCGCCATCGCCGCGGCGCTCGCTACCGGCGCGCTCGATGCTGCACGCTGGCGGGCCTATGGCAAGTTGCAACGCGAGCTGGAATTCCAGGTCGGCAAGGAGGACCCCAAGGCGCAGGCTGAAAGCCGCAGGGTCCGGATGAAGCGCAACAAGCTGCACCGCGCCGAGATGAAGTTTCGCAAGCGGCTCGAGTGAGTTGGTCGTATCGAACCGCCAGCGCGTTCCGGGCTCACCCGGAGCCGAACGCCCAGCGCACCATCCTGACGAACTCGGCTTGCCAGAATGGGTCGCCATGGTTGCCGGCGCGCTCGTTCATGACGACATCCGCGCCGGCGACCCGCAGGGCCTCGGCCCAGCGGTTTGCGTTCTCGAGGAAGAAAGGTTCGAGGGTGCCAGCGGTGAGGTAGGCTCGCGGCAACATTTTTGGCATGACCGCAGGCGGGCGGTACCCCGCCCCGGGAGAGGCGGCGAACACGGTGTGGTAGCGATCCGGGTGTCGCATCCCCATGGCGAGGGAGAGTTCGGCGCTCGCCGATACACCAGCGACCGCGGTGCGCTCGGCCGGCAGCGCCGCACCGAACCTCGATCGGACCCATTCGCCGAGGCTATGAACAAAAAACTGCTCGTGCGCCGCAAAGCGCGCCGGATCAATCGGGGGCGAATACTCGCCCAGCCTGAGCATCTCGTCCTCGGACGTAACCCTATGGGCGCCGACGATCATGGTCGGCACTGTGCCCACCGCTTCGAGACAGGCGCCCCACCCGGAAATCAACTGGCCGTCGCCAGCAAACACCACGGCCTCGGGACGGCCGGGCGGCAGGTACACGGTGACCTTCCGACCGCCATCGTAGTCAAAGGTCTCGGTGACGAACTCACCGACGACAGGATCGGCGCGGGGCGGTTCCGGAACACTCTCGTCCCCCCTGTCGCGGTCCGGGTCGTCAGCAGGTGCCACGTTGCCCTCCGCCTTTCCGGCATCCGGTTGGTATTGCGAGCGCTGAGAAGTACTGGCTGCCGGTTGATAACAAGGCAGTCCGTCTGGGTCCACATCCACCTGGTTACCGGCGACACGTGGAACGGCTTAAGTCCCATATTCCCGACCCACCCGGTAGGCTAACCTCGCCTTTGTATTTTGCTGCTAATGCTCGGTGGCATTTCGCGAAAAACCGTCGCATTTCCGTCGCGGCCTCACGCTAGAGCCTCGGGAATGCCCTAGTGCTATTGGACGCCCCACGTGCAGGTCTATCTGCCGATCGCCGAGCTTTCGATGAACCTGTTCTTCCTTGTGGGGATCGGGGGCGCGGTCGGGTTCCTGTCGGGGCTGTTCGGGGTGGGCGGCGGGTTCCTGCTGACGCCACTGCTGATCTTTTCGGGCGTCCCGTCCTCGGTCGCGGTGGCCTCGGTAACCGGCCAGGTGGTGGCGGCTTCCACCTCCGGGGCGCTCAGCTACTACCGGCGCGGGCAGATCGACCTGCATATGGCGCTCTACCTGGTGCTGTCGGGTGTGCTTGGGGCGTTCGGCGGCGTTGCGACCTTCCAGGTGCTGCGCGCCGCTGGCCAACTCGATCTCGTCATCTCGCTCGGCTTCTTGATCCTCCTCGGTTTCGTCGGCACGTTGATGCTGATCGAGGCGGCGCGCGCCATCATGAAGCGCCGTGCAGGGATCGTGGTGCGGGAAAAGCTGCCCAACCAGCACAACTGGTTCCACGGCCTGCCGTGGCGGGTGCGATTCAAGAAATCGCGGCTCTATATCTCGGTGATCCCGGTGCTGGCGCTGGGTGTCGCCATCGGCTTTGTCGGGTCGCTCTTGGGCATCGGCGGCGGCTTCATCCTGGTGCCGGCGCTGGTCTACATCCTCAGGATGCCCGGCAATATGGTGATCGGCACCTCGCTGCTGCAGGTGGTGGCGATGATGGCGGCGACCACCATCCTCCACGCCGTGTCGAGCCAGAGCGTCGATATCCTGCTCGCCTTCTGCCTGATGGTCGGCGGCACAGTGGGGGCGCAGTTCGGCGCTTCGGCCGGCAAATACCTGCGTGGCGAACAGCTGCGCGCACTGCTCGCCATCCTCGTTCTCGCCGTCGCCATCCGCTTCGGCATCAGCCTGGTGCTGACCCCGGGCGATGTCTATTCGACCGCCGTGATCGGCGCGTCGGGGGTGATCTGATGCGCCGGCTGCTGCTCGCGCTGGCGCTGGTCCTCGCCGCCTCGCCGGCCTCTGCCGAGCGGCTGGTGACGCAGGTCAGCCAGGACGAGGTGTCGATCACCTCGAGCTTTGCCGGCCAGACCCTGACGCTGTTCGGATCGATCGAGCCGGAAGTGGGCGCCGAGCAGCGCTTCGTCGAAGGCCCCTATCACGTCATCATCACCGTCACCGGGCCGCTGCAGAACCGGGTGGCGCGGCGCAAGACCAACCAGTTCGGCATCTGGCTCAACACCTCGCAGGCCGAGTTCGAGCGCTTCCCCTCGTTCTACCAGGTGCTGAGCGACGCGCCGCTGAGCAACATCACCGACCCGATCACGCTGGCGGAAAAGGAAATCCCACTCGACAGCCAGGCGCGCTACACCGCCAAAGCCGGCTGGTGGGATGCCACGGTGTTCGGCGGCGAACTCACCCGGCTGATGCAGCAGAAGGGCATGTTCAAGCTCAACGAGAACGGCGTGGTGTTCCGTTCGGACACTTTCTACTTCGCGCAGGTGGCGCTGCCGTCCGACGCGCCGCCGGGGCCTTATCTCGCGCACACCTACCTGATCAAGAACGGCCAGGTGATCGCCGAGAAGTCCGACGGGTTCTCGGTGAGGAAGATCGGCTTTGAGCGCTTCCTCGGCCAATCGGCGCGCACGCAGCCCCTGCTCTACGGCTTGGTCTGCGTGGCGCTGGCGCTGTTCACCGGCTGGCTCGGTGGCGTGGTGTTCAAGCGGTAGGGCGAGACCTTCCCGCCCGGGCCGGCGTCATCCCCACCTGCGCGCATACGCGCAAAGTTAGGGTCGTGCCCCACCACCGGGTCATTCCCGCGAAAGCGGGAACCTCTGTTTTGTGCCTGCCGCACGATCGCAAACGGTGTTCCCCGCTTTCGCGGGGATGACCCGGTGGGCTTAACCAAACCCAGGTTGTGCCTAAGCCTAGTTCTCCAGCTTGATATCGCTGCCGCTGCTCGCTTCCTGGTCGACCTCGGCTGGGTTGCCGTAGATGCTGAGGTCGGAGCCCGACGAGGCGTTGGCCTTGATCGACTTCGAGGCATAGACCTCGAGGTCGGAACCACTGGAGGCGTTGGCATCCATGGTGGCACAGAGCAGGTCTTCGGCATCGAGGTCGGAGCCGGACGAGGCGTTGGCCTTGCCGTCGACGCAGGTGCCTTCGACCTTGAGTCCGGCGCCGGAGGAGGCGTCAAGATCGATGGACTTGCCGGCGACGCCGCTGAGCGACAGGTCGGCGCCGCTCGAAACCCCGAACTCCAGCGCGTCGCCGGTCACTCCGGTAGCGACGACATCGGAGCCGGCACTGGCTTCGAGCTTGCTGAGCGCCGGCACGGTGATGGTGAGCTTGATCTGGTCGCGGTCGCCGAAGGTGAAGATGTCGAAGAAGCTCCAGTCGTAGTAGGCCTTCAGCGTAGTGCCCTCGACCTTGAGCTGCAGGTCGTCGAGCAGGCGCTTGTCCTTGGCCTCAGCAGTGATCGACTGCGTACCGCCGACAGTGACGATGGCATCGATCCCAGACGAAATATCGAGCGCGGTGAAGGCCGGCAGGTCGACGGTGCGGCTCTCCGCTAACGCCGGCGCAGCGAGGAGCAACAGGGCCGCCGAGGCGGCAGCGAGTTTCACGATCCCATGCATGTCGAAGGTGTCCCGTTCGTTTGAGGCTGACACGTGGGTGGTGTGTTACATGCCGATCAAGGGTTCGGGACCGGAATATTTTCGGGCACGTACCTGAAGCCGGCTCCCGTCGCTCAGCAGGCGTCGGAGCCGGGCACCAGCCGCTTCGGGCTCACCGGGTACACCCGCCCCCGCCCGATCATCGCCACCTCGAGGGTCGGCCAGTGCAGCAGACCGACGAATGCCGGACTGAGGATATTGAGGCTGCCGGTAGCGGAGCCGTAGGCGGGGAGCACAAACAGCCGGCCATCGTGGACGAAACACGGGCGGCGCACCGAGCGGCCGTTCATCGCCACATGGGCAGCGGGGTGGAGGTGGCCGGCGATGACGCCCTGCCCCGCTCCGGGCTCATGCGTCAGCGTCAGCCCGGCGCGGCTGAGGCCGGTGACGCAAACGCCGCCGAGGCTGTGCGGGGCGGGATCGTGGTTGCCCGAAATCCAGGTCCAACGGGCCTTGCCCATCAGGGTGGCGAGCCGCAGGCGGTCGGCCGGCTGCAGTGTCGAAGTGCCCTCGTCGCGGTGAAAACTATCGCCCAGCGCGACAACTTCGGTGGCGCCGGTCGCAGCGATGTCGGCCTCGAGGCGGCGCAGCGTCAAGGCGGTATCATAGGGCGGCAGCAGGCTGCCGCGCCTGGCGAAGGACGAGAGCTTTTCTAGGTGCAGGTCGGCGACCAGCAACACGCCCTCGGCGGCCCACCACAGGGCGCCCGAGGGGAGCGGCTCGAAGCTGTGACCGGCGAAATGCAGGTACACGGGGTCGCCCCTGTCATCGATCGGGGCAGTGCGCGCTGCCCAGGCTGAAGTCAATTCGCCCGTTTCCTCATCTCGCTTGACGCGGGGCTGACGCCCATGGCCTCGGCGATCAGTTCCTCGGCGGCTTCGGCCATGGTGCTTTCGCGGGCCTCGCCGACCACCGGAACCTTTCCGATATCGAGCAATACCGGTACCGCCAATGGCGAGATTCGGTCGAGCGGCTTGTGCACGATGTGACGCTTGATGCGGGCGAGCATGTGGCCGAGCCGCTCGATGTCGAGCAGCCCGCGGGCAGCGTCGCGGCGGGTGGCCTGGATCAGGATGTGGTCGGGCTCGTGCTGGTAGAGCACATCGTAGATGATGTCGGAGGAGACGGTGATCTGTCGCCCGGTCTTCTCCTTCTGGCCCGGGTGCCGGCGCTCGATCAGCCCGGCGATGATGGCGCAGTTGCGGAAGGTGCGGCGCATCAGCTGGCTCTCGTCGAGCCAGGCCTCGAGATCGTCGCCCAGCATATCCTCGTCGAACAGGTCGTCGAGCGACAGCCGGTCGGTGCGGATCAGCGCCGAAAAATCGCCCAGGCCCCAGACGGCGAGCGAGTAGTCAGACGCGACGAAGCCGAGTGGGCGGGCGCGGGCCCGCTCCAGCCGACGGGTCAAGAGCATCCCCAGCGTCTGGTGCGCCAACCGCCCCTCGAACGGGTAGCAGACGAGGTAGTTCTGCGCGCCGCGCGGGAAGGTCTCGACCAGCAGCGAGTCCTCGGCAGGCAGGATCGAGGCCTCCTGCTGCAGACGCAGCCAGTCGCTCACCTGGTCGGGCAACAGGTGCCATTGGTCGGGATGGGCGAGGAGCTTGCGCACTCCGTCGGCGAGGAAGGTGGAGAGCGGGAACTTGCCGCCCATATAGGAGGGGATTTTCGGGTCCTTGCCCTGCGAGCGCGAGACATAGGCCTCGCTCTCGAACATCCCCTCGTAAGCGACGATCTCCGAACCGAACAGGAACGTGTCGCCTTTGGTGAGGGTGGTGAAGAAGTACTCCTCCATCTCGCCCAGCACCCGGCCGAAGCGGCCGATCGGGCCGGTGGTAGCGCCCTTGGTGAAGCCGCGGCCCTTGACCAGCCGCACCTTCACCATCGGCTCCTCGACGATGGTGCCGATATTGAGCCGGTATTGCTGGGCCACCTGTGGGTTGGAGATGCGGAACTTGCCGTCGCCGGTCTGGCGGAGCTTGGCATAGCGCTCATAGGCGCGCAGCGCATAGCCGCCGGTGGCGACGAAATCGACGGTACGCTCGAACTGCTCCCAGCTGAGCTCGCGATAGGGCCAGGCGCGGCGGATCTCGGCGTGCAGCGCGAGCGGATCGAAGGCATCGGCGCAGGCCATACCGAGGATGTGCTGCGCCAGCACGTCGAGGCCGCCCGATACCGGATCCTCGCTGTCCTGGTGGTTGTGCTCGACGGCTTCCAGCGCTGCCTCGCACTCCAGCACCTCGAAGCGGTTGGAGGGGACGAACAGCGCCTTGCTCGGTTCATCCAGCCGGTGATTGGCGCGCCCGATGCGCTGCAGCATGCGGCTTGCGCCCTTGGGAGCGCCGACCTGCACCACGAGATCGACATCGCCCCAGTCGATGCCGAGGTCGAGCGTCGAGGTGCAGACCACCGCGCGGAGCCGGCCTTCGGACATCGCTGCCTCGACCTTGCGCCGCTGCTCCACCGCCAGCGAGCCGTGATGCATGGCGATGGGCAGCATGTCCTCGTTGGCCTGCCAGAGTTCCTGGAACAGCATCTCGGCCTGGCTGCGCGTGTTGACGAACAAGAGCGTCGTCTTGTGGTCCTTGATGGTGCGGTAGAGATCGGGGATGGCGTAGAGCGAGGAGTGTCCGGCCCAAGGGATCACCTCAGCAGACTTCAGAATTTCGATATGCGGCTTCGCTCCGCCCTGCCCCATCAGCAACCGCGCCTCGGCGCCCGGCACCGGGCTCGCGATCCAATCGCGCAACAGGTCCGGGCGGGCCACGGTGGCGCTGAGCGCCGTGATCCGGAGTTGGGGCGCGATCGAGCCGAGCCGCGCGACACCGAGCGACATCAGCTCGCCGCGCTTGTTGGTGACCATGGCGTGCAGCTCGTCGAGCACGACGCGCCGGAGCGAGCCGAACAGCTTGCCGGAGTCCGGATGGCTCAGCAGCAGCGCCAGTTGCTCGGGCGTGGTCAAGAGGATCTGCGGCGGATCGAAACGCTGCCGCTGCCGCCGGTGTGACGGAGTATCGCCGGTGCGGGCCTCGACCCTGATGCCAAGGCCCATCTCGCTGATCGGCGTCATCAGGTTGCGCTGCACGTCGACCGCCAGCGCCTTGAGCGGCGAGAGGTAGAGCGTGTGCAGCCCGGGCCGCGGGTGCTCGATCAGGTCGTTGATGGTGGGCAAAAACCCGGCCAGCGTCTTGCCGGCGCCGGTCGGGGCGATCAGCAGCGCCGAGTCCCCGGCCTCGGTCGCCTCCAGCACCGCAAGCTGATGCGCGCGCGGCGCCCAGCCCTTGCCGGCGAACCAGTCGGTGATCTCTGAGCGGAGGGGCAAGGGGCGTTCCCGGTTTGTGCCTAGTATGGGGGGAGGCGGTGGAAGGGGCAAGAGCACTTGCTTCAGCGTGTGTGGCCCCCCCTCCCATCCTCCCCCACAAGGGGGGAGGTGCCGCTTCCGTTCACTTGGCACAAGCCGCACCACAAGCTCCCCTTCACCTCCCCCCTTGTGGGGGAGGCCGGGAGGGGGGTGGGCCACGGGCACGGAATCCGCTACGCCATTCGCCGGAGGCCCGCCAATGAACGACAACGAACAGCAAGTGTTGCAACTGAGGCCGGAGGCGGCGCTGGCGCTGCTGGTCGAGCGGGTGCAGCACATGCTGACCACCTACGACGGGCGCATCGCCATCGGGCTCGCCGGCGGGCCGGGGGTCGGCAAATCGACGCTGGCGGTGAAGCTGGTAGAGGCGCTGAACGCGGCAACCCCTGAGCTTGCCGCCTATGTGCCGATGGACGGCTTCCACATGCGGCACGCCAAGCTCGAGAGCCTCGGCACGGTGAAGGACAAGGGGGCGCCTCACACTTTCGAAGGCGCGGCGTTCGCCGAGTTCCTCGCTGGGGTGAAGGCGGCGACGGTGCAGGTGAGCGGCCCCGGCTATTCGCGCGAAATCGAGGACGTGGTGATTGACGCCTTCATCGTTCCGGCTGGCGCGCGGGTGCTGGTGGTCGAGGGCAACTACCTGCTGCTGGCCAATGCGCCGTGGTGGCAGGTGCGGCCGCTGCTCGACCTTGCGGTGTTCATCGACCTGCCGCGCCACACGGTGAAGGCGAGGCTGCTGGCACGGCATGCCGAGCACGGCCTGTTCACCGCCGAGCGCAACCGCGAACATATCGAGCGCGTCGACCTCGCCAACTACGATCTGGTAAAACGCTCCCGCGGCCGTGCCGATATCGCCATAGATCTGATGACCGAGCGCTGACCCGGCTACCGCCGCGCCCATGCGCCTGCTACGCATCTAAGGCGTCTCGGCGGCGGGGTCAGGTCCATGCTTGTTCGCTTCTGCAAGATCGGCTTCGTGGCGGTGGTGGCGCTGTTCTTTTCGGTCATCGCCTACGGCAACATCACCGATTACGACAGCAACTGGCAGTTCGTGCAGCATGTGCTGAGCATGGACACCATTTTCCCCAATTCGACGCTGAAGTGGCGGGCGATCACCGACCCGAACCTGCAGACCGCCGGATATTGGGGCATTATCGGCTGGGAGGCGCTGACGGCGCTGGTGCTGTGGATCGGCGTGATCCGGCTGCTCGCGGCCGTCTCCGGTCCGGGGTTCGCCCGCGCCAAGGGCATCGCCGCTGCCGGCCTCACCATGGGCTTTCTGTTGTTCGGGCTGGGTTTCGTCGTCGTCGGCGGTGAGTGGTTCGCCATGTGGCAGTCGGAAACCTGGAACGGCCAGCAGAAGGCCTTCGAGTTCATTTCGATGATCGGCCTTGCACTCGTCATACTGCTGTTGCCAGAACCGGCGGAGGCGTGACCGGGCCGCACGGCTGGCGTAGAGTTTAGCCCGTTCCATCGAATCGCCCACCCCGCCTCCATTTCAGACGGCCCAATTGACCCGACCGACCTATCCGTTCGACGTGCGCTCGCGCGACGTCTGGGCCATTGCGCTGCCCGCCTCGGTGGCCTTCATCACCGAGCCGCTGGCCGGGCTGGTCGATATCACGGTGATCGGCCGGCAGGGCGATGCGGCAATGCTGGGCGGCGTTGTGCTGGGCGCGCTGGTGTTCGATTTCATCTTCTCGATGGCGTATTTCCTGAGGACCGGCACGGCCGGGCTGACCGCCCAGGCGATCGGGGCGCGCGACCCGCGCGACGGCCTGCTGCATGTGGCGCGGGCCATCGGCATCGGAGTGATCGCCGCCGTGCTGATGATCGCGCTGCAGCTGCCGCTGCTGGCGCTGGCGAACCTCGCGATGGCGCCGACCGCCGGTGTCGCCGAGGCGTTGAAGCAGTATTTCGAGGTACGGATCTGGGCGGCGCCGTTCTCGCTGATCAACTATGCGCTGCTCGGCTGGTTCTATGGCCGGGCGCAGGCCAAGACCGGCATGATGCTGCAGATGCTGATCCACGGCATCGATATTCCGCTGTCGATCCTGTTCGTGATGAGCTTTGGCTGGGGCCCGCACGGTGCGGCGCTGGCGACGGTGATCGGCCAGGCCGCGGCGTGCCTCCTCGGCCTCGTGCTGCTGGTCCGGCATTTCGGCGGAGCCGGCAAGGTGGTGGCAATGATCGTGCCGGACGAGCTGTTCCACGGCCATGCGCTCAGACGGATGTTCGGGCTGAGCCGCGATCTGATGATCCGCTCGATCGCGCTGATGGGCGCCTATGCCTATTTTGCCGCGCAGGGCTCGCGACTGGGCGAAGTGCCGCTCGCCGCCAACGCCATCCTCCTCAACTTCCTGATGATCTCGGGCTTCTTCCTCGATGGCATCGCCCAGGCGGCCGAGCAGCTCTGCGGCAAGGCGGTCGGCGCCAACTGGCGGCCGGCCTTCGACCGCGCCTTCACCCTCGCATTCCGTTGGGGCACGCTGATCGCGGTCGGGCTGGCGCTGGTCTGGTTCGCCGGCGGCTGGTACCTGATCGACTTCATGACCACGAGCGAACCGGTGCGCGAATATGCCCGGATGTTCCTGTGGGTCGCGGCGCTCTCCTCGCTAACCGGCATGCCGGCCTTCGTGTTCGACGGCATTCTGGTGGGCGTCACGCTCAATACGGTGATGCGCAACGGCATGGTGCTGGCGCTCGGCCTGTTCCTCGCCGCCGCCGTGGTGCTGCAGGGGGCGTTCGGCAATACCGGACTGTGGATCTCGATCCACCTGTTCTTCCTCTGTCGCGCCGGGTTTTACTGGTGGGCGCTGGAGCGGAAGAAGGCGGGGTTGTTTGACGCGTAGCAGCGCAAGAGCAAGGCCCCACCCAGCGACGCTAGCTCGCTTCGCTCACAAGCTTTGCTGCCCTCCCCACAAGGGGGAGGGAGACGCAGGAACCGATAGCTTGCAGTCAGATCTCCCTCCCCCTTGTGGGGAGGGATCAAGGGTGGGGGTGGCCCCACGCTCGAACGCTAGAGGCTAGCTTTGCCCGAAGCCCATTCCGACGTCGTCAGCCCGGTCAGTTCCGATACCGACTTCAGCCCCCTGCTCCGCACCGCAGCGCTCAGCCCGCGCTTCAGCCGGTCGAGCATATCGAGCCCGCCGAACACCAGGGCCGAGTAGAGCTGGATCGCGTCGGCGCCGGCCTCGAACTTGGCCACGGCGCTCTCGGGCGAGTGGATGCCCCCAACTCCGATGATCGGGAGCTTGCCCACCCGCTGGCGGACCTGCGCCAGCTTCTGCGTCGCGAGGTTGAACAGCGGCTTGCCGGAGAGGCCGCCGGTTTCGGTGGCATTCTCCAGGCCCTGCACCGGGTCGCGGCTCAGCGTGGTGTTGGAGACGATCAGCCCGTCGAGATCGGTGGCGAGCACCACTTTAGCGATGCCGTCGAGCGCCTTCTCGTCGAGATCGGGGGCGATCTTCAGCAGCACCGGCACGCGCACCGAGGCTTTGGAGCGGGCCTTCAGCACCGCGGCCAGCAGCCGCGTCAGCGCCTCGTCGGCCTGAAGGTTCCTGAGGCCCGGAGTGTTGGGGGACGAGATGTTGACCGTCAGGTAATCGGCGACCTCGGCGAAGCGGGTGACGCCCGTGACATAGTCGGCGACGAAATCCTCAGAGTCCTTGTTGGCCCCGATATTGACCCCGAGGATGGCGCCGACATGCGCACCCTTCAGCCGGGCAAAGGCCGCGTCATGGCCCTCGTTATTGAAGCCCATGCGGTTGATCACCCCATCGGCCGGGGTGACCCGGAACAGCCGCGGCTTGGGGTTGCCGACCTGCGGGCGCGGCGTGACGGTGCCGATCTCGACCATGCCGAAGCCCATGCGGGCCAGCGGCTTGGGCACCTCCGCATTCTTGTCGAAGCCGGCCGCCATGCCGACCGGGTTCTTGAGGTCGAGCCCGCAAAGCGTGGTGTGCAGTTCGGGGGGATCGACGCCCTCCTGCTCCGGCGCGAGGCCGAGCCGCAGCGCCGCGATGGTGGCGCCGTGGGCGATCTCGGGGTCCATCTTCAGCAGCGTGTCACGGGTCAGGCCCGAGACCAGCGGCATACGGAGCAACGGGGAGAGACGCGAGAAGATCATTTGACCCAATCCGGCAGTGAGACGAGGCCGTCAGCCGGGACATCGAGCCGTGTCATGTTGGAAACCGCCGACATCGGCAAGCTGGCGAACAGATGCGGGAACAGATCGCCGCCGCGCGATGCCTCCCATTTCAGCGCCTCGCCGAGCGGCGCCGCGGGCACCTGGAACAGCACCTGATCGCCGAGCCCGGCGAAATAGAGCCGGATGGTTTCGCCGAGCTGTGGGGCGCTGGAGAAGTGGATATAGCCATCCTTGAGGTCGATCGGCTCGCCGACGAAGCGGCCGGCGGCGAGCGACGCCTCATAAATCTCGCGGCTCGCGACCTTGTAGATGAACTCCGGGGTGGCCACGGCATGCTCCTTGGATCGAACGCGCCGGACCCTAGAGAGTCAGGCCGCCGATCACAAGTTGGTCCGGCCCGCTTTACAAGCGTCTGGGCCAGGTTTTGGATAGGACTTGTTTCCGCGCGGAGACAGCATTCCTCGGGGAGCTCGACCGGAAAGCATGCTCTCGCATAGCGACATCTGGAACGCCATCGACACGATCGCCGGACGGCACGGGCTGTCGGCGTCCGGGCTGGCGCGGCTTGCGGGTCTGGATGCCACGGCGTTCAACCGATCCAAGCGGATCAGCAAGGACGGGCGCAAGCGCTGGCCTTCGACCGAGAGCGTCGCCAAGGTGCTGGAAGCGACCAACGAGAGTTTCGATGCCTTCCTCGCCGGCAGCGGCGCCTTTATGCAGGTACGGGCGCCGAACGCTACGCGGTCGTCTGTCCCACTGCTCGGTCTCGGGCAAGCCGGCTCGGGCGGCTTCTTCGATGCGGCCGGCTTCCCGCAAGGCCAGGGCTGGGACGAGGTGGCCTTCCCGTCGGCGCCCGAGGACGGCAGCTACGCCCTAGAAGTCTCGGGCGACTCGATGCAACCGCTCTATCGCGATGGCGACATCATCGTGGTGTCCCCCACCATGCAGATGCGCCGTGGCGATCGCGTGGTGGTGCGCACGAGGGCCGGCGAGGTGCTGGTCAAAGTGCTGTACCGGCTGACCCCGAAGCTGGTCGAACTCCACTCGCTCAACCCCGCCCATCCACCGCGCATCCTCGCGATGAAGGACGTCGAGGGTATGGGCCGCATCGTCTGGGCCAGCCAGTGACCGAACAACTCGAGATCGTCCTGCCCCCTGACGGCAGCGGGCCGGGTGTGCTGGTCATCCATCCGTGGTGGGGCCGCAACCAGACAGTGCTGGATTTTGGCCGGCGCCTCGCCGAGCGCGGCTTCGTCGTCGGGCTGGCCGACGCCTTCGAGGGTAACGTCGCGACCGAGCGCGATACGGCGCAGGGGCTGCTGGAGCGCTACTGGCAATCGGCCCCGGCGCTGCTCGCCGACAATGTCCGCACCCTGGCCGCACATGCGGCGGTGACCGGTGGCGTCGGTGGGCTGGGCTTTTCGTTCGGCGGTTTCCAGTTGCTCCAGCTACAGGAGGAGCTGCCGCTCAGGCGCGTCGTCACCTATTACGCCGACCGCGAAGTCAGGTTGAAGGTGCCGGTGCTCGGCCACTTCGCCGAGACCGACCCGTTCGCTGACGATCAGGACGGGATGATCAGAAAGCTCGAGGCCGCCGGTCCGCCGAGCGCCGCCATCGTCTACCCCGGCACCACGCACTGGTTCGCCGAAGCCGACCGGCCGGAATATGATGCCGCGGCCGCCGAGGCGGCGTTCGAACGCTCGGTGGCGTTCCTCCGCGCCGACTGAGCGTCAGCCGTTCAATCGGCTGCAGTGACCAGCTTGCCGGCCAGCGCATCGGCGATCAGCTTGCGGGTCTCGGCCACGCCGTAAAGCGCGATGAACGAGCCGAAGCGCGGGCCCTGGTCGGCGCCGAGCAGCACCTGATAGATGGCGCCGAACCAATCGCGCAGCGGATCGAAGGCGTGCGCATTGCCGACCGCATAGACGATGTCCTGCAGTTCCTTGGCCTCGAGCGCTTCCTTGCCGGCGAGTTGGTCGGCGAGATCCTGCAACGCGGCGCGTTCCTTGTCAGTGGGAGCGCGGAACGTCTTGGTCGGCTTCACCTCGTCGTTGAAGTACCGCACCGCATAACCCGCGAGCCGGTCGAGCTCGGGGTTGGTCAGCGGCGTCTCGCCTGGCAGGCGGCGCGAGATGTAGTTCCACAGCGCCGACTTCTCATGCGCGTTGGCAGCCGAGGCGAGGTTGAGCAGCAGCCCGAAGGAGATCGGCATATCGACCACCGGGACCTTGCCCGAATGGATGTGGAAGGCCGGGTTCTCGAGCGCAGCTGCCGCGTCCTGGCCGTTATAGGCGGCGACGTGCTGGTAATACTCATCGACGGCACGCGGGATCACGTCGAAATAGAGGCGCTTGGCCACCCGCGGCTTCTGGAACATGTAGAGGCTGAGGGTCTCGGTGCCGGCATAGGTCAGCCACTCGTCGATGGTCAGCCCGTTGCCCTTCGACTTCGAGATCTTCTGGCCCAGGTCATCGAGGAACAGCTCATAGACATAGTGCTCGGGTGGGGTGCCGCCGAGGATGGCGCAGATCTTGTCGTAGAGGTGCTGGTTGGTCTGGTGGTCCTTGCCGAACATCTCGAAATCGACGCCCAGCGCCGCCCAGCGCATGCCGAAATCCGGCTTCCACTGCAGCTTCACATGCCCGCCGGTGACCGGCAGGGTGGCGTCGCGCCCATCCTCGTCGACGAAGGTGATGGTGCCGGCCTTGGCATCGACGTGCTTCATCGGCACGTAGAGCACGCGGCCCGAAATCGGCGAGATCGGCAGGAACGGCGAATAGGTCGCCTGCCGCTCCTCGCCGAGGCTGGGGAGCATCACCGCCATGATCTCCGCATAGCGCTCGGCGGCGCGCAGCAGCACCTCATCGAAGCGGCCGGCCTTGTAGTACTCGGTGGCGCTGGCGAACTCGTAGTTGAAGCCGAAGGTATCGAGGAAGCGCCGCAACATGGTGTTGTTGTGGTCGCCAAAGCTCGGATAATCGCCGCCGAACGGGTTCGGCACAGCGGTCAGCGGCATCTGCAGGTAAGGCTCGAGCGCGGCGCGATCCGGCACATTTTCCGGGATCTTGCGCATGCCGTCCATATCGTCGGAGAAGCAGAGCAGCCGGGTCGGGATCTCGTCGCGGGTCAGGAGCCGAAAGGCAGTGCGGACCATGGTGGTGCGCGCCACTTCGCCGAACGTGCCGATATGCGGCAGGCCCGAGGGACCGTAACCGGTTTCGAACAGCACTTCTTCCAGCCCCAGCCGCTCGACCCGAGCCACCAGTTTCCGGGCTTCCTCGAACGGCCAGGCGCGCGCCGTCTGGGCGGCGTCGAAGAAGGCGGGGTCGAGGGTCGGAAGCGGCGCGGGCACGGCAGGCCTCAGATGCTGAGTGGGGAGAAGGCGCTCAATTGCACCAGCCGGCTACGGGCGTCAATGGGAAGCGCCCCGGCCCTGCCTTGCCAAGCGCCGGTGCGGTGCCTAGTTATGCGGGACTTTTCCAGCGAGATCTCGGTTATCGCGAGATCGAACCGGAAAAGTCTGCGACTTTTCCTGATCTCGCTTTCGAGGACCCGATGGCCATTTCCCTGCAGGACGCTCTCATCCACATCATGGTGGTCACCGCCTCGTCCGACGAGGGCATTTCCGACCACGAGCTGGATGTGATCGGCAGCCTGGTCGTGCGCTCGCCGGTCTTCGCCGATTTCGATCTCGAGCGGCTCTCGGCGGTGGCCAACGCGGCGGTCGACAAGACCAACAGCGCCGGCCTCGACACGGTGCTCAACGATGCCATCGCCGCTGTGCCGAAGCGCCTGCACGACACCGCCTACGCGCTCGCCGTCGAGGTCGCAGTGGTCGACGTGCAGTTGCCGCAGGAGGAGCTGCGCCTGCTCGAGATGGTGCGCGATCGGCTGGACGTCGACCGGCTGGTCACCGCCGCGATCGAAGCAAGCGCCCGCGCCCGCATGCGCGCGGCCTAGAGCATTTCACCGCTTCTTTGAATCGGTGCATGCTCTAGGTTTTTGATTTGGTCGCGCTTTCGAACCGGTAAAGTCTGCAACTTTTCCTGAAAGCGCTCTAATAGAAACTCACCGGGAACCAGCGCAGGTAGAGTTCGTCGTAGGCGCCCGAGCGCTTCAGTCGGGCGAGGCCGTAGTCGATGACCTGGCGGACGGCGTCGGCGCCCGCCGGCACGGCGACGGCCAGACCATCGCCGAACAGGTCGGGACGGAAATACGCCTCGCCCGCGAACTCGCAGCAACCGACATGCTCGTTGAGCCAGAACGAGGCGCGCATCGCATCGCCGAAATAGGCGTCTGCTTCGCCCTTCGACAGCGCATCGAGCGCCATGATCTCGCTGTCGAACTGGATCAGCCCGGCTGCCGGCAGGTAGCGACGGATGAACTCGGCATGGGTCGAGCCGCGGCGCACCGCCACC
The DNA here is from genome assembly GCF_001424865.1 of Devosia sp. Root105. Classification (NCBI taxonomy): domain Bacteria; kingdom Pseudomonadati; phylum Pseudomonadota; class Alphaproteobacteria; order Hyphomicrobiales; family Devosiaceae; genus Devosia; species Devosia sp. Root105. The sequence goes on from NZ_LMCR01000021.1 coordinate 164,107, forward strand.
CGCTTGCCATCGAGCGATGCGGGCTCGAACCCGGCGGCTGCGGCAACGGGGGTGACGAAACGGCCGGGCAGCATCAGGTAAATCTGCGAAAAATCGAACAGCGCCCCGTTCTCGCGCGTCAGCGCCAGCCCGGCGATCAGCGCATCGCCCTGCCGGTCCTCCAGCGCCCGCGCTGCCTGATCCCATGGCCAGGCCTGCACCGTGCAGGCTATGGCAAGATCGGCACAGAGCGCCCGCGCCAGGTCGACATTGAAGCCGACCAGTTCGCCCTTGTCGTCACGGAAGTTGAACGGCGGAAAGTCGGCAGTGGTGAGAAAGCGGATCGACGGCACCGCGGCGAGGCTGGGGACGATTTCGCGCGCGCCGGGATCGATATGATAGGGCAGCGCCTGCGCCATCACCGGCGCCGACGGGGCGAGCAGCAGAGCGAGGGCGAATAGTAAGGCGCGCATGACGTCCCGGGGCGAGCGATCCTCGGCTTATCGCCCAATTCGCCGGCAAAGGCGAGGGCCGATGCCGGCTGTTCCCAAGCTCTCGGTTTTCGAGCCGCTGGAGCGCAGCACGGATCAGGAAGCGTAACGGCTTAGCCCGAGGCGTAAGCGTAACGGCTTAGCCCGAGGCATAAGCGTAGCGGCTTAGCCCGAGGTCGGCGACTTCGATGTCGGGTGTCTGGCCGGAAATGATGTCGGCCAGCACGCGGCCGGACCCGGCGGCCATGGTCCAGCCAAGCGTACCGTGACCGGTGTTGAGGTAGAGGTTGGAGAACTTCGAGCGCCCCAGCACCGGCGTTCCATCCGGCGTCATTGGCCTGAGCCCGCACCAGAAGCTGGCCTTCGACGCATCTCCGGCATTGGGGAACAGCTCGCGCAGCGAGCGGTCGAGCGGGCCGCGGCGCGCGGGGTGGAGCGTCGTGTCGTAGCCGGCAATCTCGGCGGTGCCGCCCACCCGGATACGATCGCCGAGCCGGGTGGTCGCCACCTTGTAGGTCTCGTCCATGACGGTCGAAACCGGCGCCACCGAGGCATCGGTGATCGGCACGGTGAGCGAATAGCCCTTGATCGGGTAGACCGGCAGGCCAATGCCGAGGGGGCGCAGCAGCAGCGGCGAATAGCTGCCGAGCGCCACGACATAGGCGTCGGCGGTCAACATGCCCTTGTCGGTGGCAACGCCGGTCACCGCGCCCGCCTCGGTGGCAATGTGGTCGATACTGGTGCCGTAGCGGAAGGCGACGCCGTGGCTGGCGGCGCGCCCCGCCAGGGCTTCGGTGAACATCTTGCAGTCGCCGGTGTCGTCGTTGGCGAGCCGCAGCCCGCCGACAAACGGCACCGTCGCCGTGGCAAGCCCCGGCTCCGCCGCGACGCAGCCCTTGGGGTCGAGCACCTCGTAGGGCACGCCGTACCGCTTCAGCACGGCGATGTCGTCGGCGGCGTGATCGAGCTGCTTCTGCTCGCGGAACAGCTGCACCGTACCCTGCTGGCGGCCGTCGAACGCGAGGCCGGTTTCGGCGCGCAGGGCGATCATCCTGTCACGCGAGTACTCGGCCAGCCGCACCATGCGGCCCTTATTGACGGCATAAGCGCGCTCGGTGCAGTTGGCCAGCAGCTGCAGGCCCCAGATCCACATGCGCGGATCGAGCTTGGGCCTGAGCACCAGCGGGCCATCGGTCATCAGCAGCCACTTGATCGCCTTGACCGGGATACCCGGCCCGGCCCAGGGCGAGGCGTAGCCGTAGGACAGCTCGCCCGCATTGGCATAGCTGGTCTCGAGCCCCGGTCCCGGCTGGCGATCGATCACCGTCACCTCGTGGCCTGCCTGCGCCAGATAATGGGCAGAGGTGGTGCCGATGACGCCCGAACCGAGGATGAGGACTTTCATGCCTTCATCATCACGAGAGCGGGCTGAAAGGCAATACGCGACAGCAACATGGGCGAGTTACAGTGCATCGAGCACGCATGCCGACTTGCGCTTGGGTGCGCCCATGGGCATGCTTCGCCCGCGGGGGCGCAACAAAGACCATCGGGGAAATAAACGGTGAGAATTGCCGCGCTGTTCTTGGGGTTGATTGCCGGGCTGTTTGCGCTCCTGGCGCCGAGTGCGCTGCGCGTCGACCTCATTTCACCATTCCTCGACTTCTGGACGACGACCTCGAACGAGCGGCTGCTCGGCACCATCATCTGGTACGCCATCGCCGGCGCCGCGCTGCTCGGCGGCGTGCTCGCCACGGTGACGCCGGGCTTTGCCGCCTTGCTGCTGATCGGCGCGGCGGCGGGCTGGCTGGTGGTCGCCATCTCGGTGCCGCAGCTGTTCACCTACCACCTGCTGGCGCCCGCAGGCGCGGCCGGTATCGCGGCACTGTTCGCGTTCCTCGCCGGGGAACTGCAGGTGCGACGGCGACGACTGGCCCGGCGCAACCGGAAGCTCGCGGCCGAGCCGCCCGAAGAGGGCGACAGCGAGTTCGAGCGCGAGGCAGCGCTGCGGATGGACCCCTTGCTGATGCCGCGGCAGGACGCAGCGCCACCGCCCAAGCGGGCCATTCCGCTGACGCTCGACGATGTGACGGTCACCTCCCGCCCAACGAGCATGCCGCCGCGCTGGCAGGATCTCGATGCGCAGCAGCCGCCGCGTCGGCACGATCCCGACATGTGGGCCGAGGCGCGGCGCGAGCAGCTGCGGCCGGAACCGGAAGCACCGCGGACCAAGGCTGCACCCGAGCTGCGAGCCGAGATGCGGGAACAGGACCCCGAGGTACGGCGACGCGAGCCGGAGAACCGCGAGCGGAAGCGCGAGGCGGAACCCCGGCGCGAGCCACAGGGCCGGCGCAGGACCCGACGCGGCAGCGTCTGGGTCGCAGCGCTGGCGGCGGTGGGCGCTGTGCTGGGTATCGGTATCCTTGCGGCGGGCGGCTACCTGATCTACCGCGACGGCTCGCTCGACGCCCTGCTCAGCCCACTGAACACCCCGATGGTCGCGGCCAGCGGCGAAGCGCCTGCCCCCGGGGCCGCCACGCCAGTTGCCGCAGCGAAACTGCAACCGCCGGCAACGACAGCCGATGCGTCGACAGCCCGGTCACTCGACGCCCCTGCCACGGCGACCCCGGCCGTCGCCGCTCTCTCCGCCCCTCTGCCCGCTGCTGCAGCGCCCGCTACGCCGGCTGCCCCGCTGCTCAGCGAGCCGGCAACAACGCCGACGCGCGTTGCTGCGGCGGCGGCGCCGGAAAGCTACGACGACCCCTTCGCCTATTGCCGCGCCGTGGGCACGATCGACTATGTGGACCATCGCTACAGCGGTCCGGCCACCGTCATGGCGATGACCAGCGCGCTGCTGATCCCTGCCGGCTCGGCGCGCGACCGGGTGCGCTGGCGTTGCTTCGAGGGCGCGGTGCTGGCCTGCACGTCCTATGTCGGGCCGATCTGCGACATGGCGCCGACGGTGCTGGAGATGCGCGAGTTCTGCGAGCGCAACCCCAATGTCGAGCAGTTGCTGGCGCCAAGCGGGACCTGGGCCTGCGTCGACGGCAAACCGCAACTCCCCGCCGACGCCAGCTGGCCGATCGACGCCCGCGGCTTCCTGCCCCAGGGCTGGATCGCCGTCCCCGACCCGGCAGCGACCGGCGCGGGGTAACAAACCGTGCTCCTGGTCGGTGTCAGTTTTCCGATTTCGGCGCAGGGATGGTGGAGCTGCGGAGCACCAGTTCGGGGGTGAACAGGTCCGTCGTGCTGCTCGGGCGGCGGCGGCCGGCAATGAGATCGAGCATGATCTCGATGGCCCGCTCGGCCATCGGCGCCAGCGGCACGCGAACCACCGTCAGCGGCGGCGCGAGGAGTTCGGCAAAGTCGAAATCGTCGATGCCGACGATCGACAGATCTCCGGGAGCCGCGAGACCGAGATCGTGCAGCGCATGGAGCGCCCCCAGCGTCATCATGTTGGAGATCGACAGCAGCGCCGTCGGCGGCTCGGGCGATCGCATAACCTCGAACACACTGCTGGCGGCCAGCGACTGGTCGTAGTCGCCCTTGAGCAGCATGCCGGGCTCGACCGTGAGGCCGGCGGCCCGATGGGCTTCGAGGTAACCGGCAAGGCGGTCCTTGCTGGTGGCGAGCTCGGCGATGCCGGTGAGGACGGCGATCCGGCGATGGCCGAGCCCGATCAGGTGCTCGGTCGCCATGCGGGTGGCGGCGACATTGTCCAGCTTGACGACGTTGTAGGCGAGCCCCTCGACATACATGTCGAGCAGGACGGTCGGTACGTGGATCTCGCTTCTGAGCCGCTCGCCGTGCTCGGCGTCGGAGCGGGTGGGGATGATGATCAACCCGGCCACGCGCTGCTGGCGCAGCATGCGCAGGATATGGTTCTCACGCTCGGAATCCTGCCCGGTGGAAAACACCATCGAGAGATAGCCGGCATTGAGGCAGACATTCTCGATGATCCGCGCCACGGCGGCGAAATGCGGGTTGGTGATCGAGGGGACGATCAGGCCGATCAGTCTCGACTGGCCACTCCTCAGGCTCTGCGCCCCGCCATGCGGCACATAGCCCAGCTCGCGCACCGCCTCCTCGACCTTGGCGATCACGTCGGCGCTCACCGGAGCCGAACGGTTCAGCGCCGCCGAGGCCGTGGAAATGGCCACGCCTGCATGCCTTGCCACATCCCGAATGGTTGCCAAATCAAATCCTCGGTCGCCGTGGCCCTTGCCAAATGCGCTGCGAAATGCTGTATACGAAACGTTTCGTGTTCGCAAATGACCAGCGGCGGATGGAGCCGAACTCCAGCCGGCGTCTAACAAGGGCAGCAACACGAAACGTTTCGACCGGGGGATCGGTCAGCGACAAGCGCCTGATAGCGCAGAGGGAGGATTGAGTATGTTCAGGATTTCACGCCGTAACCTGCTGGTGTCTTCGGCGGCACTGGCGGCAGGCGCCGGACTCGGCCTCGGCCGTGCCGTGGCGCAGTCGGATGCCACCGCAACGCTGAAGCTGCAGACATTCGGCGGCGATGCCGAGCTCGCCGGCATCAACAGCGCCATTCAGCGCTTCAACAAGGCCTATCCGAACGTGACTGTCGAGGTCTCGATCGACCCGATCTCGACCGGTTGGGGCGACTACGTCACCAAGGTGCTGGGCCAGTTCACTTCGGGCTCGGCCGCCGATGTCTACGGCACCGCCATCGAGACCTTCCAGGCCTTCTCGGCGCGCGGCCTGTTCCTGCCGCTCAACGACTTCGTCGCTGCCAATTCCGGCTTCTCGGACTTCGCACCCAGCCTGTTCGAACAGGGCTCGTACAAGGGGAACATCAACTACATCCCCATCGGCTGGAACAACATCATGATCAACTACAACCGCGACCTGTTCGATAAGGCAGGCGTGGCCTACCCGGCGCGCGGTTGGACCTGGGAGCAGTTCCGCGAGACCGCCAAGGCGCTCACCGTCAAGGACGGCTCGGGCAACGTCAGCCAGTTCGGCTACGAAGTGCCGAACCAGAACTTCTTCGTGTTGCCCTGGTTCTTCTCCAACGGCACCAACATCCTCAGCGCCGACTGGACCGCATCAAACATGCTGGATCCCAAGGTCGCCGAGACGCTGCAGTTCCTTTACGACCTGATCCATGTCGACGGCGTCTCGCCCATCCCGGGCGCCGAGGCGATGGACAACCAGTTCTTCGCCGGCCAGGTGGCGATGATCAACCGCGGCCAGTGGATCGTCCAGAACGCCAAAAAGAACAACCTCAACATGGACATTGCGGTGCCGCCGCAGAAGGAAAAGGAAGCCACGATCATCGGCTTCGGCGCCTATGCGATCGCCAAGTCCGCTGCGAATGCCGATCTCGCCAAGGCGCTGGTGCTCGAGCTTACCAGCGAGGAGACACAGCGCGAGCAGGGCGAACGTGGTGGTGGCGTGCCGGGCCGCAAGTCGGCCGCGTCCTCCGAGGCCTTCCTCGCCTTCCCGCCCAGCGCCTTCCTCTACTACGAGACGCTGCCGTTCACGACGCCTGTCCCCTCGCCTGCCAACTTCCAGGAAGTCGAGAAGATCTTCATCCGGCACTACACCGCGATGATGTCGGGCCAGGAAAGCATCGCCGACGGCACCAAGGCCGCCGACGCCGAGCTCAGCGAGTCCTTCACCCGCCTGAAGCAGCAGCTGGGCGGCTGAGTTCCTCACGTGGGAGGGGGCCCACTGAGAAAGACGGCCCCCTCCCATCCTCCCCCATGAAGGGGGAGGTGCCCCGCCAGTGAGCGTGGCACAATCGAAGACAGAGCCCCGCCTCTTCACCTCCCCCTTCATGGGGGACTTCGAGCCGTCCCACAGGGCAAATCGCTCCAGTGGAGCGATTTGAGGGGAGAAGGCCATGAGAGCTACGCTCGAATGGCGAGGGAGGGGGCCGTCTCTATCAGTCGGGTTTGAAACACCGTGACCACAGCAAGCATGACCGCGCTACGAAAGCCCTCCGATCTCCGCCGCACGCAGGCGCGGACCGGGTACCTTTTCGTGCTGCCCACCTCGGTGCTCTACCTGACCTTCGTGCTGGCGCCGGTGATCCTCACCGTGATCCTCAGTTTCGCCTATTACGATCCGATGCTCGGCTCGCGCTGGGTCGGGCTCGAGAACTTCCAGCGCTTCTTCACCGATCGGCGCTCGCTCGAGATCCTGTGGAACACGCTGCGCTTCACCTTCTTCGCGGTGACCTTCAACGTCTCGATCGGGCTGATCCTCGCCCTGGCGCTTAATCGCGCCATGCCGGGCTGGCTGCTCTACTTCTTCCGGCTCGCCTTCTTCCTGCCGGTGATCATCGCCGCGGCGTTCGTCTCGATCGTCTGGAGCTACTTCTTCGGCGACGATCTCGGCGTCATCAACTACTTCCTGCGCGTGCTCGGCCTGCCTGCGGTGCGCTGGCTGACCGATGCCTCGACCGCCATGACCTCGATCGTCATCATGGATGTGTGGAAGAACACCGGCTTCTTCATGATCATCTTCATCGCCGCGCTGCAGGGCGTGCCCAAAAGCATCATGGAAGCGGCGGTGATGGACGGGACCCCGGCCTGGCGGCAGTTCTTTCGCATCACTCTGCCCTACATCTCGCCTGTGGTGTTCTTCTGCATCGTCTACGCCTCGATCGGCGCGCTGCAGGTCTATGAGTCGATCGTCATCCTGACCCAGGGTGGCCCTGGCGACGCCACGCGCTCGCTCTCGATCCTCATCGTCGAGCAGGGGTTTGGCAGCTTCCAGATCGGCTATGCCGCCGCCATTTCGGTGGTGATGACGGTGATCATCCTCGTCATCACCGCCATCCAGCAAGCACTGTCGCGCAAGTGGGTGCAGCGATGAACACCGCCATGCAGACCCAGGCCGCCAAGCGCTGGCTGGACTACACCATCATCGCCGTTATCGCGGTGCTCGCCATCGGCATGCTGCTGCCGTTCCTGTGGCTGTTCTCGGTGTCGTTCAAGCCGGTATCGGAAGCCTACAAGCTGCCGCCGACCTTCTGGCCGACCAGCCTCGACCTCTCCAACTACGCCGCCGTGCTCGCCTCGCGCGTGCCGTTCCTGCAGATCTACGGCAACTCGCTGCTGATCGCGGTGGTGGTGACGGTGGGCCAGCTGGTCACCTGCACGCTCGCCGCCTTCGCCTTCGCCCGGCTCGAGTTCCGCGGCCGCGACACGCTGTTCGTCATCCTGCTGATCGGGCTGATGTTCCCGGCACAGGTCACGATCCTGCCGATCTATCTCGGCTATGCCCAGGTCGGGCTGATCAACCAGCCGATCGGGCTCGGGCTCATGTACCTCACCTCGAGCTTCGGGGTGTTCCTGATGCGCCAGTTCATGCTGAGCCAGCCCAAGGCACTTGAGGAAGCCGCGCTGATGGATGGCGCGGGCTACCTCAAGATCTTCTGGCGCATCTCGCTGCCGCAGCTGAGGCCGGCGCTCTCGGCGCTCGGCATCATCACCTTCACCCAGACCTGGAACTACTATTTCCAGGCCCGCGTGCTGCTCGGCCGCGAGACCTCGATGACGCTGCCGGTCGCGATGGACGTGCTGCGGGGCTATCTCGGCTCGGGCAGCCTTTCATTGGTGATGGCAGCGATGAGCATGTCCATCCTGCCCGTCGTGCTGCTTTTCCTCATCGCCCAGAAGTTCGTGATCGAAGGCATCACGATGAGCGGCATCAAAAACTAAGAACCAGGATTTTGCATCTTATGTGGGACGATCTCGCCTCTATCGACGCGCGCTTTCATTATGCCGGCGAGCGTTCCCGCTACCTTGCCTTCCCGCTGGGCGGCATCGGCTCGGGCGGCTTTTCCATCTCGGGCAGCGGCCGGCTGATCGACTGGTCGCTGCGCAACCGCCCGGCGCTGCAGAGCTATAACGGCTACTCGCACTTCGCCATCAAGGCCGAGAAGGACGGCCAGCTCGTCGATGCCCGCGTGCTCAACGGCCCCTATGATCTCAACCCGGCCGGCGCGCCGGGGATGCGCAAGATGTTCGATGGGTTCGGGCACGGCGCCAACCGCCAGACCCTGGTCGGCGTGCCGCATTTCCGCAATGTCGAGTTCTACGGGCGCTTTCCTACCGCCGACCTGGTGTTTTCCGACGATCGTTTTCCCGGCGGCGTCCGGCTGACGGCGTTCTCGCCGTTCATCCCGCATGAGGATCGCGACAGCTCGATGCCCGCCGCGATGCTGGAGTTCGAGATCGTCAATACCAGCCCTGATGCGCTGACCTACACGCTCGCCGGCACGCTGGGGAATTATGGCGCGAACAGCGGCAGGAACAGCTTCCGGCAGGCGAGCGGCGTGAGCGCCATGCACCTCACCTCTGATGACCCCGAGCTCAAGGAAACCGAGCGCGGCGACCTGACGATCGCGACCGACGCCGAACTGGTCGAGCACACCGACTATCACTTCCGCGGGCAGTGGTTCGACGATCTGAGCGTCTACTGGAAGGAGTTCGCCCGTTCCGGTCCGCTCCCGACCCGGCACTACGACAAGCCACGCAGCAAGCACATGTACTTCCAGCCCGAGCACACGACGCTGGGTGCGAAAATCACTGTGCCGGCGGGCGGTCGCAAGACCGTACGCTTCGTCATCTCGTGGAACTTCCCCAAGGGCGACGTCTACTGGGCTCATCGCCCCAAGCCCGATGGCATCATCCCCGATCGCGCGACGCCGGCCTGGACGAACTATTACTCTACGCAATGGGCCGACTCGCTGGCGACCGCCACCGACGCCCTCAGCCGTTGGGACGAGCTGAAGCGGCGCACTATCGCCTTCCGCGACGGGCTGTTCGGCAGCACGCTGCCGGCCGAAGTGAAGGACGCGGCAAGCGCAACCCTGGCGCTGCTCCGCACTGCCACGGTGATCCGGCTCGAGGGCGGCGAGCTCTGGGCCTGGGAAGGCCAGCATGCCAATGACGGCTCGTGCGAAGGCTCGTGCACGCATGTGTGGAACTACCAGCAGGCGCTCGCCCACCTGTTCCCGGCGATCGAGCGCACCCTGCGCGAGACCGAGTTCACTTACAACATGCTGCCATCCGGCGGCCTGACCTTCCGCCAGAAGCTGCCGCTCGGCAACGGTTTTGACATTATCGGCCCCTGCGCCGACGGGCATTTTGGCGCCATCATCAAGACGTTTCGCGACTGGAAGCTGAGCGGCGACACCGAGTGGCTGAAGCGCTACTGGCCGCAGGTGAAGCGCGCCATCGAATACGCCTGGAGCGAGGACAACCCCGACCGCTGGGATCCCGGCCAGACCGGCATCCTCTCCGGCCGCCAGCACCAGACGCTCGACATGGAGCTGTTCGGCCCCAACTCATGGCTCGGCTCGATGTATGTGGCGGCGCTGCTCGCCACCTCGGAGATGGCCGCAGTGGTCGGCGATGACGAGCTCTCCGCGGCGACTGCACGCATGGGCAAGGCGGGCGCGGAGTATATCGACCGCGAACTGTTCAACGGCCGCTGGTTCATCCAGCAGATCGACCTTTCCGACAAGTCGGTGCTCACCCCGTTCGATGTCGGCCGCGCCGCCGGCGTCCTCGCCGACAGTTTTATGGACGTCTACTGGTCCGACGAGTTCGGCGAGATCAAGTACCAGGTGGGCGAGGGCTGTATCTCCGACCAGATCCTCGGGCAGTGGCACGCCGAAGTCGCGGGCATCGGCCGCTTCCTCGACCAGGGGCAGATCGAGACGGCGTTGCGTTCGGTTCATGCCAACAATTTCCGCCCAAGCCTCGCCGATCACTTCAACCCCTGCCGCAACTATGCCTTCGAGGACGAGGGCGGGCTCTTGATCGCCACCTATCCCGACGGCATCCGCCAGCCGATGGTCGCCGCGCCTTATGCAGAGGAAGTCTGGACCGGCATCGAATACATGTCCGCCTCGCACATGATCATGCACGGGCTCGTCAAAGAGGGCCTCGACATCGTCCGCGCAGCGCGCGACCGGCACGACGGCGCGGCCCGCAACCCGTGGAACGATATCGAATGCGGCTCCTACTACGCCCGCTCGATGTCGGCCTGGCAGCTGGTCAACGCCTTCTCGGGCCTCGAGGCCGATTTCGTGGCGGGGCGGCTGAGCTTTGCGCCGAAACTCACGGGCGACTACCGGCTGTTCTGGTCGGCCGGCACCGCGTTCGGGACGCTCAGCCGTTCGGGCGCCGAGGTCAGTATCGCGCTGCTGGGCGGATCGCTGCAGCCCGACACGAAGATCATCGTCGATGGCCGGACCATCGCCGCCCCAGCCCCCGTTGCGACCTCTGAGTTCCACTAAAGCCCATGGCCGAAATCCAGCTCAAATCGGTGACCAAGAGCTTCCAGTCGCTGGAAGTGATCCACGGCATCGACCTCACCATCAAGGATGGCTCGTTCACGGTGTTCGTCGGTCCCTCCGGGTGCGGCAAGTCCACGCTGCTGCGGATGATGGCGGGGCTCGAAGAGGTGAGCGGCGGCGAGGTGCATATCGATGGCGCTCGCTGCGATCACCTGCTGCCCTCAGCCCGCGGCATGGCCATGGTGTTCCAGTCCTATGCGCTCTACCCGCATATGAGCGTCGAGCAGAACCTGCGCTTCGGGCTCGAGAACCAGCGGCTCGCCAAGCCCGAGATCGCGGCGCGCGTCGCCAAGGCCGCCGATATCCTGCAGATCACGCACCTGCTCGCCCGGCGGCCCAACCAGCTGTCGGGCGGCCAGAGCCAGCGCGTCGCCATCGGCCGCGCCATCGTCAAGGAGCCCAAGGCCTTCCTGTTCGACGAGCCACTCAGCAACCTCGACGCGGAGCTCCGCATCAAGATGCGCAGCGAGCTGATCGCGCTGCACCAGCGGCTCGGCTCGACCATGATCTACGTCACCCACGACCAGGTCGAGGCGATGACCATGGCCGACCAGATCGTCGTGCTGAACGAAGGGCGCATCGAGCAGGTCGGCAGCCCGGTCGAGCTCTATGCGCAGCCCAGGAACCTGTTCGTCGCCCATTTCATCGGCGCCCCACCGATGAACACGCTGCAGGGCAGGCTACGGCGCCTCGCCGACGGCGCCGCCGTGGAACTCGCCTCCGGCGCGGTGATCCCCCTGCCCGGCCGCCAGTTCGCGTTCGCCGACGGAACCAAGGTGACACTGGGCATCCGCCCCGAGCACGCCGAACTCGGACAAGGACCGTTCGAAGTCACCGCCACGACCACCGAGGTACTCGGCTCAGGCACCATCGTTCATGCGAAGGACAGCGCCGACAACGCCTTCGCCCTCGCGCTACGCGGCATCAGCCGCGTCAAGGCAGGCGACAAGCTCTCCATCCGGTTCCCGGAGCACTTCGTGCACCTGTTCGACGAAGCCGGGGAGACCATAGGGGCACTGCCGGATTGGCGGGGCAGTTACTTCAACTGAGGTTTGCGGATGGCCGGCCGGTTGTTGCGCGAAGCGATCCGCGGCCTGCTGGCGCCTAGGGACAATCGGCAGACACGCCTTCTTCCTCCGCGAAGGCCGGCGCTTTCGAAACCAGCGACACGACGGACTACAACCACAGCCGCATCGAGACCCGCCGCCACCTGGTTAGCCGTGACGGCGCATAGCTCGCCTGCGACCTGCGACTTCCCAGCGAACCGCGATTCGCCGACCGGCATGATCGAGGCCGACGTCGAGCGCGCCGGCACGATATCGCTGGCCGGGCGTTACCATCGCCTGCGCAGGGCTTCCCGCGCGTCGAGGCCTCCTTGGTCGTCCGCCGCTACTCTGGTTCTTGTGATGTGTGCACGATCAAGATATGGCACCGGACAAGATCGCCTCGGCGCCACACAGTGCCAAAGGCCGGGGATCTGGCACCCGGAGAATAACGCAAAGGACACGAGATTGAGCAAGAAGGTTGCCCTAATCACCGGGATAACTGGCCAGGACGGTGCTTATCTATCTGAACTGCTATTGAGCAAGGGCTATGCGGTCCATGGTGTAAAGCGCAGAACATCGCTTTTCAACACTGCACGAATTGACCACCTCTATCATGATCCGCACGAAGCCGGCGTAGATTTGACGCTGCATCATGGCGACATGACTGACTCGTCGAGTCTGATGCGCATCATCCAACTCGTGCAGCCAGACGAGATCTATAACCTTGCGGCACAGAGTCATGTGCAAGTTTCCTTCGAGGAGCCCGAATACACCGCCAACGCCGACGGCCTCGGGGCGCTGCGCATTCTGGAAGCTATTCGAATTCTCGGGTTAGAGAAGAAGACCAAGTTCTACCAAGCCTCGACGTCAGAACTGTACGGACTAGTTCAGGAGACCCCCCAGACCGAGACTACGCCGTTCTACCCTCGCTCACCCTATGCCGTTGCCAAGCTTTACGCGTACTGGATTACGGTTAACTATCGCGAATCTTACGGGATTTACGCCTGCAACGGCATTCTCTTCAATCATGAGTCCCCAATTCGTGGCGAGACGTTCGTTACACGCAAGATTACGCGAGCTCTGGCTCGCATAAAGCTCGGCGTGCAGGATTGCCTTTATCTAGGAAATCTCGATGCGCTGCGTGACTGGGGCCATGCTCGCGACTACGTGGAGATGCAGTGGCTCATGCTGCAGCAGGATCGGCCGGAAGATTTCGTTATCGCAACCGGGCAGCAGTATTCTGTCAGGGAGTTCGTGGTTGGCGCTGCGGCGCACCTGGATATTCCGATCCGCTGGGAAGGTCACGGGGTCGATGAGAAGGGCTACAACGCCGACACCGGACAGTGCATCGTTGCCGTTGATCCGCGTTACTTCCGCCCCGCCGAGGTCGAAACCTTGCTCGGGGACCCCAGGAAGGCACGTGAGAAGTTGGGGTGGAGACCCACGACGAGCTTTGCCGATCTGGTGCATGAGATGATGGATGCGGACATGAGGTCCGCTGAGAAGGACGAGTTGGTGAAGCAGCACGGCTACATGCAATTCGCTCCTAAGGAATAATTCGGTGACCTTGCCGACTTTGAGGCCAAATTCCACAATCCTGGTAACGGGCTCAGGCGGTGTGCTGGGTCAGGCTTTGCTTGGGCAGCTTAGGTTGAACGATATTGGCAAGGTCGTCACACCAAGTCGGTCCGAACTGGACCTGCTTGATGGCGAAAAGGTGCTACGCTTCATCGAGCATAATAGGCCTGACGTGGTTATCCACCTTGCCTCGGTCGTGTTTGGGCTGGCCGGCAATATGAAGAACCAGATGTTGTCGATCGAGCAGAATACACTGCTTAACAACAACCTTTTTTCGGCCCTCTATAAATTCCCGCCCGCCCATATATTCTTCGCCGGCACTGTGGCCTCTTACCCTTATCCCTACAAGACGATGCCCTTGCGTGAGCAGGACTTTTTTGATGGCTTGCCGCACCAGGGCGAATTTGGTTATGCCAGCGCCAAACGACACGCCTACAATTACCTTCGGCTGTTGAAATCCGAAGCCGGGATCGGTTTCACCTATGGCATCTTCACCAATCTGTATGGCGAGGGCGACAGATTTGACACCGGCAACGGCCACGTCATCCCCTCGCTGATCGCAAAGGCCTATTCGTGCGCTAAGGATGGAGAGGCCCTCGAGGTTTGGGGTGACGGCGCCGCTGAGCGAGACTTCCTGCATGCAGAAGATGCTGCTCGAGCCGTTCTCCATTGCTTGACCGTCCCGGCACCGAGCTTGGTCAATATCTCATCTGGGACTGCGGTCACGATCCGCACTGTGGCGGAGGCGATCGCGGACATCGCCGGCGTCAAATCAGTGCGATTTCAAGCAGACAAGCCCGTTGGGATCCCGAGGCGCGTGGTCGACAACCAGTTGCTGACGGCACTGGGGTTCACATGTGCAATCGACCTGCCGGTCGGCCTGCGGCGTACCTATGACTGGTATGCAAACAACTTTCTTAAGGCACGCAAATGACAAGAATGGCCATCGTTTCCAGCTACTCGGAAAGTTGCGGCAACGCCAGCTTTACCAAGATCTTGCACGACACGATTCGGCAATACAGCGGCTATGAAGTTGAGGTGGTCGAACTCGACCTCCCCATCTTGCAGTCGATCGACACGTCAATCAGGGCCGCCGCCACACGCCACGTCGATGATCTGTGCCGCCGGTTGGCACAGTTTGACTATGTGAACATTCAACTTGAAGCTGGCCTCTACGGCACATTGCCCGGCGATATATTTCAACGGCTGCGCAAGCTAATGAAGGCCAATCCCAATACGAGCGTAACTCTGCATTCGCCGCGTATCATACCCAACCCTACCGCTAAGCGAAACGCGATAAAGCAGTTGCTGAGTCTCAGGCTCAAATCAGCACTACACAGCCTGATGGCGGATTATCAGGCCGGCATACACACCAGACTAAACAGCAGGCTCGTAAGGGAACTTGCACGCAACGGGCATACCGCCATTGTCCATACTGAGCGCGCGAAACGCCAGATCAGCACCTTCTTCGGTTACGACAACGTGTACGTGCATCCGTTGCGTCTCGTTCAGGAGGGTTTTCAGTCCAGTACAGCGACACTCGACAAGGTCAAGGCCAACCTCAATCTCGAGAAAGGCGCCGTTCTGATCGGGATGTTCGGCTACATCAGTCGCAACAAGGGGCACTTCGATGCCCTGGAGGCCCTGAGTCAGCTCCCCGGGAACTACAAGCTAGCAATTTTCGGACGTCAGCATCCTCAGACGATTAGATCGGACGGTAGCAAGGACGATTATCTCTCCGCCCTCGTGCAGACAGTGAAGAACAGTCGCCTACTGAGAGGCCGGGTATTCTTTCTGGGCGAGTTGAGCGACGACCAGTTTATGCAGGTTGCAAGTGCAGTCGATGTCGCGTGGTTACCCTACTATGAGAATGGGCAGGATGGTTCGGGCATTGCCTCCATCACTATGGACGTTTGCGGACGAGTTCTAGCCTCTGCCTCGTTTGCGTTCGACGAGCTGATGAAGCTCATCCCTTACAACAATGTGGTCCGCTTTGACATCGGCAATGACCTTGAACTAGCCACCAAGACCCAGATGATCATGTCTCAGGCGGTTCCCACAAAGCCGTTCGGCGACGAAAGCACGTACAACATCCGCAGCCAAGCCTTGGCCTACGTCCAGGCATCAAAGGCACGAAGGTGACCGCTGAGCTATTTTATTGCCGCCATGTTTAGTCGACAAAGGAATTGATCAGTCTGCAACGACCTATGCCGCTGAGGTAGAGAAGTCGGCATGGTGCACCTGCTCCTCACATCATCGACACCGATCACGCTCCAGAAAACTCCACCTGCCTGCCATGTTCCATTTTCATGAACTTATTGCAGAACATCTTGAGCAGGGCCTCGGAATGGGAGGCAAGCACGAAGATGCTGGCCTTTTCGATGAACTCGGCCATTCGACGCTGAGCCTTTTCCTGGAAATCGGCATCACCCGCGCCAAGAACTTCATCCACAATGAGAATTTCGGGATGGACCGCGGTTGCAACGGCAAAGAGCAGGCGGGTCGTCATGCCGGCGGAGTAAGTGCGCACAGGCATTGACAAAAACCCTCCCAACTCGGTGAATGCCTCGATACTGGCAATTGAGGCCTCCGCGTCGCTGTAGCTGGAGCCGAGCAGCATGGACATGCGCACGATGTTCTCGTAGCCGGTCAGTTCGACGTCCAAGCCTGCTCCCAGTCCAAACACGGTCGAAATCTTACCATTTGCGGTCACGGTTCCCCTGGTTGGCTGAAATATTCCGGCCATTGTCCGCAGCAGAGTGGTCTTGCCTGCGCCGTTATGGCCCACAAGCGCCAGGCGGTCGCCTTTCTTGAGCTCCAGGTTAATGTTGTCGAGCGCCACTACCGTCTTGATGCGACGGCTTTGCTGAGCAATACGCCCCCCCGTACTGACGGCAATCAGGTTGTTACGCAGCGACATGCTCGATGAGTTGTAGATGGGGTATTCGACCGAAACGCCCGACAGTTCTAGGTTCGCCATGATCTATCCTAAACCCAGTAGGGCAAACGGCCCGCCTTCTTGCCCGTCAGCCATAGGGCAAGAAGCCACGCTGCGGCTGTAAGTGCCACAACCACGATGTAGCTGGTGGCGCTCGGCACCTCGCCCATGATTGGGTCACGCACGATCCGGATCAAATGCGCCAGCGGATTAAACTCCAGCAGGACCTGTGCGTCGCCCAATTGCCGCGTTTGGAAGATCACCGGGCTGAGAAAGAACATAATGGGCATGAAGGCGGCAATAAGAGGCTCCAGGTCGCGATACCGTGCCCCAAGGAGTCCAAATACCTGAATTACCGGAAGCATATTCAGTACAACTATCACCAGGCCAACAATCGACAGAAATGCGGACGGCGACAGCGTCTCCGGAAAGATCGCGAAAACGACAACAACCACGACCATGTTGTGCGCTAGATTGATCAGCTGACGAATAACCAACTGAATAGAGAAGATGAAACTTGGTGATTTGATATTGGTGATCGCGGTCGCCGATCGCACGAACACCCCGGACGACTCAGTGATACACCCGGCAAGGAATTGCCACACGATCAGACCGATCGTCAGCGACGGAATGAAAGTCTGGAAGTCCGAGTTCAGAAGGATACTCCAGACAAACCCTAGCCCAGTCACACCGATTGCTGTGCCAAACACGAGCCAAAGTGGTCCGAGCACACTGCGACGATAGCGAGCGATTGTCTCGGTCCATGCGAAATATAGCGGCAGTTCCCGCCTCGCCCAAGCCTGGGCGAGATCCGCGAAGCCAGCCAGCAGGGCCGCTGATCCAATGTTCGGCACAACTTATTCCAACGTTCTAAGAATGCGTCGCTGGCATTCCGCCAAGCGGGCGATCAAACTAGCGGGCTGGGCACATTGCCGCCCGCCCCTGCGTGGAACGTGCCATACACTGTAATTTCTCCCCGATCCACCGCTGAGCAGCACTCATCACGCCAGACAGGGTGGCCGCCTATCAGGAGGCCTTGTCTGTGAACGACGCGCCCCGCAAAGGCGGCCTCGACCTCTCCTATCCGCCCGCGTAAACTACCCATGCAGTTGGGCCTCCATCCAAGTACGGGCTGACGGTACGCCTCAACACAGGGCGGAGGAGATTGCTTCGATTGAAGCAATGTGGGATCTGGTTTCGGCTGCCGGCAAAGGGCCGATAGCATCAGTGTTAGCGAGCGTCGGGGCCGTCCGTTCATAGCATCGCTGAATGGGCAAGCTTCGATTCGATAAGGCAGTGATCTCCTGAAAGTACTCCACCTCTTCAAGACTTACCTTCCCGAGAGTTTCACTGGAATCGAGCGGGTCATCTGGAACATCGCGGAAGGGACCTATTCCCTGGGGGTGCACAGTGACGTCCTCTCGCTGAGCCCTCACCCGTCCAGCGCACCGCTGCCGATCGCCCATCACTTTGCCCACCAGGCCAAGCTTGACCTCTACGTGGCATCCACTGGTCTCTCGCTATCGGTAGTCGAGAAGTTCGAGCAGCTGTCGAGCAAGGCCGACATCGTCAACTTTCATTTCCCGTGGCCAATGATGGATGTCGTCCATCTGCTCAAACCGCCCAAATGCCCGACCGTTGTGACCTATCATTCCGATATCGTGCGACAGGAGCGTCTGCTGGCGCTCTATCGTCCACTGATGCACCGCTTCCTCGACCGGGTCGATTGCATCGTTGCCACCTCGCCGAACTATCTAGAGAGCAGCCCCGTCCTGCAGAGATACCGCGGCAAAACTTCGATGATTCCACTTGGCATCGACGGAGTCAGGCCGGCCTTCAGCTCGGCGACCTTGTCCAGGTGGCGCGAGCGCGTAGGCGAAGGGTTCTTTCTGTTCGTGGGCGCGCCTCGATACTACAAGGGCCTGGAATTTCTGATCGAGGCAGCAAGACTCTCTGGGCTCCCCCTCGTTATCGCAGGTGCCGGCAGAGAGGAAGTTGAGAACCTGGGGCATAATGATCTGACGAACGCCAAGATCGTAGGCAAAGTATCCGACGAGGACAAAGAGGCACTGCTCGAACTATCCAAGGCATTCGTCTTTCCTTCGCACCTGCGCTCCGAGGCGTTTGGCGTCGCCCTGGTTGAGGCGGCGAGGGCCGGGCGGCCGATGATTTCGTGCGAAATCGGCACAGGCACAAGTTTCGTTAATACCGACGGGGTGACCGGAATTGTTGTGCCTCCTGCGAACGCAGCGGCGCTCGCCAGCGCCATGACGTATGTGTCGCAGAATGTCGAGATAGCACAAAGGATGGGACATCACGCCGCGGACTCGTTCAAGAGCAACTTCACCTCTGAGACGATGGCCAGAAGCTACTACCATCTATATGAAACATTGCTTTCCAAGCGTCCCCTAAATACTACCCAAGACAGATAGCGTATCGATGCTTCATCTTAGGCGGGCCGCCGCCATAGATCGACTAGGCGTCAAGGATGGCCTTATGGAATTGACCTGCTGCTCGGCGAGCGGACCACGAAATGGACCCGGGAAAAGTCATGGGAGACTCCGATCTGTCTGGGCGGTTGCGTCCAAACCAGTAAGAAGATCGACGAATTAGCCGGAGTCATTGGCGTGGACATTCATCCGGACTGTTGCAGCCGACCGCGCAGTGCCCTAAGTCTGCCCATATGTTTTGGGGCGCCGTTGATGCTTAGTCGTTCAGAGATGGTTCTTGGGCAACTTAACCTCGAAGGCCGAGGTCTTGAAGTGGCACCATACTCCAACCCATTGCTGTTGAAGGGGGAGCACAACGTTGCCTACACAGACTACGCTTCAACTGAGATACTGCGCGAAAAGGCGTCTCGAAACCCCGGGGCGGTAGGTCGTGAAGTTCCTGCGGTCGACTTTGTGTGGAGCCGCGGCGTGCCTCTCAGCGAATGCACGAACGAGCGTTTCGACTACGCAGTGGCCTCGCACGTAATTGAGCACGCCCCCAACGTGATCGGCTGGGTCAACGACATCTTATCTGTGATGCGTCCAGATGCGGTTTTAGCGCTGTGCGTGCCCGATAAGCGGCGGACGATGGACTATTATCGGCGAGAGACTACCCTCGGCGAACTCGTCGGAAACTGGATCGAGAATCGGACCATCCCAACTCCTGCCCAGGTAATGGACTTTTTGAGCCAGTCTTTCAGGGATGTGGGGGTGCGCCCCCAACCGTTCGAGCAGGGCCTCGTGTTCGAACAGGTTCCGCGTGAATATGCGGACCAGCAAGCGCTCGACTTTGCGGTGTTCACTCACAACGAGACCTATTACCTGGACGTGCATTGCACTGTCTGGACGCCAGAGAGCTTCGTCGATGTGTTTAGCCGACTGACAGCGCTGGGGATCTTTGCCATCGACATCGGCACGCCAGTCGAGAATTGCGAGCGAGACGAGTTCATCGTACACCTGACTAAGAGAGGCGAACCATCCGTTCTCCCGCCCTCCGCGAAGACGCAACCTGCGCCGCAACTGGCCCGGAGCCGGAAGCACTAACGGAACCAAGGAAAGCCTGGTGGTCCCGCCTTGTAGGAGGAGGACGCTCATTCGCTGCCCAGTAGGTGCCCGTCGTGGAAGTCCTGCGGAGTAGGTCAATCGTCCCTCGATCGCCACTCACTGGCCTAGTACGCTCGAACACGCCTGTGGATGCGACGCAGCCGTTTCGCCGGCCCCGCACCACCGGTCGCGCCAGTCCTAACCCGTTGTCGGCAGAACGAGGGCTTCATCACGATGGGATACCGTGCGGCGGTTTCGATATTCATTTTGCTTGAGGACAAGGGGTGGGGCTAGTGTCGGGTCGGACTGTACTACTGACGGGTGCTAGCGGGTTCGTTGGGCGCACTGTTCACAAGGCGCTTTCGCAGAGCGGCTGGTCGGTGCGTGCCACCGGGTACCGGAATGCCTCGGAAGGTCTGCAACGAATCGCGGTAAGTTCGGACACTGATTGGTCGGAGGCCATTGAAGGATGTAGCGCAGTAGTGCACCTCGCCGGGCGCGCCCATGTGCTGAGAGAATCCAGCGCGAATCCAATTTCTGCGTTTCGCCAAGTCAACACCGAAGGAACACTGACACTAGCACGCGCGGCCGCAAACGCCGGAGTTCGTCGCCTGGTTTTTTTGAGTTCGGTTGCCGTGCACCAACAAAACGGCGAGGTGTTGCGGGAAGCGGCTGGGCTTGATCCGCAGACACCGTACGGTGTCTCAAAACTGGAGGCGGAGCTGGGCCTCGTCCACGTCGCCGAACGAACGGGCCTTGAGGTGACCATCCTTCGGGCGCCGCTTATTTATGGACCTAACGTCGGCGCTCGGTTCCTGCAACTGCTACAGTGGTGCCGTGCGGGCTTTCCGATGCCCTTTGGCGCGGTCCGAAACGCGCGCAGCTTTGTTGGTGTTCACAATCTGGCCGACGCAATCCTGATTGGTCTAGAGCACCCCAGCGCCGCAAACCGTGCCTATCTCGTCGCTGACACAGAGACGATCTCCACGCCTGAGCTTGTTCAGCTGCTTGCACGCTTGATGGATAGGCCCTCGCATCTGGTGCCTGTGCCCATTGCTCTGCTGCGGACAGCGGCGCAGATGTTAGGAAGACGGTCTGAAATCGAGCGGTTGATCGGCTCACTTGTCGTTGACACCCAGCGAATTCGGCATGAACTCGGGTGGAACGCACCGTTATCGCTTGAAAGAGGCTTGGCCGAGACCGCTGCTTGGTACATGGCTGGCGCCGCTTCCTGAAGTCTTCACGACCGACCGAAGCGAGTGGCTTCGGGTAACTGCGCGCAGATCCTACGATGGACACCCAGCAAGATTCGTTCCTCCGGATTAGCGTCGATGGCGTGCCGTCAAGGATTCGGGAGTGTCCGTGAAGCCCTACCGCCTGCGGGTACACGTTGTGTGTGTGTTCAACGTTTGAAGCAGGCATCTTGCGCGCGTCTCGAGGCCGGCGATGAAGTCGAGCAGCATCGCCGCCCCCAGGGGACGTTGGTTCATGGAAGCTTCCAGACTTCACGAGGCGAACAGGTCGGCGGGATTGGCAGGCGCAGGAACTACAGGGCAGCCCCCCTAGGGCGGAGAAGCAATGCCGCGGCGATGATGAACCGCACACTCCAGGCAATTCCTGTGTTGGCGAGTTGACGCGGTTGCGCCACCGCGCGACGGTGCGGCGGTTGAGGAACTCGGCTATGCGTGGGGCAGTGAGCGACTTCGGGTGACTTTGGCGTCACCCGCAGGAGCGAGAGCTGTCCCTACTGCCGCTCGTACTGGTGGTGCGGACCGGGCGTGGTGCTGAGGCTGGACTGGATCGGGGTAGTGTAGATGAAGCAATTGGTACGGCGCGCGCTGGATGCGCTTGCAGACCGACTCGCGCCGCGTATTGCTGCTCGGCTTGCCTCGTCGATCCCGTCATCTGGCGCAACAACTGTCATTGTGCCGACAGCAGCGCCACCGGCATATTTCGTTGGAAACGACCGGTTCTATACCCATACATCCGACGGTCATCGCATCTTCCTCGATGCCAATGACATGCACATCACTCTGCATGTCCTCGAGCACGGGAACTGGGAACCTCAGGTGCGCGAGGTGATGATGCTTCTGCTCAAGCCCGGCGACACCTTCGTCGATGTCGGCGGTAACGTGGGACTGCACGCCCTGTTTGGCGCCTCGATCGTTGGCCCTACTGGCCAAGTGCATAGTTTCGAGGCCCTCCCCCGCATGGCTGAACTGATCCGGCTAAACGCCGAGGTCAACGGCATGAACAATGTCACCGTGCACAACCTCGCTGTGGCAGACGTCAGGGGTAGGTTGAAGTTCGCCGACTTCAAGTCGCACGCGGCCATGTCAGGCTTCGCAGTTCATGATTTGCGGCTCGAGATGTTCGCCAAGGAGAACCCAGAAGCAGTGGATCATATCGAGGTTGACGCGACCACGATCGACGATGAGCTAGTCGGCAAGAGGGTCGACTTGATCAAGGCCGATATCGAGGGGTTCGAGGCACTGATGCTCAAGGGTGCACGACGAACGCTGACCGACAATCCTGATATTGCTCTCATCCTTGAGTGGAACCCCCTCACCGCTGAAGCGGTGCTACCAAGCTCGACCGAGATGACGCTCCAGGTCATCCGGGAGCAGCGGTTCAATGTTCACCTCGCGCTTTTCGGACAGCCCCTTCGGGCCGTCTCGGCGGATGATCTCCCGACCCTCGCGGGAGACATCGTGTTGACACGTGGCGATCAGCTCCGCCGCTAAGCATACCGGCCGCCCGTCACCTGCGAACCGGCAGCGTTGCCCGCCAGGAAGTACGCGGGGAGCGCGACTGGCACCGGGTATCTGGCCGCGATGTAGGGCACAGCTGCAACGCGCTTCTACCTGGCAGACATGTCGAGCGGAAGGTCGCCGCTCAGGGAGCGATTCTGAAGATGGGGGCGAGAACAGGAAGCGACCGGTGTAAAACCACCAAGTGTCAGCAAGGCCTGAAAGTGGCTCAAAGGCCCGACTGGCGGGCTGGAGCGGGTGAAGGGAATCGAACCCTCGTCGTAAGCTTGGGAAGCTTCTGCTCTACCATTGAGCTACACCCGCGACGGGTTCGTATGTGCCGGAGTGCGGCGCGGGCGTCAAGGTGGGGCGGTAGACTCGCTTTGGGGTTCGGTCTGGTAGCGCTATACTCCCGCCATTGGCCCGACGTCCCGGGAGCTGATTTTCGGGTGCGGGTGGCCATGGAGGTCGTGAGATGGTTCGGACTGCGATTGCAATTGCCGTTCTCATACTGAGCGGCGGAGGAGCTTTGGCTCAGGGCGGCGATGCCACGCTGGGCGAAACAGTGTTCAAGAAGTGCATGTCCTGCCACGCGGCGGGCGAAGGGGCGACGAACAAGGTTGGCCCGGTGCTGACGGGGGTGGTCGGGCGGACCGCCGGGACCTACGAGGGCTTCAACTACTCGCAGGCGATGAAGGATGCCGGCGCCGGCGGGTTGGTGTGGACACCCGAGAACCTGGCGCAGTTCCTCGCCAAGCCCAAGGATTTCGTCAAAGGCACCAAGATGAGCTTCGCCGGGCTCGCGAAGCCCGAAGACGCGATGAACGTCATCGCTTATCTCGCGTCACTGTCGCCGCCGCCAGCCCAGTAGGCCGCCAGACCAGCTTCAATGCACCACCGGCGCGGGCACTGCGGGGCTCGCGCCGAAGAACTCCATGCGCGTGAAGAAGGTGTAGTCCGCCTCGAACGCCATCAGGATCACGAAGACCAGCACCAGCACTGGTGGCACCAGGATGGCGTAGCTCAGCGCCAGCCGCTCCCACACCATGTGCATGAACACCGCGATGATCAGCCCGGCCTTGCCCACCATCAGCATGAGGATCAGGCCCCAGCGCAGGTACCCTTGGAACTGCAGCAGATCGACCGCATAGGAGCAGGCGCTGAGCACGAACAGCCAGAACCAGACGATCAGGTAGAGGCGGATGGGGTGCTGCTGGCCCTCGGCATGGTCGGTCGGGGCCGCGAGGGTTTGTGAGCTCATGTGTGCTTCAGCCATGATTGCCTCTCACCACAGGTAGAACAGCGCGAAGATGAAGACCCACACCAGGTCAACGAAGTGCCAGTAGAGGCCGGTGATCTCGACGATCTCCCAGCGGCCCTTGCGTGAGGTGAAGAAGCCCTTTTTGCCGGTGTCGAAATCGCCGCGCCAGACCTTGCGGGCCATGAGCAGGAGGAAGATCACCCCGATGGTGACGTGGGTGCCGTGGAAGCCGGTGATCATGAAGAACACCGAGCCGAACTGCGGCGCGCCCCAGGGGTTCTCCCACGGGCGGACGCCTTCGGAGATCAGCTTGGTCCACTCGAACGCCTGCATGCCGACGAAAGTGGCGCCGAGCGCTGCGGTCAGCAGCATCAGCACCGTGGTCTTCACCCGGTCGCGGCGATAGCCGAAGTTCACCGCCATCGCCATGGTGCCGCTCGAGGAGATCAAGACGAAGGTCATGATGGCGATGAGGATCAGCGGCATGTGCACGCCGCCAATCTCGAGCGCGAACACCTCGGACGGGTTCGGCCAGGCCTCGGTGGTCGACATGCGCACGGTCATGTAGGCGATGAGGAAGCAGCTGAAGATGAAGGTGTCCGAGAGCAGGAAGATCCAGATCATCGCCTTGCCCCAGGAGGCGGTCTTGAAGGCGGTCTTGTCGGACGACCAGTCGGAGACGAAACCGGTGAGGCCTGGTTGCGGGTCGGTGTGGGTCACGGCCGGATCGGACATGTGAGGCTCCCCTCAGCTCAGCAACTGCTGGCAGAATGCGATGAAATCGCTGGCCCAGCCGGCCAGCAGGCTGAACAGCACCATCCAGACGAACAGCATGAACAGCCAGTAGGTGGCGCAGAGCTCGACATTGAGCCGGACGCTCTCGATGCCCCCCCTGCCCCAGGCCTTGATGCCCGCCCAGCCCAGCGCCACGAGGCCGCCGAGGATGTGGAGGCCATGCAGGCCCGTGACGAGATAGAAGAAGCTGTTGGCCGGATTGCCGTCGACGAGATAGCCGGACGCAGCGAGCTCGCCCCAGGCGATCAACTGGCCGGCCAGGAAGGTGATGGCGAAGACGCCCGCCGCAGCGAGGCCGAGGCGGAGCTGCGTCTGGTTGCGCTGGCGCACCGCCCGCTGGGTCCATTCGAGCGCGAGGCTCGACAGCACCAGCATCGCGGTGTTGAACCAGAGGATTGGCGGCACCGGCAGCGGCTGCCAGTCGCCGAGCTCGCGGCGCATGAAATAGGCGCCGGTGAGCAAGGCGAAGAGCGAGCCGACAACCGCAAGCAGGAAGCCGAGGCCGACCCGCTTGGCCGGATCGCGAGAGGCCTCAAAATCGGGGACACCCTCGATCACCCCCTGCTCCAGCCACGGCTTGACGGTCAGCCGCTGGCGCGCCAGCCACCAGCCGGCGAGGCCGGCGATGATGGCAAAGAACATCACCACGACGCTCATGACTTGGCGCCCCGGCGCTTCTTGGGTGCTTCGGAATGCGGCGGGTTGGTGCCGGGCTGGTTCTGCGGGATGAAGTCCTCGGCGGCGCCAGGCACACTGTAGTCATAGGCCCAGCGATAGACCACCGGCAGCTCGCGGCCGAAATTGCCGTGGACGGGCGGCGTTTCGGGGGTCTGCCACTCGAGCGTGGTGGCTCGCCATGGGTTGCCGCCGGACGGCTTGCCGTGCCGGATCGACCAGATCAGGTTGAAGACGAACACCAGCTGCGCTGCGCCGACGATCAACGCCATCACGGTGATGAAGATGTTGAGATCGTGCGCCGAGGGTGGCTGGAACGAGATGTCACCGGATTCGAAGTAGCGCCGTGGCACCCCCATGATGCCGAGATAATGCATGGGGAAGAAGATCAGGTAGGCGCCGAGGAAGGTGACCCAGAAGTGCAGGTGGGCCAGCGTGTTGTCGAGCATGCGGCCGGTGATCTTGGGGTACCAGTGATAGATGGCGCCGAAGATCACGAGGATCGGCGCGACACCCATCACCATGTGGAAATGCGCCACGACGAACATGGTGTCGGACAGCGGCACGTCGACCACCACGTTGCCGAGGAACAGCCCGGTGAGCCCGCCATTGACGAAGGTGACGATGAAGGCCAGCGCGAACAGCATGGGCGGATTGAGGTGGATGTCGCCGCGCCACAGGGTGAGCACCCAGTTGTAGACCTTGATCGCCGTAGGCACCGCGATGATCAAGGTAGTGACGGCAAAGAAGAACCCGAAATAGGGGTTCATGCCGCTCACATACATGTGGTGGGCCCAGACCACGAAGCTCAGCGCGCCGATGATGACGATGGCCCAGACCATCATGCGGTAGCCGAAGATGTTCTTCCTGGCGTGCGTGCTGATCAGGTCGGAGACGATGCCGAAGGCCGGCAGCGCCACGATGTAGACTTCGGGGTGGCCGAAGAACCAGAACAGGTGCTGGAACAGGATCGGGCTGCCGCCGTCATGCGGCAGGAGTTCGCCCATCTCGACCAAAGCCGGCATGAAGAAGCTGGTGCCGAGCAGCTTGTCGAACAGCATCATCACGCAGGCGACGAACAGCGCCGGGAAGGCCAGCATGGCCATGACGGTGGCGATGAAGATGCCCCAGACGGTCAGCGGCATGCGCATCAGCGTCATGCCGCGGGTGCGGCTCTGCAGCACGGTGACGATGTAATTGAGCCCACCCATGGTGAAGCCGATGACGAACAGGATCAGCGACACCAGCATCAGGACGATGCCGGATTCCTGGCCGGGGGTGTTGGAGAGGATGGCCTGCGGTGGATAGAGGGTCCAGCCGGCGCCGGTAGGGCCGCCCGGGGTGAACCAGCTCGCCACCAGCACCAGCACGGCGAGCAGGTAGGTCCAGTAGCTGAGCATGTTGACGTAGGGGAACACCATGTCCCGCGCGCCCAGCATCAGCGGGATCAGGTAATTGCCGAAGCCGCCGAGAAACAGCGCGGTGATCAGGTAGATCACCATGATCATGCCGTGCATGGTGATGAACTGGTAGTAGGCGGCAGCGTCGATGAAAGTGAGGAAGCCGGGGAAGGCCAGCTGCATGCGCATCAGCCAGCTGAGCACCAGCGCCAGCATGCCGATGGCCAGTGCGGTACTGGCGTACTGGATGGCGATGACCTTGGCATCCTGCGAGAAGACGTAACGCGTCCACCAGCTTCGCGGATGGTAGAGTTCGACATCCGGAAACTCGGCAGCATGGGCATCGGGCCCGTGAGTGGCGTCGACCATCAGAGTGCCTCCTCGCACGTCATCTGATGCAAAATCGCGCCCGGAAGTCCCGGCGGCCTTGAAGCGCTTTCAGGTTCGGAAGCGCGACAAAAACTAGTCGATATCGGCCGTCTTGAGCACCTCCGGCGCATAGAGTTGAGCGTAGGTCTGCTGGCCGGCGAGCCAGGCGTCGTAATCTTCCTGGGTGTCGACGACGACGCCGCCGCGCATATAGGGGTGGCCGGTGCCGCAGAGCTCGGCGCAAAGCACTTCGAACTGGCCGGTGCGGGTGGGGGTGAACCAGAAATAGGTGACGGCGCCCGGGATCATGTCCATCTTGGATCGGAACTCGGCGACGTAGAAATCGTGCAGCGTATCGACCGAGCGCAGCAGCATCTTCACCGGCTTGTCGATCGGCAGGTGCAGGTAGTCGGCCTCGATCAACACGTCGTCATGGCCGTTCGGATCGTCCGGCTTGATGCCATAGGGATTGTCGGCGGCAACGAGGCGCGTGTCGGAGAGCCCCAGCTTGCCGTCGGCGCCGGGCAGCCGGTAGGCCCATTGCCACTGCGCGCCGACCACTTCGGCCTCGGTGGCTTCGGCCGGCACGCTGATGAACTGGCCCCAGACGAACAGGCCGGGGATCAGCATGGCGGCGACACCGACCGCAGTCAGCCCCATCAGCCAGTTCTCGAGCCGCTTGTTCTCGGGTTCGTAGTCGGCCTTCTGCCCATCCTTGTGGCGGAAGCGCCAGACGCAATAGGCGACGAACAGCACCACCGCCGCGAAAACCGCCCCGGTGATCCAGAAGGTGATAATGATCGTGTTGTCGATATAGCCCCAATTGGAGGCGATCGGCGTCCACCACCAGGGGCTCAGGAAGTGGAATACCACCGAGCCGACGACGATCAGGACGAGAACGACTGCTACGACCATCCCACTCCTCCTCCAGAGGGCAGACGATGAGGCAGTCGGCGCCTAATGCGGGGCACAAAACAGACATCGGGCGCAGCAGAGGTTCTGCTCGTCTTCAGCCATGAGTGGCGCGTCGCTACAGAGCAAATACGGCCCGGATGGTCGCAGTCCAGCTAGAATCGGAGCCATATTTGCTTTAGGCACCGGCACTTAGGACTTGATGATCACATCGGCACACGGACTTGTCAATTGCGACCAATTCCCGCAGCCGGTCGATGACAGCCGCGACACGCTCCCGAAGCCGTGGCTTGTTTGGGCCAGTTCTGAACGCTAAGGTGGCGCTTGGACTTGTAGCCGATGGGCTTGATGTCCGATCGGCAGGTCCTTCGAGAGATGGCGATGCAGACGTGTCTCAAGTGTGGTTTCAACAACCCGGACGCGGCTAAGTTTTGCGCCAATTGCGGCAATGCGCTCGAGGTCGCCCGATCCGTCGAAGGCGAACGCCGCTTTGCGACGGTGCTGTTCGCCGATGTGGCGCGCTCCACCGCCATTGCCGAGCAGATGGATCCGGAGGATTGGGCCGGCATCATGAACGGCGCCTTTGCCTTCATGAATGCGGCAGTCTCGCACTATGGCGGCACGGTCTCGCGACTGATGGGCGACGCGGTGCTGGCGCTGTTCGGGGCGCCCATCGCGCATGAGGACGATGCCGAGCGCGCGGTGCGCGCCGGGCTCGAAATGCAGGACGCGGCGATGCGCTATGCCGGTGGCATCAAGCAGCAGCACGGCGTCGATTTCGATCTGCGGGTCGGGATCAATACCGGTATGGCGGTGCTGGCTTTCGTCGGCGACGCGATCAGGACCGAGTACACGGCGCTCGGCGACGCCGCCAATATCGCGGCGCGACTGCAGTCGGCGGCCGAACCCGGCACCGTGCTGATCAGCGCCGATACCCACAAACTGGTGCATGCGCTGTTCGATTTCCGGCCGCGCGGCCGGATCGAGATGAAAGGCAAGACCGAGGCGGTCGAGTCCTACGAGGTTGCCGGCATCAAGGCGGTGCCCGAGGCGACGCGGGGCCTCGAGGGGCTGTCCTCGCCGCTGGTCGGACGCGAGCGCGAGATCGGGCTGCTGCGCGACCGGCTGAGCGACCTCACCATGGGCATCGGCTCGGTGGTGGCGGTGCTCGGCGAAGCGGGCCTCGGCAAATCGCGGCTGATCGCCGAACTGAAACACCTGCGCGATGCGCTGCCGGAACCGCGGCCGATCTGGCGGGAATCGCGGGCAATTTCCTACGGCCAGTCGGTGCCCTACTATCCGTGGCGACAGCTGGGCCGGATGATTGTCGGGGCCGACGATATGGATGCGGCGCCCGCCGTACGCGACAAGATCGCCGCGTGGGTCGAAAGGCTGGGGCTCAAGCCGAGCGACATCCCGTTCTACGAAACGATGATTGCGGTCGAAGGCGATGCGAGCCGCATGGCGTTGCGCGCCATGTCCGGCGAGATGGTGGTCAACGGCGTTGCGGCGGGGATCGTCAACGCCATCAAGACCGTGATGCACGCCGATAGCGGCATGACACCCTACGTGATGGTGATGGATGACCTGCACTGGTCGGACTCGGCGACGCTGGAACTGATCGCCCAGGTGGCGACGCTGGCGGCGTTCGAGCCGATCATGCTGGTGACCATCATGCGGCCCGACCGCAAGGCGGAAAGCTGGCAGTTGCTGGATCGGCTGCAGGGGAGCCTCGGCAGCAGTTTTTCGCGCATCGACCTCGAGCCGCTCGATGCGGCGGGATCGAGCGAATTGCTGGGCAACCTCCTCCACATCGAGGAGCTGCCGGAGAGCATCCGGGCGCAGATCCTCGAGCGCTCCGAGGGCAACCCGTTCTATCTCGAGGAAGTGCTGCGTTCGCTGATCGACGGCGGCCAGGTGGTGCGCGAGGGCGAGCACTGGCGCGCCACCCGCGCCATCCTCGAGGCGACCATCCCGGACACGCTGGCGGGCGTCCTCAGCTCGCGCATCGACCGGCTGCCCGACGCCACCAAGCGGGTGGCGCAGACGGCGGCGGTGATCGGCCGGGTGTTCCAGCACCGGGTGCTGGAATCGGTGCTGCATAGCGGGCCGGCGCTGGAGCGGATCGAGCACATCGAGCCGCATCTGGCGACGCTCAGCTACGAGCAACTGGTGCGCGAGAAGGCCCGCGACCCCGAGCGGGAATATATCTTCAAGCACGCGCTGACCTGCGAGGCGGCCTATGACCTGCTGCTGCGGTCGCGGCGCAAGGACCTCCACGCACGTTGCGGCTCGGCGCTGGAGCTGCTGTTCGCCGAGCGGCGCGACGAGTTCGCGGCGATGCTGGCGCACCATTTCGAGGAAGCCGGCGATCTCGAGCGGACATTGCAATATGCGAGGGTCGCCGCCGACAACGCGCGCCGGGTCTATGCCGTGCGCGAAGAGCTCGAACATCGCGACCGGATTCTCTCGACGCTCGAGAAGATGCCGGGCGCCATGCCGGCCGAGCTGATCGATGCGGTGCTCGAATGGGCGTGGGTGCGCAACCGCCGCGGACAGTACGAAGGCATGCTGGAAAAGATCGAGCGGGCGGTGCAGATCGCCCGCGAGCTCGGCGACAAGCGCAGGCTCGGTCTTACCCTGTCGTGGATGGGCAACGTCCACATGGTCACAGGCTTTCCGTCGCGCGGCTTCCCCTACCTCGAAGAGGCGCAGGCGCTGGCAACCGAGACCGGTGATGACCAGGTGCTGCTGCTGCCGCTGTTCATCGCCACCTGGTCGCTGGTAGAGCGCGATGCCCGCTCGGGGGAGGAAAAGCTGGCCGAGGTGATCGACATGGCGCGCAAGCAGGACGCGCCCGATATCCTCGGCCACGCGCTGACCTATCGGGCGATTGCGCTGGCGCGACTGGGGGAGTTCGACGAGGCCAGCGCACTGGTCGAGGAGGCCCTGGCGCTGATCCCCAGCATCGGCTCGCCGGTGAAGCGGGCAGACGTGCATATCGGCGCCAGCATGGCGTATTACGATATGGGTGACATCGAGACGGGGCTCGAGCACGCGCATATCGGGGCGGATCTGGCTATGTCGGCCAACGGGCTCGAATGCGCCTGCGCCGGTTATTTCGGAGTGGGTCGCGGCGAGCTCGACAAACGCAATATCGATGATGCGCTGGCGCAGTTCCGGCGCTCGCTGAAGCTCGCCGATGCGGTGGGCATGGACTACTACATCAACCTGATCCGCGCCGGGGTGGCGGAGGCTGAGTTCGAGCAGGGCTCGACGGGTTCGGTCGAGAAGCTGCGCAGCGCCATCGACAGCGCCCGGTCGACCGACGACGATTTCGTCGTCGCGGCACTGGCCATGCCATTCTCGCGGGCGCTCCTCCGGCTCAAGCGGGCAAGCGAAGCGCGCGACACCATCGTTGCGGCCATCGCCTATTTCCGCCGCATGGACCTGAAGCCCTATCTCGCCAATTCCCTGAGCGTGCTCGGCGACGTCGCTGATGCCTTGGACGACCGCGAGGCGGCGGCCGCGGCGCGCGAGGAGGCGGCGAGCCTTCGGGACGAGATCAAGCTACCTCCGCCGACGGCGGCCTTGCCCCACATCATCCAGGCCTAGCCATGGAAAAACCGGTGATCCTTGCCGTAGACGACGAACCTTCGGTTCTCGCCGCGGTGACGCGCGACCTCAGGCGGCACTACGCCGCGCATTACGATATCGAACGCGCGGCCTCCGGGGCGGAGGCGCTGGAGGTGCTGGGCGAGCTCAAGCTCGCCAACCGGGTGATCGCCCTGTTCATCGCCGACCAGCGGATGCCTGAGATGAGCGGCGTCGAGTTTCTGGCGCGGGCAATGGAACTCTACCCTGAGGCGCGGCGCGTGCTGCTCACCGCCTATGCCGATACCGATGCGGCGATCCGGGCGATCAACGAGGTGAAGCTCGACCACTACCTGATGAAACCGTGGCACCCGCCGGAGGAACAACTCTATCCGGTGCTCGATGACCTCCTGGACGATTGGCGGGCCAACTATCAGCCGGTGTTCGAGGGGGTGCGGGTGGTCGGCCATCGCTGGCTGGCCGATGGACACCGGGTGCGCGACTTCCTCGCCCGCAACCTCGTGCCGTATCGCTGGCTCGACATCGAGACCGACGCCGAGGCGACGACCTTGCGTGAGCTGGCGGGGGCCGCGGCCGAACCGCTGCCGCTGGTTATCCTCGCCGACGGCACGGCGCTGTCGCGTCCGACCATCGCGGCGCTGGCCGAAAAAGTCGGGCTGCACACCCATGCGGTGGCCGAGACCTATGACCTCGTGGTGGTCGGCACCGGCCCGGCTGGGTTGGCGGCGGCAGTGTACGGGGCGTCCGAAGGGCTCAGGACGTTGCTGATCGAGCGTGAAGCGCCCGGCGGACAGGCGGGCACCAGTTCGCGGATCGAGAATTATCTCGGCTTTCCGGTCGGGCTCAGCGGCGCCGACCTGGCGCGCCGGGGCGTGCAGCAGGCGCGGCGCTTTGGCGCCGAGATCCTGACGCCGGTGGAAGCGCTGAACCTCGAGACGCAGGACGGCTATCACATCCTGACGCTCAGCAATGGCAGCAAGGTCGCGGCGCAGGCGCTGATCGTCGCGACCGGCGTTTCCTATCGGCTGCTCGACGTGCCGGGGGCGGAGCGGCTGTCCGGAGCCGGGCTCTACTACGGCGCGGCGATGACCGAGGCGATGGGCACCGCCGGCCAGGACGTGTTCGTCGTCGGCGCCGGCAACTCGGCCGGCCAGGCGGCGCTGCACCTCGCGCATTTTGCCCGCTCGGTGACGCTGCTGGTGCGCGGCAAATCGCTCGCCGACAGCATGTCGCAATACCTGATCGAGCGGATCGAGGAGGCCGAGAACGTTACGGTCGAGACCGGCGCCTCGATCAGTGCGCTGATCGGCGAGGAAAGTCTCGAAAAGGTGGCGGTGCTCGACAGCGCCAGCGGCACGGTGACCGAGGTGCCGGCGCGGGCGGTGTTCGTGTTCATCGGCGCCTCGCCGCGCACCGACTGGCTGAAGGACAAGCTGCAGCTCGATGCGCAGGGCTTCATCCTCTCGGGTCCGGACCTGGTGCGCGAGCCCGGGCGCAAGCCCGAAGGCTGGATGGCGGAGCGCGAGCCGTTCTGGCTGGAAACCAGCGTGCCAGGGGTATTCGTCGCCGGCGACGTAAGGCGGCAATCGACCAAGCGGATCGCGTCGGCGGTCGGCGAAGGGGCGATGGCGGTGACCTTTGTGCACCAGCATCTGCGCGGCCCTGCCCCGGCGCAGCGGCCACCGCCGGCGGCCGGTGGCTGAGCCATGTCCGCAGCCGCCACCGACGCGGGACACAGCACCGACCTGATCCGCCAGGTGCCGATCTTTGCCGAACTGAGCGAAGCCGAAGCCAGCGAGCTCTGGCATGCCGGCCAGCGGGTCAACGTCACCCCCGGCGAAGTGTTCATCCGTGAGGGCGAGCAAGGCGGCTCGCTCTACATCATCCTCGCAGGCGCCGTGGAGGTGACCAAGCAGGATGGCGAGCACGAGGTGACGCTGGCAACGCGCGGGCCGGGCGAGTTCCTCGGCGAGATGTCGCTGCTCGAGCAGGCGCCGCGCACCGCATCGGTGCGGGCCACCGAGCCGAGCGAGTTGCTCGCCATCGGCTCGGAGGCGTTCCGCCAGCTGCTGGCGCGCCGGCCGGAGGCGGCGGCAACGCTGCTGCGCACGGTAACCTCGCGGCTGAGGAGCACCGAAGCCTCGCTGGTGCAGTCGGACAAGCTGGCGGCGCTGGGTACCCTGGCGGCGGGGCTGGCGCATGAACTCAACAACCCCGCCGCGGCGATCCAGCGCTCGACCGGCTATCTCAGCGAAGCATTCGAGGGGTGGCGCCGCCGGACGGTCGAACTCAGCATGCTGGCGATGACACAAGAGGAGCGGCAGGGGCTGGCGGAACTCGAGCGCAGCATCGCCGATTGCCGCGCGACCCGCTGCTCGGACGCCGAAGCACGGCGGATCGAATCTCGCCTCAGCCAGCGGCTCGAAACGCTCGGGGTGGCCGAACCCTGGGAAATCGCTCCGGCCATGGCGGCCTATGGCTGGTCGGTCGAACGGCTGGAGCGGGTGCTGGCCACCTTTGCGACGGCACATGTCGATCCGGTGCTGCAGTGGCTGGGGCGCGGGCTGGCGGCGCAGCAGCTGATGGAAGAAATCGAGGTCGCCTCCAAGGCCATCTCGGGCATCGTCAAGTCGGTGAAGGCCTACGCTTATCTCGACCAGGCGCCAGTGCAGGATGTCGATATCGCCATGAGCCTCGACGACACGCTGATGATCCTCAATCACAAGCTGAAGCATGGGGTGGCGGTCACGAGAATGTACGAGCCGGCCCTCCCCCGGATCGAGGCCTATGCCGGCGAGCTCAACCAGGTGTGGACCAACCTGATCGACAACGCCGTGCAGGCGATGGGCGGCGAGGGCCGGCTCGAAGTGGGGGCAAAGCGGCTGGGCGATGAAGTCGAAGTGCTGATCGCCGACAGCGGACCGGGCATCCCCGAGGAGGTCGGGCGGCGCATTTTCGAGCCGTTCTTCACCACCAAGGCGCAGGGCGTCGGCACCGGCCTCGGGCTCCACATCGCGCACAATATCGTGGTCAACCGGCACCGCGGACGCATCAGTTTCACCTCTCGCCCCGGACGGACGGAGTTCCGCATCGTCTTGCCGTTGCGGCTGGGCCACCCGGCGACACCGGAGAAGACCTATGTCGTTCGATGAGGTCGGGCGTTGCGCCCATGATGCACTGATCCGCGATGTCGAGCCGAGCTCGGCTGACAGCTGTCCCGAGTGCGTGGCGCGCGGCGACGACTGGGTCCACCTGAGGGTGTGCCTCGTCTGCGGCCATGTCGGCTGCTGCGATGAATCGCCCAACCGCCACGCCCGCCGGCATTTCCATGCCACGGGCCATCCGGTGATCCAGTCCTACGAGATCGGCGAGAACTGGCGCTATTGCTTCATCGATGACATCGAACTGCCGTCCGGCGAGCCGATGCGCAGGAGTTTGCCTAGAGGCAGGTGAGTGCAAGGCGCGTCAGCAGCGACACCAGTTCCGACTGCCGTCGCGTGCCGGTTTTGCGCATGACCCCCACCAACTGGTTGCGCAGGGTCTGTTTGGATACCTCACGCTCCTTGGCGAAATCCGCCAACGTGGCGCCGTTGAGCAGCGCTTCGGCCAGACGGGCTTCGGATTCAGTGAGCGAGAAGGCGCGCCAGAGCAGGTCGGTCGGCAACGATGACATTTCGAGGCTGCCGTGGATGATGAGCATCACCAGCGGCCCGGGGTCGAGGACCGCGTCGTGCAGTTGGTAGTGCTGGTTGCCGCGCAAGGCCAGCCGCGCGATGGCGAAGTAGCGCTCGTCCATTCCACCCAGCGAAATCTGCTGCACCGAGGTTGGGGTGCGCTTGGAGGTGGTCACGCGTTCCACCAGCGTGCGCAGCTGGTGGTCGGCCCGCTCGTCCGCCGCGCGCAGGATGCCATCGGCGCTGCTGAACGGGCCACCGTGCTGACGACGAAGGGCTTCGCCATGGACGTTGGAATAGTGAATCCGCATGTCCTCGGAGACGAAGAACACGCTGAACGGCAAGTCGGCGACCACGCCCTCCAGATAGCCGCGGCCACCGGAAAAACGCGTGCGGCTGGCGATCTCGAAGGCGCGTTCGAAATGCTGAGCGGCCTCGGAGAGCACGCCGGCGATAAGCGGCCGCAGCTCGGCCTGCCGCTGTGCCGAGTAACGCACCTCGAGCGTAAGCTGGCGGGTGCCCTGGCGGAGCAGGACCACCCCCGACGACGCGGCGAAATCCCCCAGTTGCGCGACCCACTTGCGGTGGAAGGGCGCTGCGGCGGTCACGGCGCGATCGAGCAGATGGTTATCGTGGAACACCTGGTTGGCGGCGAGCAAGGCGGTCGCCGGCAGGATCGGATTCAGCGAGGCATAGGTGGAGACATAGCTGGCGACAGCCGACGGCGCCAAGCCGCGCGAGGCGAAGGCGAGGTTCGTGCCGGTTGCGACGTTGTCTGCCGACCCCGTGATGATGCAGCCGGGAAAGGTTGCCGCGAGGATATCGAGGATGGTGTCCCAGTTCGAGCGGCCCAGCGCCATGTCATAGATGCAGCTGGTGAGACTGTTCTGCGCAAAACCCATGCGTTTGTACTCTTGTCACAAGCGCCGAGAAGGTTACTCGCCCCTTCTTCCGCAACAACGTTGTCGTCCCGATTTTGCTGAGGTCCGGCACGTCGCCGTCGCCTGCAGTCCATCCTCGAGCTCGCCGCCAGTTCTAGGCCGGTTTTCGGCGTTTACCACATGTATACCATGAGGATGGTTACCGGCCGACCGGCCATGGCGCATCCGCGCCCCAGGTCCAGGGCGCCGCAGCCGACCTCGGCCGCTCCGGGGCAGATCGATCCGGACAGCGGCGACAGCGCATCACCAGACAGGACATTCATACCAGGTTGCTGGTTCACCAGCGTCATCGGAACGGTATGCCCTGGCCCGCCGCGTCTCAGATGACGATCGAAATACTCAAATACCCCATCACTTCGATCTGCCCTGCAGTTTCAATTGGTAAATATGCAGGACTTCCCATTACTCACCTCACCACAGCATTACGATAACGTTGTTGTAGAATTTAGCCTCCTGAGTTTCTTTCACCGGCGGCAGCGGCGGGGATTTCGGTCGCTGTTTATTTCAAAGCGACTTTCATTCCTCAGGAGAATAAAGATGTATCGCGTTGTTCTTTCCGCCGCCGTCGTGCTTCTCGCCACGAACTCCGCCTTCGCTTGGGGCATCAACACTGCCTATATCACCCAAGCCTCGCCCGTGGTGGGCACCCAGATCGCAGTGACCACCCAGAAGGGTGCGGCCAACTACTCGAACACCCTGCAGGTCGGCTTCCCCGGCTTCCAGGCGGCGCACACCAAGCAGCGCGGCGTTGGCAATTTCTCCCACACCGAGCAGTGGGGCTCGCTGCAGGCGTCGAGCACCACGCAGCGCGGCGATTTCAACGAGGCCGTGACCATTCAGGATGGCCTCCTGCAGCTCTCGATCATCGATCAGAAGGGCACCGGCAACACTGCCGTCGTCAGCCAGGTCGGCGTCGGTCAGATCGCCATCATCACGCAGGAATAAGCTGCGCGATGCTCGCGGCTAAAGCGCGTCGCGATCTTTCAGATTCGCTCCATGCGCTTTAGCTATTTGTTTCCACGCATGTCTTTGTCCCGAAACCGGTACCCACTTTCGGGAGACATGCTGTAGCGAGCCAAAAACAAACGGGCGACGCCCTGCGCCGCCCGTTTTGCCCATATGCCGGCGTCTGATCAGAACTGCCCGGCAATTCCGGCGGTCAAGGTGAACGACCACATATCGCCGAAAGTCAGGAAGCTGCCGCCACGGTTGTCGTTGGGCCCCACATATGTGGCGTCGTCCCCAGCGACCGGGTCGGGGAATGCACTGGCGATCGCTGCCGGATCGCGCCCGATGGAGGCGACCCGCGACAAATACTCACCACCGACGCCGAAGCTCAACTGCATCGCCTCGCCTATGGCAGTCGTGTAGTTCGCCTGGGTCCGCACCGCGTAGGCGAAGCCGCTGTCTTCGCCCATCTCGATGACATTCTCGACCGAGTGGTCGACAGCGCTCGGCACGCCGCCGGAGACGGCGTAGGTCTCGCGCACGTCGTAGCTGGTTCCCATGAAATAGGCGCCGCCTTCGAGGCCAAGCGTGAGGCTCGCCGTCTCGGCGACCGGCATGGTGATGTTGCCGCCGACGATGCCGCCGACATAGTGCGAGTCGAGCGTCTCGTCGGTGGTCTGGGTGTAGAGCGGATAGGCGAAATTGGCGGGCGCGGTGGGCTGGAGCTCAGCCGGGTCGACCGAGATCTCGGTGGTGATACCCTGCCCCAGGAAGCGGTAACTCGGACCGGCATAGCCGGTAATGGTGGGCTCGCCCGCTTCTGGGGCCTTGGTGAGGGCGAAGGTTACGTCGCCGCCGGTGTAGACGATGTCGTGCGAGATGTCGGTGTTGACCGTCCAGCCCTCGAGGTCGCCGACGGCGAGGAAAACGCCGCCGGTTTCATCGGCGATGGCGCCGAAGGCATAGGCGAGGTTCGGAGCGCCAGTCAGGGTCGCGATGCCGACGTATGAGAAGCCGCCCCCCGCTGCGTCGGGATTGACGCCGTAGCCGTTGGTGGCGCCTCCCGAGTTGGACAGAACAGCTGCTACCTGGTTCATGTCAGCGGTGCCACTGACCACGGCGCCGGCCGTCGGGCCAGCAGGGTCCGTGGTCAGGGTGATCGTGCCCGCTGGGGTGGTGATGCCGGGGATGAACAGCGAGCTGTCATTGCCCAGGGTCATGGTGCTGCTGGAGCTGCGGGTCGCGAACGACATGAAGCCGGAGATGCCGAGCGAACTGATGGTACCGTTCTGCTCACCCAGCTGCGTGGACGCGCTGATGCCAACGAGGCCACCCAGCGCCAGTCCATCGGACTCCAGCTCGACCTGGCTGCCATCGACCTCGAAGTAGGATCCGACGACTCCGGGCACAGCGTACCCCGCCACGCCGGCGCCGATGGTCACGACCCAGGGGTTCCCGGGCTCCTCGATGACCAGTTGATCCAGGTCGGCGGCGCTGGCGGCCGTCGTCCCCAGCAGAACCGCGTTGATACCAGCCAAAAGCGCAACCTTCAGGCGCATGCCCCCACCCACCTTCAAATGAGCCAAGTATGATCAATGCCGGCAAAACCCCCGGCTTACGCCACCTTGTCGATAACCTGTTGAGAATTACTTAACCTTAACGAAGATTTACGCAGGCACGCTCGCGGGCGACTTGACAACCAAGCAAGTGGCTGAAATCGCTGCGTAACGACTGCTCTAGACGGCCTGTGCGAGAGGGCAACGCAAGGCGGACAGACTTGCCCGCTGCCTGATCGACAGTTGGTGCAAGTAAATTCGTCGGATCAGTACTGAGGGACCGACCTGCTCGCCGGCGCTGTTTGCGACCGAGCAAGCGCAGCCGCGGCGCAGCGGGGGTGATCGGCGTCGGCGCTACAGCGCGAACGGCTTGAAGTGCTTGCTCAGCTTCAGCGTCTGGGCCTGGTAATTGGAGCCCAGGCCCGTGCCGTAGAGCCGATCGGGGGCCTCGGCGAGACGCTCGTAGATCAGGCGGCCAATGGTCTGGCCGTGGCCGAGCAGGAACGGCACCTCGCGGCTGCGCACTTCGAGCACGGCGCGGCTGCCGGTGCCACCGGCGGCGGAATGGCCGAAGCCGGGGTCGAAAAAGCCGGCATAGTGGACGCGGAACTCGCCGACCAGCGGATCGAACGGCACCATCTCGGCGGCATAGGCCGGCGGGACGTGCACACTTTCGCGCGACACGAGGATGTAGAACTCGTCGGGATCGAGGATGAACTCGTCGGCGCCGCGCTTGATCAGCGGCTCCCAGTAATCGAGGACATCGAGATTGTCCTTGATGTCCATGTCGATCACCGGGGTGTGGCGCTTCGAGCGGAAGCCGATCAGGCCGTTGCGGTCGGCGCCCTTCAGATCGATCGACAACAGCACGCCCTCGCCGACCTCGGCATTGGCGTCGAACACCAGGGTCTCGACGTTGTGCAGCGACTTGTGTTCGTAGAGGCTCAGCCGGCTGTCGCCGACGCGGAAGCGCATCTGGCTGAGCCGTGAGCCGGTGCGCACACGGACCGGAAAGGTGCGCGGGCTGATCTCGAGATAGAGCGGCCCCTTGTAGCCGTGCGGCAGGGTGTCAAAGCCGCGGGCGTGGTCGCCGATAACGCGGGTGAAGACATCGAGCCGGCCGGTGGAGCTTTTAGGGTTCGCCCCGGCCGACACGGTGTCCGGCAGGTTCAGGCTCTCCTGCAGCGGCACCAGGTAGACGCAGCCGCGCTCGAGCACGGCGCTGTTGGTGAGATCGAGCTCATGCAGCTTCAGCGTCTCGATGCGCTCGGCGACGGTGTGTTCGGGGCCGGGCAGGAAGCTCGAGCGAATGCGATAGGCGACCTTGCCCAGCCGCAGGTCAAGGCTCGCCGGCTGCACCTGGTCAGCATCGAACGGTCGATCGGTGACGATGTTGCCGCGCGCTGCCAAACGCTCGATGAAACGAGCGGGAAACACGCCCTTGGCCCAAAGTTCACTATCCAATGGTCTACCCCGCAACCTGAAGCGTTTCACCGTTTCGGTGAAACGGCGAAACGCTGCAGGGTTTTGATTTTGTCACGCTTTCGAACCGGAAAAGTCTGCAACTTTTCCTGAAAGCGCTCCGGCTACATCCCCTAGCAACCTGAGGCGTTGACGCCAAGACCGCATGGGTCGTATATCCACGCTATGCGCCTTTGCGGTAACGCCAGAAGTGCATGGTGGTGATTTGGCCGGTCTGATTGCAGCCACCTAAAACAAGTCGCTAAAGGGACCTTCGAGCCGGCCGCCCATGCGTGCCGGCTTTTTTTGTTTTCGAGGCAAGGACATGTCGAAGTCGAAGAACCCGCTGAGCGACGAAAAGAACCGCGCCCCAGCCACGATGCTCGTCCATGGCGGCACACAGCGCAGCCAGTTCAAAGAGACCTCGGAAGCCATCTTCATGAACTCGGGCTATTCCTACCCGAGCTCGCAATATGCCGAGGACCTGTTCCTCAACAAGATCAACAAGCCGGCGCATAACTACTCGCGCTTTGCCAACCCGACGATGGACATGTTCCAGGACCGGATGGCGCTGCTCGAAGGGGCGGAAGCGGCGCGGGCCTTCGCCACCGGCATGTCCGCCGTTACCAACGCGGTGATGAGCCAGGTGCGGGCCGGCGACCATATCGTTGCGGCGCGGGCGCTGTTCGGCGGCTGTCGTTATGTGGTCGAAGACCTGATGCCGCGGTTCGGCGTCAACTCGACGCTGGTCGATGGGCGCGACCCCGCGAACTTTGAACGGGCGATGCAGCCCAATACCAAGGTGATCTTCATCGAGACGCCGACCAACCCGACGCTCGAGCTGGTCGACATCGCTGCCGTCGCCAAGATCGCCAAGGCGCATGGCGCCAAGCTGATCGTCGACAATGTGTTCGCCACCGCCCTGTTCCAGAAGCCGCTGCAACTGGGCGCCGATCTCGTCACCTATTCGGCCACCAAGCATATCGACGGCCAGGGCCGGGCGCTGGGCGGCATCGTGCTCGGCTCGAAAGCGCTGATCGAGGGCGACGTGCACACGCTGCTGCGCCAGACCGGGCCGTCGCTGTCGCCGTTCAATGCCTGGGTGCTGCTGAAGGGGCTCGAGACGCTGCCGATCCGCGTCAGGCAGATGACCGAGAGCGCTGCCAAGGTGGCCGAGTTCCTCGCCGACCATCCCAAGATCGACCGGATCTCCTATCCGTTCCACCCGTCGCACCCGCAATACGAGCTGGCGAAGCGGCAGATGGCGAACGGCTCGACGCTGGTGGCGTTCGAGGTGAAGGGCGGGCGCGAGGCGGCATTCACGCTGTCGGACTCGCTGGCGGTGATCCTGATCTCGAACAATCTTGGCGACGCCAAGTCGCTGATCACCCATCCGGGCACCACGACGCATGCCCGGTTCACCGAGGACGTGCGGCTCGAATCGGGGATCACCCCCGGGCTGCTGCGGCTGTCGGTGGGGCTCGAGGATGCGGACGATCTGATCCGCGATCTCGAGTACGGGCTCAGCCAGGTCTAGTGCGAGCTAGCCGCCCAACAGTTCGGCGACGCGCCGGACTGAGGTGATCGAAGCGATCTGCTCGGCCGTCAGATTGCGGCCGAGCTCGTTCTCGATGCCGGCGACAATCGCCATATGGCCGAGGCTATCCCAGGCGGCGACCGAGCTCATGTCGGCGCCGATGGCGATGGCGCCGGGGCAATTGAGCGCCTCGCCGACGATGACGCAGGCCCGCTCATCAAGGCTCATCGGGTGCCTCCCAGAACGGCCCACGCATCCATTGATCGCGGAACATCTCGAAGTTGACGAAGTCGATGATCTCGCCGGTGACCGGATTCTGCTTCTGGCGGTGCCAGGTGCCGACATGCTCGAACCCAAGCCGGCGATAGCTGAAGATCGACGAGGCGTTGCGGGAATCCACCACGCCATAGAAGCGCTCGATGCCGCAATGGGCGAAGAAGTGGTTGAGCAGCCGGGCGCGGGCCTCGACCACGACGTTCTTGCCCCACCAGTTGCGATCATGCACTGCGACAGTGCCGAAGGCCGAGCGGTAGCCCTGCAGCCGTACCATGTGAGCGCCGATCGGCGCCGCTTCGCCCTTGGGGATAATGGCGAAAGCGAAGCGGTTCTTGCTGCGAGGCAGCGGCCCGCGCAGCAACCAGTGCGGCAACGACCGCGGCTTGGTCGTCTGCATCAGCCCATTGAGGATGTCCGGGTCATACCGCCAGCTATTGGTGACGCGCAGGGTTTCGATCATCCCCATCGGCTTCAAAATGAAGCGCTCGGTTTCCAGCGGACCGATGACCAGCTTGCTCATTGGCGTTCGACCATGGCGCGGACGTCGGCGCGGACGATCTTGCCGCGATCGTTGCGCGGAATGGCGGCGACGGCGAACAGCTTCGAGGGCACCGCCTCGTCACGCGCGCGCGCCCGGCACCAGGCCTTCAGCGCTTCGGGATCGAACGCTGCTCCATCAGCGAGGACGATGGCCGCCGCCACCGCCTCACCGGCAATCGCATCGGGAATGCCGAAGGCGCAGGCCTCGGCAATGGCCTCATGCCGCTCCAGCAGCATGTCGATCTCCTCGGCCTGGATCTTGATGCCGCCGCGGTTGATCTCGGACTTGCTGCGCCCGACAAGGATCAGCTTGCCTTGCTCATCGAGCTCGCCGATATCGCCGGTGCGGAACCAACCGTCGACGAACGCCGCCTCGTCGAGATCGGGCCGCTGCCAGTAGCCCAGCATCATCGATGGGCTCTGCACCAGCACTTCGCCCCGCCCGTCGCCATCGATGGCAACGCTGCCGCCCCAGAGCCGGCCGACATAGCCGTCGCGCGCCTCGGCCTCATCGAGGCTGCCGCCGCCGATCCAGTTCGCCGTCTCGGTCATGCCGAACATGTTGAACACCCGGCCCGTGCCGCACCACTCGGCGATGGCCCGCCAGTGCTCGATCGAGAGCGGCGCCGAACCGACATGCACGCGCTCGAGCACCGGCCCGGGCCGGGCCGAGAGGCGCAGTGCGAGCTTCCAGAACGAGGGGACCGAACTCATGAAGCTGATGCGGTTCGACGTCAGGTAGCCGGCAAGGCCGGCAAGCTCGTTGAGCGCCGGACTGGGCCAGAGATGCACGCGGCCSCCAGCCAGCAACGGCGTCAGGACATTGCCGATGAGGCCGTGGCCGAAGAACACCGGCAGCACGCAGAGCGTTTCGCGCAGCACCTTGGGGCCGATCTCGGCGATGTTCAGCGCGGCGCGGGCGAACAGGCTCCGCACCGAATGCACGATGCCCTTGGGTCGGCCGGTGGTGCCCGAAGTCATCAGGATGAGCGCCGGATCATCGAGGCGCAACGGCACGGCTCCGGCGGTGCCCGATATTTCCATGCGCGGCCGCTGCGGCCCGAGCCATAGCGATGCACCGGTGGTCTCGAGCACGTTCTCGCATTCTTCCGGCCGAAGGCCCGGATTGACCGCCACCGCGACGAGTCCGATCTCCCAGCAGGCAAAGATGGCGATCAGGTAATCGACCGGATTGACCTCGGCCACCACCGCCCGAGCGCCGGGCGCTACCCCGTGGTGCGAGAGCTCGGCAGACTTCTCCTTCACCCGCCCCCGGATACCCTCGGCGTCAAGCGCCATGCCGGTCCGGACGTCGACGAGGGTCGCGGTGGCCGGAAGCATGCCGGTGAAGGACAGATTGCCGATCATCCGGCGCCTCGCGGCACGATGCGCTGCAGGCCGCGGAAGCTGTGGCGGCGGACTTTCGAGAGGAAAGCCGTCGGCGCAGCCAGCACTGCCGCGCCATCGACAAGCCGCGTCGCGAGGCTGCTGGCGCTGCCGCCGGCGATGCGACCGGCAGCGGCGCCGGCCCCGGGGACCTCGAACAGCGCGGCGACCAGCTCAAGGCAGAGGCGCGCCTCGAGGCCCAGACCCAGCCGGCGCGCCATATCCGGCAGCGCGGTCACCTCATCGGGCGTGAGATGGCGAAAGGCCTGCAGCACGTCGACCAGCAGGCGGAGCTGGTGGAACTTGTGGCCGAGCGCGGCATGGACCACTGCCACGAAGAACTGCGGCAGACCGGCGCTCGCGTTGCCCTGGCCACTGGCCATGAACTCGCCATAGCCGAAGCTGACGCGCCGGCGCAGGCCCTGATAGTGCACCAGGTTGCCGTGCACTTCGATCAGCAGTGCATCCATGTCGGGCTGGATCCACTTTTCTTCCTGATTCTGCTCGGTGTGATCGAGCAGCGGCTTGCGGAACAGCTGGTAGCCCAGCCCGGTCAGCAGCTCGCCGATCGGGGCGCGGGCCGAGGGCGCGACCATGATGTCGATATCGGTGAACGGACGATCTGACGGCGTCGGGTAGAGCTGGCGCGCGAAGACCGGGCCTTTGACGATCACCGCCTCGAGCTGCCTCTCGGCAATGTAGCGGTCGACCTTGGCGGCGATGCCGCGTAGGTGCATCGACAGGCCGACGAGGATCGTCAACTCGCTCTGCGCCACCCTGAG
This sequence comes from Devosia sp. Root105, assembly GCF_001424865.1. Taxonomy (NCBI): domain Bacteria; kingdom Pseudomonadati; phylum Pseudomonadota; class Alphaproteobacteria; order Hyphomicrobiales; family Devosiaceae; genus Devosia; species Devosia sp. Root105. The sequence goes on from NZ_LMCR01000021.1 coordinate 208,895, forward strand.
GTCGCCAGTGCTGTGCTGCGCCGCGAGCTTGCGGGTCACTACAGGCAGGACATTGTGATCGCGCGCCAGCTTGAGCAGCCGATCAACGGCGCCCGCCGGCACGGCGGCAGCGGTCGCCTCAGGGTCGGCCAGTCGGCAGAGCAGCTTGTCGAGCTCGGCCGCCATCATGCGATGATCTTCTGGATATTGAGCGCTGCCAGCATGACGGGCGCAAGATCGGTCGGATTGGACCCGGCAGATAGCCGATAGGTGGGCACGGCGCGCACCAGCTCGCCGAGCCGCTGGAACAGTTCGCGCTCGACCTGCGGTACTCCCGCGCGCGTGGAGCGCAGGTTGTCTGCAGCTGCGAGGGCAAGCACCTCGGCCTTGCTGGTTGGCGCGCAACGGCTCGCCGTCACGCCACTGCGTTCGAGCACGAAGACAGCGGCGATCTCGCGGGCGGCGATGCTCTCGACACTGACGGTGGTGCGAAGCGCCGACAGGGTCACCGGCCGCTCGTCCTCGACGCTCCAATCGCCGCTCAGCAGCGGCTGCACCCAGGGCAGCATCTCGGCGGTGCGGCGATGGACCTTGAGGCTTCGAGGCATGCCCCAGGCGGTCGGGCGATCGCCACTGACGTTGCACGCCATCGCATCATCGGAGCAAAGGCCTAGCCCGCCCGCTGCAAGAGCGAGGGTCGAGGTGGTCTTGCCGGCGCCGCTCTTGCCGAAAATCAGCGCTACGCGGCCATCCGGCAGGGTCAATCCCGCGGCGTGCACCAGAAACTGCTTTGCGGCGATGAGCGCCGCCTGCAGCGCAAGCTGCCCGCAAGTCATGACGATGCGCTCTTCGGCGCCCGGCGCCACGGTGATGGTGGCCTCTCGCGCCTTGTCGGAGAGAGTCAGCGAGATGACGCCGGGGAACACCAGGGTGCGCCCTTCCGGGCCCTGCCAGAAGCAGGCCTCGCCCTCGTCGAGGATCGGCCCTTCGTAGAGCGGATCGGTTCCCTCGGGCATCGATAGCGGTTCGCCGGAGATGATGGTCAGGCCATAGGCCAGCGGTGCGGTCGGCAGCGGACGCGAGCGGCCGGCAAAGATGCGGCCGTAGCAGTCGACCAGCACCGGCGAAATCGCGGACACCCGCAGGGATGCGCCCTGCAGATCGAAGAATTTCTGAATCATGCTCGGGCTCCCCGCGGGTCGTGATGGTCGAGCGCCGGAGCGGCGTGGACGTGGATCTGCACCTGGCCGGGAATGCTGGCGTTGATGACTTCGACACCGTCGAGCGTCACCCAGCAATGGGCGGAGAGGCGCGGCTTGCCGACCGATTTGGGGTCGACGGAGAAATGCAGTTTCGGATCATAGCCGCAGCGCCGGAGTGCGGCGAAGCCGACCAGCCCGGTCCGGAGGCAACGGTTGTTGCGCATCAGGATCGGCCATCGCGCCACACGGCCTACCCGTTTGGCAATATAGGGCACTGGAAATCGCGGCCAGGTATCGGGCTGAGCCGACGAGGCCTGCGTCAGGATTTCGGAGAAGCCGCGTCCAGCGATACGAGCCGGAAGCGTCCGTGCGCTCAGCCAAAGCCGGAGGCGAAACACCAGCCGATCGAGAGCTTGTGGCCCAGGCGCGTCGGCTGCCTCAGGCGGCATGCACGATGATGCCTTCTGCAACCAGACCGGCGATCAGCTCCGGCAGGTCGTCGGCAAGCGTCGCGGCGTCGATCTCGAACTCATCGGCCATGCGACGCGCCACGTCTTCGACGTTGCGGACGCCATCGAGATGTTGAAGGAAGGACAGCGAGGTGTCGTTGCACGAGTAGAGCTGCCCGCTGCCAAGCAGCAGAATGACAGCACCCTCACCTACCGGTTCGAACGAAACGTCGTCGCCGAGGCGGTACACTGCATCCATCTACGCACCACAGTCGAAGGTCGAGGGCCGCAGGAGCGGCCCCGAGCGGGTCACTTTTTGACAGGCATGCTGGCAGTCGCAGCCGCAACTGCACTCAACCGCTGTTGCTTGATGAGAGTCGGTCTGGAATAGACTTTCTTCATAGTCCTGCTCCCTGCCCTCAAGGGCTGACGTCTCGCCATCAAGGCGATCAAGTCGGCGGCAAACCGCTGTTGATTACCTTGGCAGTGATCAAGGTCAACGTCTGCTCCTTGATGAGCGTCGGCTTGGCGTAAATCTTCTTCTTCATGTTCACTCCCAACGGCCTGCTAAGGGCCACCGAGTAACGCTAGCATGACCGCGCCATGGCCGAAACCCTCGTCACCGTGCCGTCCACCTATTGAAGGACCGCGGAAATCGAGGACTGTGCGCCGCAGTGGGCGAACCGTGTTCAGGTCAGGTGGTCGCGCCGCCCGGGTCAGCCCGGCGGGAGCGGCCCCTTGCTGGACGTTGAAGCAGCGGTGACCGTGCTCAGCTTCTGCTCCTTGACGAGCGTCGGCCTAGCGTAAATCTTCTTCATCTTTATCTCCAGTTTCTGCAACGTCGGCCGGCCCGGCCAGCCTGGGGCCGCCTCAGATCACTGCGGCGGCTGCGACCCTTTGCTGGAAAGCGGCACGGCAGTAATCGCTGTCAGCTTCTGCTCTTTGACGAGCGCCGGCTTAGTATAGATTTTCTTCATAACTGTTTCCACATGCGCCCCAACGGCGACCGCGGCACGCTAGCAGAATCGCCGCGTGCGAGAACCGCATTTTTGTCTTTTGTCACACGAAGAAAGACCGGAGCAGCGCTCCGGCCTCCCGGATCACGGGGGATTGCTGTTGCCCTTGCTGGAAGTCGGCTCGGCAGTGATCGAGCTCAGCTTCTGTTCCTTGACGAGCACAGGCCTAGAATAGGTCTTCTTCATAATATGCCTCAAAAAATTCCCTGCTCGAACAGCAGGGTAGCGGCAAAATAGCAGAGTCGACGCAGCCCGCAACCGTTCGATCTAGGGTTTGCGGTAGAACATCACCCGTTGGGCGAGCTGGGTGCCGTCGAAGCGCGTTACTTCGGCGACCAGGTTGCCGAAATGGCCGTTCAGCATCAGGGGTTCGTCGGTCAGTTGACGCGCCGCCGACATCGGTTCAGGCGCCTCTACCGTCTGCGGCAGGCTGACGCTGGGTGGCTTGGCCCGGAAGTCGTAGAGCGTGACGGTATATCTGGGCATCGTCATTTCCATCGCCTGAATTCAGATTGCGATAGCCGACGATAGCGAAGCCTAGCTGACAGTTGGCTGAACCGACCCGACCTTGCGAAGAATTCACCCACCTTACCAAGCTCTAATGCGACGTCTTGACCGGTGCGCTCTACTTTAAGCGCAATGGGTATTGGGCTTCGAAGGTGCGGCGATGAAGCGGTGGTTGAAATGGATCGTCCTCGTGGTGCTGCTCGGCGCGGGCGGCGCCGGCTGGCTGGTGTTCAGTGCACCTGCCAAGGATGAGGTGCCACGCACAACGCCGGTGGCGCGCGGCACTATCGAGGAGACGGTGCTCGCGTCCGGGGTGATCCAGGCCAGTTCGCTGGTCAGCGTCGGCGCCGAAGTTTCGGGTCGGATCAAGACGCTCAACGTTCAGCTCGGCGACGACGTGAAGGCCGGCGACGTGATCGCCGAAATCGACTCGCTGAACCAGCAGAACGCAGTGAAGGCGGCGCAGGCCTCGCTCGCCAATACCGAGGCGCAGAAGACCATCCAGACCGCCAACCTCGGACAAGCCAAGACCGCCCTGGACCGGGCCGAGAAGCTCAGCCCGCAAAAGCTGATCTCGGACGCCGACCTGCAGACGGCGCAACTGGCGGTGCAGACGGCCGAAGGCCAGTTGCAGGCGATCGAGGCGCAGATCCAGCAGGCCCAGATCAATGTCGAAGCGGCGGAGCTGAACCTCGACCGCACCAAGATCGTGGCCCCTTCCGACGGCACGGTGGTCGCCGTGTCGGTGGAGGTCGGGCAGTCGGTCAACGCCAACAATTCGTCGCCGACCATCGTCAAGCTCGCCAACCTCGACAAGATGGTGGTGAAGGCCGAGATCTCGGAGGCAGACGTGCCGCGGGTTGAACCGGGACAGCAGGTCTATTTCACCATCCTCGGTGACCCGGATACCCGCATCGACGCAACGCTCCGCGCGGTCGAGCCGGCGCCGGATTCGATTGCCTCGGACGACACCACATCGAGCTCATCGAGCACTGCAGTCTATTACAATGGTCTGTTCGACGTGGATAACCCCGGCCATAAGCTGCGCATCTCGATGACGGCACAGGTGACGATCGTGCTGAAATCAGCCGATGACGTGCTGACGGTTCCGGCCTCGGTGCTCGGCCGCAAGGGCCGCGACGGCAGCTACACGCTTCAGGTGTGGGACCAGCAGAAGGAGGCGGCCGAGCCCAAGCAGGTCACCATCGGGCTCAACAACAACGTGACGGCGGAAGTGCTCTCGGGCCTCGACGAAGGCGATCTGGTGGTCAATGCCACGGCAGCCGCTCCGGCGGCCCGCAGCGGTAACGGCCAGGGCGCCAACCGGAACATCCTCGCCGGAGGCGGCCCGCCGGGCGGGTTCGGGCGCTGAGGCCGCGGCGATGACCGAACCGCTGATTTCCATCCGGCAACTGCGCCGGGAGTATCCGATCGGGGCCGAGAGCATCACGGTGCTCAGGGATATCGACCTCGACATCGCGGCCGGGGAGATGATCGCCATCATCGGCCAATCAGGCTCGGGCAAATCGACGCTGATGAACGTGCTGGGCTGCCTCGACAATGGCTGGACCGGCGAATATCGGCTGGCCGGACGCGACATCGCGCGGCTCCAGCCCGATGAGCTGGCCGAACTGCGCCGCGAGCATTTTGGCTTCATCTTCCAGCGCTACCAGTTGCTGGCCGATCTCGATGCGCTCGAGAATGTCGAGGTGCCGGCGATCTATGCGGGCGCCCGGAAACAAGCGCGGCGGGAGCGGGCCCACCAGCTGCTGGAACGGCTGGGGCTGGGTGAGCGCCTGACGCACCGGCCGAACGCGCTGTCCGGCGGCCAGCAGCAGCGCGTCAGCGTGGCCCGGGCGCTGATCAATGGCGGCGAGATCATCCTCGCGGACGAGCCGACCGGAGCGCTCGATTCCAGGAGCGGCAAGGAGCTGATGGCGCTGCTCAAGGAGCTCAACGCCGAAGGCCACACCATCATCATCGTTACCCACGATCCGACCGTCGCGGCTGAGGCCGACCGGGTGGTGGAGCTGAGCGACGGCGTGATCGTCGCCGACCGGCGCAAGGATGAAACTGCCCCGCCGGTGCAGAAGGCCGTCGAGACGATCAGGCGGATCCCGCGCTGGCGCGAGGCGCTGGACCGGGTCGGCGAGGCGTTCCAGATGGCGCTCAGGGCGCTGTCGAGCCATCGGCTGCGCACCTTCCTCACCATGCTCGGCATCATCATCGGCATCGCCTCGGTGGTGTCGGTGGTGGCGCTGGGGCAAGGCAGCCAGCAGACGGTACTCGACCGGATCAGCTCGATCGGCACCAACACCATCAACGTCATGCCCGGCACCAGCGCCGCGGATCGGCGGCGCGATGCGATCCGCACGCTGGTGCCGGCGGATGCGGCAGCTATTGCGGCCGAGAAATACGCCGACAGCGTCACGCCGCAGGTGTCGAGCAGCGGCCAGGCGCGCTATCGCAATGTCAGCGCCGCGGCGCAGATCCAGGGCGTCGGCGCCGACTACTTCCGGGTGAACAACCGCAGCTTCATCGAAGGCGCAGCCTTCGATGCGACGAGCACCAGTGCGCTGGCGCAGGTGGCGGTGATCGACACCACGGCGCGCGACACGCTGTTCACCAATGGCGAAGATGCGGTCGGGCAAGTGGTGCTGGTCGGCAACGTGCCGCTGAGGATCATCGGCGTAGTGGCGGCGAGCACCAACAATTTCGGCCCGCAGTCGAGTTCGATCAGCATCTGGATGCCCTACACCACGGCGATGTCGCGGATCCTGGGGCAGAGCTGGCTCTCGAGCATCACCGTCCGCATCGCCGACAGCGCCGATGTCACCGAGGCACAGGCGGAGATCCAGGCGCTGCTCGAGCAGCGGCACGGCACGGTGGATTTCAGCCTGCAGAACACCGACACGATCCGCGAGACCATCCAGTCGACCGCGCAGACCCTGACGCTGCTGATCTCGGCGATCGCGGTGATCTCACTGATCGTCGGCGGCATCGGCGTGATGAACATCATGCTGGTGTCGGTACGCGAGCGGACCCGGGAGATCGGGGTGCGCATGGCGGTCGGGGCACGGCAGGGCGATATCCTGCAGCAGTTCCTGATCGAGGCGGTGCTGGTCTGCCTGATCGGCGGCACGGTGGGCGTTCTGCTGTCGCTAGGGATCGGTTTCGGCGTCGAGAAACTGGTGAGCGGGCTCAGCTTCATCTACTCGCCGACAACGATCATCGCGGCGTTCGTCTCGTCGAGCCTGATCGGCGTGCTGTTCGGCTTCATGCCGGCGCGTTCGGCAGCGCGGCTCGATCCGGTGGTGGCGCTGGCCAGCGAGTGAGGCGGTGGCCTGGAGTTACCAGACGCCCGGAATCCAGCGGAAGCGGACCTTGTGCATGTAATCGGCATAGCCCTCGAGCTCCTCGCTGAGGGTGGCTTCCTCGGCGAGGGTGCGCAGCGCCAGGGCGACGGTGCAGATGGCGGCGGGGATGACCGCCACCAGTGAGCCCAGCGCCAGCGCTGTACCGATGCCGAGCGCCACGCCGCCGATATAGCCGGGATGGCGGATCGTGGCGTAAGGGCCGGCATCGATGACCTTGTGCCCCCGATCGGTCTGGATGCGCACCGTGAGCTCGAAGTGCCGGTTGACGCCCTGCGCCCAGGCGGTGAGGCAGAAGCCGGCGGCAAAGATCAGATAACCAAGCCAGACCACCCCATCGGGCAATTGCGACCAGCCGAAGCGATAGTCGAGCCCGGCCACCGGCAGGATGGCGGCCATCGAGGTGAGGGTCACGGCGACGAAGGCGAGGTCCCATGACTTGCCGCCAGCCTGAGGCTTGCGCCGGATGGCGAAGAGTTCGGGATCGACGCGCCAGATGTAGACGATCGCGACGAGGATCGCGGCGACGAAGATCGCGAGGTACCACCAGGCCCGGGGCCACTCGAGCGTGCCGGCGGGCAGGAACAGCAGCACGGCCATGACCAGCAGGGTCACCGCGAGCGAGCCAAGCGCGCGGTATTCGTCGGAGCCGAACCGGGGATGTGTGGCGTCGGACATGGGAGGCCTCCGCTGACAAGGGGATTTTACTCCCGTTGTGGAGGCGGAGTCACGTGCGCTTGTGGCCACTGGCTGGGGCACTTGAGTTCACCGCTAAAACCAGCAGTCGACGTGCCCTCTCCCGCTTGCGGGGGAGGGGGGACCACGCGAAAGCGTGGTGGGAGGGGGGTGCCCCACGCTCTGAAGGTGGGCGGACGGGCGCAGGGCAGTGTTTGTGGCACCCCCCTCCCACCAGCCTTTCGGCTGGTCCTCCCTCCCCCGTAAACGGGAGAGGGCCGCCGACTGCACGCTCAGGTAAGAGAGCCAGCCTAATGCTGGTGCGGGTGCTGCTCGTCGAACTCGTGCGGCTTGAAGTGATAGTCGGCCGAGCAGAACTCGCAGACCACCTCGATCTCACCGTCGACCACCATCTCCTGGCGTTCCTCGGCCGAGAAATTGTCGCGCAGCATCGCCTCGATCCGTTCGGCCGAGCAGGTGCAGCGCTCCTCGAGCGCGATCGGCTCGAAGACGCGGACGCCGGTCTCGTGGAACAGCCGGAACAACAGCCGCTCGGCAGAGACGTCGGGGTCGGCCAGCTCGTCGTCGCCGACGGTCGACAGCAGCGCCCGGGTGGTCGTCCACTTGTCGTCTTCGACGAAATCCGGGTCGACCATCTCAGGGTTGTCGAAATCGCCGTCGCCCGGCAGGTCCGGCATCACCGACTGGCCGTGCGGCGGCAGGAACTGCACCAGCGCGCCACCGGCCCGCCATTGCGGGCCACCGGCGCCGCGCACCGAATGCTCGGCGACGGCGAGGCGCACCAGGGTCGGAATCTGCTCGGATTGCTGGAAGTAGGCATGCGCCACATCCTCGAGCGTACCGCCCTCGAGCGCCACGATACCCTGATAGCGCTCCATATGGACGCCCTGGTCGACGGTCATGGCAAGGTGACCCTTGCCGAGCAATTGCCCCGGCTTGGTCTCGCCGCGCTCGATCGCCATCATCACCGCGTCGGCATCGAAGCGGGCATAGCCGCGCAGGCCATCCGGCGCATCGAGGTCGACGACGATCAGGTTCACCGGCCCATCGGTCTGGGTCTGCATGATGAAGCGGCCCTCGAACTTCAGCGAGGAGCCGATCAGCGATGCCAGCACCACGGCTTCGCCGAGCAGGCGCGCCACCGGAGCGGGGTAGTTGTGGCGGGTGAGGATCGCATCGAGCGCCGGCCCAAGGCGAACCACACGGCCGCGGCTGTCGAGCCCATCGAGGGTGAAGGGCACCACGACATCATCGCCCGACTCCGGGCGATCGAGGCCATAGGTGCTGAGCTCAGTCTGAGTCATCCATATTCCAATCTCGCGGAAGCGACCCCGCTCCGCTATTGGATCGAGGTCCCGCGCTGGTTCGTGTCGCGCATAATAGTATCGCAGAACGGCTAGATGTTCTGCCGGTCTTGGCCCAGTGCCCAGCACAGGATCGCCTTCTGGGCGTGAAGCCGGTTTTCGGCTTCATCAAAGACCACCGATTGCGGCCCGTCTATGACCTCGTCGGTCACCTCGTCGCCGCGATGGGCCGGAAGGCAGTGCATGAACAGCGCGTCCTTTTCGGCCAAGCCCATCAATTGGGTATTCACCTGGTAGGGTTTCAAGGCCCGGCGACGCTCGGCGGCATCGGTATCGCCCATCGACACCCAGGTGTCGGTGATGACGAGGTCGGCGCCGCGCACCGCTTCCTCGGGATCCTCGATCAGCCGGACGGCCGGACCGGCCTTCTTGATGTCGGCGAGCAGGTCCTTTTCCGGGGCATATTCCTCCGGAACCGCGATGGTGAGCTCGGCGCCGAACAGCTCGGCGGCGTTCACCCAGCTGGCCAGCACATTGTTGCTGTCGCCGACCCAGGCCACCTTGGCGCCCTTGATGTTGCCGCGGTGCTCTTCGAAGGTCATGACGTCGGCCATCACCTGGCAGGGATGAGCACGGCGGGTCAGGCCGTTGATCACCGGCACGGTGGCGGCCTCGGCCAGGTCGAGCAGATCCTGATGGGTGAGGATGCGGATCATGATCGCATCGACATAGCGCGACATCACCTTGGCGGTGTCGGCGAGGGTTTCCTCACGGGACAGCTGCATTTCCTGGCCGGTGAGGAAGATGGTCTCGCCGCCGAGCTGGCGCATGCCGACATCGAAGCTGACGCGGGTGCGGGTGGATTGGCGCTCGAAGATCATCGCCAGCACCTTGTCCTTGAGGAGCAGCGGTCGATCGCCCTTTTTCAGTCGGTCCTTGAGTTCGACGGCCTGGTTGAGCATGCCGCGCAGCGTCGTGGCATCGAAATCGTCGAGATTGAGGAAGTGCCTAGGTGGGGTAGCGGTCATTTTGGGACCTCTCCTTTTCGGAACGCGCCGAGCGGGAGCTGCTGTCTCCCGCCCTTCAGATCGCGTGCCGTGAATGGGATCAGGCAGTTGCCGCCTTGCTGGGGGCTTCGGCCTCGATGGCCTCGAAGACGGCCGCGAGCTTGCCTACGGCCTCCTCGATATCGGCTTCAGTCACCACCAGCGGCGGCAACAGGCGCAGCACGTTCTCATTGGCGGTCATGGCCAGCATGTGATGCTCGTCACGCAGCCGCGCTGCCACGTCGCGCACTGGCGAGGCGATGCGGATGCCGGCGAGCAGGCCCTTGCCGCGCAGCTCGAGCACCTGGCTCGGGAAGCGCTGCGCCAGCTGCTGCAGGTGCCAGTTGAGCCGCTGGCCCATCTTGTCGACATGATCGAAGAAGCCGGGCGCCAGCATGCGGTCGAGCACCGCATTGCCCATGGCCGAGGCCAGTGGGTTGCCGCCATAGGTCGAGCCATGCGTGCCGGGGATCATCGAGTTGGCCACCTCGCCCTTGGCGAGGCAGGCGCCGAGCGGGAAGCCGGCGCCGATGCCCTTGGCGACGGCCATGATGTCGGGCTCGATGCCGCTCCACTCATAGGCAAAGAACTTGCCGGTGCGGCCGTAACCGCACTGCACTTCATCGAGGATCAGCAGCATGCCGTGCTTGTCGCAGAGGGCGCGCAGGCCCCGCATATACTCGGCGGTCATGGCGGTGACGCCGCCCTCGCCCTGTACCGGTTCGATAAGGATGGCGCAGGTTTTGGGAGTAATCGCGGCCTCGACGGCCTTCAGGTCGCCGGGCGCCAGATGCTTGAAGCCTTCAAGCGCCGGGCCAAAACCTTCGAGATAGTGCTCGTTGCCGGAGGCGGCGATCATGCCCATGGTGCGGCCATGGAAGGAGCCGGTGAAGGCGATGATCTCGTAGCGGTCCGTCTCACCCTTGGCCCAGAAATAGTGCCGGGCGGTCTTGACCGCGCACTCCACCGCCTCGGTACCCGAGTTGGTGAAGAAGCACGCGTCGGCGAAGGTGTTCTCGACCAGCCGCTGGCCGAGCCGCTCCTGCTCGGGAATGGTGAAGGTGTTGGCCGTGTGCCAGACCTTCTCGGCCGCCGCCTTCAGCGCCGCCACCATGTGCGGGTCGCCGTGGCCCAGCGCATTGACCGCCACGCCGGCGTGGAAATCGAGGTAGGGCGTGCCGTCCTGCGCGAACAATCGCACGCCCTCGCCCCGCTCAAAAGCGAGGTCGGACCGGGCATACGTACCGTACAGCGCAGACATCTTCGCACCCCTTTCATGGGCTCGTTCCGGGACTGTTGCAAAAGCCCCACAAAAACCAAAAACGCGCTGCGAAAATGCGGCGCGTTGCAGGCTCTCCATATGCCTTTGTGGAGTACTTAAGTCAACGGAAACGGGGCTTGCCACCCTCAAGTGCCTGATTTGAAGCGGCTTCCGACGACGGCCAAATTGCAGACGCTTTTTCCCCGTGTAAAACGGCGGCGACTCTTGCACCGGATTCCGCGACCCGTGTAGTATCAAGGCATTGGGACACGATATCTCGTGTGGCGGACCCATCAGACCTACGATGCGTAGCGTATCGGGCTGTTGCTGAGGCAACGGCACGGCTGAGGAGTCTGTCAGAGTCCTGAATGGCGGTTTAGGAGCGGATAGTTGATGGGCTGGACTGAAGAACGCGTCGAGCTGCTCAAGAAACTTTGGCTTGAGGGGCTGAGCGCCAGTCAGATCGCGGGCGTATTGGGCGAAGGCGTTACCCGTAATGCGGTGATCGGCAAGGTGCATCGGCTGAAGCTCTCGGGCCGTGCCAAACCGGCGACGTCGACCCCGCGGGTGCGCAGCGCACCGCGCCCGGCTGCCCGTCGCGTCTCGTCGCCTGCCAGCACCTCGCGTTCGAGCGGGCTGGGCACGGTGATGAAGACCCGCAACTCGATGAATGTCGGGGGCGGCGGCGGTGGCGGTGCCATTCACGGCGCGACGGCGCTGAAGATGGAAGAGGAATTCGCGGTCGAGATGGAGATGGCGCCGCAGGCGGCCGAACTCTTCATTCCGGTGGAACAGCGGCTGACCCTGCTGCAGCTCAGCGAACACACCTGTAAGTGGCCGATCGGCGATCCGCTGACCCCGGACTTCTACTTCTGCGGCCAGCACTCGAACGAGGGCAAGCCTTACTGCGAGTTCCACTCGCGCCGGGCCTACCACCAGATCGACAAGAAGAAGCGCTGAGCATCGCTTGAGGTTTCACCAAAAGGCCGGGAGCAATCCCGGCCTTTGTCGTTTGTAGCGTCTGAGCGAAGCGGGAGGACAGCATGGCGACAACGACGTACCTGGCGCTGCTGCGCGGCATCAATGTCGGCGGCAAGAACAAGGTGCCGATGGCGGGGTTGAAGAAACTGCTGGAGGAGATCGGGCTCGAGGATGTCTCGACCTACATCGCCTCAGGCAACGCCATGTTCCGCTCGCAACTCACGGCCTCGAGCATCGCCCGAAAGATCGAGGACGGGCTGACCTCGGCGTTCAAGCTGGATGACGAGCTGGTCAAAGTGCTGGTGCTCAGCCACGACCAGATAAAGGCGATTGTCGACAAACGCCCCAAAGGGTTCGGCGACACGCCCGACAAATATCACAGCGATGCGGTGTTCCTGATGGACATCGACCGCGACGAGGCCTTTGCTCTGTTCAAGCCGCGCGATGGCGTCGACCAGGTGTGGCCCGGCGAGGGCATGATCTACTCGCAGCGGCTCAGCGCCGAGCGGACCAAGAGCCGGCTCAGCAAGATCATGGAGTCCCCGCTCTATAAATCGATGACCATCCGCAGCTGGCAGACGACGCAGAAACTGCTGGAGCTGCTGGAGGCGATGAAGCAGTAGTCGAGCCAGTCTGGAACCTCAACCGCCCCACCCCGCCTGCCGCCCCACCCCCTCCCATCCTCCCCCATCAAGGGGGAGGTGCCGTTCAGTGTGTGAGGCACGATCCAATCCACGCACCGGCCCCCACCTCCCCCTCGATGGGGGAGGCAAGCGCAGCTTGTGAGCGCAAGCGAACTAGCGAAGCTCGGAGGGGGTGGTGCCACCCCCTCGAACTAGCGCGCTGCCCCCTCACCTCCAAGGTAGGCCACCGCCGCCGCGAGCACCTCATGCACGTCCTGCCGGCTGCCATCCGGACCAATGATCCGCAGGCGCTGCACGGTGTGGCCGTTGTAGAGGCTGACCATGAAATCCTCGACGCCGAGCTTGCCGTAGTCGACAAGCGGCACTTCGACGGCTTCGGTGACGAGCTGGGCGCGGCCGGCGACCACCTCGAAGATGGTGGCGAGCGCCGGGTGGGCGCCGGCCAAGCCGGAGCGAAATTCCAGCACATCGGCCGCCGGCTCGGCGCGGGAGCTGAAGACCCGGTCGGCGTAGGCATCGACGAGATGGGCCGCGAGCATCGCCTTCCGGCGCGACAGCATGGCCTTCTTGGCGTCGGCCGCTGCCTCCTTGAGATAGGCGAGGTGACGGGCGAGGTCAGAGGTGCTTATGGAAGAACTCCAGCGAGCGCACCGAGGCCTTGGTGCACGAGGCTTCGTCGAACTTTTCCGGCCGGTCGCTGTTACAGAAGCCGTGGTCACCGCTGTAGACGTAGATGTCGGCTTCGGGGTGGCGGGCCTTCAACTGCTCGACCTGCTCGAGCGGGATGCCCTGGTCCTTGTCGCCGTAATGCATCTCGATCGGCACCTTGGGTGTCAGCTCGATATAGTTCGGCACGCCACCGCCATAGTAGCCGGAAGCAGCGCTGAGGCCCTCAAGCTTGCTGGCGGCGATCCAGCTGACGCGGCCGCCGAAGCAGTAGCCGGTGATGCCCACCTTGCCGGCTTCGGAAGCGGCCGCGATGGCGGCTTCGATGTCGGTCATGGCACTATCCATCGAGAACTTCTTCATCAGCTCGCCGACCAGCGGAAAGTGGTCGGCGCCATAGTTCTCGCTCTCGAAGCCATACTCGGCGCGGTCGAACATCGCCGGAGCGATGGTGAGGTAGCCGTGGCGGGCCCAGCGGTCGGCAACACTGCGGATCCAGTTGCTGAGGCCCCAGACCTCCTGGATCAGCACCACGCCGCCACGCGGCTTGCCTTCCGGGGCGGCGCGGTAGGCGTTGAGGACGAAGCCATCGGCAGCGGTGAGTTTGATGCGTTCGCCCATGGGGCCTCCGGGGGTTGGACGTTGAAGCCTATCTTACGCCAGGACCGGGGTAACGGGGCCAGGCGCTTTCGGATGCAGCAGGCCCGCCTCGCGGAGCTCGGCCCAGAGCGCGTCGGGAATGGGCTTGCGGTAGCCGGCGAGATTGTCGTTGAACTCGGCAACATTGGAGAAGCCGGGGATGATGGCGGTGATCGCCTCATGGCCGAGCGGGAAGTTGAGGGCAGCGCGGATCAGCGTGGTGCCGTGCTTGCTGCACAACTCCTCGATGCGGCGGGTCTTCTCGATCATCTCGGGGCTCGCCTGCGCATAGTCATAAATCGCGTTGGGAACCGGACCCGTGGCGAGGATACCGCTGTTGAGCGGGGCGCCGTCGACAATCGCCACGCCTTCGCGCTTCACCCGCGGCAGCAGGGTGTCGATCACCTGCTGGTCGAGCAGGGTGTAGCGATTGGCGAGCAGGAAGATATCGAAGCGGGCATGGTTCATCAGCTCATCGATGATCTGCCACTCGTTGACCCCCGCCCCGATGGCCTGCACCGCCCCCGAGGCCCGCAGCTCTTCGAGCGCACGGATACCGCCGCCTTCGAGTGCCTGCTTCATGGTCTCGGCATGGCGCTCGCGCTGGCTGAAGGCGCCGATATCGTGGAGGAACAGGATGTCGATGCTCTCGAGCCCCAGCCGCTGCAGCGAGTTGTCGTAGCTCCGCATCACCCCGTCATAGGTGAAATCGAACTTCGGCCGGAACGGCAGGGCGCGTGGATCGCCGTGACGCTCCATCGAAAAGGCGCGGTCGGGGACCAGCAACCGGCCGACCTTGGTCGAAAGCACATAGCTATCCCGCGGCTTATCGCGCAGGAAATCGCCAATCCGACGCTCCGACAGGCCGGCGCCGTAGAACGGGGCGGTGTCGAAATAGCGGATACCGGCATCCCAGGCGGCCTCAAGCACTTCGCGGGCCCCGGCATCGGTCGGTGCCCGCCGGAGGTCGCCGAGCGGCGCGCCGCCGAAGCCGATGCGGCTGATCTCGAGGCCGGTCGCGCCGACCGGACGGGAGGGGATCAGCGGGCCGCCCATAGCAGCCCCCGGTGCAGGATGGTCTTGATCTCGGGCTTGTCTAGCTCGGCCGGCTTGTGGCCGAGCGCCGTGTAAAAGACGCGACCGCGGCCATAAGCGGACTTGTAGACTACCGGCATCTCGGCGCCCTTCTTCCAGAAGGCGTGCTCGCCCGAGAAAGTGGTGGTGGCGAGCACCTCAACGGTGGGGTCGACATGCATGTAGTACTGCTCCGAGGTGTGCTCGAAGCTCTTGATGCCCGCCATGATCGGGTCGTCCGTCACCTTGGGGTCGACCTGGTAGCTGATGATATCGCCCGGGTGGGTGGCGAAGGTGCAGCCGCCGAGAAAGCGGATCCGTGCATTGCCCTGGAAGCTGGTGGCGAGGCCGTGGTGGAAAGCAGCAAGGCCGGTCCCGGCTTCGACGGCGGCGCAGAAGCGGATGGAGTTCTCGCGGTCGAGCTCGCCGCCGGTGATCTGCGGCACGATCAGGTCGTAGGAGCCGACACTTTCGCCACCGAGCGCCGTGTAGTCGCCGGTGACATCGACCTCAAAACCCTCGCCCTCGAGGATTTCGCGCACGATATGCGCGCCTTTTTCGGGCTCGTGCAGCTCGAGCCCGCCCCATACGACCAATGCTGTCTTCATAGTCCGCTTCCCTCGCCGCTGACCGGCGGGAGACCTGAACAAAAGCAGCGGGTTAAGGCAAGCGGGAATTGGTATGGTAGGCGCCCGCTGCCCCGTCGAACGGTGCATTGTGCGGGGCGCGCTTCCTGTCGAGTATCCCCCTCAACAACAAGCGGGGGGCAAACATGCCGACAAGCGACTTTTCCTATCTGAGCGCCACCGAACTGGCGCGGCGGATTCGCCAGCGCGAAGTGTCGCCGGTCGAGCTCATGGAGGCGACCATCAGCCGGATCGAGGCGCGCAACCCGAGCCTCAATGCGCTGATCTATCTCGGCTTCGACGATGCGCGGCGCGAGGCGAAAACAGCCGAGGCGGCGGTGATGAGCGGTGCGACGTTGCCGCCGCTGCACGGGGTACCCGCAGCGATCAAGGACCTGTTCGATTTCAAGCCCGGCTGGCCGACGACCTTCGGCGGGGTGCGGGCGCTCAAGGACAATATCGCGCAGTTCCACTGCCCGTTCGCCGAGCGGATCGAAAAGGGCGGCGCAATCCTCGTGGGCAAGACCAATGCCCCGGTGATGGGGTTGCGCGGGGTGACCGACAACTACCTGTTCGGGGCGACCAATAACCCGTTCGATACCACACGCAACCCGGGCGGTTCATCGGGCGGCAGCGCGGCGATCGTCGCCGACGGCTTGGTGTCGATCGCCGAGGGCACCGATGCCGGCGGCTCGATCCGCATCCCGGCAGCCTGGTGCGGAGTCTATGGTTACAAGCCGGCTTTCGGGCGCGTGCCGGTGGTGATGCGACCCAACGCCTTTGCCGGCGACCTGCCCTATGTGTTCGAGGGGCCGATCACCCGCACGGTGGAAGATGCGGCGCTGGCGATGAGTGTGCTCGGCGGGTACGATCCGCGCGACCCGCTGAGCCTTAGCGAGACGGTCGACTATCTCGGTGCGCTGAAGCAATCGATCAAGGGTTTCCGGATCGGCTACAGCCCCAACCTCGATGTGTTCCCGGTCGATCCGCGGGTGGCGGAAACGGTACAGCGGGCCGTCGCGGCGTTCAGCGAAGCCGGCGCGCACGTCGAAGAGATCAAGCTCGGCATCCGCTATTCGCAGCGCGAACTGAGCGAGCTCTGGCTGCGGCTGATGATGCCATTGAACATGGGGACACTGGAGGCGGTAAAGGCGGGCGGGCTCGACCTTCTGGCGGACCACCGCGGCGACTTCCCGCCGGAGTACCTGCACTGGATCGAAAGCTACGGGCAGACGATGACGGCAGCCGACCTCCGACGCGACCAGGCCATGCGGTCGGAGATTTACGACGCGTTCCAGGCCGCGTTCGCCACCTATGACCTGGTGATCACCCCGACGGTTGCCGCGCTGCCGGTGAAGAACGAGGTTGGTGGCAATACGCACGGGCCGCGCGAGGTGAACGGCGAGGCGGTCGACCAGGGGATCGGCTGGTGCCTCACCTACCCGCTCAACTTCACCGGGCATCCGGCTGCGTCGATCCCGGCCGGACTGGTGGATGGGCTGCCGGTCGGCATGCAGATCATCGGCCGGCGTTATGCCGATGCCGATGTGCTGGCGGCCAGCGCGACGTTCGAGCGGCTGCGGCCGTGGGCGGACAGTTATCGGATCTGCGCGGAGCGGGTGATTTAGGGGGCTCCACATCAGAGCGTGGGGCACCCCCACCCTTGATGTGGCGCTCAGCTGACCGCCGCAAACCGCTCGTCAAACGCATAGCCGGCGCCGCGGACGGTGCGGATCGGGTCGGCGTCGCGGTGGCGGTTGATCGCCTTGCGCAGGCGCCCGACATGCACGTCGACGGTGCGCTCGTCGACATAGACGTCGTTGCCCCAGACCCCGTCGAGCAGTTGCTCGCGGGAGTAGACGCGGCCGGGGTGGCGCATCAGGTATTCGAGCAGGCGGTATTCGGTGGGACCGAGATGCACCTCGCGGCCGCCGCGCCGGACGCGGTGGCTGGTGCGATCGAGCTCGAGGTCGCCGGCCTTCAGCACCGCGGTGACGAGCTGCGGGCTCGAACGGCGGAGCAGCGCGTTGATGCGGGCCAGCAGCTCGGGGATCGAGAACGGCTTCACCACATAATCGTCGGCGCCGGTGGCAAGGCCACGGACGCGTTCTTCTTCCTCGCCGCGGGCGGTGATCATGATGATCGGGGTGCGCGCGGTTTCCTCGCGTGAGCGCCAGCGGCGGCAGAGTTCGATGCCGGAAAGGCCCGGCAACATCCAGTCGAGCAGGATGAGGTCCGGAACGCCGTCACGGATGCGCTCCACCGCCTCGTCGCCCGAGGCGGCAGTGGCGACCCGGAAGCCTTCGGCTTCGAGGTTGTAGCGCAGCAGGACGGCCAGATCGGCTTCGTCTTCGACGATCAGGATGGTGGCTGACATCGGATCACCCCTAGAGCGCTTTCAGGAAAGCTACGGACCTGAAAGCTCTGTAAATCAAAGGCTTAGACCTTCGCCGTCGCAATGAGACGGCGAAGGGACTTAGCGCGGCTGGCGCTGCTGTTCCTCGGCGCCGAGGTGGCGACCGGTTTCGAGGTAGTAGGCAGCTTCGGCGATGTTGGTCGCATGGTCGCCGACGCGCTCGAGGCTCTTGGTGCAGAACAGCAGGTGCGTGCACTGCGTGATGTTGCGCGGATCTTCCATCATATAGGTGAGGAGTTCGCGGAACAGCGAGTTGTACATCGCGTCGACTTCGTCATCGCGGCTGCAGACCTCGACGGCCGCAGCAGAGTCGCGGTTGAGGTAGGCATCGATGGCACTCTTCAGCTGCCGCGCCACCAGTTCCTTCATGTGCTTGACGCCATTGTAGAATTTTGGCGCGAGACCGAGGGACTCGATCTGCATGGCGCGCTTGGCCAACTGCTTGGCCATATCACCGGTGCGCTCGAGGTCATTGGCGACCTGGATCGAGGTCACCACCATGCGCAGGTCCGCCGCCATCGGCTGGCGGCGCGCAATGATCGACACCGCCGCGTCATTGATGCGCTGCTGCATCTCGTCGATCTTCTTGTCGAACAGGCGCACGTCCTGGGCCTGCTTGTGATCGAGCTTGAGCAAGGCGACGGCCGACTCGGTGATGGCCTGTTCGACCATGCCACCCATCTCGGAAATTGCCTTGTTGAGGTTGGTGAGTTCGTCCTCGTAAGAGGAAACGATGTGCTCGTTGAGCGATGCCATTCTCGAGTTCCTCTCGGGTCAGCCGATACGGCCGGTAATATAGTCCTGCGTCTGCTTGTTCTTGGGATTGGTGAAGATGTCCTCGGTCTTGCCTTCCTCGATGAGCTTACCGAGGTGGAAGAACGCGGTCTTCTGGCTGACGCGGGCGGCCTGCTGCATGGAGTGGGTGACGATGACGATGGTGAAGTTCTCACGCAGCTCGTCGATCAGTTCCTCGATGACGGCGGTGGCGATCGGATCGAGCGCCGAGCAGGGCTCGTCCATCAGCAGCACTTCGGGCTTGGTGGCGATGGCGCGAGCGATGCAGAGGCGCTGCTGCTGACCACCGGAAAGGCCGGTGCCCGGCTCCTGCAGGCGGTCCTTCACTTCGTTCCACAGGCCGGCGCGGCGCAGCGAGGAATGCACGATCTCATCGAGGTCGGCCTTGTTGCGGGCGATGCCGTGGATCTTGGGGCCGTAGGCGACGTTCTCGTAGATCGACTTGGGGAACGGATTGGGCTTCTGGAACACCATGCCGACGCGGGCACGCAGTTCCACCACGTCGATCGACGGGTCGTAGATATCGTCCTCGTCGAGGTTGATCTTGCCGGTGACGCGGCAGCCGTCGATGGTGTCGTTCATGCGGTTGAGCGAACGGAGAAATGTCGACTTGCCGCAGCCCGAAGGGCCGATCAGCGAGGTGACGTTGAACTGTTCGATCTTCAGGTTGACGTCGAACAGCGCCTGTTTGGCTCCATAGAACACCCCGACATTCTCGCCGGTCATCTTCGGCAGGGCGTTAGGACGCGAGACGGGAGCGGCAAGGGTCGCAGCAGATTCGAGGGACATGTCGGTCATCCAGGTCAGGGGTTACCAGCGGCGCTCGAAGCGGCGGCGGAGGAGAATGGCGGCGAGGTTCATCAGGGCGAGGAACAGCAGCAGCACGATGATGGCGCCCGAGGTGCGCTCGACAAAGGCGCGCTCGGCCTCGTTGGCCCACATGTAGATCTGCACGGGCAAAGCGGTCGCCGGATCGAGCGGCGTCGTCGGGCGGTCGGCGACGAAGGCCACCATGCCGATGAGCAGCAGCGGCGCGGTTTCACCCAGGGCACGGGCGAGGCCGATAATGGTGCCGGTAAGGATGCCCGGGGTGGCGAGCGGCAGCACGTGATCGAACACCATCTGCATCTTCGAGGCACCGATGCCCAGCGCAGCCGAACGGATCGAGGGCGGCACCGAGCGCAGCGCGGCGCGGGTGGCGATGATGATGGTGGGCAGGGTCATCAGCGTGAGGACCAGGCCGCCGACGATCGGCGCCGAACGCGGCATACCGAAGAAGTTGATGAACACCGCCAGCCCGAGCAGGCCGAAGACGATCGAGGGCACCGCCGCGAGGTTGTTGATGTTCACCTCGATGAAGTCGGTGAAGCGGTTCTTCTTGGCGAACTCCTCGAGATAGATCGAGGCGGCAACGCCGATGGGGAGCGCGCAGAGCAGCACGATTGCCATCATGTAGAGCGAGCCGACGAGCGCCACGCCGAGCCCGGCGGTCTCGGGGCGGCTGGAGGCGCCGAAAGTGAGCAGGCCCCAGTTGAACGGCGTCGAGATGGCGCCTTCCTGTTTCAACTGATCGAGCCAGGCGACCTGCTGGTCGGAGACCTTGCGCTTATCCTGGGGCACCGTGAGATCGATCTGGCCCTTGTTGGCGCTGTCGATATCGGCGGCGGCGAGCAGGGTAACGTTGCGGGTGGTGCCGATCACCGAGGGGTCGGCGACGACGATCTCGCGCAGCGTCGAACGCGAACCATCGGAGACGAACTTGGCGATGTCGCGCATTGCCGCCTTGTCGTCGGTCGAGACGCCGAGCGCCTTGGCCACGGCGTTGCGGGCGATGATCGGGTAGTTGGCGGAGACGAGGACGCGCGGGTTGGTGGCGCGCTCGTTGTCCTTGTCGATGATCGAGGCAGAGAACTCGACCGGCACGGTGATCGCGGTCTGGACGAAGGCGGTGTAACCCTTCGAAAAGATCGAAACCAGCAGGATGGCAAGGAAGCCGAGGCCGATGATGATGGCCACGATGCCATAGAGGCGGAAACGGAACTCGGCGGCGTGGCGGCGCCTCAGGCCGAAATCACGACGGGCCGAAGCCGCGGTGGCCACAGTGGCGTGGGGCAAGGCTGCGTCGGTCATTCATACTGCTCCCGATACTTGCGCACGATGTAGAGCGCGTAGACGTTCATGCCGAGCGTCAGCGTGAAGAGGGTGAGGCCGAGGGCGAAGGCAACCAGGGTCTGCGGCGAGTTGAACTCGAGGTCGCCGGTGAGCTGGTTGACGATCTTGACCGTGATGGTGGTCATCGCCTCGAACGGGTTGAAGTTAATGCGGGCGGCGACACCCGCGGCGAGCACCACGATCATGGTTTCGCCGATGGCGCGCGAGGCGGTGAGCAGCAGCGCGCCGACGATGCCGGGGAGCGCGGCCGGCAGGATCACCTTGCGGATGGTCTCCGACCGGGTGGCGCCAAGCGCCAGCGAGCCGTCACGCATGGCGCGGGGCACGGCGGTGATCACGTCATCGGAGAGCGAGGAGACCACCGGGATCAGCATCACACCCATGACGATGCCGGCGGTGAACACCGACTGCGCCTGGATGAAGGAGAAGCCACCGGCGAGCGCGGCCGAAAGATCGCGGAAGAACGGCCCGAGCGTCACCACGGCGAAGATGCCGTAGACGATGGTGGGGATGCCGGCGAGCAGTTCGAGCAGCGGCTTGACCGTCGAGCGCACCCGGTTCGAGGCGTATTCGCCCATATAGACGGCGGCCATCAGACCGACCGGCACGGCGAACAGCATCGAGACCAGGGCGATGTAGAGCGTACCCATGAGCAGCGGGATCAGGCCGAACTGGCCCTCGCTGCCGCTGGAGCCGGCTGCGGCGAAACGCGGATCCCAGACGGTGCCGAAGAAGAAGGTCAGCGGGTTGACGTCGGAGAAGAAGTGGATGGTCTCGCCCAGCATCGACAGGATAATGCCGACAGTGGTGAGGACGGCGACCGTCGAGGCAGCCAGCAGCGACCACAGCACCACCCGCTCGACCTGGTTGCGGGCCCTGAGGCGCAGCCGGATGCGGGAATAGGCAAAG
The DNA here is from genome assembly GCF_001424865.1 of Devosia sp. Root105. NCBI lineage: Bacteria > Pseudomonadati > Pseudomonadota > Alphaproteobacteria > Hyphomicrobiales > Devosiaceae > Devosia > Devosia sp. Root105. Next base: position 230,651 of record NZ_LMCR01000021.1, read on the forward strand.
GCAGCGCCGGCGAGCGCCAGCAGCAGTGTCAGTCCCTGGCCGATCAGCTTGTGGACGCCGGCATCGGCATTCACGCCGGCGGCGAGCGGCACCATGTAGTCCTCGCCGCTCTCGGCAAGGCTGATGCCCGCGGACGTCGCCATGTCGCGGAGCGCCGCATAGGAGGTCGGGACATTGGCGCCCGACAGATCAAGCTGGGTCAGTGCGTTCGACGCATTGCGGACAATGCCGATGGAAAGGCTGGCGGCTGCCGGGTCGGCGATGTGGGCCGTAACCTCGGTGCGGATGCGGCTATCGAGCAGGCCGGCCGAGATGGAGCTGACAACGAGAAAGACCAGCAGCGCCGGGACGGTGGCGAAGATGAAGGCGAGCCAGCCGTGATAGGTCGGCAGCGAGTGCGCGACTTCCTTGGACCGGTCGGTGCCGTCGCGCTGCACGCGGGCGCGCTGGGCGGCAAAGAAATAGGCCAAGGCACCAATGGCCAGAACGATTGCAACTACCCAGCCTGCTGACATGACGCCTCACTTGCCCCGGTTAGACCGCCACTACGGGCGGGTAGACCCGCTATGCGGGGAGACGGCGCGGGCCCATGGAGCCCGCGCCGAGACGTCGTATCAGAGAGCCGTACCGGCTTCGAACTTGGCGCGGATCTCTTCGCGCTCCGCATCAGGAGCCGCCACGAGGCCGTACTGAGCGAGCGGCGAGTCCGGCCCGATCATGTCGTCCGAGATGAAGAAGTCGACATATTCCTTGAGGCCCGGGATGACGCCGATGTGCGCCTTCTTGACGTAGAAGAACAGCGGACGGCTGACCGGGTATTCACCCGACGAGATGGTCTCGGTCGAGGGGACGACGCCACCGACGGTCGCAACCTTCAGCTTGTCGGCATTGTTCTCGTAGAAGGCGAGGCCGAAGACGCCGACGCCGGTCTTGTTGCTGTCGATGCGCGCCAGGGTCTCGGTGTAGTCGCCATCGATGTCGACGGCCTTGCCGTCCTTGCGGATGGCGATGCAGGCCTTGGCAACGGCATCGTCTGCCACGCCAGCGGCCTTCAGGGCGTCCTTGTCGCAGCCGGCGTCCAGGAGCTTGGTCTCGAACACTTCGCGGGTGCCGTGCTTCTCGCCCGGGATGTAAGCAGCGATATCCCACTCTGGGAACGCTGCGTTCACTTCCGACCACTTGGTGTAGGGGTTGTCGACGAGCTTGCCGTCAACCACGACCTGGGCGGCGAGAGCCTTGTAGATGTCGGCGGGCTGGATGGCGAAATCCGGGCCGGCGGTGTCGGTGGCGAAGACGATGCCGTCGTAGCCGATCTTGACTTCCTCGACGTCGGCGACGCCGTTGGTCTTGCAGGTCTCGAGCTCTTCGGCCTTCATCGGACGTGAGGAGTTCGCGATGTCGATCTTGTCTTCGCCGACGCCTTCACAGAACTGCTTGATGCCAGCGCCCGAACCACCGGACTCGACGACCGGGGTCTTGAAGTCCGGGAAGGCCTCGCCGAACGACTCGGCGACGATCTTGGCATAGGGGAGAACGGTGGACGAACCGGCGACCTGGACCTGGTCGCGCGCCGCGGCGGCACCAAGGCCAGCGGCAAGCGCGATAACCGCGGCGCTCGCGAAAACTGCAATCTTCATGATGATGTTCCCTTTCGGAAGGATCGGCCCTTTCAGGCCAGTCGACGGTCCCGGTTCCTCCGGCCGCCCTGTCTGCAAGGCGGAACCTAGGGGCGTTGTCACAAGGTTTTATGACACTGGGATTGCATTTCTGTGACAGCCTAGATCGTTGATCTATAATCGCTATTCTCTGGAACCGAGATTGCGGCCTGTGGAAAGCCGGGCAACTGTCATTTTCTGAGCAGCACGTCGACGCGAGTGCCCTGCCCCGGCTGGCTCTTGATCGTCAGCACGCCGTGATGGCGGGTGACGATGTGCTTGACGATGGCGAGGCCGAGGCCGGTGCCCTTCTTCTTGCGGCTGGTATCGGCATCGACGCGATAGAAGCGTTCGGTGAGGCGCGGCACGTGCTCGGCGGCGACCCCAACGCCGTGATCGACTACCGAGACGATGGCATCGAAACCGCGACGACCGGCATCGGGCGACAGCGTAATGTCGATGGTATCCCCGTCGGCACCGTACTTGATGGCGTTGTCGATGAGGTTCTCGAACACCTCGTAGAGCTCGTCGCGATCGCCGCTGACGGTGACCGGTTCATCCGGCGCCTGCACCCTGAGCTTGGTGTCGGTATCTTCGGCGAGCTTGTTGAGGCCCTCGGCCACTTCGCGCAGCAACGCGCCCAGTTCGACCGGAGCGGTGGGCCGCATGTGCTGGCGCATCTCGATGCGGCTCAGCGACAGGAGATCCTCGATCAGCTTGGCCATACGGGCGGCCTGGCCGCGCATCAGCCCGAGGAAGCGCTCGCGGGCCTCCTTGTCGTTGGCGGCGGGGCCGAGCAGCGTATCGATGAAACCGACCAACGACGTCAGCGGGGTGCGGAGCTCATGGCTGGCATTGGCGATGAAATCGGTGCGCAGCATCTCGAGGCGCTTTTCCTCGGTCTGGCTCTGCAGCGTGATGACCAACACGCCATCATTGAGCGGATCGCCGGCGGCGAGCGGCGCCACGGTGGCCTTGTACCAGGTCTCGGTGGGGACAGTCTGGTGCAGCTCGATGGTCTGCGACGCGCCGAGCCGGGCGGCCTCGATGGCGGCGAGCAGTTGCGGAAAACGCATGGTGAAGGCGATCGGGCTGCCGGCGACGACACCGGGGAAGTGCCGCGCCGCGTGCCCGTTGAGATGGACAATCACGCTGCGCCGGTCGATGACGATCGAGGGGTCGGGCAGCGCATCGGCAAAGTGCCGGACGGCATCGGCAAAGGCGAGCTCGGTGGTGCTGGCGCCGGGCGCCACGCCACTCGCCGACTCGCTAGTCTCCGGCACCACCGCGGCGATGGCGACGATGACGGCGTAGGCGAGGATGTCGAGCCAGGGATCGATGAGGTTGAGCCCGGCCAGGGTCATGAACACCAGGCCCATGGCGAGCAGCATCAGCAGCCGGCCGTAAAGCCGGGCCCTGACCGTATCGAGCCACGTGATCCCCGTCGCCGAGCGCTGCGCTTCTTCCGCCATCGAGCCTTCCTTGGAGCCCACGGGGCGATTCACCCCGGCTTGCCAGACGGGGGTGTTCATAGCACGGTTGTGACACCGTCATGACAGGCCACGGAGTTCGTTCATGTCCGACGCATTGGAGGGCTTCGACCTCGAAGACCCGGTGCTGCCCCGCTCGATCAAAAAGAAGGCGCTCGAAAGCGGGGGCTTTCCCTATGACGAGAAGCTGGATTCGGACGTCTACGAGGCCGAGATGCTGCAGGTGCAGCGGCAGCTGGCGCTGCTGCAGCACGATCAGCAGAAGACCGGCAAGCGGATCGTCATCGTGTTCGAGGGGCGCGACGCGGCCGGCAAGGGTGGCTCGATCGCCAGCTATCTCGAGAACCTCAACCCCCGCTTCAACATGTCGGTCGCCCTGCCCAAGCCATCGGATCGCGAACGCACGCAATGGTACTTCCAGCGCTATGTCGACTGGATGCCGGCGGCGGGCGAGCAGGTGCTGTTCGACCGCTCCTGGTACAACCGGGCGGGCGTCGAGCCGGTGATGGGGTTCTGCACACCGGAGGAGACCACGCGCTTCCTCGGGGCGGTGCCGGATTTCGAGAAGATGCTGGTGGAGGACGGCATCCACCTGTTCAAATTCTGGCTGACCATCGGCCGTGAGATGCAGCTGAAGCGCTTTCACGACCGGCGGCATGATCCGCTGAAGGTGTGGAAACTGTCGCCGATCGACCTCGAGGCGCTGAAGCGCTTCGACGATTACACCAAAGCGCGCAACCGCATGCTGGGGGCGAGCCACACCGAGCATGCGCCGTGGCGGATCGTGTTCAACAACGACAAGAAGCGCGGGCGGCTGGGGATCATCCGTTCCGTGCTGCAGGCGCTCAGTTATGAGGGCAAGGACGACAAGCTGATCGGCGCGGTGGACGGCAAGATTGTCGTCGCGCCGCAGGCCTTCATGAAGTCCCACAGCGAGATGTAGCGGGTGGATTGACCAGACGGTCAAAAACCCGTCAACTGCTCGTTAACGAACCGTACGGAAGCCTCGTACGGCGCGAACAGCAGGGGCGAAGGCTTTGGGGGCCGGCACGTCCCACAGGGGTCAGTATGGTGGGCCACGAGGCCGGCGCGAACCACGAGGCGAGCGTCATTCCGCCAGTGCTGGTGTTCAACACCGAGGGGCGATCGCCTTTCGTGCTGGCCTGCGACCATGCCTCGAACCGCTTCCCCGACCACTATGGTGACCTTGGCCTGACGCCGCACCAGCGGCTGATGCATGTCGCCTGGGACCCGGGCGCGATGGCGGTGGCGCTCGGGCTCAGCGAGTTGCTCGACGCGCCATTGGTGGCCTCGACGGTCAGCCGGCTGGTGATCGACTGCAACCGCGACCATGACGCGCCGGACCTGATCCCGGTGGTGTCGGAGCGAACCGACATCCCCGGCAACAAGGGGATCGGCGACAACGAGCGGGCGGAGCGGATCGGGGCGTACCACGCGCCGTTTCATAGGGCGCTGCAGGATGTGCTCGACCGACGCAAGGCCGCGGGGATCGAGACGGTGCTGGTGACGGTGCATTCGTTCACCCCGGTCTACAAGGATGTGCCGCGGCCATGGCCGATCGGGCTGATCCACGGACGGGACGATCGGTTCACCGCGGCGCTGCGCGAGGCGCTGGCGGCCGACGAGGCGAGCCTCGATATCGGCTGGAACCAGCCCTACTCGGCGCTCAACGGCGTCACCTACACCCTTGAGCATCACGGCGACGGGCGAGGACTCGAATCGTCGATGATCGAGATCCGGCACAACGAAATTCTCGAACCAGAAGGGGTGAGCCTGTGGGCCGCCCGGCTGGCCCGCTGCCTCACTGCCGCGCTTGGGTCGCGCGGCGGGGCAGCGGCTACATCGCCGACCGACCAGAACACGTCAGTTCACAGGAGGGTTTGATGGCTGACATTCCGTCTAGTGCCACGGGCACGCAGGCGGGTGGTGTGAAATACGCCACCCGCGACAAGACCTATTTCGAAAAGCGCGGCCTGCAGCGCTATGCCGGCATCTGGTCACTCTGGGCGCTGGGCGTCGGCGCGGTGATCTCGGGCCACTTTTCGGGCTGGAATTTCGGCTTCGCCACCGGCGGCTGGGGCGGCATGCTGGTGGCCGGCATCATCATTGCCATCATGTATCTGGGCCTGACCTTCTCGATCGCCGAGATGAGCCCGGCGCTGCCCCATACCGGCGCCGCCTACTCGTTCGCGCGCAGTTCGATGGGGCCCTGGGGTGGGTTCGTCACCGGGCTGTTCGAGAACGTCGAGTACGTGCTGACGCCGGCGGTGATCTGCACGTTCATCTCGGCGTATTTCGGCTCGATCACCGGGCTCGATACATCGCTCTACCCGGTCTTATGGATCGTGTTCTACGCCATCTTCCTCGCGCTCAACATTTTCGGGGTGGCGCTGAGCTACAAGGTGACGCTGGCGGTGACGCTGATCTCCTTGGCGGGGCTGGCGTTCTTCTACATCAGCGCCTTCGGGCATATCGACTTCTCGCGCTGGGCGCTGAACATCGCGCCTGATGGCTCCGAGCTGCCGGAAGGCGGTGGCGATTGGTTCCCCAAGGGCTTTGGCGGCGTGCTCGCCACCCTACCCTTCGCGGTCTGGCTGTTCCTCGCCATCGAGCAGGTGCCGCTGGCAGCCGAGGAATCGGTCGATCCGAAGCGCGATATGCCGCGTGGCATCATGCTCGGCTTTGCGACGCTGGCGCTCTCGGCCTTCCTCGTGGTGCTGCTCAACCCCTCGATCGCAGGGGTCGGTTCGTTCGCGCTGGGCTCATCGCTGGAGCCGGCGCTCGACGGTATCCGCGCCATGTTCCCGGATGTGGGCTGGGCCGCCTCGGCCTTCGGCGTCGTGGCGCTGATCGGCCTCGTCGCCTCGTTCCACACCATCCTCTACGCCCAGGGCCGGCAGGTCTATTCGCTGAGCCGCGCCGGCTACTTCCCGTCGGCGCTGTCGGAGACGCATGCCAAGTACAAGACCCCGCATTTCGCCATGATCGCGGGCGCGGCGCTGGGTCTCGGCGTGATGCTGGTGATCTGGTACGCCAATGGCGGCGGCGGCGGTGGCGAAACGCAGCTGGGTGACGACATCATCGGTTCGGTGCTGCTCAACATGGCGGTGTTCGGTGCGATGCTGAGCTATATCGCGCAGGCGCTGAGCTTCATCATCCTCAGGCGCAAGCTGCCCAACATCGAGCGGCCATTCAAAAGCCCGGTGGGCGTTCCCGGTGCGGTGGTGACCATCATCATCGCCGCCGTGACGCTGGGCTACCAGATCCAGGATCCGAACTTCTTCAAGGGCGTGATCTGGGTGATCGTCTGGTGCGCCGTCGGCATCGTCTATTTCGCGCTGGTCGGCCGACACAAGCTCATCCTCTCGCCCGAGGAAGAGTTCGCGCTCGAACACGCCAAGAAATAGCGACCAAGGGGGCTGCGGCCCGGCGCTGCGGCCCCCTTACCAACAACAAGACCAGCGTTCTGAGGGAGTTCTGCCATGGCGCAAGCCGCCTATACGCTCGATCAACTGAAGGCCGACGTGAAAGCCGGCACCATCGACACCGTGCTGGTGGCGTTTCCCGACATGCAGGGCCGGCTGATCGGCAAGCGCTTCCAGGCCGAGTTCTTCCTCGACGGGGCGATCGACGAGACGCATGGCTGCGACTACCTGCTCGCCAACGATATCGACATGGAGCCGGTGCCCGGCTACGAGGCGGCCAACTGGGCCAAGGGCTATGGCGATTTCGTCATGAGGCCCGACCTCGGGACACTGATGAAGGCGGCCTGGCTGGATGGCACGGCGATCATCCTCGCCGACCTCGTCGACCACCACCATCACGAGCCGATCCCGCATAGCCCGCGCGCCATCCTCAAGGCGCAGCTGAAGCGGCTGGAAAAGCTCGGCCTGACGGCAAATTTCGCCTCGGAGCTGGAGTTCTACCTGTTCGACGAGAGCTTCCGCTCGGCCTGGGACAAGGGTTATCGGAACCTCACCACCGCCGGTTACTACATCCAGGATTACCACATCTTCCAGACCACCAAGGAAGAAGGGGTGCTGCGCGACATGCGGCGGCAGCTGCAGGCCTCGGGCATTCCGGTGGAGAACTCGAAGGGCGAATGGGGCCCCGGCCAGGAAGAGCTAAACGTGCGCTATGCCGATGCGCTGACCATGGCGGACCGGCATGTGGTGATGAAGAACGCGATGAAGGAAATCGCGCATAACCACGGCAAGGCCATCACCTTCATGGCGAAGTGGGATTTCGGCCTCGCTGGCTCGTCCAGCCACATCCACATGAGCCTCGCCAAAGCCGGCAAGAACGCCTTCATCGACAGCAAGGACAAGCTCGGCATGTCCGACCTGATGAAGCATTTCATGCAGGGGCTGCTGACCTATGCCGGCGACATCACCTATTTCCTCGCGCCATTCATAAACTCCTACAAGCGCTTCCAGGCCGGAACCTTCGCGCCGACCAAGGCGATCTGGTCGTCGGACAACCGCACGGCGGGGTTTCGCCTCTGCGGCGAAAACACCAAGGGGGTGCGCGTCGAGTGCCGGATCGGCGGGGCGGACCTCAACCCCTATCTCGCCTACGCGGCGCTGATCGCGGCCGGGCTGAAAGGGGTCGAGGACAAGCTGCCGCTGGAGCCGGCCTTCACCGGCGACGCCTATGTCGGCGAGAAGCTGCGGGAAGTGCACAAGACGCTGCGCGACGCGATCGCCGCGATGCAGAACTCGAGCATGCTGCGCGAGGCGTTCGGCGAGCCGGTGATCGGGCATTACGTGCATACCGGCAACTGGGAGCAGTTCGAATACGACCGGCGAGTCACCGATTGGGAGTTGAAGCGCGGGTTCGAGCGCAGCTAGAACTCCGGGCACAACGACATAGGTGACAGATGACCGACAGGGTCCAGATCGTCTCGCCCATCGATGGGCGCGTGTATGCCGAGCGCAAGGTCGCAACGGGCGCTGAGATCGACGCAGCGGTGGCCAAGACCCGGCGGGCCCGCGAGGTGTGGGCCGAGGTGACGGTCAAGGAGCGGGTGAAGTTCCTCGAGCACTTCCTCGATGCGCTGCTCGCCAGAAACGACGAGATCGTACCGGAGCTGGCCTGGCAAATGGGCCGGCCGGTGCGCTATGGCGGGGAGAAGCGCGGCGTCGAAGAACGCTCGCGCCATATGATCGGCATTGCCGAGGAGAGCCTCAAACCCTCGATGCGGCCGGACAAGCCCGGCTTCACGCGCTGGATCGCGCGCGAGCCGCTGGGCACGGTGATGGTGATCGCACCGTGGAACTACCCCTATCTGACGGCGATCAACACGATCGTGCCGGCGCTGATGGCGGGCAACGCGGTGCTCCTGAAGCATGCGTCGCAGACGCTGCTGGTGGGCGAGCGCTTCGCCGAGGCGTTCCAGGCGGCCGGAATGCCGGACGGGCTGTTCCAGAACCTGGTGCTGAACCATGGCGATACCGAAAAGCTGATCGGCTCGGGCAAGATCGACCACATCAATTTCACCGGCTCGGTGGAAGGCGGGCGGCGGATCGAGCGCGCTGCAGCGGGGACCTTTGCAACGCTGGGGCTGGAGCTCGGCGGCAAGGACCCGGCCTATGTGCGCGAAGATGCGAACCTGACGCACGCGGTGGAGAACCTGGTCGACGGCTCGTTCTTCAATTCCGGGCAGAGCTGCTGCGGGGTGGAGCGCATCTACGTGCACGCCTCGGTCTATGACCGCTTCGTCAAGGATTTTGTCGAGAACGCCCGGAGCTGGACGCTGGGTAACCCGCTCGACGTCGACACCATGGTCGGGCCGATGGCGACGCCTCGCTTTGCCGACCTGGTGCGCGGGCAGACGCTGGAAGCGCTGCGGAAGGGCGCCAAGGCGCATCTCAATACCAAGCACGACCTCGACGAGGAGAGCTCGCCTTACCTGGCGCCGGAAGTGCTGACCAACGTCAACCACCAGATGGCGGTGATGCGCGAGGAGAGTTTTGGGCCGGTGGTCGGCATCATGAAAGTGCGCGACGACGCCGAGGCGATCGAGCTGATGAATGACAGCCCGTATGGGTTGACCGCCTCGATCTGGACCGAAGATCTCGAGGCGGCGGCCAAGCTCGGTGCGAAAGTCGAGACCGGCACGGTGTTCGCCAACCGCTGCGACTATCTCGATCCGGCGCTGGTGTGGACCGGGGTCAAGGAAACCGGCAAAGGCGGCGCGCTGAGCGAGATCGGCTATGCCAACCTGACGCAGCCCAAGAGCTATCATTTGAAGAAGGTGTGAGGCATCGCCTCATCGTTGGGCCACGGTTGGTGCCACCCCCACCGGGTCATTCCCGCGAAAGCGGGAAACCCCGTTGGGGGGTGAGACGTAAACAGAGATCCCCGCTTTCGCGGGAATGACCCGGTGGAGAACTGGGCTATCGGGAGAGCGGGAATGACGACCAAGGCCAACTGGAATTACCCCACCGCCGTGAAGTTCGGCGCCGGCCGCATTGCGGAGCTACCGGAGGCGTTGAAGGCGGCGGGGATTGCGCGGCCGCTGCTGGTGACCGATGCCGGGCTAGCGAGTTTGCCGGTGACACAGAACACGCTGAAGCTGCTGCGCGATGCCGGCTTCGAGGTCGGCGTGTTCGCCGATGTGAAGCCCAACCCGATCTCGGCCAACGTCAATGCCGGCATCGAGGTGCTGCGCAAAGGCGGGCATGACGGGGTGATCGCCTTCGGCGGCGGTTCCGGGCTCGACACCGGCAAGGTGATCGCCTTCATGGCCGGACAGACCCGGCCGATGTGGGATTTCGAGGATATCGGCGACTGGTGGACCCGCGCCGACCCCAAGGGGATCTTCCCGATCGTCGCGGTGCCGACCACCGCCGGGACCGGCTCGGAAGTTGGCCGCGCCGGGGTGATTACCGACGAGACGACGCATACCAAGAAGGTGATCTTTCACCCGCTGATGATGCCCAGGGTGGTGATCGCCGATCCGGAGCTGACGGTCGGCATGCCGACTTTCATTACCGTGGGTACCGGGTTCGATGCGCTGGCGCATTGCCTCGAGGCCTATTGCGCCAAGGGCTATCACCCGCTGGCTGACGGCATCGCCGTGGAAGGGGTGCGGCTGGCACTCGAGAACCTGCCCAAGGTGGTGGAGAACCCCAACGATATCGAAGCGCGTGGTCACCTGATGAGTGCGGCAGCGATGGGGGCGGCGGCGTTCCAGAAGGGGCTGGGCGCCATCCATTCGCTGAGCCACCCGGTGGGCTCGCTCTACGACACGCATCACGGCATGACCAATGCGGTGTTCATGCCCTATGTGCTGGTGGCCAACCGCGATGCGATCGAAGCCAAGATCGCCCGGCTCGCTGCCTATTGCGGGCTCTCGCCCAACTTCGACGCGTTCCTCAGCGCCATCAACGGGTTGCGCGCCCGGCTCAACGTTCCCAACACGTTGAAGGACTTCAAGGTGAGCGGCGAGAAGCGCGAGCTGATCGGCGAGATGGCGATCGTCGATCCGACGGCGGGCGGCAACCCGGTGGAACTGACCAAGAAGCTGGCACTGGAGATTTTTGACCGGGCGATGGAGGGGCGGCTTTAGTCGCTCCTCGCTGACGCTCGGATCGCGCATCGCAAGCGATGCGATACCCCTCATCCGGCGCTGCGCGCCACCTTCTCCCTCAAGGGGAGAAGGTCGCAGCGGCGCGATCTAGCCCTTCTGCCCTCTCCCCTTGAGGGTGAGGGTGGCTCGGCGAAGCCGAGACGGGTGAGGGGCAGGTCAGCCTAGCCTCTGCACCGCTTCCTTCGCGCCGTTCTCCAGCAGCGATTTCAGGTGGTTGGTGACTGTATCGCGGAACACCGCAACCTGCGGCAGGTCAGTGCCGAAGACTTCCGTCACGGCGAGGAGGCCGTTCGCCAGTTTCTCGGGATCGCGCCCTGCCTCGTCGGCAATCTGACGTAGCCGCGTGGCCATGGGGTCTTTGACATCGATAGGCTGGCCGGCTTCGTCGATGCCGGTGACGTACCACATCCAGGCAGCGACACCCAACGCCAGGCGCGGGAATGGCTGCGTCGCCTTGAGCCGATCGCGAATGGTGCCGAGCAGGCGCTGCGGCAGTTTCTGTGTGCCGTCCATGGCGATCTGCCATGTGCGGTGCTTGAGCGCGGGGTTGGCGAAGCGAGCCAGCAGCTGGTCGCGATAGACCTCGAGCGTCGTGCGCGACATCGGCAGGGTCGGCATTGCTTCTTCGGTCATCAGCCCGTGGACCAGCCGGTGAATTGCAGCGTCGGCGATGGCTTCGTTGACGTATTGATAGCCCGAGAGATAGCCGAGATAGGCCATGGTCGAATGGCTGCCATTGAGCATCCTCAGCTTCATCAGCTCGAACGGCTCGACATCTTCGACCAGTTCGGCGCCGACGGTTTCGAAGGGCGGCCGGCCGGCGGGAAAATCGTCCTCGATCACCCACTGGGTGAAGGGCTCGGTCATGATCGGCCAGGCGTCGTCGAGACCGGTGATCTCGGCGACGATGCTGCGGTCGGCGTCGGTGGTGGCTGGCACGATCCGATCGATCATGGTCGAGGGAAAGCTCACGTTCTGAACGTAGTCCGCAAGACTCGTCCCGGCCGCGCGCAGCTCGGCGAAGCGGCGCACGATGCGGCCGGCGGTTTTGCCGTTCGACGGGAGGTTGTCGCAGCTCATCACCGTGAAGGGGGCCAGCCCGCGCTGCCGGCGGCGTTCGAGTGCGGCGACGATAATGCCGGGCGCGCTGATCGGCGTCTCCGGATGCGCCAGGTCGTGGACGATATCGGGATGCTTTTCGTCGAGCTCGCCGGTCGAGGGATCGTGGCAATAGCCCTTCTCGGTGACGGTCAGCGAGACGATGCGGATCGCCGGATCGGCCATGGTTTCAATCAGTTGGGCGCGCTGGGTGTTGGCATCGAGCACATCGAGGATGGAGCCGATGATGCGCGGTTTGGTGCCCGAGGCATCGCGGATGGCGAGGGTATAGAGGAAATCCTGCGGCTCGAGCGCGTCACGGGTATCGGGACGGCGCAGCGAGGCGCCGATAATGCCCCAGCTGGGGTTTTTGGCGAGCAGGCTGTCGACATAGGCAGCCATGTGGGCCCTATGGAAAGCGCCGATCCCCAGGTGAACGATGCCTGGGGTGACCGTCGATCGGTCGTAATCCATGACGTCAACGCCACGTGTACGAAGGCTGTCTGATTGGATTTCGGACATGGACAGGCGTGGCATTTGTCGGTGTTCCCTCTGATAGACGGCGTGCCTCTCCACCACCCCTGGGGTGGCCCCTCCCCCGCCGCACGGGAGAGGATCATGAAACGCACGTGCATCAATAACGGAGCATCTCGGGGACTGCCATACCAGGCGGTTGCGTGGGCAAAATATCCCCGGCATAAGCATTGGGCAGTTGAGGGGAAGACGGCGTGACCAAACGGTTTGTGAGTATCGGCGAAGCCATGATCGAAATGTCTGGCGGCGAAGGTGGGATGTACCGCCTCGGCTATGCCGGCGATACGCTGAACACCGCATGGTACGCACGGGCTCTGCTGCCGGAAGGCTGGGATGTCGATTATGTGACGGCGCTCGGCGACGACATGTATTCGGGCGAGATGCGGGCGTTCATCAAGAAGGCCGGGATCGGCACCGAACGGATCCAGACCATCGCCAACCGCCGGCCCGGGCTCTACATGATCCACCAGGAAAAGGGCGACCGGCACTTCACCTACTGGCGCGGGCAATCGGCGGCGAAACTCCTTGCCGACGATGTCGAGGCGCTGGAGGCGGCGGTGGTAGGCGCCGACACGGTGTATTTCTCGGGCATCTCGATGGCGATCCTGGCGCCGCGAGCCCGCGGCAAGCTGATGCGCACCATCGTCAAGGCGCGCGATGCCGGCGCGACCGTGGTGTTTGACACCAATCTGAGGCCGGCGCTGTGGACCAGCCCACGGATCATGGCCTCGACGCTGACGGCGGCCGCAGCGATCGCCGATATCGTGCTGCCGACCCATACCGACGAAGCGCCGCTGTTCGGCGATGCTTCGCCCGAGGCGACGGCGGAGCGCTACCTGAAGCTCGGGGCGCAGGAAGTGGTGGCCAAGGACGGCTCGAAACCGGCTTTCGTCGCCACGGCAGACGGCGTGCGCCAGTACGTGCCGGCGCCTGAGGCCGAGAAGGTCGTCGATGCGACCGGGGCCGGCGACTCGTTCAACGGCGGCTATCTCAGCGGCCGGGCCCGCGGCCTGTCGCCGGTCGAAGCCGCCGAGCGCGCCCACCGGGTGGCCGGCGTGGTGATCGGCCACAAGGGTGCGCTGGTTGATCCGGCGCAGGTGCGCGGGGTTTAGGGGCGCGGCACCTACTGCCGCGCTGCGGCATTGCCTATTCCTGCGATTCCTTGCCGATGAGTTCCTGTTCGCAGGCATCGTAGTAGAGGTGCCAGACGACGACGTGACCGTCGCGCTTCGGCTTCAGAGCCACGAACATGTAAACGTAGCCCTTCGAGTACTCAGGGTAGTGCTGCACTTCCGTGTATTTCTTGCGCTTCAGGATTTTGGCAACCCGTTCAGGGCCGAGGCACTCGTTGAGGTGCTCGCCGCCGAGGTCGAAGCCTCCCTTGGCGCCGGCGGCGATGGCCGCAGGCGCAGCCAGGGCGCTGACGACGATTGCCGCCGCGAGGCAGGATTTAAGGATCGAGACACTGGGTGAGGACATCGCTTGCTCCGCAACTGGCGGGCAGTGATTTGCCCGCCGATTGAGGGGACGCTAGGTCGCCCGAAATGAACGCCGACCGACAGTAACGGTCACCGCATATTCATAAGTCGTATTATGATTGTCCCAACTTGCCGCTTGACTGATTGTCGAGGGCACTCTCGGCCAGCAGCCAGTCGCGGAAGGCCCTGACCCGGCGCTGACGCAGGGCGCTCTGCAGGTAGACGACATAGTATTTTGAGCTCGCCTTGAGCTCGAGGCCGAACGGCCGGACTAGGCGCCCGGCGGCGAGGTCGGCGGAGACGAGAGTACTGCGGCCGAGCAGCACCCCCTCGCCATGCACGGCGGCCTCGGTGGCATAGGTGGCGGAATCGAAGCGCACGCCGCTGTTGGGGTTGATGTCGGTGACGCCCGCGCGCTCCAGCCAGGTCTTCCAGTCGATCGGGAAGCCGTCATGGATCAGCGTGTGATGCCTCAGGTCAGCCGGTTCGCGGAGCGGGTGCTCGCCGCCCAGCAGCTCGGGGCTGCAGACCGGGAACACATCGACCTCCGACAGCAGTTCGGACACCGCGCCCTCGTAATCGCCGGCGCCGTAGCGGATGGCGATATCGACGCCGTCACGAACGAAATCGGCGAGCAGGCCCGAGGTTGAGATGCGCACATCGATATCGCGGTGGGCGCGATGGAAGCGGTAGAGCCGCGGCACCAGCCAGCGGCCGGCAAAGCCGTCTGAGGTGCTGACATTGAGCACCCCGGCCGGGCGCGGCGCCGCCACCGCCATGGTGGCCGTGCTGATCTGGTCGAGCGCCGCGGCGATCTCGGCGGCATAGGCGGCGCCCTCGGGCGTGAGGCTGACCGAACGGGTGCCGCGTTCGAACAGTTGCACGCCCAGCCGGTCCTCGATGTTGCGGACGGCGCGGCTGATGGCGCCGTGGGTGAGATTCAGCTCGGCCGCGGCGTTGGTGAAGCTTAAGTGCCGTGCCGCCGCATCGAAAGCGGGCAGCGCGGAGAGCGGCGGGAGTTTGCGAGGCATGCGCCACCTGTGAGTTTTCCTCACAGATCGTGCAGCAATTCTCGTTTGTTGTCTATGCGGCGATCGCCCAGATTATCGCCATGGAAACAGCGGTTTCCGGCCGATCTCAAACGATCCGGCAGCAAACGAAAGGAACATCCTGTGAGCAACTATCATACTTATGCCGACGACTGCCGCGCTTCGGCTCCCTCTGTCCAGCAGGTTGCCGGCGACGCCATATCGCTGGTGCGGAGCGCGATCCACGCCGTGGTGTCGCCCTTGCGCCATGCCAGGGCGCGCCGCGCCACCGAGGATCGGGTCACGGGCTTTCCGGCGCATCTGCTGGCCGACCTCGGCTACGAGCGCGACTGGGATGGCTCGATCCACCCGGTCCGCAACGAAGACGCCTGATCCGCTAAGCGACGAAAGGAGAAGAGCAATGGCAAAGGTATTCCCCCATCTCTGGTTCAAGAACCAGGCCGACGAGGCAATGGCGTTCTACACGTCGATCTTCAGGGATTCCCAAGTGCTCGGGCGCAGCATCATGCCCGACCCGGAACTGTCGGTGGTGCGCTTCGCGCTCGCCGGCCAACCGGTGGTGGCGCTCAATGCCAACTCGCCGGCGCACTACAACGAATCCTTCTCGTTCCTCATCGAGACCGATGACCAGCAAGAGACCGACTATTACTGGAATGCGCTGATCGCCGATGGCGGCAAGGAACAGCCCTGCGGCTGGCTCACCGACAAGTTCGGCGTCTACTGGCAGGTGTCGCCCACCCGGCTATCGCAGCTGCTGGCGGACCCGGACCGTGCCAAGGCCGGCCGCGTGCTGCAGGCGATGTACCAGATGAAAAAGATCGTCATCGCCGACCTCGAGCGCGCCTATCGCGGCTGAGCCCGCGTCGCGCTCCTCCCCTTCCAACATCATCACAACGGAGAAATCCCATGGCACAGCTTATGGGCAGGAAAGTCGTCGTCGTCGGAGGCAGCTCTGGCATTGGCCTTGGGGTCGCTGCGGCGGCGCTGGAACGCGGCGCCGAACTGGTGCTGGTCGGCCGCTCGCAGGACAAGCTACTGCAAGCGCAGCGTAACCTCGGCGGCAATGGCCGGGTGAAGACGGTAACCGCCGACATGACGCGGGAAGCCGAGATTGCCGCAGCCTTTGCCGGCATCGGCGCCTTCGACCACCTGGTGTCGACCGCCGGCACGCCGCCGCCGGGTGACCCGATCGGCGAGACCGACGCCGAAATGGTGCGGCGGTTTGTCGACGACAAGCTGATCGGCGCCGTGCTGGTGGCCAAGCACGCCGTGCGGACGCTCACGGCCGGTGGGTCGATGACCTTCACCTCGGGCATCAACAAGGACCGGCCGCCGGTGCCGGGCGGCGCCGTGGTCTCGGCGATCGCCGGCGCGTTCAGCTACTTCGCCCGGGCGCTGGCGCTGGAACTGGCGCCGGGCCGGGTGAACATCGTCTCGCCCGGCTGGGTCGATACGCCGATGTTCGACGAACTCGTCGGCGAAGCCAAGGCGGGCTATTTCGCGGAAATGGCAGCCCGCCTGCCAATCGGCCGGATCGCCGCACCGCGCGATGTGGCGCCCGCCTATCTCTACGCCATGGAAAGCGAGTTCATGACCGGCGAGACGATCCACATCGATGGCGGGCAACGGCTTATCTGAGGTCGGAAGGAGCGGCTGGTCCCCCGAGCCGGAGGCTCAGGACGAGGGGGACCAGCAGCCCATAGAGCGCGACGACGGAAAGCCAGATGGCGCCGGGCCAGTGGTCGCGGAAGACGAAATAGAGGCTCGAGAACAGCAGTGGCGCGGCGATCGAAGCAAGGCTGACGGCCGAGGCGAGGACGCCCTGGAACTGGCCCTGCTGACTCTCATCGACCTGCCGCGTGGCGAGCGATTGCAGCGCCGGGGCACCGATGCCGCCGAGCGCGAAGACCGGCATGATGGCGAAGATCAGCCAGCTCTGGGTGGCAAAGGCCATGACGACGAGTGCGATCGATGCGCCGGCGATGCCGGTGAGGATCGCGCCGCGCTCGCCGAGCAGCTTTGCCGCGGGACCGGGAAGGAAGGCCTGCGCCAGCGTCTGGCAAACGCCGAAGGCGCCGAGCGACAATCCGATCCACAGGCCATTCCACTGGAAGGTGTCGCCGCCCCAAAGCGCCCAGCAGGTGCCGTAGACCTCGCCGGTGGCGGCGAAAGCGAAGAAGATCAAGATCATCGGCCGCAGGCTTTTGACCGAGAGGGCCCAGCGCAGCGAGCGGAGCGGATTGAGCGCCGCCAGATCGAGCTTTTCGCGGCTCGGAGTGCGTGACTCGGGCAACACGAGGAAAGCCAGCAGCAGGTTGCCGGCGTTCAGCACCGCCGCGGCGATGAAGGGCAGCCGCAACCAGTAATCCCCCAGCGCGCCGCCGAGCACCGGCCCAATGATGAAACCGATGCCGAACATGGCATTGAGCAGGCCGAAGCGGCGGGCCCGGGTGTCTTCGGGCGAGATGTCGGTGACATAGGCGGTGGCGACCGAGACATTGGCGCTGGTGAGGCCGGCAATGGCGCGGCCGAGCAGTAGCAGCCAGAGGTTCGGCGCGAAGGCAAGGAAGAGGTAGTTAATCGCTGCGCCACCGAGCGAGATCAGCAGCACCGGACGGCGGCCGAGCCGATCGCTGAGGGCGCCGAGGATCGGCGCGAAGACGAACTGCATGACGGCGTAGAGCGCGGTCATGATGCCGATATAGGCGGCGACATTCTCGGCGCCGGTCACCTCGGCGAGCAGCGAGGGAAGGATGGGAAAGATGAGGCCGATGCCGACGGCATCGAGAACAATGGCGGTGTAGATGACGGTGAGTGATCTCTGCATGGCAAGCTTGCTCCACGCGAAGCAGGCGGACGCCCACGCAGGCGACGACAGCTTCGCGATCATGCCCGACGGCGGGCGACTGGGGTTCTGGGAGACGCTGACCAGGCCATGCGCAAGGCATGAGCTGGCGTGTGCTTGACCACCTGGACGACTATTCGTCCACCTGTTTACTCCGCCACTGAGCGGATCAAGGGAGGCGGTCGCTTTTCGCGACGCCCGGGAGATACGCCCGACGCGGCGGAGGGGCAAGTGGCGAATTCCGGAAGGGGCCGATGCGACGGAGGCATGGCTGGCCCTGACCTCAGCGGATGGACGTAAGGGCGCTAGGCGCGGGCGCGGACCGCAAGCGCCGCGGTCGCGACCTCGCGTTCCAGCTCCGGCGGATAGGCGTGGAGGCCGGGCGGAATGCCGGCGGCGCCCGCGGTGAGCAGCCAGAGCAGGCCACGGATCATCACGCCGGAGAACGGATCGAAACTCGCCGAACCCGCCAGGTTGCCGGTGAAGGCGATGTTGATCAGGCTGCCGCGGTTGAGCAGGAACAGCGAGCGGCCGCCGATAGTGTAGCGCTCGATATGAGCCTTCATGGTCCGGCGCTCATGCCGATCGAGCCAATCGACGTCGATCTCACGATTGGAGTGGCCGACATTGAAGAGCACCGCACCATCGCGGCAAAGATTCAGTTCAGCCTCGCCAAGCACGCCGTCGCGACCGGTGGCGGTGACGATGACGGTTGCCTCCGCCAGCGCTTCGGCGAGTGGCAGGGTGCGGCAGCCGAAATGCAGCGCTTCGAGCTGGCGGACCGGATCGCGCTCGGCGACGGTGACTACGGCGCCGAGCGCGCGGGCCCGTTCGGCGACGCCACGGCCTACCGGCCCGAAGCCGACGACCAGCACCCGGCAACCGAACAGTGACAGGCCGGTGATGCTGCCAAAGGCCGGCCAGGTTTCTTCGCCGACATGGAAGCGGTTGTGGATGGCGTCCTTGAGGGCAATCCCGTTCCAGTCGAACACCGGAAAGGCGAGGGTCAAGGGCCGGATCCGATGGAGGCCCGTCGTGGTCGCCTCGAGTGCGCCGGCGATCGGCGTGCCCGCGAGGGTGGCGGCCTCGATGAGTTCGCCGCCCATGTCGCAGATGGCATCGAGGGGGCCGGTCGCGAAGCGGCGAAGCGTTTCGTCATAGAGCGTGCGCGGCTCGCGCCGGCCATCGAACATCTCAACGCCGTGGTTGGCGAGATACTCGACCACGCGGGGGTCGGTACTATCGGGGTTGCACCCGCCAACGCGGACCGACACGCCGGCCTCGACGAACGGCATCAGGGTCAGGATGGTATCGGGGAGGAGGTGCATCCAGCCGGCGAGCCGCTTGCCGGAAAGGTCGGTGCGGCGCACCTCGGCGCCGAAATGCGTGCTGATCGGGTGGGTGAAGCGGAGCCATTCGAGCGCCGCCTCGATCTCGGCAATCGCATTTGGGTCCGCAGCCATGATGGCACCTCCGTGGTCAGCCGGGCGTTGGGGTCCTCAGGATTTTCGCCATGGCCTTGCCCTTGGCGAGTTCGTCGATGAGTTTGTCCAGGTAGCGGATCTCGCGCATCATCGGTTCTTCGATGTTCTCGACGCGGACGCCGCAGACGACGCCGGTGATCAGCGATCGCGCCGGGTTGAGCGCCGGCGCAGAGGTGAAGAAGGTTTCGAGGGTGGCACCCTTCGTCAGCTGATCGTCCAGCGACTGCTGGGTGTGGCCGGTCAGCCAGCGAAGGATCTCATCGACCTCGGCCTTGCTGCGCCCCTTGTTCTCCGCCTTGGCGATGTAGAGCGGATAGACCTTGGCGATGTTGTACGAATAAACGCGGTCCCTGACTTTCTCCGTCGTCTCCCGCATGTCGGCCCTCCTTATCTGGCCTCGATGATCAGGCGGACGCCGAGGATGCCGATGAAGGCGGCGGCGGCGCGATCGACCCAGAGCTTGGCGCTCAGATAGATGGCGCGGGGTTTTGTCGCCGAGAAGGCGATGGCGACGATGCTGTACCACAGGGTTTCCTGCAGGAAGATCAGCGGCGGCAGGGCCCAGTAGAGCCAGGGCTCGGGATTGGCGGGCAGGAGCGCGGCGAACACCGCGCCGAACACCGCAACGATCTTGGGATTGGAAAGCTGGGTGAGGAGGCCGAAGGTGAAGGCCTTCTGCGGATTGGCGGCGGGAGCGGCGCCGGCCTCGACCGTGATGGGGTCGGCGGCGTGGCTCCAGATCTTCCAGGCGAGATAGACGAGGTAAAGCCCGCCAGCGACCTTCAGCGCAGTGAACAGCAGGCCGCCATCCTGCATCAGGGTGCGCAGCCCGAGCACGGCGAGCGCGCCGTACACCATGGCCCCTACTCCCATGCCGAGCGCCGCGGCGAGCCCTTCGGTGCGCGACTGGGCGACGGCGGTACGGACCACGAAGACGAAGCTCGGGCCTGGGCTGATGGCGCCGAGCAAGAGGGCGCCGAGAATGGCAAAAAGCGGCAGAAAATGGTCCATGGGAGCCTCCGGAACAGCGGGAGGCTAGCGCATCAGCGGCCGGTGCTGGAAGCGATATCGCAGCGCCGGCGATCGACGGAGGCAGCTCTCACCCGAACCCCGACGTCCGGGTAAGAGCTCGCGTGCAGAGCCGTTACAGCATCTTTTCTTCCTTCACCGGGGTGCGGCTGACGATCTCGCGGTCGCAGGCGTCGTAGGTGATGTAGTAGGGGACGAAGACGTGCTCGGAGTTCTTCTTCTTGGCGGAGAACAGGTAGATGCCCTCCTCGGCTTCCTTCTCGAGCTTCTCGATCATCTTGTAGTTGCGCTTCTTGAGATAGCGGATCGCCTGCTTGACGCTCTGGCAATCGTAGTCGTCGTAGTCGTCGTGGTTCTCAAAGATCGGTTTCTCCTGCAGGCCGCCAGCGAGGACCGGCGGAGCCGAGACGGCGACGAGCGACAGGGCGAGGGCAGCGAAAGTCGGCCGGGCGAAACGATTGAGACGTGCGAACATTTGGTCCACTCCATGAAAGCAGGCTCGGTTGCCTGCGGGTAAGAGAGGACTAAGGGGGTTCGGCTGAACCGATGCAGAGCCGGAAGTTCATCGGTCATTCATAAGTCGTATTATGATTTTGAGTCACCCGGTTAAGCCGGACGGAAGGCGTCGACGCCGGTGAGATCGGCCGAGAGGGCCCAGAGGCGGGCCGCCTCTTCTGGGTCGACGGCGTAGGGGCGCACGCCGGTGAAGCCATCCTGGCTGAGCGGGGCGACGTCGCAGTCTTCGCAATAGAGCCCACCCAGACCGGCGAGTTGCGGGGAGGTCGCGGCCCACACCTGGGTTGCCGCACCCTGCTGCGGGGTCTTGAAGCTGGGGTCGGCGAGATCGCCATTCTCATCGATCCAGCCGGCTGCGACCTTTTCGGCCTTGGCCAGATGGCGCTGCAGCGGAGTGAGGATACTGCCGGGGTGGAGCGAAAAAGCGCGCACGCCGGCGTCGCGACCGAGCGCATCGAGATGGACGGCGAACAGGGCGTTGGCGGTCTTGCTCTGGCCGTAGGCGTGCCAGCGGTCATAGCCGTGGGTGAACTGCACATCGTCCCAGCGGATGCCGGTGATGCCGTGGGCGCCGGAGGAGACGGCGACGACGCGGGCTCCGGCGCCGCCGGAAAGGGCCGGCCACAGCCGGTTGACGAGGGCATAATGGCCGAGATGGTTGGTGGCGAACTGGGCTTCCCAGCCAGGACCGACGCGGGTCTCGGGGCAGGCCATGATGCCGGCGCTGTTGATGAGGATATCGACGTGGCGGCGTGAGGCCACGACGCGAGCGGCGAACGCACTGACGCTGGCGAGGTCGGTAAGATCGAGGGCTTCGATCTCGACGCCGGGAAGGTCGCCCACGGCGGCAAGAGCTGTGTCGGGCTGGCGGGCGGGGACGATGACGCGGGCGCCTGCCGCAGCCAAGGCCCTGGTGGTCTCCAGCCCGAGACCGGAATGGCCGCCGGTGACGATCGCCAGCTTGCCGTTCAGGTCCTGCCCATGCAGCACCTCGGTGGCGGTGGTGCGGGCTCCGAAGCCGGATCCGATCGGCGTTTGCGGGTTGGCCATGACTTAAGAACTCCGGCTGCTGGGATGGATTGCTGCAGCAGAGTTACTCGGGTTGGAAGCGTACGATCTATGCGCTATTGTCCGCCGTTCTTTCGTGATCGTCCGGAACTGTGAATGGATCCGCTCTCCGACGTCCTCTCACTGCTGAAGCCACAGAGCTCGATCAGCGTCGGCCTCGACGCTGGCGGGGACTGGGCGATCCGCTTTCCGGCCCATGAGGGGATCAAGTTCAACGCGGTGATGCGTGGCAGCTGCTGGGTCTGGGTGGAGGGCGAAAGCGGGCCGCTGCGGATGGAAGAAGGCGACTGCTTCCTGTTGACCAAGGGACGGCCATTCGGCCTCGCCACCGACCCAGCGTTGCCACCGATCGAGGCGAACGCCATTTACGACCACGCCCGGGATGGGATCGCGACCTGCAATGGCGGCGGCGACTTTTTCCTGATCGGCGGCCGCTTCACTTTCGCCGCGCCGCATGTGGAAGTGTTGTCGGGCGCCCTGCCCGCCATCGTGCGGGTACGCGAAGCCTCGAGCCAGGCCTCCGTGCTGCGCTGGGGGCTCGACCAGCTGGCGGCGGAGGTGCGCGAGCGGCGGCCGGGCGGTTTCCTGGTCTCCGAGCACCTCGCCCACATCATGCTGGTGCACGTGCTGCGGATTTATCTCGGCGGACCGCAATGCGCCGGGGCCGGCTGGCTGCAGGCGCTGGCCGACCGGCAGATGAGCAAGGTGGTCGGCGCGATCCATGCCGACCCGGCGCAACGCTGGACCCTCGAGGGGCTCGCCGGGGTGGCCGGCATGTCGCGCTCGAGCTTTGCCCAGCGGTTCAAGCAGGTGGTGGGGACGTCGCCGATCGAGTACCTGACGCGCTGGCGGATGCTGGTGGCATCGGACCGGTTGCGCAACTCACGCCAGAGCGTTGCGGCGATCGCACTGTCGATCGGCTATGAATCCGAAAGCGCGTTCAGCACGGCGTTCAAGCGGACGATGGCGTACTCGCCGCGGCAGTATCAGCGGCAGTAGGGCCAGGCCGGGCAGCTTCAGAACATGCCGTCGCCGGAGTTGATGTAGGCGATCTCATCGGGAGTGGAGACGCGACCGAGGGCGGCGTTGCGGCGGGGGTAGCGGCCGAAGCGGGCGATGCAATCGCGGTGCATGATCTCGTATTTGAGCGTGTCCTCGTCGCCGAGCGCGGTGAACAGCCGAATGGCCTCGTCGTGCACCGCGAGATCCTCCGAATGCATGTAGGGCATATAGAAGAACGTCCGGCGCCGGGGTTCGACCCGCATGTCGTCGCCGAGCGCGACCGCCTCCTGCGCGAGACGCAGCGCCATGGCATCGGAGGCGAAGGCCTCGGGGCGCTTGCGATGCAACTGGCGGCAGAACTGATCGAGTACGATGATCTCGGCGAGCCGACCCGATGGGCTGGCGCGCCACCAGGCCGCCTCGCCACGGGCGACGGCGGCATAGGTTTCGCCGAAGCGCTCGGCGAGCAGCGCATCGAACTCGGGCTTGCCGCCGAACCAGTCCGGCTCGCCGTGCGCGACGAACCAGAAGTTCAGGATGTCATCGGGGGAGGTCATGGCAGTGGTCCGTCTGGTGGTGGTTGGGCGAGCGCCCTTCACTGTTCATTGTCCATGGGCCGGGCATGATGTCACCGGCCGCACGGCGCTGGGTTATGTGGGGCGACTACCCAAGGAGAATTCTATGCGGCTCGTGAAGCTCGATACGCCCGATGGCATCATCTACGTCAACCCCGAGCATGTGGTCGCGGTGGTCAAGGGCCTGCGCGACACCAAGATCGACACGGTGTCGGGCGTGCATGTGGTGAAGGACCCGCCCGAAGTGGTGGCGCGGCTGCTCGGCATGGAAGAGATCGAGCTCGATGTGACGCCCAAGGCCGTGGGCTGGAAGGCCTAGGGGCCACCGCACGAGAGCGCTCCCTCCACCAGCTTCGCTGGTCCCCCAGCGGTGAGCGCCTGCGGCGCTCATCCGTGACCCCGCCACGCGGGGGAGGATCAGACCGTCACGATCGCCTTGATGACGCCGGTGCGGTCATGGGCCCAGATCGGCATATCCTCGGGCACCCGGTCCATGGTGGTGGCGTGGGTGGCGAGCTTGTCGGTGGGGACCTTGCCGAGGCGGATCGACTCCATGACGTGCTCGAAATCGGCGCGGATGGCGTTGCGCGAAGCGCGGATGGTGAGTTCGCGCCGGTGCACTTCTGAATCGGGGAACACCAGGTCGCCCTTGATGACGCCGACCAGGGTATAGCTGCCGCCATTGCGGGTATGGAACAGCGAGGCGTTCATCGCCTTGATCGAGCCGGTGGAATCGAACACCGCGTCGAAACCGGTCGACTTGATGCGCGTGAACTCACTGCCTTCGAGCTCGGCCGGCGAGAAGGTGGTGAAACCGAGGGCGCGCGTGGCGGCGATCTTGTCAGGTGCGGCATCGATGACGGTGACGTCGGCGCCGGCGATTTTTGCAAAGAAGGCGACACCCAAGCCGATCGGACCGGACCCGACCACCAGGGCGCGCGAGCCGGGCTTCAGCTCGGCGGTGCGGCGGATGGCGTGGGCGCCGATGGCGAGGAACTCGACCATGGCCGCATCGCGCAGGCTCAGGCCCTCGGCCTTGTAGAGGTTGCCAGCGGGCATGACGATCTCTTCGGCCATGCCGCCCGGCGCGTGCACGCCGATGACCTTGAGGGTCTCGCAGCAATTGGCGCGGCCTTCGAGGCAGGCCGGGCAATGGCCGCAGTTGAGATAAGGGTTGATCACGACGGGATCGCCGGCGGCGAAGGCTTCGCCGTTCGGGTCAACCACGGTGCCGCTCAGTTCGTGGCCGATGACGCGCGGGTACTCGAAGTAGGGGAAGTTGCCCTCGAAGATGTGGTAGTCGGTGCCGCAGATGCCGATGTGGCGAATGGCGACGCGGACCCAGCCGGGCTTCAGCTCGGGGCGGTCGATGTCGATCAGCGCCAGCTGCTCGGGCGCGGTGCAGGATATGGCTCGCATGGGGTCTCCTATTGCGGAGGATCATAGCGGCGCGTGGCCGAGACTCCAGTGCGCAAAACGTCCCCCCTCTTGCGATTTCTAAGGGTTTGGCGAAGGGCCAAACCCAAGAAATCGCATTCTCCCCCGCAAGGGGGGCGATGGCCGACTGAGAGGCCGGTGTGCTAGGAGCGTGGCCGCGATGTATCGGGGTATTTCAGCGTGAATTTTGCGAGCGATAACTGGGCCGGGGCGACGCCTGAGGTGATGGCGGCGCTGGTGCGGCACAATGGCGGCTATTCGCCGGCCTATGGCGGGGATCCGCTGAGCCTCAGCGTAGCGCAGCGCTTCTCGGAGTTGTTCGAGCGCGAGGTGGAGGTGTGGTTCACCGCGACCGGAACGGCCTCGAACTCGCTGGGGCTCGCGGCACTGAGCCGGCCGGGCGGCGTGGTGTTCTGCGGCGAGGACGCGCATGTGCACACCGACGAAAGCGGCGCGACGGAGTTCCAGTCGGGCGGCATGAAGCTGGCGCCGGTACAGAGCCCGCTCGGATTGATCGACGCGGGAGCGTTCGCCACGGCGCTCGGCAAGCACTCGCCTGGTGGGCGGAGCGTGCCGGTGGCGCTGAGCCTCACCAATGCGACGGAATGGGGCACCGTGTATTCGGTGGCGCAGGTGGCCGAGCTGGCGACAATCGCGCGTGACGGCGGGCTGAAGGTGCACATGGATGGAGCGCGGTTCGGCAACGCGGTGGCGGCGCTGGGCGTAACGCCGGCCGAACTGACCTGGAAGGCCGGGGTAGACTTCTTGTCGTTCGGGGCCACCAAGAACGGCTGCTGGGCGGCCGAAGCGATCGTGGTGTTTACCCCGGGGCTGCTCGGGGACTTCGAAGCACGGCGGCAGCGGGCCGGACACACGTTCTCCAAGGCGCGGTTCGTCGCGGCGCAGTTCGAGGGCTATCTCGAGGACGGCAACTGGCTGCGGCGGGCCGGGCACGCCAACGCCATGTCGGACCGGCTGCGCGCCGGGATCCGGGCCAGCAGCGTGGCGCGGCTCGGCTGGGAGAACACGGCGAACGAGGTGTTCGCGGTGATCCCCAGGGCGGCGCTGGCGCGGCTGCGGGCCGCGGGCGGCGCAGCGCATGAATGGCCGACCGACGGGCTCGCGGCGGACGAAACGCTGGTGCGGCTGGTGACCAGCTGGGCGACGACCGAGGCCGATGTGGCGGGGTTTTTGGGGGTGCTTTAGGCGATAGAACCGAAGCAGGCGGCCCCCTCCCGGCCTCCCCCATAAAGGGGGAGGTGAAGAGTCGAGGCTCTGTCTTCGATTGTGCCTAGTGAACCGACGGGGCACCTCCCCCTTTATGGGGGAGGATGGGAGGGGGCCGTCTGTCAGCGTTTAGCCGATGACCACCTTCACCAGATTGCCGGCCGGGTCCCTGCTCTCGAGCCCCTCGTTGGTCTCCGCATAGCCCGCGCCGATTGCCGCGAGCCGAGCCTTCACTGCATCGAGCGCCGCCTGATCCGGCAGTGCGACGTGGAACCAGCGGAGGCCGGCCGAACCCTTCGGCGCCTGGGTGGCGTTCGGGCCGGACCAGATGTTGAAGGCGATGGTGTGCGGCGGGTAGTCGAGGCCGAGATCGCCCATGCCGAAGCGGCGCATGATGAACAGGCCGCCGAAGCCGAGGCCATCGCGATAGTAGCGCATGGCTTGCTCGAGATCGTGCACATGCAGGTGGATGTGGCCGATGCGGGTGCCCTCGGGCATCAGCGCCGGCACGGCGTTGACGTCATCGAGTTCGGCGAGCAGGTCGTCGACATCGATGGCCTCGCGGCCGGAATGGGGCGAACCATCGATGGTCTTGACGTAGAAGCCGTCCTCGCCGTCGCCGATGGTACCGCGCCAGGGCGTCTCGAAGGTGATCTCGATGCCGTTATTGTCGTCGTCCCACAGGTAGATCGCCTCGGAGACGAGGTGATCGGTGGGCGAAATGCGGACGCGGCGCATCAGGGCGCGCACCACCATTTCGGCCAGCGCCTTGCGGGTCGGGACATGCACGGCGACATGGTAGAGGCCGAGCGAGCGATCGGGGAACGGGCCCGTGGCGCCAAGTTCGAGGGTGATCAGCTCGCGGCCGCCGGCGCCCAGATGCAGCGCTTCGGCATCCTCGGAGATGAGCTCGAGGCCGACGACATCGCGCCAGACGGCGAGCGCCTTATCTCGATCGGTGACGCCGATGCGAACGGCGCCGAGATGGGTGGTGAGCGGCAGTGTCGGGGCGGAGCGGACCGCGGCCTGGGATTCGACAGTGATCATGATGGGGTCTCGCGACGGGCGTTAGGTTGACCCTGATATGGCGGAGGCCGAGGGGCAAGCCAATGCTGTCGCGCGGGCAGACAGTCGATACAGATATGCGTGAATGGGTTGCGTTGTCGGTCGATTAGCTACGGCTGAGTCCCTGAGGTGTCCCCTCCACCATGCTCCGCATGGTCCCCCGCCCCCGCCCCGTGGGGAGGACAAAAAAACGACCACCACCCCCATCCCCGTTTGGGGATGGATGGTGGGGAGGGAGTGATGGCCATACTGCTGCCGACGGCGCCGAGGTCAGGTGGCGACGATGCGGCGGCGGTATTCGCTGGCGGCGTAGACGAGCAGGGCGGCGACGATCAGGCCGCCGACAAGTTGCGCCCAGTCGACCGTGGCAAGGAAACGCGCGATCATCGCCATGGCGTTGAACTGGGCATCGGCGAAGATCTCGCGTTCGAGGTGCAGGTTGTCGGCGCCGAACTTCAGCCGCTCGTTGAGGTAGTTGAGGACGTAGCCGGCGCGCGGCCCGGTGTCGTTGAAGATCAGGTTCTCGGCGAGCCCGACCAGCCCCGGGATGAGGAAGGCGAGCGGTATCGACCAGCGACGGAACACGGTCGAGAGCGCGCCAACCCAGGCGAAGAACGGCGCGTACCAGAGCAACGCCGTCACGAGGCAGACGAACGCGAAGGCGGCGATCTGGAAGCCCGAGGACAGGAACTCGAAGATGCCGGGCACGCCGAGGCGCGGCAGCATCATCGCGGTGATCATGGTGACCACGTAGATGAGAACGCCGGTGATGAGATAGGCGGCGAAGATCAGCGCCGGCAGGATGGTCATGCCGGCGAGGGATTTGGAGGCCAGCACCTTGAAATCGCTGACCGGCATCGACTTCCAGAACAACATGGCGTTGTTGCGCCGATCGGCACTGAAGGCATCGGCATAGTAGAAGAACAGCGCCGCCAGCAGGTACATGCTCCACAGCGCGGCCACCGCGAGGAAGCCGAACTCGAAGAATTTCAGCGCCGAGGGGACGCCGATTTCCTGGTGCATCTGGAAACGGTTCGAGGCGATGCCGAACACCAGCACCAGCGTCATGATGCCGAGGATCACGCCGGGGGCGTAGAGGAACGCTCCCCGATGCTCGAGATACTCGCGCTTGATAAGGGCAACGAGAGACTTCATTTGGCGGGACCGCGCTGCATGAGGGCGACGAACAGGTCGCTGAGAGTGGGAGTGGTGACCTCGCCGAACGGGGCGAGGCGATCGCGATCGACGCCATCGAAGACCATGGCGGTCTGGCCGAAGCGGGTCTCGCTGTAGATCGGGCCGAGCGCCGTGGCGGCGGCGACCTGATCGGGGCGAACCAGCACCTGGCTGAACTTCGAGGAGACCGTCTCCATCTGCATGTGGAGGATCAGCTCACCATCGCGGATGAACATGATGTCACTGAGCATGAACTCGATCTCATCCACCTGGTGGGTGGTGATCAGCAGGGTGCGCTCCTCGGTCATGTAATCCTCGAGCAGGCGCCGGTAGAAGCGCTTGCGATAGGTGATGTCGAGGCCGAGGGTCGGCTCGTCGAGGACCAGGAGCTTGGCGTCGATCGCCATCACCACCGCGAGGTGGAGCTGGGCGATCATGCCCTTCGAGAGATTCTTGATCCGGGCGTCCATCTTGACGTCGGTGCCCTCGAGGAAGCCGCGGGCCTTCGCCTGATCGAAGTTGGGGTGGATGTTGGTGAGCAGCGCGAACAGCTCACGCACCCGCAGAAACCGCGGCAGGCTCGCGACATCGGAGATGAAGGCGACGTTCTGCATCAGCGAAGCACGCTTCTGGTACGGATCCTCACCCAGGACACGCACGGTGCCCTCGTAAGAGGTAAGGCCGAGCAGCGCGTTCAGCGTGGTGGTCTTGCCAGCGCCATTGTGGCCGACGAGGCCGTAGATGCGGCCGGCGGGGATGTCGAAATCGAGCCCGTGGAGGATTTCGGTGCGACCGAAGTGCTTCTTGAGGCCACGCGCCGAGACGATCGGAGCAGCTGTGGTTTGAGCCAGATCATTCATCTTTACCGCCTTGCTTCAACAACTGTGTGGGATCGAGATCGAGGGCAGCGAGGCGCGCCATGACGCGCGGCCACTCCTCGGTCAGAAATTTCTGGCGCTCGTGAGCGAGCAGCCGCTGGTGGCCGCCTTCGGCCACGAACATGCCCATGCCGCGGCGCGACTCGACGACACCGATATCGACGAGCGACTGGTAGGCACGGGTAACGGTCAACGGATTGACCGAGAGGTCGGCGGAGATCTGGCGCACTGAAGGCAGCGCCTCGCCCTCCTTGGTGGTCCTGCTCAGGATCATGTCGGCAATCCTTTCGCCAATCTGTACGAAGATCGGCTGGCTGTCGTTGAACTGGCTCATGCGTGATGCCTTGGTAGTGTGCTAGTTATGTAGCACACCAAATCGGAGACGCAAGCGGAATCTTCAAGAGGGCGCATTCGGAGGCACCGGTCGGGGCGTCAAACGGTTCTTGGCATTGTCGAACGAGGACGCGTAGATTCGACCGTGTGGCGGCAAAAAGCATTGTGCCGCAGACGGTTTGGGGGGCGGGGTGCGCGTTCTGGTTACCGGCAGCGCCGGATTTATCGGCTATCACCTGAGCCTACGGCTGCTCGCCGAGGGGCACGAAGTGATCGGGCTTGACGCGCTGACGCCCTATTACGACGTGCGACTCAAACAGCAGCGGCAGGCAATGCTGGAGGCCAACGGGCGGTTCCTGGGGGTGACCGGGCGGCTGGAGGACGAGGCGGCGATCGATGCGGCGTTCTCCGAGGCGCCGGCGGTGGTGGTGCATCTCGCGGCGCAGGCCGGGGTGCGCTACAGCCTCGAGGCGCCGTTCAGCTATACCGACAGCAACGTGACGGGAACGCTCGCCATCCTCGAAGCGGCGCGCCGAACGCCGCCGAAGCACCTGCTGATCGCCTCATCGAGCTCGGTTTACGGCATGGCGGCCGGGCAGCCGTCACGCGAGACGGACATGACCGACCGGCCGGTATCGCTCTATGCGGCGACCAAGAAGGCGACGGAGGCGATGAGCCATTCCTACGCGCATCTGTTCGGAGTGCCGATCACCTGCCTCAGGTTCTTCACCGTCTACGGCCCCTGGGGACGGCCGGACATGGCGCTGTTCAGGTTCGCCGAGGCGATCGCGGCAGGCAAGCCGATCAGCATCTATGGCGAAGGCCGGATGCGGCGGGATTTCACCTATATCGACGACGTGGTGGCGGCGATCGACCGGCTGATCGGCAAGGCGCCGGTGCAGGGGGAGCCGGTGTCGGCGGCGGACTCGCTTTCGCCCGTGGCGCCTTGGCGGGTGGTGAACATTGCCGGCGGCCGGCCGGTGGAACTGATGCGGTTCGTCACAGCGATCGAGACGGCGATGGGACGCGAGGCAAAGAAAGAGTTGCTGCCGATGCAGCCGGGCGACGTGACGGAGACGGCGGCAGACGTAAGCCTGCTGCGGGCGCTGGTGGGCGAGGTGCCGGCGACGCCGATAGAAGACGGCGTGCGGGCGTTCTGCGAGTGGTTCAGGGGGTGGCGGCCTGACTGATAGAGACGGCCCCCTCCCTCGCCATTCGAGCGTAGCTCTCATGGCCTTCTCGCCTCAAATCGCTCCACTGGAGCGATTTGCCCTACGGGATGGCTCGAAGTCCCCCATGAAGGGGGAGGTTAAGAGTCGAGGCTCTGTCTTCGATCGTGCCCCATGAACCGGCGGGGCACCTCCCCCTTCATGGGGGAGGATGGGAGGGGGCCGTCTGCTTCCGTTGTTTCGCTATCCAACCGAACGGAAAATCGCTTGAGTGCTAACGACTCGGGGCATCTGACATGTTAGGGACAAGTATTCGTTTCTGATCGGCACCCGCTGATCCCTCAGCATTCCCGGATTCCCAAATTGACGGCCACAGCTTCGGCACCGGCGACTTCCATCGCCAGCAAGACCACGCTCTCGATCATCATCGCGGTGTCGGTCTGCCACCTGATCAACGACACCATGCAATCGCTGCTGTCGGCGATCTATCCGATCCTCAAGGAGAGCTATGGGCTCGACTATGTGCAGATCGGGCTGCTGACGCTGACCTTCCAGTGCACGGCGTCGCTGCTGCAGCCGGCGATCGGCATGTATACCGATAAGCGCCCCCTGCCCTTCTCGCTGCCGGTCGGCATGGCCTCGAGCCTGATCGGGCTGCTGATCCTGGGCTTTGCGCAGAGCTACTGGCTGCTGCTGGTCGGCTCGGCTTTTGTCGGGCTGGGCTCGGCGATCTTCCATCCTGAGAGTTCGCGGGTAGCGCGGCTGGCCTCGGGCGGAAGGCATGGCCTCGCACAATCGCTGTTCCAGGTGGGCGGCAATGTCGGCTCGGCGATCGGGCCATTGCTGGCGGCATTCATCGTCTTGCCGCGCGGCCAATCGAGCGTTGCCTGGTTCGCGGCTGGCTCGCTGGTCGGCATCTTCATCCTGACCCGGGTCGGCATGTGGTACGCGGCGCATCGCAAGGCCAATGCCGGCAAGGCGCCGGTGAGCACGGCGCTGCTGTTCGACAAGCGCACCACCGCGATTGCGCTCACCGTGCTGACGGTGCTGACACTGACCAAGAACGCCTACATGGCGGGGCTCTCGAGCTATTACACGTTCTTCCTGATCGACAAGTTCCAGGTCGGCGTGCAGGACGCGCAGCTGCTGCTGTTCGTCTATCTCGGCGCTTCGGCGGTCGGGGTGTTCCTCGGTGGGCCGATCGGCGACCGCTTCGGCGCCAAGTTCGTGATCTGGTTCTCGATCCTCGGCGTGCTGCCGTTCACCCTGGCCCTGCCCTATGCCGACCTCACCTGGACGGTGATCCTGACGGTGCTGATCGGGCTGATCTTCTCGTCGGCGTTCTCGGCCATCGTGGTGTTCGCGCAGGAGCTGCTGCCAGGCCGGGTCGGAATGATCGCCGGGATCTTCTTCGGCTTCGCCTTCGGCGCCGGCGGCATCGCCGCCGCGGCGCTCGGTGCCTTGGCCGACGTGACCGGCATCCAGTACGTGTTCTGGCTCTGCTCCTTCATGCCACTGGCCGGGCTGCTGACGGTGTTCTTGCCCGAGATGCAGCACAAGGTGCGGTAGCCGATGGTCCGCTGAAGCAGACGGCCCCCTCCACCACGCTACGCGTGTTCCCCCTCCCCCGCCACGCGGGGGAGGATCACCGAGAGGCCGGCGGCTTAGATCTGCAGCAGGGCGACTGGCTTCTGCAGTTTGAACAGCTTGCCGGTAGCGCTCAGGGTGCCGTCGGCGGCGACGTCGAAGACCACCAGGTCTTCGCTCTCCTGGTTGGCGACGATCAGGTGCTTGTCGAGCAGCAGGAAGAAACGGGGCCAGTTGCCGCCGCACGAAATGTTCTGCTTCAAGCTGATCCGGCCATCGGCGGCGATGGCGAAGGCGGTGATCGAGTTGTGGCCGCGGTTCGAAACATAGAGCACGGTGCCGGCGGCGTTGATCTGGATGTGGGCGCCGGTCGAGGTGCCCTTGAAGTCGGCGGGAAGCGCCGAGAGGGTGTTGAGCTCGGCGAGCTTGCCGCCCGGTTCGCGGGCGAGCGCGGTGACCGTCTCGGCATATTCGGTGAACAGGTAGGCGAACTTGCCGTTGGGGTGGAACGCCAGGTGGCGCGGACCGGCGCCCTTGGGCGTTGCGAACGCCGTCTCGGGGCCGCCGACGAAACTGCCGGCTTCGTAGCGAACGCTGCGCACTTCGTCATGGCCGAGATCGACCATGTAGAGCCGGTCGGCCTCGGGGGACCACTGGGTCCAATGGGAGTGGCCCTTGTCATGGGCGTGGGCGCTGCGCAGTACGGTGGGGTCGGATTTCAGCGCACCGGTCGCCGCATCGATCGAGAACACCGGAGTGGAGTCATCGCCATAGTTGGCGACGGCGAGCTTGGTGCCCTTGGGGCTGATGCGGAGGTAGCAGGGGTATTTGGCGCCGGTCGACTGGTAGCCGAGCGCGGTGACGCTGCTGTTGTCGTCGGCCAGTGTGAAGGCGCCGGCCTTCTCGGCCATTTCGTCGGTGACGTAGACGGTGCGCGTCGTCGGCGCGAAGGCAATCCACGAGACGTCTGGCGTGCCGGGGAAGCTGCGAACCAGCTCGATATCGCCGCTGGTGGTGTCGAAGCTCAGCAGCTTCAGGCCTTCGCCGTTGGGACCGGTATAGGATCCGGACAGCAGCACAATCTTGGTCACGCGGCACTCCTCCTCGCGCTCGACGCGGGACGGGGAGCGCCGCGTTCACGGCAAGCTTCTTACGAGACTCGCCGGCCGAAATCTATTGCGGCGCCTTGGGTCGCTTCGGGTCGTAGCCGACGCAGGTGGTGATGCCTTCATCGCGCGAGCAGGTGACGTTGTAACCGCCCGATTTCGAGCAGGTCCCGGTGTTGTCGTCGTGCGACTCGTAGGTGCCGCCCATGCTGGCGCAATTGGCGCCATACTGGCCGATCGTCAGACTTTTCGAGGTCTGGTAGACATTGTCGGCAGCACCGACTGCGGTGGTGAGCCCAAGTACAGCAACAAGAACAAGAAGCGTTTTCATGATCGATGTCCCTCATTGGAGCCCGCGCGGGGTGCGCGTCGGGCTTGAGGGTGCGCCACTGCCGATGTCGTGGCGCTGAACGGCGCGTTCAGGCGATCAGCGCGCCCGGTCCCAGCCGTCCCGCATCAGCCTGTAACCCTGCTCGTAGACCTCGGCTTCCGAGGTGAACAGCGGACGCCAGATCTTGGTGGCGGCGGCGAGGTCCGGCAGGGCCGAACCGAAGGCTTCGATAGTGAGCCAGCCGTCGTAACCGGCCCGCTTCAGGGCGTTGAACACCGACTGGAAATCGATGTGCCCGGCGCCGGGGACGCCGCGGTTATTCTCGGAAATGTGGACGTGGTTGATCTGGTTGATGGTGGCCGGGATCACTGATGTGATCGAGTTCTCTTCGATGTTGAAGTGGAAGGTGTCGTAGAGATAGCCGTAGTTCGGTTCGTCGACGGCCTGCACCAGTTCGGCGGCCTGGGTGGCCGAGTTGAGGAAATAGCACTCGAAGCGGTTGAGCGGCTCGACCGAGAGGGCAACGCCCTGTTTCGCCGCATACTGCGCCGCCTGTTTGTGGATGTCGCGGACCCGTGATTTCTCATCGGCGGTGGCGCCGCGGCCGGTGAACTCACCGAGCGGCTGGTGGAACGGGCCGGCGGCAAGGGTGCCGCCGAGCGCCGCGGTGCAATCGGTCAGCCATTGCAGGTGGCTGAGGGCGCCGGCGCGTTCGCTCAGTTCGGGGGAGACGGCAGACTTGCCGCCGCCGGGCATGACGCCGATGCCGGTGGCGCCCAGCCCGATATCGCGCAAGCGGCGGCCGAGCTTTTCGTAATGATCGGGCGTGCCCTCGAACATCGGAACCTCGACGCCGTCATAGCCCACGGCCTTGAGGCGCTCGATGATCGGCCAGTGTTCGTCGGTGACGTGGGTGGTCCAGAGCAGGAGATTGAAGCCGAGTTTCATTGGTTAGTTCCGTTTGCTTGGCGCTACAAGTTGACCCAGCTGCCCGACTTACCCGAGCTGATGATCGCGTCACAGAGCTTGTTGGTCGCCAGCGCGTCACGGAACGTGGGCGCGGCCGGTTTGCCGGTTTCGAGGCCCTCGAGGAAATCGGCAGCGGTGTGGGTGAAGCTGTGCTCGAAGCCGATGACCAGGCCGGGCACCCACCACTTGCCGAGATAAGGGTGGTCGCCGTCGGTGACGAGGATGTTGGTCCAGCCGCGCAGCCGGCCCTCGGTGGAATGATCGAACCACTGCACCCGGTTCATGTCGTGCAGGTCCCAGGCGAGCGAGCCCTTCTCGCCGTTGATCTCGAGTGTATAGGCGGCCTTGTGGCCACGGGCGTAGCGGGTCGACTCGAACGTGCCGAGCGCACCATTGCTGAAGCGGGTCAGCACCGCCGCCGCGTCATCGATGCCGACGGTCTGCTTCTTGCCGGTTTCGGCGTGGGTGCGCTCCTTGACGAAGGTCTCGGTCATGGCGGTGAGCGAGGAGATATCGCCGTTGATCCACAGCGCGCTGTCGAGGCAATGCGCCAGGAGGTCGCCGGTGACGCCGGAGCCGGCGGCATCGACATCGAGGCGCCAGGTGCCCTGCCCGCCCTGCGGCACATCGGGCGAAATGGTCCAATCCTGCAGGAACTTGGCGCGGTAGTGGAAGATGCGGCCGAGCTTGCCCTCGTCGACCAGCTGCTTGATCAGCGTGACGGCCGGGACGCGGCGATAATTGTACCAGACGAGGTTGGGAACGCCGGCCTTCTCGACCGCATCGACCATCGGCTGGCCCTCGGCCGCGGTGCGGGCCAGCGGCTTTTCGGTCAGCACCATCTTGCCGGCCTGAGCCGCGGCGATGGCGATTTCGGCGTGAAGGTCGTTGGGCACGCAGATATCGATGGCGTCGATATCCTTGCGCTCGATCAGGGCGCGCCAATCATGCTCGATACTCTCATAGCCCCACTGCTCGGCGAAGCGGCGCACCTTGCTGTCATTGCGCGCCGCCACCGCCTTCAGTACCGGATGATAGCCGGTATCGAAGAAATGGCTGACGGAGGCCCAGGCGTGCGAATGGCAGCGGGCCATGAAGCCGTAGCCGACCATGCCGACATTGAGTTGTTTGGTCATTGGAGTGTTCCTAGTTCGCGGCTACCCACGGAGTCATTCCCGCGAAAGCGGGAACCTCCGTTTGGGCGCACGCCGAGAGATCGCAAACGGAGATCCCCGCTTTCGCGGGGATGACCCGGTAGGTGGGGAAAGTGCAACGCCTCTTCCCCATGACGCCTATTCCCGCCAGCCGTGGGCTTCGCGGACTTTGAGCATGGCGCCGAGGACCTTGTTCCAGGTTTCCTGCTGCTCCATGACGGCGTTGGGGAACATGCAGCCGTCCCAGCAGATGTGACGCATCTTTTTGGTCAGCTCGCCCTTGTCGTCGCGCAGCCAGTAGCCGGCGTGCTTCACCACATCGAGCCGGCCATTGGGGTCGTCGATCTGGCAGTGGCGCCCGGTCTTTTCGTGGTCGCCGGAACCGAAAGTGGTGCCGTCATTCTGGGCGACGTGGAAATCCAGCGTCCAGGGGCGGAGCGCGTCGGCGACCTTGTGATAGGCGGCATCGAGCGCCGCCTTGTCGCTCCACTCGAAATCCGTGGGCAGGATACGGTCTTTCTCGGCATTGGCGCCGAGGACGAACAGCATCGAGTGCGCCATGTCGGCCTGGTAGCCAACGACGCCGGGCATGTTGACCAGCTCGAGCAGCTTTACGTTCTCGCGCCAGGAATGCATGCCGCCCCAGCAGATCTCGCCTTCGGCGACGATGTACTCGCCATAGTGCTGGGCGATGCGGCCGGCCTCGCGGAAGGTATCGGCGATCTTCCTGGTGTTCCCCGTCGGGTCGGTGTCCCAGGCCTCGACGCCGGTGGAGCTGTCGATGCGGACGCCGCCGGTAGGGCGGATGCCGAGCTCGCGCATCTGCTGGCCGATGCGACAGGCCTTCTCGACC
This sequence comes from Devosia sp. Root105, assembly GCF_001424865.1. Lineage (NCBI taxonomy): Bacteria > Pseudomonadati > Pseudomonadota > Alphaproteobacteria > Hyphomicrobiales > Devosiaceae > Devosia > Devosia sp. Root105. The sequence goes on from NZ_LMCR01000021.1 coordinate 267,374, forward strand.
TGGGTGAGGAAGCGCTTGACCTCATCGGCGTCGCCCATGGCGGAGCCGCCACCGGCGCCACCCCAGATTGGGGCAACGAAGCTACCGACCTTGAGGCCGAAGCTCGCGATGTGGTCGGCCATGCGTTTCACATCGTCCTTCGAGCTATCGATGGAAATGTGGGGATCGGCGAGCCACAGATCGACGCCGTCAAACTTCTGGCCATCGACCTCGGCATTGGCCGTGAGCTGCAGCAGCGTATCGAGGGAGATAATCGGCTCGGCGCCGGGAGCGCCCTTGCCGACCACGCCGGGCCAGGTGGCGTTGTGGAGCTTCGGGTAGTTGTTGGATGCCATGGTCCCCCTCCCCTGGGGTCTAAAGTCTCAAAACAAATCAGGCCGCCTGCCCCCTGAGGTTCAGGCCGGTTTTGGCGTCGAACAGCATCACCTTGTCGGGGTTCCAGCTGAAGCGCACGGCTTCCTCGACCTTGACCTCGACGCGGGCCGGGACGGCAGCGCGCATCAGGTTGTCGCCGACGCGCAAGGTGACGATCTTTTCGATGCCATGGTTTTCGACGTCGTGGATGCGCGCCTCGTTCGGGGCGCCGGCGGTGACCTCGACGTCTTCCGGCCGGATGCCGAAGGTCACCGGCCCCTCAACCGCGGCGCTGCGGGTGATCGGCATCTCAAAAGCCTGGGCGACGCTTGCCACGTCACCGGCAAGGCTGCCGGGCAACAGGTTGATGGCGGGCGAGCCGACGAAGCTCGCAACGAACGTGTCGCGCGGGTTGGTGTAGACGTCGCGTGGCGTACCGACCTGGACGATCCTGCCCTTGTTGAGCACTGCGATGCGGTCGCCCATGGTCATCGCCTCGACCTGGTCGTGGGTGACGAAGATGAACGTGGCGCCGAGCCGCATCTGCAGGTCCTTGAGCTCGGAGCGCAGGGCCTCGCGCAGCTTGGCGTCGAGCGCCGAGAGCGGCTCGTCCATCAGGAAGACCTTGGGTTCGCGCACGATGGCGCGGCCGATGGAGACGCGCTGCATTTCACCGCCACTCAGACGGTCCGTCTTACGATCGAGCAGGTGCGTGATACGCAGCGTCTTCGAGGCATAGTCGATGCGCTTGTCGATGTCGGGCTGGCTCATCTTGCGCACGTTCGAGCGCAGCGGGAAGGCCAGGTTTTCGCGTACGGAGAGACGCGGATAGAGCGAGTATTGCTGCAGGACGAGGGCGACGTCGCGCTCGGCGGGGCCCCAGGCATCGACGTTCTCGTCGTCGATGTAGATGCTGCCGGCACTGGGCTTCTCGAGCCCGGCGATCATGCGCAGGGTCGTGGTCTTGCCGGCACCGGTGGGGCCGAGCAGGACGAAGAATTCACCATCGGCCACATCGATGCTGAGGTCCGAGACGGCAGTATGCACGCCGAACCGCTTGGAGACTTTGTCGAGACGGATACGGGCCATGTCGGTCGCCTAGAGCTCCACGTTTTGTCGGGTGATCGGCGTAGGAACGTCTCGCGACCTTTCCTCGTCACGCGCCAGCCGGATGTCGAGCGAGGCGCCCGATTTGGTATCGAAGAAATGCGCCTGCGACGGGTCGATCCGAGCCCAGACCTGGGTGCCGGCCTTGGTCACGAAGCCCGACGCGGTGCGGGCGCGCAGGGTTTTTTCGCCGAGCTTGAGATCGACGATGTCGAAGCTGCCGAAGGGCTGGATGATGTGAGCCTCGGCCGGCTGGTAACCCGCCTTGCTGTCGTGGCTGAGCAGCACACCCTCGGGGCGCACGCCGAGTGAGAGATCGGTGCCGGCCTTTTTCTGCTGCAGCATGCCGAGCAGCTCGCGCGGCAACTCGAAGCTGGCGCTGTCGAGAGCGATCCGGGCGGTGCCATCGGCCTCGCTGATCCTGGTGGCGGAAATGTTCATGATGGGTGAGCCGATGAACTGCGCCACGAACAGATTGGCCGGATACAGATAGACCTCGGTCGGGGTGCCGACCTGCTGCAGGACGCCCTCATTCATCACGACGATGCGGTCGGCGAGCGACATGGCCTCGACCTGGTCGTGGGTCACGTAGATGGACGTGGAGCCGTTCTCGAAATGCAGGCGCTTGAGTTCGACACGCATGGTCTCGCGCAGCTTGGCATCGAGCGAACCGATCGGCTCGTCGAGCAGCAAGGCCTTGGGCCGGCGCACCAGGGCGCGGCCGATGGCGACGCGCTGCATGTCGCCGCCCGACAGCGACGAAGGGCGTGCATTGAGCATGTGGCCGATGCCTAGAGACTTGCCAACCGAGCGCACGGTTCGATCGACCTCGTCCTTGCTGGTGCCGACGGCGCGCAGCGGGAAAGCGAGGTTCTCATAGACGGTGAAATGCGGATAGAGCGCATAGTTCTGGAACACGAAGGCGATGTCGCGATCAGCGGCGCTGAGGTTCTGGATCGGCTTGCCGTCGAGCAGGATATCGCCCGAGTCGATTTCCTCGAGCCCGGCGATGGCGCGAAGCGTCGTGGTCTTGCCGCAGCCTGAGGGACCAAGGAAGACGACGAACTCGCGATCCTTGACGGTGAGGTTGACATCGCGAATGACGTGAACCGGTCCGAAATGCTTGTCGATATGGCGAAGTTCAATCTCAGCCATGTGGGTGCCCCTTGACCGCGGCCGAGATGGAGACCGGGCCCGTATCGTCCGCGTCAGGCTCGGGACCGTCCGGGGGCGGGATATGTACGGCGACGTTGAAGCCGATGAGGCCGATCAGCATGACGAGGACGGAGTACTGGTGGAGGAATTCGACCCAGGGCTGGCACAGGAACAGTATCCCCAGCAGCATGAAGGCCATCGAACCGGGTTCAAGGATACGGGCGTTGAAGCGTCGAAACGCCTGCTTCTTGTCGCGCTCAGCCTTGGTTTCTTCAGGCGTCATTTGCGGATCGCTCCGAAGCTCATGCCGCGCAGCAAGTGGTTGCGCAGGAGGAAGGTGAAGATCGCGACCGGGATCAGGAACAGCACCGTACCGGCAGCGATGACGGTCCAGTCCTGCAGACCCGTGCCGATCTGGCTGGGAATGAAGGGAGGCGCTGTCTGCGCCCGGCGATTGGTGAGGATGAGCGCGAAAGCGTACTCGTTCCAGGCCGTGATGAAACAGAATACTGCGGTGGCAGCGATGCCCGTGGCGGCCTCGGGCAGGACGATCTTGAAGAAAGCCTGCATGCGCGTGTAGCCGTCGACCAGAGCAGCCTCTTCATACTCCTTGGGGATCTCGTCCATGAACCCCTTCATCAGCCAGACCGCAAACGACACGTTGAACGCGGTATAGAGAATGATCAGTCCGACATGGGTGTCGTTGAGACCGACCGCTCGATACATCAGGAACATCGGGATAGCGACCACGATGGGTGGCAGCATGCGCGTCGAGAGGATGAAGAACAGGAGGTCGGCCTCGCCCTTCACCCGGAAGCGCGAGAAGCCATAGGCGGTGATCGTGCCCATCGACACCGCAAGGATGGTCGAGGTTATGGCGATGATCAGCGAGTTGATGAATCGATCCGGATAGGCGGAAAAGACGACATCGCCCTTACCGTCGCGGGCGAGACGTTCGCCGCCGTCGAGAACCAGCCGCTCCCACCAGGGCGCCGCCTCATAGACCTCGGGTGCGACGGGCGCGGTCAATTGGGCCCGCTTGGTGAACAGCTTCACGAAAGGCGTGATCTGGGGCTCGAAGAGCACCGAGGGCGGCACCGACGTGGCCTGCACGAGCGGCTTGAACGCCGTCGTCGTGATCCAGTAGATCGGGGACAGGAAGATCAGCGTGACGACGATCACGACAGCGATCGCAATGCGGTTGCCCAGTCGTCCGGAGCGCGTTGAAACGACAGCCATTCTAGCGCTCCTTGGCCTTGTTGAGGTACTTCACGTAGATGTTGGTAATGCACAGCACCATGATCAGCACGATGTAGGCGAGCGCCGAGGCCGGCCCCGTCTGCCACTGCGCGAACGCCATCTTGTAGAGGCGCGACGAGATCAGTTCCGCCTGCGGCTGGCCGGTCATCACGAAGGCGATGTCGAAGGTCTTGAAGGCCTCCATGGTGCGGAAGATGACGGCGATGAGCAGGATCGGCGCGACCAGTGGGAGCGTGACCCGAAAGAAGGTGTAGAGCTTGCTGGCGCGGTCGATCGAGGCGGCTTCGTACAGATGCTTGGGCACCGCACTGAGACCAGCGAGCGAGAGCAGCATGACGAAGGGCGACCACATCCAGATATCGGTGATGGCGACAGCGTAAAGCGCAAGGTTAGCGTCGGTGAGCCAGGCGGTTTTGCCCAGGCCCAGCGCGTAGTTCAGGATACCCCAGGACGGATCGTAAATGAGCTTCCAGAACAGCCCCACCACGACCGGCGAGAGCATCATGGGCAAGAGCAGCAGAGTGGTCAGCAGCCCCTTGCCGGGGATCGGCCGATTGAGCAGCAGCGCCAGCCCGAAGCCGACGACGAACTGGCCGCTCACCGAGACGATGACATACCAGAGCGTAGTGGCGAAGCTCCGCCAGATCACCGGATCGGCCAGGATGTCGGCGTAGTTCTGGAGGCCGACGAAATTGGCGGCGTCTTTACTCGATGCGCGGAAATCGGTGAACGAGAAGCCCAGCGAATAGAGCAGCGGGAAGACGTTGAAAATGATGAGGAACGCAACCGTCGGGATGACGAAAAGGTTCCTGATGGTGATGTCGCTCCAGCCACGCGTAGCCGCTCGCGAAGTCGGGCTGAGCGTCGTCATCATGGTCGTCAATGCATGATCCCCCGATTAGAAATTGGCCCGGAGAGGAGGTTCCCCCTCCCCGGGTCGCAGTCGTTGGGTTACTCGGCAGGGTAGCCGGCAGCCTTGAGGCTTTCGACCCAGGTCGCGGCGAGCTTGTCGAGCGCCTCCTGAGCGGTGCCATTGCCGTTCACGACATAGTCGTAGAAGCCCTGCTGGCCCTCGTCGAGCAGCTCGGCGTATTCGGGCAGTGCCCAGAAGTCACGAACCTTGAACATGGTCTCGAAGAACGCCTTGTTGTACGGCGTCGCGTTCTGGAACTCGTCCGACTCGAGGATGGCCGCAGCAGCGGTATAACCGCCCAGTTCGGCCCACTTCTTCTGGGTCTCGTCCTTGACCAGCCACTCGAGGAACTTCATCGCCTCGTCCTTGTTCTGGCTGTAGGAGACCAGCGAAATCCCCTGGCCGCCCAGAGCGGCGAAGTCGTCACCACGCGGGCCGGGCGGGTTCGCAAAGAAACCCATATTCTTGGCCTGCGGATTGGTCGCCTCATTGAGCAGCGACGGGAAGAACGCGAAGAAGTTCATCCCCATCGCTACCTGGCCCTGCGCGATTGCCGTGTTCACTTCGGCAAAGAAGGCGTTGCCCCAGCCCGGAGGGCCGTAGGTATAGAGCTTCTTGTAGTCCTCGAGGCCCTCGGCCGACTCCTTCGAGTTCAGCAGACCTGTGACCTTGTAGTTGGCGTAGTCACCGAGCGATCCGCCATACGAGAAGATGAATGTCTCGGCACCCATGGTGATGGCGTCGCCCGGGACCTGCGTATAGACGGCAGCGCCGTAGCGATTTTCGGCCGGACGGTGGAAGAACTCGGCGATATCGACGAGTTGCTTAAGGTCCTTCGGCACGCCGAGATCGTAGCCGTACTTGGCTTTGAAGTTCGCCATCTCGGTCGGATCTTCGAACCAATCCTTGCGATAGGCCCAGCCCACGGCGTCGCCTTCGAGCGGCACCGACCAGTAGGTACCCGAGCCACCGGGGTACTCCGAGTAGAACTGCATGGTGGCCGGAGCCATTGTGGTGGTGAGGTTGTGAGTTTTGACGAACTCGGTGAGGTCGACATAGTGGCCGCCGGTCGAGCCGGCACCCAGCCACTGGCTGTCGCCAACGACGAGGTCATAGGCGGAACCCTGGGCGTTGAATTCGGTGAACGCCTTGGTCTGGAAATCGGGCCACGGCACAGTCTCGACGGTGACGGTGACGCCGGTCTCTGCCTGGTAGGCATTGACCAGTTCCTGCAGGTAGTTGGCCGGATCCCATTCGGCCCAGAGTATCGTCAGTTCCTGCGCGAGCACAGACGTGCTCGACGCAAGCATCAGGCCCAAACCGGCCAGCATGCCCTTGGTAGCAGTGCGCATTATGGTCCTCCCTCTAGCGCTTCCGACGGCCGGCAGATGCGGCACCAGCCGAAGCCCCTCCTCCTTGCCGGGGGCCTTCACAGCAGCGAACCGGCCAAAAGCTCTCCCAAGCTTCGGCGGCCGGTCGTTCTCTCGCGACGTGCGGGAAACAATGTCCCTCATCGCCGGGACCAGCAGCAGCGACCTCTCCCAAGGCCTCCCGCGGTCACCGGCTGCGGCGCCCCTCAGCGCCCGTCGCACTTGATCCTCCTCCTTGATCGACGTGCGTCAGAACTACAAATTCAACGTTTTGCCAGCCTCGTCAAGCTAACATGCTAGCATTTATGCAAGTCGAGGCCCAGTTTAGGAAAATAGTTTCCCATGCCGGATCAGGCGGCGGACTCCGCGACCGCGGCACGAACTAGCGCGGCGGCCGCCCAGGTCGCGACCTCGGTAGTTTCTTCGAACTCAAGCCCCCACAAGTCTTTGAGAACAATAAGAACTTCCAGACCGTAGACCAATGACAGCGCCTTTGCGAGTCGTTGGAACTTGGCCTCGGGCAATTTATTCTTGAGTGGCGCTATCGCCATTTGCAACAGCTCGACGCGATGGCCGCGCTTGAATGGCGGCTCGGCCCCAAGGGTGCCGGCACGACGCTGCGCCCACTGCTCGAGCGACAGCTTGAGCGCCGCCTTGAAGGTCGCCTCGAATTCCGCAACCCGCGGCATAGTGAGCGCCAGGAGGTCGAGGACGCGGGTCTCGGGATCGTCGCTGGCGCTCTGCCAGTTGAGGATCGGCCCCAGCCCCTCATCGACTACGGCGTGGACCAAAGCCGCCTGGCTGGGGAAATAGCGATAGGCCGTGGCGCGCGACACCTCTGCGGCTTCGGCGACATCGCTGACCGAGGGCGTCTGGCCCTGCTGCATCAGCGCGATGGCGGTTTCGAGCATGAGTTTACGGGTGCGCGCCCTGGCGCCTTTCGGCTCGGAAACCTGCTGCTCGTCGGGCTGTGAGACGTCCATATCGAAATGATACGCACATCTCAAAATGCTTTGCAATGGCGGCGGGCCTCTGCCATGACATGGCGGCGAGAACACCGGCGGGGGTCACCCGAACGGTGTCGGGAGGGGTGCGATGAAGCGCATCTATGTGGTCGGCACCGCCGACACCAAAGGCGAGGAACTGGCCTTCCTCGCCGAGAAAATCCGAGCGCTCGGCGCCGATCCGCTGGTGGTCGATGTGGGCATCCGCGCGCCGACCATTCCACCGGAAGTCGGGGCAGCGGAGGTGGCGAAGTTCGGACCACCCGGGCTGCTCGAGGGCACCGACCGCGGTGTTGCCGTGGCCGGCATGGCAGCGGCCTTCGCGCAGTTTGTCATAACACGTGATGACATCGCTGGAATGGTCGGGATCGGCGGCGGCGGCGGCACCTCGATCGTCACAGCAGGGATGCGGAAACTGCCGATTGGCCTGCCTAAAGTAATGGTCTCCACCCTCGCCTCGGGCGATGTCGGGCCCTATGTCGGGGTCAGCGATATCGTGATGATGCCGTCGGTGACCGACCTCGCCGGGCTCAACCGGATATCGCGTGTTATCCTCTCCAATGCGGCGCTCGCCGTGGTGGCAATGAGCGCCAACCCCACGATGGTGGAACCGGCGACCAAGCTGGCGGTCGGGCTCACCATGTTCGGGGTGACGACGCCGGCGGTCACCCAGATCGTCGAACTGTTGACCGGGGCCGTTGAACCCTTGGTCTTCCATGCCACCGGCACCGGCGGCAAGACCATGGAAATGCTGGTCGATTCCGGCCTGGTCGGCGCCTTGATCGACGTCACGACAACCGAAGTCTGCGACTACCTGCTGGGCGGCGTGCTGCCGGCTGGGCCGGAACGGCTCGACTGCCTGTCGCGGCGGCCGGTGCCTTATGTCGGCTCGGTCGGAGCCTGCGACATGGTCAACTTCTGGGCGCCCGAGACCGTGCCGCCACACTATGCCGACCGCCTGTTCTACGCGCACAATGCCAATGTGACGCTGATGCGCACCAGCGCCGACGAGTGCCGGGCGACCGGGGAATGGATCGGCGGCAAGCTCAACGCCGCGGTCGGGCCGGTGCGCTTCCTCTTGCCGCTACGGGGCGTTTCGGCGCTCGATATCGAGGGCGGTGCGTTCCGCGACGCGGAGGCCGATGCCGAGCTGTTCGAGGCCATCGAGCGGACGGTGCAGTGGACCGGCGACCGGCAGCTGATCCGGCTCGACTGCCACATCAACGACCCTAGTTTTGCCGAGGCCGCGATGCGCGCCTTTCACGAAATCACGTCATAATAACCTCTTGGGAGACAGCATGGCTGCCATCGCGCGCGCCGAAATCCTCAGAAAATTCCACGACATGGTGGCCCGCGGGCAGCCGATCGTGGGCGGCGGGGCCGGCACCGGCATTTCGGCCAAGGCCGAAGAAGCCGGCGGCATCGACCTGATCATCATCTACAATTCGGGGCGCTATCGCATGGCCGGGCGCGGCTCGGCCGCAGGGCTGCTGGCCTATGGCAACGCCAACGAGATCGTCAAGGACATGGCGCGCGAGGTGCTGCCGGTGGTGAAGCGCACCCCGGTGCTGGCGGGGGTGAACGGCACCGATCCGTTCGTCCTGATGCCGCAGTTCCTCGCCGAGCTCAAAGCCATGGGGTTCTCGGGGGTGCAGAACTTTCCCACCATCGGGCTGTTCGACGGGGTGATGCGGGTCAGCTTCGAGGAGACCGGCATGGGTTATGGGCTCGAGGTCGAGATGATCGCCGAGGCGCACAAGCTGGACCTCCTCACCACGCCTTATGTGTTCAACCCCGACGAAGCGGTGGCGATGACCAGGGCCGGCGCTGACATCATCGTCGCGCATATGGGGGTGACGACCGGCGGCGCCATCGGCGCGACGGCGGCGAAATCGCTCGAGCAGTGTGCGACCGAGATCGAAGCGATCGCGGCGGCAGCGCGCCGGGTAAGGGATAACGTCATCGTCCTCTGCCATGGCGGGCCGATCTCGATGCCTGACGACGCGAAGTTCATCCTCGACCGGGTGAAGGGCTGCCACGGCTTTTACGGGGCGAGCTCGATGGAGCGGCTGCCGGTGGAAGTGGCGATCAAGCGCCAGGTCGAGAGCTTCAAGGGGTTGCGGACGGGGGCTTAGTCGACCGTTCGAGCGCGAGGCGCCCCCCACCCTAGCTTTGCCAAGGCCCGATGGGCCTGGCGGCGCTACCCTCCCCGCAAGGGGGAGGGAGAGCGTGGGGCACCAGAGGCGCAGTCGTCTCCCTCCCCCGTTGCGGGGAGGGATCAAAGGTGGGGGTGCGGAGCCCGATGTGGAGAAAAACAATGGCCGAGAACAATTTTGTCTACCCACGCGATGTCAGCGCGTTCGGGTTCGACTGGGGACAGCTGGCGCTGACGGTGGCGCCGGAGGTGAATGGGGCGAAGCGGTTTTCCGGCGGGGTGGTGGAACTGCCGCCGGGCCAGGGGCACAGCCGGCACAACCATCCGGGGGCCGAAGAGATCATTTTCGTGATCTCGGGCGAGGGCGAGCAGATGGTCGAGACGCCCGAAGGCGTGCCGGTGGTACAGAAGGTCGGACCGGGCTGCACGGTGTTCGTACCGGAGGACCGATTCCACTCGACGCTCAATACCGGGACCGGCCTGATGCAGCTGTTCGTGGTCTATTCGCCGGCCGGACCGGAGCTGGCCTTACGTGATCTGCCGGATTTTCGGCTCATCTCGAAAGCAGAGTGAGCTTACGTTTCCACTTCCAAGTAACAACTCCACGCTTTACCCTGAGACAGGGCGCGGTGACTCCGCCTAGGAAGCGGAAATGGAACATGTTTTGTCGCGCCGCCTGGCGGCGGTGTTGTGTGCGGACGTAGCGGGATACAGCGCCCTGATTGGCGCTGACGAATCCGGCACCGTCGCTGCGCTGAAGGGACACCAGACTGCCGTGCTCCAGCTGCTGCAGCGGCATGGCGGGCGGGTGGTTGACCTTGCCGGCGACGGCATCGTCGCCGAGTTCTCCAGCACAGTCTCAGCCGTTGAAGCCGCCGTCGCCATGCAGGCGCTGATGGCCGAGCGCAATGCCGACGTGCCGGCCAACAAGCGGCTGATCTTCCGCGTCGGCGTCAACCAGGGCGATGTGGTGCACGATGATTCCCACATCTATGGCGACGGTATCAATGTCGCGGCGCGGCTGCAGCAGATCGGCGAGCCCGGCGGTGTCTATGTTTCGGGCAAGGTGTTCGAGGAAGTCCGCGACCGGATGAAGACCGGTTTCCGCGACCTCGGCGAGCGCGAGCTGAAGAACATCGCCCGGCCGGTGCGGGTGTTCGAGGTGGTGACCGGGGTCGGCCGAAGTACCAGGTCGCCGGAGTTCGGTCCGGTAACGCCGCGGCGGCCCACGGTCGCCGTGCTGCCGTTCGACAATATGGGCGGCGACAGCGAACAGGAGTATTTCGCCGACGGGGTGGTCGAGGACATCATCACCGCGCTGAGCCGGTTCCGCGATTTCGCGGTAGTCGCCCGCAATTCGAGCTTTGTCTACAAGGGCCGCGCCGTCGACGTGCGGCAGGTGGGGCGCGAATTGGGGGTGCGCTACGTGCTCGAGGGCAGCGTGCGGCGGGCCCGCGACCGGCTGCGCATCACCGCGCAGCTGGTGGACGCGATGACCGGCGCCCACCTCTGGGCTGACAAGTTCGACGGCAAGCTCGACGACGTGTTCGAGTTCCAGGACCAGATCACCCTCAAGGTCGCCTCGGTGGCCGAGCCGACGATCCGCTGGGCCGAGATCGAACGCTCGCGGCGGGAGCGGCCGGACAGCGTCGAGGCCTATGACCTCTACCTGCGCGCCCTGCCGATGCACCTGTCGCAGACCCGCGACGCCAATGCCGAAGCGATTGCCCTGCTGCTCAAAGCCATCGAGCTCGAGCCGAACAACCCGACCTTCCTCGTCTATGCGGGCAACGCCATGCTGCACCGCTCGACCATGGGCTGGCCGGCGATCGGCACCGACGACACGGCGCATGGCATCGAGCTGGTGGAGCGGGCGCTGGCCAATGCGCGCGACGACGCGGTGGCGCTGTCGCTCAGCTCGATGATGCTGATCCATAACCTGCGCGATTACGACCGCGGGCTGATGCTGACGCAGCGGGCGGTGGAGGCCAACCCCAACAACCTGACGGTGATGATCTTTGCCGGGATCACGCACCTGCATATCGGCAATGTCGATGATGCGATCGCCTTCAGCGAGCACGCGATCCGGCTCAGCCCCAGCCTCGATGGGGCACACTGGCCGCTGACGGCGATCTCGCACGCGCAGATGATCAAGGAGAACTACGAGGAGGCGCTGGTCTGGGCCAAGCGTTCGGTTTCGGCCAACCCGAGCTTCGTGTGCACCTACTGGATGCTGGTCGCCGCCAATGCGCATCTGGGACGGATGGACGAAGCCAAGCGCCACCTCCTGACGCTGCGTCGGCTGTCGCCCGGCGTGACCATCGCCCAGGTCTGGGCGGCGCAGCCGCAGAAGGATGCCTCGCGGACCAAAGCGATCCTCGATGGGCTGCGGCTCGCGGGCGTCGCCGAGCAATAATCGCTTCGCACCAGGACGGCCCGACATACGGTCACAATAGGTTCATATGGAACGGGCACCCCTCCCCGCGAGCTATCCATGGGTGCACCGATGAACGATCACGAAGCCAAGACCCCGGCCGAACTCGAGCGGATCAAGCAGGCGATCGCCGACGACTTCGACGAAGAGCTGGAAATGCAGATGGAAGACGACCGGCTCGATGAGCTGGTCGCCGAGGGCATGTCCGGTCCGGTCGACGATACCATCGACCGCAAGGTGTATTTCCGCGAGCTGTTCCGGCTGCAGCACGAGCTGGTGAAGCTGCAGGATTGGGTGGCCTACAAGAAGCTCAAGATGGTGGTGCTGTTCGAGGGCCGCGACTCGGCCGGCAAGGGCGGCGCCATCAAGCGGGTGACGCAACGGCTCAACCCTCGGGTGGCGCGGGTGGTGGCGCTGCCGGCGCCGACCGAGCGCGAGCGGCACCAGTGGTACTTCCAGCGCTATGTGCCGCATCTGCCGACAGCCGGCGAAATGGTGCTGTTCGACCGCTCCTGGTACAACCGTGCCGGCGTCGAGCGAGTGATGGGGTTCTGCACGCCGGATGAGCTCGAAGAGTTCTTCCGCACCGTGCCGGAGTTCGAGCGCATGCTGGTTCGCTCGGGCATCATCCTCGTCAAATACTGGTTCTCGATCACCGACGAGGAGCAGGAATTCCGCTTCAAGATGCGGCTGCACGATCCGCTGAAGCAGTGGAAACTCAGCCCCATGGACCTCGAAAGCCGGGTGCACTGGGAAGAGTACACCAAGGCCAAGGAAGAGATGTTCGACCGCACCCACACCGAGGAAGCGCCCTGGTGGGTGGTGCAGGCAGTGGACAAGAAGCGGGCGCGGCTCAACTGTATTGCGCACCTGTTGAGCCAGGTGAACTACGAGGACGTGCCCAAGCAGGACGTGCAGCTGCCCGACCGGGTGCGACACGCCGACTATGTGCGGCACGCGGTGAAGCCGGAGCTCTATGTGCCGGAGGTTTACTGAGCGAGGCTACCCCGCGCCCTAACCCTTCCGTGAGGTCGCAAGAATATCGCCTACACCCCTCTGAGCTGAGATGCCCTGCATCATTGTGGGGCAGAGGCCAATCGCTTGACGTGGCTGCTAGCTCATCTCTTTGCCATACGCCGCGTAGAATGCGGCCGCGAGGGTCTCGAACCTGACACTCTGATAGGTTTCCGGCAGGTGATAGGTGATTTTGCCCGATGCCACTGAATCTTGAGTAGCTTGCGGTCGAGAGTCCGATAGGCGATCGGCGGGATCAGAAATTCCATGCCGATGCCGATGACGTCGAAGTTCGGCTCCCGGATGAATTCCGGTTCCATCGAAACCTCCATTCACGTTGCCTGCGTCCAGGGTCAATTGGCGGGCATCCCGTCATTCGGGATGCTCAAATCGAACCGACAGTTTGCTTATGATCGTACAGTCTCCCCCGCGCCACAATCTCGGACCTCGCATTGAGGGCAGAAAGCGCGGTGCATTCCCGCCATGCAGCCTTTGCCATGTGAGCTTCATCTGCCGCGTGCAACAGTCAGCCTCGGGGGACAGCACACATGGACACTTTCGATCTGATCGTCATCGGCTCGGGGCCGGCGGGGCGGCGGGCGGCTATTCAGGCGGCCAAGCTCGGCAAGGCGGTGCTGGTGGTGGAGAACCGGCTGCGGGTCGGCGGGGTGTCGGTGCATACCGGCACGATCCCGTCGAAGACGCTGCGTGAAACGGTGCTCAACCTCTCGGGCTGGCGCGAGCGCGGCTTTTACGGGCTCGCCTACCGGGTGAAGAAGGAAATCGAGGGCAAGGATCTCGGGGCGCGGCTGCGGATGACGCTCGACCACGAGATCGACGTGCTGGAGCACCAGTTTGCCCGCAACGGGGTGCGGACGGTGGCCGGGCGGGCCCGCTTCGTCAGCCCGCGGCGGATCGCCATCAAGAACGGCAGCGAGGGCGAAAGCGAGTACGAAGCCGAGCGTTTCGTCATCGCGGTCGGCACGGCGCCATACCGGCCCAAGCACATCCCGTTCAACCAGGCCAACGTGTTCGACAGCGACGACGTGGCGTCGGACCCCAAGGTGCCCAGGAGCCTGACGGTGGTGGGCGCCGGGGTGATCGGCATCGAGTATGCGACGATCTTTTCGGCGCTCGACGTACCGGTAACGCTGGTAGAACCGCGCGAGAATTTCCTCGAGTTCATCGACCGCGAGATCATCGACGAGTTCGTGCACGAGCTGAGAAAGCGCGGCATGCAACTGCGGCTCGGGGTGAAGGTGGAAAAGGTCGAGGTCGACGCCGCCGGCTTTGCCGTCAGCTCGCTGAGCGACGGGCGGCAGATCCGCACCGAGGCGCTGCTCTACTGCGCCGGCCGGGTGGGTGCGACAGCGGCGCTGGAACTCGAGGCGTGCGGGCTGACCGCCGACGAGCGTGGACGGCTGACCGTGGACCCGCGGACCTTCCAGACCGCGGTGCCGCATATCTATGCGGCAGGCGATGTGATCGGCTTTCCCTCGCTCGCCTCCACCTCGATGGAACAGGGGCGGATCGCCGCCTGCCATGCATTCGGCGCGCCGATGCCCCCTGCCCCCGAATATTTCCCCTACGGCATCTACGCGGTGCCGGAGATCTCGACGGTCGGGCTGACCGAGCAGCAGCTCAAGGCCAAGGGCGTCCCCTACGAGTGCGGCGTAGCGCGGTTCCGCGAGACCTCGCGCGGGCACATCATGGGGCTGCAATCCGGGATGATGAAGCTGCTATTCTCGCTCGACGATCGCAAGCTCATGGGCTGCCACATCATCGGCGAAGGGGCGACCGAGCTGGTGCATATCGGCCAGGCGGTGCTGAACCTGGGCGGTACGGTCGACTATTTCGTCGAGAACACTTTCAACTACCCGACGCTCGCCGAAGCCTACAAGATCGCGGCGCTCGATGCGTTCAACCGGATGCCGGGGCGAGCGCACTAACCTGCAGTGTGCTTGGCGCCCCTCACCCTGGCCCTCTCCCCAGGGGGGCGAGGGGACGCACTTTGCGCCGGCAGTGCCACATCGCCCCCTCGCCCCTTTGGGGAGAGGGTGGCGGATGAGGCCGAAGGCCTCACCGCGGGGTGAGGGGTAGCCAAGCGCTCGATTCCCAAAATGTCGAATCCCCCAAAGCCGGCTCGACCATCCCTGTGACAAGCACTGGAGATGGACATGGACTGGACGCGGATGGGCATGCAGTGGCCCGAAGACGAGGCCGTCGAGCGGCTGGCGGCCCAACGGGCTTGGGCATTGGGCATCGGGACCAGGATCGAGCGCAGCGATGACGAATTACGGCATCTCGCCGCCTTGAAGCAGGCTGAAGCGAGGGGTAAGGGTCGTGCCTCAATTTTCGCGAAGGTTTTCCAATGGCTCAGGGCAACACCCCTATCGATCCGGTCAAACTCGACAAGCTCGCGGAAGTCGCGATCAAGGTGGGGCTCCAGCTGCAGCCCGGGCAGGACCTGGTCCTGACCGCGCCGATGGCGGCGTTGCCACTGGTCCGCAAGATCACCGAGCACGCCTACAAGGCCGGCGCCGGCATCGTGCAGCCGATCTTTTCGGACGAGGAGATCACCCTCAACCGCTATCGGCACGCCGCGGACGCGAGCTTCGACAAGGCGCCGGGCTGGCTGTTCGAGGGCATGGCCAAGGCGTTCGACGGCAATGCGGCGCGGCTCGCCATTTCGGGCGACAACCCGATGATGCTGGCGGGCGAAGATCCGGCCAAGGTAGCGCGCGCCAACCGCGCGACCTCGATGGCCTATAAGCCGGCGCTGGAGAAGATCACCGGCTTCGACATCAATTGGAACATCGTCTCCTACCCCAATGCCAGCTGGGCCCGGCTGGTCTTCCCCAACGATCCCGAAGAGGTAGCGGTGAAGAAGCTCGCCGACGCGATCTTTGCGGCGAGCCGGGTCGATGTCGAGGATCCGATCGGCGCCTGGAAGGCGCATAATGCCAAGCTCAAGGAGCGCTGGACCTGGCTCAACGGCCAGCAGTTCGCCTCGCTGCACTATGTCGGCCCGGGCACCGACCTCACGATTGGCCTTGCAGATGAGCACCGCTGGAAGGGCGGCGCGTCGGAGGCCAAGAACGGCATCACCTGCAACCCGAACATCCCCACAGAAGAAGTGTTCACCACCCCGCATAGCCAGCGCGTCGAGGGTTATGTCCGCTCGACCAAGCCGCTCAGCCATAACGGTACGCTGATCGCCGATATCGAGGTGAAGTTCGAGGGTGGGCGGATCGTCGAAGCCAAGGCTTCGAAGGGCGAGGCCGTGCTGCAGAAGGTGCTCGACACCGACGAGGGCTCGCGCCGGCTGGGCGAAGTGGCGCTGGTACCGCACTCGTCGCCGATTTCGAAGAGCGGCGTGCTTTTCTACAATACGCTGTTCGATGAAAATGCCGCGAGCCACATCGCGCTCGGCCAGTGCTACGCCGACTGCTTCATCAACGGCACCAAGATGAGCCAGGACGAGATCGCCAAGCGCGGCGGCAACAAGAGCCTGATCCACATCGACTGGATGATCGGTTCGGACAAGATCGATATCGACGGCCTCAAGGCCGACGGCTCGAAGGTGCCGGTGATGCGCAAGGGCGAGTGGGCCTGATCGAGAGGGATCGCTGGTCCGCGTTCAGCGAACCTTAACCACCGGCACAGTTGTCATCACGGCGGCGAGCATTCGCCGCCGTCTCACACATGCGATTAATGTTTTGGCGCGTTCGGCTGCGTAGCATCCTCGTGAGGCTGAGGATCGCATGCGCAACACAGGCACCGTGTCGAGGGGCACACCGCCGGCTGAGGCTGCCGCAGAGACGCTGCGGCAGATCGGCAGCGCGACCGGCATTTCTGTGTGGACCTGGCACGCGCTGACCGACCGGGTCTACCATTCGGCCACCACCATTCGCGGCGAAGCGCTCGACCAGGGCGTACCGCTCGCGGCGACACTGGCAAAGCTCCATGCCTCGGATCGGGCGCGCGTCCGCCGCCGGATGCATGCAGCAGTGCGCAGCGGCAAATCCGGCGCCTTCCGTTTCCGCAGCCTGCCGGTCGGCGGGACGGCCCGCGAATACAGCGCGGCGCACTATCCGCTCGGGCCGAACGAAGTGCAGGTGATCGTACAGGACGTGACCCGCACGACGCTGGCCGAGCGGGCGCTGCGCGAGAGCGAAGACCATTACCGCACCGCCGTCGACCTCAACCCGGAAGTGATGTGGCTCGCCGACCCCGAGGGCAACATCATCGAATTCGGGCCGCGCTGGCTCGAGATGGTCGACCTCAACACCGAAGAGACGCTGGGCCAGGGCTGGGCGAGCGTCGTCCACCCCGACGACCTCGAGCCGACCATTGCCGACTGGACCCGATCGCTCGAAAGCGGCGAGCCGCTCGACATCACCTATCGCATCCGGCTGAAGAGCGGCGTCTATCGCTGGATGCGGGCGCGGGCGGCGGCGCGGCGCGACAAGCTCGGACAGATCGTCCGCTGGTACGGCACGCTCGAGGATATCCATGACCGCCGGGAGGCGGAGGCGGCGCTGCGCGAAAGCGAGGAGTTCGCTCGCTCGATCCTCGAGGCGAGCACGATGGCGATCGAGGTGCTGGATGGTGCGGGCCGACTGATCTTCATGAACGGTCCCGGCGTCCGCATCATGGAGGTCGATGACTTCGAGGCGATCCGGGGGGTGCTGTTCGAGCAGTTCTGGCCGGAGGACCAGCGCGCGACGATCCGCGCGGCGATCGCTGCAGCACAGCAGGGCGAGACGGTGCGCCACACGCTGTTCGGGCCGACAGCCAAGGGCAAGGCGCGCTGGTGGGACCTCAGCGTGTCGCCGATCCTGGGCGCCGGTGGCGAGGTGGCGCGGCTCCTGGCGCTTTCGCGCGATGTGACCGAAGCCAAGCAGAATGAGGCCGAGGTGGTGGCCGGGGCGAAGCGGCTCGAATATCTGGCGCGGCACGACACGCTGACGGGCCTGCCCAACCGCATGCAGTTCCAAGAGGGAATGGATGCAGCGCTGCTGACGCTGAGGACCGGCGGGACGCTGGCGGTGCTGTCGATCGACCTCGACGACTTCAAGCTGGTGAATGATACGCTGGGGCATCTGGCCGGCGACGTGCTGCTGCGCGAGGTGGCCGGGCGGCTCAACCGCTGCGCCGGCAAGCGCGACCTGGTGGCACGGCTCGGTGGCGACGAGTTCGCGCTGCTGATGCCGGTGGAGCGCCCCGAGGATGCGGCGATCACGGCCCAGGCCATCCTCGCGGCGCTGGCCATCCCATTCGAGATCGACGGCGAAACGGTGAGCATCGGCGCCAGCATCGGCATTGCCATCGCGCCGCGCGACGGGCTCAGCACCGAGAGCCTCCTGCAATTTGCCGACGTGGCGCTCTACCGGGTGAAGAGCGACAAGGGGCGCGATTTCCGCTTCTTCGAGCCGGCCATGGATCAGGCGCTGCGTGAGCGGCGCGAAATGAAGCGCGACCTGTCGCTGGCGCTGGGCCGGGGCGAGCTGCGGGTGGTGTACCAGCCGCAGATCGATATCGGCAGCAACCGGCTGGTCGGCTTCGAGGCGCTGCTGCGCTGGGAGTGTGCGGCGCATGGCGTGGTGTCGCCAATGGTGTTCATTCCGCTGGCCGAGGAAAGCGGACTGATCGATGCGATCGGCGCCTTCGTGTTGCGCGAGGCCTGTGCCGAGGCGACGCATTGGCCTGAGGCGCTGTCGCTGGCGGTGAACCTGTCGCCGGCACAGTTCCGCAACCGCGCCGTGGTGCGCACCGTCACCGATGCGCTGGCAGAGACCGGCTTTGCGCCGGTGCGGCTGGAACTCGAGATCACCGAGTCGGTGCTGTTCGACGAGAGCGCCGAGGCGCTGGCCTCGCTCGAGGAACTGCACCGGATGGGCATCAGGGTAGCGCTCGACGATTTCGGCACCGGCTATTCGTCGCTGAGCTATCTCAGGCGCTTCGCCTTCGACAAGATCAAGATCGACCGCAGCTTCGTCGCCGACCTGCCGGGAGCAGAGGACTCGGCGGCGATCGTCCGCGCCATTATCGGGCTTGGCCGCTCGTTGAAGACGCGGGTGACGGCCGAAGGCGTCGAGAGCTGGGAGCAGTTGCTGATGCTCAGGGCGGAAGGCTGCAACGAGGCGCAGGGCTACCTGTTCAGCCCACCGCTGCCGCAGGCCGAAGCGCGGGCGCTGGCAAAGGCTGGGCTTGTCGCCTCACGCTCGGCGAGCGAACGCCGGCAACGCCACGGCTGATACACACCAATACTTAACCGGGCTACGGCTAGCGTTCCCGCCAGCTCCCTTCCTGCCCCGTCACGGACCCCGATGTTCGACAAGCAGTTGATCGCCACGCCGTCGGAATCACTGGCCCAGGTAGAGCCGACTCCGGCGCTCACCGATGCCGATCGCGCCCTGCAGCTCTACGAGCTGCATGAAGGCTATGGGCAGTGGAAGGTGATCTTTCCGGGCACCGTGGTGCTGTCGGCGCGCGTAGCGGAAATCTATGGCCTCGGGCCGGATAGTCCGGTGCCGCTGCAGGATCTGGTGAAGCTCTATGTCGCCGAGGATCGCGGCAAGCTGCTGACGCTGATCGCGCAGGCGCTGCAGGACCGGCGCGGCTTCCGCTGCCGGTTGCGGATCGAGCGACGCGATGGCGGCGTGCGGATGATCGAGTCGATCGCCGATCTCAGGGTGCGCGACGGGCGGGTGATCGAATTGTTCGGCGCCAGCCGCGACGTGACCGCGGAGATGGAACGCGAGCTGCAGGTGCAGGGCCGGCTGAAGCTGGTGCAGGACCTCGTCGGCGACATGCCGGCGCCGATCGCGGTGCTGGACGACAAGCTCAGGGTGCTCGACTGCTCGCTCTATTGGCTCAAGGCGCACCGTTTCGTCGAGCGGCGCGAGGTGATCGGCAAGACCATCGGCCAACTGTTTCCCGAGACGCCGCCCGAGCAGATCGCCGAGTACGAGGCGGCGCTGCGAGGGCAGACGGTGAAGACGCGCCGGAGTTTCGCCAGCCCGACCAGCGGCGCGGCGACCCAGTTCGCGACGGTGCTGACGCCCTGGTATGTGGCCGACCGCAAGGTGGGCGGCATTACGGTGGTTGTCGGCTGGTCGGAAATCGCCACCACCAAACGCGCGGCGCCCGCGGCAGCGCCGGTCGAAGATTTCGACGGCTCGCTGCTCGACATGCTGAAGAACGTCAGCTGAGGCGAGGCGCCTCGGCCGCGCGCGCCTGAACCGAGGGCGCCTTGCATCCACGTCGCTTTTCTCCGATTGAAGCGGCATGAGTTTGCCGCCCCTCCCGATCGATGAGGCCCTGCCCCGGCTGCTGGCCGCGCTGGCGGCCGGCCCCTATGCCGTGCTGGTGGCGCCGCCGGGCGCGGGCAAGACGACGCGCGTACCACTGGCGCTGCTCGAGGCGGCGTGGCGCGGCGATGGCAAGATCGTCATGCTGGAGCCGCGGCGGCTGGCGGCGCGGGCAGCGGCGCGGCGGATGGCGCAAACGCTCGACGACGAGGTCGGCGGGGTGGTCGGCTATCGCGTCAGGCTCGATGCCAAGGTCAGCAGGCGGACGCGCGTCGAAGTGGTGACCGAGGGGGTGTTCACCCGGATGATCCTCGACGATCCGGAGCTCACCGGCATCGCCGCAGTGCTGTTCGACGAATTCCATGAGCGCAGCCTCGATGCCGATCTCGGCCTCGCGCTGGCGCTCGATGCAGCGGCGCTGCGCGATGACCTGCGCGTATTGGTGATGTCGGCGACGATCGATGGGGCGCGGGTGGCGGAGCTGCTCGACGGGGCGCCGGTGGTGGTCTCCGAAGGGCGGGCGTTTCCGGTGGAGACGATCTGGCGCGACCGCGATCCGTTGGTGAAGCTCGAGGACCAGGTGACCAGCGTGGTGCTCGAGGCGCTGCGCGACCAGCCGGGCTCGGCACTGGTGTTCCTGCCGGGGCAGGCGGAGATCGGACGGGTGGCGGAGCGGCTGGCGGGGCGCGTCCCCGCTGATGTCGATATCGCCCCGCTCTATGGGCAACTGACGCCGGAGGAGCAGGATCGCGCCGTGCAGTCGGCCCGGTCCGGGCGGCGCAAGGTGGTGCTGGCGACCTCGATCGCCGAGACCTCGCTGACCATCGAGGGGGTGCGGATCGTCGTCGACAGTGGCCTCAGGCGCGCTCCTGCCTACGAGCCGGCGACCGGCCTGTCGGTGCTCGAAACGCGAAAAGTATCGCGGGCCTCGGCCGACCAGCGGCGCGGACGCGCCGGGCGCGTCGAGCCGGGGGTGTGCTACCGGCTGTGGGGCGAAGGCCAGAACGCGGCGCTGCTGGCGTTCGACGCGCCGGAGATGCTGGAGGCGGACCTTTCGGGACTGGCGCTCGATCTCGCCGGCTGGGGGGTGAGCGATCCAACCCAGCTCAAATTCCTCGATCCACCGCCGGGACCGGCATGGAGCGAGGCGACAAGCCTGCTCAAGGGGCTCGAGGCGCTGGACGACAGCGGGCGCATCACCGTCGAGGGCAAGGCGCTGGCGCGGCTGCCACTGCACCCACGGCTGGGGCACATGATCCACCGCGCGGCGGAAGAGGATGATGCGCTGACGGCAGCGCAACTGGCAGTGCTGCTCGGCGAGCGTGGGCTTGGCGGTGACGGCCCTGACTTGACGCACCGGCTCGAACGCTTCGGGCGCGAGCGCGGCAAGCGGGCTGATGAGGCGCATGGGCTGGCGCGGCGCTGGGCCGGAATGGTCGGCAACACGGGTTCGGGCGGCGAGGTTGGACGCCACCTGGCCCGAGCCTATCCGGACCGGGTGGCGCAGCAGGCCGGCGCCCGCGGACGATTCCGGCTGGCCAATGGGCGGCAGGCGAGCCTCGAGGAAACGGACGCACTGGCGAATGTACCCTACCTGGTGGTGAGCGATATCACCGGCGCGGCGGCGACTGGGCGGATCCGGGCGGCGGCGGCAGTCGAGCGGGCGACGATCGAGGAATTGTTCGCCGGCGAGATTGTCGACGAGGTGGCGATGGCGTTCGACCGCGGCTCGCGCAGTGTGCGGGCGCGGCGGTTGCGGCGGCTCGGCGCATTGCGGCTCGACGAGGCGCCGGTGGCGATAACCGATCTACAGCAGGCAGCGGCGGCGCTGGCAGAGGGCATCGCCGGGCTCGGGGTTGGCGTGCTGCCATGGAGCAAAGAGCAGCAGGCGCTGCGGGCGCGGGCGAGCTACCTCCGCGCGACGCTGGGCGAGGCGTGGCCGGATCTCTCCGATACGGGCCTCGCGGCCGACATGGCCTGGCTGGTGCCGGCCATCACCGGCAAGACGGCGCTGAGCGAGATCGGAGCGGACGACCTGGGCGGAGCGCTCGAGGGGCTGCTGCCCTGGGCGCGACGGCAGGAGATCGAGCGGCTGCTGCCCTCGCATTTCGACGCGCCCTCGGGCTCGCACCTGCCGATCGACTATGGCGCAGAGAACGGGCCGGCGCTGGAGGTGCGGGTACAGGAACTGTTCGGTCTCGACCGGCACCCGAGCGTCGCCGGGGGCAAGGTGCCGCTGCTGCTGGTGCTGCTCTCGCCGGCGCACCGGCCGATCCAGACGACACGCGACCTGCCCGGCTTCTGGCGCGGCAGCTGGAAGGATGTGGCCAAGGACCTGAAGGGCCGCTACCCGCGGCACTATTGGCCGGAGAACCCACTGGAGGCGGCGGCTACGGCACGGGCCAAGCCGCGGGGGACGTGAGCCCTTCCAGAAGCCGGTGGCTGTGGACCCCCACCCCTGTCCCCTCCCCGCAAGGGGGAGGGAGACCAAAACACCGGCGTCAGTGGGAGCGTCTCCCTCCCCC